>DDEQ01000038.1 GCA_002336105.1 Chthonomonas sp. UBA1950 | reverse complement strand
CGCGCTGCAAACACTGAACTGCAGTAGCTCCCAAGTCTCCAACCTATCGCCGCTACAAGGGCTGACCGCGCTGCAAACCCTGTACTGCAGTTACTCCCAAGTCTCCGACCTATCGCCGCTAAAAGGGCTGACCGCGCTGCAAACACTGGACTGCAGTTTCTCCCAAGTCTCCAACCTATCGCCGCTAAAAGGGTTGACCGCGCTGCAAACACTGAACTGCTGGCACACCCAAGTCTCCGACCTATCGCCGCTACAAGGCTTGCTGAACCTGCAAAAGGTTTCCCTGAGTCCTGACCAGATCGCAGCAGATCACCTCAACGAGTTTCGGTAAGCCCTCCCGAACTGCGAGATAGTTTCCACCCATTATCTTGAGAGGACTGACCGCTGTTTGCTTGCGCAGACCCTCGTCGATCACGACAAAGTCAATGTGGAGTGCGCTCGCTTGAGAGCGCTTTGTGTTCGCGGCGGAGCCGCAGACTAACCAGCAGATAGATACTCGTTATCGTTGATAGGGTCGAAATCGATAATGACGGCAGAAGCACAGCGCACACGTCGAGTGAAAGCGCGGTCAAGCCCGCGCACTCCAAATCTTGACGAAAGTTCGACTGCTTTCGTATCATTCGATCTATGAAGAGTTGGCCTCACGCCCCATCGCGGCAGGTCTGCGGCCCAGGGCTCTACTGCGTGACGGCAGGCACATACTGCAAAGAGCGACTTTTCGACACACCTGAGAAGCTCAGCCTGCTCGAAGACTCCCTGTTGCGCGAAGCGGAAGTATTTGGCTGGCAGATTCAAGCATGGGCCGTCTTTAGTAACCACTATCACTTCGTGGGCATTGCTCCAGAAGAAGGCGCACAGTTTCAGCGTTTTCTCGGAAAAGTGCATACCCATACGGCAACCGAACTAAACAAGCTCGATTCGGCTCCTGGCCGACAAGTGTGGTACCGTTTTTGGGATACCCATCTGACCTTCGAGAAGTCGTATTTGGCACGTCTCGCCTACGTTCACAATAACCCAGTGCATCACAAGTTGGTCGCTAGAGCCGATCAATATGAATGGTGCTCGGCACAGTGGTTCAAGGCGAAAGCAGAACTAGCGTTTTACGAGACGGTGATGGGGTTTGCGACGGATCGCGTGAACGTGATCGACGACTTCTAGCCTCTCTGGACTGCGTTCGCTTGAGAACGCTTTGTCTCCGCCGCGCAGACGGTTGCCGGTCGTGAATGGTGAAAAGTGAACAGTGAATCGCGCGTCCGTTCTCTTTGCCGTTTCTACGGTTCACCTCGTTAACCGCGAAGATTGAGCGGTGGTTAGCGAACCCCTTCGCCATTCGCTTCTCACCTTTGACCTGAACAATTCACGATTGGCTGAACCCGCCCGAATGGACGATGGAAGAAACCCTCGTCTTTCCCGCCACCGTCGGCGGACCATGGGACAAGTGGATACCGCGCTCCCCTCTCCCCTCCGTGGGAGAGGGGCCGGGGGTGAGGGGCAACGGCGCGGGTCAAGAGGCGACAACTATGCGGGCGAATCCTGCAAGTTCGGCCTCGAATTCGGCACCCTCTGATGACACTTCTCCGGCTAACTCGGCGACGGCGAGCAGCGACTGTGCGACCCCAAATCCCCTCACCCCATCCCCTCTCCCCACCGGAGTGGGGCGAGGGGCACCGGAAGTGGCCGAAGCCCATTACGTCCGGCGCGTCGCCAGACCCGGAGCTCGGGCAAAGGTTGCCGCCCGCACCCTCACCCGACTGTACAACGAGCGCCCCGCATGGCTTCGTCACGCGCATGAAAAGCTGGACGCCGCCGTCGCTGCTGCCTACGGCATCGACCCCCACATCCCCGAGCCCGATCTTCTGGCGTTCCTGCTCAAACTCAACCTGATTAGGAGCAGCGGGACATGAGCTTGCTGAACGAAAAAGGCGAGCATCCACATGCGACATTTGACCGCTACCGAAACCAGCCATTATCTCGGGTCAGTGCACAAAGCTACGAGTTTGACGCCAACGAGCAAGGAACTTCACACGCGAGCCCGTCGGGTTTGTTTTATGAGTGCCGCCGTCGCTACCTTATCGCAACCGCAGCGCTAAACATAGAAAGCGATCTGACACGTGCGCTGCGGGGGAGGGATGACTTTGACGTCAGCGTTCTCTCAGAAGTGGTCTACCGTATTCAATGGCATTTATGCGAAGCAGGATATTTGCAGTTCGAATTGCCTGTTTTGTGTGAGTGGGACGCATACGAACAACAAACTCGGCATTGGCGAGCCTGGTTCTTCGACTACGTGGTTGCTTCGTCTCGGCAATACGCGCGGATTGAGGCTGCCTGCATGGCCGTGTGCTATCCCTTGTGTTCCTCAACCGGTTCTCCTACTGAACAGCGTTTGATTGAGGAGCTTATAGACTAGTCGGTTGTAAGCCCGCGCACTCCAAACAAGAACCAACTCTATGGAGTGCGCTCGCTGGAGAGCGCTTTGTATTTGCGGCGTAGCCGCAGACGATCTACCAGCCACCAACTTGCCATCGTTTGTTGTGTCGAAATCGATAACGATCAAAGAAGCTCAGCACTTTGTATTCGTACCAAACTTAATGCCTCAGGCAAAGAAAAGGGGCCACCTTGGTTGAGGCAGCCCCTTCGATTACTCAAGCGACGTGAGACTAGGGTTGGTTAGCCGAAACGACCAGTTGGCTGATCAGTTGACCGCTCTTCATTCTGGATCCGCTGGTCCAATACACCTGGGGTGTTTGGAGGAAGTCGGTGCTGAAGCCCCCCACCGAATGAGAGAACCCAACACTCATCGCGATTCGATTGTTCATCTCTGGAATGACACCGAAGTAGAGCGGAGTCGTTGCTTTGGGTTGCAGGGTTACGGCGTAGGCAGGATCAACCGAAACCCAGCCGTATCCTGGAACGTTGAACTCAGCCCAAACGTGCCACTGGCTGGTTCCCGTCGCAAATCCCGTGACTGCTCGAGCTGGAATACCGACAGCTCGGCATGAGGCGACGAACAGTGCGCTTAGGTCGCCGCATTCACCCTTTCTGTTCTGCAATGCGTAAAGAGCGTCGGGAGCTGAGTTACGCTTGGTGTAGGTTGATCGGCTCAAAATCGATTGGTAGATGGCCTTGGCGGCATCATAAACCGACGTTGAAGAGGTCATTCCCCGCGTAGCGGTCTTAGCAAAGTTAACAATCTGGGCGTTGGATGACTGTGCTCGGGTTTCGGCGGACAGCCACGATCGGAACTCGTCTCTCGAAATCGAACTCATAGGAACTGAGCTGAGTTGTGCGGCTGAAATTCTAACACCAGAAGCGAGAACGGAGGAAGTTGCTTGAACGGAAAGTGATCTGGAGTTCGCCACTGAGACGATCTCTGCTGGATCGCCACTTTCATTTGATAGTTGCTGAGCACCCCCTGGCCAAGCCGAAGAGAGAACAGTTTGGTTCGACGAGTCGATTGGAACAGGAAGCCAAGCCGCGATTTGTTTGGTGGTTCGGTCGAGGGTGACGGAGGCACCCCAAGAAGCACTGAGGGTTTTAGAGTTGAAGGATTCAATTGCAGAGTTGCTCGGAGTCGGGGTGAAAGACTTCGAGAAAATTGAAGAAGCGGAGGTGCAGCTTACGGATATGGATTGGGCTCCATCGTATAGCGGAACAAAAGTGCCCCACACCACGTGATAGGTTCCGTTGGACCTTACGCCGAAGGTGATTCGGGGGGTGGCCTTGTTTCGATCTGGCGTTGAGTAGGTAAAGGAGTAAGGCCTGGTTTGATTTAAAACCAAAATGTCGGCGCACAGATAGTATTGCTCCCCAACCTTCATCTCGACGTTCCTGCCACTCGAATCAGTCACCCGAAGGTCAAGGATTTTGACGGTGGCGTTAGCGAAGGAGACAAGGCTCGTGAGGATCGCAAGGGCTAGTGTTCGTCGCATGAGAGCCTTAGATGCAGGAACGAGACCAAAACTTTACGATAGCACCAATCTAGCAATCTGTCTAGGGGTATCTTTTGCCTATGGCACAGCGACTTGCAGTTGTGATGGCAGGCGGCTCTGGTGAGAGGTTTTGGCCATTATCCCGGCCAGGACAGCCCAAACAGCTCCTCAAACTCACTAGTCCAGACGAGACCATGTTGGAGGAAGCGGTCAATCGCTTGATCCCACTTGTTGGCGGAGACCACGTTTTCATCTCAACCAGCAAAGCCTTAGCAGAGCCTATCAGTGAAGCTGGAGTTGTGCCGACGCCGAATATTCTTGCCGAGCCGATCAAGAGAAATACGCTTGGCGCTTTGGTTTGGACAGTGGCTAGCCTCGTGGCCGCTGGTTTCGAAGACGCGACGATAGCGGTCGTTACTGCCGATCACCTCATCGGTGAGCCAGAGAAGTTTCGTCAAACGGTCGCGGTTGCGCTCGAAGTTGCTGAGCAGACATCTGGGCTTGTGACTATTGGAATTACGCCAGATCGAGCTGAGACAGGTTACGGTTACATCGAAACGTCCAAAGCGGATCAAATCACGCTAGAGAGCGGACGGTTCGCCTATCGCGCAAGCAGTTTCCGCGAGAAGCCCGATCAGGCAACCGCAGAAGAATTTGTGAGTTCTGGCAACTTTTATTGGAATGCCGGGATGTTCTTCTTCACCGTGGAAGGCTTCAAGAAAGAATTTAAGCAAGCTCAACCGGAGGTTGCCGATGTGATCGACTTGATCGCAGATGCCCTTCAAAAATCGGATCACAACGGAGCTGAGTTAGCATTTGCTCGGTTACCCAACCTTGCTTTTGACTACGCCGTCATGGAACGAGCAAAGACTGTGCACTGCGTCCCTTCCGACTTTCCCTGGGATGACGTCGGTGCCTGGGATGCCATTGAGCGATCGCACGCATGCGACGATCTAGGCAATGTCGCGAGAGGCTCGACCGTTATGCTCGATGCGAAAGGCTGCATCGTTGTGAACGAATCGAGTGAGTTTTTTGTCGGGTTGGTTGGCGTTGAAAACGTTGTTGTCGTGGCTACCGAGCACGGTGTCCTTGTGTGTGACAAGTCTCAAGTTCAACGTGTGAGAGATGTCGCCCGAAAGGTCTACGAAGTCCGATAGAAGTAACTAGTTGGACAAGCAATAAAGCAGCTGATGTGAGCCACATCAGCTGCTTTATTGCTTGAAATAACGTCGATTAGTCGATAACAGAGACTTCGACCGCTGGGACGATGCCTGCCTCTGCGCCTCGCTTCAAGAAGAGCTTGATGGACTTCACGCCGTCTTCACCCATATCGACCGTTCGCTGATTGACATACATACCGACGAACTCGTCGCTGGTGGGCGTATCCATTCCTCGAGCGAACTCAAGAGCGTAATCAAGAGCCTTTTCGCGGTTATTCAACCCCGCGTTGATGCTCTCGCGCATGCATCGGCTGACTTCGACGACAGCATCTGGGCCAAGGTCCTTTCGAACCACGTTGACGCCAAGAGGCAGCGGAAGACCTGTCGTTGATTTCCACCAAACTCCCATATCTGCGATGAGGACGAGTCCTTCTTTCCCGTAGGTGAGCTGGCCCTCGTGAATGATGAGGCCTGCCTTGTACTTGTCCGACTGAATCGCCGGGATGATCTCATCGAAAGGAACCACCTCAAACTTCGGCTTAACTCCATTTCCAAACTTCTCGGCAAAGAAGAGATTGAGAGCAAGGAATGCTGAAGTGAACTTGCCTGGCACCGCAATGACAGTTTCTTTCAGTTCTTCATTGGTCATTGGCGTTTTTGAAACGATCATTGGACCGTAGTCATCGCCGAATGAACCGCCGTGACGGAGAAGTGCGTACTTATCCGCCACGTAAGCAAAAGCGTGAACCGAAATCGCTGTCGATTCCAGTTTGCCTTCCATCGCCCACTCATTGAGCGTTTGGATGTCTCGCAAAATGTGCTCGAAGTCGTAGTCGGTTTTCACCGCTCCTCGAGCCAAGCCCCAAAACATAAACGCGTCGTCAGAGTCGGGCGAATGGCCCAGCCGAATTTTCATACACTATAGGGTACCGGATTCCGTTTAGGAACCTCGGATACCCGGCGCTAAGTGCCAATACAGGTCGTTCCAGCGTAGCTCGTTCTTAAACGAATCTAGCTTGGTGTCCTGATCGATAACCACGACTTCGATTCCAGCGATCTCAGCAAAATCGCGAAGTTGCTCAGTTGTCACCGAGTAGCTGTAACCCGTGTGATGTGCTCCGCCAGCGTAGATCCACGCCGCGATTCCCGTCTTGAAGTCCGGTTTGCACTCCCAGAGCGCCCGTGCGACCGGTAGATTGGGCATCGGAGGCGGCTCGACGGCGTCTACTTCGTGAACGATCAGCCGGAAGCGATTTCCGAGGTCGATCAAACTGGCATTTAGCGCTGGACCTGCGGGAGCGTCGAAGACCAGCCGGACAGGATCGTCTTTTCCGCCGATGCCGAGCGGGTGAATCTCCATCTTAGGCTTACTCTTTGCAATGGACGGGCAGATCTCTAGCATGTGAGCGCCGAGAACCTGAGGTTTTTGCGGATCGAGATGATAAGTGTAATCCTCCATAAAGGAGGTCCCTCCATCGGTCCCATCGGCAACCACTTTCATGAATCGAAGAAGAGCGGCGGTCTTCCAGTCTCCTTCAGCGCCGAATCCGTAACCATCCGCCATGAGTCTCTGGCAGGCAAGACCGGGTAGCTGAGCGATCCCGTGCAAATCTTCGAAAGTAGTGGTGAAACCTATGAAGTCGCCTGACTCAAGAAATGCTCGGATACCGAGCTCAAGCTTTGCCGCATCAACCAGTGAAGAGTAGCGGTCTCCGCCTTTTTGCAGCTCAGGGGCGACGTCGTAGCTCTCAATATATTGCGTATAAAGGTCTGCAACGGCGCTATCTGAAACCTCGTTGACCACTTTAACCAGATCGCCGACGCCATAACCATTGGTTGCGAACCCAAACCTTGCTTCCGCGGCGACCTTGTCACCTTCAGTGACCGCGACTTGGCGCATGTTGTCGCCAAATCGGCATAGCTTGGCGCCCTGGAGGTCAGCCCAACCTCTGGCAACTCTTGCCCAATCTCCTAACTGCTTCTGAGTTTCAGGGTCGCTCCAATGACCCACGATCACCTTTCTTCCCAGTCGAAGCCGGGTGTGAATGAATCCGGCTTCGCGATCTCCATGAGCTGCTTGGTTGAGGTTCATGAAGTCCATGTCGATCGTGTCCCAAGGTAGGTCACGATTAGCCTGCGTATGAAGGTGAGCGAAAGGCTTTCTGAGTTGGCTCAGGCCACCGATCCACATTTTCGACGGAGAGAAGGTGTGCATCCATAAGACAAGGCCCGCGCAGTTGGGATCGCTGTTAGCCTCAAGGACAAGCTGTCGAATCTCATCCGGACCCGTTAAAATCGGTTTATAGACAACGGGTAATGGAATTGAAGGTGACGAGTCGAGCGCTTTCGCGACAAGTTGAGCATTCTCAGCAACTTGCTTGAGGGCTTCTGCACCGTAAAGGTGCTGGCTGCCGGTTACGAACCAAATTTGGGCTTGAGCGGCTTTGGTCTTCATGGTTATTCCCATTTGGGAATTTACCACGGTGAGAGAGAGCGGAGAGTTGTGTTATTACTGAATCTGCATTGCTCTGAAATCATTCACGTTTGTAAATGTGGGTCCGGTGACGACTTGATCTTTCAAGGCTTTGAAGAGACTATGGCAATCGTTGTTTCTCAGCGATTCTTCGAAAGATAAGCCTAGTGAATTTGCGCGTTCTAAGCTACTTGGATCGATAACTGCTCCCGCTGCCGTGCCAATTCCGTCGATTCCATCGGTATCGGCAGCGATTGCGCTGATACGCGGGTCGGAACGGAGGGACACAGCCAGTTGTCCAAGATATTGAACATTTCTGCCACCGACCCCACTGCCCGAAACTTTTACGGTGGTTTCACCACCAGACAAAATAACTCCTTTCCAGCCGGAGTCAGCGACCTGTTTGGCGAATGTTGCTTGCTGTTTGGCAAGAGCCTGAGCGTCACCGCCAAGATCCGCACCCAAATTGATCACCTGTATCCCCTGTATTGAGCAAACTTCCTCTGCCGCAGAAAGGGCTTGAGAAGGGCTAGCAATAATTCGATAGTCAGAGTCGAACTCTTTTGGCGTCTCAGAAGTTGGGTTATTGAGCCAGGTCCATGCAGAGAGCGAAACATTGATGTCGTATCGACGAAGTATTTCGATCGCTTCGTGCCGCGTTGAGGGATCAGGAACAGTTGGGCCACTCGCAATAACGCTAGGGTTATCTCCGATGACGTCCGAGATACTCATCGTGATGACCCGTGCTGGTTGGCAGGCAGCATAGAGTCTGCCTCCTTTTACTTTTGAGAAGTGTTTACGAACACAGTTCATTTCGCTGATATCGGCTCCACTCCTAAGTAGCTTTTCGGTGATGTTTCGCTTTTCTTCAAAAGAGATGGTATCGACCGGAAGAGCCAGTAGCGCCGACCCTCCTCCTGAAAGAAGAACCACGACTAGATCACTCTTTGTTAGGTTTGTTGAGACAATCTCTAGGATTTCAGAGGTTGCTTGCAAACCTGCTCTATCGGGGATCGGATGGGAGGCTTCACAGACGGGAATGCGGGAAGCACTTGACGAGTGTCCGTATCGGGTGACGACGAGCCCTTTTTTAATCGGATGATCCCAACACATGTCGAAGGCGGTTGCCATTGCCGCGCTGGCTTTTCCTGCACCAACGACTATAGTGCGTCCTTTTGGTGGCGCAATATTTTCGACCGCAATCGGAACTACTCTCGATGGCGAACAGCATCGAGTGGCTGTCTCGAACAGCTCGCTTAGCAAAATTGCCCCATTCTCTCTACTATTTTGCTGATTGCTTGGCATAGACACTGATTTCGAACCGGATATATCAGTTTTTGCGAATATATATCGTTGCAAGAGTAATCAAAACTGTCGAAATTGCGCTAATTTTGCGTAATTTCGAAACGGTCCTCGTTTTGGAAGTCATCAAATTGAGCAAAAGACGGATAATTCTGACAAGGATTGGCGTAAAAGCCCCGAGAATTTACTTGGGTGGCTTTGATGTCCCCGATGAGGTGGTTGTGCTACGTATACAGACAGTAATGCTTGCAGTTGGAGTTGCTGCGATTCTTGCCGGTTTCACTGCCGCGAACCGCACCAATAACGCTCCGCAACATCAGGCTGAGAAGCTGTTTAAGCGAGCGAAAGCCGAGGATTATATGGGATCCGAGGGATGCGCTGATTGCCATCAAGAGCGCGTTAAGAACTTCCGCAATTCTCCGCACTTTGCTTTTGTTTCAGATCCGAAGCTTCCTCTTGAGAAGCGAGGTTGTGAAGGATGCCATGGTCCGGGCAGGATCCACCAGGCTGAAGACGGTGCTGAGGTCATCTCGTTCACAAAAATGACCCCGGCAGAATCTTCTGCTGCCTGTTTGCGTTGCCACGCGACAACAATGAATGAGCCTCAGTGGAAGAAAACACACCACGCAAAGGCTGACCTCGCTTGCGTTTCGTGCCATCAAATCCATCCTGAATCTGAAACAGGGCTTGGCGAAGGGACGATCAAACACGGAAACGCGGGGGACCCCAGAACGGTCGTTAACTTCGCAGGGCGAAAAGATCCGCTCAATATGCTAAAGGCTGACGAAGCAACACTCTGTGGTTCTTGCCACCTTCCTCAGGTAACGGAATTCAAGCATGCCTCGCACCATCCCGTCCCCGAGGGTCGAGTTCTATGTAGTGATTGTCACTCTACTCACCCAACTCGTGCGGCGAAGATCAAGGCACACAGTTCTCGTGGAGCGTGCGTTACCTGTCACACGGAATTTGCAGGTCCGTTCTTGTATGAGCACGATCCTGCCGCAGGCTTTTCTACGACAGCGTGTGAAGAGTGTCATCGTCCGCACGGAACGAATAATCCGAAACTTTTGAATAGCGTGACTCGGGGTCTTTGTGGACAGTGTCACACCGACAAGCTTGCCGGACACCATCCAGGGAACTCCTGTTGGAGCGCAGGTTGCCATGTGGCCACCCACGGTAGTAACTCCAGCCCGTTGTTCTTGGCCCCGTAGGAGACCCTAATGAAGAACTCAAGAATCTATCGACCGATCAGTTCTCTGGGAATCCTGGCAGTAGCTCTGGCGATGTCTGTGGCCCAAGATGAGCCAAAGACGGACGGCGGCACAAAACAAGAGCCTCAAATCGCTGAGCAGAAAGAGTTATTCAACTCGATCTCGCTTGGATACCAGTCTTTCTTCCCCCGTGCGGGAGTAATGAACCAGCTTGGGCAGTATGTCAATCCAGCAACAGGATTGCAGCTGTTCGACCTTAAGCTTGTCGCACCGACATACGGCGTGCGTCCGTGGGCGAACTTCAACTTGAGAGGGTTGCCCGGTCAGTCATACGTTATGGATGGAGCTGTCGTTTTGGGCGGCGGCCGGTTAATCGGTGGTTTCAGCCATTCGGATTATAGTCACACCAATAGTGATTGGCAACCGACCATGGACGGCCAGTATAAGACGACTCAATTTGTGACTCGCCAGCGACTTGCTCCGAACGTAGGCATGTTTCAAACCTACCGAGAAGACGACCGAAAGGTTGGTCTGGTAGCTCCGAACGCGAACCGGGATAACATCAACAAAACGGTTGGACTGGGTTTGCAGGCGAGAGCGCTTGGTGGAGATGTCGGCGTCCAGTTTTCGGATAGTCATTTTATCGACAGGACTGGCCTTTTGCCAGAGACCTCTAGACGGAATATCAGCGGTTTTTATGCGGCAAACCTGATTCCTGGTTTCAATATCGAAGCGGGATTGAACTACGCCGCGAACATCATGAGTGGTCGAAAAGATACTGCCGCTCATGGTGTCACGATCAACAGTATTCTTGATCCTTGGCCAAATACTGCGCTCCAATTCAACTTCTCTGAAGAGACTGTGAACGATCAAAACGTTCTAAATGCCTACGTCAAGAAGAGAGTTGTAAGCAGTCTGAAGCTGATGAATCGATTCCCGGGTGGGGTTTCGCTGCAAACGGGTTTTACTCATCGCGAGAATCAGAGACTTCGAGCTGATCAGACCTATGTTGACGTTCCGAAATGGGACCGATGGGACGGACGTTTGAGTGGAAAACTCAAGAGTGGTGCCCGTTGGACCTTCCGCGGATTCACTGAGACACTAACAAATGCACCTGTTTTCACGGGCGCAGATCCAACTCAGCTCTACTGGAGTGATCAATCTCAGGCTCAGTTCAAGCTTGACGGCGGTAACGACAAAGGGACTGCTTATGGTTCGGTTAGCTATCGTTATCGGTCTAATCAGCCGCGAAGCATCAATATTGGGCAGACCAATGTGACGTTAGGTAGTAGCTACATTTACAGCCCGCAGGTTCTTGGGTTCATTGAATATTCCTATGATTCTTTCCAGGTTCATAGTGCGATTGACCTCGCAACCGCAGATCTAGGTGGCTATTTCCCGAACTCTCAAACTTTATCTTTCGGTTTGGATTACACACCCCATGCCGAGGAATCGCTTTCGGCCAGTGTCATTCACTACCAAGACAACAACTTTAATGGAAATCAGATCGCGTTGCAATACAAGCGTCAGTTAGCTGCAGACCGGTCCCTGAGCCTCGCGATTTCGCCTTGGCGTTACACCGATGGACTCTACAAAGCCACTGACTACAACGCAACTTTTGTTTCGTTGAAGTATTCGATTAAGTTTTAGGAACAGAAAAATGTCTGGATTAGGTTTCTCGTCAAATCAACGGAGAACAAATATGAGATCTCGATGGATCGTTACGCTGTTTGCTGCAGGATCGGTTCTGGCTGCATATGTAGGTTTGCAGGGTTGTGCCGGTGTCGGTGGTCCTGTCGGATCAAATGCGGGCACGACCGATGATGCAGCTCGTGCCTTTACTGCGCTACTAGATGATTCTCAAAAATCATCTACCTATGTTGGTGCAGCAGCTTGTGGCGATTGCCATAACGGAGATCGTTCAAAGCACGCTGGCGGAACTCGTTCTGCCGGCGATACGATTTACACAGACTGGCAGGCAACCGCGCATGCTGGTAAAGGCGTTACTTGCGAAAAGTGCCATGGCCCAGGAAGCGCACACGTCGCAAATCCTTCGACAACAAACATTCTTCCGGGGAAGGTCGCGTCTAGTCCGGTCGTCTGTGCTCAGTGCCATACTCAGGTCGCTTCTGATTACGAACATTCTGGACACGCTGAAGTCGTTTCCACGTTTTCGTTTACAGCCGCAAATGTGCCGACCACATCGACTGCCGTAAGTCGTGGTCAGACCAGTCGATGTTTAGCGTGTCATGTAGGTGCTTTTCGCACAGCTTACGTTACGCCGAGCGCGACTGACACAACAGTCGTCGATTCGATAGCATCTCTAACCGGCCAGCAAATCCTTGACACTTGGAGTTCCGCAGTGCTGAATGACAAAAACCCGGTTCGCACGGCAACATGCACAACCTGTCACGATCCACATGCGATCACTGGCAATTTGAACAAAGACGGAAAAGAAGTTCAACTTAGAGCAAAGGCATTTAACTCGTCGACAACCCTAATTACGAACGCAACTACTGCAGCTCAGTTCACGGCATACAACCAAACCTGTGGTCAATGCCACAACGCTCGCGGTGCAGACGCCTCCGATACAGGTATTGCTGCTCGAACGAACAGCACTCCAGTTCATGACTCACCCGTGATGAACCTGATGCTCGGGACCAACGTTGCGATCGGCACTAGTGTTCCGCCAGAGACACAATCTGCCCATGCGCAGATTCCTGGTCAGTGTAGTCAGTGCCACATGGGTAGCTCTTCGCGACACACCTTCACAGTTAGCTATGACACTGGGTGTGTTCCTTGCCACACGGCAGCGGATGCTGCAGCAAGAGCTTCTTCGACCAAATCGAGCACCTTGTCGGCCCTGGTTGCACTGAGGGATAGGCTTGGAGTTTGGGCTTCGACGAAACTTGGGAACTCGCTTTACTGGGAATACACTAACGCAATCACAAGCGCTGGTTTGACCGCACCTAATCAGTCGACTGTCCCAGTTGAGATTAAGCGAGCCAGATACAACTACTACTTGATCATCCGATCTGGTGACTATGGCATCCACAACGCTAAGATGGTCAACTATCTGATTGATGAAGCAAATCTTTACCTGGATTCCCAGGGCATCAGCCGCTCTGCCCGCACCAAGAGGACGACCGAACAAATGTTGGCTATCGTCAAGGGTGACCTCGCTAGAGCAAAGGACGTTGCGAATTGGGAGGACTATAAGTAACGCCCAAAGTGGGGTGGCAGTGAGTCACCCTACTATAGATTTAGAGAACGCTATGATCGCTTCTAACCCAACAACTATCCAGAAGGTTGCAGAGATGTGCTTTCGATTAGATCGCGGAGTTAGTGTGTATCTAGGCTTCGGAGAACAACTATGAGATCTCGATGGATCGTGACATTGTTTGCGGTTGCTTCTGTAGTCGCGGCGTGGGTTGGTCTACAGGGTTGTGCCGGCACTGGTGGCCCCAAAACTACCGGGTCTAGTGGCGACACTGCTTCTCGTGACTTCCTTGCCCTTCTTGGTGACGAGCAAAAGTCTGCTACCTATATTGGAGCCGCTGCTTGTGTGAGCGGCACTTGCCATGGTGGTAGCACTTCGACAACTGGTACCTATGCTCATTGGCAAGCGACAAAGCATGCATCGAACAACGTTACATGCGAAAGATGCCACGGTCCAGGTAGTGTCCACGCTGCCTCACCGAGCAAGACCAATATTCTAAAAGTTTCTAAGTCGACAAATCCGGTCGTCTGTGCTCAATGTCACGGCCCACTTGTTGATCAGTACAAGTCTTCTCAACACATGCAGCTGATTGCTGACCCAGTTGAAGAAGCGATTACAAACCCCGGAACTTACGGCAGAAATAGCCGTTGTATCACTTGCCACAGTGGCTTGTTCAGAGCATTGTATGTTGATCCAAATATCGACATCTCCACAATGACTGATGCCCAGATTCAGGAAGCTTGTGAAGAGACACTCACAGATTCGCCGCACGCGGCGACCTGCGTGACTTGCCACGATCCACACATGAACACGGGCAACCTCAGCCAGAACGGTGAAGAAGTTCAACTGCGCAAACCAGTGTTTAATTCGGACACGACTTCGATCGCACCTGGAACTACTGCCGCCACATTTACGACGTTCAATCACACTTGTGGTCAGTGCCATAACGGGCGCGGAACCAACCCTGCTGACTCGTCTCTGAACTCGGGAACCTCCCGACCATCGATGCACGATAGCAACCAATTCAACATGCTGATGGGAATCGGTGGTGTCGAAGGTTCTGGCGCACCCACGAAGAACATGGCTCACGCTACGGCGCCAGGGCAGTGTACAAAGTGCCACATGCCAAGTTCGCGGCACACCTATACGGTGAGCTACGACGGATGTGCACCGTGCCATACCCAAGCAGACGCGGCGGCTCGAGCTACATCGGTTAAGTCTGAGGTCCTCAATAGCTTGGTGGCTTTGAGAACACGACTTGACAATTGGGCGTTGACCAACAAGGGTAACGCTTTGTTCTGGGAGTACACAACCAACATCACGGCGGCGGATCCCACATTGACGCCTCCGGCTCAGTCAGGAATTCCAATCGAAATCAAGCGAGCGCGACACAATTACTACTTCGTCATTCGATCAGGTGACTACGGTGTTCACAATGCTCCTTATGCTCGATACCTGCTTGATGTGGCAAACACCAATTTGGATACTCTCGGTGTTTCCCGATCTGCTTCTCGAAGCAAGATGTCGACCACTCAATTGCTGAAAATTGTCGAGGCTGATCGAGCCCGCGCACGGCATTCTGAGACTGGTGGCCTTGAATAAACGTATCTAAATATGTAACG
>DDEQ01000015.1:29698-108675 GCA_002336105.1 Chthonomonas sp. UBA1950 | reverse complement strand
ATCTCTCCCTTTTGGAGTTGTATTTTTGCGACGTTGTTTAGGCTAACGGATAGATCTCTTTTAGCTTGTGGGGTTTGCAGTTCAGTTCTTAGTTCTCTTGCTATCTGTAGTGCTTCTTGATAGTTGCCGAGTGCGCTCTCATACTGGCCGCGATCAGCATACAGATCGCCCGCACTGTCTAGGCATACGGACAGGATTCGACGTGCGACAGGGGAGGCGTCGCGTTCGCTTCTCGAACGCGACCGAACCAGCGCAAGTTGGTACTGGTCCATGGCGTTCATGTACCTTCCAAAGCGGCTGTGAATATCCCCCGCGACCAGGTAAGCCCATTGAATAAGGTGGTCAAGTTGCGCATCGCGCTCGTGCTCCTGTTCGATATCAGTTGCGTCGGCAAGGAACTCTTGTGCTTCTGTCAAGACGGCCTCTAACTGGCTCGATCCCATTTTGAACCTGTCGTACCGGGCATACAGGCTGGTGAAGCTGGTAGTGAGCTGTTGTAAGAAGGATTCTCTTAGCTTAGGTAGATCTTTTCGATCAGCACTGACGGTTTCGGCGGCAAACTGTTGAACGCCGACCTCTGTAGCTTGTAAGTTCTCATAGCCAACGGCTTCGAGCGCGGCGAAGATTTGGTCCCTCGAATCAGAAGAGACTAATTGCGCAAAGGTCGCCATCGCCTCTTTCCACCGATCAGGCATTTTGATTAAGTGCTCTGGGTTAAGAAAAACATTGCGTAACTTGGTTGAGTTGAACTGATCTTGGATAAGAGTGGGGATGAAAACCGAGACTCCTTGTTTCTCCCCGGTAGCCTCTTTAGCGAGGAAAGCTTCCAGCAAGCGCTTGGAATCGCGTTCCAAATCGGAGGCTCTTGATGTCATCCGATATTTGCCACAAAGTCTACCGCTGATAAAAGCGCCTCCAACGAGGTCAGGCTCCAACGTCCCAAGACACGCTTCCTCGTCTGATTGCCCGGTGATATAACCGCAAGGTTGATAGTTGTCGAGTTGCTTCCCGTCAAGTTCCTTTAAATATTCATTTGCGACATCGGTTTCACAGCCTTGACCGCCATGAAGCGTGCTGACAAACACGACATGGAGGTGTTGATCGGTCACGTTGATGTGTTGCCACTTTTCGTGCTCGGTCTTCAGGATGTGATCGATGACTTGATCGGGCTGGATCGTGCCGAACAGGTTGGGTTCCGTCGCAGCGATGAGAGCAGACCCAGTGACAAAAAGGGGCCACCTTCTGTTTTTAACTCGGTCGTGATCAAAAAGGCTTCTTGCTTGCTTTAGCAGTTCTGGTTCAGCTTCGGAGCCAGTGAACCCTCGATAGGCTCTCTGGAAGAGGGCGAGATCGTTAGGTGGTTCCAAAGGAAGTAGAGTGACGGGTTGATACGCTGCATCAGGGCTCGATTGCCAGGTGAGTTCGTCGCCGCGCATACCGACCGATTTGACGTCCTGCGAAACGAGGGTGTTTCCCCAGGTCGAAAGTTCGGAGAAGTACCGTTCGAGCAACAAAATACGAACCTTCACGTTGCGATTCGGAGACTCGATCAAACTCTGAATGAGGTTGTTGACTTTGGATGCTTTTGACGCCACGTAGTCAATGACGATGAGTAAGGGTTTGGTCCCAGTCTTGATGGTTTCTGGCACTTCGCCACGCAAGAAGCCGACTTGCCACTCTTGCCCATAGGCATGACAGAGTTCGAGCGCAAACCGACTCTTTCCAGCGCCGCCGGCACCAACGATCATCGTCCATTGCAGGGGGGCATCGCTGTCCATGAACGTCTTGAGCTTGTGCCAAACCTCTTCATTGCCGATGAGCTGTTTGACAAATGTGTTGGAGTACTTCAGCGTGATCGAGTTTTTTACATCATCGGGAAGCGCTCTGGCGGGGTACCGCAACTGTGGCGCCTGATCGTTGATATACAGGTTTTTGAATTCCTCTAGGTTTTCTTGTATCTTATTTGCAAGAAGGTTGTTCTCTTGCGCATAACGAATGAGCATCAAATCTGCGCTCATCTGCATCTTCGCTCGCAGGGCGTGGTTGTGATTGCGCCCCATATCTGCCGCGAATTGGTCGGGGAACTTTGCAAAGAATTTCTCTTTAATCACCTGACAAGCCGTTGCTTGCGACGTTTGCGCGAGATTGCTTCCTGCCCAATTGACAAGGACGGGCCAGAGGTGGT
Source organism: Chthonomonas sp. UBA1950 (assembly GCA_002336105.1). GTDB lineage: Bacteria > Armatimonadota > Fimbriimonadia > Fimbriimonadales > Fimbriimonadaceae > Fimbriimonas. The sequence goes on along the minus strand of DDEQ01000015.1, from coordinate 106,490 downwards.
CCCATATGCGATTTTGTAGTGCCTCGGTGGTATCTAGACCGGCAAGGATTTGAAGGACATCCTCGCGTTGCCCTTCGGCGGTATGCGATTCGAACAATTGCTTCCTCAGAGCAACTCCTTTTTGGGGATGCGCGGCTAAGTTGAGTTTTAGGGCCCAATCTTCCTTTAACGTGAGATAGCGCGGGACATCATCACCCACCGTGAGAGAGTCAATGGTTTTCGCCAGAACGGTGCAGATGGTGCGGGACAACACGTCGTTGAACTGGACCTGGGCCTCATCAGCCTTTTGGGCTTGGTGCTCGGTGATAAGGTTCGAAAGGAAGTTTGGTCCCAACGCACCAGCAACACCGATGGCTAAGGCAGTTGGAACTGCCATGATGCCGAGCGCTCCAAGACTGCCAACCAAACCGATTGCGGTTCCTGCGCCGCCGGCCAGCGTCATCACCGAATAAGCTCCAGCGAGTTTCGTATCCATTGCCGAGCCTATTGTACTAAGCAATAAGGTTGAATTCGGCAAATTTGGCAAAAAATGCTGCCGAGTGTCGGGTTAAAGTTGCTTTAACCGTTCGACAACCGTTGCGACTTCGTCATTTACGATCTGGTACTGGTACCCCGAGGCTTGAGACATCTCCCACTCTGAGTTCTGCATTCGTCGGGTGATGTCGGCGGGGTTATCTCGGCCACGGTCTTCGATGCGGCGACGAAGCTCATTCACGTCAGGTGGGAGCAAGAAAACGGAGACCGCATCGGGGCGGAGCGGCATGACATCGATCGCCCCCTGCACATCAATTTTCAGAATGGCGATATAGCCCTTGATAAGCAGGGCTTCCATGTCGGAAAGCGGGGTTGCGTAAAAGTTGCCGTGGACCTCTTTGTATTCAAGGAATGCACCGGAATGAGCGAGTTCAAGGAATCGCTCTCGCGAAACGAAATGGTAATCCACCCCGTCTACTTCGCCCTCTCGCGGATTGCGGGTCGTATAGGCAATCACCCGAACCACTCGAGGATCATGTCGTTTCCACTCGTCGATGATGGTGTCTTTGCCGACGCCGCTCGGGCCGCTAAGAATGATCAGTTTTCCCGTACTCAAGGCTGGATTTTACTCAGCGAGTGAGCATTTGCATCAGCCTTGCGACGGCTTTGATCGGGTCGTGGCGTACAAAGTCTGATTCGCTGATGAAATCGCCCTGGATGACGCGAAAACCCATTGAGCGAATTTGGTCAATATCGGGCTCGACAAATAACTGGCCGGACTCGTTGTACTTGGTGACAGACTCCTCGCTGGGGCGCTTGGAGTTCACCATGACGTAGTCAAATGGTCTCTTATCGACGTGATCAATGATGGCGCGGACATGTTGCGAGGCGGTCATCCCTTCGGTTTCGCCGGGTTGGGTCATGACGTTGCACAGGTACACCTTGAGGGCGTTGCTTTCACGAATCGCCTCGACAATGCCGGGCACGAGTAGGTTCGGGATGATACTTGTGTAAACGCTTCCGGGGCCGATGCAGATGACGTCCGCATCGAGAATCGAGTCGATGACGTCATGGGTTGGCCGACAATCCGCCGGTTCCAGCATCATTTTCTTGATCGTTCGACGAGCTTCGACGATAGCGGTTTCGCCGGTGATCTCAACGCCGCCTTCGAGCTGCGCCTTCAGGCGAACATGCGTCAAAGTGGCGGGAAGCACGCGACCACGGATGTTCAGAACGTCGCTTGCGGTTTCGACGGCTTTCTCAAAATCGCCGTGATGCTGGTCAACAAGCGCGGCGATGAGGAGATTTCCCATCGAGTGTCCGCTCAGTGGGCCGCTGTCGTTTTTAAAGCGATGCTGAAACAAGTCGGTCATGGACCGTTCTGCGTCGGCGAGTGCGACCAAACAGTTTCGAATGTCTCCCGGCGGGATCATGCTTTTGTCGCGCCGAAGGGAACCACTACTTCCACCGTCATCCGAAACGCAGACAATCGCGGTGATGTTGCTGGTGTGTTGTTTCCAACCTCGAAGCAACGTACTCAGTCCGGTGCCCCCACCGATGGCAACGACTCGCGGACCTTCGGCGAGTTGCTGACGTTTCATATAGACGTCAACTTTTCCGGTCTTGAGCGAAGGGTTAAGGGTTTCGACAATGTGCCGCAAAGCCCCAGTCAAGCCTTTGTACGAAACGAGCACGCCACCAAACAGGAAAAAGAGCGCGATCACATGAATCGTGACATCGATATCGGCGGCGTTCACAAATTGGCCGACGGTGGTGTGCATCAGGTCGGCGAACCTTGTGACAAGCGGGTTCAACAACTGACGGAACCCAAAGCCGACGCCGATAGCGAAAATGCACAGCCCAAGAATCAGCGTCGCAACCGCTTTTGTCAAGGCAACGGTCGGCGCAAACAGTCTTCGAAATCGGTAGCTTCTAATCATCCTCGTCCGGCAGGAAAGCTCCTAGAACGCCGTTGATGAAGGAGATAATAATGCTGGCCACAAATGCGGCGACGAATGCTCGGAATGCGCTATCTTCTGCGATTTTGAACCCTAGATTCAGTGAGGCCGCAATCCATAGAACGATGGCATTGACGACTAGGGAAAACAGCCCGAGAGTGATGCAGCTCAACGGCAAAGTGATGAGCTTCAGTAGCTTGCCTAGGGTTGCGTTTAAGAAACTAAGGATCGCCACGCCAACAAACAGTTTCACCAGTTCAACAAAGGGCCAAAAATGAACTGTAAAACCAAGGTTGAGCGCTTGGCTGAGAAGCGATGCCGCAAATACCGAAAACGCAAGAAGAATCCATCTGACGAAAAGTCTCTTCATTTGCCAATACCAACTGTCTCATTATGGCCATGACTGACCCGCGAAGTGCGCCGTAAGACCCTGGGTAAACGGGTAGCCTACAGAGGTTTATGGCTGCTCAAATCCTTGATGGTCTTGCTCTCAGTAAAGAAATTCGTGCCCAACTAAAGGAGCGTGTGGACGTTCTTCGTGCTCGCGGCATTGTGCCTCGCCTTGATGTTTTGGTCGCTTCACACGACCCGGCATCAGTTAAATACGTCTCGATGAAGCGTAAGTGGGCTGAGACTGCCGGCATGGAGGGGCAATCGTTTGAGATTGATGAGAACACAACTCAGGAGCAGATTCTTGAAAAGATTGTGATGCTCAATGGCGACCAGCGAGTTCACGGTGTGTTGATTCAGCACCCGTTGCCGAAGCATCTGGACGAAAACGAAGCGCTGATGACCCTTGGACACGGCAAAGACGTTGACGGTATCACGCCTCAATCGCTCGGTCGACTTGTCGCCGACTTGCCCGGCTTCCGGTGCGCGACCCCGCTTGGCATCATGAAGCTTTTGGAACGATACGAGATTCCAATTCAAGGGAAAAAGGCCGTTGTTATCGGTCGGTCAGTTATTTTGGGCAAGCCGATGGCGTTGATGCTTCTGCAAAAGCACGCGACGGTGACTATTGCGCACTCGCGAACAGTAGATTTGCCAGATTTATGTCGGGAAGCAGACATCCTTGTCGCCGCAGTTGGGAAAGCTGAAATGGTGAAAGGTGACTGGATCAAACCTGGTGCGGTCGTCATCGACGCCGGTTACAACCGAGTCGAGGGCCGAAAAGGAGACGTGGGCGATGTTGACTTCGCTTCAGCCTCAGAAAAAGCCTCGTGGATTACGCCCGTGCCCGGTGGCGTAGGACCGATGACAGTGACCATGTTGCTCTCCAACTGTGTTGATGCTGCTGAAAAGTCTTAATTGATGTTATTAAATGAAAGATCAGCTTTCTAATTCGTATTTGATTGCTGGTTTTTCATAAATTGGACTTCTAATCTGAGTCTAGTTCGTATATAGTGTCTTTGTCTGTGCACTGGAGCACTAGTTCAATGGCGAAGAACGATTGGAATACGATAGCGGAAACCCTTGCGAGCAAGATCTCGTCGGGTGAACTGTCCGATGGTTCTCGCCTTCCATCTGGAGAAGAACTTGCAACTGAGTGGGGAGTGAGTCGGCACACGGCTCATCGCGCCCTCCAAGAGTTGCAGCGTCAAGGATTGGTAGCTCGTCATCGGCGGTGGGGGTCCGTTGTTTCCGCTTCTAAACGACCCCAAATGGGCAAAGTCGCATTTATTGTCGACCGGTTTGCCCAGATTTATAACTTTCCTCAACAAGACCTTATCCGTGGACTAAACGACGGGCTGGGCGATGACATTCACCTGATCATCACCGAATGTAAGGGTGAGCCTGAGCAGGAAGCCCGGTTGTTGCGTCAGCTAGAAGAAGATGTTGATGGAATCGTTATCTACCCAACAACAGATCCAGCGAATACGCCTCTACTCCAGGCGATCTATGATTCTGGGAAGCCGATCGTAGTTCTGGACCGAATCCCCCCTGACCTTCAGGTTGAAGCGGTTGTCAGTAATAACGAAGAAGCCACCTATTCGGCAATCCGCACTCTTGTGGAAAGAAAGCACCGCAGAATCGGGTTTTTCAGTTTCCATAAACCAGAGTTCTCATCCGTTTGCGAGCGCTTCGAAGCCTATCGGCAGGTGATGCTCGAAGCGGGAGTGGAGAACTACATGGACTATGTCAGGTGGTTCCCAGTTGAGCTAGACATCAAACCGGAACTGTTTGTCCAGTCTGTCTACGACGCCGTTTTCACATTGGTCCATCGTTCGGAGCCAATAACCGCTCTATTTTGTGTTCAGGATATGTTTGCCGCAGCGAGCTTAACTGCTTGCGACCAAATGGGCAAACAAATTCCTGAAGACCTTGAACTAGCCACTTTTAACGATTGGCCACCGATGCTTTTGAGGCGTCCTTGGCAAACCCATCGTATCGTTCAGAACTCCTATGAGATCGGCTTAACCGCCGCACAAATCGTCGCGCACCGGATGGCCGGACACGTTGGACACAGTCGTATCCATCGTGTTTCCGCCGCGCTTCACATGGCCGACGCTGGCCTTGAGCCAGAGTTAGCGGGTGGCATCGGTGCCCCCATGACTTACACCTTGAAAACCAATGGAGGTTGATATCTTGAATAAGAATAATCGAGCATTTACGCTTATCGAGCTACTCGTCGTTATCGCAATTATCGCGATTTTGGCTGCTATCCTTTTCCCGGTCTTTGCGCAGGCAAAAGCTGCGGCAAAAAGAACGGCAGACATGAGCAATGTCAAGAACATGACATTAGGCTTTCATATTTACTCAAGCGATAGTGATGATATCGCCCCGCCAATGTGGCAGGTGGCTGACTGGGGACTCCCCCGCTATCAATTGATTGTTTGGAAGGACAGCGTGCTTCCGTATATCAAGAACGGAGGAAAGTATCCAAAACCTGACGGCTCAGCTTATACGACCGCAGAAAGACCGGATGGAGGAATCTTCCAGTCGCCTCTCTTCACCGATGGCGCTTGGGCGACTAATAATTTGCCTGCTGGATCAAGTGGAGACGCTACGACTCGATTCCCGAGAGCCTATGCAATCAATAACAGCGCAGGAATTGACGAAGGTATGGGTAGCCGCGAGAGCGACGGCAAATGCTACTGGTACACAGAAAAGTGCACTTTCTGGCAGAAGGTTGAACCCACCAATGGAATGGTTCAGAACCAAGGTGGAAGCGGATCGATGACCTCACTTCAAAATCCAGCCAACACAATCTTATTAACGACCACCCGTGGACCTTGGCCAAACGAGAAAGCAATCGATCTGGCCTATGAGTGCACAGTGAACGGAGATGGTTATGGCGGAACAGGAATGGCCTGTCAACGATCGCTGGGTAACGGCCAAATCAACTTCGGCTTCTTCGATGGTCACTCAAAGGCTGTGAAGGGTAAGCAAGCGGTCGCCCTTGACATGTTCGGTCTTTGGGGCCAAGGTACAGCGCTGGCAGGTGGACCCGACGATTGGGGCGGCCAGAACTGGACTCTTAAGGAGATGGCAAAGATCAAGGAATGGAACTGAGAATGAAAGTTCGTACCCTCTTGTTTGCGGTTGTCTGTGTGGTTCTCGTCGGTTGCGGATCTTCACAACCTGCACCTGCAGAAGCGCCAAAAGATCCGCTTGCGGGTCTTAGCCCACAGGAGCAAATCGATAAGCTCCAACAGGATCAGCACATGAACAGCATGGAGCGCGAAACGAAAATCGCCGAAATTAAGGCGAAAAATGGCTTGAAATAAACCAACCAATGCCGGCTTGCAAGGGGACTAGCGGGCCGGCTAAAACATTCTTCCCATCGACAGTCCGATCATCATTCCGTACAAAGATGAGAGTGCGGACAATCCGGTGCCTAACGCGCAAAGAATCATCGGTCCCGAATAGTTAGGGTTGCCTTCTTGCTTGGCACGATTAGCCATCACTAATCCAACGATTCCGCAAGCAAGCCCGATGAAAGCACAACACATCGCTCCCGCGATCGACACTCCACCTAAGATCCAAGCAGTCTTTATCGACTGTTCGCCTGGGTATCCGTATCCTTGTTGTCCCGGACGGTAATAAGCCCCGGGTTGCTGTGGTCCCGTAGAGTATCCAGGCCCGGGAGGTGCGCCATACCTACCAGCTGCGGACGGAGGAACCTGCGGCGCTTGGAATTGAATGCCAGGAATGAGTTGAGCTGCCATGCGCGATCCCGTTCCTTCTTGTTCCAGAAGGTGATGAGGCAGTAACCGTCCTTCTGCAACCCACTGGTTTAGGGTTGCGATATCTGCTGGTCCATATCGTTGTCCATTATCTGCGATGACGAAATAGCGCATTGGTTGTTGCAAAACTACCCTAGAACCCAACGAACCAGATAGGTCTAGCTAGAATCCTTCTTTTTCAGCAATCTGCAGTTCGGTAATTGCGGCGGAAAGAGGTTTCTTCGACTCCAGCTATATTACTGATAATGCGGTATCGGGGTTGCATCTGTCGATCCTGCATCAATGCCTACGCGACAAACACCGTTAGGCAAATTTGGCTAGGTTGGCGTCGAACAGAGCTTTCAGCTTCATTGCCAGACCAGCATAAGCGCCTGGGTCTGCCCACGTTGCCCGAGGAATCAGTAATTCGTTTGGAACTTCTGGACAGCAAACCGGGACGTGCAAACCGAAGATGGGATCGAAAACGAACTCGACATTTTCGAGCACTCCGCTAAATGCCGCCTTCAACATTGCCCTCGTGTAGGCTAACTTGATCCTACTACCCACTCCGTAAGGTCCCCCTGTCCAACCCGTGTTGATTAGCCAGACTTGTGCTCCATGCTTGCGGATTTTTTCCCCGAGTAAATGGGCGTATACCTTCGGATGCAGAGGTAGGAAAGGAGCGCCGAAACATGCGCTAAAGGTGACCGTTGGCTCCGTTACACCCGCTTCTGTTCCGGCGACCTTCGCCGTGTATCCGTTAAGAAAATGTTCCATTGCCTGTTCGACGCTCAGCCTAGAAATCGGTGGCAATACGCCTAGAGCGTCGCAAGTTAAGAAGACGATGTTCTGCGGATGACCACCAACGCTTGGATGAACAGCGTGCGGGATATGTTCAAGCGGATAAGCCGCTCTTGTGTTTTCTGTCAGCGAATCATCGTCGTAGTCAGGTGTTCCTGAACTATCGAGGATCACGTTTTCTAGCACCGAGCCGCTTCGAATGGCCGTCCAAATCTCAGGTTCGCTTGAGGCTTTTAAGCGAATGCACTTCGCGTAGCATCCTCCCTCGATGTTGAATACCCCTTCATCGGTCCAACCATGTTCGTCATCTCCGATGAGCATTCTTTCTGGGTCCGCTGATAGGGTCGTCTTTCCCGTACCGCTTAATCCAAAGAAGAGGGCAGTGTCGCCACATTTTCCGATATTTGCCGAGCAGTGCATGCTCATGACCCCCTGCTTTGGAAGCAGGTAGTTCATGATCGTGAACACCGCTTTTTTCATTTCGCCAGCGTATTCGGTACCGACGATCACAACTTCCTTTTGGTCAATATTGATGCCTATGAACGCATCATTACGAGTGCCATCAACGGCGGGATCAAGACTGAGTTTCCCTGCATCGCGGACAGTCCAATCTGGACTGAAGTTTGCCAACTCCTCCTCACTCGGGCGAATCAGTAGCTGCTTAATAAAGAGGGCATGATAGGGCCTTTCGACGATAAATCGAACGGCAATACGGTAATGAGAGTCTGCACCTGCAAAAGTGTCAATGATGTACTTCGGGCTTGAATCGAGATAGCCTGAAGCTTTGGCTGATATCTTTTGGAATTGCTCGGAATCAACTGAACCGTTGTTATCCCACCAGATTTCAGATTCTGAGTGAGCCTGTCGGACGAAAAACTTGTCTTTTGGAGTCCGACCACAATATTTCCCCGAATAAGCAACAACGGCACCATTTGAAGCGAGCTTGCAGTTGTCGAACTCAAGACAGTGCTGGATGAGGGTCTCGACCGCGGGATTGATATAGGTTTGGGGGGAATTGCTCAACGACGACATTGGCGTGGCTCCGTAAAGGTATTTGAAGTGTACCAGCGATGCTAGTCGGGTGATGTCCAAACTCGTGGTGTCTAGGGTGCGAAAATGAAACGAATTGAGTCCTTAAATTAGCAATTCTTGCCCTACATTTTCACTACCCGAAAAATAAAAAAACCTGCTAGCTGTGTGGAATCTATCGCATTACGCCAAATATAACAATGATAGTTTGAGCAGTATATGTCACAGCGTAGCCGGTTGAAGAGTGTCGTCACTTTTGGCGATAGACTAATGTTAAAGTTGAATTACAGATCGAAATTCAGCTTGATTGCGGTCGCATTTCTTATTCCAATTCTTGTTGTGTTCTACTTCTTTATCAAAGAAGTGAACAACGGAATCGATTTTGCTCGCAACGAAAATGATGGTGTTCGATACCTGATTCCAGCGTTTGAAACGCTAAACAAAACCACTTTAGCGCAGGCTAAAAACAGCGCGGCTAACCTTAGTCTGGAAAACTTGCAAAAGGCCGAATCGGAGGTAGGCGCAAGCCTCACGACAGAAAAAGACTTCCAGGCGGTCACCAAGGCCATCAACGAGAATAATGTTGCCCCCTTAACAGAGGGTGCAAAAAAGAGTTCAGATGCGATAGTTGGATTAATCGGGACGATTGGAAACAACTCGCAACTCGTTTTGGACCCAGATATCGACAGCTATTACAGCATGGACACGTGCGTTGTGCAGGTCGTAAACCTAATCCAGAAAACGGCAGCCGCACGCGACCTGGCGCAGAAGGTGATCGACCAGGGGAGTATCACTGCCGCAGAACGAACCGACCTCACTGTGTTACAAGGTCAAGTAAGTGCTCCCTTGGACACGATCAAGTCTGACCTTAAGCAAGCAAAAGATTTCAACACGAGTCTGTCTAAGGACTACACTTCAGCCGTCGAAAAGCTCGATTCTGATTTCTCGAAATATCTTGGTGTATTGCGAAAGGTGACTGAATCTGAAAAACCAACAGCCGAGCTTTCTGATCAGCTGAAGACGGCAACTGCTTCGGTGTATGAATCAATGGGGGAACTGTTCAAGCTGACAAGTTCGCACCTTCATGAATTGATATCGGTTAGAGAAGAAGGCTATGTCTCACGGCGTTTTGGTGTATCAGCAACAGTCGTCATTTCACTCTTGGTTGCTGGCTACCTATTTAGTGCCTTGTTCCGAACTTCAGTCAAGCGTCTCGAAACGTTACTGAACTCCGCCCTCGAAGTCGCATCTGGAAACATTAGCGTTGAAATTCCTGACCTCGGCAAGGATGAAGTCGGGCGATTAGCGCGGGACATGAATGGCCTTCGTCAAAGTCTAGTCCAAGCTTCTGAAGCCGCCTTTGAGATATCAAAAGGCAATATCCACATCGACATCCCTGTCCGGGGTGAGAAAGACGAGCTGGGGCGATCGCTTCAATCGATGGTGGCAACCATTCGAAAGGTTCTGCAGGATGTTGAAACGAATGCCCGGCAGACGATTGACAGTAGGTCAAGTCTGGCTGGTTCGGTAGATCGTGCTTCGGAGGCTATGATGAGTTTGTCTGCCGCGATTGAAGGCATCGCTGCCAAGAGTCAGGATTGCGCGTTAGCGAGTTCACAAATCGCAGAATCGTGTCGTGAAGATGCAAATTCGAGCGAAGAAGTTGCTTCGTCGATGAGGTCTCTGATCTCTGCGTTGTCCGAGGTCGAGAAAATCATTCAGCAGCAACAATCGACCGTTCAAAGTGCGACTGAACTAAGCGCAATTGGTCGAAGCACGGCTGCCGACACTCTTCATAACATGAGAGCCATCAAGTCAGAAGTGGACCATAGTGCGGTTGAGGTCGAGCAATTGGGCAGGGCTAGCGGTTCGATTAGCGCGATTGTCTCAACTATCCAAGATATTGCAGACCAAACGAATCTACTGGCTTTAAATGCTGCCATCGAGGCGGCTCGGGCAGGCGAACACGGAAGAGGATTTGCGGTTGTTGCCGATGAGGTCCGAGGTCTCGCTCAAAGAAGCTCTTTGGCTACGAAAGAGATTGGAACACTTCTGGATGACGTTGCAAAAAGGGTCAATATGTCGCTCGAATCTGTTCTGCGTACCCAAACCAACGTAGTGGATGGTTCGAAGACGATTGAAGACGCTGCTGAAGCTCTCAATCGAATAGCACTCAACATCGAGCAAATTGAAACCGGGTTAGATGCGCTCCATATCGGTTTTGATCAGATGAAAGGAAAGAGCGAATCGGTTGTTTCTCAGCTGGGGACGACAGTTGACCAAAGTCGAAAAACTTTATTGAGTGCCGACGCAGCGAAACAACTGGTCGATGAGATTGTTGAGCACAACGCAATCGCTATGCAGAGCGTGATTCATCAGGCTGAGCTAATTGATGATGTTCACAATGTCTCATCTGATTTAAGCGCGATTGCTGACCAGCTAAGTGATTCAGTGCAGTTCTTCCAAAAGGACCAGTTCTTACGTGTAGCGTAGAACAAGATAATTGCAACGAGTGACGGGTCGTGCTTACAAAAGCACGACCCGTTTTTTGTTTGGAGGCGTTATATCTGCAAAGGGTGCTAAATCGATGGACAACAAATAAGAAGTTTCGAACCTTATCTTGGTTGTCTTTGGTGTCTATCTTGTCGCACTAGCGATCCGATCTCGAACGAAAGCGAAGGCGTCAATCGTTGAAATTCTGCTTGTTACACTCATCATCATGGCTTTACTGATCGTAGTTCCTGTGTTTATTGCTACAGGCTGAAAAAGAAGTGAAACATAAACGAAGCGTAAAGTCGACGTCATGCGTAAAGTAGTTGTGCTTGTTCACATGCCACAATTGTCAGGTCTAGATCGATAGGAGCTTAAAAAGAATTGGCGATTGATACGAGTGATTTTAAGAACGGTATGCATTTCTATATGGACGGCGATGTGTGGACCATCGTTGAGTTCCAGCACGTCAAGCCCGGTAAGGGCGGCGCGTTTGTTCGAACCCGTCTAAGAAAAGTGCGAACCGGTCAGGTAATTGAAAAGACTTTCCGCTCAGGAGAGCGAGTGGAGCCGGCGTTTGTTGAGAAGGTTGAAATGCAGTATCTGTACAACCAGAATGGTCAGGCTATCCTGATGGATTTGGATACGTACGAGCAGATCGAAGTCAACATGGGCGATCTTGGAGATCAAGCGAACTTCTTGAAGGAAGATACGAAGATTTTTTCACTCCAGGCTAATGGTGAAGTTTTAGGCTACGAACTACCGAACTTTGTGGAGCTTGAGATCGTCGAGACCGATCCAGGGTTCAAAGGTGATACGGTGAGTGGTGGCAGCACAAAACCAGCCAAACTGGAGAGTGGTGCAACTGTGAACGTACCTTTCCATATTAATCAAGGTGATGTCGTTAAAGTAGATACGCGAACTGGTACCTATCTCGAACGCGTCAAACGGTAGAGAACTTTAGATGCGACAGTCAAACGGATCCAGAGACTTATCGGAAGCATTCCAGGACTTTCTCACGGCTTGCGCCCGGATTGTTCTAGGATTAGGAACGCTCGCGACGCTCGTGGCCGTTGGCATTCTGGTTTTCAACTGTTTCCGTGTGACCTCTGGAGACGGGCAAGCGCTCGTCCAGAGCGCAATTGATAATGTGAATGTGTTCGAGAAGATCCTGTATGCGGGTCTTCTCGGCCTAGCGGTCGGTTCGACCTATCTCTTCTGGGGTGAGGAAGTCCTAGGGGTGTTTCAGCTTCTAGGAGCGGCTGCTCTCTTCTTTGCGCCGATCTACATTCCAATGATCATCAGTGGTGGAGACACCAACGATGCAGTTCGAGCGGCCCTAGGTGCTTTGCAACGTGGTGGTACGTTGTTGGGCGGCATCTCCATCTGTGTCTTGGTTATCGATCTGGTGATTCGAGTTCAATCTCGGGCAAAGAAAGGTGCCAAGTCTGACCAAATGAAATTTGGGAAGGGCATTAAAGAAGAGAACGACCGACAAAACGTTTTGATGGGCAAGTGCTGGCAGTTACCTTACTGCCGGAAGTTTGTACGTGAGCGATGCCCAATTTTTCACGCTCAGCGAACCTGCTGGAAGGAACGTGTGGGTTGCATGTGCGAGGAAGAAGTCATCCGCAATGCAATGGAGAATAAGCCGATTCCAAAGGAGTCGCTTCTCTCTCCAAACATGATTCCTCGCAACAACCGCTTGACCGATGCGCAGAAATTTGAGCGGTGCAAGAACTGCACGATTTATAACGAGCACCAACGCCACAAATATCGAGTGGGACTTCCATTTACGCTCGTCTTCTTCGTGGCAATCTATGGTTTGTTACATGGCCCACTTATTAGTGCTACCGGGGCAATCGTCAACAGCATCACCAAAGGCGTCAACCAGGCGACAATTACGAATAATAACTTCCAGGCACCAACTGTGTTTGTTGAAGGACTGCTGGCAGTGTTCTTCGTTGTCGCAATTAGCTATGCGCTGAAAATGCTCGAAGTTGTTCTCTTTAAGCTCAAGCTGTAGTTGCTAGCGGTGCCGAAAGGTAGCCTAGTTGCATGATTCTGGTTATCGGTGGAGCTGGATACATCGGTTCGCACATGGTGCGACTTCTTAAGGAGAACGGACTGCCGTTCTTAGTTTTCGACAATATCGAAAACGGGCATAAAGCCGCAATCGGTGATGCGCCTCTGGTCATCGGTGACCTAAGATCTAAAGCTGACCTGAAAGCCGTTTTCGAGGCAAACCCCAACATCGATGTGGTCATGCACTTTGCAGCCTACATTTCGGTAGGCGAGAGCGTTCGCGAACCATACAAGTATTGGGACAACAACACGACCGGGGTCCTGAACCTGGTTCAAACCATGCGCGAGCATGGCATCAACAAACTCGTATTTAGCTCGACGGCCGCGGTTTATGGCGAGCCGCATTACGTTCCGATTGACGAGGCTCATCCTAAGGTTCCCACCAGTCCGTACGGCGATTCGAAACTGGCGGTGGAAAAGATCCTGCGCGACTATGACACCGGATATGGTTTCAAGAGTGTCTGTCTTCGATACTTCAATGCAAGTGGAGCCCATCCAGATGGCGATATCGGCGAGGATCATGCACCAGAAGAGCATTTGGTTCCGCTCGCAATTGCCGCTGCGATGGGAAGACGGCCATCGCTCAAAGTTTTTGGGACAGACTACGAGACGCCGGATGGGACCTGTATTCGCGACTATATCCACGTTTGCGACCTAGCAACAGCGCATCTGGCGGCCGTCGAGCATCTTCGTGCGGGCGGTGATTCGCGACAATACAACTTGGGCAATGGCGTCGGATTCTCTATTCGCGAGGTCCTAGATGCAGTCGAAAAAGCAACCGGATACCCCGTTCCTGCCGAAGACGCGGATCGGCGCCCTGGCGACCCGGCTCGGTTAATTGCAGGCTCTGATGCCATCCGGAAGGCATGGGGCTGGCAACCGAAATACCCCGATCTAGAAACGATTATCCGCCATGCGTGGACATGGCATGAAAGGCACCCTAAGGGATACGACGACCGAGGTTAATATCTGCGATGCCGACGAACCAATTGCGTTTCTTATTTCTGACTGTTGTGTTTGGGTTGTCTGTTATCAGCCGGGCTCAAACCATGTTTGAGGTTTTTCAGAACGGAAAGAAGATCGGTACGGCAAAATACACCGTCAAACTGAATCCGAAGTCAAAGACTACGCTGATCGAAACGAATATCGGCAACTTTACAATTTTGGAGGCGTCTACGGTTGATCGTTTGGGGCAACAGACGGTTCTCTTTTCGTCTTCGCCAACGCTCGAGAACGGGAAGCAAGTCGTTTCAACGATCAACGTCACGATTGACTCGAAAGGCACCGCCAAAGTTATTGGTAAAACTCCGAAACAGACGGGCCAAAAAACGGTGCCATTTCCTAAGAAGGGAAAACGCAGAGATCTCAGCGAATACTGGTTTATTAATGCGAATCCGAGCCCTGGAACTTGGAACGAGTTCTATACGTTCGATGCCGGGACTGGCCAGTGGCTCTTGACTAAGACGACATTTGTGGGAAAGCGTCCTGTTACAACCGGCGGAAAGACCGTTCAAGGCAATCTGATTGCACAAGTCAAACGTGGTCGTACCAGTTCTTTCTGGCTCGATAACAAAGGGCAGCTGCTAAAAATAGAGTCGGGATCGTTTAGGATGGAAAGAAAGTGGTGAGGCGAGTCTTTGTTCTGGGTCTCACGCTAGGTGTCTGCGTTTCGTCTGCTCAAGTGAATTTGAAGGTTGGGAGAGGCGGACAGCAAGTTGGTACGGCTCGTGTCTCACAGCGAATCCAGCAAGACGGCAAGAAAATGCTCGAACTGGTGGTGAGGTTGTACGGAAAGACCGGTGACATCGAGATAAGGACAACCTCGACATTTGATCCGCACGGGCATCCCGTTCGTAAAGTTCAACGCATTGTCACCCCCGATCACAAATGGACTCAAAAGATTGTTGAGTTCAGCCCAAACAAAGCGACTGTGACTTCGGAGACAAACGGAGCCCGACGTGTTAAGAGCTTTGACCTGGTCGGGGCGAATTCATCAGCAAATCTCGCGGAGTTTTGGTTCATCCGTGACATGCCCAAGGTTGGGCAAACCGTCAAATGTTTCACCTTTAACATTGACTCAGAAGCATGGGAAGTTACTGACATTCAGTATCTTGGAAAACAAGCCGATGGTTTCCATCTGCGGTCGAAACAAGGCAGCAAATTGCTATCGATTGTTCTGGATAAGGATGGATTACCTGTACTTATCAAAGACGGTGAATCGACGGTTCTAAACCGAACCTGACGAACCGTAACCGAAAGCCTATGGTCTCGCTGACGAGCTTTTGCCGGGTACCCTTAAAGCCCGATGAGTTTCACGGTTCAACTTGGTCAGGATCTAGTACCGGTCGAAGCGGGCGTTAACACCCCGTTCACGATCAGTCTTACCAATAAGGGAACCGAACGAGAGGATATCGAACTCGAAATCGAAGGCATCGATCCCGAGTGGAAAGCGATTCCGGTACCTGTCGTTTCTGTCGAGCCTGGCGAGACGCATAGTGAGAAGGTTTTCTTCCGACCCTCAAGGGCAAGTGAAAGCGCTGCTGGGAACTATCCATTCGTGGTGCAAGCTCGATCACTGAAGACCGGAGAACAAAAAACTTCCCAAGGTGTATTGCAACTCAAGGCATTTCACCATTTATCGTTGGAGGTCATGCCTCGTAAAGGCTCTTACTCAGTCCTACGAAAGAACAATAGCTTTGACCTAACAGTTGTCAATTTGGGGAACTCGGAACACACCGTTCAGCTTCTAGGTAATGACCCCGAGGACGCCTGTGCTTACGACTTCGAGCAGAACCAAGTGGTTGTAGGGCCTGGGCAGCAAAAGGAAGTCGAATTCCTGGTTACTCCAACGAAAAGCCGAGTGTTTTCTTCGAGCCGGCTCATCGGTTTTACGGTCACCGGACGATCTGTTCAGAGTCCGAACCTAGCGACGTCCGCTCAAGGGCAACTTGAAGTGCGCTCACCGCTGAGTCCGACAAACGTGACGGTTGGCGCAATACTGCTTTTCATCTTTACGCTCTGGCTGATGATGATGCCTAAGCCGCCAGGAATTGAGATGTCGATCAACCCGATGACGGCAACCGTTGGCGATCAAGTGGTGGTTTCGTGGAAAGCCCACGATGCGACCCGTGTGATAGTTCAGGCGGGACAGACACCCGTTTACGACGGCCAACTCGAAACTGGATCGGTTCAATTTAAGCTGGATTCCGAGGAGATGGGGACGATCTCAGCAGTTGCGAGTCGCGATGGTCAACGAAGTCCAGCTCAGATCAAACATCTGACGTTGCGCACCCTTGTAAAAGCCGGTGCACCTAGCGTCCTGAAGTTTTCTACGGACACGAAGCAGGTCAAACTCGGGACTCCATTTGTTATTAACTACAAATTCAACCCAGACACAGTCAGAGCAAAGTTAGCTCCTCTGGATAAGGATCTGGATATCAATCTTGATCAGATTGAGGTGACCCCGACAAGCATCGGTCAAAAAGAATATTCGGTTATTGCCTACAACAAAGACAACGAACCCAGCAAGCCGATGACGATTAAAGTTGAAGTCGTAGATCCGAGCGACGCGACAATCGACACCTTCGATGTGAACCCATTGATCGTGAAGGTTGACGACATGAGAACGACTTTGAACTGGAATGTATTCAACGCTACGACGGTCAAGCTTCAGGTCGGCTCGGCCCCGGCTGAGATCGTCGAAGCCAACGTCTCGAATCGGGTGATTACGATTGGAGGCAAAACCACCTTCATCCTCACCGCCCTCGATTCTAAGGGGAGGAAGGCGGTTAAACAGATTACGGTGGATGTGGAGAAAACGCCTTTAGTGAACCCGGAAGGTCATCCGACGGACCCGCCGACTTCACACCCCGGAGATGTCAGATGAAACCCTTAGCACTAATTTCTGTTACCGATAAAACCGGAGTGATCGACTTTGCCAAAGGCTTAGTGGATCTAGGTTTTGAATTGATCAGCACCGGAGGAACTTCCAAGGCGATCCGTGAGGCCGGAATCCCTGTCAAGGATGTTTCCGATGTCACAGGATTCCCCGAGATGTTGGATGGGCGAGTCAAGACTCTTCATCCAATTATTCATGGCGGATTGCTCGGCGATCTTCGACATGAGTCCCATGTCAAAGCAATGGCAGAAGCAGGTATCGCTCCGATCTCGGTGGTAGCGGTGAACCTATACGCTTTTGAGGCCACGATCAACAAGCCACACGAACTGGACGATGCGATCGAGAATATCGACATTGGCGGACCGACAATGATTCGCTCTGCAGCGAAAAACTGTGCCAATGTGACTGTCGTTGTGGACCCTGAAGACTACTCAAAGGTTTTAGAGGCTCTGAAAGGCGGTAATGTTGTGGATCTTCGGCTCGGTTTATGCGCTAAAGCATTTCGGCATACGGCATTCTACGACTCGATGGTTTCGCGATACCTTACCGAGCGAGCTGGGGAGAGTCCATTTGCCGAGACCGTGACGGTGGGATACCGACAAAAGCAGATCTTCCGTTACGGCGAAAACCCACACCAAAACGCAGCGTTGTACGAAGATCCGCTCGGGCCGCGCGGCATCGCTCAGGCAGAGCAACTGTGGGGCAAAGAACTTAGTTACAACAACCTCGGCGACTCTGAAGGCGCTTGGGAATTGGTGGATGACCTCCCACCGACATCATGTGCGATCATCAAACATGCCAACCCCTGTGGTGCGGCTGTTGGCGCAGACTTCGGAGAAGCGTATCGTCTCGCGTTCTCCGCTGATCCAAAGTCGGCATTTGGTGGCATTGCTGCCTTTAATGGTGTTGTTGATGAGAAGGCTGCGCTTGCGATGACCGAGAAAGGAAATTACTTGGAGGTCGTCATTGGTACCGGCTTTACCGACGAAGCTGTTCAAATCTTTAAAGAGCGAAGTGGTTGGGGGCAAAACGTCCGATTGCTTTCTGCTCCGCTGCCTGGACAGAAAACGAGCCTTTCGCTACGATCAATTCGCGGAGGAACGCTTATTCAGCAAACCGATGAATCGGTAGAGCTGCCAGAAGCCTGGAAGATCGTCACGAAGACGAAGCCGAGTGCTGAGCAAATCAAGGCATTGCAGCTTCAATGGACTGTTGTTCGGCATGTTAAGTCGAACGCGATTGTCGTTGGCACAGACCAGCGACTTCTCGGAGTGGGTGCCGGTCAGATGAATCGTGTTCAATCTGTTGAGCTTGCCATCAAACAAGCCGGTGAGCTAGCGAAAGGCGCTGTACTTGCCAGCGATGCATTCTTCCCATTCCCGGACTCGGTCATTACCGCGCACGAGGCGGGAATTGCCGCCATCGTTCAACCCGGTGGTAGTAAGAAAGACGACGAGGTTGTGGCGAAAGCCGATGAGCTAGGCATAGCCATGTGCTTCACCGGCATTCGACACTTCCGACACTAGTCGTTGTGGTAGAGCAAAGCCTCTTGGCGATAGGTTCCAAAATCGGAACACTCGGCCAAGAGGCGCTCCCTAATTTCGGCCAGCGAAGTTAGGTTCTCAATATCCTTGTTCAGCCAATCGTTGCCCGCGAGCATGTGAATTGGCATCGTGTTATGCTCGTATTCGTACGGTGGTTGTCGCCAAGCAAACGCTTTGTAAGTTGTCTCTTCTGAATCTGGTTTGAACACATTTTCGCGTTTGGCGCTCGAAGAGTCTTTGATGCCAACCTGCCGAATGATCTCCTGCATGATCGCGATATAAGTGATCACAGACTCAAATGCACGTCGTTCGGTGACATGCACGAAAATCCCTTCGCAAAGGGTCAATGCGTGTTTGTTAAACGTCGGCTCGAACTGCATTGGGCGGAAAATGACGCCTGGTAGCGACAAGTTGTTCAGGGCATCGGCAAGCTTCCAACCATCAAGGAACGGTGCTCCAACCATTTCAAAAGGTCTCGTAGTTCCGCGACCTTCGCTGAGGTTGGTGCCCTCCAGAAGACAGGCACCAGGGTAAACGATGGCGGTATCGAGAGTTGGCATATTGGGAGACGGCATCACCCAAGGCGCATCGGTCTCGTCAAAATAGTCACTTCGGGACCAGCCTTTGAGTAAAACCGTCGAAAGGTCACTGTTCGGAATGAATCGGTTCTTGACGTAGGTTGCGATTTCGGCAGCAGTGAAGCCGTGTCGTGTCGGTACTTGATAGAGCCCAACGAAGCTTTCGAACCCTTCCTTCAGCAGAGTTCCCTCAATTACTGCGCCGTTGATCGGATTAGGTCGATCCAGCACGAGAACTGGAATGCCGAGAGGGGCGCAAGCCTTCATGGTCAAAGCCATCGTCCATGCAAAGGTGTAGTAGCGTGAACCGATGTCAGGGATGTCGACTACCATCAAGTCGATGCCTTCGAGCATGGCTGGCGTAGGCTCGCGATGCTCACCGTAAAGGGAGTTAATGATCAGTCCGGTCCGCTTGTCGGCGATCCCTTCCCACTCGATCATATTGTCTTGTGTGTGGCCGAAAAGTCCGTGTTCTGGACCGAAGACTGATTTGATTGTCAGTTTTCCAGCTTGATGCAGAGGCAACAGCACATCGATGATGTGGACGAAGTCATGGGTAACTGTCGATTGATTACAGACAATGCCAATGTTCTTCCCGAGCAATTGGCGGAATCCATCGTGGGCTAGAACATCAAGCCCTGTTGCGGTTTGCATGTTAAAAGGTTACTCGTTCTCGAACGCAACGGTAGTGCTGGAATGTCGTACTGATAATGATGCTATCTACTCTTATTCCATTCGCAGTAGTCGTATTTCAGGCAACACCAGAGGACTGTATCAAGCAGTTCCTTGCTGCCTATAACAAGAAAGACATGGTGACGGTTGCCAAGCTCACCAAAGGCGGAAAGCCCACAACTGACTTAAAAGACCTTTTGAATAGACCCGGAAGTTGGCCTGCGCTTACGCTGATTAGCATGAAGTCAACCGTATCAGGCGATTCGGCGACTGTCCACTACAAGTTATCCGTGAATGACTCGCGAGGTCCTCAATCCGTGGAGTCAGATGCTCAATTGACTTTGTCTGGAAAAACATGGCTCGTCGTTCCGACGCAATCAACCGATCGTGGTATGAAGCAACTTGATGTTCTTGGAGTGCTGGCAAAGATGGTTACCGATCCAAGTGCTCTCCATGGCGCGATGCAAGCGGCTGACCAAACGAGATGTCTTTCGAACCTCAAACAAGTCGCACTTTCCGCAATCATATTTGCATCGGATAACAATGACACCTTAAAATTTGGACCGAATAATGCTCAAAAGTCGCTCTTCCCGTACCTCAAGAACAAGGATGCGTGGACATGCCCAGTGACAAAGTCGGCGTACACATTCAATTCCGCCATGATGAATGTCGTCTTGACCCGCATCGGAAGACCTGCAGAAACAGTGCTGTTTTATGAGGGTAAGAACGGCAAACTTAACTTCTGCCATAACGGAAAAGCTTGTGTCGCGTTTACGGACGGCCATGTTAAGCTCGTGAACGAATCGGCAGCCAAAGCTCTCATTTGGAAACCATGATGGATTGACTTCATCTCCCTGGTAGCAGCCGCTGCCAGGGAGTCCGAGCTATAGCTTTGGGTAACAGCGTGCGATAGTCGCTAATCGCACGTATTTCTACTAGGCCATTCCCCAATATCTGCAAGATGCTCGAACCATTACCAGCTAAGTCTGAGTTGAGAATCCCGATGATTGCGGTGAGGCACCATGAGACAGGGATTCGCAACTTCAGCCCAGATAGGAACGACGATTCGCATCGATCCGCGAATTGTATTGGGCAGCCAGCTATTACAACTCACGCAAGCACAGCTTTACCAAGCGATCGAAGCGGAACTTGCCGAGAACCCGGCGCTGGAACGAATTGAGGATGCGTTAGAGCCGGTCACGCCAGATGAAATCCTCCGCGCGGTAGCCCCGGCAGAGCTTAAGCTGTCAAGTGAGGACCGAGAGTATCGCCGGTCGATGCCAAATGACGATTCGCCCGTCGATTGGACAGAATTGGCACCAGCGTCAACAGACCTTCGAGATCACTTGTCAGCTCAGCTCTTGCCGCAACTGCCCTCCAACCTGCATAAGCTTGGCGAATATGTGATCGCATGCCTTGAAGATTCGGGTTACCTACTAGAACCCGTTGAGGACATTGCTTTGTCTTCCAATTCGACCATCGACGAGGTCGAGCAGGTGGTCAGCCTGCTTCAAAATTGTGAACCGGCAGGGATTGGCTCGCAATGCTTACGCGAATGCCTTTTGGCCCAACTCCGAGAGACCAAAACTGTCGAAGAAAAGCTCGCTCGAAACATCTTAAGGTACGAGTTCGAGGAGTTAGTCTCGGGTCGAACAATGAAGATTGCTCGACGATTCAAAGTGATCCCAGAGCTAGTTGAAGAGGCATTTGACCTGATAAGGGAGTTGAACCCATACCCAGGTGAAGGGTTTACGACTTATCACGCGCCTTTGCATCGCACTTGCGCGGTTGAGCCGGATCTTTGCATTTCACGCTCAGATAATGGATGGTCCGCCGAGGTTCTGGGAGAAGATGTCGGACTTCTGAAAGTGAGCAACGCATACGTCAGCCGACAAAAGGCTCTCGGACAAGCGATTCATCCAGACAAAGATGAGAAGCGGCATGTCGGACATTTTGTGCAACGCGCCAAACAGTTCATTTCTGCGCTTGAACAACGAAGGCAGACACTCAAGAAAGTTGGCGAATACCTTGTTGCTTCACAAGCGAGTTTCCTCAGCACAGGCAAGTACGAGTTCTTGCAGTCATTGACCAGAACGCAGATGGCGCAGGATCTTGGACTGCACGAAAGCACGATTAGCCGAGCAACTAACGGCAAGTTCGTCAAAATTGCAAACGGGGAAGTGGTTTCGTTCGATGTCTTCTTTAAGCCAGCTCTTAGGGTGCAGAAGATGATCGAAGAGATTCTTTCCTTCGAAAACCCGCACGATCCTTTGACTGACGAGCGCATTATGCAGATGCTCGCAGAACGAGGTGTTGTAGTCGCCCGACGGACAGTGAACAAGTATCGAGACCGAACAAGGTTGCTTTCTAGTCGAAAGCGCAAGACAGCTTAGGCTCCGAGTTTGGTAACTTCTGGTGATGGAGCCAAAACGGCTAGTCATCATCGACGGCTACTCACTGCTATATCGAGCCTTCTTCGCTACGCGCTACCTCAGCACGAGCGACGGAAGGCCAACAAACGCGTTGTTTGGCTTCACCCAAATGCTCTTCACCCTCATCGATAAGGTGAAGCCAAACGCGATTTTGGTCGCACTCGATACTCCGGGCAAGACTTTTCGTCATGCCGAATATGAGGCGTATAAGGGGACTCGTCGCGAAACCGCTGACGAACTCAAGGTTCAACTTGGCGATAGTAGAAAGTTGATCGAGACTCTTGGAATTCCGAGCATTGAGTTGGTGGGGTTTGAGGCTGATGATATCGTCGGAACGATTAGTAAACGGGCTGAGGAAAACGGTTATCACACGACAATCGTGACCGGTGACCTTGACTCGCTCCAACTTGTCGATCAGTGCGTAAGCGTCATGACCCCAGGCAAAGGCATGACGGAAACGGTTACCTATGATGTCGATGCCGTTCGCGAGCGATACGGTTTTGGGCCCGAGCATGTCACCGACTTCAAAGCGTTGAAAGGTGACACGAGCGACAACATCCCTGGTGTTCCAGGTATCGGCGACAAGGGTGCGGCTGAGCTCATCCAGAATTTTGGAACCGTAGAGTCGATGCTGGAGCGTTTTGCCGAACTCCCGGCCAAGTATCAGAAGCGAATCGATGGCAATCAGGAGCAGATGGCCAAGAGCAAATGGCTAGCAACGATCGTACGCGATGCTCCAGTTGAGTTTGACTTTGCACCTTACTCGTTAACCCGAACCCAATTGGACGGTGCGATTCGTATCCTCGAATCACTTGAGTTTCGGCAAGTTGCAAAGCGAGCAGCCACGATTTTAGGTCGCTATTGCCATAGCGACAGTCTGCTGGATGAGCCACTTGAAGAGGTTGTAGAGGTCGCAGATGAGAAGATCGAGGTCGAACTCTCGAAGCTTTCGGACATCTCAGCACTAACGTCTTTTGTGGGTGAAGGACTCTACTCGCTCTACATGTCTGCTCCAAGTGCAAAAGTCGATCTTTTTGATGAAGAGCGGTTCGCGTTTGTCGCGGTGGGTGACAAGGTCGCCGAGGTTCGAGAATCAGATGCTATTGAGCTATTGCGTCGGAACCCAAAAATGGCTGTCATCCACGATGCGAAACCTATCTATAGGTACATGACGCCATCTTTGATGGACGCGCCTGGGTTCGATACGATGCTCGCTGGATATGTTCTGCGTAGCGAGCGTTCGCAGTATCCGTTATTAGGCCTCATCGAAGCCTATTTGGATGTTCAGCCGCCGACAAATGGGGCAGAGATGGCCGCCGCACTTTACCGTCTTCAGGCTCCGATGTGCGAACGGCTTCTGAAAGAGGACCAGACTAGGGTTTTGGAGGAAGTCGAGCTACCACTCATTCCCATCCTTGCGGAGATGGAGCAGCTGGGAATATGCGCCGACCGAGACCAGTTGCGCGAGTTCAGCAAGACTCTCGAAGTCACCATCGAACAGGTAAAGAGTCAAATCTACGAGATCGCTGGACAGGAGTTCAACATCGGATCTCCCAAGCAACTTGGTGAGGTTCTGTTTGAGAAACTGGGCATTCCCGGAGCGCAGAAAACCAAGACAGGATATGCAACCGGCGTTGAAGTTCTCGGAACACTGACTCACCCTATCGCCGCAGAGATTCTCAACTGGCGTGAGCTGACCAAGTTGAAGAGCACCTACGCTGACGCGCTCGAAAAGGTGATTCAACCTGATGGCAGGATTCATACAACGTACTCGCAGGCTGTCGCAGCGACTGGCCGACTGTCATCAAATGACCCGAATCTGCAAAACATTCCCATTCGAACCGAGCTAGGACGAGGCATTCGCAAGGCGTTTAAAGCGGCTCCTGGCTACCGCCTCGCTGGTTTGGACTATAGCCAAATCGAGCTTCGCGTGTTGGCACACATGTGCGGTGAACCAGCCCTTGTTGAGGCATTTCAAACTCACCAAGACGTTCACACGGTGACTGCACAGCAAATGTTTGGACTTGGTACTGAACCTGCGACGAAAGAGCAACGACGTTTGGCTAAAATGCTGAACTACGCCGTTTTGTATGGTGTCAGCGAATACGGTTTGGCACAACAACTTGGCGGTGGCTTCTCGATCGGTGAAGCCAAAGAACTGATTCGGCTCTACAACGAACGTTTCCCTACCGTGAAAGGGTTTACCGAAGGAATTATTGCCGACGCGAGGAGCAAAGGGTTTACCACCACGATGATGGGACGGCGTCGATACTTCCCCGACATTCACGCCGCAAAGGTGATGGAGCGGAAGTATGCCGAACGTCAAGCAATGAACGCGCCTATTCAGGGAACAGCCGCTGATATGTTGAAGCTTGCCATGCTAAAGGTTCGACCAATGTTAGTGGGAACCGAGTCGAGAATGCTGTTGAATGTTCACGACGAACTGGTCTTCGAACTCAAGCAAGGAGAAGAATCGATGGTCGGTGAACTGAAAGGGGGCATGGAAGCGGCGCTTCCGATGAATGTTCCTGTCGAAGTAGACGCAAAAATAGGCTCGGATTGGCAGGATATGACCCCGGTATAGCTTCTCGGATAGCCTTGGGGTCCCTAATCGGTATACTCTAGCCTTAATCTGGCATTCGCCAGGAGGCAGTGCGACGTTGCGTTCGAAGAGTTATTTATTTCTCCTGCTCGTTCTGATTCTCGGAATAGGCTCGGGCATCCTATATACCCAGTTCGGCTATCACCTCGGTCTTGATATCAAAGGTGGCGTTCGGTTCATCTATCAGATGGACACGACCAAGCTGAAAGCCAACCAGAAAGATCAGATCATCTCGACCCGAGACAAGCTCGTTCAGATCATGCTCAAGCGTGCATCGGGCGGTTTGGGTGTTGCTGAGCCAACCGTTTTGGGCAAGGGAGACGACCAGATCGTCGTTGAACTTCCTGGCTTCACTAATGTCGAAGAAGCTCGACGAGTTATCGGAACAAGTGCTCGCATTGAGTTCTACTGGGCTCGAAACGTAACGACGAAGCTTGATTCTGGTCCGCTGCGCGCCTACATGGAGGCTAGTGACTCTTCGGCAAAAGATCCCAAGCATCCGTCCGTTTCCTTCCAAAAGCGATACGGATCGACCGAAGTCATTACCTATCTGAAAGACGGGAAGAAGAATCCTGAATACCAGCAGATCATCAATGGTGGTGCAGGGGTCGTCGGATGGCAACCGATTTTGGCTGGTGATGAATTGGCTTCAGCCGAAGCTCAGCCTATTGGCCAGAGCTATCAGCCGCTGATGCACTTCAGCCCCACTGGCGCGCAAAAGATGAAGGACTGGAGTAGCCACTACGCCTATAACAAGGGTGAAAAGTTGGCTGCAGTTCTTGACGGCGAAGTTCTTAGCATTGCCCCATTGCAGGATGGAACGATCCTGAGCGACAACGCGGTGATTAACGGTGAGTTCACTCCTGAGTACGTCACCTCGCTCGTCAACCTTCTGAACTCCGGTGCTTTGCCCGTCGATCTAACCTTGCTCAGTAGCGAAAAGGTTGACCCGACGATTGGATCTCACGCCCTAGATCGAATTGTCACGGGCGGCGCAATCGCCTTCGGTGTTATCGCGCTCTACCTGATCATTTACTACTCGTTCCCAGGCTTTGTTGCTTTCCTCGCACTCTGTCTCTACGTGCTCTTCACCCTTACGGTGATGAAGATGATCAACGCGACCTTCTCACTTGCGGGTATCGCTGGATTCATCCTCTCTGTGGGCATGGCGGTTGACGCGAACATTCTCGTCTTTGAACGCTTCAAAGAAGAGATGCGGCATGGCAAGTCGTTGCATGGCTCGATTGAACTCGGCTTTAGGCGTGCCCTTCCCGCGATTATCGACTCAAATACTTGTACGATTCTCACGTCGTTGGTTCTTGCAAACCTCGGAACTGGTCCGGTTAAGGGTTTTGCGACGACGCTAATCATCGGTGTTCTCGTTTCGCTCTTTACTGCAGTGACCGTTACTCGGTCGCTGCTGATGTTCTTCATCGACTCGGGAATTGCCGCTCAT
This sequence comes from Chthonomonas sp. UBA1950, assembly GCA_002336105.1. GTDB lineage: Bacteria > Armatimonadota > Fimbriimonadia > Fimbriimonadales > Fimbriimonadaceae > Fimbriimonas. The sequence goes on along the minus strand of DDEQ01000015.1, from coordinate 80,305 downwards.
CCAAAGTGGTTCGCGGTTGAGAGAAACTGGTTTGGCAAACGCCTTGACTCGGAAGCAAATTCGAATCCTCTTCAGATTGTCAATACTTCCAAGAAGTGGTTCCTCATCTCAGGACTGTCAATCGTCATTAGCATTCCGTTCTTCTTCATGGGTGGTTTCAAGCCTAATGTCGAGTTCCAGGGCGGCTACGAAGCGGTTTTCAAAATTCAGGATCAAGGAATTTCTGGACCACAGATTGCGGCCAACCTTGAAAAGGCTGGAATGAAAGGTGGAAACGTTAAGTTGGGCGACGTGCCTGCCACTGCCAATCAGCCCGCGCACCGCGTAGCCTACATCACCTTGCCACCTCAGTCTCAGTTGACGGGCGATTCGCAAGACAGTCTGTCAAAGATTGCCGTTGCAGCTGGCATCGAACCTGATCCGTCCGCGCAGTTCACGCAGATCGGCCCTGCGGTCCAAAAAGAAACCCTTCAGAACGCGATCTACGGTGTTATCGGTAGCTCGGCTCTGATTATCTTCTACCTAGCCTTCCGATTTGGATTAGGTGTGGGTGGTTTCGGAGTGGGCTTACGGTTCGGCCTATCGGCGATTGGTGCGTTGATCCATGACATCTTAGTGGTGTTTGGCTCTTCGGCCATCGTGGGGTACTTCCTCGGATGGGAAGTTAGCGCGCTGTTCTTAACCGCCATGCTAACCATGATCGGATTCTCGGTTCATGACACGATTGTTGTCTTCGACCGAGTTCGAGAGAACCTCCACAAGCCATTGCCAAATGAAGATTTCGGCAACCTCATGAACAGGTCGATTACGCAGTCATTCGCACGATCGATCAACACGTCCATGACGGTTATCGTAACGCTTCTTATTCTGGTGTTCTACGGAACAACAACTCCAGACCTGAAGTTCTTCGTGACCGCGATGTTGGTTGGAATTATCTCAGGTACCTACTCCTCGCTGTACAATGCCTCTCCGATCCTTTACCTTTGGGATAAAGCCATCGGTAAGAAAGATCCGAGCAAGGAACTGGTTAATATCGCTCGACACGATATTGAGCGAGATCGAATCATCCATCCAGCCGGCGCGATTGCATCATCAGCAAGTACACCGGTCAAAGAGAATCCTCAGGTGCAATCGCCTTCATCAGGCCGATCCTACGGTCAGGTGCGACGACGGGCCAGCGACACTGGTAAACGACATAGAGATGTCGAAGACATCGACTAAGTCAATTGTCGAAAGCGGTGTAGATCAAACGATCTACACCGCTATTTTTTGCGAGTTGGTGCCATGCTTTGGCGATCTGCGTGGCGCCTTCAAGGTTGGGCTCGATATGTTGAACAATCCACGGTTCAGACGACCAAAAGCCGTGCCCTTTGAAAAGTAGCTCAAGATCACAAAGGAGGAATCCTCGCTCACTCGCTAATCTTCGGATCGTTGAGTTCATGGATAGAAGACTTGAGTGGGCGGTTTTTGGGACTCCGATCTCAGCAGCACGACTCAGGTCTCCATCCGAAGGGTCGTAAACCGTGTTGACGATGACTGTCTCTGCTTTGAGAGCGATGAGATCATAAACCAGTTCGATCTGATCGAGGACATCGCTTACATTCTGTTGGCCCAAACTAGGTTGACGGTTTCGGGCGTAAAAAAGCTCAAGTAAGTCGTTTCCTCCGACCGTCACAGTGGCAATGTCTGCGTGAGAATCGAACCCACGCAATGCCTCAAGGCATCCGTAGGTTGCGCGACCGTCCCTAACGTGAGGTATGAAGGTGTCCGCCTCGATCAATTTTCAAACTGCGAGGCTGCACCGCCGCCCTTTACGCCAGTGTAATCGTCGATACTAATCGAGTCGCCGAGTGCCAGGTACACCATTGTGACTATCATACACAGCATTTGGGAAGCGAGCCTAAGACTGAATGCCTATCTTAACTTTCAGAATTAGCATACAATCCTCTAGCTGATGGAATCGCAACACCAAAATCCGAACCCAGTATTAATCAACCGGGAAGAGGCAGAGGAACTTGTTCAACGCTTGAACCAAACTTATGTTTCCGGCGTTGGTGAGGGTCAGGTTACGTCGTCAGCACTTGCAGCCTCGCTTGGATTAACCGAACAGGAAGTCCTCACAATGTTAGGTGCGATGCGCAGTCAGCGAGTGCATTCACAAGCGAACGAGCAAGTTGAGGCTCGCGTTCGCGAGCATCGCATTCTTGCTATCGGCGCTGTCTTTGCCGTGATTCTTGTAATGTTGGCTGGTGTCTTTCTAGTGGCTAGCAGGCAGAGTCGACGCACCGTCGTTCCTGAGTCAGTGGTAGCACCGCAGATTCCCCAAACTCCGAATGTTCCCATTGATATTGATCAACTGGCCCCTACGTTTGTGGTCAACATCGGGCATCAGACGTCGACTTTGACCGCAGTACGATTTGACCGAAGGTTTAGATTGGAACTCAACGAAATGTTGTCGACCGAGAAACGACTTATGGGTGGAAAGGGCCAGAAGATGACGGATACGCCTGAAGATATGAACAAGATCCGTAGTGGAGATCTAGGTGTTCCTAGTGTTCTGCAATTACCTATTGTTGTAAAAACTCAGGTTCAGAATGCTTTTTCGATGACAATCCTCAATGATACGATTCCTGTATATGTCGGTAAGTCTCCCGAGATGGCAAACCTCGTCGAAGCAAAATCGAAAGACAAGATTGCTGAAATAGTAAGGGATTTAGGTGGTTCTCATAGCTAAATTCAAGTCATCGCATAGCCTGATTTTCGCCTCCGTTCTCGTTGCGTTTATTGCTGGATGTGAGAGCAAGGATCAAGAGGCTGCGGTACAAAATGCAAAACAGGCTGCCGAGGTCGTTTCAAAGGTTGCTGTACAGGCATGGGACTCGGCTAGAGCTGAATTAAGCAAAGTCGATTTGAAAGCGACTCAAAAGTCGATTGACGACGCAAAAGAGCAGCTAGATAAATTGAAGGGTGAACTTGGCAAAACGCCGGACAAACTTCATCAAGCTGCCATCTCAGCCGAGAAAGAAAAGATCGCCGCTATCGAAAAGTATAAAAAGGTCTCTGACGATCTTCAAACTAAACTGGAGGAAGCCAAGAAAGCCAAAGATGACGGTGAAAAGTTGCTAAAGGAGACTCAGCAGCAAATCAACACTTTGCAGCACCAGGTTGACACTGCTAAGAAGACGTTTGATTCTTGCCAAGAAAAGGCTCAAAAAGCGTGGGACAGCATCCACTAAGCAAGGTTGGAAAGGCCGTGTCGATTCCGAATCGCGGCAGCTGCTCCGACGAGCATCACAAGTCCCCCTAGCGCCATAACGAGCGCGACCCCATTGATGGGTAGCGTATTTGATAGCTCCGGGTTCGTGCGCGTGAAATTAGCAATTCCACCAAAGAGAAGCACACCAAAAGGAGACAAGCCGTTTAGAGTCCAGATGTGCATCGCCAGAACGCGCCCTCTGAGCCTGTCTGGGGCAAGTAATTGAAACAGCGCATTGGTGGTGTTGAACTGCATGATGGTGGCGCATCCCATCACAGCGACTATCGGAAGAACGAGCCAAAGAGAACGCACGAATGCAATCAGAATGAGACCCACGCCGAGCAGAGTCATTGCCCACCTCACAATGTTGCCCTTCTTGTCGCTGTCAGACAGTGTTGTGATCAAGATAAGCCCGAATAGAGCACCAATACCGACTGCCATGTAGAGGTAGCCGTTGAGCACCTTGGCTTCATCGACTGGCACCTTATTGATCATAACTACTTGTGCTCCAAGTGCCTCTTTCGCGTAGGCAGGGATGAGCGGTATGTACGCAATGCCAAAACAAGCCGTGCAAGCCTCTAGGATCAAAAGGGTCCTTAGCCGGATGTCTCGCATGGTGTAGAGCATCCCTTCTGTGATGAGATCGCGCATGGGGCCAATTTCTGTTTCATGCGATCGAAGATCTGCTTTGATGGCAAATGCCGACCAAATGAGAGCAAAGAATGACAGACCGTTGATGAAGTAGCACCAGGCAACCCCGAACTTGGCCAGAATGAATGCGCCAATAGCTGGCCCAAAAATTCGCGCAACGTTGAACGTCATTGCGTTGACCGGTACTGCCGCAGCAAGGTCTTCAGGAGGCACGACTCGGCTCACAATGCTCTGCCTCGCTGGCATTTCTATGCACGACACTAAACCGTTTGTGAAAGACACAACAAGTATTTGCCAGAGCTGAACAAATCCCATCCATGTGGCAATGGCTAAGTAAGTCGCGGAACAGGCAAACCAGACTTGAGTCCAAGCAAGCACTTTTCGCTTATTGAAATGATCGGTAAATGAGCCGGCGACGAGGCCGAAAAGAAATACGGGAAGACTCCACACGAACGAGACAACGGCGAGCATTGTTTCGCTTCGCGTAATCGAATACACGTAATAACCCTGAGCGATATTTTGAACCCAGCTACCGGTGAAACTTAAGAACGCGCCGATCCAAAGGAGTCGGAAATCAGAGTGCCTCACGACCTTGCCAAGCTTGGATTGGGTGAACTTCTGTTTGAACCCTGACTGTCCTGGAGGCTTGAACGTTAAGGGTTCTGATGGAGGCATATACTATAGATTACGCGATTCACGGGTATTCTCTCTCACGACCACTAAAACGGTCGGTGATTGATTGGGCGAGTCGAGGCCACTACGAATCCTTCAAATGTGCTCTAGCAGTGCTACTTCTGGCGCTGAGCGGCACGTCTATTCGTTGTCAACAAATCTAACGCGAATGGGCCATTATGTGCAGGTTGTTACCCCTGCGCCCGGTTGGTTGCCAACGATTCTTTCCGACGCGGGAATTCCGGTTCACAACTCTCATATGAAGGGTACCGGCTGGTGGCGAACGATGGGCTACCTGGTTCGTCAGGTTCGTAAGAACAAGATAGACGTCGTTCATACTCACCTGACTAGAAGCGCATATATCGGACACGCCCTCGGTCTTGTAACGAAAACGCCAATCGTCACTAGCGTTCATATCGCAAATAACGATCAGATTTATCGACGCCTTGCTCGTCGAACGAACCGTTTGGTTGCGGTCAGCAATTTCGTCGCCGGAATGCTTCACGGCAACGGCGTTCCAGAAAGATTTATTGACACCGTTTACAACGGCACTGACTTTGTGGATATCGCTCCATCATCTCGCAGAGACGCTCTTAATGAACTTGGAATCGAAGACTCGAAGCAAGTCGTTGGCGTCGTCGCCAGAGTCTGCAGAGATAAAGGACAAGTTGAATTGATTCAGGCGATGGGCTCACTTAAGTCTGAGCATCCAGATGCCCACTTGTTATTGGTAGGATTGGTCGAAGAAGGCTTTAAAACTGAGATTGATCAGGCAGTAAGCGATGCGGGATTGTCGGATCGGATCACCATCACAGGTGTTCGCCACGATATTCCGCGACTGATCGACAGTTTTACGCTTTCTACATTGCCTTCCTACATGGAAACCTTCGGAGTGGCTGCCATCGAATCGATGGCGCGAGGAAAGGCCGTCGTCGCCACACGCGTTGGGGCGTTGCCGGAGGTTGTAAGGCACCAACAGACGGGGTTATTGGTAGACCTGCGACCGGATGCCATTGCAGAAGCCGTTTCATTCTTACTCGCGAACGAGAACATTCGAGAAGAAATGGGACGTATGGGGCGCAGAGTTGTTGAGCAGAAATTCACCTTAGGTGAAATGGCAAACCGCTTTGAAGCGGTTTACCGAAAAGCTGTCCATTAATCCTCAAAAGCGGTTTGAGGTTCCCCGCATATTCTCTCCAGACTCCTGGTCCTTCGAACGCCACTTTAGAAACGCTCGAAGGCCAAAGAACACAATGAGAAGGACAGCGAGAGTTCCAAAGACAAAGATCTTGAGCAGAGTAGGTAGGTTAACCGTTGGGTCGCCTAGCATCCTTCTTCCCTTGTCCTTTTCGAAACAGCGTCATCAACTGTTACTAGAAGCACCTGCCCTTGCCTTTCGACTGCGACCAAGTCTCCGCGTCTGCCGTGTCGCTCAAGAGCCTCTCTAACTGCTTCTTTTACGGCCTTGTCGACTTCTTCGTCACTCCAAAAAATTTCTCGATCACTCACTGGCCGTACTCCATTTCTAACATTGTCCAAAGTCGCGCGCACTCCACCTTCGTTCCAGTCTTGTGTGACCCACGAGCAACGGGAAGCGGTTCCGGACCGCCCGAGTTATCATACAACCTCCAGGTGTCGACGAGGTCGCGATAAAGCGTCATGAAGTGAATAAGGCCTTTCGTATATCGTCGCTTAATGGTCTCTTCAGGGACATCGTGCCCGCCGGTGCGCACTCGTTGTGCCACACGCTGTACGGCAAGCTCGGGGCTTGCTAGATAAAAGTAGATAAGGTGGACCTCAAACCCGCTCTTCTTCCAAGCTTCCACTCGAGAGGAAAGTAGCTTAGTGGCAAGGGTTGTTTCGAAAGCGAAGCTTTCGCCTGCAGATTCGAGTTGGTCGATCTTATCTAGCAAAATGCGACCAGCGTTGATATCTGCAGAGGTGCCCGGCTTACCCGTAAGCTCTTGGGCAATCATGTCTGCATTGAGGAAGATCATTCCTGGTGGCAGTAGGATTTTTGCCGCCGTTGATTTTCCCGAACCGTTTGGTCCGGAAATGATCACTGCCTGTGGAGGCGTACTCATATTTGTTTAGGTTACCGCTCCTTCTCTTCGGTTGGGGGCTTCAATGCGATTCCGGCCTCTTCACAAAGGCTTAGGATTCGCTTTTCTAGTTCATCAAGAAAAAGTTTCCTGTTTTCTTTTTCATTGGCACCTGTAGCGGTGTCTTCATAGCGAAATGGCTCGCCAACAGCGACAACAACTGGATATTTCTTAACTCGCTTGATCGTATCGCCGTGAGGAAGCAACATTTGGGTCCCCGCTATGCCGACCGGGACCACAGGAACGCCCGCTTTCTTTGCGAGCATTGCAGTTCCTTGTGCCAAAGGCAATAGCTGCGTCCCGTTGTTTCGGGTTCCTTCTGGGAAAACAATGACCGCTTCTCCGCCTTTCAATATGTCGATGGTCTTCTTTACGGCTTCAAGGTCCCCTTCGCCGCGTTTGACCGGATATGCGCCGATGCCTGCGATGATCGCCCCAAACAACTTGTTCTCAAAAAGTTCTTCCTTCGCAAGGGCGCGTAATCTTCGATGCTTAATGATGTTAGCGAGGGCAGGAGGATCGAGGTGACTCATGTGGACGGGAGCGATAATAACGCCGCCTTCCTTCGGCACCCTATCCGGATTGAGCCCCTTTAAACCGCCGTGTGTTGCGTGAAAGAATCGGAAAAGGGCAGTCGCAATGTGATAAATAGGCGGAAACCGATCCGGCATAGATTCATTATGTGAGATCAGAACCGCCACTCAATAGCCGGTTGTCTGTGCTTGCGAAACTAGGATCAATCTACGAACCGGTACGATGAAAAGATGCCCTTACGCGGACTCATTTTTGACATGGATGGCACACTTGGCGACACGCTCTACATCTGCGTAGAGGGAATGAGGAGAGCCGCTGAGCCGATTGCTGGTCGGAAGTTCTCGGATGCTGATATCTGGGCGAGTTTTGGGCCTTCAGAGGAAGGGAGCCTTCCAAGGATTGCCCCCCAAGATCCTGAGAAATGCCTTCGTGACTATCTTCGGTATTACGAGGAGCTTCATCAAGCGGTTACTGAGCCATTCGAGGGCATCAAGGAGCTGTTGTCAGACCTCAAAAAGGAGGGCTTCCTTCTCGCCCTTGTTACGGGGAAAGGACGTCACACACTTGAGATATCGATGCGAGTGATGGGATTGAACGGCTATTTCGACGAGATACGCTGGGGTTGTCTGCACGGGCCATGCAAGCCGGAGAAGATTAAAGAGGTCGTCGCCACATGGGGTGTGGATCCTAAGGATGTTGGATACGTCGGAGATGTCAAGCACGACATCGTATCGGCACGAGAGGCGGGAACCTTGGCGGTGTCCGTCGCTTGGGCACCAGAAGCCAACGCTGTAGAATTGGCGTCAGGAAATCCAGATGTGCTCTGTAGCTCCGTAGCCGAGTTCAAGGAATGGGTTAAGAAGTCCCGACAGTGATCTGTCGAGACTTCGTGAAGTTATTCTGCTACCGGGGTAGGGACTTCATCTTTGTACTGATCGATCGCCATCGCTTCTGGGCGGCTGACGGTTGTTGTGAGCACCTGATGCGTTCCGCTGTTGGATGACTTCTCGAAGGAAAGCATGGTATCCAAAACGTGTAGAGCTAGGTCGCCAGTAACGCGCTGTGGCCGATTTTCTTGGATTGCATAGGCGATGTCAAGAACACCGAGACCACGGCTGTTTTCGGCAAATCCGTGCTCAAGCGGCATTTCGGTCCATTCCTCTTCGTCGTGTCGTCTGACGAGGACCGGGCCACCGAATGAGTTCGGGTCGGGAACTCGCATGGTTCCTTCGCTGCCGTAAATCGTGATTGGGTTCTTCCAATCGTGTGACGAATGATAAACGTCAAAACTGGTTGTCAGTTCGACGATTGCCCCGCCTTGCATCTCCATAACGCCCGCGAGGTGGGTTGGAGTTTCTACAGTAATGATGCTGCCTTTTAGGTCACCGCTACCGACAGTTCGAGTTGGGAAGCTGGCTCGGGTCATACCAGTTGTTCGAACAACACCTCCAAACAAAGCGACCAGCGCTGTGATGTAGTAAGGGCCCATATCGAGCATTGGTCCGCCGCCGCGTTTGTAGAAGAACTCGGGTGAAGGGTGCCAAGCTTCGGGGCCGTGACCCATCATGAACGCCTGACCAGCGACGACGTCGCCGATTTTTCCGCTGTCGATTACTTTGATTGCCGTCTGGATTCCAGCTCCGAGGAATGTGTCTGGGGCACACCCAACTCTTACGCCTTTGTCTTTCGCTGTCTTGACGAGAGCATGTGCCTCATCGAGTTCAATCGTGAGAGGCTTTTCGTTGTAAACGTGTTTGCCGTTTGAGACTGCCTTCATCGCGATCTCGCCATGAACCGCTGGAATCGTTAGGTTGAGGACGAGATCAACGTCTGGATGAGCCAGAAGTTCTTCAGGAGTTAAAACGTTTGGAACAGAGTATTCAGATGCGGCCTTTTCAGCTCGTTCACGGCTAATATCTGCCACGGCAACGACTGTCGTCGACCGGTAGCCAGATAAATTCTTGAGATAGATGCCGCTAATGTTTCCGATGCCGACTATGCCGACGCGCAGTGGGTCCATATCGTCTTCGAGGGTACCTTTCAAAGCCCTATTTCACCCTGATGATAGGTGTATATTCGCTGTATATCACAACGTTTAAAGGGTTATGTGATAGCTAATATTAGGACCGGTCCCTTGCCATCGGTGCGATCATTAACTTACCGTCCGAAGTTCGAAGCCTCTCAAAACGTACACGATAGACGTCTTCAAGTAGAGAACTCGACAGCACCTCCTCAACGGTTCCATCCAAAAGAATCTTCTGGTCTCCAATGAGCACAGCTCTTTCGGCAAATTGGCTGACAAGGTTGAGATCATGAATTGCGGCGACGACGCTACGACCTTCTCGTGCGAGCGTGTGAAGAACCTCAGCGATTTCGATTTGGTGAGATGCATCCAGGTGTGAAGATGGTTCATCGAGAAGCAATAGCGGACAGTCTTGGGCTAATGCCCTTGCGATCAGTGCGCGCTGCTTTTCTCCTCCACTCAGAGAGGTCACGGGGCGATCTGCAAATTCTATACACCCGGCTTGTTGCATGGCTGCAGTTGCGCACGCGCGGTCCTCGTCGGTATCCCAAATGCCATTTGATTGCGAGAGTCGTCCGAGGGTAACCATTTCACGCACCGTGAACGCAAAGGTCGTCGACTCTTCTTGCGGGACGTAACCGACGAGACGCGCTATCTGGCGGTAATCGAGAGATTTTGTAATTCGTCCACTAATCGAAACAGCCCCTGAGATTGGGGGGAGAGATTTGACGATCGTTTTGAGCAGGGTTGACTTGCCGCTCCCGTTTGGTCCAAGCAAAGCGATGGATTCGCCGGAGGTAACTAAGAGGGAGTCGACATGGAGCACCTTTCGGCCTTCGTACCCACAGACAAGGTCAGCACAATGCAAAACGGGAGGACGCTCTGATGATGCGACCTCCCGTTCAGTTTGTGACACGCTTAGAGTTTACTTAGAACTTGATTCCAAGGATGCCATTTGTTGTGACGCTGTTGATGATCCAAGCAGTGTTAATCATGCCGCTGATCTGTTGCAGGTCAGGAGTATCTGTTTCTGGAACGTAAACAAAGTCTCCAGGTTGCAACTCGATGTTTTGCGATTGATCGTTCTGCTTTACAAATCGAACGAAGTTGGCGACGATTCGATAGTATTGACCGGGAAGACCGGGCTTCTCGCGAAGGATCAGGGTTCGGCTAAAGCGTGATCGATACCGAATCTCGCCGTGGGCAAGCGCGATAGCATCCGATAAGTGCATCGGTTCTTCGTATTGGAATGTTCCTGGCTGCATGACCGCTCCAAGAACAACAATTGTGTTTCGCGAGCGTGGCACGGTGAGGATGTCTCCGTCTTCGAGAACGAAATTCTGTGAAGTGTCACCTTGGACGAGCAGAGCGTACAAATCGAGCGGAATGACTTCTCTTGACTTGCCTCGCTGAAGCGTCGCGCGCTTATAGTCAGCGCGGTCAATAGCGGGTCCACCACCGAGGTTGATGAGGTCAAGAATTGTGTCGCCGGGGCGAGCTTCATATTGCCCAGGACGATTTACCTGGCCACCGACCGAAACCATCATTCTGCGATATCGAACGATTGTCACGGAAACGATGGGGTCGCGCAATCTTAGTTTTTCGACGTATCGTTTGGCGAGTTCTGTCTCAACCTCAGTGGTGGTTAGGCCTTGAACCTTGACGATCCCTGCAAACGGAGCCGAGACATTTCCAAATCGGTCTACGGGAACTTCCGCAACGATTTGGTCCTGGCTCGCATTCGTTCGGTAAACCTGGATGTGAATAACATCTTCAGGCATTAGTTTATAATCGGACCCGCTTGCTTGGGCCATTGCTGGCTTAGCAAAAGCAAGACCAACCAATATGGCTAGCCCGATCATAATGTTTCGGCAACAATGGGTCATAAATCGCATTCTCTGCTGCTCCGAAGCAGTGACATTCTACCACGGTAACTAAAAGGACGCTGTTGTTCTGCGCAAGCCTTCTATAACAACGGTTAGTTCTCCCTTTCTAGGGAAGTCATCTTCTGTAGGAATTGTCGGTAGTTGATTTCGAAAAACCTGCTGGTGAGTTTTGGTCATTTCGCGACAAAGTGCATATCTCCGAGTTCCCAATGTTCCCCCAGCCACCTCTAGTAAGGTGTCTAGTCGTTGCAAGGATTCAAATAGCACTAGCGTGAGTGGCGAATCGATGAAAGGCGTTAGTTCCTTTCTAATGTCACCCGCCTTCCGGCCCAAAAAGCCAAGGAAAACAAATCTTTGAGCAAAGAATCCGCTAAGGCCTAAAGCGTTGATGACTGCACTAGGGCCCGGTAATGAATCTACTTGGGCCCCAACTTTGTAGCAACAATCCACTAGAAGTGCACCTGGGTCGCTAATTGATGGTGCTCCTCCATCCGTCAGAAGCGCATATCTCTTTCCTGCTTTGATCTCTTGCGCGTACCGCTCAACCTGCGGTGGTGATGTGTGGTCGTTCAGAATCTTCATCGGTTTTTTAACGCCGAGAACCTGGCCAAGTTTGCCTGATACGCGAGTGTCTTCTACAATCCAGCCTTCGGCTTCAATGAGCGTTTCTCTCGCACGATCTGACAGGTCCGATAAATTGCCGATAGGCGTGGAAACCAACGAGAGTAAGCCTTCGACTTCTTCCATTTGGTCTTCGTGATACCTGTTTAAGTGGCCACAAAACAAAAAGGGACGCTTTGCGTCCCCTTTTGAATCTGGTTTGTTGGAAGTTGACTAGAAGCCTCGACTGCCGCCAGTATTCGAACTTCCACCCGAGAAGCCACCACTGAATCCGCCCGATCCGGCGTTGCCGGAACCGAATCCATTGCCATTCATTCCGCTTCCGAACCCACCACTGCCGAATCCATTATTTGAACCACCCTTGAGTAGTGTTGATCGTTCTGGCGGCGCAGTGTAGTCTTGGCCCGCGCCACTGAGCATCATCGCGATGAACATTGGGTCGGCACTTCGAATCTTGATTCGACGAACAACCTTGGTGGTCGTAGGTGCAGGAGTTGTGCCGTAGGTTTCGGTTATCGCAACGCCGTTGTCTTCTCGCTTGACCACTTGGTAAACCCCACCCTCGATTCGATATGTTGCCTCGACTTGCCGAGTGATGTTCTGAAGAGCTGTCTCAAAAGTGACATTATGCAGGCTGACAGTCACTGTTCCCTGGACCTCTGGAGCGACTGAAAATGATACTCCAACGACCTTGAACAGCGCTTTCAGCGCCTCGCGTACATCGACATTCTCATACTCTAGTGACGAGATGTTTTTGTCTCTAACGTCGTCCTGGGCGTGACTTACTGTCGGAAGGCCACAGACCATAAAGGTAGCGATCGACGCCATGAACGCGTATCTAGTTAGCTTCTTTCTGAGGTGACTCATAATTTTTTCCTTTGCAATTTGACGGTTTCGCTGACCGTTTTCATTGAACTCTTCGAGTCGCGCAAAGCAATGTCTCGTAAACAACTCATTTATTGTACGAATCGATTGAGCCCCAGTTACTGAGAAGTCTCATGAAAAGATTTCCGCTATGATTATATTTGGTGACAATGATGTTCTCTCTCGCTTTAGCTCTGATGGCTCAGACTCCCGTGGCAACTGGTTGGTTCCCGTTTGTTGTCCCTTGGGACAGCTCCCGTCCCGGCTCGATCACGGACGTCTCATTTCTGAATGAAATGCCTGCGGGAAAAAATGGCCGCATCATTCGAAAGGGAAATCACTTTGTCGAGGAACGAACTGGAAGACAAGTTCGATTTCTCGGCACGAACATGGCAGGAGATGCTGCGTTTCCGTCTCATGCAGATGCGGACAAAATCGCCAGTCGATTAGCGTCCTTAGGCATTAATGTGTGTCGATTCCATCATCTGCAAGCGGATTGGACTGCCGCTGCCGGGAACAGCATTTGGAAGGCAGATAAGCTATATCGAGAGTTTAATCCGGACGCTGTGGATCGAATGGATTACTTTGTCGCTGCGCTGAAGAAGAAGGGGATTTACTCGAATATCAACCTTCAAACGACGCGGAAGTACCTCCCCGAAATGGGCTTTCCTCAGAGTGTGCTTCAGATTCCAGATATCTGTAAGAAAATCGACAAGGTCGATCGCAAGATGATCGAGTTTCAGAAGCAGTACGCTCGAGATCTAATTGGCAGAACCAATCCGTACACTGGGATGAAGTATTCCGAAGATCCTGCCATTGCATTTATCGAGATTAATAATGAGAACTCGTTAGTTGGTTGGCCAGGGGAAGCGCCTGGCGCGACACTAAACGGTCTACCTGAATATTTCAGAAACGAAATTCAAGCGGCTTGGTCGAAATGGTTGCTTTCGAAGTACAACCTATCGAGTCGGTTGGCAGCATCTTGGAAGGGTAGCAATTCGTCCAGCGGAGGTGCCCCGCTGACGAGCGCCGCAAGTCAGTGGGTTCTCGAGAATCACTCAAATGGTGATGTCGAATTCACGACGTCCAAAGGTGTTTCCGCACCAAACTTCCGTGTAAACGTGAAAAGCAATGCTGGACCAGACTGGCACGTTCAGGCGCGCATTGGTGGTATCAACTTTATCGAAGGGCAGACCTATACGCTGACCTTTAAAGCCAAGTCTGACGTTGCTTGCACGATTCCAGTTTCAGCGACTTTAGATGAATCCGATTGGCATAACATAGGTCTCGCGACCAACGCCGAGGTGGGCCAGAAAGAGCGCGTTTTCGCCTATTCGTTCGTAGCGACGGATGTTCATGAAAACCATAATCGGGTTGGCTTCGTGCTTGGCAAAACTCGCGGTGTAATCGAAGTGTCCGATCTTAGGGTCGTTCCAGGAATGGTAGAAGCAAACATCCCGACAGATGCCAGTCTCAAAGCTGGAACTGTTCCGCTTCCGGATGCGGGATCCAAGCAACAGATGGCAGATTACGCTGCTTTCCTAGCTGACACAGAAACGGCGTTTAGCACTGAAATGCGCGGATTTCTTCATAAGGAACTCGGGTTCAAGTCGAACTTAGTTGACTCGCAGGTTTCGTGGGGTGGTCTGACCTCTCTCAAGAGAGAAGCGCAAAGCGATTATGCCGATAACCACGCGTATTTCCAACATCCAAGCTTCCCTGGCGCGTCATGGGACGCGAGCAACTGGGTCATTGGAAACGTGTCTATGGTGAGTGGGATGAGGACAGGCTACGGTGAATTAAGCGGGCTTGCTCAGTATCGTTTTGCTGATCGGCCGTATAGCATCAGCGAATACAACCATCCGGCGCCAAATGACTTTCGGGCGGAGATGATGCCGCTCTATTCGAGCTTTGCCGCACTTCAAGATTGGGATGCAATCTACACGTTTGATTACGGAGCGACTGGTAAAGGCTTCAAGAACGACCAAATTCAGGGATTCTTTGCGGTTTCGACCGACCCTGCCAAGGTCGCGTTTCATCCGGCGGCAGCCTTGATGTTTCGCCAAGGACTTGTCCCAACGGCTGTATCGAAAGCGACCCTAACCTTTGACAAAGATGTCCCCTGGACCCCTGATTTCAATGCATGGACAGCTTGGTCTAAGAGTGGCTTCAAGAGCTACAACACTCATGCGACCGGCATTCAAACCTCTAAGGGAGTTTCAAAGCCAATATTGCTGGCAGACAAACCTTCTGAGTCCGTCATCAAGACTACATCGAGGCCAAGTGGCGTGATTTATAGCGTAAACGCACCGGAGGCAAAGTCGTTGGTTGGCTTAGTCGGAGGCCAAACGTTTGCTCTTGATAACATCACTGTCACTTTCCCCAAGTTTGGAGACAACTTTGCCGCGATGACCTTAACCGCAATGGATAAGCTTCCGTTTGCCAAGAGTAAATCCGTTTTGCTCACTTTGGTTGGCAAAGTCGAAAATCAGGAGATGGGTTGGAATAAGGATCGAACATCTGTCGGCAACCAATGGGGACACGGACCAGTGATCGCTGAGGGTATTCCTTGCAAGGTTTCGCTTCCTGGCAAGATTGGTTATAAGGTCTACGCCTTGAATGCCTCCGGTAAGAGAGATCACCAGGTTATATCCGTGATCACCGCTGGAATGATTGTTTTCACAGTTAGCCCTACGGATCGGACTTTGTGGTACGAGATATCGGGCAACTGAACCAAGGCCCGGATTCAAAAAAGTGGCTGCCGATAATCGGCGGCCACTTTTTCTTTTCTAGGGGTGAGGGGAGGCCTAGTGAATCGCGACTCGGCTTGCGATGCTTTGCAACTCATCAAAGGTGCGCGGAGCGGCAAGAATCACGGTCATGTTGTTGACGTTCCAAGAAACGCAGTTGGAGTTGCCTAGCGTTCCAGCGTGAACGGCAGGTGAGCCTGGCATGAGCTGAGAATCTTCTACGTGAAGTTGGCCGCGAACGATAATTAATCGCATCAGACCTTGACCATCTGTGATGTCAAGACTCGAAACCTTCGTGCCATCGACAAATCCGGTTGAACCACCTAAAATGGTGATTTGGTCGGTGGAAATCGCTTGCTTAGCGTGCCCCAATATTCCGTCGAGCCATTGATCGCGAGCGGAGTTGTCAGGTGCCTTCTTGGAGATCAGACCATTTGAGAGCTTCAGCAGATCTGCGCTTTGAACGCTTTGACCCTGAACGCCCTGAACAAAGAACCTAGCCGAAAGAATGCAGATAAAGAATGCAGCGCACAGGCCCCACGCATACTTTCGAACATAAAACTCCACGTTGCTGGAACGATCCAACTCGCGAAGCCGACCTTGACATGCCTTCCAAGCCTCATCTGAGGTGAGTTTTGGTGCCGAAGCCTTGGTGAAATCCTTCAGGTTAAGGATCGCGTTGTATTCTGCCGCGGCTTTGGGGTCATTTCGCAATAACTCCTTTATAGCGGCTGCCTGTTCGGGGCTTAACTCCCCGTCAGCATAAGCATGAAGATCCAGTGGATTCATTCTTCGACTTCTCCCTCTTTGATATAACCTTCGCGGAGCGCAAAAGATTCCAAGGATTTTCGGAGCATCGACCGACCTCGGGCTAATCGCGACCGAACAGTCCCAATCGGGACGTCGGTTGCATCCGCTATTTCTTGATAGCTCATGCCTTCTATGTCGCTGAGGATAACCGCCATTCGAAAATCCGTAGGGACTTTCGCGAGGGCTTCCTCAATCTCTGTTCCGAGGGCCTCTTGAAAAAGCACTCGATCTGGGATCTCCGCTTCAGCCGATACGGGTTCGACGGCGTTCTCACCATCAAGAGAGCCGAGTTGCGGACCTCGCTGCCGTTGCCTGTATTTGTTGATATACAGGTTCGTTAGAATGCGAAGTATCCATGCCTTGAAGTTCGAACCGTCGAAACGGTCAAAAGCATCATATGCGCGAACAATCGCCTCTTGTGCGATATCCTCAGCTTCTTCGCGAGAACGTGTCAGACGTAACGCTGTGCCAAAGACCGAGGGGAAAACTTTCTCCGCCTGTCTTTCAAATGCTTCGCGTTTGTCGCGTCTGCCGAAGAACATGAACGGTTGAGCTTACCCTTGGCTAGATCAACCGTTCATGTTTGGCGATAGTTCCAGACTTTTCGCTATACAGGCATTCCTGCTGGGCAATGGGCAAGACGTTTGGCTCATCACGCTCGCCAGCTACTTGCTCTTTGTGCGGCGCACGATTCGGTCAGTCCTGATCAGGTACGCGAACAGGCCGAACCACACCAGTAGGGGTGGGAGTGATGCGATTAGTTTCCATTGTTCCATCGTTGTTATTCACCTCTTGTTCGAACAGCGATGCGGCAACCCGCATCTTATAAAGCCAGACCGAGAAGACCAAAGAAAGGGTCATCGTCGCGGAAATAACGTAGGCATAGTAGCCTTTGATTTCGCCTGCCATGATCGACTTCGTTGGGTGGAACGAAGCTTGAGCGATCTGTGGCAAACGCGGGAAGACAAAAATCAGAAATAGGGCTGGACCCAACGCTGCCAAAGCATAGGCTCCAGAGTTTGCCGCGCGACGATCTTCGTCGGGCATCGCGCCCCGAAGGACGAAGTAAGCCAGATAGATCAGCAGAACGATAAGGAACGATGTTTGGCGCGGGTCCCACTGCCACCAATCTCCCCATTGCACGTAGGAGAACAGAATCCCCGTTGTCATCGTGGCAAGGCAAAAAATGTAGCCGAGTTCGTTAGTTGCGGAAGCTCGCGCATCCCAAGCGAGGTCCTTGGTTTGCAAGTATTTGAAGCTGAACCATGCTCCGATGCAGATCAATCCCGTCGCCATAATGGGACAAGGGAAGTGCCAAAAGAAGATTCGAGCGAGCTCCGGCTTTTGGAACGAAGCCGCGTCTTGAACTGCGTAACTGAGGAAGGTTGCGAACGAGACCGCGATGGCAAAAACGATCTTGGCAAGGGTTTTCACGAGTTCAAAACTTCCATCAACTAACTTGTAGAACACCGACGACAGCGCGGTAACGATGACAGCACCAAGGATAACCGCCAAAATCGGCAGCGGAAATTGGTCGATATCTGGCAACGGCCTTACTGAAACGTCGAGCACGCCGAGGCCAACGGAAACAACGTAGCCTGCCGCAAATGATAGTGCCAAGGCTGGCAACTCCATCTCAGCTTTTTTACCGGTTCCAAACAGAATAACGAAGTTGATCCCGGTGAGGAGCAGCGGACCCGACAGGACCACGAATGAGAATTCAACCTCGGTGGCTAGTTGTAGCAGAACCGGGGCAAGGCAAAGGTAGCCAAGCGAAAGCAATAACCCGAGGGCGGCTTTCTTCATGCCATCGGCAAGTCGAGTCATTGCTCCGATGAGTAAGAAGTTGGCAAAAAACGTGGGCGCGGCAATGAGCCAGAGCATCATTCGCTCGCTATCCGGGTTGCCGGACAGACTGGCATCCATTCCTTTTGTTCGGACCATCGACGCGAACAACAGACCAGCTATCAGCAAAACCCAAGAGAATATCTTCACGATTTCCACACCGCCGCGTAAAGTGGGGGACCAATTACGAGGGTCGCAATAGCGTATCCGATTAATCCGTATCCAGCACGCACGCCACCCAAAAATGACGCGTCTGTTTCGAATGGGCCTATTCCGATACGCACTCCTGTAATTCCTAACGAGATAAGGGGCAGCAATATCGGCACTGCAACAGCGGCGGCCAGTGCATAACGATTATTTGCTCGGCATACGAGTGCTCCGCAGATCGTGACCGCACCTGCCAGAGATATACAACCAAAGACTAGGGAAACAGCGTAAAGCCAAGGAACCGTGAGTTTTATGTTCGTAAAGATGATGAACATGACGCTCAACACAATCCCTGTCAACAGTGCCTGAACGACGTTAAAAAGAGATTTGCCCCAGAAGACGGCATGTGGGCGAGCCATGAGGCGGAGCAAATCGCCTGTCCCAGCCTCTTCCTCCCCAATAAAGGTTCGCGGTAGAGAAAGAATCGACGAAAACATGATCGCGTTCCAAACCAGAGCCGCCGCCAAATTCTTCTCGATTCTTTGGTTATATGTGGCGAGCGCAATCGTGACTACGGTGACAAAGGCAAAAAGCGCGCCCGTAGTGAGACCACTACGAGACCGCAGCTCTGTCATCACTTCCTTCCGAAAAACGGCGAAAATTTCACTCCGCCAAGACGAGTTCATGGGTCGCTAACCTCCTTTCCTGCGGTTCGTTCGTGGCTACGATCAACGCTCCACGTGAAGCCTGTTCTTCAGCGATTTCTTGAACCAGCGTCCGACCAGCTTCGTCAAGGCTTGCTCCTGGCTCGTCAAGCAGCAACACTTTGGGCTCGGGTTGAATCGCCATCGCGAGCTTCAGCCTTGCCTTCATGCCGGTGGAAAGAGCCGAAGCTAGATAGTCAGCGGCATACTCAAGATTGACTCGTTTAAGTAACTCGTCGGTTCGAGCTGGGACTCCGCGCAAATCAGCGCTCAGTTGCAGGTGCTCGGCAACCGAAAGCTGGGGGTAGAGTGCCATTTCGAGCGCGGCATAGCCGAGACTTATACGGGAATCGCCGTCCAGCTTGATTGTTCCTTCGGTGGGCGGGATCAGTCCAGCAAGGGACTTGAGGAGAGTCGATTTTCCGGACCCGTTATGACCTAAGATCGCGAGACGATCTCCAATGCTGACAGAAAACGAGATTTGACGGAATATCCACCTTCTTCCATATCGTTTGCCAAGACTGTCGACCACCAGCACAACGCATATTGTGAACAAAAACTGCTGGTAAATGGTTCAGGTGGCTAAATGGTTCGCCCTTTGTGAGCTTCCAATGCACGGGTGAGTCGCTTCTGACCAGCGCCATCTTCGATTCGTCGGCGAAGGTTAGAAAGTGTGATCTCCGCCGCGAGTCCGTCGTGAAGCGCTTTTGCAAGCGATGAATCTGTCCCGGCAAACCCATCAGCGAAATCACCCGACGTGAATGAAGCACTGACAAAGCTCTTTTGATCGACGACGATGAGGAGTGTGTCTGGCTCTTCGCTTGGGATCGTGACGTCGTATTCGAGTGTTTCGATGTTGGCAAACGCGCACACGAGAACTTCCCTCAAGTGTGCGGCGAGCAACTCGGTCTGGAATTCTGAAGTCAAGGACGTTGGGCAACTGATAAGAATCACTTGCTGGGCTGTGGCGATAAGTTGCTGGGCTCGAGCAAAGGTTGCTCCGAGTGTTGATAAGGTGAAGACTGCGTTACTCTGAGCGGGTTGGCCGAGATCTTTCAGAGCTAGTTCGGCTTGCGAACGCTGAGATTCATAGTTGCGCCCCAACTGATCGAGTAGGTCAGTTGGCGGAATTGCCGAGCACTGCCGCTTGCCCGATGGGTCGATCAGAATCGCGCCTTTTCGTTCTAGAGTCTGTAGCGCCTTGTAGGTGTTCGCTACGGGTTTGCCGATTCCCTGCGAGATCCGGTAACCGGTGGAAGGGCTGTTGGCAACCAGAAACGCATAGATTCGTGCCTCTAAGTCAGTGAATCCGAGGCGAACTAACGCAGCAATTCCGTCTTCCACAGCCATGCCTCATTGTAGCGCGTGCTACGAAGAAGCATGGCTAGAAATGAGCTTAGCTTTCTTTGTCCTCGTATTGACTCTTGAGCGAATTCACAACTGACGGGTCGGCTAGAGTTGTGGTGTCACCCAACGCTCTCCCTTCGGCAACGTCGCGAAGCAATCTGCGCATGATCTTGCCGCTACGAGTCTTTGGAAGTTCGGCGGTGATGTAGACGTCGTCTGGACGTGCAATAGCGCCGATCTTCAGCGCCACGTGAGCCTTTAGCTCATTAATAAACGCATCCCGCTCAGCTTCGTCTGGAGACAATGCTGGATCATAATGCGGGCCGGCTCTCAAGATGACAAAAGCCGCGATAGCTTGACCTTTAAGGTCGTGAGTCTTGCCAATTACGGCGGCTTCTGCAATGGCTGGATGGCTCACTAGGGCGCTTTCGACTTCCATCGTCGAAATGTTATGTCCTGCAACAAGCATGATGTCATCCACACGACCCAAGAGCCAGATGTAACCATCGGCGTCAGCTTTGGTGCCATCGCCGGCAAAATACTTACCCGGGAATCGCGACCAGTAAGTTTTCTCGAAACGATCTGGGTCGTTGAAAATGCCGCGAGTCATCGAGGGCCATGGGCGGTCGAGGACAAGAAATCCTCCAACATCCTGCCCACCTGTTTGACTTGGGCCAGTGATCGAAGGTCCATTCCCATCGTCGTCGAGAACTCGAATCGCGATGCCAGGGAAAGGATGGGTAGCGCTTCCGGGCTTGGTTGAGGTGACACCCGGCAGAGGCGAGATCATAATTGCACCGGTTTCAGTCTGCCACCAGGTATCGACGACGGGACACTTCTCGGCACCGATCACCTTGTGATACCAAATCCATGCTTCTGGGTTGATCGGTTCGCCCACGCTTCCAAGCAAACGGAGCGAAGAAAGATCGCATCGCTCTGGATATTGGTTGCCCCATTTCATAAACGCTCGAATCGCCGTTGGAGCCGTGTAAAGAATAGTTGCCTTGTGCTTTTCGATGATGCGCCAGAAGCGATCCTTGTCTGGTGTGTCTGGTGCCCCTTCGTACATCAGAACAGAAGCTCCGTTCGCAAGAGGGCCATAAACGATGTAAGAGTGCCCTGTGATCCAGCCGCAGTCAGCGGTGCAAAAGTGCAGATCGTCTTCCTTAAGGTCGAATACGAGTTTGCTCGTAGCGTAAGTGCTCGTCAGGTATCCACCGGTAGTGTGAACAATGCCCTTTGGTTTTCCTGTCGAGCCGCTTGTGTACAGGATGAAAAGCATGTCTTCGCTATCCATCGGTTCGCAAGCGCATTCGGTCGATTGAGCTCGGACGCCTTTGGACCAAGGCACATAAAAGCCGTCATCTGGAAGATCTTCTTTGCCGATTCGGTCAAATACTAGGACCTTTTCGACCGTGTGACAACCTTGCACGATCGCTTCCTGGGTGATTTTGAGTAGAGGAACGATGTTGCCACGCCTCCAGCCACCATCAGCGGTGACAATCACCTTGGCTTGAGCATCATTGGCTCGTTCTTGAAGAGAGTCTGAGCTGAATCCCCCGAAAACGACCGTATGAGCGGCACCGATTCGTGCGCACGCAAGCATGGTCATCCCGAGCTCTGGGATCATGGGCATGTAGATGCAGACTCGATCTCCTTTTCGAACCCCGAGTGCTTTCAGCCCGTTTGCAATCTGGCTGACTTCGTCTTTTAGTTCCTGATAGGTGATCTTGCGAACATCGCCAGGTTCGCCCTCAAAGACGATGGCAACTTTGTCTCGCCGATCTCCATCAGCGTGTCGGTCGACACAGTTGTAGCAAGCATTGATTTGTCCCCCAATGAACCACTTTGCATTTGGCGGCTCGAACTCGCAAACGGTGTGCCAGGGATTAAACCAATCTAGCTGTTTTGCCCATCCCTCCCACCATGCCAGATAGTCTTCGTTTGCCCGTTCATAGATTTCGGGGTCACCTGCGTTGGCTGTTGCCACAAATGCTGGGGACGGAGCGAACGTCCGATCCTCTTGCAGAAGGGTGTTTATCGTGGGTTGGTTTGACTGCGACATTGTCTTTTAGGCCTCGTCTTTGCGCCTGAACGCATGTTTTACACTATAAATAAGCCATAAACTATAAAACATTGCGATGACCCTGGAAGTACCTTTCGATAACTTTGCTGAAGCGGCTCAGAAGTTTGCTCACACGCGGTTTGCTTTCCTTTCCGAGATGAAAGGTGGCTATCGGGTGACGGCGGCAACGCCGGAGGTCGGCGCTTTGGTGGTCTCGAAAACACATCTCAGCTTTGACGAAGCAAAACTTCATCTTGAAAAGTACGGGCTTATTGTTAGCGAGGGTCGATGGTCATCACCTGAGCTTCAATTGGATGCTCCTGAGACGACTAGTGAATACTACGTTGGAGCAGTGGCATATGCTAGCGAAAAAGGTCAACCAGGATTGTGGGTGGACGCATTTTCTGAACATCCAACGGCACTTCAGGTTCTGCAAGCCATGTACGATGAGTTTTCAAAGACGGGGGAACTGGTTGAGACGACCTTCGAAGAGTTCGCCCGCGAGTCGAACCCAACGGTTGTGATCGTATCGCCGGAGCAACTGCAGTCGTACATTGCTCAGAAGGAACCCTGTTCGCAATAGAACTTGACGCTATTTGAGGTAACTTAACCTTCCGATGAGGTTCCTGACGGCCCTATTGATGGCGTTGTGTGTGGCCGTCTCCCATGCGGAAAAAATCATCCTGATTCCGCTTGATAGCCGACCTGCGGCCGGACAGTTCGCTCTGATGATTGGCAAAGTCGCTGGGGTAGAGGTAGAGATGCCGCCATACGAACTTTTGGGGCGTTTTACTACCCCAGGTCGCCCAGACCAGATTCTTGAGTGGCTGAGAGAAACTGATCTTTCCGATGTTTCTGCGGTCATCGTCAGCGCCGACATGGTTGAGTACGGAGGATTGATCGAATCCAGACTCAACAGTGTTTCGACTGAAGCTGCGATTAGCCGGATCAAGCGTCTCTCTAGCATTGTCAGAAGTCACCCTTCAACGAAGCTCTATGTGTTTTCGGCGACCATGCGATTGCTACCGACTGCGACCAAGGAAGCAGAACCCTGGCGGCTTCAACTCGGCAAATACGAAGAAGCCAAAGCCAAATGGGAGATGACTCACAATGCAGAGTCTGGGGCGCTGGCTAAGAGACTTCGACCCAAATTGGGTGATGAAGTCGTCGCCGAATACGAGAACACGCGCAAACGCAATTTGTCTGTGCAGAAGCAACTGCTCTACATGCAAGCGAAGCGCATGTTTGATTATCTGATTGTTGGGCAAGACGATGCCAGGCCATACGGACCGCACGTAGGTGAAACGGCGCTTCTCAAAAAAATGGTCGGTAACCTTGGCCTTGGTGGCAGTGTTTACTTCTGCGAAGGAGTTGATCAGCACGCGAGCGTCCTGATGAGCCGAGCCTTGCTTGATCAGGCAAAGTGGACGCCGAAAGTCCGCGTCGTCTATTCCGATGAAAACGGTAAATATAAGTTCAACCCATTTGAATCGAAACCGATCAAGGATAGTCTCACGGATCAGCTTTTGGCGAGTGGTGCGGTACCGGCAGTTTCTGACGAAGACTACGACTACACCCTCTACTTGAACACGCCTGGGCATCGATCGGATCGGTTTGCCGAGTTCTTGAGTAGCTTAAAGGCTGACTTGGATCAGGGTTTTCCGACAGCGGTAGCCGACATTGATCTTGCTAAAGATGGCACCGCAAACCCTGAGCTTTTTGAAGCGCTGTGGGATAACGCCCGCATCATGAAGTTGCTTTCCTATGCCGGTTGGAACACCGCCGGAAACACGATGGGGACGACGATCCCTGCGGCAAACGTGTACTTGATGGCTCGACGCATCAATTCGAACCCGTTGTCGCGAGAAGTCGCCCAGCGTGAGTTCTTACTGCATCGGTTCGTGAATGATTACGCCTACCACAAATACACTCGGCCAGCGGCCTATCGGATGGTGCGAGAGCGCGGCGGAGCTACGACCGAAGAGATGGATTCTGATGTCTATC
Source organism: Chthonomonas sp. UBA1950 (assembly GCA_002336105.1). Taxonomy (GTDB): domain Bacteria; phylum Armatimonadota; class Fimbriimonadia; order Fimbriimonadales; family Fimbriimonadaceae; genus Fimbriimonas. The sequence goes on along the minus strand of DDEQ01000015.1, from coordinate 56,024 downwards.
AACAGGTCAATGAGTTTGTCCAACAAGATTTGGCAAAGAGGTTGGAAGACTTCTTTCGAGATCAGTTCTTAGGAAAGCGGTTTTTTGCAGGAACGACTCAATACGCATTCTCAGGCATCACCGATATCCGAATTTTTCTGCCCTGGCCGAGAGCATATGAAGTCCGGCTAGAGTTTCATCTCCAGCCGCAGATCGTGAACCAACCGACGGCGCTGAAAAACTAGTTGATAACGACAGGCGTCTTCTCAAAAGAGAACTGACCTTCTAACTTGTCGATTGCCATCGGCAAACCTTCTAGTCGATCCTTCCCCTTGAGTAAAAGTGGAATTTGCTTTTGCAGTGAGTCTCGAAGAACGTCTGGATCAATCCACTTTTTATTCGGATCGCGGCTCGCCGCGCCACCGTGATCGTCGATGTTGACACGAGTGACGTTTAAGACAATCCGATCTCCAGCCAATGTCCAGTTGCCTTTCGCTTCGACTGATTCTTGCTCTCCATCGAGTTTTAGAGTGAATCGGTACTCGCTACCGTAAAGTTGTAAAAAACCTTTTAGGTCGTTCCGGGCGTCGGTGACTGTTTTGCCCTTTTCGGTCGAAACGTTAAACTTGCCACCCCATCTTCCAAAGTACGGCATCAGCTTTGGATCACGACAGGTAAGCCCCAAAAGCATGAGGACGGGTAGGAGCAGGAAGATTCGTTTCACGTTCCCTTAGTGTTCCCGAATAAGTCGATGTGATACCGTGGCGTTAGCCTCCAATTGCGCTGAATACAGACATCAACTAGAGCCTTGGCGCGTTGGTGAAGGATTTCGGAGTCAGTTCCTTCGGGCATAAGTAGCACCTGATGAGGTTCAACAGTGCCGATCATCTCAACAAGTTGCTCGATCTCGGAAATCGTTTCAGATGCTTCAGGATCGACAACAAACTTCAGTTGGAATTTGTAGTTAGTTGTCAGTTTGCGTAGGTTTTCAAGGTGAATACGAGTTGTGTTGTGCCTGTTCTCCCAATCGGTGCCAATAGGCGTCGAATTAGCTAGTTTTGGGCTGATACTCATCAGATCGCAGCTGATCTGCCTGAAAATGGTTCCCGCAGTCTCAATGGTAATTCTCTTCTGACGTTCTTTCAGCTTGGCTGCAAGCTCTTCGACAGGATCAAAGAGCATTGGCTCGCCGCCTGTGATCACGACGTCATTGACCGAATGTGCATCAATTCGATCAAGGATTTCACCGATAGTTATGAAATCCCCTTCAGGATTCCAACTTGCATAAGGGGTATCGCACCAAACGCATCGTAGGTTGCATCCACTGATGCGAACAAACGAGGAAGGAACCCCAAGCCAGACTCCTTCCCCTTGAACGCTTCGAAATATCTCTGAGATGCGAAGCTTTGAGCTCATTTGACCGGTTTGAGCACTAATTTGAGCGTTGCATACCCGTCGATTTGGAAATGCTCCAAGTGGATTTTGTGGTTCCCGCCAAGCATCACTGTTTTCGAGTAAGTCGTCGGTCCTTGATAATGCCAAGCGTCAGAAATGAGCGGTTTTCCATCGAGAAATACTCGTGCGCCGTCGTCGGTGGTGAGTTGAATCTCATACTTGCCTGCCGGAATATTGAAAGACCCGTCAGCAACCGTCGCGTAGTGATTGTTTGGCAATCCTTTCACAAATGCGTATCCCGCAAAGTCCAATCGGTCGGTCGTGAGAGACTGTAAGGGGGCTCCGTGGATCGCGTCTTGGAATGCAGATTCCAGCGGGGCTGAATGAACATCCGCCGAGTTAGCTGGAGTCTTCCAGGCAAAAAACTTGACCTCCCAGTCGATAGGAGCGAAGAACTTGCTGTAGCCAAATGGAACAGGTTTTCCTGCTGGGGTAGTAATGCCTTTGTAGTCGGTCGTCGCGCCACCAACATAAACAAGACCAATTTTTGTTAGACCGGCGGCACCTTTTGGCAACGTCACATCAACATATCCTGGAACCGTTCCAGAGGTTGCTGAAACTTTCTCGGCGCCCTTTAGTCCAGCCAACTTCCAAGTTCCTTTCGGACCGAGGATTTCAAATCGCTGAACGGTCTTGTTATCTTCCGTAGAAGGGAGAGTTTCTCGGGGCCAGAGGAGCGGCGTTTTGAAGTCGTACGGTCCCCACTCATCGACCAAGATGTACTTGCGCCCTTGCAAGTCACTTGGCTTCAAGAAAGGATTCATGAGCCCTTTCAGCGGGGAAATTGAAAACTTCGTTATATATTCCTTTGCAAATGGCTCCCAAGGAAGCGGCACTGCCTTTGAAACAAGCTGTGCGCCCCAAGCGTTCGACTTGATGTCCACTCCAGGCATTTCGTGCTTTGGAGCCGTGGTTCTAGTTCCGACAAAAGTGACATTTGGAGTTTCGCCACTCGCGATGACGAGCGGAGGGTTAGACCACATCGTGTTGCCGTTGATCATCACGTCGCTTGTATCTTTTAACGTGATGGATTTCGCGACATCATAGAATCCGTTCTGAATAATTTCGTATTTGTGACTCTTAGTGTCGTGATATTTTGGATAACCCCAGTTGGGATCTTGTGACTTGTTTTGCCAAAGCTGAATACCAACTTTGTCGTTGTCGAAACTGTTTTGGAGCAGCACGTTGTTTTGGCCATGCTCAATTGCAATACCGACCTCGTTTCTTTGGAAATGGTTGCCTTCGATGAGGGTTTGGCTGGAGTATCCACCCCATACTCCGTGCCAGCAGTCGGAAATCTTGTTGTTGATAAACCGGTTGGTGCTGAAGGTTGCTTCTATTCCGTTTGTTGGGGCATAGCTAAAGTCGTTGGACATCAGCGTGTTCCCGTTGCAACCGCCTTTGCCAGTGTCCATTGTCGTCTGGCCGGCCCACAAGAAGAAGCCGTCTCCTCCGTGGGTTACAGAATTGTAAGCAAACAAGTTCTGGTTTGATTGCTCAAAAACGAGGATCCCAGCTGAGTCTTGTCCCCGATTGTAGACGCCGTGCGAATAGCCGCGAACACACCAGTCAATTTTGTTATGCGCAACTCCGACGTAGCTTGTTCGGTATAACCCAACTCCAATTCCGCTGTTGAATGAAAAGTCGTTATTTACCGTCCGACCCATGTAGCAACGGTTAAGCATCAAAGCGCATTGCCCGCCATGAATCGTGTTGTTCTTCACTTCAAAGCGTTGGACATCACTCAGGTAGATGCCAGCACCGTAACGAAGCCATTCGTCGTGCTCGTTATGGTGGTAACTCATCCAGTCGCTTAGATCTTCTTTCTCAAGTGTGCTCTTGAGATGCTGTTTCCAGTTGTACGAGAAGTCACAGTGATCGATAACAAGGTCTTGACATTTTCGTGCGATCAAACCGACTTTGTAGCCATGAACATTCAGATTCTTGATCGTAATGTTCTTACCAGTGACTTCAATGGCAAGGCCCTTGCGTTGATCTGGTTCGGCGTTAACCGAGGTTCCCTGCAAGGTCGCTCCGGCGAAGTCTACAGTGATGTTGTTCCCTTTGATTGCGATCGTAGGCTTTAGCGTTGGGATTGTTTCGTCGCCTGCCTTCTTCTGCCCTTCAACCGAAGCAAAAGCGTAAGTCTTTTTCGCTACGGTGCAGCTTTTCGAGATCACCATCCCGGGCTGGAGAATGAGAGCCGGAGGGGCGGCAACAGCAAAAACGAGCGGCGACAGCATGAACGCGAGTTTACATGCTGGAAGCCGGATTAGAGCCCACCGGGCGGTTACGTGGTCTCGAATACGTAACCGCTCGAACAATTAGGCAAGCTTTGTGAAGTTCTTCTCGGCGTAGAGTGCCCTTGCGCGCTCGAACTGAATTCGAATTGCTTTTGGTCCGGGTGCGCCGAACGATTCGCGTCTTTGAACTGAGCCCGAGGGTTGAAGTACGGACAAGGCGTCCGAAGGGACTTCTGGGGCGATCTCGCCAAGTGATTCCGTCGTCAGTTGTTCAAGCACAATGCCTCGCTCTTGGCAGCCTCTCACGACCTTTCCGACAATCTCGTGGGCAACTCGGAATGGTGTGCCAGTTGTGGCAAGGTAGTCCGCAAGGTCGGTGGCGGTCGAGAAATCGCCATACAGAGCATCCGACATTCGCTCGGTTTGCCAATCCGCTGAATCTAGCATCAACGCAACAAGATCAAGCGAGTCTTTTGTTAGTGCCATTGAGTCGAAAAGCGGCGGTTTGTCTTCTTGGGTGTCTCGGTTATATCCAAGAGGCAAACCTTTCATGACGATGGCAAGCGTATTCCAGTTGGCCAGAGCACGAGCAGATCGGCCTCGAATGAGTTCCGCCATGTCCGGATTTCGCTTTTGAGGCATGATGCTGGAACCTGTCGTCACACTGTCGTTCAACTTCACAAACCCGAATTCCTTGGTGCAAAACAGCACAAGCTCTTGCGAAATTCGACTTAAGTCGATCATCAATAAAGCACACAGATGCAGCGCGTCCATCAGGTAAGAACGGTCGCAGGTTGCGTCGAGTGCGTTTGGAATTGGACCGGCGAAGCCAAGTTCCTTTGCCGTCATATGTCTGTCGATGGGGAAACTGGTGCCTGCAACCGCAGCACTTCCTAGCGGAGAAAAGTTTGCTAACTCGGAAAGTCTTTCGGCGCGCCAGCCATGGCGTTGAAGAGCCCAAAAGTGTGCCAACAGGTGAAATCCGAGGGTGATTGGCATTGCTCGTTGCTGGTGAGTGTAACCAGGCATAAGCGTGTCCAGGTGCTTCTCAGCATGATTGAGCAACACCTTTTGAAGTTTCTTGATGTGCCGAACTAGCCGAAGTAGTTCGTTGTTCAAATAAAGCCGCGTGTCAGTAGCGACTTGATCGTTGCGGCTTCTTGCGGTGTGGAGTTTGCCCGCGACTTCACCAACGAGTTCTTTAAGCCGGACCTCGATGGCAGTATGGATATCCTCAACATCAAGTTCCAGAAAGTCTGGGCCCTGTTCGTGAATCTTTTCCAGCCCGTCGATCAACTGCTGGGCTTCCTCTTTTGTAATAATCCCAACTTCGCCGAGCATACGGGCATGGGCAACACTACCGATGATATCTTCCTGCCAGAAGTTCAAATCGGACTGAATCGTTTGGCCGAATTTGTCGACCAATTCATCGCTACCCTTGGCGAATGCGCCACCCCAAAGCTTTCTCATTGCGGGCGGAAGCATACCGCGATATGGAGACAGACTGTGGGTCCGGTAAACTCCGCGATAGTTTGAGTGCTCCCTTTTTAAGTGTCGTTGTGCCAGCGTACAACGAGGAAACAAGACTCCCAAGGACCCTAGATAGGCTTGAGGAGTATTACAACGATCAAGGCTATGACTATGAAGTGATCGTTGTCAGCGACGGGAGCAAAGATGGCACGAAAGATGTCGTCGACCGAATGACTGCCCAAAATCCTAAGTTTCGACTGATCGAGTATCAGCCAAATCGTGGAAAAGGCTATGCCGTTCGAACCGGAATTCTAGCCGCGCAAGCAGATCTCATTTTGTTTTGCGATGCCGACCTTGCGACTCCACAAGAAGAAACGGAAAAGCTCCTGAAACACATGGAGGCCCAAGCGGATATTGCGATAGGCAGTCGCCCACTCAAAGAAAGTAACTTAGAAGTTCGCCAACCGATTTACCGGGAACTTCTTGGTCGCGCTTTTAATGGGGCGGTTCAGTTGCTAGCAGTTCGAGGGATTCATGACACTCAATGCGGCTTTAAGATGTTTCGACGCGCAGTCGCCGTTGACGTATTCAATCGGTGCAAACTCAACGGGTTTAGTTTCGATTTTGAAGCATTGCTCATCGCTCGAGACCTGAAATACCGTATTGATGAAGTGCCGATTCGGTGGATGCATCAAGAGGGGTCCAAGGTTTCTTTTGTCAGAGATGGAATAAAAATGTTGCTGGACCTCGTTCGACTTCGCCTTAAAGGAAAGTCGGCCCGACTGAGGCCAAATGTGGAGCCGTGAACCCAAGCGAATACGAAAAGATGTTCGAGTTCGAGGACCGCTACTGGTGGTTCGTCGGAAGGCGCTACGCGGCACTGCATCTTCTTAAGCATTTTTGGAAAGGAGACGAGAAGCCCAGAGTGCTTGATCTTGGGTGTGGAACTGGCGTCGTTTCTTGTGCGCTCAACGAGTTTGCCGAAACGACGGGTCTTGATTTTAGCGATCACGCGCTGAAATTTTCGGCCACAAGAGGGCTCTCCCATCTAGTAAGAGGGGATGCAACCCATCTTCCCATGCATGAAGGACAATTCGATGCCATTGTTGCCCTCGATGTTTTTGAGCACATCGAAGATGACAACGCGGCCTTTCGAGAGTCATTTAGGGTGCTGCGAAATGACGGCGTTTTGGTTCTGAGCGTCCCCGCCTATCGTCTGTTGTGGGGACCGCACGATATTGCTTTGCATCATTTCAGGCGATACACGAAGGCACAGGTTATCGGTCGATTGGCGATGGCAGGCTTCGATATCGAGTGCGCCTCATATTCTGTGTTCTTCCTTTTTCCATTCGTTTTAGTCTCACGAGTTCTGGAAAAATTGAGGCCCGGCCCAGCTCACGCTTCATTGCCTAAAGTGCCCGCCTGGTTGAATCGGTTCTTGATCCGTCTCCAAATCTTTGAGGCGACGCTGATCTCAAATTTCGGGCTGAAACTGCCATGGGGCAGTTCGGTTCTCGTGGTCGCCCGAAAGAAGCCGCAGAGCTAAGCAGTTTCGTCTTTCTTTTGCTTCTCGAGTTCTTCTTTCAAGGCGGCGCGTTGCGCTCTCGCTTTGGCTTCTGAGGTTCGGGCAACGGTCACTCCGAAAACGATCATCGCAAGTAACAAGAACGATGCGAGCGTGATGATAAGGATGCCCGAGTCGTTGTGAAGATTGATAAATCCTTGATTGCTTGCGTTCATAAAGACCTGCTTAATAAAGTTACTCCACGTCTTAGCAGAAGTGTACAGAGAGTGAAGTCATTGAGCTTTAGACTGAAACCAAATAGACCGTCACGGTTTCGTTTTTCTGCAACTGCCAGTGGTAGTTCTTTTCACCTCATCGACGAGATAAACCCCCCGGTCACTCATGCTAGAGATTGCTTTTAGGCTGAAGAAGGTTTAGATATCGCCATGTTTGGGAGGCCATGCGAGCGCTCGCAGTCGCGCCCTCTTGAGATCTGTTTTCGCAGTGTTTGCCGTGCGTTAGCGGCTTTGGTGCTTGTGGCAATCGGGTCGATCGCGTTTATCGAATACGACAGAAGCCGGAAAAAGCCAGTCCCAAATTGAGATGGGGCTGTCGGAAATTCCCACAACCCCATTCTCCTTTTCTGTTAGGGGTGACACACGGGACAGAGGTGAAGATAGCTTTACCGCATCCCATGCTCAGGATTGATTATAGAGATCCTCAGAATGTGCGGGAAAAGAGTGCTTCAAAGTTCCCAGTTTTTGTTATAGATCACGCATTCTGTAATGTGTTATTCCGATTCAGCAATGATCGAAGCTCCTAATTGAGCCAAGGAAGCACTCCAGTTCCAAGGTTGTCCTAAATTAGGCGGGGAGCCACATAACTGGTTCACAAGTTGGCCCGTATCGAGCATCCAAACAAAGTATTGAACGGTTGCTGCGGTGCAATCGAGATTCCTAAGAGTGCTGAGTTGGTCCTCCGACATCACACCCGCACCACCAAGTAATTCTCCCGTTAGCGGAACAGAGAAGTTATCTGTTTCGATATTCGGATGGTCCCCAAACACAGAATGAGCAATGGACCCGCCCAGACTGAGGTTTGACACATTCACGAACCAAGCGTATCCGTAGCAGTAAATCATGCGATCCCCCATTTCAGCTTGAGCCGAGACTCGATGAGCAATCGCTCTGGATCAGTAATCGCTCGCGAGAAGATGGCGATTTCGGCGATCTTGCCTAGATAAGGGTTAACCGTTGTTTCCCGGCCAATCGTGCAAGGGTGGACGGTTCGCGTGGGCACACTGACGCCTGTGGAGGTCGCGCTGCTTTGGCTGTTTAGCCAGATTTTTGAGGTCAATGCCGAAGCGTCCCTGATTGCCGTGACGACATAGTTTATTCCTGTTGTGACGTTTGTCGTAGCGATGGTGAACTGATCAAAGGCTCCTGAAGCATTTGCGAGTGCGAAGGCAGGTGTCGTTCCGTAGGATAGTTGGAGAGAGAAGGTTCGGTCGCTGGCGGAGGCGACATAGCGATTTCCGATCAAGGCGCACGTCGATGCATTTGCGCCAGGGCAGAACACGACGATGATGGAAAAGCTTCCAGATTGGTCAAAACTTGCACCAGATAGCATATCGTCGATGCCGTCGAACGATACGGACTCTTTGCCACCAAATGCTGTTGTGTCAACAATAGGACGCTGACTCGAAGCGCCTTGAATTGCTGTCTGTCCGCTTCCCGAAAGGTCGCTCCAGGCCGAAACTGGATCCCCTGCTGATCCTTGAACTCCTGAGGCATTGAGGACAGACATGCTCGTCTGTGAATCTAACCAAACGGCTAGACCAGGGATTTGTCGCACTCGGAAAGGCTCGACGAGCGGTTGGAAAAAGTGCCCGTTTTGCTCGACATAAAAGGTGCCGAGTTGCGTCATCAGAGCAGCTCCACAGCAGTGTAATTGATCGACCCCGAGCTTGAGCTGCGAATCCAAAGTTCGATGCCCGGGCCGATCATGATCTGCCGACTTGTCCGTGCGCTAACGATCAAATCGTTATCAGTTGACGACATCGTTGGAGTAGTGCCGGTCGGCGCGAATGTGATGTACAGGTCAGCGGTGAGGTCGAGGTTGTTGATGGAAACGCCTTGTCGCATGGACGGAGCAGTCGTTGTCACTGTTCCAAAGACCTTTTGGGTTGTTGCGGTGGCGAGGGTTGTCGCCTCACGGCGCCCTATTTGGTTGATATAGAATTTGACTTGGCTCATAGTGGGCTTAGCCATACACGGGGTTCGCCCCACGAATGTCAACGTTCCCTGTGACTTCAGACTCAAATGGGGGAAAGTTTCCGTGTCTCCAAGCGCCTTATTCTGCTAGAATCAACAGCCGGGAACCGCGCGGCAGATGGTCGGTAAACTCCGCCAGGGCTTGATCGCAGCAACGGTAAGTCGATTCACTGTGCGACGCGTTATTCCCGGTTTCCCGTTCTGGCGGTCGCTATGGCCTACGTTTCTCTCTATCGAAAGTATCGCAGCCAGACCTTTGGCGATTTGATTGGCCAGGATCATGTCGTCCGCACGTTGCAGAACGGTATTACCTCGGGCAGAATCGCTCATAGTTACCTCTTCACTGGCCCTCGTGGAACAGGGAAAACGTCAACCGCTCGACTGATGGCAAAGGCTCTCTGTTGCGAGCATGGACCCACCTCGGAGCCGGATAACGAGTGCGAAATCTGCAAATCGATCACACTTGGCAACTGCGTTGATGTCATTGAGATGGACGCGGCGAGTGAAAGCGGTGTCGATGACATCCGTGAGCAGATTGTGGAAGCGGTCGAATACAAACCGATGATCGCCCGGTACAAGGTGTTCATCATCGACGAGGTACACGATCTGAGCGTCAAAGCTTTTGATGCTCTGCTCAAAACCATTGAAGAGCCGCCCGAACACATCATTTTTATCCTCGCTACAACCGAGTACAACAAGGTTCCGCCGACGATCCGATCACGATGTCAAAAGTTTGAGTTTCATCGGGCAAGCATGTCCGACCTCACCTCTCGATTGGAATATGTCTGTAAGGGTGAAAGTGTCACCGCCGAACCTCAAGCGATTTCTGCAATCGCACGAATGGCCGACGGCGGTTATCGTGATGCGCTCACCTTGCTTGAACAAGCCATTCTGACGTCAGAAGATGGTCGAATCACGCTTCAACAGGTTTACGATCAGCTTGGTTTGGTCTCCGAGGACACCGTCGATGGCTTGTTAATGGCGATGAAGAACGCGGAAGTTCCTCAGATCATGGAGCTACTAGAAGGGATTGCTCGGCTTGGCCGCGATCCGAGAGCCATTCTCGAATCGATGCTCTACCGTCTTCAAGACCTGACTCGTGCGACTTACCAGATTGGCTCGGGCCAGGATTCCACCCGGCAGGCAGTCCTCCACGATTCGGCGACCAAGCTTGGCCGCGATGCGATCTTACGATTTCGTGGCCTTCTCGCAGAAGCTCACAAGGTGATTCGTGATATTACGATTCCTAGGCTTTGGCTTGAAAGCGAGTTAGTTCGAATATCACTCGTTGGTACGCAGCCCGTTGTCGTTGCGACAGCACCTGTAAGTGCTCCAGCCATCGCAGGAAGCAGACAAGTTGGTCAGCCGACTCCTGTAAAACCTGCTGCTGAGCCGAAACCTGCTGAACCAGAACCAGCAATCGTAGCGAAACCACCGGAGGCACCTGCCGTGGTTCGGGAACCGACTCCGGCGCAAAATTGGACCGGCGGTGATAACTGGGACCGCTTCATTCAAGAAGTCCATCAAAAGTCAAAAGCTCTTTCTTCCCATATGGAAGACGTGAGCGTGGACGCATCGGACGGTGTACTTACCATCGAGTTTGGCCTCTCTTTTGACTATGGTTGGGTCACAGAAAAACCGAAGGTCGTCTCGTTTATTGAGGATACTGTTCGATCCATTTACGGCAAGAACTGGTCGGTGAAATTCAGCTCCGCCCGCAAGAAAGTGGTAACGAATAACCAAGATGCAGTCGAGCTTCCTGCCGAAGGGGACAAGCTAGAGCAATTGACAAAAGAGATCTTTGGGCTGAATAGTGATACGCCGACCCAATAGTTTCGCTGGTTATGTCAAAATCTGGCGTACAGTGGCGCAAGTCTTGCCAATTGGAGCAATGGCAAAAGCCAACGAAGAGAACTTAAGCCTATGAAACTTCCAAAGAATTTTGGCGGCCAAGGATTTGGCGGCATGATGAAGCAGATGCAAGACGCGATGGCTCGCGCGGAGCAGCTCGAAGTCGAACTCAAAAACGAAAGAATTGCGGTCGACAAGGGACCCGTCAAAGCACTCTTCGACGGCACCGGTCAGATGCTCAAGCTCAGCATTGATAAATCGGTTGTCGATCCAGAGGACATCGAGTCACTTGAGGATCTGGTCGTAAGCGCCGTTCGCGACGGATTTGACACCGCTACGAACCTTCGAAATGCTAAGGTTCAAGGCATTATGCCGAACCTGCCAGAAATTCCTGGTATGTAATCTGCCTTCGCAGAGACTTGGTTCTTTGGCTCTCAGTTTTCAGCAGAGCCAAAGAGCCCATTGCGTTTTCTAGACATCCTTTTATGCTCTTTGCGCGCCCCCTTGCTGAACTGATTGCTGAGCTTGAAAAGCTCCCAGGCGTCGGTCCAAAGTCGGCACAGAGGCTTGCCTATCATCTTCTTCGCATTCCGGAGCATGAGGCGCTCAAACTTGCTGATGCGATTCGCAATGCTAAGCAAAAGCTCGGATTTTGCAGCAGTTGTCAAAACATCAGCGAAAGTGAGTCATGCGAGATTTGTCGCGACCCCCGTCGAGATCAGTCGCTGATATGTGTTGTTGCGGAGCCCAAAGACATCGCCGCGATGGAGCGAATCCACGAATATCGTGGCAAATATCACGTGCTTCACGGTTTGCTGAGCCCGATGGACGGAGTCGGCCCCGAACAACTTCGAGTCAAAGAGCTTCTTGCCCGTCTCAACGATTCTGTCCACGAGGTCATCGTTGCAACGAACCCCACGATTGAAGGCGACGCGACTTCGCTTTATCTGGCGAAGCTACTGAAGCCCATCGGCATCAAGGTCACTCGCCTTGCCCACGGAATGCCTGTCGGTGGCGAGCTCGATTACGCCGACTCGGCAACGCTTCTGTCTGCGCTTGAATATCGACGCGAGATGTGATTAAAAGATCTCATTTCGGCGTCAATGGATAGCTGCAGGCATCATTTTCGTGTGTTTGTGATTTTTAGATCACAAATTTCCATTTAAGCTGCCAGAAAGCGGGAATTGTGATAGATTGTGATTAATAGATCACAATGAGTAGCTTAATCGATGAGCAACAGCGTCTTGCCAACCTTGTCAAGGAAGCCCGCGAGGCAGCCGATCTAACTCAAGAAGAGTTGGCTTCCTTGGCTTCAATATCACGACGTCCCATTTACTTACTGGAAGGAGGGAAGGGGGCTGTACGGGTCGATACGTTAATCAAGATTCTCGATGTCTTTGGGCTCGAGCTCGTGGTTCAACCGAGGGGGGTGGTAAGTGATTGACTACAATTCGGTTGAGAGCCTAGATGTTGTTCGCGAAGGGCAGAAAGTCGCGGTGCTTCATCGGCTCCCAAAGGGATTCATCTTTCGATATGAGTCCAGCTACTTTCAAACGGGCCAAGCACCGATAGCGTTGCGTCTACCTCTCGATTCACAAGAAATCCAGGGGGAAGGAATTGCGAACTTACCAACTTATTTCGCCGGACTGTTACCAGAAGGTGTCATGTCTGAAGCGGTTCTCAGCCGAAACCGGCTCACTAAAGATAACCTCTTTGCGTGTTTGGCGGCAACTGGTTTTGATGCCATTGGCGATGTGGACGTCCGTGTCCCGGGCGAAAATCGTATCCTTAGAAAACTGAATCTTGAAGAGGCAAAAAAGAACCTTCAGGATTTACGATCTGCCGAGATAACGGCTCTGCCTGGGGTTCAAAAAAAGCTGTCAATCGGCGAACTTGCGCGCTCTAGTCGAGGGGCGAGTTACATTGTAAAGGTTTCGCCGAGTGATCTTCCAGGTTTAGTGGAGAACGAGTTTGCGGTCATGACTCTGGCACGAAAGGTGGGGTTGTCGGTCGCAGAAGTCAAGCTGAATTCAGGGGCATTGTTGGTGAAGAGATTTGATCGTCCAGATCCACGGCCACATCTCGAAGATATGTTGCAAATCATGGACCGATATCCTAGTAGTAAATATTCCTATGAATATCGAGAGTTGTTGGAAGCAATGGCACGGCTCGGAACAGGCTCGGCAACTCTTTTGAAAGCAATCGAGTTATATGCGTTTAGCTACTTGGTTGGAAACGGGGATTTACACGAAAAGAACGTTTCAATGATCCGAAAACCCGACGGGCAATGGGTCTTGTCTCCAGCCTACGACTTGCTAAGTACTTTGCCATATGCAGACCAGCTACTAGGAGCGGATCGAATGGTTTTAGCTCTTGCAGACGAAGCCCACGGAAAGTTCAGCGTTGATGATTTCATCCAAGTTGGGTCGAGTTTCCGTATTCCTCCCAAGGCGATGATATTGATGCTGAGGAAACTCTGCCAAAACATCGCTAAGCACGCTTCGAAAACCCTGGCACCTTACATCGCAGAGCCGATAGTGGATGCGATCCTTGATCGAACAACGACTTTACTGGCGGATGCGACGATTTCTTAGAGCTTTCTGGATTACACGAGACAACTGACCACAAAACACCCCAATCGAGTTAAGGGCAAACCAGAAGAAGACTGTTTGCAGAAATCCATAGGAAATGAGTGTGTAGGGTTCGTAAAAGAACTGAACGTAAAACGGTCGCGATTTGGCTTTCGCAAGGATAGTTGCTTGCTGAGCTTGATCTTTGATGAGCAACCTTAAGAACTTGGGCACAGAGTCCCGGTGTTGCCAAGCTCTGATGCCTTCGGTTCTATTCGGTATCGCGATGTATTTGGGGTCCCAAGTATTGAACGCCCCTTTTGGCTTTGGCGCGAGATCGCTGGTGCCGCTCAAATAAGCCGAGCGATTATTCTGGAAGATTTTTAGGTTGTCCTGAATTCGAGAAGAGAACGATTGGGTTCCTCCGATCCGTTCGTCAATGTCTGCCCTCAAAATATGCTCGTTCAGTTCTGGTTGAGTGCTGAATCGCACAGAAGTGTATTGAGTTGACCACATGAGAGACCAGAGGAACATGGAAGCAAAGGTCGCAAATGCAAACCCCTTCCACTGGAATCGCGTGGCACGCCAACCCGTCACGAAACACCCAATGACTGCAAATACGGCAAAAGCCACACCAATGTGGTCGATCCAAGCAGAATGAAATCCAGGAACAACCACCATGCTCAAAACTGCCAAAAAGAGCTCTCCCGCCATCATCGCAATCAGGCTAGGGACGTGAAGTTTGGCTTTAGGCGTCTCCAACTTGGCAAGCCTATTTACGACCACTTTCGGTGAGCCGAAGGCGTGTACCGCACTTCGTTCGGCTTCTGCCGGGGTGTCGCCCAGTTCTATTCGCGCTTGAATGGCTGCATCAAGGTGGGCATTGATTTCGTCGGTGAGTGCATTTGCCTGCTGGTCGGAGAGGCGCCTATAGGCGTATGTTCGTAACGAGGTCAGGAATTGAATCCGGTTATCCATGGTTCACCGCCATGTTGAGACCAAGGATGGCACCGACTCCTTTCGCAAAGTGTTGCCATTCCAGCTTTTTCTTCGCGAGGGCCGCAGACCCCTCGTCGGTGAGTTGGTAAACCTTTCGAGGCGGTTTTCCGTCTTGAGGAATCCAGTTTGCGGTAACGAGTCTGTCTCGTTCTAGGCCGTGAAGAGCCGGGTAAAGCTGACCCTCTCCTACCGCAAGAGCTGTATCGCTTAACTGCTTGATGCGTCGGGCAATCTCATACCCATGCAGTTCGCACCCTTCGAGAACGCCCAATATCAGCGTGTCTAAATCGCCTTTGAATGCCATAACCCTCTGTTTTCAATATACATCGAAAACAGAGGTATGGCTCATTATTTGTCAGTCAGTGAGATATTTCCGATTCCTTTCTGCGCCATCAGTTTCTCGATATCTTCGGCTTTGCGAGGAGCCATCGCTGAGAGATTCACCGGACCCGCAGTGGTGATGAGGATGTCATCCTCAATTCGAATGCCGATATTCCAATATTTTGGATCACAAGGACTCCCGGCTTTGATGTAGATTCCAGGCTCAACTGTCATCACCATGCCAGGCTTGAGGCTCCCTCCACCGACATCGTGAACGTCCAAGCCTATCATGTGGCCAATGCCGTGGAAATAGTAGCGACCAAGTTCGTCTGCACTCTTGATGATGCCAAGCTTGATCAGTCCATCAGCCAAAACCTTGGCAGCAGGTGAACTGGATGCGCTCGACGGTTCGCCAACTTTGAGTGCGGCAATTCCTGCATCTTGGGCGGCGAGAACAATGTTATAAATCTCTTTCTGCTCTTTTGAGAACTTGCCGTTGACGGGGAAGGAACGGGTGACGTCGGCGCTGTAGCCGTGATATTCGCCGCCTGCATCCATGCAAACAATGTCTCCGGCTTTCAGTCGAGCGCGATCCGATTCGTAGTGCAGGATTGTCGAACTCGGCCCACACCCCACGATGGAAGGGTAGCCCACATACTCGCAACCCTTTCGACCAATGGTGTATTCGAAAATAGCTTGAAGATCAGACTCTCGCATCGTGGCATCACAACTCTTAAGCACTTCGCAGTGGCCTAATGCCGATGCCTCTATGGCTTTCTTGAGCAAGGTGATCTCTTCATCTGATTTGACGACCCTCATTTTGCTTAGGGTCGATGCAAGCCCCGATTTCTTCTCTTTGTCTCCCCACCAGGTTTTCAGATCGCTTGCCATAGTGCTTACCGTCCCGCTCAAATCGGGTGGGTTTCGCAAGCTACAAAGTTGAGCGCCAGATTTTCCGATGGCATCGAGAACCTGACTAAACTTTCTGTTGCTGATTGCCACCTGAATTCCCAACACACCGGAGGCTCTCTCTGGTCCAAGGCGGATACCTGTCCAAGTCTCCTGCCCGGCATTTCGGTCATTCAATAGCAGAAGCTCAGTGACCTTTTTGCCGCTGATTTCGATTCCGCTCGGGGCCAGAACGAGTGCCGCATCTGGCTCGTTAAACCCAGTTAAGTAGAGGAAGTTCGAGTCTGGCCTGAATCTGAAATCGACATCGTTGTTTCGGTTTCGTTCAGGGTTCGTAAAGAAGACCGCGAATGTTCCTGGTCCCATTTCTTGCATTACCCGTGCTCTTCGTGCTGCCAAAGAGTTGTTCGAAATTCCGTCGGTTTCCCAGATTGGGTAAGGATCTTGGGCTGGAGTTTGGAACGATGAAGTCAGTGTTCCCAAATAGACTAACGTAGCGGCAAGCAGCATAGGAGCTATTGTCCAACAGGTATTGCCGAATAGTGCGTTATGCCTGCTGAAATGGCACAAAAAAGGTGTGGCAACAGATTTCTGTTGCCACACCTTGACCTGGTAGATGCTTCGACTAGTTGGATGTACCGAGAGCTTTGAGATACTTCGCGGTCGCTCCCATGACTTTCAATTTATAAGAAGATGGGCTGAAGCGAGTTGGGACTACTGCGCGAACAGCACAATTAACAGTTCCATCGGCTGCAATATACTTCGACATGTAGCTGGTTAGGTCGAAGTTCAAGGTGACAACAGAACCTGAGAGCGCGCTTCGCGATGCGACTTGAGTGTATACGCCTGTCGAAATGTTCTTTAAGAACAACATGTACGACACAGGCTTATTACCCTCAATTCCTAGCGTAACGCTCATCGTGGCACGGCGGAGCGGAGTGTCGGTGGGCAACTGATAACTGATGTAAGACCCGGCTGCTTCACCGAGCGACCGAACTGTTGCGCTCCTGACGCCATAGTAACTCGCATCGTCAGAGTCGTTGATGCTGGTCAGCGCGCCTTGGGTATAGGTGCCCTGCTGGACGGAAACCGCATTCATTTGAACGGTTTGAGCTTGACTCGCAATGGCAGTCAAGAGAGCTTGATATGCGTTAATTCGACCGTGGCCATAGATTGCCGAGTCTCCGATGTTATCACATGTTTCGTAAAGAATTGACTGGACGTCATCAGGGGTGAGATCTGGGTTTGCACTCCACATTAAGGCTACGGTGCCATTACAGACCGGAGTAGCCATGGATGTGCCATCCCACGCTTCGTAGCTGCCTTCTCTTGTTGTGCTGAGGATGCCAACACCTGGCGCGAAAACGTTTACGCCATGTCCGTATGCCGAGAAGTCAGCCTTGGCGTCGAGTGGGTTCGAAGCGCCGACGACGACTGTGTCTCTGTATTGGAAGTCGGTCAGGTTTCTACCATCGTTTCCAGCGGCGAAGAATAGCAATCCGCCGATACCCTTGATGTAGGTTCCCGTATCTTCGATGGCTTGGGTTCCAACACCCGCGTAGGAGATGCTAACGGTCTTAGCACCATGCTCAACTGCCCATCGTGCGCCATCTAGAAGGTCTGACTGATAAGCGTAGCCATCAGCACCATTTGTGGCGCGTACTGGAATAATTGAGAAGTTCCAACCAACACCAGAAACACCGACGTTGTTGTTACCATGAGCCGAGCCGTCACCGGCTACGTGAGTGCCGTGACCGTGGACATCAGATACGTCTCCTCCGTCAGCTTCCGCTTTCTTATCGACTGAGTTGTATCCTGGAAGCCAAAGACCCTGGAGATCAGGGTGAGCTTTGAAAACTCCCGTGTCAACATAACCTGTAATAAAGTCCGATGAACCTTGCCAAATATCCCAAGCCTTATCCGCCTGGATAACCGGGTGGTGCCATTGATTTGGGTAGAGGGGGTCGCTAGGCGTCGTAGCGAGTGGATACAGTTTCCAATCTGGCTCGACATATTCGTAATCACCCGTGTTTAGAAGCTGAGTAGCGTACTTGCTATCTGTTGAGTTTGCGGGAACTCGAACGATATATAAATCTACGGATTTCTCATACCGAATAAGGTTCGGAATCAAGCGGTTTCTTGATCTCGAATAGATTGAGATTAGCTTGCTATAGGTGTGCCCCTTATTAATAAGAGTGTCTATTTGAATAGGCTTTACTATAAGCCGGCGGGACAATTCCATAACCTTAGGCTTAGATGTGTAAGTAACGCCAAACGCGGATCCAAACAGCGTGGCAGCAATCATGCCCGCAACAAAACGTAAAGTAATTCTCATAGCTTCACCAGGATTAAATAATCCTAGCACTGAATCTATGCTATTGGATACTTCACAGGCAAAAAAGTGAAGGTATCATCACCCCCATGCTGAATCTTGATCAGCAGGAAGCGCTGTCTAAGTCTCGCGGGAGATTGGACGCTATTAGGGGGCATCTTTGACCTCCCTCGCCTGCAAGACCGCATTTCGCGGCTAGAAGAACAATCGTCACAGCCGGAATTTTGGAACGACCCCGCCGCTGCGAATAAAGCGCTACAGGAACTCAGCCGACTGCGCAACATCGCAAATCCGTTCCTAATCCTCGACAAAGCTGAAAAAGACATTCAGGAGTTTTACGACCTTCTGAAACTGGAACCAGATGCTGATACTGAAAAAGAAGCGGATCGGATGGCTCTCCAATTCCTCAAGGATATGGATGCTTATGAACTCAAGACGCTTCTTAGTGGTGAGCATGATGGTCGTAACGCACTCCTCGAAGTCAACGCAGGAGCAGGCGGTTCGGAAGCTTGCGACTGGGCTTCGATGCTCTACCGTTTGTATGTACGTTGGGCTGAGGAGCATAAGTATAAGGTTGAAATCCTCAGCGAAACGCCTGGTGATGTCACAGGCTATCGATCCATCCAGATTCAGGTCTCGGGCGAAAACGCTTATGGATATCTGAAAACTGAAGCTGGAGTTCATCGTTTGGTGCGCATTTCGCCCTTCGATGCAGCCGCGCGTCGGCATACTTCGTTTGCTAAGGTTGAAGTGCTACCTGAGATCGAGGAATCTGAAGTTGAGATCAACCCAGACGACTTGAAAGTAGAGACCCTGCGTGCTGGTGGTGCGGGTGGACAGCACGTCAACAAAACTGAGTCAGCCGTTCGCATCACCCACATACCGTCAGGCATCGTTGTTCAGTGTCAGAACGAACGAAGCCAACACAAGAACCGCGCGAGTGCGATGTCAGTTCTGTTAGCTCGCTTGAGCGAATTGGAACGAGCAACTTCTCAAGAAAAGGTCAACGCCTTGAAGGGGGATGGTGGCCCTGCCGCTTGGGGTCGCCAGATCAGAAGCTACGTTATGCAACCCTATACGATGGTGAAAGATCATCGCACTGGTTTTGAAACCGGAAACGTGGTTGCAGTAATGGATGGCGATATCGATGGTTTCATCGAGGCTTTCCTAAAGAAAGCTCCATCCGAAGACGATTACGTCGAGTAGTCACTATGTTTGGGGCAGTTCTTGCCCCAAAACCCCAGCAGGACATTTACTTAGCTTGAACCGAGGCCATTGGCATGGCTTTGCCATCCATCGTCATCGACTCAGTTTTCATCGTCATAACCGACATAAGCCACTTACCGTCAACCTTCTTGAAGGTCTCAGTTGCCAGGCCGGTAAAGACCATAACGTGTGGCTTCTTGTCCTTGCCAACCATCGTTGCTGTCACGCTTTGTCTTTCGACCGCCATGCCGGTTGACTTCTTTTCGTCTACCTTGACGACACTCGATGTCACCTTGTTCACCTTTGAGTACATCATCATGCCCTGTTTCATCGTGGCAAACATCTGGGCAAAGTTCATCGGCTTGCCCATGGTGTCTTCGATGTACTTGAAGTCTGTGGTTGTGTAATCCTTGAGCACCTTCTCAAGTGATTTCATATCTTTCTTCATCATGAGTGAACAAATTTTGTTGCTCTTTGACTCGACCTCAGTCTTGAGTGAAGCGTTGGCAACTCCAATCGCAGCGAGACCGATCATAAAGAGTGAAAGCGGGCGCGTATTCATCGCCCGCATTTTCGCAATTATCTTACGGTAAAGTCAATAGGAAGACTAAATTGATCTATCGACAGCACCGGCAATAGCTCGCAGTTCCGGCATCATCTTCTCAAATGCTTCGATAGTGATGCTTTGGGCCCCATCTTTCAGCGCATGATCTGGATTCGGATGGACTTCGACGATCAGACCGTCTGCGCCAACCGCGACCGCTGCTTTCGACATGGGTGGAACAAGTTCACGTCGCCCGGTTCCTTGTGATGGATCGATAATCACTGGCAAGTGAGACATACCCTGGACCGCAGGCACTGCCGATAGATCCAAGGTGTTTCTCGTGTGTGGCTCAAAGGTTCGAATGCCTCTCTCGCAAAGCATGATCTGCTCGTTGCCAGCGCTGGCAATGTATTCGGCAGCCAAGAGCCACTCCTCAAGTTTCGAGGTCATGCCTCGTTTGAGCATGACAGGCTTTCGGATTTGGCCAACTTCTCGCAGAATTTCATAGTTCTGCATGTTTCTGGTCCCGATCTGAATGATGTCTGCGTATTCGGCAACCTCTTCGACTTTTCGGACATGCATCGCCTCAGTGACGATCTTCATGTTATAGCGTCGTGCTGCTTCCTTAAGAAGGATGAGACCGTCGAGACCCATTCCGTGGAAAGAATAGGGAGAGGTTGACGGTTTGTAAGCGCCTCCACGAAGGATTTTCGCTCCAGCTTTAGAAACCGCTTCAGCTGTTCTAAAGAGTTGTTGCTCTGACTCTACTGTGCATGGGCCCGCCATCATCGCGATTTCGTTTCCGCCGATGATAACCCCGTCACCTAAGTCAATCGTTGATTTCTTGCCGTGAGTGAATTCCTTGGCGACGAACTTGTATGGTTTGGTGATCAGGATGACGTCTTCGACAAAATCATGACCTTTGAGGCTATCGATTGCATCGACCTTCATGTGCTCGCTGCCGCCAACTGCTCCGATGACCGTCTTTTCGACACCAAAGATGGGATTCACTGCATAACCAAGTTCAACGAGGCGGTCACTAATCTCTTGGATTTGCTCGGTCGGAGCCCCTGCTTTTAGAACAATAATCAATTTGATACTCCTGCGGCGAAGACGGCTTTAAGCTCAGAGACGAATATGTCTATTTCTTCATCCGTTCCAACGCTAACACGAAGACAGTTTGGCAGACCGAGCACATCTCCAGAGCGAGTGATGACGCCTCGCTTAAGGAGTGCTGCGAAAACAGGTCGAGCGGGTTGCTTGAGGTCTGCAAAGACAAAGTTCGCATGACTTTCCATCGGTTCGGCACCGAGTTCCCGAAAAGCAGCGTTCAGTCGGTCGAGGCCTCGTCGGTTATGCTCAACCGTTCTTATGACATGCTCTGTATCATCCAGCGCGGCGATGGCGGCGGCTTGGGCTAGAGAGTTCACATTAAACGGCTCTCTCGCCCGGTTTGTCGCGTCAATGATGCCTTCGGGAGCAACGCCAAATCCGACTCTGATTCCGGCTAATCCATAGGCTTTGCTAAATGTTCTTAACCCGATCACGTTGCGTCCTTGCTTTACGTAGTCGATGCTGTTGGGCAGTTCAGGATCAGACTCGGCAAACTCGTGATATGCCTCGTCGAGTACGACAACGATATCCTCTCGAATCGAGTCTAGAAATCGTTCAAAAGCATGCTTTCGGATGATCGTTCCTGTCGGATTGTTTGGATTCGCAATCCAAATCATGCGGGTGTTAGGGGTGACAGCCCCTGCCATTGCGTCGAGGTCATGCCTGTATTCAGAATCTAGCGGAATCTTGACCAGTTGACTAGGAGCAAGGTGTGCTGCCGCATCATATCGAGAGAATGATGGATCCCCCATCATCATTTCGTCTGATTCCCCGCCAAGAAAAACGAGTCCCAATATGTGAATCAGCTCATCGCTTCCGTTTCCGACCATGATCTGGTCGAACGACACGCCGAACTTCCTCGAAATCGCAACTTTAAGGTCGTGAGCCGCCCCATCAGGATAAATATGCATATCGAGAGCCGCTTGCTGAACGGCGGCGACAGCTTTCGGTGATGGTCCAAATGGGTTTTCGTTGCTAGCTAACTTTACAACGCGGTCAAGTCCCAGTTCTCGCTTGACCTCAGAGATCGGTTTACCCGGTGAATACGGCTCCATCTTGAGCACGTTAGGGCGGATTCTAAGGGACATAACCCTATTATGAGCAGTCTAGTGGATTGTAAATCTTAGCTTTGATGTTAGCTCATTCTCTATTCGTGATTCGCGAATAGAGAATATGCCATAGTGTATGTATGCTAGACACTGCAGATATGTATGTGCTGCTAAAAGTCGCGTCTATGCGTGGTAAAGAGGACTGGGCTCAAGGTCCTTTAGCCGCTGAGATAGGGGTGAGCCCGTCAACCGTGAACCGGGCTCTCAAGAGGGGGGCAGAGGCGAAACTCTATGATCCTGTACGCAGGCGAATCAATATGCAATTCCTAGAGGAAGCGCTCGTCTGCGGTATGAGGTATTTCATGGTGCCAAAACGTAGCGGAGAGGTGCGAGGTATTCCGACCGCATGGGCAGCCCCGCCGCTCAATGCTGAGATCGCCTGGTCTGATGTGTTGCCACCGGTTTGGCCTGATCCAATGGGTGAAACACGTGGATTATCCGTCGAGCCGCTACATCCGAGTGCCACAAAAGTTGCGATGCGTGATCCCGTTTTTTATTCTGTGCTCGCTCTCGTGGACGCATTACGCCTCGGTGGCACTCGCGAGCGTGATATTGCGAAGAAAGAGCTGCATCGTATTCTTAAGGTAACTGAGGAAGAACAATGAGCGACTCGAGTCCAATCGGATTGATCAACCTAGCAGCTAGCCAACTCGGCAATCTGTGCCAAGACGTAGTATTCCTCGGTGGTGCCGTCGTCAGTTTGCTACTCACAGACAAAAGGCGGTTTGCCTCCGCGAGCGACTAGGGATGTCGATGTAGCAATCAGGGTCGGATCAAGATTTACGGACAGGCAAACACTTAATGAACAACTCTTAAGCCTAGGGTTCAAGAACGACATGAAT
This sequence comes from Chthonomonas sp. UBA1950, assembly GCA_002336105.1. GTDB lineage: Bacteria > Armatimonadota > Fimbriimonadia > Fimbriimonadales > Fimbriimonadaceae > Fimbriimonas. The sequence continues at coordinate 33,304 of DDEQ01000015.1, read as the reverse complement.
GGTCCCGTTTGCCGCTATCAGCAAGGCATCACCGTAATTGACGTGATCCCTGTCGACGATGAAACAATTGATGAGACAAACCCTTGGTATCCCTTAGCGATTTCTACCGCTTGGTCACATACTTTGAGCAACGGAATTACGATCAAAGTGATTGAACCAGTTTGCTTCCTCGGCACGAAATTAGCGGCGTTCAACTCGGCAACGCGTGAGTATCACGGAGATGTATTCCGAAGCCGAGACTTTGAAGACATAGTGCGGGTAACAGATGGCAGGCCGTCAATCGTGAAAGAGCTGGCACAAGCTGATGCAAATCTAAGGATGTTTCTCAAGAATAAGTTTGCCGCTGTCCTCCGAACTAGTTACCTCGAAGACTATACAAGAGTACGTCGAGAGGGGGCGTGAGGAATTAGTTCTAGAGCGGATGCGCTCGATGACATCCGATCTTGGGAGGTAAGGCATAGCCGAGTTGAGGATATCAACTCGGCCGATACTCGATCAATAGTGAAGATGATCGACGTGGACTTTGCCTCGGAATACGCGATAGATGGCTATCGTGTAGGCAATAACAAATGGCATTCCAAGCAATGCGATTGACATCATCGTTGTCAGCGTCGGCTCGGAAGCCGATGCGTTTCGAATCGTTAGGTTGTATGCAGGGTTGATATTGCTCGGAACCATGTTTGGATAAACCCCCAAACCAAACAGTCCCATCAGCGATGCAATGGCAAGACACGAGGACGCAAATCCCAGCGCCTCTTTGGCTTTGAGCATCATCCTTGGTACCGACAAGATTGCCAGAAGCGCAATGGCGGGAAGAACCATCAAGACAGGATTCTTGAGAATCTTCTCAGACATGTTTGGCGCAAACATGAACGTGGCGGCCGTCAGGACGACGAACATTCCGATGAAGGCACCGGTGGCGTACTTGCCCCACACGGCGACTCTCTCGCGAATCTCGCCCTCGGTTTTCATCATGAGATAGATCGCGCCATGCATCATGAAGAGGGATACCGTGGTTAATCCCATCACCAGCGAGTATGGGTTGAGCAGGTTGAAGAACCCACCCACATATTCCATGTCTTTCTCGACGGGAATGCCCACGACGATATTGCCGAGCGCGACACCCATCAGCAGAGCGATCACAATGCTGGCGACCGAGAAACTGATATCCCAAAATTGGCGCCACTTAGTTGAAGCTTCCTTACTTCGGAACTCAATCGCGATAGCGCGGAAGATCAGGCCGACCAGCAACAACATCAAGGCAAGGTAAAACCCGCTAAAAACGGTTGCATAGACGTCTGGGAAAGCGGCAAAGAGTGCGCCACCACCGACAACCAACCAAACCTCGTTTCCGTCCCATACAGGGCCGATGGAGTTCAGTAGGATTCGGCGATCCTGGTCGTTCTTGGCGATGAGTAACAAACTCCCTACGCCAAGGTCGAAACCGTCAAGAATGGCGTAGCCAATCAGCAATACGCCTACAAGCAAAAACCAAGCCGTTTGAAGATCAAAAGGATAGTTCAATTTGCATCCTCCAATCGCCAAGTATTAGGCGTGTCCAACTCAGGTGACTGATCTTCTGGACCTGCTTTGATCTTTCGGTCAAGCAGATAAATGAAGAGCAAGAACAACAGAATGTAGAGAACAGTGAACAGAATCAATGAAGCCAAAACTTGATGAGATTTGACTGCTTTGCTGATCGCGTCCGACGTCTTCAGCATGTTGTAGACAATCCAAGGTTGCCTGCCGACTTCAGCGGTAAACCAGCCTAACTGATTGGCGAGTTGTGGAAGTAAAACCGACCAAACAAGGATCGTGAGCATCCACTTGCTATCCCATAGCGTGTTGCGTTTCATCTTTACAAACGCGACAACTGAGACGGCCGCTAATGCGGACCCAATCATGACCATGAGGTGATAAGTCTGGAAAATAGGCTGAATGGGCGGCTTTTCCATCGTGGGGTCGTCGAGACCCTTCACTGGCATCTTTGGATCGCCCGAAAGGAGAAAACTGCCCAACCCTGGGATCGTTAATCCTTGTGCTTGTCCTTTCTCATCAACGAAGCCAAGCATCGTTAAGCCGAGAGGAGCCTTCGAGTCATAGTGACCTTCAATCGCGGCCATCTTCATGGGCTGGTTCTTGGCGACTCCGACGATGCTCTGGTGTCCGGTGACGAACTGCAAAAGAGAAGCGGCAACGCACAACCCAAGACCGATTTTCATTGAAGCTTTGCTGATTTCAATCGAGCGGCCTTTCAGCAGGTAGTAAGCGCTAACACTCACAACGAGGAAGCCGCCCGTCATCCATGCGGCAACGACGGTGTGAAGCAGGCGATCGACTGACGATGGATTAAATACCATCGCCCAGAAGTCAGTGACGTTGGCTCTAGGCCCGTGAGCCGTTTCAACAATCTTGTAGCCCGCTGGTGTTTGCATCCACGAATTAGCAACAATGATCCAAACGGCACTGAAAGTTGAACCTAACCACACCATGACAGTGGATAGCAGGTGGACCTTCGGCGATACTTTATGCCAACCGAAGACCAGGATTGCTAGAAATCCTGATTCGAGGAAGAAGGCAAACACGCCTTCTGCGGCGAGTGCGCTTCCGAATATGTCTCCGACATACCGAGAGTAAGTTGCCCAGTTCGTTCCGAATTGAAATTCTAAAACGATTCCGGAAGCAACTCCGATCCCGAAAATCAGTGCGAAGATCTTGACCCAAAAGTGGGTCATCACTTTGTAATCTTCTCTTCCCGTTCGCAGCCAAAGCGATTCCATGAACACCAAAATGAGTCCAAGACCGATTGACAACGGTGGGAAGATGTAATGAAACGAAACTGTAAAGGCAAATTGCAGCCTTGCTAGTAAATCGACGTTCATAGGCTCCCTGCTTACGTTGTGAACAGATACCTAATCAAGGATTCACAATCTTTAGGGGTTATTGACTCAATTGCGCTGCGAACCGCAATTGATTACCTCTACAGTGCCTTGTGCTCTACAGGATTGAAATATCGGGAAAGTTTAATTCCACTGACAATCTCGCCGAAAATTGCATCTGCCGAGCGAGTAGTATTGCGATTTTTATTCTTTGCCTTCTGAGCGGTACAATAGGGTAGTGAGCAAGAAAAAGGCCCAACCCGTGCCAGTGTGGTTTAAGAACACATTCTTCTGGATCGCTGGGATTCTGTTTTTGCTTGCAGTCGTGGGTTTGATCGCAGGTGATAATGCGATTCGTGATCCAGGGCAAAAACGAGAGAACGGATTGGTTCTGTTTTATCTCGTCTCTTCCGTTGTGATGTTTGTGAATGGGTGGATTAGCCACCAGCAGGCAGTTCAGATCTACAACGAAGAACAACAGGGTTTATCGAATGATTAAGTGCTCTTGCGGAAAGATCATTGACAAGGTTCCAAATTGGCTATCGGGCGCCAAGGTGGAATTCGTATGCAACAACTGCCCAAATCGAACGACTAAGAACATCGCTTTCGTGTCTCTCGAACTCGAACCAAAGGCAGCGGCTGCTAGCGATGACGAGCCAGAAATGGAAGATATGGGCGACGAAGATATCGCCGACTAGATTAGAAATTCACTATCAAAAAAGAAGAT
>DDEQ01000015.1:0-29693 GCA_002336105.1 Chthonomonas sp. UBA1950 | reverse complement strand
CGGGTTCGGCAATAACCGAACCCGATCTTCTTTTCGTTTTACTAGAAGCTAGCTTCCTTTAAGTCGCTTTTCAAGCTCAGCGAGTTGAGCTTCGGCTTCCGACATTTTGGCTTGTTCGGCGGCTTGGTCGGCGCTTACTTCGGGTGCGGCTGCTGGGCTAGCGCTTACGCTTACAGTCTGATCGACAGTTGCTGCGGCTGCGGCAGGTCGCAGACCAAGCCTTTCTTCGAGCTTATCAAGCTCGCTCTCGGCCTCTAAGTCTCGCGCACTGTCCTCCATTTGGTAGATCTTGCCTTGGATCGAACTACCCAGCATCTCTTGTCTAGCGGCGGCCTCGCTCTGAGCCTCGCGGATCTTCTCTTGAGCCGCTCCAAAACCTTCAAACTGGTTTTCGAACGTTAAACCTTCAAGCGCTTTGCTAATCGAGTTCTGGATTTGAGCTTGCTGCCACTGAGCCTTCATTGCCAAAGCTTCAGCGGTCTTCTTGCGGACCTCTTCTTCCTGTCGCTTGATGGCAACCTTAACTTGGTCAACGGTTTGAACCGCCTGGTCATAGCTTTGCTGAAGGGTTGCGATGGAGGCATCGCCGTTCATCTTCTCGCGCATGAACTGAGTCGCTAGCTCGCGATTGCCTTGTTTCAAAGCCATCGTTGCCTGAGCTTCTAGTTGGGCGCTCTTCTTCTTGGCGTCGTCAAGCATGCCTTGAAGGCGGTTCTTTTGGGTAATTGCCTGAACAGCCTTTTCTCGATTCGCAATCAAAGCACCCTGCATGTCGCGGCGAGCCTGATCCAGCATAATGTCTGGACTCTCTAGTTTGTCCATCCCACGGTTAAAGATGGCTTTTAGCCAATTGAAGAAACGCTTCATACTCTGACCTTGGCGTACATACGCCAGATTGCCACGATTATACACGCGACTAATCTAACTGATGGTTGCAAATAGGTATTGGTAACAGGCTAGTTTCGGTCGCTAGACCTAGTGTTAGCCTGTTTTTGGGTTTATCCCAACCAAACCGAGACATCAAACTCCTTGCCGTCGAGGTCGTGCGGGATGAGATTTCCGGGTAGATCTTTACCATTGACAACGATTTTGCTGACACCCTTTTGCACACCGCTAGGGTTATGGAACGTGATCTTGTAAGTCTTGCCGCGATAGATGCGTTGGACTTTGTACTCCTTCCAATCTGACGGAATGCAAGGGTCTAGCCGTAGTCCTTTGACCGTTGGGTGAACGCCGAGGATGTATTGGGAGATTGCAACGAAGGACCAAGACGCGGTGCCAGTTAACCAAGCGTTTTTGGCTTCGCCTGGGGTTGCGGCGTCTGCTCCTGCGGTCATCTGGCTGTAAACATAAGGTTCGCAGCGGTAGATGTCGATCTGCTCTTCTTTCTTCGAAGGGCAGATCGACAGATAGTAGTCCATGGCCGAGTTTCCGTTGCCTAGAATGGCTTCGGCGCACTGAATCCATGTATTGTTGTGCGTGAAGATTCCCGCGTTTTCCTTATATCCGGGTGGGTATGAGGTGATTTCGCCAAGTTCAAGTCGATAAGTCGTGTATGCCGGTTGTTGAAGCATCACACCGTTCTTAGTCGCAAGGTGCGTCTTCACTGAGTTCATCGCAGTTTGGGCTTTGCCATCTTCGATCCCGACTCTTCCTAGCACGCCCCAACCCTGGCTCTCAATATAGATTTTGCCTTCAGGATTCTCGTTCGAACCGACCTTGTTTCCGGCGGCATCATAGGCGCGTAGGAACCACTCTCCATCCCAGCCATGAGCAAGGATGGCTTTTCGCATTTCGTCTCCCTTAGTCCGAATGCCAACAGCCTTCTCTGTTTGACTGAGCAGCTCGTAAATTTCGGCCATTTTGTCGGTTGCCGCACAGTATTGACCTGCAATCATCAGCGACTCGGCACTGGATTCACCGATGTCTCCTGCTAGTTGGAAGCTTTCTCCAGGTGTGGTCGAGAAGCAGTTAAGGTTCAAGCAATCGTTCCAGTCGGCGTGACCAATCAGCGGCAATCCGTGCGGGCCTCGATGTTGCCTCGTATATTCCAACGACAACTCAAGGTGATCGAACAATGTGGCCTCAGAACCTGCGATATCCGCATAGCCGCACTTCGCTTGCAAGACAGCGGTATCGCCAGTCTCGGCAAGATACGCGTAGGTTGACAGAATCAGCCAAAGAGGATCGTCATTAAAGCCTTCGCCAGCGTCCTTGTTGCCCTGCTTTGTCAAAGGCTGATATTGGTGGTAGCAGGTGCCATCGCTGAGCTGAGTTGCGGCGAGGTCAAGAAGACGCTGACGCGCTCGTTCAGGTTGAAGGTGAACTACTCCAAGCAAGTCTTGGTTGCTGTCGCGGTAACCCATTCCGCGGCCAATTCCCGATTCAAAGTAGCTTGCACTTCGTGACATGTTCAGCGTTGTCATGCACTGCACCTGATTCCACAGGTTCGTCATTCGCTGGACATGCTCGTTAGGGACTTCACACTCGTAAGTGCTGAGCAAATTCTTCCAATAAGCTTTGAGGTGAGCAAAAGCCGCATCGACCTGCTCGCTTGAGCCTAGCTTTTCCGCAACAGCTTTGAACGGAGCTTTGTTCGCGACTCCGAGCGCCTCCCACTTTTGGTCCTGTGGGTTTTCGGCATAGCCAAGTAAGAAGTGGAATCGTTTTGTCTCACCGGGCTGGAGATCGATATCGATTTGGTGCGCCCCGATGGGTTGCCATCCGTGAGCAACGCTATTCGTACATTGCCCGTTCCTGACAACGGTCGGCATATCCAGTCCGTCGTGAATTCCAACAAAAGCATTTCGACTTGTGTCGAATCCGCTCGTTTTTGCTGAGCAATGGAAGTAGGCGAAGTGGTTGCGACGCTCTCGGTAATCGGTGACATGGTAGATCGTTCCTGGTTCGACCTCAACAGCACCGGTTGAATAGTTCCTTTGGAAGTTGCTGTTATCGTCCACTGCATCCCAAAGACACCATTCAACAAACCCCCATACTTTAAGCGATTTCGGTTTCTCGGATTCGTTTGTAACGCTCACGCTCCAGACTTCGGTGGTTTCGCCGATCGGAACGAAGAAAAGCGTTTCGACTCTTACGCCACCGCGAGAGCCTAGGATCTTTGAGTAGCCTTGCCCGTGGCGGCACTCATAGTGATCGAGGTCAACTCGTCTCGGCTTCCAACTTGGGTTCCAAACGTCTTCGCCATCCTTAACATAGAGGTAGCGACCGTTCGAGTCGAGCGGTATGTTGTTATATCGGTAGCGCGTCAATCGGCGCATCTTGGCGTCCCGGAAGAAGGTGTATCCACCAGCGCAGTTCGAAACTAGTCCGAAGAATTCTTCGCATCCAAGGTAGTTGATCCAAGGTAGCGGGGTATCCGGTCGCTCGATCACGTACTCACGTGCGTTGTCGTCAAAGTGGCCGTAGGGGTTCAACACGATGGCATTGAGCGTACTGCGTGAAACTTTGTATATCAGACTGAGTTTTTATCTGGTGCGAATAAGACCGCAACCTCTTAAATGGAAATTACGTCATCAATATGTGAAATTTATTGGAGTGTTAGTTGCAACTGTATCTACTGTTGCGATATTAGCTGTTTCTGGATGCACGAACCCAGAGCAAAAGTTTCTCGGTATCTGGAGTGAACAAGCTTCTGCTGCAAATCCAAACCTACTCAAGACGTTGGCTAATTCTTTGACCTCGACAGCTTCGCTTGAGCTGCGTAAAGATCACAAATTCTTCATGAAACTGCCGAGTTTCATGTTTTCCGTGAGCTCGAACACGATCTCATTTGATGGAAGCGTCATTCTTGAAGGCACTTGGGCTGCCGAAAAAGAAGGTGTTCAACTTAATACAACTCTGGTCGCAGGGAAGTCGCTTGTTGAGGCGGCGAAGATGCTCGCTCTTGATTCTTCCGTCTCCTTGAAGGCCGAGCCGCCTGTACCTGACACTCCATTCGCTTCGGAGCCCAAGAGTTCGTCTTCCACGAAGCAAAATCTTGTCGTTCCGAGTGACGCAACGATCTCTGATGACGATAAGCGGCTGATGGTCCACTTTAAGGATGGCTCCCGGCAACCAATCGAATTGACTAAAAACTGACTAGTTCAGTCCTGTTCCAAGCTTTTTCAAGAGTCGTGCTAGTTGGCACTGCTCCTGAGGCTCAAGCGTGTTCATTGAATCCAAAATGGCGGAAAGGTGTCCGGGCCAAACCTCTTCGAAAAGACTGCGACCCTTCTCGGTGAGCTCAACCAAAATTACTCGCCTATCTTCGATGCTTCGGTGACGGGTGACCAAACCGGACCTTTCCATCGTGTCGATCACGCTGGTCATGTTGTTTGGGCTTCGAAGGTGCTTTTTTGCGAGTTCGCCGTGGGTGAGCGCTCCAAGATGATAGAGCGCATCTAGCACGCCAAACTGAGCGATAGTCAGGTTGGACGAATGCAATCGAGACAACATTCGACGGTTCACGGAGTCTCCTGCCCGATTCAGCTTAATGAAAAGGTCTAGAGCGACCTTTTCTTCGTCAGACCCATTGTATTTCGTCCCCATTTTAAGAGCCCAAACTATTTTTTCAGATTCAGCAACTATTTCTACGATGGATGCATATATTTCGATACCGAACTATTTTGAATGCAACATTCATCGGTATGAAAGCGTAAACAAGCAGGTTGGATTATGGCGAGCTCAAAAATACTCATCACGTTTTACTCACGAAACGGCTCTACAGAAGCTCTGGCAAAGGCAATGGCCGAAGGCGCCATCGCTGCGGGAGCCGAAGTTCGTCTCCGCCGCGTGCCGGAGATCGTTAGCCGCGAAGTTATTGAATCGGTTCCTGGTTGGGCAGAAGCGGCTGATCGAATGATCAACGAGTATGGAGTTGCCACTCATGAAGACTTTGAATGGGCTGATGGCATCGCATTTGGTTCACCGACTCGTTTTGGAAACGTCACTGCGGAGCTAAAAGCTCAACTAGATAGTCTGGGCGGTCTGTGGTTTCAGGGCAAGCTATACGGAAAAGCTGCGACTGTCTTCACTGCCACCTCAACGAATCACGGTGGGAACGAATCCACCATCCTATCGCTTTTCAACGTTTTGTCGCACTTTGGATTTGTAATCGTTCCAATCGGCTTCGGAACTCCGCTGGTCTACACCAGTGGTTCGCCCTATGGCGCGACTGCTGTTGTTGCGCACGGTTCAGCCGGACCAAACGAAAACGAACTCGAAGTCGCCAAATATCAAGGCAAACTGGTCGCTAATGTGGCCGCAAAACTAAGCAAATAAAGAGATCCATGAAAACACTCATCCTTCCCCTATTCGTGCTTCCTGTGGTCGCCTCAGCTGCGCCAAAGACCTTCACCATCATCGCCGACAAGTTGGCTTACCGAAACGTTGCCACTGTAGAAAGTGAGAGCGAGTTCGAAACTTTTACCGGAAAGACAACTGCCGTGTCCGGTTCTCTCAGCTTCGACCCTGCCAAGAAGAGTGGCAGCGGTTGGATTTCAATCGATGCCGCTACTATTGATACCGGTATCCCTCTTCGAAACGACCACATGAAGAGCGCAGGTTGGTTGGATACTGAGAAGTTCCCAACCATCAAATTCGTGACCAAGTCGGTTAAGAATACGGGTGGAGACAACTACACCGTTTCCGGATCGTTTACTTTGCACGGCGTGACAAAGCAGGTGACGGCAAAGGCTCGAGTTCGTTATAAGGCCGAGGGTCCAGTCACCAAGGCTGCCGGGTTCGAAGGCGACGTCATTCAGCTCAGCACCAAGTTTCAGATCAAGTTGAGCGATTACGGAATCAAGATTCCTGACATGGCAAAGGGCAAAGTTTCCAATGTTGTTACTCTTGGTGTAAGCACCTACGCCCTCAGCAAGTAAGTTCCCAATATAATCCGCCCTCGGGCTTCGCTCGGGGGCTCTCACGGGGGATATCTCCTGCCTAACGACATCTGCACGTTCGTTGAGCGTCTCTCCAAAGGAGACCCCCCTCCCATTTCGGCCAAGGTCGATCCGCACATGAAGACAATACTTATTCACAAAGCACTTGTTGTTGTTGCAGCGTTAGCCGGCATCGTCGTCGTAGGCAGTTTTGTCGTTGCGAACGGGTACGCCTCCAAAGCGCAACTGGTTCAGAGAGTTGAAGTTGACAAGACGGCAGATGCTCTATTCGGAGATACGCCTTCATCCAACGCATCTGGAAATAACACTCCGATTGGTTCACCTCAAAAGCTGATCATCGAAGACCAAAAGGCATTTCTGCCCGGATCTGGCCCTGACGGTGCAAGGCTGGTAGATGAGAAGTACTTGAATGACCACAAGCTCTACCCGCTCCAGCTTCAAACCGTGGAGTTCGTCGCCAGCCAAGTGCGACTTGGCGGATTGATCGTCCTCGTTCTTTCTGCGCTTGGAGCGTTCTTTGCAAAAAAGAAGTCAAAGACTGCATAAAGATTCATTAGTGAAGTCCTGATCAGAGACTTCACTAATTGCAATTATGCGCAGACGGTCAGCATTCGTTGAAGGGCAATGAGTGCTGGATCTCGAACCTTGTCTGGAACCACGACTTGGTTCATGATTTCTCCTTTTACCAATTGCTCAAGTGCCCAGCACAAGAAACTGGGGTGAATCCGATACATGGTTGAACAGGGACAAATCTGAGGATCAAGGCAGAAGATTGTTCGATCGGTGTACTGTTTCGCTAATCGATTAACCAGATTGATCTCGGTACCAACTGCCCAAGTTGATCCGGGTTTGCTTGCCTCAATCTGTTTAATGATGTATTCGGTCGAGCCATTTAGATCTGCCGCTTTCACTACCTCGAGCGGACATTCTGGGTGAACGAGAACTTTGACGCCCGGGTGGGTCAACCTCGCTTCTTGGATCTGCTCCACCGTAAATCGTTGATGAACTGAGCAGTGGCCCTTCCAAAGGATGAACTTAGCACGTTTGACATTTGCTTCCGTATTGCCACCGAGTGGCTGGAATGGGTCCCAAACGATCATATCTTGATCGGGATCGAACCCAAGCCTTACACCAGTGTTTCGCCCGAGATGCTGGTCCGGGAAGAAAAGAACCTTTTCTCCTTGGGTAAGCGCCCATTCAACGGCGGTTGGCGCATTGGTCGACGTGCAGACCGTTCCGCCGTGTTCGCCGACAAACCCTTTCAGGTTCGCGGCCGAGTTAATGTAGGTGACTGGGATGATATTCATCACATTGCCCAGTACCTGCTCTAGCTGCTTCCAGCAATTTCGAACCTGAAATAGGTTCGCCATGTCAGCCATGGAACAGCCTGCTGCTAAGTTAGGAAGTATGACCTTCTGATTTGGCGGAGTTAAGATGTCGGCGCTTTCGGCCATGAAGTGAACACCACAGAAGACGATGAACTCAGCGTCGGGGGTTGCGGCGGCATCCTTTGCGAGCTTGTAGCTGTCTCCCTTATAGTCAGCGTGACAAATGATTTCGTCCCGCTGATAGTGATGACCAAGGATGACTAGCCGTGAGCCAAGAGTCGATTTCGCTTCGCTAATTCGTTCTGCAGCCTGCTCAGCAGATAGGTCCGCGTATTCCTGCGGTAGAGGTGCCTGATACATATTTATGGGCTCCACGGAATCGATGGCTCTGAGACGCATCAATTACCGAAAAAGATGATCGAACAGTCACTTCTGCGACGGGGATGTTGTCCGACGATCCTCTGCTTTAGTATACGAGGTCAAAGGGTTAATAAGCTCATAAAGGCGTATAGTCCCACTGGACTATACGCCTTATCGCGGTGTTTTCGATTAGGTTCTAGCTTCGCTTTCTGCGGCGGAGGAGTGCAATTGCGCCAAATCCGAGAGCCACCATACTGGTCGGTTCTGGGACTGCTGCGATGGTGCCGACGGATGCATTATCAAGAACGACATCATATCCCGAGATGCGGACCTCGTCAAAGGCGCTTTCAGAAACGATGGCTACATATTTGAGGTCGTGACCGTCAGCTGGCATTCCGAATCCGTCTGATGTTCCGTAATAGTTGCCAAAAGTCGTTGAACCTACGAGTGAACCGCTGTTATAGAACGAAACCTTGATTCCGTCGTATTCGCTGGGAGGAGCCTGGAGCTGGTTCCAGTAAGCCGCAAAAGTTCTTAGAGTCGATGACGTGCTGAACTTGAAAGTCAGAGCATCGACGTTGGTGAAAGGATCGCTAACGCCGTCCAACGAATGGGCTGTGTTCACACCCAACGCGTAGTTATCGAATGGCTTCGCATAGACCGATGTTGGGCTGACGCGAGTAAGGAACGACGTTCCGGTATTTCCCAAAGTGGGGTCAAAAGCTTCGACAATTCGAATAGGTACATCTGAAGAAGATGCTGGAATGGAGCCGATGCCTCCGAAGAAACCACTTGTGCTACCAGAAGACGACCGAATCGAACCAGAATGACTTGAGTCAGCAGGCGCGGTTGGTGTGAACGACTCAAAGTTTTCTGTGGCAACAGATTGGAAGTGCGAAAACGTTGCGTACGTCTGTGCGTAGCTAACCCCTGCAAGTGGTACCAAGAAGGCAGCGACAGACAGGCGCGTAAAGAATCTACCTCTCATAACAAAACACCGTAACCCCAATAGTTTGCGACACATTCAACAGAATTGCGGCAGGTATATTTACTGGATCAAGTGATTTTCACGTGTTATTAATAGGTGAGAATGTTGTGAAAATTGGGCCATGTGAACTATTTAGCAGAACAGAGAAACTCCTCGTTCGTTCATCCCTGTAAATAAGGCCGGAGGGATATGTTTAATGCGAATGGTTGATTACGAAGGGAGTCGAGATCTTAACGATGTTGGGCTGGTGCTCACACAGGACGAAGCCGCCGAGTTATGCGACTATCTTCTGCAAATGCGCAAAAGCAAAGGAGCCAAGCGGGCATACCTTAGCCAACTCAACGGTGTCGTTCTGAACCGTGAGTTGACTATTGCGGTCGAGGGGCAGACACTAGAATCGGATGAGGTTTGCGCCCCAGACCAGGCCGCCACCAAAGCCCACAGTCATTACGACGTCGCCAGGCTTGATCTTGCCCGCAAGCTTCGCTTCATATAGAGCCAGCGGAATTGAGCCTCCGCTTGTGTTGCCGTATTTATCGACGTTGACAAATACTCGCTCTGAAGCGACGCCGATCCTTTTTGCCGCTGCGTCGATGATTCGAATATTCGCCTGATGTGGGACAAACAGGTCGACTTGATCTGCGGTCATCCCGGCTTTGCTTAGAACTTTGGCGCAAGCATCGCCCATTGCCTGGACAGCAAACCGAAAGACTTCTTGTCCAGCCATAGTGATGGTGGAACGCTTTCCACATGCTGAATCTGATCCATGAGGATGTTTCGAGCCTCCTACTTCGACCAACAGGTTCGATGTCCCCGATCCATCGGAGAACAAGACTGTGTCGATTAATCCTGTTTCCGTGTCTTCTTTCGCTTCAAGAACAACCGCACCAGCCGCGTCTCCAAAGAGAATACACGTTGACCGGTCAGTCCAATCGACTTGCTTAGAAAGGCAATCAGCGCCGATGACAAGAGCTTTATTGATCGTACCGGTCTGAATCATAGCTGCAGCATTTGCTGCGGCATAAATGAACCCAGCGCAAGCTGCGCTCACATCGTAAGCGCCTGCGTTCTTGGCTCCAAGTGCGTCTTGAACCAAGCAAGCGGTGGATGGCCACGGATAGTCTGGAGAAATCGTTGCCAAGACGACAAGGTCAATCTCATTCGCTCCTAACCCAGCCTCTGCTAGAGCGATCTTTGAAGCATCAATGGCAAGTGTCGCTGGAGTCTCGCTTTCCGACGCAATTCGCCGTTCACGAATGCCTGTTCTTTGAATAATCCAGTCGCTTGATGTTTCTACAAACTTCTCAAGATCCTCGTTCGTTAGAACTTTCTGCGGAACTGATGCACCGATACCAGTGACTACTGCGCGCCTAGAGATGAGAGACCTCGTTCATGGTGTAGAAATCGCTTTTTTAATTGCGTCGATGAGTTCGTTTTGAATCGAAACTTGAGCCTTTAGCAAGGCATTGTGAATTGCTTTTGCGTTGCTTCGACCGTGTGAAATGATACATAGGCCGTTCAGCCCCAGAAGCGGCGCTCCGCCAACTGAAGCGTAGTCCATTTGCTGCCTTAGCGGTTGCGTAACTTTTCGAACTGGCCAGTAAAGAGATTTGGTAACAGGGTTCGTCGGGATCTCTTGTCGAATTGTGTTGACGATGAGTTCCGCGATGCCTTCACTTGTTTTCAGGACGACATTGCCGACGAATGCATCGCAAACAACGACATCACACTTGCCGAGGTACATGTCTTTGCCCTCGATGTTTCCAGCGAACCAAGGATATTGCTTGAGCAGAGCGAAAGATTGCTTAGCAAAGGCGTTTCCTTTGCCCTCCTCTTCGCCGATGTTGAGCAGGTGAACGGTAGGGTTTTTGCGACCCATCACTTGACTTGCGTAAGCACGGCCCATGTGAGCGAATTCAACAGTGCTCTCGGGGTCGATGTCTGGACTGGCGCCTGCGTCGAGCAAGACAAAACCGCCGTGTTGGTTGGGCATTGGGCTGGCAATTGCCGGACGGTGGATACCCTCCAATCGTCTCCAAGTCATCAAAGAGAATGTCGTTGCTGCACCGGTGTTTCCAGCCGAAACCATAGCCTGAGCTTTTCCTTCGGATACCAATTCACAGGCGACCATCAAACTTGAGTTTTTCTTGCGACGATAGGCTTCAGTGGGTTTTTCTTCCATCTCTACCCATTCGCTGGCGCTCACCAGTTCGATATTTGGAGGTAGCACCTCGGGAAGAAAAGGCTTCATTTGGGAGGGTTCTCCCACAAGATAGATCGTCCCCTTTATTTCTGGCGCTGCAGAGATCGCCCCAGCTATTATTTCTTTTGGAGCATGATCTCCCCCCATCGCATCAAGTGCGATGGCAAGCTTCCCGTCAAAACTCAATTCTCTGGTTCCTCTCTGTGAATGAGGTTGGATAGTTTTGAAAACTCAGGTCGCCCGTCGATCTTCGGTTTGGTTTCGACGCTTCCCTTTGCATTCGGGCAAGGCCCATCCCATCCAAAGCTGCACAGGGCTTGCGAGGGAATCGCGAGAAGTAACCCTTGTCGAAGCAGGTTCTCGACCATCAGATTATTCTCGTCGAACAGTGGGAATGGTTCGTCAGCGACTACCTTGGCAAAATCCTGGGCGCTGAGAGAGCTAGGCACCCCCTCGACAGGAAATTGCTCGTCGATGTCGAACTGAACATCGCTCTCAATTGGCCCAGAGCATCGGGCACATTCGACAACAATCCGTGTCTTGAACGATCCAGTAATCAGCAATACGTTGCCGGTACTCGTCGCCTCAAGAAATCCTTCCAGAGGTTGAAGAAGGTCAACGTCTTCCTCTTCTGGGAGTTCGGTTACGATGTCGACCGCTAATATTCGACCCGGATGCTGCAATACATCGTTAAGGTCTAAAAGGTCTTCGCGTCTCATGCGCGAGGTGGATTGTACCCTTGACCCAGGTTTGGCACTTTTACGGTGTTGGGAAGTCGCAACTCTGCCAACTATGAGGAATGGTCAAATGTCAGCACATGTAGCCAGACTAAATGCAGCCAACGCGCAAGCCGAGGCACGAAGACTTATTTACGGTTCGACCGCAATTCGTCGCTGTGACCCTTGGCTCAGACGTATGGCATCTTTGATGCAGAGGGAGGAATTCGCCCCTGCTATGTTAAATCGTATTCTCGGTGGCGACCCCCAACTTCAGGCGGTTGCACTCAAAGCGGTTCTTGCCGAGGAAACTAACGGGAGAAGTGCGCCTACTTCCTTAACTGAAGCCGCGTCCAGGTACGGGTATTCGCGGGTGAGAGACACGATCATGCTTGTGGGCATTCATCTTTGTCACCTCGAGATGGCACCCTTTGGTCAGTTCGATGCCAAAGCACTCACGATTCAAGCCGTCGCGATTTGGACAGCCGCCAATGAGCTAGGAGACCGAAGCCTAACCGGGTTGGTTGCAAACATCGGAATTGGTGGGTTGGCAGCTGCTTTCGGCTCAGAGTATCGTCACGTCGTTCAATCGTTAGCCGGTGGTAGCACTCCGCTTCATCAGGCAGAGAAGCGTGCCTTCGGTACAGACCATGCCCACTTTGGCGCAGCAATACTGCGCGAGGCGGGATTCAATGAGGCGATTTGTTACGACGCAGAGCACCACACAGACTCGGATGCTGGAAGTGAAGTAATCGCGGTTGCCGAGGTGGTAGCGCACCAAATGGGTTTCGATGGTGGCATGGCAAATGCTGCCGGAGACATCTCCGAAGAGGCACTGGCTGGTTTCGGAGTCGTGGAAAGCTCCATGGCTAGAATGGCGGTTCAAATCACAAATCAAGTGCAATGGTCAGAGCGACTTATTAAGTGCACGGAAATGGTTTAGTACGTGAGGTAGCCTCGCGAAATGGAAGCTACTAGGTGCGCCGTCATCGGTTATGGCGGCGCCTTTAACATGGGCAAAGCCCACGCTGAGCAGATGAATGCCGCCGGGATGAAAACGGTTGCCGCCTGCGACGTCGATCCTGTCCGAATGGAACAAGCTGCCGTTGATTTTCCTGGAATTCGAACCTACACCAGTGTCGACGATCTGCTGAAAGATTCACTTGTTGATCTGTGCGTCATCATTTTGCCGCACAACCTTCACGGCGAAGTAGCGGTTAAATGCCTGAACGCCGGCAAGCATGTGGTCGTCGAAAAGCCCATGAGTAATACCGTTGCGGAGGCGGATGCGATGGTTGAAGCTGCTACGCGTAATGGCAAGATGCTGAGCGTCTTCCACAACCGTCGGTGGGACGGAGACTTCATGTCCATTCGTGAGCTTCTCGGTCAAGGCATCATCGGTGATGTCTTCAAGATCGAAGCCTGCATGGGTGGTTATCACAAACTTGGAGACTGGTGGCGTTCAGACAAGGAGATTTCGGGAAGCGTCCTTCATGACTGGGGAGCGCATATCATCGATTGGATCTTCCACTTTGTGCCGGAATCCATGACCGGAGTCGATGGCTATTTTCACAAGAGAGTTTGGAAAGAAAAGACACTCGAAGATCACGGCGAAATAGTCATTCGATTTGAGGGTGGTAAGACGGCCCAAGTTGAGAATTCGTCTATCGCTGCGGCCTCAAAATCCCGCTGGAGAATTTTAGGAACTAAAGGCGCAATCGTGATGAACGGTTGGGACAAGATCGAAGTGACGGTCGATCACGATGGATACTTGGCCAAATTCGAGATGAAGCCCAAAGACTCGCAATGGTCGGCATACTACCAGAACGTCGCGGACCACCTCATGAAAGGAATGCCGCTGATCGTCCAGGCCGAACAATCTCGTAGGATCATAGCCGCCATCGAAGCAGGCGAGGAATCGAGCCGAATCGGCAAAACGGTTGTTCCCAAACACGTTTGATCACCTTCCCGCCCTAAGTCAAAGTCATGGGCGAGAAAGCCTAACCAGGAACCAACGTGAGAATTGAGACCTCTGGCGGACACATGAATCGGCTGGGAGGTCCGGTTGTACCGATCCCTCTCGATACGTAAAGTGGGGTCGGAGTTTCGTCGTAATATCCGAGCGGATATCGCTTGCCCAGCCTGGTGTACATCGGAGCAAAAGACCCGAACCTAAACTGACCACCGTGACTATGGCCACTAATCATGAGTTGGCAGCCATGAGGGAGGCGGTCAACCATATCTGGTTCATGCCAAAGGCAAATCGCTGGGCCAGAAACGTCCTTCATCGCCTCATTAGCGTCGTCCATTCGAGCTACCGCGGAGTCAACCCCAACCCAGGTGATGCCATCATGTTTCCACGATTCGTTCCTGAGCAATCGGACGTTGAGCTCATGAAGAATCATGTGGAGAATCTCCGGGTTGCCAAACTCGTATTCGTGATTGCCGGGAACAGCGGCTGCATTTCCCTCCATCAGCAAAAGCGGTTCGAGGATGTCACCTACGATTGCAGGAATCTCCGGCTTCCACATGGCAACCACGTCGCCAGCAAGAACAACGAAGTCTGGGGCTTCGTCAAGCGCTGCCGCAACCGCATTTTTGGCCAAACGAATCGACCAAGGGCTCGGACGAAGGTGAAGATCAGCTAGAACGGCGATCTTGTAGCCTCGAAGTCTTTCCGGCCATCCCGGAAGAGCCAACGTCTTTCGTTCAACCACAAGTTGATTGGACTCGACAACGCAGCCGTAAATGAGCAGTCCCGCGCCAACGAGACCGAGAGGAGCAACTACATCGCGTATGAGTTTCATTTCTGGCTTGCCTCCGCTTGTCGGAGAGACTCCACAAGTAAGACGACTGTTTTGTCGAGGACTGCACGAGCATATTCGCTCTCAGCTCCACGTTCTCTTAAATCATCGGCAGTTGCGGCAACAACGCCAGCCTCAGGAGCCTGTCGTAAGCTCAAAATATAGGCTAGATCAAGCAAGCGCGAACTGTGATCGAGGATGAGTTCAGGAGTAAACAGTTCCTCTCTCGCATCGCCAATGATTTTTGCTGTTTTTGCTTTTCGCGCATCCGCCTCAAGTCCTTCTTGTTGAATGGCACTCATTTGCTCAAGAATGGGCGTGACAGCACCCAGTTCTAGTCGCCAAAGCAAGCTTGCGTCGAGTCCTAAAGCTACAGTGGATCGGTCCTCTGAGGTCGTTTCGGCTCGAGTGATTTTCTCGGCAGGGTGGGCCCCTTCGGGAACGTCTGAGAATTTCGCTCTCCAAAAAGCCATTACCGAAGGCATCGACTTTGTGAGAGGCAATGCGGAACCTATTCGACTTTTAAGATATGTTGTATCGATCGGCGCAAGAATTTGTGGGGTGTGGTCGGTTGTTAATAGATTCGCGAGTTTAGCCTTGGCCTCTTCGATTGTTGTTTCTTCCGAAGTCGCTCGGCTAATTCCACGAAGTACACCAACAGAAACGTGAAGCCAATGCACACGTTGGCCCTGCTGAATACCGTAGATAAAGATTGCGTCACCAGCGGCGTCTGCGCTGACCATCAGGGCGCACTCGAATGGCTTAGCTGTCGGTTTGTCCGAAGTGCTAGATTCCGCGCTCTCGATTGGCTGGGGACGATATCCAGCTTGGTCAAGGAGAAACAGAATTTTCTTGAGGGCTTTTTTATCAGCCTTCTCTGTGAACCCCCGTTCGAGTTCCGCAACCGTGTCCGCCAAGGGTTGACTTGGCTCTTTTTTTGCCAATTGCTCAAACTCCGACCATTGGCGCGCCTTTATCCATGCGCTCCATTCCCGCCTCATAGCCTAGTGTAGCTTGGGAAGCCGGTAAGGTTGCTATCCCTAGAACTTTCAAGTTATGGGAATAGAATTGTATGGCGATGATTGTTTGAGGTATCTTATTTTTCCGGCTGGGGAGTTGCCCGAGTGGCCAATGGGAACAGACTGTAAATCTGTCGGCGGACGCCTTCGGAGGTTCGAATCCTCCACTCCCCACCATCCAGCTTCAGGTGTTTACACCTACAATATGCCTTCGTAGCTCAGCGGCAGAGCACTTCTTTGGTAAAGAAGAGGTCACGGGTTCGATTCTCGTCGAAGGCTCCACTTTCTCTTCACTGCATTTCGATCGGAACAAACCGTTGTTTGGAATCTCGATCTAGAGAATTGATCGCGCACAAAATGTGTACTGTTCTTGCTCATTTGACGTGCGAGCAAGGATTGCCAAGGCTCCCAAAATGTACTGTTAGAAAATGCGCCACTTGGTAAGAATAGCTAGTGTTAGTTCCTTGCTCGTTTTAGGCGGCATTGCAATTGCTGCCCCAGAGGTTTCGGTCACAGGTTTCAAAGGTTCGTTCAAATGGTATGAAACGAAGCCGCTTCCCGCTGCTGTTTTGAAGTCACTAGCAGGTGCCAAGTACCTATCGTTCGAAGTGACGTTTCCTGCGGATGTTACGCTTACTGCGGCTAAGGGTGCTTATCCTTGGTTGAGTTTTCTTGTCGCTGACCAGGGAAGCGATTGGAAATGGCATCAGATCAAGACTGCGGCAATTCTGCCTGTTAACGGCAATCGAATCAAAGCTGGGAAATACACCTTAAAAGCCAATCTGGAAGGTATCCCGGCCAACGTTCTTAAGGGCTCCATGCAAAAGATTCAGTTTGGGCCCGCGGCTTCTGGCATATCAAAACCCTGTAATTTTACGATCGACAACATCAAAGGCGTCAAGTAACTCGTTTTCTGGGTTTGGCGCATAAGTCGGCTGCCAATCGAGGCTAGCTTTGAGATAGTCTTAGTCAATGCTAGCCTCGTTGACCTTGCTTGCCCTGCAGCAAGTGGTCGTTCCTTCTTCAGTCGCGCTAAGCCGAACTCCGGTTGAGAGTTCGATCCCGACGGTTTTTCCTGTTCAGAAGTCGATCTACCATCGAGATTGGACGGACCTCAACAAGAACGGGAAGAAGGACATTTACGAGGACGTTAAGCAACCCATCAACAAGAGAGTTGAAGATCTGCTCGGTCAGATGACTCCTGATGAAAAGACCGCCCAGTGCGTCACTTTGTACGGATATCCTGCGGTTTTAAAAGACAAGCTTCCCACTCTGGAATGGAAGAAATCGTTGTGGATGCAAGGAGTGGGCAACATTGATGAGCAACTCAACGGAAACTTCCGAGCAGAAAAAGACGAGAGGTATTCCTGGCCGCCTTCCAGTCATGTCGAAGCAATGAACGAGATTCAACGCTTCTTTATCGAGCAAACTCGTCTGGGAGTTCCAGCTGATTTCACGAATGAAGGAATCAAGGGGGCTACCGGATACCGGACCACGAACTTCCCAATTCCGCTCGGTTTAGGCTCGACTTGGGACCTAGATCTCGCCCATCGTGTTGGCGAAATAACGGGGCTTGAGAATCGATTGATGGGGTTCACAAACGTCTATGCGCCAATTCTTGACGTGTTGCGCGACCAACGATGGGGGCGGTCTGAAGAATGCTATGGCGAAGATCCTTGGCTAGTCGCACAGTTTGGAATACAGGTCACGAGAGGAATCCAAAGCATGGGTTCTGCTTCAACCTCGAAGCATTTCGCCGTGTATAGCTTTAACAAGGGAGCAAGAGAAGGAGACGCCAGAACGGATCCTCACGCTAACCCACGCGAGGTCGAAGAAATCGCGCTCTATCCTTTCCGGCAGGTTATCCAGAAAGCACATCTGCTCGGGGTTATGGCTAGTTACAACGATTACGACGGAGAGCCTGTGATCGCAAGCAAGCACTTCCTCATCGACAAGCTGAGAAAGGAATTCGGGTTCCAAGGCTACGTTGTCTCGGACAGTGAAGCCGTGGAGTATGTGAAGACGAAACACGGCGTCGCAAAGAACATTGATGATGCCGTACGAAAGGTCATGGAAGCTGGCTTAAACGTTCGGACAAACTTTACTGACCCGAAAGAGTTCTTAGAGCCTCTTCGCCGGGTCGTTAAGAGCGGAGCTTTGCCCATGAAAGTGCTCGATCAGCGAGTTCGAGAAATTCTGCACTACAAGTTTGTGATGGGACTATTCGATACTCCATACAGGGCGGAACAGACTGCTGCGGACAAACTGATCGCAAGTCCAGAGCATCTCGCAGTTGCGCTCAAGGCAGCCCGCGAGTCGCTTGTCCTCTTGAAGAACCAGAACAACGTTCTGCCGCTGACTAAGTCGATCAAATCTATCGCTATTGTTGGGCCAAATGCAAAAAACGTCGATTGGGTCTTGAAGCGGTACGGCTCGACTCATGTCGTTCCGACGAATATCTTTGACAGCATTAAATCTGCGGTTGGAAGCGGAACCGTGGTCAATTACGCTCAAGGCTGCTCGATCACCGATAAAGGATTTCCTGAGTCAGAACTTGATATGCCAGAGTTGTCATCCGAGGAGAAGGCTGGAATTGACGAGGCTGTGCGGGAGGCACAGAAGTCTGATCAAGTTATTGCCGTCGTCGGGGATAGCAATCGAACGAGCGGCGAGAGCCGGTCTCGAACGAGTTTAGAACTTCCAGGGAGACAGCTAGATCTGTTGAAGGCGCTCGCCGCAACCGGCAAACCGATGGTGGTTGTCGTGGTGAGTGGAAGACCTATGACGATCAATTGGGTCGAGCATCATGTCCCGGGCATTATTTACGCTTTTTGTCCCGGACAGTTCAGTGGTCAAGCCATCGCGGAAGTGCTGTTTGGCGATGTGAATCCCACCGGGAAGCTGAACTGTACTTTCCCGAAATCCATTGGACAAATTCCGTTTAACTTCCCGACGAAACCTCACGCCAATATCGAAGGCGCCAAACCGTATGCTGGTGTTTCTGGAGCGTTGTATCCTTTTGGTTACGGCCTTAGTTACACAAGCTATGAATACAAGCATTTGAGTGTGCTTCCGGAGCATCCAAAGAAAGGTCAGAGCGTCACTGTAACCTTCGATGTGACGAATACTGGCAAAATGGCTGGATCAGAGGTTGTTCAACTCTACACTCGGCAAACCGTGTCTTCTGTTACGACCTACGAGAAGAATCTGCGTGGATTCAAACGCGTGGACTTGCTACCCGGACAAACAAGAACCGTCAGCCTCAGCCTCTCCCCTGAGGAATTGGAGATATACAGCATCCGAAATAGATGGGAAGTTGAACCAGGTGCGTTCAGAGTCATGATTGGAGCTTCTTCTGAAGATATCCGTCTTAAGGGCGAGTTTGTTTACGGAGAATGACGCCAGCTTACTCTTAACATTAGCCTAACCTTCATGGTTAACATGGATCGGTATAGTTGTCGGTTATATGCAAAGTCGTCGCGAGTTTTTAAAAGCCGCCGCCGCGCTGGGTTCGCAGTCGCTGGTTTGGGGAACAGTTCCGGATATTATTGCCAAAACCTTGGCGATCAACCCGGAACTGGGGACGACTTTTCACGACGCTGAGCATGTTATCGTTCTCATGCAAGAGAACCGATCTTTTGATCACGCATTCGGGGCGATGCGAGGCGTTCGAGGTTTTCGGGACAAGCGGATTCACCAGATGCCAAATGGTCATGCGGCTTGGTTTCAGCCGGATACCGACGGATCGATTATTCCGCCATTCCGGTTAGATATGGATGGCTCAAATATCACCTGGATAGGTGGTACGCCCCACTCTTGGCCGGATCAAGTCGACGCTCGAAACGGTGGAAGGTACGATCGATGGCTTCCCGCAAAGCGCCGGGGCGATAAGTTCCCGATGACGATGGGTTTCTTTACGCGAGAAGATATTCCGTTTTATTACGCCTTCGCAGATGCCTTTACTGTTTTTGATCAAGCCTTCTGCTCCTCGCTCACGGGTACCACACCCAACCGACTGTTCTTGTGGACGGGAACAATTCGTGAGGACGAGAAGCATCCCGCTCGGGTCATGAACGGAGATACCGATTATGACGTCGAGGCTGCTTGGACCACATATCCAGAGCGACTGGAAAAGGCGGGAGTCTCGTGGAAGATCTATCAGAATGAGATTTCCCTCGACTCAGGGTTTGTTGGTGAGGAAGATGCATGGCTTTCTAACTTCACAGACAACCCAATCGAATGGTTCACGCAGTATCGAGTTCGATTTTCGAAGTCTAGACGTAAATACGTTCCTGTCCTGATCCAAAAGCTTGAAGATTCACTGAAAGCAGATCAGAAGTCGCTTTCTACTGATGCACTCAATGCGGATGACAAAGAGAAGCTTGAGAAGAGGATTAAGGCAACCAGCGAGTCTCTGGCGTCGCTAAAGAAGGAGCAACTGGTGTACACGGATGAAGCTTGGGGCAAACTTTCAGAAGCTGAAAGACATCTCCACGAAAAAGCATTTTGTGATAACTCTGGTGATCCTGACTTCCGAACGCTCGTTAAGCACACCTATGATGATAACGGGACTGCCCGTTCGATCTCTGTTCCTAAGGGGGATGTGCTTCATCAATTCCGGCAGGATGTAGAGACGAATCAGCTTCCAGCCGTAAGCTGGCTTGTTGCTCCTGAGCGGTTCTCCGACCATCCTGGTTCGGCCTGGTTTGGGGCTTGGTATGTCTCCGAGGTGTTGCAGATATTAACCGAAGACCCGGAGCGATGGAAGAAGACCGTTCTGATTATCTGTTACGACGAGAACGATGGCTACTTTGACCATGTTCCTCCGTTTGTGGCTCCACACCCTGGCCGTCCCGAAACTGGAAAAGTATCCGCAGGCATCGACACAACGGCGGACGTATCCGATGCTCATCACCGCGACCATTCTATCGGTTTGGGGTACCGATGCCCTCTCATGATAGCTTCGCCATGGAGCCGTGGAGGGTGCGTTAATTCTCAAGTGAGTGACCACACTTCGATCTTGATGTTCCTTGAGACCTGGTTAGCCGGAAAAGGCAAAACAGTCAAAGAAGAGAACATTTCAGAGTGGAGGAGAACTGTCTGTGGTGATTTGACCTCCGCATTCAAACCCTACAACGGCGAGAAGTATGAGTTGCCGAAATATCTTGAAAGAGACGCCTATATCGAGCGCATTCACAAAGCAAGCTTCAAGAGTCGTCCGAAGCCTGCTGACAAGCTAAGCGAAAGTGATTTAGGTTCGTTCGATATTCGTGCTTTCCAAGAACGCGGCACACGAACCGCTTGTCCCCTACCGTACGAGATGGAGGCAAGTATTGAGATCGTCTCAGAAGGTGCGCATATCAAGATGTCGGAAGGGGCGATTCGAGGCAAGAATCGAGTCATTGGAGCCCCATTCAACGCCTATTCCTATGGTTCAAACTTTGTTGCTCGAGCTTACGCTGTTGTTCCTGGAGACACCGTCGAAGACATCCTGCCTGTGAACGGAGCATACGATGTTCGAATTGATGGTCCGAACGGATTCATGCGATCTCTGAAATCAGGCAGTTCGGTTAGTTTTCGTGTCACCGCAAAGCAGGATGGCCCAGATTTGATACTAAATCTGTCAGCAATTGGCCCCCATGCAATTGATCTGGCTATAGCCGATCAATCGTACGGACAGAAACCGATCTCAGTTCACCTGAAATCAGGTGAGCATAAGTCGCTTCGTGTTCACACGAAAAACAGTGGCCAGTGGTATGACCTTGCCGTCAGTTCTGTCGATACAACCTATCGTTTCGCCGGCCACCTTGAGACCGGCGCCTGGACGACATCTGATCCGGCAATGGGCTAAGCAAGCGGCCTATGATTCATAGGCCGCTTGCAGATCGGCGATGATGAGCTTCTTCATCTCCATCATCGCTGCCATCGTTTTGTTCACTTTGTTAGGGTTGGGATCTTTGACGAACTGCATCAGAGCTTTGGGTGTGACTTGCCAAACAACGCCGAAACGATCAGCGACCCAACCACAAGCCATCTCATTGCCGCCCTCTTTGAAAGCATCGTAAAAGTGATCGATCTCTTCCTGCGTGTCAAGATAGATTTGGAACGACACTGTCTCCGAAAAGGGTTTGCCGCCTGATCCGTTGAGCGCAACGTACTTCATTCCGTTCAGAGTGAAATCAACAGTCATAACCTGCCCTTCTAAGTCAGGAAGACTCGCCGGAAAGCGCGTAACAGTTGTGATCTCGGAATTTGGAAAAAGCGATACGTAGAAGTTAGCTGCTTCTTCAGCGTGTTTATCGAACCACAAAAACGGCGTGACTTGGCTCACCATAGTGGAGAAATTATCCGCTACTTTGTGGCGAAAGAATGCTTTATGCGTATTAAACAGTAGGCCCTCTGACCCAAAGCAACTCAAGTAGTCGTCCCTGTTGGCCTAAGTGTCATCAGAGAGTTCAAGAGGTGTACAGATGAAAACAATCACAAAGACCCTAACCCTAGTGACTCTAGCCACCACCATGTTAGTCCCTTCGTTTGCATCGGCTCAGCGAAGCCAGGAGCGTTCTAGGCAAACAGAGTCTGAATGGCAAAAACTTGCTTATGCAGGTGCTGCACTTGGTGTACTTGGTCAGTTTAATAAGGACAAAACGATATCCTATCTGGGTGTTGCAGGTGGTTTATATTCTGCTTACCGAATGGAAGAAGACCGGAAATCGCTTAACCGGGAAAACAGGCAGCGAGCGCGATTTTGGAGTCAAAAATCGTTTGTGAAGGATGGCTGGAGATATGAGCGCCGATCGGTTCGCAAGAGCGGAAAGAATTACTACAAGTTCGTAAAGGTTCGACGAGCTTAGCGATCTTTCCATTTGGTTTAGTATTCAATCGAATACTAAACCAAATGAATGGTTATTAATCTTAGTGTGAACCTATGTTGCCTGCAAAACTCAGAGGCTATATCTAAGTTTCTCTGTGAGATCTATCTCAAGATGTTGCTAATGCGCGGTTCCTGATTTGGGCGCTCTGCTTTAGAATCTGATTTCAAAGATTGGAGAGATAGAAGGGGGCGACGGCGTCGGCTTGATCGTGGCTACAAGTGTAGGCTAGTCGTGACAGAACGCTTTGTGTTCGGGTTTTAACGAGTTGTGATTGAGATTGACTTCGAATAATCTGAACTCCGTTCGTTTCGGGTATCACTGGCTATCTAGCAAAGTTGCCGGTACTTTATGGTTGTCGGCTTGTTGGCATAACTTTTGAGCATTGGAACTTTGGCCGCTAGGTTGCGTTTCTATTAGAGAGCGTCTGCCGGGTGGCCAATGATTGAATGACCCGAGCTTGATCCCATGAGTTCTTCCCCTGAATCTAATATGGCGGCACCTACATCTGCGCCACCAAATCAAAAACGCGATTACGCTGATATCGCAAAGGCTATCGTGTCCAGTGAAGCCTTCTGGCCCGGAGTCGTCATTCTGGTTGGATTGGTGACTTCATTCTGGTGGTTGATCGTCAGCCTAAATAAGCTCTATTTTGGAAGTTCCCAGGACGGTTATTACAGCCACGGGCCACTGATCCCGATCATTTCTGGGATCATCATAAGCCGTAACTGGAAAAGAATAAAAGATATTCCGGTTAAGCCGTTTTGGCCGGCACTCGTTCTTCTCTTGCCGGTTTTGTACCTTGCGCGGGCAAGTCAGATCGTCGATATTCAGTTTCTGACCAGTATCTTGTTGGTTGCCGCTGTCGGCTTATCGATTTGGTTTGTGGCGGGCGGAAGGTGGTTTGTCGCGTTACTCGCTCCTACGCTTTACCTGCTTTTCGGTCTGCCCATCTTTACGTCGATTGTTGAAATCTACACGAACCCACTCCAAGTGCTATCAACTTCTGTGTCGGTAAGCATTTTGCGTGCTTTAGGTTTTCAAGCACTTCAGACCGACGCTACGACTGTTTATCTGGACCACTTTACTCTTAGCGTTGAAGTGCCTTGCAGCGGGTTAAAGCTAGTCATAGCTGTTTCTGCTTTCATGACGTTCTTTGTGCTGGTCGGAAGGTTGAACTGGTGGAAGAACCTGATTATGCTTTCATCGGTAATTCCGCTCTGTTTGTTCATCAATGGTCTGCGTATTGCCCTGATTGGTATCGTAGGAGATACATATGGAGCTGATGCTGGACATCAATTCCACGATTACAGTGGCTACATTACACTCGTCGTCTGCTTCATTATCTTGTTTAAACTTGCGAGGTTGTTAGGATGGAAGGACTAAAGAAAAGAGCCTATTTACTCGGAGCTGTTCTCGTCATTTTTGGCGTAGCTATGGTTGTTACCCCGCAAGCCTCTCGCACCGAGAGAACGGAACGATGGATGGAGGATAACGCTTTAAGCGAGTTTGATGGTTGGCATATGCAACCTTCAGCATCTAATCCCAAACAGTCTTATCGAATGAACGAAGCTACTTACAATACACTTCGTCCATTTGGAATTGTCTCTCGTGTATTTGTTAAAGGTGACAAGCGCTATGATGTAGTGTTGATTGCGAGCAACCGACGCGAGAGTTTTCATGATCCCCGAATCTGTTTCACTGGTCAGTTCTTCACAATCAAAGAAGAGCGGGTTATAGATATTCCAACCAAAACGCGAGGTGTCGTCAAAGCTAATTATGTGAACATGGACAGCCCGAGCGGTCCCACGACGGCACTTTACTTCTATCGCGGTCCAGATGGATTCGCTCCAACCACTCGTGGCCTGAAAGTTAATATCGTTATGAGCCTGCTCAAGGGAAGTCAAGATGCAGACGGAGTTTTCTATCGTATCATTCCCGGTGATGGCGCCACGACTAAGGAAGAAATAACCGCATTTGCAGCGGATTATCTCGATAATTCAAACTCATATAGTCACGGCTACTTTTAGGGATACACTCTACTGGTCTTGAGGCTTTGTTAGCGCTAGCACATATGTACATTACGCAATGTACTAGCGCATAGCAATTATTGAATCTTATGGTTGAAGTTGCATTGTTGAGCGGCAAACTGCCGCCACTTGATAAAGACGGTATTGGTGACTATACTGCGCATTTGGGTTCTGCTCTTCCTCAGGATAAAGTTAAGGTTGTTTTAGCTAAGCCTGAGAGAAACCTCCTGAAGCATCTGAAAAAGGAACTTCAGGGAGTGAAAATTGTTCACGTCCAGCATCCTTCCTTCGGCGCAAACCCTAAGCAAGCATTGGTACCTTTCTTAGTCAAGATAGCCAATCCCGGCGCCATAGTGATCACGACGATGCATGAGTGGGACAACATGCATCCATTAATGCGTAATGTCATGATTCCGCTTGTCGCGATGTCGAAACATATTGTGTTTGCTTCGAAGACTGAAATGAAGAGGTATCGTGATAGTCGTGTTGGCCGATCGCTTCGTAAAGAAACGACTTATATACCTATCGGAAGCAATCTAGAAAAGCCTATTCTTGACTCAGAAACGATTTTGAAGTTTAGAAACGAACGAGTTCTAGAAAACGGAAAGTGGGACAAAGTAATCGCTCATTTTGGGTTCATCAATGCTTCGAAACAACCAGAAAAGCTTCTCGATGCATTGAAGCTGATTGTTCAAAAGTCACCGAGAACTAAGCTGTTGTTTGTAGGAGACTTCTTTCCGCATCGCATGGACAGAAAAGCAGAATTTGTCGCGCTTATTCAGTCGATGGATCTTCAAGATAATGTCGAGATAACTGGGTTTATTGAAGACCAGCAATTAGCGGCTAATTTGTTAGCTGCGTCCGACGCAGTGATTGCATTGTTTAATGATGGGGTTCGCTTTTGTAGTGGGTCGTTTTGGTATTCGGCTCAGCTCGGTAATCCTATCATCACAACCTTGCCCAAGGACCCAGAAGAATTTGCGGGTGTCGAACACGCCATTGCCGAACCGCACGTCCGGTTAGTAGGCGTCGAATCCACTCCTGACGACATCGCCACTCAGATTGACTCGTTACCCGAGTTTGAACCGATCCGGTTCCAAGGTATTGATCCACCTAGTTGGGGTGATATTGCTCATCAGCATACTGATCTGTATGAGAGTTTTGGCGTGAAGTTCTGATTCGCAAGAAGACGTAACTTAGCAAATGGCTTCAACTGGATTGAGAAGTTGCATTACAGTCTATAGTATTCTGCTAAGTGGATGGAGGGAATTCAATGGAGCCCAAGGTAATACAAAATAGCACTCAAACTAAAACCGTTCAGGCTTCTCACCTCGGGTATCTAGATAGCCTTAGAGCCTTACTCGCAATACTAGTTGTTATCACTCACTTTATAATGGGTTGGAATAACGAGTCAATTCCGGCGCAGTGGGGATTCTTGTCGCACGCACGAAATGCTGTATGCGGTTTTATCGTACTGTCAGGGTTCTGCTTAATGATTCCTGTTAGTCGTTCAGGTGAGATTCGAGGCGGGTACATGGAGTTTATCCGTCGGCGCGTGAAGCGAATTATCCCACCCTATATGGCCTTTGTTTTGATCCAACTCCTCTTCAATCTGGCACTGTCATTCCGAGACGGCCATTTGCGAAATGATTTTAGAACTCAACTAGTCGATGTGCTGTTGTTGAGGGATTTTTGGCCATTTATTGACAATTCGGCCAGTGGCGTCCTTTGGACAGTCTGCATTGAATGGAAGTTATACTTCGCCTTTCCGCTGATGGTGCTAATACTCAAGAAGTGGGGGAACCTCGCTCTGCTTGGTTTTGCATTAGTCTTTACGCTATTCTGGTCGGGCATCTTGTATCTTGTTGGCGATCCGCACACCTGGGATCACAGTAGTCCTTGGTATACGATACTTTTCGCAATGGGAATGATAGCTTGCGAGGGGTCAATTGGTAAAGCCAATAGCCGACGCTATCATTTGGTGTTATTGGGTGTTGGTAGTATCGCTTTAATAGCGATTAATGGTGCGCACGAAGGCGTTCAAGGTTGGATTATCAGTGATTTAGCATTCGGAACTTTCTTTGCATCGATACTCTACGTTTTATCGAGCCCAAACAGCGTTACGAAGATTGTTCATGGATTGCGTCGACTTCTGGAGACTAGACCCCTAGTGTTTGTAGGGCAATATGGGTACTCGATATACTTGTATCATTTGTGGGCTTTCGTCTTAGTCATCCCTATTGCTAGGAGAATTGCCGGCTTATTGAAGTTAACTGGGGACATCGGCTTTTTACTGGTGTTGCTTATCTCACTTACCCTATCACTTTCATTGTGTTATGTTGCATTTCTCGTCTTCGAGAAGCCCACTCTGAGAAAGAAGACGGCAATAAAGAGCGCTGTTTGATCGGCGCTAGCTCACTGATAGATCAGTTTGAGAGTGACTGGTTTTGAGATTGATGCGGGTTGAACTTTGTATTTTCCTGTAACGGGTAGTTTTCCGTTGGCGAGTTCTCCGTCTTGTTGTTGGAATGTGAGTAGGTAGGGTGTTCTTCCTGGTGGGTAGATCATGATGCTTGCTCCGCTGAGGTCTGAGGTGCAGATCAGTTTGGCAGGCAGTTTGTTGACATCAAATTCGACTGTGTCTTCGACGGCTCCTAGTCCGATGATGTTTGCGGAGTCTGTCGTGCTGTGAATTTCTTCTTGTTTAGTTTGTTGGCATGCGCAAATTGAGCCTGCCAAAGCTATTGTGATGAGGAGTAGTTTGGCGTTCATTTCCGTTAGATATGGAATTCCTCAGTTTGTTTCTTGAGTTTCCATTCTAAACCAGCAATCGCTATGATGGCGATTAATCCTGGTAGTGGAGCGACGTAGTGTCCCCAAGTGACTCTCTTTCCATATCCGACGAGTCCTGCTTTGTAGAATGCGTTGAATATGTCGAAGAAGTGTGTCATCCCGATATAGAGTGCCAGGATGGCAAAGAGAAGTCCTAGCCACCTAATAGGCGGTTTCTTACCTTCTTGAAAACGTGGGAGTGTTGGTGCGAGATACGCGAAAGCTGCTGCAATGACAAGGAGAATTGGCAGGAGCAACAGATCAGAGAGTGACGTGACCGGCACCATGAGTGAAATACTACCTTTTCGAAGCTAGGAAGGTTATGGGTAGGGAGGTTAGTTATGTCGGAGTATAATGTCGCAGACGGGACAATTCGAGTCTATCGAGCAGTTTTTGAAGTTGTTCTTTAGGCTTGGTAAGGGTTCGCTCAAGAGTAGACGATATGTATCCGGTTAATACGCCCTCTTTACCTGCCGGTTCTGAACCGCTTCCGCGCGAGTTAACAATCCGTGAACTGGCATCTCGATTGGTGCGTCGCAAGTGGTCGATCCTCATTACGCTCTGCATCTTTTTAAGTGCAGGTGTTGGCTTGAGCCTTGTTACTGAGCCTGCCTATCGCTCGGAGATGCTTCTGACGATTCAAGGTGCTCAGCTGACGCCTAACCTTGCCGCTAGCGACCCTTTGGACGCAGTGTCTCTTCCGTTTTCGAATGTTGACTACGTCACTCAGATTCAGTTGCTTCAAAGCTACGACGTGGTTCTTCCTGCGTTCCAGCAAGCGAATGTGACTCTTCCACCTCCTGGTTCTACCATTCCTGGTCCTACGGTGGATGCCAAAGCGATCCCTCTTTCGAACTCGGTCATCGTGAGTGTGACGGCTCAGGATCCTGGTAAGTCTCAAGAGATAGCTCTTGCGATTCCTCAGGCCTTTAACCGATATATGCAAGACCAGCGTGACCGTCAGGTGTCGGGTTTGGTGACGAGCCTTCGTACGAAGCTTGATGACGCGAAGAAGACGGTCGATGCGGACATCAAGAGTGTTGCTGAGTTTCGCCGCACTCACAATCTTTCGGCTTCTGAAGCCGACCAATCAGATGCTCTAAACCGAGTGTCTCGTGCTTTAGATGCCAAGTTGACTGCGGATGCGAGTTTAGAGTCTGCTCACCAGCGCTACAACGATCTTCTTCGTTCTCAGCGTGAGATTACAAAGAATGTGGGTTCTCGCACTCAGGCAGGAAACTTCAATGAGATAGCCTCTCTTGAAGCGGCTCTGACTCAGATGCTCGGTGATAAAGAGCAGTTGCGTATTACGTATCGTGACGATGCCCCTCAGGTTCGTGAGATGGATGCGAAGATTCGTCTTCAGCGTCAGCTGATCGCGGATTCGAAGAAGCGTACGAACACTTTGGTTGACACACGTAACTCTGAGGTTCTCGATATCGATGCTCGGGTTCGTCAAGCCAAGTCAGACTATGAGGCAGCTCAGGCATCGGCTCGTATGTTTTCCGCTGGTTATGAGTCGGCTCAGCAGCACCAGAAGGGTTTAACTGAACTTGCTCCTCAGCTAGCAGAGCTAACGACGAAGTTGAACTTGGACCAAGCAGACCTTGAGACTCTTCAGCGCCGTTTGACAGAAATTCAGGCTCGAACGAGTTCGGTTAAGGAACCCGCAACGATTCTTCAGGCGCCTTCCATTCCTGTGAAAGTTCGTCCTAGTTGGACGGTGAACCTTGCGGTGAGTCTCGCCTTAGGAATTATCTTCTCTCTTGGTATTGTTGCTTTCCGCGAGCAGGTCGATGACCGTGTGACGAGTGCTGGTAAGGCTTATGAGTTAACGGGTCTTGCTCCTTTGGGCTATT
This sequence comes from Chthonomonas sp. UBA1950, assembly GCA_002336105.1. GTDB lineage: Bacteria > Armatimonadota > Fimbriimonadia > Fimbriimonadales > Fimbriimonadaceae > Fimbriimonas. The sequence continues at coordinate 776 of DDEQ01000015.1, read as the reverse complement.
TGCCTCGTATTCGTTCTGCGGCGGGTCTTGCTTTAACGAGTCTTCCTGGCGCGTTGCAAAACAGATATCGGATGCTTCGGTATAGCATCTTGTTTGCTCGCCGTCCTGAAGAGCCACGTGCTATTTTGGTTGTTCGTTCTGGTCGTCGTCAGGACCGTACGAGTACGGCTCAGAACCTTGCTCTTTCGATGGCTGCTGATGGGTTGAAGGTGATATTGGTGGATGCGGATGCGTTGAATCCAACCCTTTCGATGGCTTACGGCTCGGGTAAGGATCGCGGATTGTTTGACGTGTTGGAAGGGACTTCGACTTTGGACGAGGTCTTGAAGTCGACTTCTGTTGAGGGTCTTTCGGTTCTTCCTTTGGGCACTCCTACGAAGAACTCGGCTGACCATTTTGCATCGACGAAGATGGCTTCTTTGGTTGAGTCTTTGAAGGCGGCTGGCGACTTTGTTGTGATTGAGACTTCACCTGCATTGAGTTCGGTGGATGCCTCTGTTCTTGGCGCTCAGACGGATGCTGTTGTTCTTCTATCTGAGCTTGGTGTGACTCGCACTCAAGACCTTCGCCGTAGCGTGAGCCTTCTTCTTTCTGCTGGTTGTAGCATCGCTGGTATCGCTTATGTGAATACGACTGGTGAAGAAGACTCTACGGTTGACGTGAACCTTTGATGAGGGTGGCTTAGGGTTGGCTCGCGCCTATCCCTTTGCCAACCAAAGGACTGTCAGCTCGCAGACGAAACGAGGATCTGCTCAAACGTGTCGGGGATGTCAACA
>DDEQ01000022.1 GCA_002336105.1 Chthonomonas sp. UBA1950 | reverse complement strand
TGCGATAGCAGGACACCAGTTGGCGGGTTTTACCGCCGGATGAAGGTGCCTTCCAAACCCCTCTGTCTGCCGAAATCTCATGAAAAGAAAGGCTTTTTATGTCGATTTGGCATCATGAGTGTGCGTATGCCGTTAGCCCATGCTGAGCTGAAGTCAGCAACACCAATACATGCTTCAACTATTAAGAAAGTTATTTGATACGAGCAAGAGAGACGTCGAAGGGATTCTCCCGGTAATCGAGGAGATCAACGCCCTTGAGTCATCGATTTCAACGCTCTCCGAAGAGCAGATTGCCGCCCGAGCCCAGGAATTTCGGTCACGTGCGCAGGCTGGCGAAGACCTGACCAAGATGCTTCCGGAAGTGTTCGCTCTTGTTCGCGAAGTCAGCAAGCGCAGACTCGGTATGCGGCAGTTTGATGTCCAGTTGATTGGTGGTGTCGTTCTGCACCAGGGCCGAATCTCTGAAATGCGAACGGGTGAAGGAAAGACCCTTGTTGCCGCCGCTCCTTTGGTGCTCAATGCTCTATCCGGCCGTGGCGCTCACCTTGTTACGGTAAACGACTACCTTGCACGTCGTGACGCTGTCTGGATGGGGCCGATTTACCATGCATTCGGGTTGACTGTTGGCGTTATCCAAGGGCAAAGCATGGATAGCGATGAGCTTGGAGGTTCCTATATTTTCGAACCCGGCGCAGACATCGTTGGAGATCCTCGCTACCTCAACCTCGTGCCTTGTTCGCGCCGAGAAGCTTATGGTTGCGATATCACTTACGGCACCAACCACGAGTTTGGCTTCGACTATCTGAGAGACAACATGGCTTTCTCGGAAGAGGATTTGGTCATGCGCGAACTCAACTACGCGATGATCGACGAGGTGGACTCGATCCTTATCGACGAAGCCCGAACGCCGCATATTATCAGCGGCCGGTCCAACGAAGACGTTAGCGTTTACAAAGTCGTGGATAAGGTCGTTTGTCAACTCAAACCTGAACTCCACTTCACGGCAGATAAAAAGAACCATAGTGCCAACCTCACTGAGGAAGGCATGGACTACATCGAGGAACTCCTCGGCATTGATAACATTGCCGCCGATCCTCGAATGTTCCACCATGTGAACGCGTCGGTCAAGGCTTATGCCTTGTTCGACAAGAACGTTGACTACATCGTCCAGCGTGGTGAAGTTGTTATCATCGACGAAAACACAGGTCGAGCAATGTATGGTCGACGATTCTCTGACGGTCTTCACCAGGCTCTTGAAGCGAAGGAAGGCGTTACTGTTCAGGAAGAGAGTCAGACCATTGCTACGATTACGTTCCAGAACCTGTTCCGCCTTTATAACAAGCTAGCGGGTATGACCGGTACGGCTAAGACGGAAGAAGACGAGTTCAGAAAGATTTACGGTCTTGACGTTGTCACGATTCCTACACACCGACCGATGGTTCGAGACGACATGCCAGACGTTATTTACAAGACGCTGGAAGCCAAGTTTAGAGGCGTCGCATGGGAGTTGCTCCACCTTTATACAAAGCAGCAACCAGCTCTCGTTGGAACTCGATCTGTTGAAATGTCCGAGTTGGTTAGCGAAAGATTGACGAGCGACATGCTTCGCCGATTAGTAGTCGCTTGGAGACTTTACGACCGGGTCGCCCTCAAGAAAGATTTGAAGGGAGAAGAGGCCGCCGAAGCAAAGCGCCTGTACGAGACAGATCTGAAAGATATCGATCGACAAGCGCTTTCGAACTTGTTGGCTAAAATCGGCTATAGCGGTGACGTCATGAAGGGCGACTGGCTCGATTGGTGTCTGGAGCAATTCAAGCTACCGCAGGAAAACAAGGAATACCTCGAAGAAGCTTTGATGCACGGCATTCCGCACAACGTTCTTAACGCTAAGAACCACGAAGCCGAAGCGTTGATCATCGCTGAAGCAGGTCGAAAGGGTCAGGTTACGATTGCCACAAACATGGCAGGTCGTGGTGTTGACATTCTTTTGGGTGGTCGCATTGAGGACGAGCTTGTTCGAATGGCTCGAACGAAGAGCGAAGAAATGGAAGGGTCTGAAGTCGACCAGTACGGCGACGCTTATTCCAGCTTCCGACGTGGCGGTAACCAACGAGCCGCTCCTCCGCTCCCGCTCGACGATCAGGAGCGCCGCGCTGCTGCTGAAGAAGTTCGTGCCCTTGGTGGACTCTTCATCCTTGGTACCGAGCGTCACGAATCGCGACGAATTGACAACCAGTTGCGAGGTCGCGCCGGTCGACAGGGCGACCCAGGCCAATCGAAGTTCTTTGTCGCTCTAGAGGATCAACTCTGGCGAATCTTCAATGCGAACATGATGGAGAACCCGGTTCTCAAGATGTGGCCGCCAATGGAAGAAGTCACAGCCGGATTCTTGAGCAAGATGATTGCGAAGACTCAGGAGCGAATCGAAAACCACTTCTTCGAAGCTCGAAAGCACGTTCTTGAGTACGACGACGTTTTGAACGCTCAGCGCGAGCACGTTTATGGCTTGCGCCGCGAAATCCTGCTTGGCAGGGATGTTCGTGAAGAGTTGACGACTTACTTGCAAGACGTGATCAAGGATATGGTCAACAATGCGTGGATGGTAGAAGAAGATGGCACTCGTGTTTACGATCACTCGGTGCTATTCGAGGACCTCAACGAGGTCTTCCCACTTCTTGATTACGCTACCGTTGCCGATCTCGAAAAGTACCAGCCTGGACCAGATCTCGTCGCATATGTCGAGTCACTTGCTCATCAAGCGTATGTATCGAAGGTATCTGAAAGTGGTGAAGATGCTATGCGAGAGGTCGAAAAGTGGGTCTTGCTTAAGGCTATCAACGACCATTGGATGACTCACCTGCAAACGATCGAATATATCCGTGAGGGTATCGGTCTTCGTGGCTATGGTCAGGTTGATCCGCTGGTTGCTTATAAGCGTGAGACTTACGATACATTCCAAATGACGTTGAAGAGTATCCGCGACCAAGCTTCACGCATGATCTTCCATCTGCGAGTTCAGCCTCAACAGCAGGCAGCAGAAGACGTCCAGGTCATCCAAGCTGAAGAGGAGTATCCAAACGAACCAAACGCAGCGGGTATTTCAGCTTTGGGTTCGACGATGTTCACTCCGATCAAACCTGAGGAGCCAACGCCAGTAGATCCAAAGTCCATCTCGGAAGAGGTTTGGAAGAAGACGAGCAGGAACGATCTGTGCCCTTGCGGAAGCGGTAAGAAGTTCAAGGCTTGTCACTATCCTGAACTGAGAGAGCAAGGCGTAATTTAAGGTCAAGAACCCTAGTAAAGGTAAGGGCTTTCTCGTGTAGAGGAAGCCCTTTTTGATTTGAAATATGGTCTTACACACCAGATGCTCCGAATATAACTTTGATGCAGTATGAATTGACCAGCGCTATGATAACGGGTGATAGTCAAATCGACACGGAGCATGCGGAATGGGTCAAGTTACTCAACGAACTGAACCAACTGGTCCTTGACAAAGCGAGTGACGATGAGGTGATTGACAAGATTTCGCAACTCATTGATCATATGCAGTTGCATTTTGCTCATGAGGAAGAGATATTCGACCGATTGAACAGTCCGTTTGCAGAAGGTGACAAAGCCGCCCACCGAGGACTGCTAGACAGAGTTGATGTATTGTGTGAGCGGGTCTTTGATGAGGGATTAACGCAGGAACTGCGACAAGAAATTGTTAGCAACCTTGGACACTGGTTCGTAACTCACGTGTGCAAGTTTGATATCAAGATAAGGGACGCCGTTCGTGACGAGACTATAGCGGCATAAACATGTTCTTTTGACGCAGAGACGCGATTCTAACGGTCGAAACAGCACGTGCCCGACATCAACAAGTCCTTAACTCCGCGACCTAATGCCATCCAACCTGAGAGGTTCCAAAAAGTTGAGCTATCGACACCAAAATAGTTGTAGGTTGGTATCGGCCTCTTCGAGACCTGGATGTGTGCGGCAACTAATCCAAGCATCCCGCCTCCTTTGGGCAAGCTTCTTACCGGTCTTTACTGTTCCTTGAATTTCTTCCGTATGGCCAATCAGTTTTTGTGAACTGCGGATTTGGCAACAGGAAAATAAGAGAGCCAGAATAGTTGGAGAAGTCAAAGAACTGGGAACGAATGACCTGAAAATAGCTTAAGTTACATAAAGTTATTGATAGGAAAACACCAGGAACTTGATGATATACGAATATATATCACATCAACCTTCGGTTTTTTTGCGAACTGAACGTCACACTTCGTTTGCAACGGTTGGCGTTTAGCTGAACCTAGGCTATAGTGTGACGCAAGGCCCGGGAAGGGGGGTCGAAATACAATATGGTTGATCTTTCGCATTTAGGCGACGTAGCTTATGCGAGTCAAATGCCAGCGTTGGCGGAGAATTTGACTATCGAGGGATGTCCAGCTGAGAGGCTGAGTTGGCACCACGCAAAGTCTTCAAAAGGGGTTCAAAAAGAACGACGCGAACCTGTCTCCGATGTACCAGAATCGCTTCAGTTTGATCTCGACTCGCTCGCAATTGATGATTCTGTCAGGATGTGGTTAAAGAGGATTGGACGAATACCTCTATTAACTCCGGACCAAGAGACGAGACTTGCAAGACATGCTCGCTCTGGTTGTTGCAACTGCAAAAATGCGTTGGTTGAAGCTAACCTCCGATTGGTTGTCAGCATCGCCAAGAGATTTGTTGGGCGCGGATTGCTCATGCAAGACCTGATCCAGGAAGGAAACATGGGCCTCATTCGTGCGGTTGAAAAGTTCGATCCAGACCGAGGATTTCGATTTAGTACCTATGCCACTTGGTGGATTAGGCAAGCCATCTCAAGGTCGATAAGTGATCATGGCCGGACGATCCGAGTGCCTGTACACACTTTGGAGGCAGTCAATCGGATGATGAAGATTGCCGGCCAACTACAACAGTGCTTAGGCAGGGAAGCGACCAGTTCCGAAATTGGAGATACGCTTAACCTCAGCAGTGACAAGGTTCAGGACTACCATCGAGCCATTATTGAACCGCTTTCTTTAGATACACCTGTTGGTGACAGCGAAGATGCGGCTCTGGCAGAGTTCATCGTCGATCGGCAAAACGAAACCCCAGCGGATGCTGCGGTTCGATCTGTCATTCGTTCACGAATTGAAGAGATCCTTGATACCCTTACTGACCGAGAGCGCGATGTGATTGCGATGCGTTACGGTTTGACTGATGGACAGCCTCACACTTTGGAAGAAGTCGCAAAGGCTTTTCAAGTTACTCGCGAGCGGATTCGGCAAATCGAACAGAAATCTCTGAAGAAGCTGAAGCATCCTTCACGGGCAAAGCAACTTCAGGAAGTCATCGATTAGGCCTAATGCCAACTTATCTTTGTGAAGTAGACTGAACTGTGCCTTTGCTTAGCTCAGAGCTAGTCTTGCATACGGGTGAGAAGGTTTTCCTTCGCGATTTGGTCAAAACCGGTCCGATTGCTTTGGTATTCCTTCGGCATTTTGGATGCATCTTCTGCAAGCAACAAATCGCCAAGCTCAAAGAGCTTGGCGATGACCTTAATGTTGCCTTTGTGGTGATGTCAGACGTTGAGCGAGCCGCGTCTTTTCGTGAGCAACTTGGGGTAGTTCACCCCCTCGTCTGCGACGTTGAGATGACCCTGCACGATAAGTTTGGAGTTCCTCGCGGCAATGTAAATCAGCTCGCCAACGCAAAGGTCATGCGTCGAGCGATCGGAGCCATGTTTCAGGGTTACAAACCTGGCTTGCCCGTGGGAGACGCAAGAATGCTTTCCGCCGAGTTCATTCTTGACCAAGAGGGCACAATCAGGTGGAAGCACGTTGCAGATGACATATCTGACCTGGCTTCTGCGGATACCGTTCGAGAAAAGCTTGAGGAAGCTAAGCTTTCTTCGTCAAGTTCTTAATCGCAGTGCAGAGGGTCGCTGCCCGGTCTGGCTCCATCGCGGCTATGATTTTCGCGACTAAGTCCGTCTTCATTTGCACGAGTATAGGTGCCACATCGGTGTCGGTAAGGTTTGCAGCGATTTCTGCGACCTTCTTTGGCTCCATTTGGCTCCAAAGGTCAGCAATTTTCTTCTGACCAGGTTTTGGGTCGATGACCGGTGGTTTCGGCTTGACAGTTGGATCGGGTAAACGTTTCGAAACCTTGAGGGTGGATGAGAACAGGTAGCTTGCCGGACGTTCCTCTTTTGAAGAAACGAGCCTCTTTTTGACAGTTGTGATACCTGGAACCTTGACGATTCCCATGTACGCAACGCCGAGGAATCCGCCTCCGCCGAGAAGAAGCAACGGAACCAAAATCAAAATGAGCTTCTTCATTGAACCTTACCAAGGCGAGCCATGATGCGGTTTACATACTGTTGAGTTTCGGAGAAGGGTGGGATGCCGTTGTATTCTTTAACCCTGCCAGGACCGGAATTATAGGCAGCAAGCGCCAGCTTGGTATCACCAAATTGATCGAGGAGTTTTCTAAGATAGCGCGCCCCGCCATTCAAATTTTGTTCTGGGTCGTACGGGTTTGTAACTCCAAGATCACTTGCGGTTCCAGGCATTAATTGCATAAGACCCATTGCCCCGACATCAGACTTAGCTTGCGGGTCCCAACCACTTTCGGCATCTACAACTGCGCAAAGTAGCTCAGTAGGAACTCCTGCTGCTCTTGCAGCTGCATCTGCCTTTAATCTAAGCTCAACAGGCGGTACCTTAACCGCTCCACTTAGCGACGTACCCGGGCCAAAAGGGTTGAACGGCGTATTTGGATTTTGGATGTTTTGTGCAAGTTGTCCATTCAACAGTGATCCAAATTCATTCCCTGAGCCTCGCTGAAGTTGCCTCAGGTTTGATTCGATCTGCGACATTCTGGCTTGAACACCCGATACTCCTAAAGGTCCATCTGCCATTAAGCGGCCCTCCTAAGAACTGCCCATTCGTCGAGTTCGGCTTGCTCCTTCTTTGCCTCTTCTTTGTTGAACTCTTCAAGCTCTTCTTCACGGAGTGTCTTTAGAATTTCAACTTCTTGATGCTTGGATTGCCATGCAGTTTCGGCTCTTTGTTCATCAACCATGACCGCTTGTTTCTGAAGCTCAGCTTCTGTTTCCATATCATCAAACCTGAGAACTGTTTCCTCGATGGCTCGATATTCGTTGAGAGAGAGTGCAGGTTGGCGCAGGACATCTTCTCGCATGTGTTGGATGCTCAAGATCTCAGCTTCGACCTTTATGCGCGTAGCCTTAGCGTCAAGGTAGGTTTGTTTCGCCCACTCTTCCTCATATTCTCGATACTCTAGTACCTTTTGTAACCGAAAGGCAAACTTCGCCATTAACGGTTGTATCGGCATTTCTACCGGGAATCGTAGGGTTTGATCCTGCCTTTATGTTGCGGTTTCGACGGCATACTTGGCTAACTTGACTCTCATTTCTGCCACGAGTTCGGCTTCGACGAAGATTCCTTCTTCGCGATAATCAACGGTGTGAACTCTTCCGTAGTCATAGCAGTTCTGGACTAAGCCGGACTGGTCATAGGGAACCAGAGCGCGAACAAACCCGAGCAAGTCTCGGACTTGTCGCACGATAGCGCGGAGCATGTCGTCAATACCTTCGCCCGTGACGGCTGAAATCGCGACTGAGTTCTCCCATTGCGCAGCAAGTCTCCGAACAAAACTGGGGTCCTCGTTCGCGTCGATCTTGTTGAAAACGGTGATGATCGGCTTGTCTTCTGCGCCTAGTATTCGCAGTGTTTCCATGACCGCGTCTCGTTGAAGATCCCAAGATGCGTTAGAGACATCGACGACATGAAGAACAAAGTCGGCGAATGTAACCTCCTCAAGAGTTGATTGAAACGCCGCGACGAGGTGGGTGGGGAGATTTCGAATGAATCCGACAGTATCTGTCAGAAAGAGAGCGTATCCTTCAGGCAAGTCGATCTTGCGGGTAGTTGGGTCAAGCGTTGCAAAGGGCATTGCGTCAGCTAACAGCTCAGTTCCTGCCAGCCGGTTCATCAGGGTGCTCTTACCAGCAGAGGTGTAACCGACAATCGTGCCAAAGGGGAACGGGTGTTTCCTGCGACTTGCCCGCTGTTGATCTCGAACTCGTTTGACATCTTCGATCTCTTCTTTGAGCTTGCTTATTCGCGTTTCGACCATACGGCGGTCAGTCTCCAGCTTCGTTTCACCGGGACCGCGCATTCCAATGCCACCTTTCTGGCGCTCGAACTTCGTGTAGACCGACATAAGCTTCGGCTTCATGTAGGTTAACTGGGCGAGTTCCACTTGAAGCATGCCTTCTCTCGTTCGCGCTCGGCGAGCGAAGATATCTAAGATGAGTTGAGTGCGGTCGATGACCTTGACCCCCAAATGCTCCTCAAGATTTCTTTGCTGAATGCCTGAAAGTTCGCCATCGATCAAGACTATGTCGGCCTCAGATTCTTTGGCAAGAAGAGCGATCTCCTCGACCTTTCCGCTACCCACATAGGTAGCTTTGTAGGGCCGATCAAGGCGTTGACGAATGCCGACGAGGGGTTCGACGTGCGCAGCTTCGCATAACCCTTCAAGTTCTGACTCGACCATCGAGTCTTCAGCCTCATCCTCGTTTACATAAACAAGGACAGCCTTTTCCACTGGTTCCACTAATGATTCCGTCTTCGGCATCCATTAGATGATGACGCATTGACACCTAAGTTGCTGGGGTTAGGCTCGGTTGTGCCTTATAACGTACGAAGAGAATCTTGTAATAATGCTGAACCAGAAGAGGGCTGTGCAGAGTCCCTAAGATGTGAAGGTCTTTCCAGTTGTGCTCATTGGAACGCTCCTGATTTCGTCGGGAGCTGCTGTTCAGTTGCCTACGCTTAACGACGTGCAATTGATCAAGCGAGAGATCGACATATTGCAGATGCCGAATGGGGCGTTAGCATTGTTGCCTCCGATTTCAGTAGCAGCTGGTGGCGAATCTTTGGCGATTTCACGCGATGGAACCGCCGTCTTTTACCAGGTTCCTAGTCTTAACAAAAACGTCATTTGGCGTTGGGACCTGAGGACTCGAAAAGCAAATCAAGCAGTCACGCTTGGCGAAGGAGAATCGCTTTCGTTTATCGAAGCCGGTCCACTCCCAGGTTCAGCAATCATCTGCATCTTTAGGCAAACGAATTCTGGAAAAGTTCGGATGGTGTACTCGGTGACTAACTCGGTCAGTTCTCTCGGCGCGATTGACGAACAGAGCAGGGTCCGTTTCAACTCAAAGAAGCTAGAGTTCTTCGAATGGGAAAATACGAAGACAAACGGCATTGACGAGACTAAGTACCGCTGGGTGAACAGTCAAGGCTTGGCGATCCGACAGGGCTCAATTCCGACCTCCGCGAGCTTTGACTACGACGAACAGGGAAATCCATTTATGACGACTTGGAAACGAGTTGGAGGGAAACTGAGTGTTTTTACATTTCGAGTCGTTCCGCAAGGTGATTTCGTGGGCATTCCGCCTGACCAGATTCGACGAGAGCAGGAATCTAGTTACGTTACAATAGCGTCCGGCAAGACTCGAGTTGGGCTACGGAAAGATTTCAATCTGTCTTCGCAGTGGGTAGCCTATGGGGAAAGATACCGAGCAGCCGCTCCGACGGCGTTAATACAGAATCTAGGTTCTACACAGCCCAGCCAGACCGAAAATAAGTTCACACCGACCTACGCATTGATCACTTCGGATGGAAATCGGTGTGAACTATCTGAAGGACAGAACGCCGTGGTCTACGAGTCGCAAGGATCGTTGATGATTCGTCCAATCCTGAATCTCAATTTAGTAGCACTTAACAAGCTCAAAAACCGTCTCGATAAGGATGAGGTGATGGCTGCGGCGAAACAAGCCGGCACTGCGATCCAAATGTACACAGCTGATTATGATGATGTCTTTCCGGATGGAACTGATTTCACAGACAAACTCAATCCATACATGATGGATCTAAGCTTGCTTTCACGCGTGAACTACATCTATGGTGGAGGTTCAATATCAGGTGATCCTTCAAAAACACAGCTGGGTTATGTCGTTGGCTCAAGCGGACGAGCCTTGATCTTCGGAGACGGACATGTCGAATGGCAACCGAACCCTTGATCAATTGAAATACCTCTCTTAACTCAAGAAACCTAAATCTGCAAATTCTTCTATCGGTTAGGGGTTATGTGGACTCCATCTATCGAAGGAATTCACAGTCAGATGGATGTTGGCGAAAAAGAGCTTGAACTAATTGCAGAAGCCCGCATGGGTAACCGCGAAGCGTTTGAGTGGCTCGCATGTCGGTACCGTGCCGCCATGCGTGCTGTCGCGGGAACGGTTCTAAAGGGCGAATTGGTTGAAGATGCCGTCCAAGACGGTTTCATCACGGCCTTTCGGTCTCTCAAGCAACTCCAAGATCCTACGAAGTTTGGGCCTTGGCTCGCAGCAATTGTTCGAAATCGTGCGCGACGTCTTTCCCGAGAAGGCATTAACACTCATTTATCGATTCATGAAATGGATCGACAACTGCAGGCTGCCCCAGAAGCGGGTGCGGTTGCAATGTCGAACATCATCCAGGAAGCCATCGAGCGTTTGCCTACGCTGATGGCACAGTGCATTCGCCTTTATTACGGGGAGCAATACTCAGTGGGTCAAATAGCGACCTACCTGGAGCTACCAGCAACCACCGTGAAATGGAACCTTCATGCAGGCAGGGCTGCGCTCCGGCAGAAGCTTGGTCCTGCATTTGAAAATGAAAAATGGTGAAACCAATGCAGAGCAATTCAATACTTAGATTTCTGAGAGAGATTTCAGATTTGTGCGAAAACGCAAGTCTCACTGGTGCCCTTGATGGTGGGCAAGAGAGAGTAGCTCTTCGATACAATTCTGTGCTTCGTGAGCTGATACAGCAAGGGCGTATCTCAGCAAGCCTTTTCGAGGAACTTGATCCGAAAACCGCGACCTATGCAACGATCGGCGTCGAAAGCAGAATGTTGTCGGCTTATGTGAGCGATGAACGAAAACGGGAGAGCGATGAAGACAACGACTTCGGTGCGCTCATCGCCATTGCCCCGTTCACAAAGGCTGAAGACCTGTCAGCGATCATAAGGGAGAGGATTGCGGCAGGCGGGCGCTTCCACGAGGGATTACTTCCCGCTCTCGCTCCATTCCTAGACTCTGGAACCATAAGCGAAATCATTCGAACTAAATTGATGGGCAAAGCTGCCAAATACGCGACTCCTCCAACTCCTCCAACTCCACCAGCACCGGAGGAAGCAGATACCCAGCTCGTAGTCGCGACGGATGTAACGGTTGAATCGGCTGATACTCTGGAATCGTTGGCGGCGAAATTGAGGGAGCCAGGACTCTCAACGGATGAGCGAAGCCGGATCGCACAGCAACTCGCCAAAATTGCGCATGAGCAAGCGAACATAGCGATTGAACCAACGATGCCACAATGAAAGCATGAGTTCCGTTGTTGGCATCGTCATGGGAAGCAGTAGCGATCTAGACACCATGAGACCCGCAGGCGATGTTCTAGCCGAGTTTGGCATCGCCTACGAAATCAAGGTTGTGAGCGCCCACCGAACGCCAGACGCGATGTACGAGTATGCAAAATCGGCAAGAAGCCGGGGGCTGAAAGTGATCATCGCCGGTGCAGGCGGAGCGGCACACCTTCCCGGAATGATCGCCTCGCTGACGACCTTGCCTGTTATCGGGGTTCCGGTTCAGACTAAGGCGCTTAGCGGAGTTGATTCGCTCTATTCGATTGTGCAGATGCCCGCCGGAATCCCAGTTGCGACCGTAGCAATAGGAAACGGAAAGAATGCTGGGTTGTTAGCTGCGCGAATCATAGGCGCAACCGATGAACTCGTGGCACTGAAACTTGCGGACTATGCCGAGGCTATGAAAGCCCTAGTCGACGAGATGAACGCTGCCCTTGGCTAGTGTGTTTCTTTCGGACGAACTGGAATCTGCGTTTTCCCGCTAGCAGTCAAAATCCCTTTATCAGTGACGATCTTGTTCACGTCAATCGCGCCGAAAAGGTGTAAATCAGCATCCAGATCGACCACCGGATTGAGCGTGTCGAGCAAAAGTTGCTGAGAGGTTGGGTCAGCGGTATTGCCGTCGAAGGTGATCACTGCATCGCGAAGCATGAGTTTGTTCTTCTCCGCAACAAGCTTAGCGTCCACTGAAAACTCGGTCGCAATGACGATGAATTCACCGTAACCGCTGACTTTCACCCGTCCATCTTGCAACACAACTTTGACGCGTTTGATCTCGTGGAATTTATGCAGGATAAAGTCTTCAAGGTCCTTGGCTTTGATGGAAACAGATCCATCGCCAATTCCGCTCTTGCTCAGGATGATCTGCCCCTTCTTTGCCTGCCCCATGTCGAATCGACAGTCTGGGATACTGGCGCTGAGTCGATCCATGTGAAGGCTTCCCAGTGAAAAGTCGGTTAGGTCTAGTCGCAGAGTTCGTATTTTGCCGCTTTGTGTCCTTTCAGGTTCGGTGAAAAGTGGTAGCCCTGGGGTTTGAAACTTCGATGCTTTGATGGTGACCTCATGGATAATCCCTGAAACACCCTCTAGCCCAAGGCGTGTTCGCACCGAAACTCGGCGATGTTCGCCCTGAAGCTGACTTGATATTTGGTGAGCGGCTTTGCTTTCTAAGTGACGAACTTCGGCCCCAGCTCCAAACCACGCACCAGCAAGCCCTAGAAAGAGTAAAAACATTCCGGCACAATCCCCTGCCTGCAATCGTAGCAGATAGCGGCGAGTGTCGCTGAGTCTATGGTTGGATACGAAGAATTTAAGTCATCTTGTGCCTGTTTCCCCCTAACCGGTGTTTCTCTTATCAAGGTCACCGGCGAGGATCGACTAGATTGGTTACAAGGCCAAGCGACGAACGACATGCGAATGCTCACAGAGAGTGGCTCGATCTCGTTTTGCTTTTGTACGGCGACTGGGCAACCGGTGGCGCGCCTCGATGCTTGGGCTAAAGGCGATTCGATCTACATTTCAGTTGAGAACGCCTGCATAGAGGCCGTACTCGAACGATTTAATAAAATGGTCATCCTTGAGGACATCGAAGCGGAGAATCTGACTGAAACTCTGACTGGGTGGTCAATTCAAGGTCCGCGAGCGGTCGAATCGCTCGAACGGCTAAAGCCTTCAGTCCCACCTGGGACGCTTCTATTTGAGTCAAATCGGGCAGGCGGCGGTATCGATGTTTGGTTTAGCGAATCACTCGATTTAACTGGTATTCCCGTGGCGAGCCAGGAGGCTATTGAGTTACGACGGCTTGTGAACGGAATCCCTGCATGGGGCAAGGATATGAACGCAAAGACCCTTCCGCCAGAGTTAGGAAAAGACTTTGAGGCTAAGCACATCTCCTATCGAAAAGGGTGCTACTTGGGGCAGGAAGTGCTGATGCGCATTTACAGCAGAGGACATACCAACAAGACTTGGGTCGCGATCCAATCAGACATGATGCTGGAGCCATCGGCAAAGGTTTATGCTGGTCAAACCGTCGCTGGTCAGGTCAATTATTGTCTATCCTCGCCAGAACATGGATTTCTGTCGAGCATGAATCTGCGAAATGAGTTCTTGATCAATGGTATGGCTTTGCAAGTTGAAAGCGGAACCGAAGTCATTGTGCGAACTCTACCGCTAGCTTAAAAAGAAAAAGCCCCGCTAGCCTTTAGCTTAGCGGGGAAGAGTTGCACTTTAAGAGTGCGCTTGGGTCCTCGTGTTGCTCCTCTATCCTGAAGAGTCAATTGAGATTGTTACTTACAAGCGAGACCTTTGCAGATGAGTCACGCTTGTCTGCCCATTTTCGGCGATAGAACGTCCACTGAATAATGTTTCGATATGAAAGGTGCGTAGGCTGCCTTAAATCTGAGCATGAGAGGTGAATTAGCCAAGACCAAAAGCCTAAACCTACTTGTTCCTCATCAAACGCGGAGGATGGTCAAGCCACGCAACGAATGGGCGAAGCGAAGTCGGAAAGCGGTCAGCGATACTGCGTGAGCCAGAATGGGAGTCTTCGACGCCAAAGACGAGAACAACGGCGGCTGCGAGTGCGATCGCACCAGCGACGACAAACATGGTTCGCAACCCGAAAGCCTCGCTCGTAAACCCAAATAGCACTGGCCCAACTGCGGCGGCGAATCCTTGGGTGGCGAAAAGTCGAGCTTGTGCCTGACCATGAGTGCCTTCGCCGGCTAGATCATTGGCAAACGCTACGGCAACAGCCCCAACAATTCCAAAGTTGATTCCGTGCAAGCTCTGAACCATGAGTAACCACAACGGACCAGTTGCCGGTGCATACAGAAAAAGCCGGATAGGGAGCAGAATGTACGAGATCGCTAACGCTGGACGTCTTCCATACCGGTCTGACCAAGCTCCAGATTGAGTCATCACCATGACTTCGATGACGACGCCTGCGGCAAACATTCCGGTTATCCACAGTCCATCAGCGCCAAGTGTCTCCATATAGATGCTGAGGAACGAGGTCGCTCCGTACAACGAAATGTTGTAAAGAAAGTAAGAAATGAGGAAGGTTTTGAGGTTGCCCGAGATTGGAACCTTAACCCTAGAGACAGCTTGCTCGTCGCGGTTTCTACGATCCGGTAGGAACCAGGCAAGGGCTGCGATCCCTAAGAAAAGGGATGGGCCAATAAAGAAGACCGGATCTAGTTCTGCCTTGCCAAGCGGCCCTTTGTGGAAGTAGCGCAACAATATGCCCGTCGTCAGTGAAACGATGATGTAGCCAACCGACCCCCAAACTCTTAGTGAGGCATAGACTTTTCCCCCGCCTGGCCCGCTCACCATTCGTCCGGCAATCGCGGCCGTCGAAGCTTGCAGATACGTCGTACCGTTGGTGCCTAAAGCAAAAAGAAGGCAGAATGTTGCCAGCGAAGTGGCATATGGGAAGGAGGTAAAGGCAAAGAAGGCTACTAGTGAGCAGATAAAAATGAATGGTCGTCTAGCATCGACCTTATCCGACCATTTTCCCAAGATCGGCTGAATCAGTAGTGCCATCGCTGTGCCGATTCCAGTCGCCAAACCGACTTCACCTTTCATGAGGCCAGAGGACTTCATGAAAAGCGGGACAAACGGTTGAAGGAATCCAAAAGTTGCGGTAGTCAGAAACAGCAACGTCGCGAGCTTCGTCCGAGAGGCGCGGGAAAAGTCGGAATTAGGATTCAAGAGATCGGAGTTCCTGCAAGCGTTTCTATGGGGGATTCGGTCAAGTTAGCTAAGCTGATCCTGCGAGAGAAAGACGTCGAGCTCTTCATCGGTGGCAATTTCGTAGCCGTTTAAAATGCGATCAGAATCGTTTCGTTGCTTTATGCGCAGTTCACGTCGAAGTTTGCCCTGCAAGAAGTGTATTTTGTCTTCTCGCGACTCACAGATCAATCTTGGAACTTCAACCGGAGCATTGTGCCGGATGGCAACCATGGTTACTCGTGCTGTGTTGGTGTGGCGTTTGGTGCCTTGCAGGATGTTTTCTGCCGTTACTTCGATGGTGACCTCGATGCTTGAGCGGCCCACGTAGCTGACCATACCCTCTAGCGTAACAACTTCACCGACTTCGATGGCTTGGTGAAAATCAACACGGTCGAAGCTGGCGGTTACGCAAGCATCGCCGCAGAAACGGGCTGCCGTCGTGTAGGCGCAGAGGTCGAGCAGAGCCAGCAGACGTCCTCCAAAAACTTTCCCCAAGAAGTTGGCGTCGTTGGGGGTCATGATTTCGCTCATGACGGTTCGGGTGGACGAAACTGTTTTTGCAGACGACATATACCCAATAGTAGACCCGGAACTTTAAGATATGTAGGTTGGCGTATCCTCATACGATGCGTATTCTCGTCATTGGTGGCACAGTTTTTGTCGGAAGACACTTCGCTAAAGCGGCGATTGCCAAGGGGCACCAGGTTACTTTGCTTCACCGTGGATCCAAGGGATCGCATAACATTCAAGGTGCGGGCGAGATTCTAGCCGACCGCACAGGCGGCTTCCCTGGGATGTATCCCGACGAATGGGATGTCGTCGTGGACACCTGCGGATACTTGCCCAAGATCGTTAAGCAGAGCGTCGATTTCTTCCAGTCTGTCACCAGATATTTGTTCGTATCGACGATCAGCGTATACAAGGAACCTGCGATTGCTGGTTCTGACGAGAGCGCACCTGTTCAAATGGGTGGCGATCCAGAGGGAGATGTGGTCAATGGCGAAACCTACGGACCGCTGAAAGTTCTCTGCGAGGAAGCAGTTGAAAGCGTGTTTGGAGATCGAGGCTTGATCGTCCGACCTGGCTTTATCGTGGGGCCATATGACCCGACAAACCGCTTTACACATTGGGTGGAGCGAGTGGGCAGCGGTGGGACAGTTCTGTGTCCGGACCGGCGGCAAGCTCCGATGCAAGTCATCGATGTTCGCGATCTTGCCGAATTCATGGTCACTGGTCTAGAAAATGAGCTGAGAGGTATCTACAACACTGCCGGCCCGACAAGGACCTGGCTAACCCTTCTTGAGGCGTGTCGAACTGGGGCCGCCGCCGAGATTAGGTGGGTTAGCGAAGAGTTTTTAACGCAGAACGAAATCGACTTTATGAAGGAGTTTCCGCTTTCGTTTCCGTTTGACGGTAACTCCGATGGTTTAGTTGATATAAGCTCAGATAAGGCGATTAAGCGCGGGTTGCGGTATCGTCCATTGGAAGATACGACTCGCGATACGCTCGATTGGTGGAGATCTACGCCTGTCGAAAATCCCCCACGTTTTGGGATCTCACGTGAGCGTGAGCTCGAGTTAATAGCTCTTCTGGATCAAGGCTAGGTAGCATCCAAACCAGATGCTGACTTGTTTGGTCGCGACGGTTTTCGTTTCTAGCCGGGCATTTGCTGTCGGCGACGGGATCGTCGTCACATGTGCCAACGACCCTTCGATTTCGGTGCGACGCATAGTAGGAGTGGACGGTTCGATCTCAGTTCCTCAACTAGGGAGCTTTTTCGTTCTGACTCGGTCGGCGACGTGGCTTAAAGAAAAGCTTGAAGCAGAAGGTAAGCACTTACTTGAGCGAAACCTCGAACTTGAGATCACAACCTATCTACCGTCAGAAGGATTCGTGCATGTCAAAGGACTCGTCGAATCTCAGCTAACGCTTCGGCTTGATCCTAAATGGCGGGTCGCAGACCTTCTGAGAATAGCTAGGCCATCGAAAGATGCCGACATGAGCAAAGTCAAGATTGTCCATATGGATGGCACCGAGGAGTCAATAAACACTGACTCAAAACAGCCACTTCAGGTCGGCGACGAAGTCACGGTTCAGCTGAGTACCGAGTCGCATAGCATAGGTGTTGTCGGTGGAGTGGGTCATGCCGGTTCGGTGCCATTTGAGTCTGGCCTATCCGTGGCGAACGCTATAAAGCAGGCAGGTGGATTCGGTCCGCAGGCAGATCAAGAGCGGGTTCTGGTCATTCGTGGGAGCGAGCAGATTCCCATTGACTTGCCCCATGAAGCCGGTTTTGCCCTCAAACCAGGGGACATCATCAAAGTCGAGCTGCTGACTTATCGAGACCACGTGAAGTTGAAAGGCAACGTCGTCCGGGTAGGATTAGTCGCTTTCAAGAGCGGTATGACACTGATTGATGCGTTGAGAGCAGCCGGGGGGCCAAAGCCAAACACACCAAATGATCTTGTTTTGCTCACCCGGATTGCCGGTCCGGGCAATGGAACTCGTAGAATAGATATTCGTGCTTTGTACACTAGGCGCGTCGAGAATCCAAAACTGATGAAAAACGATGTTATCGAGGTGAGGGGTCGTTGAGTCCCAAGAGAGATTGGTCCAAGGGAACACCAGAACCCATTCATTTACTGAATAAGATCAAAGAGTTGGACAACGGAGAACCGCTCGTTGATATCCGTGTGGTGGCTCCATCTGTGCGTATGTTTCGCCCAAGCGTGATTCCATACGTGAGACAGACGGTAGCAGAAATGTGCGAAAAGGCGGCACAGGCACTGCCAAAAGGGATGTATCTTGGTCTCGTCGAAGGATGGCGGCCAATCGAAAGGCAGCAGCGCATTTATGACCACATCTATGCATGCGCAGTGGAGGCTTATCCTGAGCGAAACCACACAGCGTTGCGACGAACGGTTTGTCGCTGGGTTGCGCCTACCGACCAAAAGGCTCCTCCAGGACATTGTACTGGCGCTGCAGTTGATGTTTGGCTCATTGACGAGAACAATGAGGTTATTGACATCAGCTCTCCCTACGAGCGATTTCAGGCGGCTGCAACTTTCTCACTCGGACTTTCCGAAACTGCCCTAAGAAATAGAATGGCTCTTTATGACGCAATGATGGGCGTTGGGTTTAGCAACTGCCGCGATGAGTGGTGGCATTATAGCTACGGAGACGCCGGATACTCCGTTCGAATGCACCAGGATTCTTGCGTCTATGGTTTGGCAAAGCTTCCACTGGAACTCTATGAGAAGCTTGAACTGGAACACATTGAAGCTATGAAAGTTCGCATCAATCCGTTCCTTCCCCCCAAGAAAGACTGAGGCACAAAAAAACCTTGCCTTTCGAGGGGGAAGGCAAGGTTCTTCGTATGAAGGTGACTCTTAACGAGCGTAGAATTCGACGACTTGCTGCTCTTGGAAGAAGCCAGGGAAGTCCTCGCGCTCTGGAAGAGCAATGATCTTGCCCTTGAAGCCGGTTACGTCGGCTTCCATGTAAGCAGGAACTGCAGCGCCTTCGAAGTGATTGGCAGTAGCGATTCCTCGGCTGGAAGGACGATCTCGAACCTCAACCACATCGCCGATGCGTAGGGTGTAGCTGGCAATGTTTACGATCTTGCCATTGACCAGGATGTGGCAGTGGCTTACCATCTGTCGTGCCTGGAATGGTGATCGTGCGTATCCAAGTCTCCAAACTGCAGTTGCAAGTCGGAGCTCAAGAAGTCGGAGGAAGTTAAGGCTGGTGTTGCCTGGCATTCGCTGAGCTTTCTTAAACGTACCGCTGAACTGTCGCTCTAGAAGGTTGTAATAGCGTCGAATGACCTGCTTAGCCAAAAGCTGCTCGCCGTACTCTGACTGGCGTCGGTCCTTCATGTTAGGACCATGCTGGCCAGCAGGATAACCGCTGCGCTTACGGGGCTTCTTCGCGCGTCCCCAAATGTCAAAGCCGACGGTGCGGCAGATGTCAGTCTTTCTTCCTCGATAGGTCGCCATGTGGTTCTCGTTGAACGGAACTCGTGCACTTAAGCACAGAGCCAAAGGTAAATGATACCCAGTCGGGGGCTTACTCTGCAACTTTGGTTGATCCGTTCAAGATCAGCGAAAAAGTATAGAGAATAAGCCCAATAAAAACGATTTGTGTTTGAGCCTTACGCGCTCTTGATTTCGATATCGACACCGCTAGGCAGGTCGAGTCGCATCAGAGCATCGATGGTCTTGTTGGTAGGCTCAAGAATGTCGATGAGTCGGTTGTGGGTTCGAAGCTCGAACTGCTCCATCGACTCCTTGTCGATGTGCGGACCGCGAATGACGCTGAATCGTCGAATATTCGTGGGGAGCGGAATCGGACCCTTAACTCGAGCACCGGTGCGGCGCGCGGTATCGGTGATCTTCTCAGCGGATTGGTCGATAATGCGGTGATCGTACGCGCGAAGGCGAATGCGAACTTTAATGCCAGCCATGATATTTCCTTAAACTTAACCGCGAATTACGAGCCCAAAACTGGCGCTTTGGGCTCCAACCTCTCGGCAAGGACGTACAGAATACCCGAAGCTTAGCCCCAGGCGATCAGATTTAGCTCGCTTGGCACAGAAACATCTTCGTTGAATGGCACAACCCGAATCGTGTAGCCCAAGTGACCCGTGATGTCGCAAACCAGTTTAGCCTGGAAGACAGACACGCCATCGACCGTTTCAACATGACTAAGGTGTTCCATGCGAGTGTGCACGAGCTCGCGGTTCGGCCCAACTCGACCCACAACCGCCTCAACCGTGATGTCCTCAGGTGCAACTTTTCCGAGTTTCACCTTTGCGGTGATGGTGAAATCTGTTCCAAGAGAGTTGGAAGACTTTGCATCATCATGAACATCAACGATAGAGAGGTCGCCCCAGTTCGATCGAACACGATCGCGCCATTGGAGAGCGTTCTTAGCTCGAACCTGCTTATCACCAGCAAGATTCGTGTACCGACTTGCAGCGGGCATGTAGAAGCGTTCTGTGTATTCGCGAACCATGCGATAGGTCGAGAACTGCGGAGCATGTTCCTTCATCGATCGCTTGACAATCCTTAACCAGTCGCGTGGCAAACCGTTGTCTATGCGGTGATAGAACGTCGGCGCAATCTCAGATTCGATGAGGTGATACAGCGAGCGGCTATCGAGCCAGTCTTGATGGCCTCCGTCAGAGCTATCGTCTGATCGGTCGCCAATCGCCCAGCCGATGCCTGGTTCGTAGGCTTCATCCCACCAGCCGTCAAGGATGGAACAGTTCAAACCACCGTTTGGCACAACCTTCATGCCGCTTGTGCCACTAGCTTCGAATGGACGTCGTGGGTTGTTGAGCCACAGGTCAACACCTTGGACAAGCATTCGAGCAACGCGCATGTCGTAGTCTTCGATGAAGACCATTCTTGCACGGGCACCTTCATGGTTGATGAAGTTCCAAAGATCCTGAATAATCGTCTTTCCACCGTCATCTCGCGGGTGCGATTTTCCTGCGATGACGATCTGAACCGGGCGTTCGGGGTGGAACAGAATCTGCTTGAGGCGCTCTCGGTCACTTAACATCAGGCTGCCACGTTTATAGGTTGCAAACCGGCGAGCAAATCCGATGGTCAGTATGCGCGGATCGAGAATGCCTGAAGCGGAGCCGATGACGTTATTAACCATCGCCTTCTGCTGCATTTGCTTGCCGAGTTGACGGCGAACAAATCGGACAAGATCACCACGTTGGTTTTCCAGAACCGACCAAAGCTCTTCGTCTGGAATGTTATCGACTTTGCTCCAAACACTCGTGTCGTCAGACTGCTCCCTCCAAGCCGGTCCGAGATACTTGTCAAGCAGGTCGGTCATTGCCTTGCTTGTCCAAGTGCTTGTGTGGATACCGTTGGTGATGGCTTCAATCGGAATCTCATCCTCTGGATGAAGCGGCCAGCGACCTGCAAACATGCTTCGCGAAACCTTAGCGTGGAGTTTGCTAACGCCGTTAACGTAGTTCGCGTTTTCCATCGCAAGCACAGCCATGTTGAATGCTTCGCCAGCGTTGCTTGGGTCAACTCGTCCGAGTTTGACGAAGTCGTGGAACGGCATTCCCGTTGCGCTGACCGCGCGGCCCATATAGTGCTCAAGAAGCGGCGGCTGGAACAAGTCGAAACCTGCAGGCACTGGAGTATGGGTAGTAAAGATGTTCCCACTGACGACGACTTGGCGAGCGGTTCGGAAGTCGCAGCCGTTCTCGGTCATGAACTGACGGATCCGCTCAACTGATAAGAATGCGGCGTGACCTTCATTCATGTGGCAAACCGTTGGATTGATGCCAACGGCTCGAAGTGCCTTCATACCACCAATTCCAAGAATCATCTCTTGGCGAATGCGCATCTCTTCATCGCCGCTATAGAGCGAGTCTGTGATGCCTTGGTCTGTTGGCTGGTTTTCTAAAACGTTTGAGTCGAGCAGGTAAAGCTGAATTCGGCCAACTTCGGCGCGCCAAACCTGGCAGGTCACCGTGCGGTCAGGGAACTCAACACCAATGTGGATCGGCTTCTCTTCCGCGTCACGCATCAAAGTGAGCGGCATCTGATAGAAGTCGTATTGTGGGTAGATCTCTTGTTGCCATCCGTCGTGGCTCAATCTTTGTCGGAAGAATCCGCGATTGTAGAGAAGTCCAACACCGACAAGAGGGATTCCAAGGTCACTGGCAGCTTTTAGGTGGTCGCCAGCAAGAATTCCAAGACCGCCTGAATAGATTGGAAATCCTTCGGAGATGCCAAACTCGAAGCAAAAATAGGCAATTGTCGTGTCTTTCTTTTTGCCGGGATAGGTTTGATCGAACCAATTCTCACCACCGATGTAATTTTCTAAATCGGTGCCTGCATGTTGTAATCGAGCAACAAAAACCTTATCCGCTGCTAGCTTCTCTAGCCTCTCCTTGGGAATCGAGTTAAGAAAGACGACCGGGTTGTGGTCTGAGGCATCCCATAGAGATTTGTCGATGCTGCGGAAAAGCTCTCGCGTCGGATGGTCCCATGTCCACCGGAAGTTGGCAGCGAGTTTCTTAAGCGGCGCTAGGGGTTCGGGAAGATTACCAACCACCTCAAACGCATGTGAGAACTTCGGATTCTTCATATTATCAATATCGATTGTAGGCACATTTACTAGGGTCTTAAACCCCTAACGCACGTTTATTCGTGCAGGAACGCGAAACCGCGCCTAATTGTTAATGCTTTTGAACCTAGTCGGAGAGTTCAGCAAATCATGAAGATCAGGCTTCTATTGCCGAAAAACTGGTGTCAACTACACCAGACTACAAAAGGAAGTATCCTTCAATAGTCGATGTCCGAAGAAGCGCGTCAAACTGTTACAGTGCTCGTTCCAGTGCTAAACGAGGAACGAACAATAGCTGAAGTATTGGACCGACTTCTTGCTCTACCTTTGTCATTGCAAATTATTGTTGTAGACGATGGGAGCACGGACGATACGCCAAGAATCCTTGAAACTTACAAGGATAAAGTTGTCATCCTAACCAATCAAATCAAAGGCGGAAAGGGCAACGCAATTCGAAAAGCTCTGCCGCACGCCACCGGGGAAGTCGTTATCATCCAAGATGCTGACCTCGAATATCGTCC
Source organism: Chthonomonas sp. UBA1950 (assembly GCA_002336105.1). Taxonomy (GTDB): domain Bacteria; phylum Armatimonadota; class Fimbriimonadia; order Fimbriimonadales; family Fimbriimonadaceae; genus Fimbriimonas. The sequence continues at coordinate 125,249 of DDEQ01000022.1, read as the reverse complement.
GGAGGAGATTCCCGCTCTAGTTCAGCCGATCCTTGCTGGAAATGCGAACGTTGTGTTCGGCAGTCGGTTTACAAATGGCCTCACCCAGGGCATGGCATTGCCTAACAAACTGGTGAACGTTTTGTTACGCATGTTCGTTCGCTTGTTGTTCGGCGCACACCTTACAGATGAGGCCACTTGTTATAAAGCGGTGCGAACCAATGTGATGCGCCGTTTTAACCTCGAATGTCAGCGATTTGAGTTCTGTCCAGAGGTCACTGCAAAAGCGCTCAGACTCGGTGAGAAGATTGTCGAAGTTCCTATTTCCTACGAACCTCGGAACAAAATCGCAGGCAAAAAGATTCGCTGGACAGACGCACCAGATGCATTCTGGACGCTCTTGAAACATCGGTTTTCTAAGTTTTGAGCGGATCACCGAAGTGATCGAATAAGTGGTATAAAATCACGCAGAAAATATCTAAGGTATTGATGCAAATCTAATCAAAAGAGCGTTTTTGTATCTGAAGAATAGAACCACTAGTTGCGAAATAAAACTAGTAGATCAGAGCTTCTGCCGTTGTAGAATTCACTCTGATTATTTGCATTTATCATGCTTGAAACGAGCGTTAATGACTATGAAAGTTTCCCGAACTGCAGTTCTTTTCCTGATCGCTTCTGCCTTTCCAATCTCAGCCTATTCAAGTGACAACGGCATCGCGCTTGATGTTCGTGGGATAGTCTCCGCATACGGATCATCTTCTGATCCTAATGCAGACGTTCGCGCCCAAGCATCGGGTTTGGCCGGGCCGCTGACGGCTACTGAGCACGCTTTCCGAACGGATTCCGGTGCTGGCGGCGTAGCCGATGCGACTGTGATTGGGAACTATGGATCATTCAGCTATTCGGCAGTTGCCAATGCCAATCAGACGACCCATGCGCCAGGATCTGCCTATGTTGGCGGAGATGGGCAACCTGCCTATCAGATTTGGGACAAGCTAACGGTCACGGGAAGCGCCGGCTCAGTAGGAACATTTCGAATTCATCTCGGGCTAAAGAATGTCTCGGTGTCTAGCTCCAACGGAGAAAACAGCGGGATTGAGAAGACGGGAATTCAGAGTGACGTGAGCTATCACAATGGATCATCGAGCATAAACAGCACCGGCAAAGCGTATTCCTACATCGATAACGGGACATCGCATGTTTTGCTCGACTACATTGATATCATCACCTTGCATGTAGGGGAAACACTTTACGTGAGTTCAACAATGCGAGGAGCCGCCGTTGCAATCAATGACTGGGACGGGACAGTTAAGTCTGCCAATGCGAGTGCGTATGGCGAAGGATTTCTCTATATCGATTCATTGACTAGCGGGGTTGAGCTAAGTGCAACTTCGGGCCACAGATATGATGCCGTTCCCGAATCTGGATCAGTTTTTGCCCTCGGACTCTTTGGAATCGGTTTCCTTCGTCGAAAAACAAAGAAGTAGATTGCGTCATGGACCTGCTGGCTCGAGCAAGCAGGTCCATGGTTTCGCTTTTACTTATAGTCCGGTAGAAATTCGGCTTCAGCCTCAAACAGTTTATCGACCATTTCGTCGATTTCTGCGGGACAGCAGACGGCTGCCGTAAGCGGGTCTAGGTACAGAGCGTATCGCGCATACTCCTTCGACTTGTGAATGGCCGCATCTGCCGCGCAATCAAACATCTGCATGTTCGAAGCGCAAATCGCCGCCATTTGCTTAGGCAACCTACCAAACCGGATCGGTTGAATGCCGTTGTGATTCGTCAGACACGCGACTTCAACACAACCGTCTTGCGGTAGGTTTGAGATGACGCCGTTGTTAGCAATGTTGCCGTGAATCATGTACGGCACATTCTTCTCGATTGATTCGATGATCCAAGCGCCATATTCCCAAGATCGTTTCAGGTCGAGTTTCTCTTCGCCGCTAAACAGCTTTGCTCGGTACTGGTCCTGATTCTCACGCCAGGTTGGCCAGTTGTCTGCGTAGAAGCTTTCTTGACCGCGATATCCTGTGTCCGTATATTTGTCAAGCAGTTGCTTGCTCGTGCGATAGTAAGGAAGGTATTCGCTTAGGTGGCCGCTGGATTCGGTGATAAATGCCCCGAAGTGCATCATCATATCGCTACGAACTGGCTCATCGGTGGCGAACTTACTGGTGCGATCCTTAGCCATTTCCATGAGCTTCGGATAGAGTGACTTCCCATCTGGCCCGTTGAACTCTGTAAACCAAGCAAGGTGGTTAATGCCAGCGCATTTCCACTGAACTTGCTCATACGGAGTTTCTGCGAAGTCTGCAAGCATGTGCGAGGTTCCCTGAACCGAATGGCATAAACCGACGATGTGCATTTCTGGAACCGCGCGCATCGCAGCGAGGCACATCATGTTCATTGGGTTTGTGTAGTTCAGAACAACCGCTCTAGGGCAGAGTTCTCGAGCATCGCGAAGGATATCTAGCCAGACCGGAATCGTTCGAAGCCCCTTCATCAAACCGCCAGGTCCGATGGTGTCGCCTATGTTCTGGCTGACACCAAATTCAAGTGGGATGTCATTATCGAACCTAACGCAATCTAAACCGCTGACTTCGATTGAGTTCACAATGTAGTCAGTTCCGGGCAACATTTGGCGTCGGTCAGTGCTGCTCTTGAGGACCCATTTGTCGGCTTGACCGCTTTCTTCGAGCACCTTCATCATGAGCTTTTCGCTCAGATCAAGACGAGAGGCATCAATATCAACCAATCGGAGTTCGCCCCCTTGGTTGTTCGGGATCATGATCACGTCTTTCAGAACTGAGTTGGTAAACCCGCTTCCTGCGCCGATCATTGTCACGTTGATCTTTCGAGGCATTACCCCCGGAAGACCAAGCTCTTCAACTTCTTTGGTGTGAGCAATATGCCCTTTGTCAGCCACTTCTGCCATTGCGTGATTTCACTACAATCAAGCAACCTAATTCAAGGTTCGACCAATAATCCGACAAAGATTGCTTAGGGCATCAGATTTTTCGGGTTAGGGTGCCAAAATGAGAAAACGCATATCATCTACCTGGCAAAAAAGATGGCAACTCAATCTGCAGATAAAAAACTTATTCTTCTCATCGAAGACAACGTTGACGATGAGAGACTGACGTTACGGGCGCTCCGCAAAAATAATGTAGATAACGAAGTCGTTGTTGCTTGTGACGGCCAAGAAGCCGTGGATTACCTTTTTGGGACAGGAACCTACGTCGGAAGAGATATGTCGGTTATGCCGGCTTTCATCATTCTGGACCTGAAGCTCCCTCGCGTGTCCGGCGCGGATGTACTGAAACGAATTAGGTCAACCGAGACAACGAAGAATATTCCAGTTGTCGTTTTGACTGCGTCAGAAGACGCATCGGATGTCGCGCAAGTTTATGAACTGGGTGCAAACAGCTTCATTCAGAAACCAAGTGATCCATCGGACTACACCGAGATGGTCCTGCAAGTCGCTTTGTACTGGCTCTTGCTTAACCGATGCTCGCCAGACTCTGTAGTAGTCTAACGTTGCGTGTCCTCGGGCTGCGGGATGGGAGCAATCAACCCGGAGTCGAAAATCCACAACACGATGAAATAGCAGGTGGTTAGAAAACCACTTGCTATGACGAGATAAATGCTCAACGTAAGTAAGCGTAATCCATGCTTACGGGCGAATCGGTTCTGCGCGATGAGTGTATGTTTGAATCGATCTCGGCGATTTTGAGGGACGAAGACAAGCATCTTCAACTGTAGGTTCTTGATCCAGACCCGACGGGAGAGCCACAGCAGGCCCCACCATAGTCTTCGCGCTATGAAGTCTGCGATCGCTCCCATCTGGAACTTACTACGCAGTGCTGAATCAAAAGTAAACTAAGTTGTGGGCGATTTGAACCTTAGGATATTCCACTTCATAAACTCCTGGCCAGAAGGTTTTGCCCCGCTCATGCGCTTCTTGAGCAATGCGACGAACTTTCTCTGGTTCAAGCTTTTGCTTCTGGCTCTGGTCGTGTGGCTCATCGTTCTTAAGGACAAATACGCGAGAGCTGCGGTGCAATCGCTTGCAGCGTTCTTGTTGGCAAACGGAATCACGGATCTGTTCAAGAACTATCTTCCGATGAATCGACCTTTCGTCGATTTGTCTCCTGGACAGATGTTTCTCCGCATCGGAGACTGGCCTACGTCGGGTGAGCATGTCTCGTTTGGAACAGCGTCGGCGCATAGCGCCAACATGGCGGCAGTCGCTTTCGTCTTTGTATATCACCTTGGTTGGATGGGCTCCCCTTGGGTGCCCATCGCCATCGGCGTGGGGTTATCGCGAATCTATAACGGTGTGCACTATCCTTATCAAGTCTTGCTCGGATGGTGCTGCGGTCTTTTTGCCGCTGCCGTAGTTACAAAGTCCTGGGAACGCATCGTTAGGCGTCGGCAAAGCGTTGAACCACCTGAGGAAGCTCCAGAGGCGATATGAACCTTAAGAACCATCAGAAGGCGTTGTTGATCGCTCTTGTTATGTCTGCTGTCGCATCGCTGACTCCTGTTTTGCGGGGTTTCCTCTTACCGCTGGTCTATCTCAACACCCATTTCCACGAGTTGTTTCATGCTTTAACTGCGCTCGCGACTGGCGGGACGGTTGAGTCTATCTCGGTTTTCAGCAATGGCTCTGGCGTGACGCCAATTAGAGGTGGAATGTGGACCCTCATCAGCTCTGCTGGTTATGTCGGCGCAGCTGTCTTAGGTGCGTGTCTCATCTATGTTGGACGTGATTCCAAGCATGCCCAATACGCCCTTCGAGTCATGTCGGTCATGCTCGGGATCTCCTTGATTATGTTCGTCAGGGGCGATGCGATTGGTGTTGCAAGTGGAGTCTTTTGGGTGGCCGCTTTGTGGGGATTATCGCTTCTGAAAGGTGCGAATCCCATGTACGCTCTTCAATTTATTGCCATTCAGCAGTGCATGAGTGCGGTCGATTCTTTGTACACATTGCTCAAAATCAGTGCCACGACTGAAGTTTCCAGCGATGCGCAGAATATGGCTGAAATGACACACCTTCCAGCCTATTTCTGGGCATTTGTTTGGTGCTTAGTCAGTCTATCTTTGATGGCTGTGACTATCAAAAAAGCCTGGAAGTCATAAGAAGAAAATAATGTGAACTATTGCGGCTGTCGAACCGCTCTCTTAGTCATATGGTGGCTCTTCTCGCACTAGCACTGGCTCAGCAAACCTTTGCCCCTGGTGGATATAGCCTTCCCGAGCTTTGTCGGCAATTGTCAGCGGCAACCGGTATCATTCACAGTCCAGGAGATTTGCGTGATTACCCTGTTTTTGTGTCTGTGAAATCGGGAGACCCAGTTCGAATCGAGAAGTTGGTTGCGAAAGCCCTCAGAGCCGAATGGTTTAAGAATGGCCAATCTCTTCGACTTTCTTTCGTTAAGCAAGATGAAACCGAGGACAAAGCCATATTTGCGAAGCAGTGGCTCGAAGCGACCAAAGATAACCAGGTCCTGAAGCTCATTCCGACTGGAGATCTTTATAACCTTGCCCCTGGCAGAACTTTACGCTATTCGCTCAACGGCGGATACGCCAGTCTCAAGGCTCCCGCTTCCATCGCAGCACTGGCGACTCCTGAAAATCCTGAGCCTAGAGTCGCGATTCGCCGAATGACTTACAACCTGTTTGAGACCCGCGTTTCGGTTGGAAAGTACAAGTTCTCGGCATTTTCTGATGGCTCGCAGCAGATGATGACCGGCTGCAGTGACGATGTGCTTCAAAAGCTTGGCGCCGACGCAGACAAACTGGCTTATACCGAGCAAGACAAAAAGCGAGCTAGGGAATTCATAGAGAACCCTGTCTCATTAGGACCTGATGGAGGAGACGTTAGCAAAACAGACCCTACCGCCGTTGTCATAGATATCGTCATGAAACCTGTGGCAAAGGCTATCTCTACTGATCTGGTGATGGCTTGTCCCGATTCAGGGTGGTTTGCTTTGGTAAATGAGAATGACCTTCTCAAGCGAAAGGTATGCGATACCCTCAAATCAACAGGCGGAAGTGTCCGCTGGAATTATGATGATGGGGCTTTAGTTGGCTCGCTACTAGTGAGAGAAAGGTTCACCAAATCGCAGGTGAATCGAAACCAGATTCAGAGGTTAATTAATGCAAAGAAAACCGATGGTGTGATCGATATGCAAACTACATCTAGCTATATTGCTGGGCAAGCAGTAGCGGCTAGCGATTCGTGGATGGACGCTATGATGTTGATTGTGTCTAAGATCACTTTGGACCAAAGTTTTGTAGGAGACTATCCGTTTAATTTTCGTCTCTATAGTTCACTAACTAACTCCGATTGGGCGCTCATCAATTCAGAAAAGCCATTCAGTGTCTCGATGCTTAGTCCAGGTGCATTTAACACATTATCCACGCTGCTGTTGAACACGAGAAGTTCGATGGAGGACACAACACCTGATCCTGGTTTTTGGAATCGTCTGTTGCCCGGCGACCTAACGATGCAAGCTCAACTCTCTACGGAAAACGTGCTCGTGAACAAGAGCAATCTAAGCAACTCTGTCACGCCAGTGCGACTCGCGGCTTATGAATATAGTCGCTACAAGCAGGAAACCGGAAAGGAACCAACCTACCGGGTCGGGACTAGGAAGATGATTACTCTACTTATCAGTCGAGAGGGGAGTCAGGAAGAACCTATCAAGACAGGATTTACCCAGGTTGAGTTAGTTGGATCGTCCAAAGAAGTGCCATATACCGAATTACCTGCGGATATCTTGAAGGAGTTCCAAGAGGCGCTGAAAAGGAAGGCAACGCCACCTGACATGGGGGCCGCACCAGCAAAATCTTCGCCTAGAAAATAGATGACTAAATAAAAGGTTATTATGCTTACACTATTAGCTCTTTCGTTAGTGCAGCCAACCTTTGCCCCTGGTGGATATAGCCTTCCCGAGCTTTGTCGGCAATTGTCAGCGGCAACCGGTGTCATTCACAGTCCCGGCGATTTGCGTGATTACGCCGTTTTCGTATCTGTAAAGTCGGGAGATCCAGTACGAATCGAGAAGTTGGTTGCGAAAGCCCTCAGAGCGGAATGGTTTAAGAATGGCCAATCCCTTCGGCTATCTTTTGTTAAGCAAGATGAAACCGAGGATAAAGCCATATTTGCGAAGCAGTGGCTCGAAGCAACGAGAGACGACGAATACCTTAAGCTCATTCCGACAAACACTTTGTATGATCTTACGCCTGGAAAGACTTTGCGTTTTTCGCTGGATGGGAGGGGAGTCAGTCAAATTCCGCCGGAAGCTATCGCAAAATTCGCCAAATCCAGGAATGAAGATCCAACAATCCTAGTTAACAAGCTTGCCTATTTCACGTTTGGATCAAGATTAGAGATTAATCGTTCGGGTTCCCAATTAACTCCAAAGTTGGAGTTTGTGGACCTTACTGGTGTTGCACGGCCCGTCCTTGATGCACTAGGCTCGGAAATTGACAAGAAGGTTTACTCGGAAAGTGATCTCAAATCCGCTTTGAGATACATGGATAACCCGCCGAAGCTAGATGCTAACTGGAGCGACTTATCAAAAGGAGATCTGACCGCACTCATTGTAAGTAGCAGAATGAAGCCGCTTAGTAGGGCGATTTCTAAAGACCTAGTCATGGCTTGTCCAGATGGGGTTTTATTTTCTTTAACTAATAGACCGAATCTGCTTGAACTCAAGGTCCAAGATGTTTTGAAGGCAACTGGAGGATCAGTAAGGTGGGTTATCGAAGATGGGGTACTTGTTGGCTTACTACCTGCCCGCGAACGTTATTCAAAGACTCAATTCAATAGAGCAAGCATCGAAAAACTCATCAAGTATCAAAAAGCCAACGGGCTCATCGATATTGAAGCACATGCTAATTTCATCGCGACCCAGGCTCCGTCTTCTATTGAGACATGGATGACCTCAGAAATTTTCGTCTTGGCTGGCATTGGGCTTGATCCGAATTACGCCGCGGATTATCCGTTAAACATCCGGCTATATAGTTCGCTTAATAAGTCAGACTGGGCTTTACTGAATTCTGGGAAGAGTTTCAGTGGATCACGACTCAGTACTCTGGCATTCAGCTCTCTCGTATACTTGCTTCTTCATTCTCGCAATCGGTTAGACGTAGAGACGTCGGACCCAGGATTCTGGGACAGTTTAAGCGCGAAAGATCTTTCACTTTCCGCTCAAATCAATACAGAACCGGTGCTCGTCAATAAACAAGATTTCTTACACCCAGTTGCAACTGTAGATCAATCCGCCATTCATTACAATGACCTTAAGCTAAAGCTTGGGACAGAACCCAAATATCGCGTTGCGTCCCAAACCAAGGTGAAGCTTTTCATTCGCCATATCCGCAGAAGCAATGAACCGGTTGAGACCGGTTTCGCTCGCATCGAATTCGTTGGGTCACCTAATGAAGTGCCTTATCTCAGACTTTCTGAAGAAATCCGAAAGCAGTTTGAGGACGTTCTAAACGCAAAATAGGCTAGTCTACGATTGCTTACTGGTTCGCCTCAAAACGAACCCCTTCAACGAATCGTCACCTTCTAAGCTCTTAATGATGGTTCGGCCCTGATCGGTCGTTAATAGTGTTTGTACACAAGCGTCAATTCGGTCACCGTCTTTGTTTCGGTCGAGATGAGAGAGCAATTGGCTAACTTCAGAAGTAAGACTGGGGCGATTCGCAGCAGCTTGGATTGCATCGATGCCTAGATCAGAGTCTTTCAATAGACTACGAATGTTGCTATCCGCTAGCGTCGAATTGATTCCACTTGCGACCGCTAAAATCGTTCGTTTCGAACCTTTGGCATCGATAAGCGCGGTGTCCCCACAAAGCTGTAGTGCGGTGATGGTTGCCTGACGAAGCACAGAGTCATCGTCATCGGCTAAATCCCACAAGACCTTCGTGGCAGAAAGGCTTGCGATTCGTCCGAGGCCAAGAGCAGCTTGCGCTCTCTGCGGCGTCGGAACCGCTTCGTCGGTTAAGACCTTTGCCATTAGCTGCTCGTTGCGTCGGTCGCCAATGCCAGAGAGGGCAGTTAGGTAGCCTAACTTTTCATCACCTGTCGAATTCTGATACCGGTCTGTTAAGGGTTGCGATGCTTCATGGGCTCTTAACTTGCCTAGCGCATCGGCTGCCGCTAAGCGAACATCTTTGTCCGTGTCTGACAGTTTCGCGAGAAGTGGTCCGACTGAAATCTCTCCCGAACCAACAAGAAACGCTATTGCGTTCGGTCTAGCATCGCCAACCTTCAGTTGTGCAATGACATCTGGAATGACCGACGGTCCGATGTCTTTCAGCGCTGCGGCGACCGCCAGGGTTTGAAAACTGCCTTTCTGTTTGAGTTGTTCCGCCACTGCAGAAGGGTGTTTGTGTCCAATTCCTTTGAGCGCCGTAGTTAGAACTAAGCGTGCATCTGCGTCGAAATCAGCCAAAAGTTGTCCAACCAAGCTAGCCAACTTTGAATCTGTGTAGTGGCCGATGTTTTCGGACATCTTCATCCGCTGTTCATGCGTGAGCCTTTTAAAAAAAGTCGTGATGTCGGGACGGGTGGCCGCAACGATAAAGAACTGACGTTGTGACTCTCCAACTGGCCCGGTGGCGGCAAGAACATCCTGACGCGACGAATAGGAGCTATAGACAGTGAGCACCGTTCCGATAGTGCCCATGTAGATGAGAGAACGAATGGTGCGCGCCATTCGGCTTGTTTTTCGACCGGCTTTGGTCCCGCTCATGTGTTTCCTAACGCAATTTTGACGTATCGATATCCAGAGGTGGTAGTGAAATCAGTAAAACTACCAACGAATATTATGATGTTAACAACGCTGTTACTAGGATATCTGGTAGTTGCTGCGCTGTTCTATTGTTCAGTCTCCGTAATCGCAAAGCCCCTAGAGGAGCCAGACGATCGGATGTTTAGCAATCGAGCTGCATAGCACTCCATATTAGCTCTCTGTCAAAAAGAATTGGCCCATTCAATCTTGAATGGGCCAATATGATCGGTTTGCAGGTTGACGCGGACCGAATATAAACTCCCCTTGGGTTGAACGGCATTTCCTATGCCAAACTGATAGTTGTGGAAGGTTTCACGACGTATTCCGGCAAAATCGCGGTAATCGCTGACGACAACATCGATACGGATCGCATTATGCCTGCGCGATTTCTATCAAGAGTTTCGAAGTCAGGATACGGCGAATTGCTTTTCAATGACGTTCGCGGAGCCGACTTCGCGCTTGACAAAGCAGGTGCGAAGGATTCCACGATTCTTGTAGTTGGTAACAACTTCGGCTGCGGTTCGTCGCGCGAACATGCGGTTTGGGCGTTACAACAGGCTGGATATAAAGCTGTTATCTCTCACCGAAAGCCGGACGCACCAGGATATTCCGATATCTTTCGACAAAACGCTGCCAATTGCGGGCTTCTTCTGATCGAATTGCCTACAGAAAGTCACTCGAAAGTTGCCGATTTGGGCTCAGGCTCTGAAGTAAAGATCGATCTTCCGAGTCAGACAATTACCTTTGACAACACCGAAGTTCGGTTTGAGATCAATTCCGCGACAAAGCATGCGTTAGTCGAAGGCCTTGACCTCATCGGCACCACGCTTCGATATGCTGACCAGATTAGTGCTTATGAGGCTAAGGAGACGGTGACTCGATGAAATGGGGTTGGATGTGTTTAGTCGTCCTCGCCGGATGTTCTTCGACATCAACGAATACAACTGTCGCCGAGCCGAAGCCGTCGGACAAGATTCCTGAGCGGACGAAAACTGCAACAACGCCAGCTCCGACCGCACCGCCAGTGAGTCAAACAGCGAAGTCGACCGACAACGCTAACCGAATACATCAGCTCAAGGATCTAAAAGTTGTACCGATCAAGGTCAACGGTCACCCGATTCAGGCGTGGCTCATGGACACTGAGAGCAAGCGCGCCGAAGGAATGATGTTCCTTGTGGACAAAGACGTGAAAGAGAATGAGGGAATGCTTTTCGTCTTCAAGGATCTCCAAAAGAACGATGGTGAACACGGGTTTTGGATGGCGAATTGCCCGCTAGGCCTTGATATCATTTACGTTAACCCCGACAAACAAGTGTTAAATGTTGGCGATGGCAAACCCTTTAACAGAGATTCTGTGGCACCGGCTGGGGACTATCTGTGGGTCGTGGAGTTAAAGCGAGGTACGGCATCTAAACTCGGTATAAGACCCGGAAGTAAGGTCGAAATCCCATCTGGGACAAAAGCGCAGGAATAGCGAATTTTTTTCAGCCTTATTGCGTCATCAGCGTATGAGGCAGATCGGCGTTATTGCGTGGCTCATTCTTTGTGCGACTTCTCAGGCTCAGACTGTCCATGACTTTGTGCTTGGTGCAAAAGATGCAGTTGGGGCAACCCCGGCAGAAGTCGTATGCGGTCCACAAGTCGAGTCGATGAGTTGGTCGCCAAGCGGACGTTACTTGTTGGTGAGTCGCCAGGTTCTTAGCTTAAACGACCAGCAGTTCGTTCAGATCGTTTCGAAGACGGCAACCCCAAATACAATCCCGATGCCAAAATCCGAGATCATTATCTGGGACAATGTCGCCCGAAAGGCAAAAACAATTTTCTCGTATCCGGGGGATAAATTGCAGGTTTCCCCATTCGGCTGGTTTGCAAAGTCTGATGTTTGTGTTCTTGCGATCACGAAGAACTCAAATGATGTTAATCTAGCGAACAATCTGGTGTTGGTGACGGCGAGCTCAGGCGCACAAAGAACGATTCCTTATGTTCCAAATCGGGATACGCCTGTTTTGTCCCTGACGCAAGATTTTCTTGCGATTGAAACCGACTCCAGCATTCCGGCCCCAACCTACTACGGACCTGGCTCGGCCGCTACGGTCGTTGGTCCACCTCCAGGAGCTGGTGGCGATGTTCGAAGTGCTCCCATTCCGGTGCTTCGCCAGCTTTCTCTGAAGTTTTATAAACCGTCCGGCGGGTCAACGAACTCGATTAATCTCCCCCCATCAACGGTCGTTGGGTGCATATGGTCGCAAAGCGGAGTTGTATGTTGTGCGACGAAAGAGCGAATAAATAATAAAAACGTCTCGAGTTGGTATTCGATTAATCCGACAACGCTAGCGGTGCAGAAGATGGCGACAAAACCGGTTTTCGAGAGCAAACCGTCTCAAGACGAAGTCATCGTAATCGACGCACAACAAAAGCTCAAAGACAAGTCAAACGCAAAGGTGGTGGTTCTCACCCAAAAAACTGCTAAATCAGGCGATTCGGTCAACCTAACAACGGATGGCGATCAAGGGGTCCTAAATGACCAAGCAACTGCTACGGCATTCCGCTTTCAAGGAGCAGCTGTGGTCCGAAACATCGTTCACATTCCAGCCGATGTCTTTGCTGAACTCAAAAAAGCGGCTCAAAAGAGCGACTTACTTTCCGATGTCAAGCAGGTCGGACTGGGCCTGATCATGTTCGGCACCGATAACGATGATAAATTCCCTAGTAAGGATTCTGACTGGCAATCTGCTCTGGATCCATACCTCAGGAACTCCAGGTTACTAGATGGTTTTGTTTACACATTTGCCGGTGGGTCAATGACTGGAATTGAGAATCCCGCCAGCACTGAACTTGGATATAAAGAAGGGCCAGGGGGTAGGGCTGTGATTTATGCCGATGGACACGCAAAGTGGGTGCCCAACCCATAGAATGATGAAGGTGATGTGAAAGAGTCGGTAGCATATAGGCATGCGTCCAGACGGCCGTGCTGCCGACCAACTTCGTCCATTTACCCTAGAACGAAATGTCTCCAAGTTTGCTGAGGGTTCGTGCCTTATCAAGATCGGTGACACCCACATGCTTGTAACCGCCACGGTTGAAGATCGGGTGCCGCCATTCCTGAAAGGAAAGGGGCAAGGATGGCTGACGGCTGAATACTCGATGTTGCCACGAAGTGGACGACAGCGAAATCAGCGAGACTTGATGAAGCCAAACGGTCGCTCGATGGAGATTCAGAGGCTGATCGGTCGGGCCATGCGCACCGCGATCAACTTGGAAGGTCTTGGCGAAAGAACAATCACTCTTGACTGCGACGCTTTGCTCGCCGATGGCGGTACCCGATGCGCGGCGATTACAGCTGCTTACGTTGCTACCTACGATGCTGTTCAATGGATGCTTAACCACCGCATGTTGAAGCACAACGTTTTAGGTGAGCCGATTGCTGCAGTTTCTGTCGGAATCTCTCGTGGAACCGAGGTTCTCGACCTGAACTACGACGAAGACAGCACCGCTCACACAGATATGAACGTAGTAATGACTGAGTCTGGCAAGTTTATTGAGATTCAGGGAACCGCCGAGAAAGAGGCATTTCCAATTGACACGCTGGGAAGGCTACTGAAGTTAGCTCACAAAGGCACCGGCGAATTGATCGCGGCTCAGAAAGCAGTTCTTCATATCTGATCGAATAACCGCAGAAACGGTACACTAGGTTTTCCCGTCTATGGCTATACTAATGGTCTAGTTACCAGCCATGGACGGAGGGTTTTAATGAGTTATTTCGTTGTTTCAGGGGGCCGTCGCCTGGAGGGCACGGTCGAAGTAGGAGGCAGTAAGAACGCTTCGCTAGCGTTACTCTCGGCAGTATGTCTTTGTGACGGCACGACTGTCTTGACGAATGTCCCTCAGATTAGCGACACGAACACTAAAGCAAATTTACTTGAGCGCTTTGGTGCCAAAGTAAGTTGGAACGGTAATCGACTTGCTATTGACTGTTCGCATTTATTCGAAGGTGATGCCGACGAAGAGACCGTTCGCAGTATCCGAACATCGTTCTTCCTTTTAGGGCCGCTTTTGGCTCGTCTTGGCAAAGTCAAGATCGCGGCTCCTGGTGGTTGTAAAATTGGAGCTCGTCCGGTTGATTATCACCTGAAAGGGCTTCGAGCTTTAGGCGCAAATATCGACTTCGAAGGCGGCGTCTATTACGCAAGCGTTGACAAGTTCAAAGGCGCCGAGATCTATCTCGATTTTCCGAGCGCTGGAGCGACCCAGCACATCATGACCGCTGCGGTTTTGGCGGAAGGCAATACCGTCATCCAAAATGCGGCGATGGAACCGGAAATCCTCACCTTAGCCTCCTTCTTGAACGGCATGGGGGCGAACATCGAAGGTGCGGGGACCTCTACAATCACGATTTCGGGTCGGAAATCCGTTAAGGAAACGGAGTTTCGGGTTCCCGCAGATCGAATGCAAGCCGGTACCTACATGATGGCAGCAGCGATGACTCAGGGAGACATCACCGTTGCCGGCCTGTTGCCCGACGATCAGACCGCAGTTGTGAACAAACTGCGAGAGGCAGGGGCGGAAGTGTTCGAATCGAATGACAGTGTTCGAGTTCGAAGCAATGATCGTCTCAGAGGTATTCGAGTTAAAACGATGCCTTTCCCGGGCTTCCCAACCGATATGCAGCAGCCGATGTGCTCAGTACTAACCCTCGCTGACGGTGAAAGTGTCATCGAGGAAACGATTTACGAGGCTCGAATCGGCCACGTTGATGAGCTGAACCGAATGGGAGCTAACATCAAGCTCGCAGGGAAGGCTACGATTATTCAAGGCACAGAAAAGCTGCGAAGTGCCAACGTCGTCGCGAGCGATTTACGCGCAGGGGCGTCTCTCGTTTTAGCTGGTCTCGCCGCCGAGGGCGACACAATTATTAGAAACATCCACCTGATTGATCGTGGCTATGAAAACCTCGAAGAGACGTTTACCGCGCTAGGCGGTAAGATCGAGAGAGTAGCCGCGCCAGAAGGTGACCTGGCTCCCTAAGTGAGAAAAAGTATTCCTTTGAGGCTCGTACCCGAAATCGGCATAGACCTGGGAACGGCGAACATTCTTGTGTTCCGTCGTGGAAAAGGCATCGTTCTAAATGAACCAAGTGTCGTTGCGATTAGCAACGCCAACGGTCGCGTTCTTGCAGTCGGAAACGAAGCGAGAGATATGCTGGGTAGAACTCCTGGCAACATCACCGCGATACGT
This sequence comes from Chthonomonas sp. UBA1950, assembly GCA_002336105.1. Lineage (GTDB taxonomy): Bacteria > Armatimonadota > Fimbriimonadia > Fimbriimonadales > Fimbriimonadaceae > Fimbriimonas. The sequence goes on along the minus strand of DDEQ01000022.1, from coordinate 110,220 downwards.
CCATTGCGTGATGGCGTTATCGCTGATTACACGACGACGCTCAAGATGCTTCAGTACATTCTGAAGAAGACTTGCGGCGGATCTTTGCCTATTCGAATTAAGCCGACCACGCTCGTTTGTGTTCCAAGTGGTGTCACGAACGTCGAAAGACGTGCTGTTATTCAAGCAGCAAAGGAAGCCGGTGCAGGCATTGCCATGACCATCGAGGAACCGATGGCTGCCGCAATTGGTGCCGGTTTGCCGATTAGCCAACCAGGCGGCAACATGGTGATCGACATTGGTGGAGGTACATCAGACGTCGCTGTCATTAGTTTAGGCGGAATCGTTTTGTCTCAAAGCCTTCGAGTAGGTGGGAATAAATTGGATGAGGCAATCATCCGACACATCCGCAATGCTTACAACCTGATGATTGGTGATCCTACCGCTGAAGATATCAAGATCAAAGTCGGTTCAGCTCATCCCCTTGCTCAAGAACTGAAGATGGAGATTCGAGGCCGTGACTTGGTCGCAGGACTTCCCAAAACCGTTGAAATCACGAGCGATGAAATTCGGGAAGCCCTGAGCGAACCTGTTAGGCAGATCGCCGAAAAGGTTTGTGCTGTTCTAGAAGAGACGCCTCCCGAACTTGGAAGTGACATCATCGAGCGTGGAATCACTCTCACTGGCGGAGGAGCGCTACTTCGCGGTCTCGACAGACTTTTGCACAGTGTTACGGATATTCCCGTCCGCGTAGCCGATAATGCACTTAATTGTGTTGCGATTGGAACCGGAAAGGCGCTCGAAGAGATTGATGCGATCCGGCAAAGCGGCGCAGTGAGTTCGATATGAAGATCACCGGGCTATTGATTTGTCTAGCCGTAGCTGCAGCAGCAACTGCTCAGGAGAGCGGTCCGAAAAAACTGCAACACAAAACGCAGTCCCCAACGGCGAGCGTGGACAATAACCCGGTGACTTGCGCAGAAGCTAAAGCCGTCTTTGACAAGATTGGAAAAGTGCTGAATACTGCGACGGAGAAAGACTTAGTGAAGTCTTCTTCCATCGCGACCAGTTCGAAGCCCGTCACACGCGAACAGGTTATAGATGAACTTAGTCGGATCTATACACAGAGCGGACCGGCGTTCAAACTAATTCCTAACCCCATCCAAGTCAACATTTCCGTCTTTAGGGTTGCAAACGAAGCGACCAAAAAGAAACTGACTGACCTTGCTAAAGGAGGGTTCGTCGGGCCGATTGGCGTGCTTGCGGTTGGGCCGAAGCCGGGTTTGACAACAAAGCAATTCGGTGATACCGTAGGCTTTTTTCTCACCCGAATTAGCCAGTACGAGCACATGCCGTCTCCTCGTTGGAGCCCAACTCTAGGGCTTGAGCACTAAGTCAGCGGTTCCCCAAAATAACTAAGGTGCTAGACAATGTCTAGCGCCTTAGTAGTTTGGAGTCGCCAGCAGTTACTTCTTTTCAGAAGCTGCTTGGCTTTCACTTCGAATGTCGATCTTCCAATCTGTCAGTCGAGCGGCAAGTCTGACGTTCTGACCGCCCTTTCCGATAGCGAGCGAAAGCTGGTTATCGGGAACGACCACGTAAGCACTCCTTTCATCCTCATTCAGCTTAATGGAGTTCACCTTGGCTGGTGAGAGCGAGTCTGTGATGAACTTCTTTGGCTCTTCGTTGAAAGGCACGACGTCGATCTTTTCATCGTATAGTTCGTCTACGATGGTTTGAACGCGGGCACCGCGAGGGCCAATGCAAGCGCCGATTGGGTCAACTCTTTCGTCGGTCGAATAGACCGCGATCTTGCTTCGTTGGCCGGGTTCACGTGCGACACTCTTAATGATCACGGTGCCGTTTGTGATCTCGGGAACTTCAAGCTCGAACAGCTTGCGAAGCAGGTTCGGGTGCGTACGACTAACGATGACGCGAAGGCGTCGTTGAGAGTCGTCGACTTTGTAAACGTAAACCTTGAGCCTGTCGTTGGGTCGATACGGTTCGGTCGGAACTTGCTCTCGACGAGGAAGTTCTGCTTCAACCTTATTGACTTGGATAAAAATACTTTGACCTTCGCGGCGACTGACGGTTCCGGTCACAACATCGCCCATTTTTTCGTGAAAAACGTCGTGAATGCGTCGTGTTTCAGCCTCTCGAAGCTTCTGAGACAAAACTTGCTTGAAGGTTTGAGCTGCGATACGACCAAACCGGTTCGGGTCAACCTCCATGGCGACAAAGTCTCCGATCTCGGCATCGGACTGTCGTCTTCGGGCATCGGCGAGCGAAATCTGAATGGCGGGTTCTGTAACTAAACCAACGACCTCTTTTTCAACGCTAGCTGTCCAACCTTTGCGGGGATCAAGCTTAACACTGACTTCGCCAATGGCTCCCACGTACTTTTTGTACGCAATTGCGAGCGACCCTTCCAATTCCTTTTGGAGATCTTCCAGAGGGAGGTCTCGCTCGACTGCGATCTGATTGAGTTGCTGTAGAATATCCATCGCTTTTCCCCCGTTACCTACGAGCGCGTACAAAAAAAGGCGGCTAAAGCCACCTTTGGAAATGGGCGCTCTTTAATTGTTACGTCGAGTATAGCAGATCGGTTGTGGTCTAATAAAGAAGTGACCACTGTCTTCGTTCGAGGTTTGGAGTTTTACGGGCATCACGGGGTGCCAGATGAAGAGCAAACTATTGGTCATCGATATCGGATTAACATAGCACTAGAGGTCGAAGAAACGGCGCAACTTTCGGACGACGTCAGCGAGACTGTTGACTATGGAGCCGTTTCTAGAACAGCACTTTTTATTGCTCAGGCTAAGCGATATCGAACAATTGAAAGGCTGGCAAGGGTGATTGCAGACGCGATCCTCAATGAATATGAAGAGGTGGCTTCTGTTCGAATTCGTATCGAGAAACCCCTCCCACCTGCGCCGATCATTGCTGAAGCGGTCGGGGTTGAAATCACGCTTGTTCGTCCGATTTCGTAAAGACTGGCCCTTTATACTGCCGATCATACAAATAAGTAAATGAGAATTGCGGGCTATATCGGCTTGTTAGTTGTAATCGTGATCTTGATGGTTCTAGCTGTCAAGATTGGCAAGGCTCTAAGTGGTAGCAGCGAATCGGGCGTCGAGACTGGATCTCAAAAGGCTGCGCACCAGATGAAAGAACCTGGCGAAGAAGAAATGAGTCCGAATGATGAGATCCGTGGTGCAATTCAAGACGCATATAAGAACACGGACAAACATTGACTTGTTAGTAGCTTAATAAACCGTTCAAAATAGGAAGCCCCGATTTGTGGGCATTCCTTTCCATGGCGAACGCATCTATCACGGCTATCATCCTTGCGGCTGGCAAAGGGACTCGAATGAAGTCCGACCTGCCCAAAGGCCTTCACGAGGTTTGTGGAGTACCTATGGTGGAATTGGTTGGGCGAGCGGTCAAAGAAATCGGAGTCGAAAAGCCGATTGTGGTCGTCGGACACGGGGGTGACCAAATCCAGGCTAAGTTGGGTGCTTCTTACGACTACGCCTGGCAACACGAGCAGAAAGGTACTGGACACGCAGTTCAAATGGCGGCTCATTTACTCGAAAACTTGAATGGGACAGTGTTAGTCGTTCCCGGGGATGCCCCGCTACTATCAAGCGAAACGCTACAAAATATTGTGCGTGTCCACGAAGAGGCTGGAGCTTCCTGCACGGTGGCGACTGCTTTCGTACAAGATCCAACTGGCTATGGCCGGGTTGTAACGAGTGAATCTGGGGAATGTCTGGCTATTGTCGAACACAAAGACGCCACGCCAGAGCAAAAGAAGATTCAAAACGTGAACACGAGTCTTTATTGCTTTAACTCTTCGGATCTACTGGAGGGCCTACCTCACCTGAGCAATAACAACAGCCAGGGCGAGTTCTACTTGACTGATATGATCACCTATCTGCGCTCAGTCTCGAAGAAAGTGGTAGCCGCACCCATCGAAGAAGAAGGAGCCCTGGTCGGAGTGAACGACAGGTGGCAACTTGCTGAAGCCTCTAAGCAACTGCGACTGATTCTGTTGAAGAAAATCGCGCTTTCTGGTGTCACAATAATCGACCCCGACTCGGTTTTTATCGGGCCAGACGTTGAGATCGGGCACAATACGACAATCCATCCCAACGTGTACTTAGAGGGCAAAGTGACTATTGGTTCAGATTGTGAAATTGGACCAGCAACAAGAATCACGGCAAGCCAGATCGGAAACGGCACAACCATCCTTTTCTGTAACATTGCTGAATCAAAACTTGGAAACAACGTTTGGTGCGGACCGTATTGCAATCTTCGACCGGAAACTGTGCTGGGTGATGGTGTCAAGCTTGGCGACTTTGTGGAAATCAAGAAGTCGACCTTAGCAACAGGCGTGAAAGTGCCACATCTCACTTATGTTGGCGATGCCGAAATAGGCGCACATACGAATATCGGTGCTGGAGCGATTGTCGCCAATTACGACGGCTTTACGAAGCACCACACAACAATCGGGGAAGACGTGTTTGTAGGCACTGGCGTAACGCTCGTCGCCCCGGTGAATATTGGAGATCGCGCATTATTAACCGCCGGTAGCGTGATCACAAAAGATGTACCTGCTGATTCAGCAGGTTTTGGCCGAGCTAGACAAGAAAACAAGGACGGCTGGGCTTCTGATTACCGGAGGAAGAAACAATCAAAGACGAACTAAAGGGCCGAGATTTAAGCGGCATGAAGCTGTTCACTGGTACTGCGCATCCCGAGCTAGCGCAGAAAGTTGCGCAGCACTTGGGGGTACCGCTTGGCCAAATCATGGCCACGAAGTTCTCCGATGGAGAAATTCGAGTGATGATCCAGGAATCTGCTCGTGGTCACGAGATCTTTATTCTCCAGCCAACATGCAGCCCAACGAACGACAACCTTATGGAGTTGTTCATCATGCTCGACGCCTTTGTTCGTGCGTCCGCTAGTAGCATTACGGTTGTGATGCCGTACTACGGCTATGCTCGGCAAGACAAGAAGGTGAAGCCTCGTGAGCCGATTACGGCCCGTCTCGTCGCTGACATCATCTCGATGCGCGGCGCTAGTCGAGTCGTGGCGCTTGACCTGCACGCCCAACAAATTCAAGGTTTCTTCGATATTCCGGTCGACCATCTCTATGGCGGTCCAATTCTTGGACGACACTTTATCGACAAAGGGTATCTAGCCGACGATGTCGTTGTCGTTAGCCCAGATGTCGCCGGCGTCGGACGAGCGAAAGGTCTAGCTGATATGTTGAAGTGCCCGTTCGTCGTTATTGCTAAGCGACGGCCAGCTCCTAATCAGGTTGAGGTGGTCGAAATCGTTGGTCACTTTGAGGGCAAGCGATGCGTGATGATCGACGACATGATCGATACTGGTGGCTCGATCGTGAAAGGTGCCGAAGCCCTCGTCAAAAAAGGCGCGAAAGAAGTGGTAGCTTGCTGTACACACCCAGTGTTCAGCCAAGACGCCGCTGAGCGTCTCCAAAATAGTGTGCTTTCATCGGTTGTTGTCCTGGATACCATTCCGATTGCCGAGGAAAAGCGGTTTGAGAAACTCACTGTATTAAGTTCCGCGCCCTTGATTGCCGATGCAATTCGCCGAATCCATCTCAACGAATCGGTCAGTGCTCTGTTTGAAGATTGGCGCTAAGTTTCTATGTCGGAAGTTATCTATAAGTGGTCCATCCAGCCATGGAAGAGCCTTCCGACAACAAAGCAGTTCGGATTTGTGGTCGCAATCGTCTTGGTTGCCGTTTTAGGAACGGTCATGCTTCGAAATGCCGTACTAGCGGTGTTCGTTGCAGCCTTGTTTGCAAGCTTTCTGTCGGAATTTTGGTGCCCAACCTTATACACGATGACCCACGAAGTGGCGCAGTCTAGGCGTTTTGTTAGCACCAATGAGATCGAACTGAAATCAGTGAAGCGAGTGCTAGTCTCTGGACGTCAGGTTAAGCTGAGTCCGCTTGAAAAAGAATCGCGGCTTGATTCCTTTCGGGGGATCACTTTGGTGACGACCGATGAAGTTCATGATCCTATGTTAGTATGGTTAAGAGGACACCTAGGCGAAGATGTCGAGTTTGTGGGATACGGAACTAACTGAAGAGGAGACAGAGGATCTTTTGAACAAGGCCTCTGAGAACATCCTCAAACGGAAACTGCACGTTCCGGCGATTCTTGCACTCGAAATGCATAAACCAATTGCCAATGTTGGCGCCCATGCTGCCGTCGCTTTTTCCGGATTTCTTGTCCCAATGTTTGGTTACGACTTTGTGAATAACTACAGTCGTTTGCTTAGTAAAAGAGAAAACATCGAAAGATTGATCCAAAAACTGGAGGAAAACCGTCAATAGGCTATTCGTAATCTTTGCGAAATAACCGCCTATTGGCTATGCTATGGAGAATCCAATGCAATTTATTGACCCCGGGAGGCTTCTCGGACAAATTTACTGGGGTGCACAATACCTAGACACTGGCTGGGTAAGTCGTCTAGTCCCCTTGTTGCTCGTCACTTTCATCTTGATCAATATCCTTCGGGCGAGGTCTGGCAAAGAGCTTTACATTCGTCGAATTGCAGGTTTGAATGCGATTGATGAAGCCGTCGGACGAGCTACTGAGATGGGTCGCCCGGTCCTCATGGTTCCAGGTCTTAGTGACTCGGTGAACGCCGTTGTCGTGCAGGCACTCAATATCTTTTCCTACGTCACCAAGACTGCGGCAAAGTTTGGTAACCCCATCCTCCTCTGTTGTTACAACGCAACCATTTATACGGTTGCGCAAGAGATCATTCGAGACGTTTACCAAGAACAGGGCATGGTGGATCGATACGATCCAGACTCCGTTCGATATATTTCGGACCGTCAGTTTGCTTTTGCTGCTGGTGTGTCGGGACTTATCCTTCGCGAACAGGCAGCCGCAACATTCTTCCTTGGCGAGTTCTACGCTGAAGCGTTGATCTTCGCAGAAACGGCAAATAGCATCGGTGCTATTCAGGTTGCTTCCTCCACGCAATCCACTCAAACACCGTTCTTTATAGCCGCGTGCGATTACGTGCTTATCGGTGATGAGTTCTATGCGGCCAGTGCCTACCTCACTCGACAGCCCGTGCTCGTAGGTAGCCTCATCGGCCAAGACTGGTCGAAAATGCTTATCGGGACATGTATTCTATTAGGTGCCCTTAATGTCACGCTTTCTTCAGGACCGTTTGCCGGAAAATCGCTAACGGAAGAGAAGAGCGCGGGTGTTTGGAAGCCCGTGAAAGAACCGCGACTGGTTAGCCCAGATGACGTTTTTGCCGTTCAGCTATTCAAATCGCAGGATAAAGCCTACGTGAAGAAGAGCATCGTAAAACCAACCAGAGAGAAGGACCCTGATTATCATCCTGTTGGAGGTGACGAGTAATGTTCCTTGCTCAAGTTGATCCAAGCCTCAATTTTTGGAACGCGCCAACAGGTACTACAGAGTGGTTCCTCAAAGTTGGCCTAGGTTTGCTCATCGGATTCGGTCTGTTTTTCGGACTGATGAGTGTCCCAACGAACCTGCGACGACCCGTCGTTGCCGCCTTCACGTTCGTATCGGGTTTGTTCTATGTCCTCTTTTGGCTCTGGCCAGCTCCCATCGGTCGGGAAGACGGGACGAAGCCCCTCAACGCAGTTGAAGGCGTAGGTTTCTGGTTGAGCGATGCACTCCCTAAAGTCGCCAACTTCACCAATATACTTGCAGCGTTCATGCTTGGACTCGGCGTTTTCTCGGTTCTGAAGATCCATCTTGGCAAGATTGCCAAGCAGCAGAAAGACTGGGGCTTTAGCATCGTTTTGTTAACGTGCATCGTCCTCATGGTCGCTTTCGGCTACTGGGACTGGAATCTTCGAACGTTTGGTGCAGACAGTGCAAAGTTGGATAATCCAACTTACTGGCATTTTGCGAACTACATGCAGGACCTCTTGTTTGATGGCCTGCTGCAGCAGATGGACGCCGGCATGTTCTCCGTCATCGCGTTCTATATTCTCTCGGCTGCTTATCGAGCGTTCCGTATTCGATCCATCGAAGCGACGATCCTTCTGGCGGCTGCTCTCATCATGATGCTTAGTCTTATGGGAGCGATTGGTTACCTTTGGGATCAAAAAGCTCTTGGAGATGCATCGCCATTCATCGCTAACTTCAAGCTGAAGGAAGTCGCCGGTTGGATTAAGGACAACGTCCAGACGCCAGCTATTCGGGGCATCGACTTTGGTGTTGGTATCGGCGCGTTGGCAATGGGTATGAGACTCTGGCTCAGTCTAGAGAAGCAGGGACAATCATAATGAGTAACGGAAAGACATTCGCTGAAAAATTGCAGTCCGTTCCGAAGTTCGGGTTGTATCTTGTTCTGATTGCTGTGACCAGTTTGCCGCTGATCTATTCAGAAGCAACCCACCAGGAAATTAAGGTTCCCAACGAACCAGACAAGTCCACACAGGATCTGTACGGAACGTTGATGACCTTGCCCGAGGGAAGCCCTGTGCTGATTCAGTCCGACTGGACCAACTCAACGCGTGGCGAAAGCGGCGGTCAGTTCGAATCTCTCGTCAAAATTTTGGCGGCAAGAAAACTGAAAGCTGTCATCTATTCTGCAGGTGACCCTCAGGCCCCTCAGGTAGCCGCTAACACAATTGCGACAATCAACGCCACGAGAAGGGAGAAAAAACTCCCCGAATACAAGCGATACGATGACTGGGTGAACCTCGGTTACTTCCCCAACGGTGAAGGAACGCTTAACTCGATGGCATCGGACATCAAGAGTGCATTCTCAGGCCGAAAGGAGGTGAATCCGGCGACTGGTAATCCGGTAAGTGTCTTCGCGACGCCACCGTTCAAGACGATTGGCCGAGCAATTGGAGACTTCCCGCTCATGGTCGTTGTCACTGCTTCGAACACAAGCATGACCGTCGTCGAGCGTCTAAATGGAAAGCTGCCGCTTGGATTCATGGTCACTGGGGTCATGGGCCCCGAAACTTTGGTGTACTACTCCTCCGGACAGTTGGTCGGTATGTCGAACGGTCTGAAGGGAGTCTATGACTTGGAAACGATGATGACAAAAGGTCTCAACACGAACAAGTGGAAAGACATCGCGCCGATGACCGACGGCATGAGCGAAGGCAAGGGATCGGCCTACTATCCGACGCTCCACGGAGCTCTCGCTCTGCTGATCGTCGCTGTAGCTGCCGGAAACATCGGTATGTTTTTGAGCCGCAAGGGAGGTAACAAGTCGTGAGCTACGATAAATACCTTCTCATCAAATTAACCTTTGGTGTGCTCGCAACGGTCGGCCTCTATTCGGTTCTTTACAAAGAAAACAAGCTCTATCGTTTCTTCGAGCATGTGTTCCTCGGCCTCGCCGTAGGCTACGCGCTTGTTGCGCTTTGGGCCGAAACACTCTACGATCTTTGGTGGAGCAAGTTGACCGGAACTATTGCCGCAAATGGCAACCCCGCCGTTCCCGGCTACTGGATGTGGATCATCTTGTTGCCGTTCGGTCTGATGGCTTACCTTGTTTTCAGCAAGAAGCATAACTGGATGAGCCGTATTCCGATCGGAATCATTCTTGGACTTTGGTCTGGACAGCAAATCCAGGTTTGGTTCAACCGATACGGGTCACAGATTGCAGACTCTATGCGTCCGCTCCTTCCCACGACGACTGCCTTCTTGAAGGCAGATACGACTGGTATGGCAAAGGCCGCCGCTGAGAAGGCAGCTCAAGAAGTTACGATTTCACAAGCGATCTCAAACATCGTTTTTGTCGTGACCTTGTTGAGTGTCATGAGCTACTTCCTCTTCAGCTTTGATCTTAAGAACAAGCTGTTGATGAAGACTACGACTCTGGGGCGTTGGCTCCTGATGATCGGCTTCGGTGCGATCTTCGGTTCAACTGTCATGATGCGCTTCACGCTCCTCATCGACCGCATGTACTTTGTGTGGATCGAGTGGTTCATGAAAGCGGTTCTTCGAATGTAGAACCACGCCTTGTTGGAAGCCCGCGAGTTGACCGCTCGCGGGCTTTTTTGTTTTTTGAACTAGTACGGGACCTAGGGAGGCAAGATGGAGTGGCTCGCTTCCAAAGGTAAACTTATGAACTCATTTAAAGACCATGGAAGAGAAAATCGAATCCACAAACGAAGAGAACGCGACGGTTGAATCCTCAGAGAAGGCTGTCGAGGGAGACATCCTCGGTCTCTACGAGCAGATTCAAAAAATCACCGACGAGCGCGATCAACTCCAACAGCAGGTTCTACGCACGATGGCGGATTTCCAGAATTTCCGCAAGCGAACCCAGGCTGAAACTTCCCAACTGAGACAGTTTGCGACCGAGGCGCTGGTACGCGATCTTCTTCCGGTCCTCGATAATTTTGAGCGAACACTGGCGCATGTCGAGACCGGCGCAAGCATTGAAAGCCTTGTCGACGGCATTCGAGCGGTCGAACGACAATTACGACAAGCTTTGGATAGTCAAGGTGTAAAGCGACTCGAAGTTTTGGGCCAAAGTTTTGATCCGACTTACCATGAAGCTCTTGGCATGGACGAGGGAACCGATAAGCCGTCTGAGACTGTGACACTCGAAATCGAGCCGGGTTACATGATCGCAGATAAGGTCATTCGACCCGCGAAAGTTAGGGTGGCCAAGTAGCGGTGGCCCGAGTTCACTTTGGCACCGACGGTGTTCGAGGAGTTGCTAATTCAAAGCTGACTCCCGAGTTTGCCCAAGCTTTGGGGGCCGCGGTTGGAGTTTGGATTCGAGAGAACCAGAAACATCCCGAGGTGATCATCGGGCGAGATACCCGTCGTAGCGGTCCAATGCTAGGCGCAGCGTTAGCAAGCGGACTTTGTTCAGCTGGCGTAAATGTCACCGCGATCGGAGTTGCACCGACCCCAACCGTCGCCTACCTTGCGCGAACCGGACACTTTGAGTTTGGCGGAATTATCAGTGCAAGCCATAACCCTGCACCAGATAACGGCATCAAGTTCGTTGGATCAGACGGAAACAAGTCGAGTGATGCACTCGAAGAAACCTGGGAAGGCATTTTAACTGAAGTTCAAGAACAGCTTGCAAAGGTTCGCGGTGTTGGTGGCGATGTTGGATATCTTTCGACGCCAGCAAATGCACTAGAGCCGTATTTGAATTTCCTTTGTAGCTTGGTTCCTGAAGGTTTGAGAGGGCTCAAGGTTGCCGTCGATGCCGCGAACGGAGCCGCCTATCAGATCGGCCCAGAGGTTCTCCGTCGCTTAGGTGCCGAGGTCGTTGCCATCGGTATCGAGCCTGATGGGATGAATATTAACGAGTTTGGCGGAGCGACAAAACCGCAGACCATTCAAGATTACACAGTGAGTAGCGGGGCGCATGTAGGAGTTGCCTTTGACGGGGACGCAGATCGATGTGTCTTTAGCGATGAGAAAGGACGACTCATTAACGGCGACCGAACCATTGGTATCTGGGCTGCACATCAACAAAAGATTGGAAAGCTAAGCCCAGCGGTTGCGGTAGGAACGGTGATGAGTAACGGCGGGTTCGAATCGTATTTGACCTCGCTGGGGATCAAGCTTGAGCGAACCCCTGTTGGAGATAAGTATGTGTCTCAACGAATTCGCGAGACGAATGCTCGCATCGGCGGCGAACAAAGCGGTCACATCATCTTTCCCGAACATCAACCGACTGGCGACGGCTTAGTCACGATGTTAGAGGTTCTGAAAGCACTCAAAGAAGAAGGACGACCATCCTCTGCCTTTTATGATGATTACGAGCCATGGCCGCAATTGATGGTGAACGTTGGCGTCGAGCGAAAAGACGGCTGGCAGGACCTGATCGCCGAAGAGTCAGCCATTGCCGAATCTAAGATTGCTGGACATGGCCGCATCGTAACCCGACCGAGCGGAACACAGCCGATGATCCGAGTGATGGTAGAGGCTGATGACTGGGCTCTGAGGGACGAGGTTACCGAGATTTTGGTTGGAGCGTTAGAGCGTAAGCTCGGCGGGCACATTCATGGCAGGGTGGACTTAACCTATGCTCTTGGCGATTGATGTAGGCAACACGCACACCGTCTATGCCGTCTACCAACAAGGGGAGTGGGCGGGCATCTGGCGTCGAGCTACGGACCCAACTACGACTGAAGATGAGGTCACCGTCTGGCTGAAAACGCTGTTTGACATCGCTGGACTTCCGTATTCCATCTCGGAAGTCGTTTGTGCTTCGGTTGCGCCGGGCGTCAACGAGATGCTCACCCGACTTTGTGACAAGTGGCTCAAAGCTCCTCTGCGATTCTTACGAAACGGTCAGCAAGTTGGAGTCGAGGTCGATTACGAACCTAAAACGGCAGTTGGGGCCGACCGAATCGCCAATGCCCTAGGTGCACTTGCGCTTTGTAAGCCTCCATTTATCGTCGTCGATTTTGGAACAGGGACAACCTTTGACGCTGTCGATGAGCGAGGCGTTTATGTCGGTGGCGCGATCTTGCCAGGAGTTTTAGTTTCCAGCCAGGCGTTGTTCACTAAGGCAGCCAAACTACCGCAAGTGGAACAAGTTCCGCTTACTGCCCCAGAAACTGCAATTGGTAAGAGCACGGTTCATTCACTCCAATCGGGGATCGTTCTTGGCTATGCGGGAAGCATAGATGCGCTTGCACATAAAATAAACGATGAACTCGGTGGCAACGCTACCGTGATCGCAACCGGCGGCCTCGGTGGCATGTTTATGGGTGTTTGCAAGAGCATTCAGCGATTCGAACCAACATTAACTCTCGATGGATTGGTCATTGCCAATGATCGTTTGCGTTCCTGACAGGTAACGTAAGTATCGGTGGGTGATATTCTCAGTGTTGAGAAGGTGAGCAAGGCCTTCGGCTCAAATATTGTGCTTCGCGATGTCGATTTTTCGGTTAGACCGGGCGAAGTTCACACGTTGATGGGTGAGAACGGTGCGGGCAAAAGCACCCTCATGCGCATCATTGCTGGGCTGTATTCGCCTGATTCTGGCACTCTGCGACTGGGTGGATCGCCGCTCAATTTACGTTCTGCTCATGAAGCGATCCAAAACGGTATTGTTCTGATCCATCAAGAGCCACAGAACTTCCCAGACGTGACCATCGCGGAAAACATCTTTTTGGGGCGGACGGTCCCTTCGCGCGGCGGGCTTATCGACTGGAAGTCGCTCAACTCTCACGCTGCGGAAGTCCTTAGAAAGCTGGGCACGAAACTCCAACCTACGCAGTCGATGCGCGATTTATCGCCTGCCGAGCAACAGATGGTTGAGTTAGCAGCTGCCCTCACTCAAGAAGTAAAGCTCCTCCTAATGGACGAGCCTACGGCTTCGCTGACTCCCGCAGAGGTAAGCGAACTGTTTAGGGTTGTCAATCAACTGAAATCTCAAGGCGTTGGCATCGTATTTATCAGCCATCGCTTGCCAGAGGTCTTTGAGCAATCAGACCGAATATCAGTCCTGCGTGACGGGGAGATCGTCGGATGTTATGAAACCGCTGGAGCTACCCAAGACCAAATCGTCGCGGCGATGGTTGGGCGCGAGCTTGAGTTAACTAATCATGTGAACCGGGGCATACCGGGTGATCCGGTGCTTGAGGTTAAGAACCTCTGTGTTCCCGCAGTTTGCGATGACGTCAGCTTCCATGTTCGAAAAGGTGAGATCGTTGCATTGACAGGTTTGGTGGGTGCGGGAAGAACTGAACTGGCGGAAGCCATTTTTGGAGTTCGTACCAAGACGAGCGGACAAGTCGTCATCAATTCATTTCAGGTCGATCTTCGTCACCCTGCCGACGCGATTTCCCACGGATTAGCTTATGTTCCCGAGGACCGCGCACATCATGGGTTGCACCTTCCACTGAGCATCGCTAACAACCTATCTATTGTGGGTCTGCCTGCGATGTGGTTACGACCCAAACAAGAAGCCGAGGCTGTATCGACCTGGAAAGAACGATTGAGCATCCGAATGCAGGGAGGTGGTCAAACAGTTGGCGAACTCTCGGGTGGAAATCAGCAAAAGGTCGTTCTTGGCAAATGGCTGAACAAAAAGCCGAAAGTCTTGATCGTAGACGAACTAACCCGTGGCGTTGACATCGGTGCACGCGCCCAAGTTCACGATCACCTGTGGTCTTTGGCACAAGAAGGGCTGGGAATTCTGATGATCTCCTCAGACTTGCCGGAGGTTCTTAGCCTTGCTGATCGTGTTCTTGTGATGAGAAACGGGCGCATTGTCGCCGAACACCTCAGCAAAGGCCTTACTCAAGAGAAGGTCATGGCGGATGCCGCTGGTGTTGGCATAAAGGACGCGAAGGCAGCCACGAATAAGCAGACCCCTTTCGCTCTGAAGTATCGAGAAGTCGTCACATTTGCTCTCATCGCTTTGATCGTGATCCTGAGTGCGGCTGTGAATCCAAGAATGATTTCACCGGACTCGTTGAGGACGGTTTTGCTGTTTATCCCGGTCATTCTTGCCGTCGCGATTGGCCAGATGATGGTAATCGTGTGCCGTCACATCGACCTATCGGTTGGATCGACATTGGGGGTTGCGGCAATGGTGGCGGGACGTTACCTTGCCGATCATCCGAGTACTCCATTGCCAGTCGCCTTTGCACTCGCCACGATGGTTGGAATGGCTGCTGGATGCCTCAATGGTGTGCTGGTGGCTGTTCTGAACGTTCCGAGCATTGTCGCGACGTTAGGCACACTGACCGCGTTTCGTGGTGTTGTCCACATTCTTGCGGCCGGGAAACAGATTGATCCTAGCCAGCTACCTCAATCACTGTCTGATTTAGCTTCGGTGCCGCTTTTAGGTTTGGCTCCCATTGTTTGGCTTAGTATCGGCTTAGCTGTCGTTGGTGGCTTATGGCAACGTAACACCGTGTCAGGCCGATTTGTTTTCGCTGTGGGAAGCAATCCAAACGCGGCCAGAATGCGCGGATTGCCTGACAAACGAACGGTCTTCACAACGTTTGTCATCACAGGTGCCCTAGCTGGATTTGCTGGGATGATCTTTGGCGCTCGTTACGGCACGATCAACCCGAGCAGCGTCGGCAATCAGCTTGAACTTCTGACGATTTCTGCCGTTGTGTTGGGTGGCACGTCGGTGAGTGGAGGTTCCGGTTCGATGCTTGGCACCGTGTTAGGTGCAGTGATGATCGCCATTATCAACGTCGCGCTCTCTGTATTGCAAATAGGTGAGCTCTGGCAGAACGTCGTGTATGGGATTGTGATCGTGACGGCAGCGAGCACCGATCTCGCCCTTCGTAGACGTTCAGTCAGCGGAGGCAGGAAATGAGAAAGCTACTAACTAGACCAGAGCTACTCCCTGCGATACTCCTTTTAGTCGCTTTGGTGGTGGGAAACAAACTTAGTCCCCAGTTTCTCGACTTTGCTTATTTGCTCGATAAAGTCAGCCTGTACGCTCCAACCGCGATTCTTGCGATAGCGATGACGTTTGTGATCATCGGTGGGCAGATCGATCTATCGGTAGCTTCGATGACCGTGCTTGTTTCGGTGGTGGCTGGAAAGCTCTACGCGGCTCACGTCCCCATGCCTATCGTCATTGTGTTGGCGTTGGTGTTTGGGTGTCTTCTCGGTCTATTCAATGCAATTCTGGTATCGAAGCTAAAGTTGCCCGCCTTAGTCGCAACGCTCGGCACGCTTGCCTTATACCGTGGCTTGGCGCAAGTCATCATCAAAGAGGAGAGTATTAGCGGATTTCCAGACTGGTTCGCCGGCATCGACTACATCAAAGTAGCAAAGATCCCAATCCCGGTTTGGATCGTTTTGGTAGTCAGTGTTCTGGGAGCAATCAGCCTTTCTAGGACGAGCTTTGGAAGAAAAGTGATCGCACTGGGAACGAACGAGTCAGCGTCCTTATACAGCGGACTACGAACCGAGAGACTCAAAGGGAGCTTGTTTGTGATCGCTGGTTTCGCTGCGGGATTAGCTGGGCTCGTCTTGATGTCGGAGCTTCAAGCGGTTGATTACAAACAAATGAAAGGCGGAGAGTTACTGGCGATTACGTCTGTGGTGCTAGGCGGCACAAGTATTTACGGCGGAAAAGGTTCGGTTTGGGGGACATTCTTAGCCATACTGCTTTTGGTTGTCGTTCGCAGTGCGATGGGCGTAGTGAACGTGCAAGCCGAAACGCAACTTGCCATCGTCGGTAGTTTGCTGATCGTTTCGGTGCTGTGCGCGAACTTGTTAACCCTTCTGGCGAACCGGCAAAAAAGGTAACGAAGCCATGAAGTTGGGATATTGTCTGCTCGCTGTTTGTTGTGTCGCTGTATGGGGTTGTGAAAAGTCTGGGCCGGCTGGTGAGTCGTCCGGGGCATCTGCGAATGCCTCGGGAGCCAAGAAGAAGGTTGTTTACATCCCCAAGAGCGCCGGTAACCCCTATTTTGTGCCTCTTACGGCTGGTGTGAAGGAAGCCGTCGAGGCAGGTGGTTTCGAGTTCTCAACCGTAGCCCCCGAGAGCACCGAACCGACCAGCCAGATCTCGGTCATCAAAGACCAGATTCAACAAGGTGTTTCGGCCATTGTGCTTTCTCCAAACTCCCCGATTGCACTCAATCCAGTTCTCGATGAAGCCAAGAAGAAGGGGATTGCTGTAGTTACAGTTGACTGTGACTTAACCGACAACGAGACCCATCGAGATTTGTGCGTTCTTCCAACCGATCCAGAACAGATCGGTAAGGGGCAGGTTGAAATGATCTCAACTTTGATGGGAGGGAAAGGCAAGTTTGCGATCTTGAGTGCCACCGCTGACGCCCCCAACCAGAACAAGTGGATCGAGGTCATGAAGAAGACTCTCGATTCTGATCCAAAATACAAAGACCTAAAGTTGACCGAGGTGGTTTATGGCAATGACGACCCTCAGAAAAGCCTAACCGAATCTGAGAGCCTTCTCAACAAGGATCCAGAACTAAGAGGGATCGTTGCTCCGACTTCAGTAGGTTTGGCATCCTGTGCGCAGGCGCTTGAAACAACCCGAAAGGCGAAGTCTGTCCAGTTAACGGGTCTCGGAACTCCTGACCAACTTCGAAAATATGTGAACAATGGCACGGTAAAAACCTTTGCACTCTGGGATCCACACGACGAGGGGTTTGTCGCTGGAATCGCCGCGATTGGCCTTGCCAACAAGTCACTGCAACCCAAAGAAGGGGTTGAGTTTGAGTCAGGAAAACTTGGCAAGATGAAGGTCGGGACAAAGACCGTCGTCATTGCTGGCCCTCCACTCATCTTTACAAAAGACAATATCGCCAACTTCAAGTTCTAGTCCCAACGAGAGATATGCAGATTGGACGCATGATGGGCCACAATTGACAACATGCGTCCGCTAAATTGGCTCGCCGTCGGATTACTCACTCTTGCGCTTGTTGGGTGTCAGCCGAAGGCACAGATCATCGGGGGAGTTCCTCGTCAAAAGAGCTTCAAGAAGGTTGTGAGTCTTTGCCCTGGAACGACTGAGATCATTGCAAGTAATGGTTCGTCACAAGTTCTGGTTGGTCGATCAGCGAGCGACAACTATCCGACTTCGGTTTCTGCTGTTCCCGTAGTCTGTAACGTTAAGCCGGATTACGAAAAGCTGACTATTCTGAAACCAGACCTAGTTGTCTATGATGCGTCGCTTTACAGTGAAGCGGACGTAGCAAAGATTAAGGCACTTGGAGCCGAAGCCTATGTGTTCAAAGCAAACACGATTGAGGATTTCAAGAAAGAACTCTACGGGTTGTCAACATTATTGTGTATCGAAACCAGCATTGACTCCTATGTTGGCCGAATCGACGCGCAAGTAGCTGCCGCAAAGAATGACAAGGTTACAGACGTGAAAGTAGCTATCTTGATGGGTGGCGGTGGTACCTACCTGGCGGCCGGTACCGACTCGCTTCAGGCTGACGCAGTGAAAGTCAGTGGAGCGACTTTGGTTGGGCCAAAGGCTGATCGATTTGTTCCGGTTAATCCTGAAATGTTGGTCACTCAAGGAGTTGACGTCATTATCCTTCCGACCTCTAAGGGAACGGCTGACAAGGATGTAGCTTCCGTTCTAGCGGACCCCAAACTTCGAGCCCTTAAGGCGGTTCAGTCTAAGAAGATTGTTGCGATCAATAGTGACGTTGTTTTGCGCCGAGGAAATAGAATTGACACGCTCGTTAAGAGCATCCACGACGGTTTAGCGATTAGGTTGAAATAAATGGCATTAGCAGAGATTGGTGTATTTGGTGGTTCAGGCTTTTACAGCCTCTTAGAAGATGTGCGAGAAGTAAAGGTGGATACGCCTTACGGCGCGCCGAGCGACTCCGTGTTTCTTGCGACGGTCAAGGGCAAAAAGGTCGCATTTCTTCCTCGACACGGACGCCATCACACAATTCCGCCGCATAAGGTGAACTTTCGAGCCAATGTTTGGGCTATGAAGAGCCTGGGCTGTGAGTGCATCATTAGCCCTTGCGCGGCCGGTTCATTGCAAAAGCATGTTGCGCCTGGCCACTTCGTGGTTTGTGATCAGTTCGTCGATCGCACTAGCGGACGCGCAGATACGTTCTACGACGGTCCAATCGTGACCCACGTTTCGCCCGCAGATATGTATCATCCGCTGCTTCGAAAGCTAGCGGTAGAAACCATTCGGGAGAATGGCATCGTATGTCATGACGGGGGCACCGTTGTTGTGATTCAAGGCCCGAGGTTCAGTACAAAGTCAGAAAGCAAGTGGTTTCACGATCAGGGATGGGAGGTTATCAACATGACCCAATATCCTGAGGCTTATCTGTGTCATGAACTCGGTATGGGCGTGGTCAACATTAGCTTGATTACGGATTACGACTGCGGAGTACACGCTGGAACCGAGGCCGTCAAAGCGACGGATGTTCTTGCTGTGTTCAAAGACAACTCCGAGAAGATCAAGCAGGTTGTGCTTGATCTCGTTTCGAAAATCCCCACCGGTGCTGGCGAAGTTTCGACGGTCGGTGGGCTTGAATTTACCCGTGGTGATGCGGCAGCAGCGGCACGAGGTGAAGATATCAGACTCTTCCAACAATTCTAAATGGCATTCACTACCGCACTTCTTGTTTCAATACTCTCCTTGCAAACGTCGCAGGGAAACGCAGTTGACCAAACCGACCCGTTGCATGATGGGCTTATCGAATGGGCAAAGCTTGGGTATCTAAGAACAGGAAATGCGGCTCTGCCTAACATCTCAGAAGAGATGCCCAAGGGCGCTTTTGATGAGCAGGTTGCCAAGTTTAAACAACTCCCCACTGGTGTTCCTGTATGGCACCAAAAGGTTGTTATCTTCACAAGGAGTGACGTCTTAGCGACTGCGAAAGACAGCACTGTTCGAATTCGTTCCGGATATTTTGTTCCGAGTCAGATCCAAGCGATTCGAGAGGCGATCACCCGATCCGACATTGCTAACACACTTTCGGGGCAAGGCCAATTAAAGGTTCAATCCGATGTTTCGGTGGAAGAAGATTCGCTCCGGTTGATAGTAAGTCAGGGTGCGGTCGATTCCTCTCGCATCAAAAGTTATCTTATGCCGCGGTTTAACGCCGGCACCTACGAGGCTGACGATAAGGTATTTCGAGGACCTTACGAATCTGTAGTTGTCGTCACTCCAGCGGCTATTGCATTGACCTCTGTTCCAAAAATAAACGGTGCGTTTGTCTCAGTTTTAGGTTGTCCCGAGTTAGTCGATTCGATTGGAGATGGCAAACTTGAGTCGCAGATCTCGGCAGGTTTTCGGGCTGCTACGATTCATAAATCTGCTTCGTTTGGGATCGCCCCAGGTAAGTTTGCTCCTGCATCGCTGTTGGCTCAGCCGACCGCCCCATCTTTGGAACAGTGGAAGACCCTTCAGACTGAGGATTCTGGCTTTGCAATGGGCGAAGGTCACTACGGAGCCGTGGGTACCTACCGATCTAAGAATTTCGAGGGTTCGGTCGTAGCTGATGCTGAAGTCGGACAGGCCCTGACCGTCACTGAAACCGGAAACGTTCATCGCGGTGGCATTTCACTCCCCAATCTCGTAGGGGATACTCCGCTGACCAATCAAAAGACATTAAGTTTCTCAATCAAGACGTCAAGCACTGAGCCACTGTCTATACGTCTAAACGGCGCGAACGGAAAGGTTGGCCACGTTGTATTAGGGTGCGATTTGCCTCGAAATGAGGAAGAAACCACAGATAACTTATCTACTTCTATTCCTGTGGTTTCCGACGGCTCCTGGCACACCGTATCTGTATCCGTTGACGCAATTTCTACTGCAATTGGCGGTATTAAAGGGTTAGCGATTGTGTCGGCACCGAACTCAGTGGGTTCTCCCATCTTGAGCAAAGGCGGCCCAAAGTATAGCTTTTCGCCATTTAAGTTCACAAATGAGGTGGGGTCTACAACTCCTCTGACTACGAAGCCTGATTTGGCTTCGGACAACTTTTACGAACAATGCATGGCGATATCTGCCGCTAAGCCAGATCCGAGCCTAATCGCCAAGTTTAAGGGACCGAACTCTTCCGTCCGTCTCAATGCAGTCTTGAAATGCGTTGGTCAGAAAAGTGCCGATTTCGAAGCAGCGTTCAAAGACGCCGCGACTTACGACTACAACACCTACGTGTCTGAAGCGGCTATCAAAGGATTGTCTGAAATTGGGTCTGAAAGTGCCATCGCAACTCTCAAGCGGCTGATTCATATTGGTGTCACCGAATACTCGCGTGGTGCGGCGGCAATCGCGCTTTCGAAGATAAAAGGTGCAATTCAACCCGCAGATTTGATCCCGCTTGCAGATGCGCGTAGCACAGAAACCCGCCGTCAAGGTTTGCAAGCGCTTAATGCGTTCACTTCTCCAGAAGCCGCGATCATTCGCATGGTGTTTTTAGGCCAATCCGACCCGGAGCTGAAAATCATGGCAACCGAAGCGACCGATCCAACCGATGAGGAGAGGATGCGAAGATACGTTCTCTGGTCAGCAGTGAACGAGCCCAGCGACGCGGTTCGTCTGGCCAGCTATATAAAGCTCACTGAGTCGCCTAACGACACACTGAAAGGCGAAGGCATCAAGGGCATTAAAGATGACAGTATTGGAGTGCGGATCGGTCTAGTTAATTATCTGGGAGAACACCAAAACGCGGCGAACAGGTCAGCGATTTTGGCCGCCATAATTGACCGGTCTGCATCAGTTCGAGCAGCCGCCCTCGAAGCGCTATCAAAGGGTACTGATCCCGTTAAAAAAGACGAAATCGCCAATTTACTCACAGACGAGGACCCATTGGTTCAGATGAGCCTCATCGACGTTTATCGTGCTGGGAAGTTCAGACTCGAAACTGAAACGATAGAGCTACTCAAGAAGAGCTTCGATAGCAGGGTGCGAGTTTTGGCTGATAAGCTATAAACCGGCAATTCTTTCAGGTCGAGAGGGTTCTTTCGAACCGACTTGGAGGACAGTGAGCATTCATGCAAGTGAAAATGCGTATGGACAAATAGGTTTTGGAAAACAAAGGATGTACATCTTTTAATGAGTGAAACTGTCAAATCGATTCGTGCCGCAGCAGGGATTGCTGTCCTTTCGGCGCTTGTTTTTGTAGGCGCGCGGCTACGTGATTGGGCCGATCTTCGAGACGGAGAGCAAGATCGAGTTGCCGTACTACCTTCGGCTTGGCTCGCTTCACGAGACAAAGAAGTCAAAGTTCCGGTGGTTAGCTACTACCATGAAATGACCAGATTGCTCAAAGAAAAGTATGTCGAGCCGATCAAGGATGACCAGAAGTTAGCGGGTGGAGCGGTGAGAGGAATGATTGCTAGCCTCGGCGATCCCCGTTCGCTGTACTACGATAAATCGGAGTTTGATTGTTTGCTCAACGCGCGTGAAGGGAAATACACCGGGATTGGTGTGGACTTAGCGCTCCGCGGGGAAGCGAAGGCCAAGAAACCAGCGGTAGATGGAGAACCTTCTCAACCTGCTGATGGTGAAGAGGCGGTTGCCATGAGCGAAGGGATGCCGCGACTACAAGTCTCATTGGTGGTTCCGGGAAGCAATGCCGACAAAGCCGGATTGAAAGCTGGCGACACAATTCTCACGGTGGATGGACGCTGGATAGTTGAGAGTTCTTTGTTGCTTCGGTTCCGACAAGCCCAAAAGCTGTTTGATGACAAAAAGATCACTTTCAAGGCGATCAATGATTTGCGGAAAGAGCTAAAGAAGAAGACCGACCGTGCATTGATGCCGTTGAAAGCCAGAGACATTTTGATGTCGGCCACAAGTGGCATTGTTCGTGTGGAATGGATGCGAGGTGGAAAAACCTTCAATGCGGCAATCTCGAAAGGAGCATCGAATTTGGTTTGGGGTACACAGCCTAACGGTAAGCTTGCGCTTTCGTTCACGCCTTCTGGGTTAGATTCGCTGAAGTCTGCCTTGGCGAAAAAGCCAACCCAGCTTGAATTGGACCTTCGAAATAACTTATATGGCGACTTTGAAACGATGCGCCAAGCTCTGGCATTAGTTGCTCCAGCAGGTTCTTACGGAGCGCTCAAGAGTAGTCGTAAAGAGGCTCCTGCGCCAATCGTGACAAGCAAAGGAACATCCTCAGGACCCTCATTGACCCTCATCACAGACGGCACTACAGAAGGTGCAGCGGCCGCATTTGCTCTAGCTCTTTCATCGAATGGGAAGGCAAAGATAGTAGGAAGTGAGGTTGGCCCTGATCGATCCAAGAAGGAAGTAGTCAGGCTTCCCGATGGCAGCGGATTCACTTTAGTCGTCGGGGATTATACGGCGAATAAGTCAACAGAGGTTTCGATGAAGAAGAGAGGCGCGAAATGAATTCTGTAGGGAAATCAATTGTCTTCGTGTTGGCTGGCCTGTCTTGCACAGGATTTGGGTTTATTTGGCGCGATATTCAGAACAGAAACGTACCGGATACGACTTCCGTTAACCGGCTATTCGGCATCAAGGGCACGACCAACATCAGCGGCGAAACCGTTTTTAAGCAGAACTATGAACGGATATTAACCGACTACGCGAAACCAATCAAAGAGAAGGATCTGTACTATGCCGCGATCAGTGGAATGGTTTCCTCGCTCGGAGATCCGCACACAATGTTCTTGCCACCGCGAATTGCCAAGGCGTTTACAGACGAAACCACTGCAAACTTCTCTGGCATAGGAGCACGTCTCGGAACCGATTCGCTCGGTGCAAAGGTGGCGGTTGTTTTTGATGATGGTCCCGCAAAAGCGGGTGGACTGAAGGCTGGCAATATCATCGTTGCTGTGGATGGGAAGTCAGTCGCTGGCAAAGATATCAACGATATTGTTGAGAAGATCAAAGGCAAAGAAGGCACAGTCGTCAAATTGACCGTCATGCAAAGCGAAAATACAAAGCCTGTGGTGCTAAGTATTCGTCGCGCGCACATTGTTGCCCCAACCGTTGAGTCAAAAGTGTTGCCTGGTAACGTTGGTTATATCCAGATTTCGTCGTTTAGCGAGCCAACCACAGCTCAGTTCGATCACGAAATCAGTAAAGTCGAGTCGCAGGGCATTCGTAGCCTGGTCATTGACCTGCGACAAAATCCCGGTGGATTGCTAGAAACTGCCGCTGATATGCTTGGTCGATTCGTCGAGGATAAGGTTGTGGTCACGATGAAGTTCCGAACCGGCGAAAGTGAGGTGGTTCGTACTCCGGTAGGAGAGCTTCACAAATTCAGCTACCCAATCGCTGTTCTGATTGACCAAGACTCTGCATCTGCAGCCGAAATCTTCACCGGAGTCCTAAAAGATTACGGTAAGGTAACCGTCGTCGGAACGCATAGCTATGGCAAAGCTTCCGTACAACAGGTCTATC
This sequence comes from Chthonomonas sp. UBA1950, assembly GCA_002336105.1. Taxonomy (GTDB): domain Bacteria; phylum Armatimonadota; class Fimbriimonadia; order Fimbriimonadales; family Fimbriimonadaceae; genus Fimbriimonas. The sequence continues at coordinate 86,388 of DDEQ01000022.1, read as the reverse complement.
CGTTGGTGGATCAGTCGAGCGCGAAGATCACGATTGCAAAGTATTACCTGCCCGGTGGAGAGTTCATCGGTCGCTCCGTGGATGATGACGGGATGTTCGTGAAGGGCGGATTGACGCCAGACGTTAATGTCGAACTCACCTCCGAGGTTTTGGTCACCATTGGCGAGCCAAAGACCGACAACCAGTTGTCGAAAGCGATCGAGGTTCTAAAGAGTCGTCAGTGATGGCGACTCATCTGGCTTAGGACCGCAAACATCGAGTTATCCTGAGGCTGACAAACATTCGAACATCGAGTCGATTGGAAGGAATAGAATAATTCCAATCTATGGATCAGCCTCGCGTTTACCCTTGCCCTCATATCGCTGAAGATTTCGAGCTTTCTGGAAAGATGGATCATCCGTCTTGGGAGAGTGCGCCCTGGTCTGCCGAGTTTGTGGACATCCAGGGCGAGTCACACACCAAGCCTTGGTTCCGGACCCGCATGAAAATGTTATGGTCGCCAACGACGCTCTACATTGCCGCCGAGCTAGAAGAGCCTCATGTATGGGCTACCCTGACGGAGCACGACTCGATCATTTTTCACGACAACGATTTTGAGCTTTTCCTCGACCCAGATGGCGATAACCACCTCTATGCCGAGCTTGAGGTGAATGCACTCAACACGACCTGGGACTTGATGTTGGTCAAGCCGTACAGAAACGGTGGACCTGCGATTAACAACTGGGAGTGGAAAGGGGTTCGGACGGCAGTCCACATTGATGGTTCTTTGAACGATCCGTCAGATATCGACAAGGGATGGACTGTGGAAATGGCGGTTCCTTTTGAGGCTCTACGCGAGCTATCGCAGTGTGCGATCCCACCGGCAATCGGTGATGTGTGGCGCGCCAATTTCTCTCGAGTTGAGTGGAAACACAAAGTAGAGGATGGGAAGTACGTCAAACTTCCTGGCCCGGAGGAAAACTGGGTTTGGTCGCCGCAGGGCGTGATTGATATGCATCGACCTGAGAAATGGGGAATAATCCAGTTCACGGATGGGAAGAGTTCGTTACCCGCACCGACCCTTCATCCAGATGAGATTAAGCTCATGGAACTCTATCATCTTCAGGCAGATTACAAGAGCAAGCACGGTGAATACGGCACCGCTGAAGAAGTTGGGGTATCAGATTGGGACGGCCTATCTATGAGTGGCACAAAGCATCAGTGGATAGCGACTTTGGGCGAATGGCGAGTCGATCATGAGTCCAGATTGATGAAAGGTGAAGTAAAAACACATCGACCAGCATGATTACGCGTTTTTTGCGTTAACATGGCTTTAACGCNNTGACGCCGCTTCATTTGGATCATGAAACGGCTGCTCTCATATGGACTTTTCGCTGCTTTAGTTCAGCAAACCTTAGGAGCCACAACTGTCATTACGGGTGTTCGAGTCGAAGTCGGTGACGGCAAAATTTTGCCTTCGGCTTCGATAGTCATTACGGACACGAAGATAACTGCAGTGGGGGAGAACATCGAAATCCCCACAGGTGCAACTCTAATTGACGGGAAGGGCTTAACCGCGTACCCAGGGTTTTTTGACGCTTACTCAAACTCAGGCTTGAAGATCCCTGAACAAAAACCTTACGGTTCACCGCCTGATAGTCGAACCACGGCCCCCGCGACGATGTGGCATGAGAACCGAAAAGGTATCCGCCCGGATGTCTCAGCGGCGAAATGCCTCGACCTCAAGGGACCCTTCACGGACAAATGGAAACAAGGGATCACGACGGTGCTTGTCAGTCCTGACGGCGGGTGTCTGTCCGGCACTTCGGCGATCATTGATTATGTGACCAAACCGAGCGTTGTGGCACCCGATGTAGCTTCTGATTTGGTCTTTCGCAACGCAAGCGGAAGCGGATATCCTGGCACTCTCTTTGGTGTCTTTGCCTTGATTCGGCAGACTTTGTCAGACGCCAAAAGCTATAGCGGAATCAAGAAAGACCCTGCTTACGAAGCTCTGCAACCGGCGGTAAAGGGCATGATTCCTTTCATCACGAAAGCGAGCACAGCAAGAGACATTGTCCGAGCCAACCGTATCGCCGACGAATTTGGCCTAAAGCTCATCCTGAACGGAGGAACAGAAGGGTACCGAGTGACCGACCTAATCAAGTCTAAAGGTCAAGCAGTGATTCTTTCCCTCGATGTAACCGATGCTCCTGACCAAAAAGTTGAGGATGGCCCTGATGCTACGCCGAAGGAAGTTCTTGCAGACAAGTTGGCTACTTGGAAAGAACGAAGCGTCAACGCCAAGAAGCTCTCGGAAGCAGGAATTGAATTAGCGTTTACGACCTCGGGGATGCTCGAAGGCTATCTTCCGGGCCTGCGTAAGCTTGTCACCAACGGTTTACCTCGTGAGGCTGCTCTTAAAGGATTGAGCTATGTTCCTTCAAGGTTGTTTGGAGTCTCGGACAAGCTGGGGACCATTGAAGCCGGAAAGCTGGCGAATATCGTGCTGATGAACGGAGATTTCCTAGACGCAAAAGCAGTCGTGAAAATAGTTTTCACAGAAGGCGAGAAGTTTGAAACGAAGGAGACCGGCAAATGACGAGCCTTATCTCTCTCGCTCTCTGTCTCTATTCAACTAATGCTTCGGTGGCATTTCCCTCCGAAACTAATCTCGACCGAAAGCCGAGATTAGTGACAACGGGCGATGTATTTATCAAAGGTGCTCGAATCCTTACGGTTAGTCATGGAGTGATCGAGAAAGGGAACATTCTTGTCAAAGGCGGAAAGATTGTCGGTGTCGGCAACGTCCAACCGCCTGCCGGGGTCCCCGTGATCGATGCAACCGGTAAGGTCGTTGTTCCTGGATGGGTCGATGCTCATATGCATCGTGGCACTGATACGACCAATGAAGGAAGCGACTCCATTGTTGGAGAGTGTCGTATCATTGATGTTCTCAACCCGGACAACAAGAATGTCTGGCAGGCTTTGGCGAGTGGTGAAACCACAGGCATGATCCTCCACGGAAGTGCCAATCCGGTCGGCGCGGAAAGCCTGGTCGTCAAGCTCAAGTACGGTAAAACCGTGAATGACTTGCCAATTCCCGATGCGCCGCGAATGATTAAGTTCGCGCTTGGCGAGAACGTTACGCGAAGCGGGTCTTCGACTTCGACCAGATTTCCGCACACTCGCATGGGAGTGGAAGCGACCTACCGACGAGCTTTTACCCAAGCCCGAGAGTATGTTAAGAAGTGGGACGAATACGAAGCCAAGGTTAAAAAGGACCCAACCCTCAAAGCGCCGCAGAGGGATCTTCGACTCGAAACCCTGGGCGACATCTTGAAGCGAAAGATTTGGGTGCAATGTCACTCCTATCGTGGCGACGAGATTCTGATGATGGTTAGGCTCAGCCAAGACTTCGGATTCAAGATCGGCGCGATGCAACATGCGCTTGAGTCATATAAAGTGGCTCCTGAATTAGCTAAAGCTGGCATTGGCGTTTCGATGTTTGCCGATGAATGGGCGGCTAAATTAGAATTGTTCGACTGTATTCCTTTCGCAGCGTCGATCCTGACGAAAGCTGGCGTCAACGTTTCGATCAACACAGACGGCACGGGCGGAACAACCGCACTCAATATCGACGCAGCCAAGGCGATGCGCTACGGTGGTTTGTCCGAGGAACAAGCGCTCAGGACCCTTACTCTCAATCCGGCCAAGGAACTTGGTATTGACCACCGTGTCGGCAGTATCGATGTTGGCAAGGATGGCGACCTTGTCATATGGGACGGCCACCCGTTGAGCGTTTACTCCAAAGTGAGTACGACGATTATCGAAGGCGAAGTCATGTTCCAACGGCGAGATGCTTTCGGAATCGATAAGAGCTCATTTACCAAGAATAAGCTCGACGAGAACCATTACGTCGCTTCACCAGCGGTTCCAGCTAACTCAAATCTCTATGCGATTGTCGGGGGAATGGTCCATACGGTCAGTGGACCGGTGATTGATAAAGGAACAGTTCTCATTGCTAACGGCAAGATCAAAGCAGTGGGTAAGAACATTACGATCCCATCGGGCTACCTGAAAGTCGATGTGACAGGTAAGCATGTTTATCCAGGGTTCATTGATGCTGGTACGACGATTGGCTTAACCGAATTTGGTCAGGTTGGACAAGCGACTGACGTTCGTGAACTGGGTAACTATCAGCCGGATTTGGTGGCTTTAACTGCGGTTCAAGTGCAAAGCGAGCATATTCCAACGACAAGGGCTCAAGGCGTCACATCGGTCTTCACTACTCCAAGAGGTGGCTCCGTGAGTGGTATTGGCTCGGTCCTAAACTTATCCGGCTTCACAACCGAAGATCTCGGTCTCAAGCGGCTAGCAGCCCTTTCGGTGAACTGGCCAGGCGGGCAGAACTTCTCATTTGATGGCGATGATGACCTCTGTGCGCACGGTTCAGACTCGGATGTCCACAGTCAGGATATGGGTGGCGCTGCCGCTCAGGGACCAGACGGTGGAGGAAGCGCTGGGGACATCAAGAGCTTCTTCCAGAAGGCTGCCAAATACGGACGAGGGCATGACACGATCGACCTCGGCTTGGAGGCGATGCAACCGGTGTTTACTAAGCAGATGCCTGTTTTTGTTCGAGTTTCGAGTAGATCAGGTATTGCGGCCGTAGTTGATTGGGCAAAGCAAACCAACCTCAAAGTGGTTTTAGTTGGAGCCTCTGATGCTTGGCGAGAAGCTAAGTTACTCGCCGATAACAAGATTCCTGTGATCTTGACTGCGGCTGGCAAATCTACCTTGACAGCGAACGTCACCACCAAAGACTGGGACCCATACGATACGCCGTATGTAACTCCCGCGTTGTTGAAGAAGGCGGGCGTGAAGTTCTGTTTTCAGTCCGACAGCTATGCCGAGGCAAAGAACCTTCCCGAGCGGGCAGCGCAGTCATGTGCTTATGGTCTCTCGCGAGAGGATCTCCTAAGATCGATAACGTTGTCTGCCGCAGAAATCCTCGGAGTCGACGATAAAGTTGGCTCTCTTCAAGTTGGAAAGCTAGCTAACATCGTGATTTCCGACGGTGACCCTTGTGAGATGACCGGTTCGATTCGAAACGTGTTCATCAACGGCAAGCCTGTCTCGCTCGACAGCAAATTCACTCGACTCCGCGATCAATACTTGCAGCGTCTTAAGTGATTCGAGGTCTTCCCCGTGCTACTCTTTTGAAAAGGCATGGGGAAGAACTTCAAGAAGGCACTCACACCTGGCGCGTTGCCCGCCGCGATTCAGGCAGTAAGGTTTGGTCGCCTAAACGATGCCGAACGGCTATTCAAGAGTCATCTTGTTCTCAAACCAGATGACATTGAGGCCCGTGTTGACCTGGCAATTCTCTTGGCTCAACTCGGTCGGGGTGTCGATGCCGAAATTCAGTTCCGCGAAGCTGTTGATCGTGCCCCAAACCACCCTGGCGCCCAATACAACCTTGGCGCTTTTTATGAAACAAACGGTAGGTTGAGCGAAGCTCAAAAGTGTTTTGAAGCCGCTGCAAAATCTGATCCTAAAAGGTTGCCCTTCTTGATTTCGGTGAGCAGAGTCGCGCGGTTGCAAGGTGACTTCCAAACTGCGTTGTCATATCTGAGAAAATGTTTGGAGATTGCGCCTAAGGATGCTCAAATCGCGATTGAATACGGGGAGACGCTTCGCCTATCAAAGCGGCCAGATGCAGCTGTAGAATTTCTGGCGACAGCGTTGCAGGAACATCCAGCTGACCCACGCCTGTTGAAGGCTATCAGTTCGGCGCTGGTGGATCAAGACAAGATTGATGACGTGATTCCTGTGCTCGACATTCTTGCCCAGGTGATGCCTAAAGACGCTGAAACGTGGAAAGTGTATGGCATGTCGCTGGCGCGACTTAGAAGATATGAGCAAGCGGCTACAGCATTCGAAAAATGCATCGAATTTGCACCTAAGAATACTGATGCTTATCGGATGTTAAGCGGTGTTCAGACTGAGATGGGCCAGCATGAAAAGTCTGTCGAGACAATCGAATGTGCCGCTAAGCTCGCTAATAACGAAACATCGCTCCTAATCGAGCTCTTTCTAACGCAGTACTCCAGCCAAAGCGTCGAAAAGGCTAACCAAGTTGTTGCCGAGCACCCAGAGAATCTTGTCCTAAAGTTGGCGCAAAGTTGTCGAATGCCGGTCATTGCCGACAGTTCCGAAGAGATTGATTCAGTTAGGGCTAGGATGAAGGCGACGCTCGAAGAGATGCTTGATTCGGATTTCAAAGTTGACAAGCTGGATCAAGTGATGCCTTTGTCGGCTTTCTTTCTTGGCTACCATGGCCGTGAAGATCGAGAACTGATCGAATTACTCCGGCGAACCCGAGAACATCTCGACCTATCGCTCAAATACGTTTCCAAAAATTTGGAACGAAGATCAGCAAAGGGACGCCGGTTACGAATCGGTTTTCTAAGTGCCTTTTTCCGATCTCATTCCGTCGGTCGCGTTCTCAACAGGTTCTTGAAGGAGTTTGATCGAGACCAATTTGAGGTTGTTCTGCTAGAGGTTCCTGGCAAGTACGACTGGGGTCAGGGGGTTGCACGTGAATATGCTGATAGACCGATTGTGCTTCCGCCAGACTTACGTCTTGCCCGAACTGCGATTGAGGCGGAGGAATGTGATGCGATCTTGTTCGGCGAGTGCGTTATGGACGTCTGCACTGACTTCTTGGCACACTCCAGACTTGCTCCAGTTCAAGCCACAACTTGGGGGCATCCAGGAACCACTGGGAGTTCGACGATTGACGGCTGGATTAGTTGCACCGATTGGGAGCCCGATGGCAACGAACGGCTGTACACCGAAAAGCTGATCCGTTTGTCACGGCCCCCGATGATTGCGACGGCAGTAGATATGCCAGAACGGTTCGCAACAAGAGAAGAACTCGGTCTGCCGGATAAACGAATCTACGCTTGTCCGCAGTCAATTTATAAACTCCATCCTGAATTTGATTCCTATATGGTTGAGATTCTGCGACGCGACCCCGAAGGCATCATCGTGTTTATAGATACGGTGAAATCCTTCTGGAGCCAAAAATTCCAAGATCGATTGAAACGGGCTGGGCCGGATGTATTTGACCGAATGGTTTTCCTTGAAACCCTTTCGCTTGACCAGTATTTGAGCCTATTACACCACAGCGCTGTTTCGATCGACCCCATTCATTTCGGGGGAGCGAATACTTCAATGGAAGCCTTCACGACCGGGCTACCTGTGGTGACTCAGCCTGGCAGCCAATTGCGAAATCGTCAAACAGTTTCCTTCTATCGAATGATGGAAATGGAGGATCTCGTCGTTGACTCAAAAGAGGCATACGTCGATCTAGCGGTTAAGATTGGAACCGACTCCGATATGCGAAAACACTATAGCAACCAGGTTAAAGCACGATGCCATGTCATTTTTGACACCGTCGAAGTGACACGAGAAATGGAGTCCTATTTCAGGACAGCTTGCGAAGAGGTCATCGGTTAATGAGACTTGACGAGATTGTTGCTGCCGCGAACAGGATCAAGGGTGGAATTGTTGAAACCCCTTGTCAGGAGTCTTCCGCTTTATCGAAGATCGGCGGCTGTCGAGTGTTTTCGAAGCGTGAATACCTCCAGAAGACCGGGAGTTTTAAGGAACGGGGCGCACGTAACGCATTGTTGGTGCTTTCTTCTGAAGCGCAGAAGAGGGGAGTGATTGCCGCCTCGGCAGGAAACCATGCTCTTGCGCTGGCATATCATGGGCGAGACTTGGGAATTCCAGTCACGGTAGTCATGCCCGTTTTTGCGCCGTTGATTAAGCAGACCCGGTGCGCGTCCTACGGTGCGAAAGTCGTTTTGTTTGGGGCAAATATCGGGGAAGCGAAAATCGAAGCTGATCGGCTTGCAGAGGAACAAGGGCTTTCCTACATTCATGGGTTCGATGGGGCTGAGGTGATTGCTGGCCAAGGAACACTCGGGCTCGAAATCTTGCAGCAGGTTCCAGATGTCGATGTGATTGTCGTCCCTGTTGGCGGCGGTGGATTGATCGCTGGTGTTGGGTTTGCCGTCAAAGCACTAAAGCCATCCGTTAAGATCATCGGTGTAGAGAGTGTTGGCTCCGCTTCGTTTTCGGTGGCGTTGAGGCACGGTCAGCCCTGCCCATTCGGTCTGAGTCCGACTTTGGCAGATGGTTTGGCGGTCCCGACGGTTGGACCGCATGCTTTTGAAATTGCTAAGGATGTCGTCGATGAAGTTGTTCAAGTTGATGAGGAATCAATTGCCTTGGCAATCCTAAGAGTGCTGGAACTCGAAAAAGGTGTTGTAGAAGGGGCTGGCGCAACTCCGCTAGCGGCATTATTATCTGGCAAGTTGTCGGCTTTCTCTGGACAAAACATCGTGCTATGCCTTTGCGGAGGGAACATTGACCCTTCGGTTCTAGGTCGAGTCATCGAGCTTGGATTGGTGCAAGACGGAAGGTTGGCACGGTTTCGTGCGGTGATCTCAGATCGACCAGGCGGCTTGGCCGACTTTGCACGAGTCGTCGCCGAAGTAGGGGCCAGTGTGAAAGAGGTCCGCCACGAACGTGCATTTGCTGGGGCGGACGTATCTTCGGTTCAAGTCGAGTGCATCGTCGAAACCAAAAACCACGATCACATCGAGCAGTTGGTAACAGCGCTGACCAGTGCTGGAATCAGCTTGGTTGACTAGGCGCCTGTCGCCGAGAAATCATCATTCTCGTCTTCCGATCTCACCGTCTCGTGGCGAAGTTGGCTGTAGAGAACGCCTTGGTCAAGTCGAGCACGGTATCGCGCATCGAGATGACCAAGGGCCTTCCGTAACGCACGGATGGCTCGCTCGTTCTCGTGACATGCCAAAGAACCTGACTGAAAGACTTCAAGCTGATCAATGGCAAGAACGATGATATCCTCGATTCGACAGCCATTGACGCCAACTTTTCCGGGGGCTCCCGTCTGAAAGGTGACATCAATAAATGGCTTGCTTACTCGGTTGAGTGGGCTTGGAGTCATGACTCTGCATTCTACGTCGAATTTGCTAGCTAAACGCTAACATTCGGCCAGAAGGGCTGATCAATCGGTTGCCGGAGACGACGGCTAATTCCCCGTTCAGAATCACCATCTCAACCCAACCGGTCAGTTCTTCACCTTCATAGGGACTCCAGCCGCACTTGCTTTCCACCATTGATCGTTCGAAAACCTGTTTCTTGTCAGGATCAACTAGGGTGATGTCGGCATCATAACCAACTTCAAGATGACCTTTGCCTTGAATGCCGTAGAGTTCTGCCGGTCGTTCGCATGCCATCTTGACAACTGTTTCAAGAGTCAATCTGCCTTGAGCAACAAACGTCAGTAGAACATTGAGCATGGTTTGGACGCCTGGCATACCGCTCGGGCTTAGTGGATACGGCTTTGCCTTTTCTTCCAGTGTGTGCGGCGCGTGGTCACTGCCAAAAACATCGAAGATCCCGGCTTGAAGAGCCTTCCAAAGACCTTCATTGTGCTCGGCGCTCCTGAGCGGCGGGTTCATTTGGGCAAATGTGCCAAGACGGTCATAGCAATCTGGTGCGGAGAAGTAGAGGTGTTGAGGCGTGACTTCGGCGGTTGTTCCGAGTCCTTGTCTCTTGGCTTCTGCGATGAGAGGCGGCTCATCAGCGGTTGACACATGAAGGATATGGACGGGCCGACCTGTAGCGTGACTTATTCTCAGAATCCGCTCAGTCGCGAGTCGAGCGCTTTCGGCATCGCGAAGAAACGGATGCTCACGCGGGTGCGGATCGGACGATATGAGCGACTTACGTGCACTATTTCGTGGCTCGTCTTCCGCGTGAATCGGGATTCGCTTATGCCCGTGTTTGAGTGCGACCGTAAGTGCTTCGTCATCTCCTACCAAAAGAGGACCTGTCGAACTGCCCATGAAAATCTTGATGCCAGGTGTGCCGGGTAACTTCTCATACTCGGCGAGATGCTCGAGGTTTTCCTTTGATGCACCTACGAAAAAGCCGTAGTGTGCCCAAGCTCGGCCATCAGCGCGGTCAAGTTTGTCTTGAAGAGCAGCTGGCGACGTCGTGGTTGGGTTGGTGTTTGGCATTTCGAGAATGCTTGTCACCCCTCCCATAAGTGCCGCTCGGGTGCCAGATTCAAGGTCTTCTTTTTGCTCTAATCCGGGCTCTCGAAAATGCACTTGGGTGTCGATAAGTCCGGGCATGACGACAAGCCCATTCGCAAGAATCGTTTTTTCGGCAGATTCGTTTGCGAGAGACCCGATGGCTGCGATCTTCCCATCCTTAACCGCAAGATCTCCTACCGCCACACCTTTTGAAGTCGCGAGTCGTCCGCCAAGAATCAATATGTCATAGCTCATTAGCCGAGACCCTTGGTTAAACCACCGTCGACGAGCAGTGAGGTCCCAGTGATGTAGGAAGCCTGTTGTGAGCACAGAAACCCTACAGCTGCGGCGATCTCTTCAGGGCTAGCCAATCGACCCACTGGTATAGAGGCGCCCGTGCGTGCAAGCGCCTCATCGACCGTAATTGAGTCTCGGTCAGCTACGATCTGCGCCAGGTGGGTTTGCCGATCTGTAAGCGTGTGGCCCGGCAACACTCCGTTGACTGTGATTCCAAACGGAGCATATTCGGTCGCTTGGTTTCTGGTCAATCCCATAATTCCAGACCGCAGAGTTGAGCTGATCGGAAGCATCTGACTGGGCTCTTTTGCCACAAGTGAAGTGATATGAACGATACGGCCCCAGCCTTCGGCTTGCATCCCTGGGTTGACTAACCGAACCAAGCGTATGATGTTGAGCAAGGTGCTGTTGAAACCGCTCAGCCATTGGTCATCGGTAAGTGTATCGAGCGGACCAGCAGGTGGACCGCCTGTATTGGTGACCAAAATGGTTGGAACTCCGAGGTCTTCTTGAGTTTGTTGAACCCACCATGCGATGTCATCGGGATTCGCTATATCCACGACGTATGAACGAGTATCTTCCCCTATTGACGATGCGGCTAGTTCAAGCTGCTCTTCGTTTCGTGCGCATATTGAGACTTTGCAGCCTTCGGCTGCCAACAGTTTGGCGCAGGCTAAACCGATCCCTTTGCTTGCGGCTGCGACCATCGCTACTTTGCCAGTTAGACCGAGATCCATATTGGAAGTATAACAGCGAGAGCGCCAAGGAAAAATTTCGGGGTCGGAACCAAATGCGCCACCTAACCTGCTTTTCCCTGGTTTACTATGAATGGGCCGAACCTTTAGTTGGTTTGGTTCGTTAAAGAGTACAGATGCCCTTACTTGCCGCCCTCTGTTTTGTTGCCACCGCGCAAACCATCACCAAACCCGTTGAAGTTCCATTTCGGATTGGTGAAACCGCCATTATTGTCGACGCCAAAGTGAATTCTAGGCCCGTCTCGCTTATGTTCGACACCGGATTTGGTGGTTCTGTTCTGGTGAATAACACAATTGATCTAGGCAAAGCAACAGGATCGATGACACTTAGAGACTTCGTTGGAGAGATGCAAGTTCCGACTGTCAAGATTCGCTCGCTACTCTTGGGCGAGATGAAAATCGACCTAAAAGATTCCGACGCGGTGTTAAACACACCGTCTGATTATTCTGAGGCCTACGGGACGCACTGCGACGGCATCATGGGTTTTGAAGTTATCAAGAACCAGATCACGGAAATCAACTTTCAGAACAAGAAGTTCATTTTTCACCCCAAGTCTCTAGACATCACCAAGCGAGTTCCAGACAACAAACGAACTTTTCTTGCAAAGTTGCTGCCCATTGGTCATAACTCGATGGAAATGGAAGTGACTACACCGGAGGGCAAGACTATGATCCTTGCGTTGGACACCGGAAACTCCTTTTATGCAACCACGCACCGAGATGTCCTTGAGCGGGTTTCGTTGTGGGATTCAGCCAAGACTCCCAAATTCACTCGATTGTCCGGCGTGGCAAGTGGTGCAGTCGATAGCTGGTCCTATAAAATGCCTCCGCTGAGCATCTTCGGAGTTCCGGTCAAAGAAACCGTTTGGGATATTATTGACCTGCCATCTAGCTCAGCCGAAGCCGACGGTACGGTCGGTTTTGGTTTTCTGTCCAAGTTCAACATTACGGTAGATTACGAACGCCGCCGAGTATGGCTCGAGAACTTTGAGCAACCCATCGAAGGTGCACCAGTTGGAGACATCGGCCTGTCGGCTGCGTACTATCAAGCTAAAAAACGTGTTCTAGTAGCCAGAGTCTCGCCTGAAAGCCCGGCTGATAAGGCTGGAATCAAGGTTGGAGATTCCCTTCTAGGAATTGACGATATGGATCTCGCTGCGATTTCATACAAGAAGTTGAGAAGGTTGCTTGAGGGACCAGTTGGATCAAAGGTCAGGATCTCTTACTCTCATAACGGAAACTACAAAAAGGTCGAGATTCAGCGCGAAGCTCTTGTCAACTAATCCTTGGACTTGTATCTCATGAGAGCCGCGTCGTAACCTAATGACATGGCTCTCCAGGTTCTGGATCATCCCCTTGCAAGTCACTTGTTGGCCGGCCTTCGAAACAAGGACACTCAACCTTCTCAGTTTCGCCGACATGCCAAGGCTCTAACTACTCTTTTGGTTCTTCAGGCGACGATGGGAATTCGGTCTAGAAAAGAGACCATCGAAACGCCGATCCAACCCACGGAAGTCAATGTTTTGGATCAAGGGTTAGCGGTTATTCCCGTTCTCCGAGCTGGCCTTGGCATGCTCGAACCCGTGTTGGATCTGTTTCCAGATGTCGCCGTTGGATACATCGGTTTAGAGCGGCATGAAGATACTGCCGTCGCGAGAAGTTATTACAGCAAGCTTCCGCGTCTCGAAGGCCGTTTTACGCTTTGTCTCGACCCGATGCTGGCTACGGGGGGATCGGCCTCCCAGGCGATTAGTTTGATCAAACATCACGGCGCTCCAAACGTGGTGATGGTGTCAGTTGTTGCAGCGCCGGAGGGTGTTCAGAGACTTACTGAGCAACACCCAGATATCACCATCATTACGGCATCGCTGGATGAAGGGTTGAACGACCGAAAGTACATCGTGCCGGGACTTGGCGATTTTGGCGATCGTTTGTACGGGACGTTTTAGTCCAAGCGCTCGATTCAGATTCGTCGTAGAATAATAGTGGAGGTTAGAGCAATGATGCTTGAAACACGATTCGACTCACGTAGCGCTCGAAGCGTTACCCATGTTAGCGAAGCTGAACTCTGCTTGCGCGAGTTCATACGCCAAAGTCTTGGCCAAAAAGAAGGTCAACATATCACTGACCACAACCGGGGCTTCGACCTATATTTGCCTTGGTTTTTTGAGATCGTGGAATACGTTGAGCCATACGATTCCCAAAACGCCATGTCGATCAATGATCTGCAAAGACTGTACATGGACGCCGCATGGAATCTGGTGATGCAGGGTGTCCTCAGAATTGGGCCAAAGACAGCCAGCAGTGCTAGTTCTGGTGGGTACGGAACGGGCTATTCAGTCATGGTCAACGCCAAGATCTGACCCAAACTGGGGCGGCCTAGTGGTCGTCCCAGTAAAGCTCTCTATTCGTCCAAACCGTCGCCAATCGTTCTTCCGACGTCGTATTTTGGAGCGCGACCAAACATCGCTTCCATGTCCATCAGGTTGATCAAAACCTCTCGTGGGCGTGGACCGTTTTGGGCAGAGACCACGCCTCTTGCCTCCATCATATCGAGCAAGCGAGAGGCGCGTTGAAAACCGATCGAGAACTTGCGTTGAAGCATCGATGTTGAAGCTTGTCCGCGTTCGACTGCCCAAGTGACGGCATCTTCCCACAGCGGATCTGTCTCGTCCCCAAAGTCTCCTTTTTCCTTCGTTTCGTTATCAACTGCGTCATCAATCGGGTTCAGCACGTAGTCGGGCTTGGCTTGGTCTCGCCAGTGGTGACAAACGGCTTCGATCTCTTTCTCACTCACGTAGCAGCCTTGAATTCGGTGAGGCTTGATCGCTTCAATCGGCTTGAACAACATGTCCCCACGCCCGATCAGAGCTTCTGCTCCTTTCATATCGAGGATCGTTCGCGAGTCAATGTATGAAGCAACCGAGAATGCTATACGTGAAGGAATGTTGGCTTTAATAAGGCCGGTGATGACGTCGACAGAAGGGCGCTGGGTCGCAATGACCATGTGAATCCCAACCGCTCGGGCAAGCTGGGCTAGTCGGACGATAACGGTTTCGACGTTAGCCTTTTCCTGAATCATTAGGTCAGCAAGCTCGTCAACGACGACGACGATATAAGGTAAGCGGTCTACAAACGAAGCTTTCGCATTCCACCCGTCGATATTACGAACGCCAGCTTCACTGAACATATCGTAGCGTCGATCCATCTCACGCCATACGGCTCGAAGCACACCAGCGGCTTCCTTCACATCTTTGATGACAGGGCACATCAGGTGGGGAATGTGATCGAACAATGTCAGTTCAACTCGCTTGGGGTCGATCATGACCATGCGGACATCTTTCGGAGTGTTCCGCATCAACAAGCTGGTAATAAGGGTTGCAAGGCCGATGGACTTACCACTATTGGTTGCACCACCAATCAGCAAATGGGGCATTCGAGTCAGGTCGGCGTATTTGTTGGTTCCGCTAACATCTTTTCCGAGGGCGACGCATAGGCGTGAAGGGTGATTTCGGAATTGTGGGTCGTCAGCAAGCTCTCGCAAGGTGACCATCGAGGGATTTGCGTTAGGCACTTCGACGCCGATAGCCGCTTTTCCGGGGATCGGTGCCTCGACTCGAACCTGACTTGCCGCGAGCTCCATCGCGATGTTGTCGGCTAGATTGGTGATCCGGTTAACGCGAATGCCTGGGCCAAGTTGGATCTCATAGCGAGTAACTGTCGGGCCGGCTGCGATCTCAACCACATCGGCTTCGATTCCAAACTGTTCGAGAGTGCCTTCTAGGGTCTCGATGTTCTTTTGCATCTCAGAAGCACTGCGCTTGGGTTGCAAAAGAGCTTCTGCAAGAAGGGAATTTGCTGGGAGTTGATATCCTTCTTTTGGAGTCGGAGATTCTGTATCAAGACTTTGTGTCTTGGCGGGTTCCTGGAAGGTGATCTTCTTCTTAGGTGGTTCAGGAGCTGGGGTTGGTTCTTGAGCAACAGGGTCTTTTTCAAGACCAACGACGAGGGCGCGGTCCTTTTTGAGGTTGGGAACGATCTCCTTTTCAGGAGCAGGGACCTTTGCGGCTCGCGGGTGCCTTTGGGTGACAGACTGCGTGACCGTCTTTGCTCCGGCAAGCATGTCTCGAATCGGTACGTCCACGCACAAAACAACGCCGGTAAGAGTCATGAAGACTAAGACAACGGTGGAACCCGATCCTAACAAACTGGCGAGACTAAACGCGACGATAGCCCCGAATGCACCGCCGCCAGTGGCTAAAGCTTCTGGATCGAAGTAGTTGCCTAACAGAGGATGAGACAGAAAACCTAAGATCGCAAGAAAGATCAGCGATAAACCCCAAGAAAGATGGGTAAGAGCTACGCCGCGACCACGAATAAAGCAGACTCCAGCGATGGTGAGGAGTACGGAAACTACAGCTGCCCCTCTTCCAAATAGCCACTCGGTTGATGCTTTGAGAACGCCTCCTAACACACCTGCGTTTTGCGAAAACAGGCTCAACAGCACGATGACAGCAAGAGCGATCATCGAAAGCCCGATGATATCTAGCTTGTGGTGGTTTGGGGGTTGTGGTTGGGTCGGCTTCTTCGTTCCGGAGCCCGACGGTCGGCTACTCACCTTCATCCTTGGTTCGTCCTCGCGTCGATCCATGACGCTTTCACATTATAACAGCCTTAGTGACTTTTGACAGGCTGTAGTCCGTAGACGTCTACTGCAACGCCAGGAGAATAGCAACAATGCGTAAATGGTCGCTTCTTGATTCCTGCTGCGTCGATCAATGACTCATCAATGAC
Source organism: Chthonomonas sp. UBA1950 (assembly GCA_002336105.1). GTDB lineage: Bacteria > Armatimonadota > Fimbriimonadia > Fimbriimonadales > Fimbriimonadaceae > Fimbriimonas. The sequence goes on along the minus strand of DDEQ01000022.1, from coordinate 70,418 downwards.
GCAGGTCGCAGAGGCCAAAGGGTACGGCTCGTGAAACACATCGCCATAAAAAAGCCGCTTGCCACGTTTCGCATAGAGTCGGTAACGCTCGGTTAGAAAAAAATCCAAACTGCCCGGTGATGCCAATTGGAGATCATGATCTGGCGAGACTATTCCATTGTAAATGGCGTGAGAGAGGTGCCTTAAGCCCTGATAATGGAAGCCGTCTATCTTGAGATCGGAGTACCAGTAGGGAAGGGAATAGGAAAGCCTGGCACCCATCGTGGCTAACAGGCTGCGCGCGTCGAGACTGAAGAACCAAACGCCTGGATCTTCACCTTGCCGATGCACATAAGTGCGAACGTTGGTTTCAGCAAATGTGGTGGCGGTGGGGATTTTGGGTAGCCCAACAAACTGAACATCCTCCATTTGTAACAAGACGAGGCCAACCCACGCGCTCTCAACTCCCTCGGCATCGGGAAACGTGTCGATATCAAGGCCGGGTGGAATCAGTTGTCGAATCTCGCCAGGTGGACAGGAGAAGTGGAGGAACGTCAGGCCGCTCCAGCGCTGGAACATCAACGGTTTTTCGGATGGTCGAGTTCGCCGATTGAGTTGCTTCTGCGGGTCCAGCACAGAGCTATTTTAGCCTTTAAGCATCGTATTCGCTCATGCGCGATCACTGCGACAGACTTCATAATGAAGTTCCTCCCATGGCAACAAAACAGACATTCCCCGGGCCAGTTTCGGCAAAGATGCTCGACGAACTCGCAGAATACGTGATCGCGACTCCATATCCGTTTGTTGTCGATCTTGAACGAACCGAAGGAATGTGGCTCTTCACGGTGGATGGACAAAAGTTGTTCGATTGGGCGGGCTATTTTGGCTCAAAGCTAATCGGTCATAACCATCCCGGATTGTACGAGCCTGAGTATGTCAAGCGGTTAGTTCGTGCGGCAAATAACAAGATTGCCAATCCAGATTTCTTAACACCAGAGTGTCTCGAATATTACCGACTGCTTTATCGCATTGCGCCCGAAGTGATGAAGAACAAAGACCTTGAAGTCTATGCCGTCAATTCGGGGGCCGAGGCTGTCGAGAACATGATGAAATACCTTGTTGCGAAGTTCAATCTTCGACGGATGACTCGGGGTATTCCTTCTGGAAATCGCCGATTTATCTACTTTGACAAGGCGTTTCACGGTCGTACGGTTTTTGCGCTGGGGGTTACCGAAACTGTTGACCCAGTGGCGACCAAAGACTTTCATGGACTGACTGCGGGAGGCAACATCATGCTTCCTTTCCCGGCGTTTGACAGCGAAGCTCCCTATGAAGAGAATTTGAAGAATGCTGACCTTGTGCTTCATCAGGTTGAGAGTGCCCTCAAATTAATGCGAGATGAAATTGTTGGCATCATAGTTGAACCGATCCAAGGTGCGGGTGGTCAAAGGGTTGCAGTCAAAGAGTTCTGGCAAGGCCTCAGTCGACTTGCCCACGAAAACGGCGTCTATCTTGCATTCGATGAGGTGCAAACGAGTTTAGGTGCCACTGGTGAGATGTGGGCTATTGACCACTTTGAGCTTCCATATCCGCCCCAAGCGGTCGCAGCAGGCAAGAAATTTGGCTGCGGTGTTGTTTATATGCTCGAACCGCTCGAAGACATCGGCGTTCTCGACTCGACCTGGGGAGGAACTTTAGCCGACATGGTTCGTGTTGTTCGCGAGGTTGAAATCGTCGAACAAGAAGGACTTATCCAGAAGGCAAAGACTAACGGCGAATATCTGTCTAATGGGTTGAAACAGGTCATCGCTAAGTTCGATTTTGCTCACAACGTTCGGGGGCTGGGGCTCTATCAGGGCTTTTCTTTGGACAGTGCAGAGCGTAAGGCAAAGCTGGTTCAAACAGCCAGAGAAGAGTTTGGTTTGCTGCTCCTTGGCGCTGGAAAACTCTCTATACGTACACGACCAAACCTGAGTGTAACGCAACCCGATATTGACCTCTTCCTTGAACTACTGGAAAGTAGCCTCAAGGCGATTGCTTGAGATACGTCAGGAGAATCCTTTGATGGTGACTATTCGATCCGCATGCGAGGGTGATCTTGTTCGAATCAATGACATCTATAATCAGGCCGTTCCCACGACGGCAACCGCTGACTATGTCGCGTGGGAAATCGAACAGCGTCAGCAGTGGTTCGCCGAGCGAGCCGCAAAAAACATGCCGGTTTTTGTAGCTGAAATCGATGGAGAAGTCGTCGGATGGGCTAGTTTGAGTCCCTATCATCACCGACCAGGCTATCGGTTCTCAGTTGAGAATTCGATTTACGTCGATACGAGGGTTCACGGAAAAGGCGTCGGGAGGAAGCTCGTTGAAGAGACGATTCGAGCGGCGCGACAACTTGACTTGAAGTGTATCGTGGCCAGTATTGATGCGACAAACTTGGCATGTATCAAACTGCATGAGTCACTTGGTTTTGTCCAATGCGCCTACTATCCTTCGCTTTATACCAAGTTCGGAAAATGGCTTGATGTTGTTCATATGCAGCTGATTTTAAAGGAAGACTGATGTACGTTCCTAACTATATTCCTGAGCCTATCGAAGTTCCGAGCTCCATATCGACCGAGAGGTACCTGCTCCGAATAAAGTTCATTCGCCGAGTCGCGACCCTTCACTCGGTTGGGTTAGGGATAGTCGGGCTGCTCTCGATGCTTCCGATTTCTGGGTTTGGCCTTGTTTATCCGTTAGTCGCGTTGGTCTTGGCCCTGATCGGCCTGGACATCCTGAGAATTCAGCGAAGAGGAATGACGATAGAGGCGAGGCTCAGTAGTTATGCCCTGCCCTTTGTTCTCACGCTTTGTGGCGGGACTATTCACGAGCTAAACAGCCTTGGCATTCCAATGTGGAGTGTTTTTATGGGGCCGGCATTTATGCTCGTCTACACGATCTTAAGTGGCCGAGACTTCAGCTTTGTAGGCGGTGGCTTTATCTCTTGGATTGCTAGTAGCGTGATGGTAGCCTACTTGGCCGGGACCCATGGACTTGACTCAAAAACCGCCGCGTACGCGCTTGCCATCAACCTCTGTTATCTCACCTATTACGTCTATGACTTGGCGGCACTCATGCAAAGAAGGCGTCGGGGCGAGGAACTTGCGGCTGTCGTTGATCTGTATCGAGATGTGTTTAATTTATTCGGTTATGTTCCCCGAGTGATCCATCATTGGCGCAAGTATCGCATCTGGAACATACGCTGACGCGTCTTGGGGCTGATTGGCAGTAAACTCAAGCCTGCCCCATGCCTACTACCGCTATTCGGTCAACCGAGATGCCGAGTTCTCCAATTCGCCGTCTCGTCGATTTCGCGATTGCCGCCGAGAAACGTGGCACAAAGATTTATTACCTGAACATCGGTCAGCCTGATGTTCATTCTCCCAACGAGTTCTGGACGGCAGTCGCCAACCCCGGAGTTAAAGTCCTGGAGTACAGCCACTCGCTTGGGATAGCAGGTTTACGCGATGCAATGTCGGCAGACTACAAAAAGCGCGGAATTCCTGTCGAACCCTCAGAACTGATGGTCACAACTGGAGGTTCCGAGGCGGTTGTGCTCACATTCCTCACCTGCTTTGACCCAGGCGACGAAGTGATCGTTGTCGAGCCGTACTATGCCAATTACACCGGTTTCGCCAACATCGCTGGGATTAAACTGGTGCCGTTGACAACAAAGATTGAAGAAGACTTCGCGTTGCCTACCACCGAGGCGATTGTTGCCAAATTGACGCCGAAAACGAAGGGAATCTTGCTTTGTAACCCGTCGAACCCGACCGGAACTGTCTATTCGACGGCGCAACTCAAAGAGATCGCCGAGGTAGTCAAACAAAAGAATCTGTTCCTGATTGTTGACGAAGTTTATCGGGATTTCTACTATGGAACCTCTGAGCTAACGTCGGTCATGCAGATTCCTGGAATTGAGCAGAACGCGATCATGATTGACTCTGCTTCAAAGAAGTTCTCGCTTTGTGGCGCTCGCGTTGGCTTCCTGGTATCGAAGAATAAGGATGTTTTAGGCGGCGCGCTCAAGTTCGGACAAGCCCGATTGGCGGCTCCAACTCTTGATCAAATTGGGGTCCAAGCTTGCCTTGAAAAAACTCCAGCAACCTATTTTGAGGAAGTCCGAGCCGAGTACATGGCTCGACGCGACATCTTGGTCAAATCGCTTGCTAAGGTTCCAGGAGTTGTGGTGCCCAATATCGAAGGAGCATTTTACGCGATAGTAAGATTGCCAATCGATAACAGCGATAAGTTCTGCCAGTGGCTACTCGAAGAGTTCTCTCACGAGGGTCAGAGCGTTTTGCTTGCACCTGCAAGCGGGTTTTATATGACCAAAGGCTTAGGCGCAAACGAAGTGCGAATTGCGTACGTTCTAGAACAAGACAAGCTCAAAGCTGCGGTTGACGTTCTTGCTGTCGCTCTCCAGCAATACCCTGGAAAGGTTTAGATTAGTGTTGGGAGGCAACTCAACCTCCCAACTAACTCCGGCAAAGGAATTAACCTTTCTTTGTCGGAGGAATAATCTTCGAACCAACCAAGGTGAGCGATGTATTTCCCTTGAACTTCTCTTCAACCATCGCTTCTTCGCGTTCTGCGATATAGAGCTCAAAACCGCCTTTTGATACGGCTTCGGCATGAAGAGTCGTTTTGGTCTTCGGATCTAGGTCGAAGTTGATGGTCGCATCAAGCTTCAAAGGGAATTTCCCGAGTGAGTCCAGCTCATTTCCTTCGACGAGTTGCTTTGCGAATTCGGCGAGATCTGTGTTCAACAATAGTTTTGCTTGAACCCTCAGAATCTGTTTCCCTTCGACTGTCATCGGTCCCAGGTAGGTGTAGGTGTAGTCCAGTCGTTGGACGGCTTGTTTGCCGTTTTTCCCCTTCAGTTTTTGAGGGGAGTAACCGACGGTCTTCTTCCATGTATCACCGACCTTGACTTTCTGCAGCGGGAGCTTGGGGGCAAAATCAAGCGAGCTGTCCATCGACCCAACAAACAATGCCAGTCGCTGAACCTCTCCAATGAACGTCCCAAAAATCGATTGGGCTGCTGGTTGATAGTCGCCTCTGGCCCTCATTCGAATAGAGTCATCGCTCTTCGGCTTTTTCTTGTCCTCTTTTGGTGGATTGAGATTCTTCAACTCGATGACCTCGTTGATAGGCGACATCGTTAAGTCAAGTTTGTCGTTTATCTTTTCTGTTTTTGTGACTGGACCATCTCCCCCTGAGGCATCAATAGTTTCGGTGACTGTCGGGCGAATGTATCTCAACACGGCGATACCGTCGGCTTTCTGGCCCATCACCTGAGTTGAAAATGAATAGCTGATGTCGATGTCTTCCGGGAGGAAGGTTTTTAGCTCAGCCATTCGTTGCTCTGCGGTCATGTGTGCCTTTACCTGGTAGGCAAGCTTTTCATTAGGAGTGTAAACGCGGTTGAGCGTAACCACATTCGCTTGGGCAGTTAATGAGAACGCCAAAAGAGATAAAGAGATGAAAGCCATGTACTGCGATTTTAAACGATTAAATGCCTAGAGGCGTTTCAACTTTTCACGACATCGGCATTTATGGCATGAAAAGGGTGATTAATGTAACAGTTTTTCGCGAACATTGCACTAGATATGCGTTAATGTGTCTCGATGACTGGTGAATTTACTGGGATGAATCACACTATATCTATTTGCAGTAATTGATGAATCTGTTTATCCGCACTCTATTCTGATGGTGGTATTGGCTCAATTGATTTGGTGTTGTATTATTCGACTTCTAACTATGTTGAACGTCTACGAGGAACTTGGGGAGACCTCCCGACGAATGATTCTTGCCGAGCTGCGTGAAGGCGCGAAGAGCGTCAATGATCTCGTTGCTTCTACTGGTTTGAAACAGCCTAATGTTTCAAATCATCTTGCTCGGCTACGCACACGAGGGGTTGTTCGCGCTACAAAGGTCGGGCGGCAAGTGTTTTACAGCTTTTTTAGCCCTGAGATAGAGTCGATCATCCTATCGGCATTTCGCACTCGGCAAGAAGTCGATGACGAATTCACTTTGTCCGAGCTACCCGAGAAACTGGGGATGTTGGCAATTCTTGGGGACCAGATTGGCCTAAACCGTATTATTGACTCGGTGCTTAGGGCGGGATATAAGCCTCTTGAGATCTATCAAGAGATCATTTCGCCGACACTAAACTTGGTCAATCTGAAGGCAGATAGTTCTGATATTGATATCGCCCAATACCGAATCGCATTTTCGGCGATCGATCGTGTTTTGGCGAGAATCGCTCATCAGCAAATGTCACGAGCTTGGAATGGTCGCGTCGCCATGTTGGGGTGTATCACGGGCGAACATTGCGTTGTTGAGTTGAGAATGGTCTCTGACTATCTGTGTGCCACGGGCTGGCGAAGCTTGTTCATGGGGCCAGATATACCTGTTGAAAACTTCTTGTCGGCAATCGAAAGGCACAGGCCATCCGTAGTAATTCTCGGGCATTCAGGTATGAGTTCTCTGAACAAGATCATCGACCTAGTCAGAGCTATCAAGCGTGATTCTAATAAATACGGAACCCCATTTGTCGGAGTAAGTGGAAAGGCCGTTACCCAGAATGTTGCTTCGTTGACTGATTCTGGTGCTGACCTTTGTTCCGAAGGAATACGGGAGTTTGCTTCTCGGTTCTCAAGTGCTACGTTTGAGCCTCTCGAACCTGTGTCCGTAGACGACCTTCTTGAAGCTTAGGCAGCTTTCGCGACTTCTTCTTTGAGGATCGAGAGGGCCTGATTAACCTTCTCGATCGAAGATTCTGCCGCTTCTAGCGCTTCCTTAAGCTGAGCGATCTCTTTCTTATAGATCGCGTCTGCTTCTGCGACAGCTGTGTCGTAAACATTCTGAATGCCTCGGAGGACACCTGAGACTTCTGCCTCGACCGCCATACGCCGGATGCCGTAGGCGATCTGCAAGATGATGCATACTGCCGCGGGCGAAATTGCCACGGCAAGGAACAAGAACCCCACCGGCGTGAACAAGTCCAGCATGATGCCTTTAATGCTCAAGGCGGTTGCGCCGATCACGTACAAAGCGAAAAACCCGCAACCACTAAACAGACTCGTAAAGCATCCTTTCTGAATTCGCTCGCCTTCTTGGTCTGAAGCAACGATGGCAACGTTTGCTGACTTCGATCTCGCGATCTCACCCTCTTTGGCAATGGCGACGGCACGCTGACGCTTATCCCAGCATTCCTCCATCAAACGCTTCACGTTGTTTAGTCGGGCTTCTCGGTCATTGCGTTCTCTTGTCAGTACATCGCCAGCCTTCTTGTAGATGCCTCGTGCAGCTTCTGAGGCAATCTGAGCGAAGAAGGAGCCCACGATCACGTCTGCCTTCGCAATTTTGTGCTCGTCAAACTCAAGAGAGAAGTCTCTGGAAACCTTGCTTTCCTTTTCGGCAACGTTCATCGCCTCAGCCACAACTTTTGCTTTTGCCTGGAATTGAGTCATCGCAAAGGCAGCGATTTGTCGAGTTTTTAGTTGTGTTGCAGCAATGCACTTCAGAAGCTCATCGCCAAACACGCAGAATCTTTCGTCTGCCAGAACGTTTATGGCGTAGTAGGGTCGGACTTCGAGAGCGGCTCCAATGAGCTTAAGCGCATCTTGATCTCGATTTGCAAATAGGGCTAACTTCGCAAGTTCTAGATAGGCTGACGCAGATGGTTTTGACTTTAGGCTCTGGCTTCCAATATGGAAAGCCTCGCCGTAATCCTCACGCTCGAACAGAATGTCCGCCATCAATCTGGAGGCGAAATGCGAGGTGATGGATGGGAAACCTCCCGCTCGGCGAATGGAAGCGTCGAATATTCCAAGTAGATCTGGGGCTGCGCGATTCATGTACCAAGCAATCCAACCTTGAGCAAACAGCATGGCAGCAGGAGTTGATTCGCTAAGCTCTAAAACGAGCGACTGGAGGCCTTGACGACATTCTCGGAGCACAAGGAGCCGATCAGAGTTTTCGCTTGAAAGTGCGCTTTCTAGATCCTTGATGATGTCTCGAAAGTCGTGGGCAAACGTCGGCTCCAACAGCCGGGTGGCTCCTGCGAGTTCTCTTTTGAACTCACCCCTCTCGGACCAAATCTCGACGACCTCGGTATCGACATGCTCCAGCATTGCCTCGGTCCATTGACTCGACGAACCCCCAATCAGCCCAAACGACATGGTCATCGAAATTCCAGATCTGAGGGTCTGAATCTCATCATGAGCGAGGCTTGGAAGAATCGACTTCGAAGCAAGAGCATCAAGGTTTTCGCTCGCAGCGCGTAGCAGAATCTGATACCTTCGAATTTGAAGCTTAGTAAGCTCTTTGCGATTAGTTTCAAACCACAACAGCGGAAGTCGCACGCGAAGATCCTGAACACACTCATTGGCTGTGGGTGTGCCGCCAAAAATAGTGGATTCTAGTCCTTGATTACTCCACTCGCTGTTTTGGTTGGATGACGCGGCAGTCGAACTCATTCGAAGTATATTTCTCTAGTAGAAGTTATCGGTTTTCTACTAGAACCTAATTAGATGACCTTGGTAAAACCGTAGACAAGAAAAAGTTAGGGTGTCGAACGAATGAATAAACGAGCAGTTATAGTTTTTGCCAGCGCAGTTGGAGTATTGGCTTCGGCAATCGCGATTAGGAGGCTTTTGCAAGACGAAGCCACGCGAAAGAAGCTCACCGAAGCTTGGAAGAAGGCAGAATCACTACCGAAAAGGCTTCAGGATAAATCCGAGTAGGCGGTTCCAAACAGAGCCTCACCCGCCAGCACGAACCTAGATTCGCCGTCGACAGAGCAGAATAGCTGTCCTTCGGAGCCAATCCCCAGTCCAATGGCGAGTTCACCGGAGGGCAGCAAATACCGTTTAGTTTGTGTTTTGTCAAACAGACTCCAAACTGGCAAAATATCGCTCCAATGGTCGGGTTCGGGCAAAGACTTGATACGGTCGACGATCTGTTTGGCCACAGTCTGGGCTTCGTAGGTTTGTCCGTGTGCGATCTTCAAACTGGTAGCACGGTCCGCAATGGCATCTGGAAAGACTTCCTGATTGAGGTTGACCCCGATTCCAACAACGGGAACTCGCCGGCCATCTTTGTCGGTCAGTAGTTCAGCCAAAACACCGGCCACTTTTTTAGTGCCAATGACCAGATCGTTAGGCCATTGGAGTTCGGTATGCAAAACTCCAGCTGCGGCTGTGGCAAGCGCCATGCTAATGAGATAGGGCTTCGGGTGATCTGCGTAATCTCGAAAAATAAAGGAAACAGTGAGTGATTCGCCTCGCTCGCTAAACCAAGGTCTAGAGAAGCGACCGACCCCGGAGTGCTGATGGAGTGCCAGAATGGCACCTCCTGATTTCCCGCTCTTTAGGTACTCGGCAGCGACCTTTTGGGTCGATTCAACTTGATCAACAACGATCCAGTCGTGTTCAGCAGATATTGGCGACTTCATTCAAACTCCATATGGAACGGAACAGAAACAGATGAGTGAGTGAGCGCCCCGACCGAGATAAGGTCAACACCTGTTTGTGCGACCGCCCTAACCGTGTCAAGGTCTATTCCGCCACTGGCCTCAAGAATGCATTTTCCGCTTACTCTTTTTACCGCTTCCCGCATATCGAAAGGGTCCATGTTGTCCAACAGAATGATATCTGTACCCGCGCGTACTGCTTCTTCAACTTGGTCGAGTGTCTCACATTCTATTTCAAGTTTCGTCATGTGTGACGCATATTGCCTGAACCGGTTCACTGCTTCGGTGATTGACCCTGAAGCGGCAATGTGATTGTCTTTGAGCATCGCACCGTCGTACAGTCCCATTCGGTGGTTGTGCCCGCCACCACAACGAACTGCATACTTTTGCAGGCTTCTCAGCATAGGGACAGTTTTTCTGGTGTCAACAATTTTCGCTTTGGTGCCATCGACGCGTTTGACAAATTGTGATGTCAATGTCGACACGCCGCTAAGCAACATCAAAAAGTTGAGGGCCGTGCGCTCGACCTGAAGGGCCCGACGCGTGACAAGTCGTCCGCGCGCTACGATATCGCCACGGCTAACCGATGAGCCGTCGTCAATGAGCGACTCGATAAAGCTCTCGCTAGGGTCGCCAGGCTGCGGCATGAGAAGAAACTCAACGATCCCTGCGCCGCACAAAACACCTTCGCCTTGCGCCTCAATCGCCCAATTGATGGTTTGATCTTCGTCAATCACGCCGCCAGAAACATCGCCACTCCCGATGTCTTCCATCAGCGTGTCTTCTACAATCTGCCACCAACTTTGGGGCTCGGGCTGTCGCCAAAGACTCATGCGACGAAGGGTACCCATAATCGGTAACGCGAACCCAGTTCTGATTCGTCATAATCATTGGAATGGCAGAGCGACCCAGTTGGGATGCCTACTTCATGCAGATCGCGCACTTGGTCGCAACACGAGCGACGTGTCAACGTCGTTCGGTCGGTGCGGTAGTTGTTCGTGATAAGAGAATTTTGGCGACAGGTTACAATGGCGCCCCAATGGGACTGCCTCACTGTCCAGAGAATGGTCCTCACGAGGAATGGCCAAGCGGTTGCATGCGTGCAGGACACTGCATTCGAAGCCTTCATGCGGAGCAGAATGCGCTTCTTCAAGCCGCAATGATCGGTGTTGCTTGCCAAGGTGCTTCAATATATGTCACCTGCCAGCCTTGCAACATGTGCGCTAAGATGATTATTAACGCTGGCATTGAGCGCGTCATCTACGAGGGTGACTATCCCGATGAGTTTTCGAAAGAACTTTTTCGAGATGGCAAAATCGAGGTTATGCGCTATCAGGAAGGAAGCTTAGTTCCCGTGGAGTTAGGTTGATTCTAGATTTGATAGCTGCAGTGGATCGTCCACTGGCTCCATTTCGAGCACCATTGCTCGCAGGCTTTATCGCGCTTGTTGTAAGTTGGTTTCTCACACCACTCGTTCGCAATTTGGCGATCAGGAAAGGTGCGGTTGATGACCCAAAGTCAGATGACCGAAGAGTTCATAAGACCCCGACTCCCAGATGGGGTGGCCTTGCGATTTATGGCGGTCTGCTCGTCGCTGTCCTGACTGTTCTGCCGTATGCTTACCCGAAATCACAGCCCTTTCCCAGCTACCTCATCGGCATGCTGGTTATCGGCGCGGTACTCGTGATCGTCGGCGCGTTAGACGATCTTTACCAGTACAAGGCAAAGATTCAGGCACTTGTGTTACTGGCGGCCGGCGTTGCCATCCAATTCTTCTACGGCTCTGTAGGGAGAATACAAATTGGAAGCGTTGGGGTCCCTCTCGGTAATCCTGGTGATTTCCTGTATCTAGGTATTTTCTCGATCCCGTTAACGGCGATCTATATTTTCGTTGTGACCAAAACGATGGACACGATTGACGGTGTGGACGGCCTTGCTTCGGGAATGGCAACGATTTCCGCTGGCACTCTGACCATCATCGCTGCCTACAGTGGTCAGCCCCGCGTGGCTGTCATTGCTGCGGCGACTGCGGGTGCGGCTATCGGATTCTTAAGGCACAACTATAACCCGGCGAAGATTTTTATGGGTACCGGCGGGGCGTACATCCTTGGATTCACCTTAGCTTGTCTCAGTATCGTGGGTGCGCTAAAAACCGCTGCGGCTGTGTCCATCGTTATTCCGCTTCTTGTGTTCGGAATCCCGATTTTCGATGCGTTCTTTGTGATAACACGCCGCGTACTCAGTGGTCAGCCCATCACGCAAGCGGATAAGCGGCACCTGCACCACACCTTGATGGGGCGCGGTTTGACCGTTAAGCAGACGATGTGGGTGATGTGTCTGTTTGCTGCCATGCTTTGCGGTGTCGCGATCATGGTGATTCGCTCCAAGGGCTAAAGAGGTTTTCGTTTGAGTTCGGCCCACCTTCGCGGATATTTTTGCGAAGTCGGCTTTACTTTTCTATAAATGGGAAAGAGCCTTGTTGCTTCCTCTCCGGGCAGGTTACGCTGAATGACGTCCTCCAACTGTAATCCAAGAACCCCGGGCTCAAAGGTGTCTAGGTCGTCGGCAAGAGTCCGCATGGGTAACACTAAACCGCCAACTTTGGCTGGCGTAGCGGAGATCTCTAGCTGGGCAGACAACGGTGCAACGGCTCGACCCGTAACGACGTCAAAAGCTTCTCGAATGCCCCACTCCTCGACTCGCACCTGAACGACTTCCAAATTGATTAGGGCTTGAGACCGGAGAAAATCCAGCATCTTTCCGTTACTGTCGACGGCTGTCAGGTGCAAGTCTGGACGCGCGCAAGCAAGCGGCCACGCAGGAAATCCGGGTCCGGTTCCGATGTCGAGAACCTTTGCGTTCTGAGGGATCAGGTCTTGATACAAAAGCGAATCAAGAAAGTGGCGGCTATAGGCAGCCTCAGCTGGCACGCGAGTGAGGTTTTTTACCTCGTTCGCTTCATACAGAGCAGCGTGAAAAGCCTCGAACGAGGCGATCTGCGCGGAAGACAGTGCCAAACCCCAAGAGGAGCAAGTTGTAACGAAATCCTGAATGTTCAAAGCTTGTCAGATAGTATGAAGCTTTGAAGAGGCAGAAACCTCGAACATGTTACGTGCAGTTTCATGTAGGCGAACTCTAACGAGGCTTTCTCCCAGTTGTTCTGCGAGAAGATCGAAGATTGTCTGCGCTACGATTTCGGAAGTAGTGACTTTTCCAGAGAGAACTGCGACATCTTCGTTCAGATTCTTGTGGTCAAACACATTGAGAATGTGATCTTCAACCACAGCGTCGATATCAAGAATGTTCGCAATCATCCCAGTTACCGGATCGGGTTCACCTGTCACCGCGACCTCTAGCACGTAGTTGTGCCCGTGTCCGGCTGGGTTGTTGCACTTTCCAAAGAGGCGCAGGTTTTCTTCATGAGAGAGGGTCGGTGCGTTTAGCCTGTGGCTCGCCGCGAATTCGTAAACTCTTGTTAGCGTCATGGTGTGTGTGGCGAGGTTCAGTTCCGCCCAGAGGAGCGGGGTTTCTTCGAGGCGTAGTTCCTCAAGTTGGACTGGCAAAGTGGTCAAAGCGTCTTTTGAAAGTAGTCGATCTTTGATGTAAAGAAGAATGTTTTCGGTGCAACTGCTTCTTGACCGAAACCACTCGATCTCGTCGTTGATGCTTTTTTGATCAAACTCTTGCTTAATGGTCTCGCGGAGGATGTCGTCGACCAGCTTGATGTTGACAATCATGCCTGAACTCGGTTCGATCTTCCCACTGACTTTGACGTTCAGCACATAGTTATGGCCGTGGTTGAACTTTGACGCCCATTGGCCAAAAATAGTTCGATTTTCCTCTTCTGTCAGATCCGGTATCCAATATCGATGGCCGCTTGAAAAAGTGATTCGGCGTGTCATCGTTATCATTTGTTAGTTCCTTCGTGTGGTTGTCCCAAAGCGGCGGGAGCCCGTGTGCCTTTTCCTACGATGACTAGGACCANNAACATAGGGAAGTGCAATAAACAATTGATAAGGAACGCGCGTTCCGAGAGTCTGAAATTGGAATTGCAGACTCTCGGCGTAGCCGATGAAAAGTGCTGCGGCAAACACCCAAAGAGGTTTCCATCGGCCAAAAGTGACTATGGCGATGGCGACAAAACCTCGTCCAGCAGTCATGTTTTCAGCGAACGAACCTGCGATGACTAGCGATAGCGCAACACCACCTAAAGCACCGTAAATGCCGCCAATGATCGTCCCCGAAAGTCGTAGATTCGACACCGAGAATCCTGCGGCTTCTGTGCTCTTTGGGTATTCGCCTGCACTGCGCAAAGCCAAACCCCAACCCGTCTTTCGCAACCCAAACCACAACAACGGAACAGACGCAAGCAAAAACATCAAGCCAGGGTCAACACCGATGAGCGAAGGAAGTCGCGGCACTGATAGAAGTTGCCCGCTTTGCCCAAATTGACTTCGGAACAAGGTCCCGGTTAGGCCCATACATCCGAGGTTAATGGCGGTCCCCACAACCACCTGATCTGCCTTTCGATAGATCGTCAGCCAGCCGAAAAGAAGGCTACAGAGGACGCCTGCAACGATTCCAGCAAGAACGCCTAGCCATGGGTTATGTGTGACAAATGCGCCATACATCCCGAAGAACGCCCCCGACAGCATCGTTCCTTCTAAACCGATGTTGATGATTCCGCCAGATTGGCAAACGGTTTCTCCGATTGCTGCCAAAGCTACCGGAACGGCATATGGCACGCTTTGTAGGGCGGTTGAGAAGATGCTCATGTTGGCTCTCCTACCGGCTTGGGTTTCTCGTAGGAACGCAGTAAGACGAAACCGAAGACTGCCGCGCCCTGGATGATGTAGATGAGAGTTGTCCCTGCAGGAGTGAACCGTGCGAGATTTTCTGATCCTGCAAACAGCGCTCCAAAATAGAGACCACTTGGGATGACGGCGAGAGGATGCAATCCGCTTAAAAGCGCTACCGGGATGCCAAGAAAACCCCAGTTCTGACTAAACCCAGAACCGATTTGCCCGGAAAGTCCAACATATTCGATGCCGCCAGCAAGGCCACATAAACCGCCGCTAATCAACATAGCCAAGAGTTGCGAAAAGTTAGTCGAAATCTTGTTGGAACGAGCAACGAATGGATTATTTCCAACGACGCGCATCTTGAAACCTGTGCGTGTCAGATACAGGAACAGATAGACGACGACTGTGATCACCAGGCAAAGAACCATTCCTAAGTGAAGATCAAGCTGTCGCGTTAGCTTCGGCAGCATCCAGGCATCTGGAAGAGTATCGGTTAGGGGAAGTTGATGCTTGGCTTCTTGAAGCGGTCCGCTGATGAGATACCCCAAAATCTGGAGGGCAATGAAGTTCAGCAGAATCGTGCTGATGACGACTTGAACACCACGTTTGACCTGCAACCATCCAGCAAACCAACCCCAAAGACCGCCACCGATGATGCTAGCGGAGAGAAGGATGAGAGCAACGAGTAAGCCTGGAAGGTGAGTATCGGCAGGAAAGCTCTTCGCGACCACCGCAGCGAGCAAACCGCCCATGACAAATTGACCTTCACCGCCAATGTTGTACATCCCGGCTCGCCAGGCAACGACCATACCCACGGCGCACAAGATGAGCGGAGTCGCCTTGACCGCTGTTCGCGACAAAGCAAATGAATCGCCAAAGGCCCCGCCCCACAAAAGTTTCAGGCTTTCGAAAACGGGAAGCCTAAACACGAACAGAGTGAGAACGAGAACGAGCAATAGCCCAATTGCCATCTTGAGGAGTCTCAATTTGAGCCTCCAACAAGCGCTTCTGCGGTGTTTTCTGTAAGTAGCTGACCTCGACTCATGAACAGGGTCTTGTCACTCAGAGCGGCTAGTTCATCAAGATCAGTTGAAAACAGAACGACGACCTTTCCCGCATTTCTTACCTCCAATATTTTCCGATGGACATAATCCGTTGCCCGAACATCCAGACCCCGGGTGGGGTTGCAGGCGATGAGAACATCGGGAAGCTGATCCAAATTCCTGCTCACGACAACCTTCTGCTGGTTTCCACCGCTCAACGAACGAACTGGCTGAGCCGGGGACTCCGCCCGAATCTCAAACCTATCAATGAGAGCCTTTGCCCACGAAACGATAGTCTTCGGCCTAAAAAAGATGCCCGATCTGAGTCTCGACTGATGAAGCCCCCCTATCAGCATGTTATCGCTGACCGACATGTCGAGAGCCAAACCATCGAGTTGACGATCCTGAGGAATGTAAGCAATCGAGGGCTCCAACTTGTTGAACTTTATGGCACCCTGTCTCGATTCTCTGATTCCAACCAGTGCTTCTGCAAGTTCGACTTGTCCATTCCCATCGACGCCGCCGATACCCAATATCTGTCCGGCTGGCGCTTCAAATGAAACGCCCCTTACCGCCAAAATGCCCTGATCGCCCTTGACTGAAAGGTCATGAACAACAATTCCATCGGAGACTAGGGATGGCTTGTTCTCGACAAATGTTGGCATCTCACCAACCATCCAGGTCGCAAGCAGTGAGGGAGTCACTTCAGAGATAGAAGCTGTCTGAACCAGCTTGCCGCGCCGGAGCACCGAGACACGGTCAGCAATTGCCATGACCTCGCTCAGCTTGTGGGCGATCAAAATGACCGTTTTTCCCTCCGTCTTCAGTTGCCGCAGAACGCGTAGTAGGTCGTCAACCTCCGAAGGTGCGAGGACGGCTGTTGGTTCATCGAAGACCAAAACGCGAGCCTGTCCGGAGAGAGCCTTTAGGATCTCAATCCTTTGTTGAACACCTACAGCTAGATCACCCGTTACGGCCGTCGGATTTATCTCCCAACCTAGATCAGATGCAATCTTCAGAGCCCGATTGGCTATTCCAGTGTCTTTGGCGCAAGACCAAAGTGAGGGAAGCCTTGCTAAAGCCAGGTTTTCGACGACTGTGAAGTTTGGGACTAACGTGAAGTGCTGATGGATGAGTTCAATTCCAAGTTGACGACATTGTTGAGGAAGTCCAAGTGGAATTTGCTGGTCGTCGTAGGAGATTGTCCCGGCATCTGGCTTGATGAATCCGCATAAAATGCCCATGAGGGTGCTTTTGCCTGCCCCGTTTTCACCCAATACAGCGTGGACCTCACCGGGTGCAAAAGAAATAGAAACGTCCGTCAGCGCATGGACATGGCCATAGGATTTGCTGACGGACGTTACTTCAAGCATCGTGTGAACCTACACACCTTGAGTCTACGCGATCTAGAAGTTGTCTTTCGGCACGATCAGCTTTCCAGACTTGATCTTCTCTTTTGTTTCGTCGATTAGCTTGATGACATCGGCGGGCAACGTCTTAGCTAAAGTTGGGTTAATGACGAAGTCGATTGCACCTTTGCTCATATCGAACAGTTGAACCGAACCAACATATTTGCCTGCTTGAACTTGCTTAGCCAATTCGACAAAGGCAGGGCGAGCAACGATCGTCGCACTGGCAAGGACTATGCCACTCGAGTTAGCGTTTTGATCTGCGTTTGTGCCGAGACCCACGACGCCTTTTTCCTTGCAAGCATCGAAGACACCCTGTGCTGCGTCGTTGGCTTGATGGATGATGACGTCTGCGCCAGCGGCAATCACTTGTTCGGTGGACTGTTTTGCCTTTGCAATGTCCCCTTCAGCTCCAAAATAGGAGGTCGGGATAATCTTGATCTTTGGATTAGCCGCCTTAGCACCAGCTTCAAAAGCCTTGAGAGTCGAAACGATGCTGGGATAGTTTTGAACAGCCACAGATCCGACGGCTCCCGTTTTACTTACCTTTGCGGCGAGCATTCCGGCAAGGTAACAACCCTGTTCAAGGTAGAACCGAAAAGCTCCAGCATTTTTTGATGAGTTTGGACCCGAAGAACTGACAAAAACAGTGTTTGGGAAGTCTGTTGCGACCTTGATTCCGACTTCGTTGTATTCAAAACCGTGACCAATCACAAGGTTAAAACCTTTCTGGGCGTAGGCTCGCATGGCATCTTTGATCTTGTCGGGGCCGGCTGCTTCCTGGTTGGCAACCTCGGCGCCAAGCTCCTTTTGAATCGCTTGAAGTCCATCGTAGGCGAGCGCGTTCCAACCTGCGTCACTCACTTTTCCGGGAGTTAATAGGGCAACTTTGAACGTGGATTTGGCAGAATCGGTGCTCGGTTTTGCGGCTTCAGAGCCTGTTGAACCGCTATTGCAACCGCTTAATACGCTTATCGTGGCGATGGCAGCCATGGCCAGAATCGACTTGTGATGCATACCCGCGACTATACCAGTGAGGATCGCTGCTGACAATAAAAAAGTCCCTCTGATTGATCAGAGGGACTTTCCTTCGACTTTTGTGGCTTATTTGGCTGGAACGAGTTGGAGTCGTGGTCGTCTCTTTACCTTGACTGATCCATCCTTTCGAAGCTGCTCTAGTCGTGATCTCATGATTTTATGTGTTCGGTGTAATCGTGACCGAACGGTCCCGATTGGCTTGTTCATGATCTCAGCGATCTCTTTGTAGGGCATCTCCTCGATGTCGGCAAGAGTAACGAGCATCCTCTGCTCTGGTGAGAGCGAGTTAAGGACGGTCTGTAACTCTTCACTGAAAGAACCACTGACGATGGAATCTTCAGCGTTTGGTGAATCATCGGCTTTTTCAAAATAAACGACGTCGTCAGTTGTCGAGACATTGAGCGGGTTATCGTAGCTTAGCGTCTTGACTCGTCTTCGACGATTTCTGAGAAGGTCCAAGTACAGGCGAGTGACGATACGGAAGATCCAGTTTTCGAACGGTCGATCACCTTCGAAATCGGAAAATGATCGATAAGCACGGTAAAACGCATCTTGCGTAAGATCTTCGGCGTCTGAACGATTACCAGCGAGTCGGTAAGCCATGCTAAAGACCTTCCGGTAGGTTTGTCCCATTAGATCAGCGAACTGATCTTCATTTTGTGGGGCGAAAATCGCTGTGTTCTGTGCCATATTGCTCTCCTCCTCAACTGACTTACAAATGAACACTTTTGTTCAATTGCTAAGTTAACCGAGATATACACATAAGACAAATCTGAAATCAGGATAGTTCTCGGTTTGGGCCTCCTAGGTGGTGTCCAAACCACTATTCACCTTCCTTTCATTTTTATCTACGAGTTGAAAACATAACAGTTGTTGTTTATGCAAACGTTCCCGAAACAAATATGTTCAGCAAAATGATCATTTCTGCATCAGAAATGTTAATAAATGCCCATTCATCCTATGAAAAGGACGTCCTGTCCGAAATAGTGATGCAAAAAGCGCTTGGAACTCCGTCTCCGTATAGTGGTTCTTGTCGCGTTAATTGCGGTTGCACAAGCGAGTTTGACGGTCGAGTTTAGTTCGACGCCCTTACCCATTGCCCTTGACAAGCTTTCGAAAGCCACGGGTATCCAGCTTAAGGCTAAGCCGGTTTTGGCAGACGAAGTCTTGCTTATTCATCTTGAGCAAGCGCCGATTGGGCCTACTCTTGAGCACATCGCGCAGTCTCTAGTTGCCAAGTGGGAAACACAATCCGACGGTTCACTGCTTTTGGTTCCCGATCAACACGAAAAGCAGAAGAGAAGGGCTGAGAAGGATCGCCGAGAGTGGAAGCGGCTTTTGAATTCTCTTGTCTATGTCAAGAATCGACTTGCCGAGCAACCAAATGAATTGACCGCTGAGTTTGTTCAACAGACGAAACGTCAAAAAGCACTCGAAGAAGCTCGCAGAAAAAAGGCGGAGGAGAACAACGACTATTCTGGAATGTTTGTCGCATCAACCTCAGTTGAGCAGGAACCAGCCTGGCGAGCCTGTGCGGCTATCCTGCTTTCGATGGATCCCAAAGAATTGTTTGCAATGCAAAACGATGAAGTAAGGGTCTTTTCCGACCAACCGACGCAAATGCAAGTTCGATTCTCTGGCGCGGTTGGCCAAATATTAGCCAAATACAAAAGCGAACTTAAGCTCACTCAGCCTACTTCCGAACTCGCCCGAGTTAGAATGAAAATCGTTCGATGGGAAACGACAGCTAGCTACAACGTTAGTTTTGACGGTCTCGAGCAATCAGGAAAGGTCATTGATTCGGGTTTTGTGCGGATGAACGACGACTCTGTCCGAATGAAAGCTCGGTCTGACGAACGAGACAAGAATCCCTTGGCCACAAAAGAAGAACCAATCCAACTTCCGCAGGAGGTTCAGGACGCTCGCCTCGCTTATGCCAGCTTGGATGATTCGAGAAATGTGACGCCAGAGATGCGTCTCCGACAGACGCAGATTCTGCCTTTGTGGACTGAACGCGCGCTTGACCCGGTTAAGTGGGAGCCTACTCAGTGGGACATGGCTGCACAGTATCTTGCCGCGGCAAGAAGGCTTCACCAAAACTTAGTAGGAACGGTACCGGAAATAACTTCCTATGTTTATCGTTTGACGGGGAGCCCAGTGCATTTGCCGACGCCGTCCCAGGTCTTGCATGAATCGTCGATTATCAAACGATTAAATGACGGATTCGTCGTGACCTACTCTGATGATGAATCCGAGCGAATCTCAAGATACAAGGGCAGACAGTGGTTACGTAGCTGTGCCAAAGCAGGCGGTTTGACATTTGATGTCGCCTCAGAAATCGTGGCAGGCAGCACCTCTCGATATCCATTTATCAATTGGTGGGGTGATTTGCTGCGGGTTCAGTTTCCTTCTAATGGTCCCCACTCGCCCTTGGGATTGATGATGAGCGAAGAGACACTGTGGCTTTGGGGTTCGCTTTCGCCGGCAAATCGTCAGAACCTGAGAGAGGGGCGTACCATCAACCTGAGTTCTATTCCAAACGAAGCTAAAAGTCTCATTCATCGGTGCGTTTTTTGGAGGTCTGGACTTGATGTCAAAGGCGATCCAACCGAGCTATTGCCGAACGGAATCGACGGGGCAACACTACAACTGAGAATTGACGAGAGCACCGTATTTCAAGCTTGGAATTCGAAAGACCCAACGGACAAGCCGAGCTCATTTGCTCCCGCAGATTTTGGACGCGGACTTGGGAAAGGGAACTCGTATTGGGAACGTTCCGCTGCTTGGTACTCGGCAAAGGATCGGTTCAAGCTTGGCACTGAGCGAAACTACCAGATCGTGGTGATGCTTCAGCCAGGAAATATTCCGATGACTCTTGATGCCGCCGAGGTCTTGTTTCCCGAAAAAACGGCCTTGACAGAGCTGCCATCTGATATAAGGGCTGCGGTTGAAAAGGCAAAGGAAACGGCTCTGAAACAGAGTGACGAAAGCAAACCCGATAGCAAGCCAAACGTTGATCCGTGAGGGCTATCTGTTTTTTGATTTCCTAAAATGGACCTAAGGAATCTTCAGGACTTTCCCTTTTCTTTATCTGAATTATTGTATAGTGCACTCGATGGGAAAAGAGAAACTCCACAAAATTCCAGACCGTGATCCGGTCGGTGGGGGGGAACTCTACGTGAGCGAACTAGCCAACGATGACAGCGGCATCGTGATTCGTGGACGATTTGAGATCCCTCGGTACGCTCGTTTGGACAGTGATCAACAGTTATTCTTGGAGACCTTCTTACGGTGTCGCGGAATGATTAGCCGAATGGAAGAAGAGCTTGAGTTGAGCTATCCAACCATTCGCTCTCGACTGGATGCACTTCTTGACGCGCTTGAACTCACTCCGGCAAAGGAGACAAGTCCGAAGAAGGAAAAGTCGGCAGACAAGAAGCGGAAGATTTTGGAACAGCTCGAGAAGGGCGAGATTACGCCGGAACAGGCGAAGGAAGAACTGGGTTTAGTCCGATGAAAGAGGAAGTCAAGAGAATTAGCAAACTGGTTGCCGAGGGCAAGCTGAGTGCTGAGGATGCAGCGGATTTGATCGACGCATTTTATGCGAGCGAACGAGTAGAAGCCGAACCAGAGCAGGAGAAGAATGAGGAGGCAAGTACGCCTCCACCGCCGCCTGGTGATGCAAATCGCGATCCGTTCAAGGGGCTGATCGAGAACATTGAAAAGCTCACCAAAGAAGGATTGGAGTCGGTCAATTGGCAAGAAGTCAGTCGACAAGCAAAGCAGAGCGCCAAGAAAGGATTTGAATCTATTCGTGCTGGGGTCGAGGATCTCAGCAAAGGAAAGGTTCATTTGGGTTGGCTGACCATGTCAGAGGTGAAAGAGGTATCCCTTCCGCTTTCGATCCCTGCCGACAAAACTTTGCGAATCGAAAACCCTAGCGGCGACATCCGTATAGTCGGTGGATTTGACATTGGCAGTATCACAGCGAATGCCACCTGTAAGGGAGCAACGCACGAAGAAGCTAAGAAGAAGGCATCTGAATATATGCTTATCCTGGAGGAAACGGATCGCTACATCCTTGTGAAGCAGCCTCAAGTCACGGGTTTAAGCGTTGACCTTGAAGTTCAGTTTCCGGGAGGCGGGGCGGTTGAAGTGCGTTCCGAATCAGGAGACATCCAGATTCTGGATACTCGTGGGTCGGCAAGGATTCACAGTCGGTCTGGAGATGTCAGCTTGAAAGGGCTCAATGGCGTCGTTGAATTGAGCTTGACTTCGGGGGATGTTTCCATCGAGGAAACGGTTACGGCTAGTCTGACCATTGAAAATCAGTCTGGAGACATCTCGATTGTTAGGGTTGATGGGAATATCAATTGCAGAACCGCGTCTGGCGATGTGAGCGTTCAGAAATCCCACGGCAAGGTCTTCTCCATTGAAAGCGTTTCAGGTGATGTCAGCGTCTCACTCGACGAAGCAGGATCAGGAAATCTCAGCGTCAGAACGATGAGTGGCGATGCTTCGGTGAAAATTCCGGACGGAGGCGACTACCGGGTCAGCGTCTCGGCTTTGCAGGGCGATGTGACATGTACCCTCGAACTGCAAAATGAGGCGAAGACAAAGCAGCGAATCACTGGGCAACTCGGTGCAGGTACCGGAAGTTTGGACGTGAGTGCTGTGACTGGTAACGTTCATGTAGAGCTTCTCGAAGCAACGGTTAGCTGAAAAGCTGAATCACTTAAGCCAAGCTCGTCACACAACGTGACGAGCTTTTTTGCGTCATCCTATGTGCATATGTCGTATTGGTTGATGAAGTCCGAACCGGACTGCTATTCGATTGATGATCTGCGTAATTCCGGCAAGCCAGATATGTGGGAGGGTTGCCGAAATTACACCGTTCGTAACTTCTTTCGAGATGCAATGAATGTAGGCGATTTGGCGTTCTTCTACAACTCAAACAGCAATCCCGCTGGAATCGCTGGATTGATGGAAATCGTCAGTGAAGCGTATCCAGATCCGACGCAGTTCGACCCCTCAAGCCAATATTTCGATCCCAAGAGCACGACGGAGAACCCGCGCTGGTTAGTCAGGGACGTGCTGTTTAAGCGGAAATTTGACCGTATCGTTTCCCTTTCAGAGATGCGCCAGATACCGGCTTTGACTGAGATGCAAGTTTTGCGAAAGGGGCAACGCCTCAGCGTCTTGCCAGTAACCGAAGACGAATGGAACCTAATTCTTGCATTGCCAGGCATATAAAGCTCCATTTTTGAATCAAATTTGAAATCTAGACTAAAAAGTCTAGATTGATACTTGACTTAAAAGTATAGTTTCATAGGGTTTCGTTCTTTCGACCCTTTGGAGCAACTGTGTCTTATAAGTTAATTGGAAAATCGGTCTTCGTCTTCTGTTTGAGTCTTAGCTTGGCTACTTTGTCGAATGCTCATTTCATCTGGGCAACTCTTGATCGGAGCACAAGAACTGTCGAACTGCAGATGGCGGAACGTCCTGGTCTCGAAGTCTTAGATTATGCTGATCGTTTAAGACCGACAATTCACCTGCTTTCCCAGGGCGGAAAAGAGGTGCAAGGAGACAAAGCCCATCTGCGGTTCGACGTCGCTGCCAGTTCTTCGTTGGCATTGGTTCGAATTGACTACGGGACCTTCAATCGTGGAAGTGAAATATGGAACTTGACCTATTTCTCGAAGGCGGCCTTAACTGCTCAAGATGCTAATCGAGTGGTCGGTAAGGGGCTTGAGATTGTCGCAAAACTGGTTGGAGATCAGTGGGAGTTAACTCCGTATCTCGACGGCAAGCCCTGCAAAACAGCGACCATCGTCCTTGACGACGAAGAAGCTGCAAAAACAACCGAGTTAGGTAAAACTCGGGTGATTCCAGTTTCCGCAGACAAGCCGATTGCGGTTCGAGCTACGATTAGCGATCCAACCCCTGGTGTTCGGAAAGGGACAGCGTTTGTTGGAACCAAAATATGGTCAACGCTGGTGTTGCCAAAGGCACCCGTCGTGACAGACGGTTCTGAACCTAGGGCATACCGAGCGGTGCAACAGGCAACCGAAGCGAGAGAGTCTATTTCCCGTGGATCAAAACCTTGGGAGATGCACTATAAGGCAACCAACGGCAAAGAAGAAGTAGCCGGTCGGGTGGTGTGGAACGGATCGAGTTTTGACATTTCGGGAGACGACAAGAACCCAAATTGGAAGCACATAAAAACGGAAATATCCAGTCTCTTCTTTCATCGCCTTACAAGTGACTTTGCCAATGGTGAAGGGAAGGCAACGATAACAGAGGCACGAGACTCGCAGGGCACTCTGTATCGAATTGCGGACAAGATGGATTCGAGCTACCGAATTGCTAATGGTCGGTTCACTGAAGTTGCTAGGACGGTCGGTGGAAAGCGTCTAGTATTGTCGATCACGGGCTTCAAGGAGGTGCCAGGCGGTCGAGTTCTGAGTACGGCGTACTCTTCAGTGGTTACAGATCTCAAGACGAAGTCTGAGATTGCGACTCTTCACTACTCGGACAGGTTTCGGCACTTTGGAACCGAGTGGCTCCCCGTTTCAAGAACAGTTGAAGGAGTTACAGGCGGGCACAAGATCAAGATGGTAGTGGTGTTTGGACAGCCCAAAACCATAAAACTATCAGCTACCAATTAAGATCGCGAATGAATCGAAGGAGCTCGTCATGGTATTTTTCGGGCTCCTCCAAACGACCTTCGCTGTGTCCCAACCCTTCAAACCAGACGATCTTCTTGGGGCCGGTTAGGGCGTCATAGTTTCGTTGGGCTTCTGCAGGCTCAGCCAGGCTATCGCTCTTCCCGTGCATAAACAAAACAGGCGCTTCTTTCACGCTTTTAAGGTGCTCAGAAACGTCCACTTTGTACGGATTAATGCCAGAAAGAAGCCAAGTCACTGGCGTCGCCGGCGCAAGCAGTGAAACTAAGAGTTTGCCGCCAACAAACCGCCACCACCCAAGGATTGCGCTGTCGAGCCGTCCATAACATGAATCCAGAACCAAAGCATCGAACAGTACTGGATTCATGCCCAAAGCCATCGCCGCCGCGGCAGATCCCATGCTACTACCTATCACGACGATCTTCGCGTCGGGCACTTTTGAACGAGCAAATGCTACGGCAGCTTCGATATCTCGCACTTCATGAACGCCTAATCCTGATAGCTTGCCTTTACTCTTCCCATGTGCTCGAAAGTCGAATAGTAGCGCCGAATACCCTTCCTTCCAAAGTAGAAAGGCTTCTGGCGTTAGCTCAGACCGATTCATCATGTAGCCATGCGCAAAAATAGCCACCTTCTTTGATCCTTCGGCTGGCACCCATGTCCCACGTAGCTCGCTCTGGTCCGATAGAAAAGCAACCTTCTCATGAGGTGCTCCGAGAACACCGGGGGTAATCCATTCCGGGATTCGGTAAGGATGGAGGCTGAACCATCCTATTGCCAGGACTAGCAAAAGATAACAACCACAAAGGACACCAAGCACGAGCATTCAAGGAGTAGACCTGACATTGAGCCAGGGCGTAGTCCCAAAAACCTAGGCAGTTACATCGGCGCACCTGTCAAACAAGCCGAGCCTATGTTCTTCTTTCAGGGACGAGAGTTTTCCGGTCCAAACGTCTTTCGAAATGGCCCGTATCTTTACGAGAGAATAGATACCAGTTTGTCGGATTGAAGGAGTTTCGACCATTCATTTGCGTTTTGAACCCGAATTGCTAAAGAATGGTGAAGCGGTTAGCAATCGCTAACTTTCATCGACATGTTTGCACTGAACTTCTACTCTGACCTTTACGGTGATGTATTACGCAATCACCGTAAAACTGTAACAATTCGCTTGGGTGATAAATCCGACAAATACAAGACCGGAATGATTGTGTGGGTCACAATCGGACCGCGATTTGGTAGAAGACAGAAGCTCTATTCGGCGATTCTTGATCGAGTAGAAGTGAAGACAATTGCCGAACTTAGCCCGCGAGATATCGAGCGAGAGAATCCGGAACTGCGGACGCAAGATGATGTGATTGGAATGCTGAGCCGCATTTATGGCGACCTCATTACGCCAAACCACACCGTTACCGTCGTTTATTTCAGCCGGGTGGATGAATGATTAAGCCGATGGTTTGGGCGGGCGACCACCTGTCCATGCTAGATCAGCGAATTTTGCCTACTCGCGAAGAATGGCTTGCGCTTCATACGTATTCCGATGTTGCCTGGTCAATTCGGGATATGGTCGTGCGCGGAGCACCTGCAATCGGAGTAGCGGCAGCTTATGGGATGGCTCTGGCTGCAAAAGCAGGAGAGGATCGCGCCGAGGCAGCCAAGATTCTTGCTGCATCGCGACCAACGGCAGTCAATCTTTTCTGGGCCATCGACCGCGTTGTGGCGATGTCGTCTTTCGAGTTTGAAGACGTGCTAGCCGAAGCTCAGGCTATCGAAGCTGAAGATCTCGCTATGAACGAGACGATGGGCAAACACGGGGCTGCGCTCATCCCGGAAGGTGCCAATGTTCTGACGGTATGTAACACCGGCGGACTTGCAACAGCAGGGTTAGGCACCGCGCTCGGAGTTATCCGAACGGCTTACGCTCAAGGGAAGGGAATTCACGTTTACTCGTGTGAGACCCGTCCCAGACTGCAAGGCTTGCGACTGACGGCCTACGAGCTAAGCAAAGACGGAATTCCTTTTCATAGCATCGCAGACGGGGTTGCGGCATCCCTCATGAGAGCCGGAAAGGTTCAGTTTGTGATCGCAGGCGCTGACCGAATCGCCGCCAATGGCGACACCGCGAACAAGATAGGCACGTACTCATTAGCCGTTCTTGCCAAACACCACGGAATACCTTTTGCGATTGCTGCTCCCTCGTCGACGCTTGACTCGACGTTGGCGACTGGCGACCTAATTCCTATAGAGGAACGAAGTGGAGAAGAGTTGACGCATATCGAAGGCGTACAGGTTGGGCCGGATGGATGTCCTGTTTATAATCCGGCTTTTGATGTCACTCCTGGTGAGTTGATTAGCTACATCATCACCGAGAAAGGCGTCTTCACCGGCCCTTACAAGTTCTAACAAAAACTGGCCTGACTCCAAGGAGACAAGCCAGTTTTTCAGTCGCTATTTCGTGACTGACAAACAGACAATCGAACTTGGTGGAAGCACAAGTTCTAGGGTCTCATTCTCGAATTTGTAGTCGCTAAACGCGACCGGTTTGATCTTCTCAGGTTGCTCAAAGCTGTTGTGGTCGTTAGCTTCAGAACTTGCAAGGATTCGTCCGCTCACCTTTGTTCCGAAACCTGACACTTTGATCGAGACCTTAGCGTCTTCGTCGATGGAGAGGTTTGCCAGGCTCACGGTCGTCAATCCGTCCTTGATGGATGCAGTTGCGGTCACTGCGGCAAGCTCCTCAACCAGATCCGTTTCGATCTGAAGTTCGAGTAGCTCCGCACCCTGGTGCGGCTTGTACATTTCAAACACCCAATAGGTCGGTGTGAGCACCATATCTGGCCCTTTCGTCAAGATCATCGCCTGAAGCACATTGACCATTTGGGCGATGTTTGTCATTTGAACCCTCTTGGCGTGCTTATGGAAGATGTTGAAGTGGATGGCAGCGACTAACGCATCGCGCATCGTGTTCTGTTGATACAGGAACCCAGGGTTAGTGCCCGGTTCAACCGGATACCATGTCCCCCATTCATCGACGATCAATCCGACCTTTGCATCGGGATCGAACTCGTCCATAACCTTAGAGTGCTCCGTGATGAGCGGGTCCATGGCGGCGGCAGCCTTGAGGATTGAATAGTATTCGGCTTTTCCAAACTCAATGGCAGAGCCGCTTGGTGGCCACTGGTTGTTGAGCAACGTGTAGTTATGAAGAGATAGACCGTCCATGTGGTCCCGGGCTCTGTCCATCAGAATGCGTGTCCAGTTGTAATCCGTCGTGTTTGCGCCACAAGCTATCCGGAATATTTTGTGCGTTCCATAGGTTCGAACGTAGGTGTTATATCGCCGAAACTCGTCGGCATAGTATTCGGGGCGCATATGTCCGCCGCAACCCCAACTTTCATTTCCAACCCCAAAGTAGTCGAGTTTCCAGGGTTCTTCTTGGCCATTTTCCCGACGCCAGTTTGCCATTGGCGACTCGGCTGGTGAGGTGATGTACTCGACCCACTCTTGCATCTCTTGTACGGTTCCGCTTCCGACGTTTCCGCAGATGTAGGGCTTTGTTTCAAGCTGACTACAGAGTTCGAAGAATTCATGCGTTCCAAAATGGTTGGTTTCGACAACGCCTCCCCAATGAGAGTTGTAGATTCGTTTGCGGATTTCTTTCGGTCCGATTCCGTCTTTCCAGTGATACTCATCGGCGAAGCATCCGCCTGGCCAACGCAGGACGGGAATCTTGAGCGTTTTCAGTGCCTCTACAACGTCAGTTCGGAGTCCGTTTCTGTTTGGGATAGACGAATCTTCACCTACCCAGAGCCCTTCATAGATGCAATGACCTAAATGCTCAGCGAACTGACCGTAGAGGTTCGGGTTGATGATGCAGGACGTTTCTGGCTGGGTGATCTTTATATTAGAGTTGAGCATCGGTGCCTCTCAGCGGTTATTGTATTCCAGATTGGGCATATACCGATAAATGGAGCCCAAACAGACTCTGGAAGTGGCAATTTGCTCAAGGTACTCTATCAAACAGGCCCAATAGTCTCATGCTGAAACATATTAAGAATCTGAGTGCACAAGACAGCGTGGCCCTGTTTCGAGCGCTCGGATCGCCGACTCGTGTTAAGATTGTCGAGCTTTTGTCGTCTCACGAAATGAACATCGGAGAGCTAAGCCAAGCTCTCGGTCTTGCTCAACCAAGCGTAACAAAGCAAGTTCAGATTCTGGAAGAAGCAGGCGTGATTGTGAGCGATTATGTTTCTGCGCCGCAAGGCATCCAAAAGCGATGTCGCCGAGTTTTCGAGCGATTAGTTGTGGACCTTGCCCCACGAGTCGCAGACAACGATACTTTCTCAGAAAGCGAATTGCCGATCGGAATGTACACAGATATTTCGGTTGTTCCGACCTGTGGGCTTGCGACGCATGAGAAGTTCATAGGGCTAATCGATAGTCCTCTCGCTTTCTTCCTTCCAGAGCGTGCTCAGGCTGAAATCTTGTGGTCGAGTGGAGGTTGGGTGGAATACACATTCCCGAATACACTCCCCTTGGATGCCCGGATTAAGTCGATGGAGCTTCTCATGGAGGTTAGCTCCGAATATCCTGGCTATAAGAACGACTATCCGAGCGATTTGACCCTTTGGGTAAATGGTGTGGAAATAGGCGTTTGGCGATGTCCCGGTGATTTTGGCGGCACGAGGGGACATCTTAACCCCGATTGGTATCCAGACAATATGAACCAGTGGGGAGTGCTGAAATCGTGGAGAATCGACGACGATGGATCGTGGTTGGATGACATTCAGATCTCCGATGTAACCATTGATGATTTGGGCATCAAGCCATGGGAAGTAAGCAAGATTCGACTCGGAAACTCACCTAATTCTGAGTTTCAAGGCGGGTTTACTTTGTTCGGCAGGCGTTTTGGAAACTACGAATTGGGAATGCAACTCCGACTAAAACATGAACCAATCGGACAAGTCGCTCCTGTCAGCTCGAGAAGACGCTCAAAAAACTGATATAGCAAAATAACCATACATTCGCAAAAAACTATATTGCCGTTTGGCTATTTAGTGATGTAATATGCCAATCAAGAAGGGCAGAGACAGTAAGAAAGCTGCCGGTCTGATGGAGGCGAGAGTCTCCGGCCTCATTGGTGAGAACTATGTCAACGAAGAATAGGGCTTTTACGCTCATTGAGCTACTAGTCGTCATCGCAATTATTGCAATCCTTGCCGCTATCTTGTTCCCAGTTTTTGCGCAGGCAAAACAGGCAGCTAAGAAGGCAGCATCTCTTTCAAACGTCAAACAACTCGCTCTCAGTAACGTCATGTACTCGGGCGACTACGACGATGTATTTCCTCATGTAGCCTACGACAATAACGGTTGGCCGTATTGGACCGGTGGTTCAGGAAACGGGCCAATCGCCGCTAGTGCAACTCTCGATGGACACGCGCTTCCTGGTTGCAACACTTTTGACAGCCTTGGCGGATGTACCAAGGGATTCCTTGAACCTAACGCATGGCCCAACTGGGGTGCTGAAACCTACCCGTACGTGAAATCGGTCGATTTGTATAAGTCGTCTGCGGCCAAGAACTCTGGCGCGTATGCTTGGAACTACACGAATGCAGCAGGTGCCGGAAACTCAAGTTATTCCTATAATGGCGCTGCACTTGATGTATCCCAAACCCAGATAAGTGATGTTGCCGCTCTCATTTCGATTCAGGGCAAGATCGATACTGGACGTGAGGCTCTTGTTCAGCCAACACGGAACCCAAGCCTGGGAATATGTAATGGAATCGACATCAACTGGATGGGTAACACCTACGACCACGGTGATAACTATGGATTCACTGATGGACATGCTAAGTTCATGAAGCGACCTCAGGTTACTTTCCGAAACTTCGGAATCAGCGGTGTCGTGAACTGCTACGGAGCTTCTTGTGTGGACGGAATGAAGAACACAACGGGCTTGACCGACACCCCGGCTAACACCAACTTCTGGGCTGCCTGGGGAGTCTGTGACGTAGCTGGACTCTAACCTTTCGGTGCACTCCGTATCTGTCTGTAGCTTGGCTAGGGACAGATACTCATCCAATCAAGATTTCCCACGATACATGAAAAACATTCTTATCGCGTCATCCATTCTTTGTCTGCTTGGTATCGGACTTGCCGGTTGCGATGGCGAAACGCACGGCGACCCAGCGATCATTAAGTCGATGAACGAACAAAGAGCAGCCCAAACAAAGGGAATGCAGGACAACAAAGGCGCTGTGCCAGGAGCAGCAAATTCCGGCGTTAAACTCAATCCCTACACCGGTAAGCCTCTGGAAAACAAATAAGGTTGGCTAACATTAGCTGGCCAAATAGAGGTTAAGCAAGCTTGCTTTACGCTTTACTGATAGGAATTTCGACCATGGTTTCGACGACTTTTGAACCTATTCTCGTTCACGAAAACGAGTTAGCTTCGACGTCGGCGATCTTTCCGTACGACGATCTTCGTTACGAGCACGTTGATGTTCATGACCCTAGCGTCGTTCGGTATGGCTCGGAATACTTGATGTTCGCAACGAGCGGGCACGAATTTGTTCCATTATGGATTTCCAAGGACCTAAAAGACTGGAAGTTCGTTGGACCGATTCAGGAAGCTCGGCCAGAATGGCTTGACAAGGCAGTTCCCCAACATAACTCGATTTGGGCCCCTGCGCCGTTCGTGATAGGTAAAAAACTTCGCGTTTACTACTGCGCAAGTCAGAAGTTTGGCTCTAACACGAGCTTCATTGGCATGATCGAAAACGATCAGTTTGACTCTTCCAAACCGACCAAAGGCTGGGTTGATAAGGGCAAGCTCATCGAAAGCGAAGCAGGAAAAGATACTTTCAACGCAATTGATCCAGATGTGTTTGCGGACAAGGAAGGTCGACAATGGATGGTGTACGGATCGTATTGGGGTGGGTTGTACCAGATCGAACTTGATCCCGAATCCGGTTTAGTCAAAAAAGGTGCGAAGTGGTTTCATATCGCCAGTAACACCGGAGACCGAGGTAATCCGCTTGAAGCTCCGTGTGTTCGTTACCATGGCGGCTATTACTACCTCTATGTCTCCTATGGCCTTGCGGCTCAAGGTGTGCGAAGCACATACCGCCTGATGGTCGGTAGATCGAAGACATCTGATGGCCCGTTTTTGGGCTTTGATGGAAAGCCAATGACCGAAGGAGGGCATACCGATGTCTTGAAAAGTTCTCCACCGATGTTTGCGCCCGGTGGCGGAAATATGTTTCAGGACAAGAATGGTGAGTGGTATTTTGCTTACCATTACTACGACGGTTCTCGAAATTGGCACGGAGATGTTTGGGGCCGACCCACGCTTCAGATTCGTAAAGTCGTCTGGGGTTCGGATGGCTGGCCATTGCCAGGGCTTCCAGCTAGCATTGAATTAGTTAAGTCAAAGACCAAAGGAGTATCTGGAAAATGGCTGTTCCAAGCAGATTTTCTAGATCCTGCCGAAACAAGCTTTGAACCTAACGGTACGATGACGCAGGGCAAGCTCAAGGGCAGCTATCGAGTCGACGGAAATTCGTTAATTCTCTCCTGGCCAAGAGCTGATGCTCCCGATCAACCTTGGATTGACCGACTAACTCTTGACGAAACTCAGCAGTTTGCAGTTGGCCGAAATCAATCTGGAGTTGTCGTCAGAGGTATCAAGGTCGATGCAAAAGTCAGGAAACTTTAACATACGAGGATTGCTAGGTGGGTTAGCAGTCATCGTAATCATCACAGGTCTGCTCAGGACCTTCTTGACCGGCGGCTTTTCTGCAAGCAACAAGGTAAGCATCACGTTTTGGAACGGTTTTACCGGTCCAGATGGAATCGTGATGTTGGACATCATCAAAGAGTTCAACAAAGAAAACCCCGATATAGATGTGGGAATGCAACGCATTCCATGGGCGACTTATTACAACAAGCTCACCGTTGCGGGCAGCGAGGGACGTGGTCCAGCGTTGTTCATCTCTCACGCAGATGCAATTCCGAGGCTTCGGAGGGCTGGTTTCGTCGATTATGCGGACGATGTCTTTACCGGAGACGGAGCAATCAATCCAAAAGACTTCGATCGTTATGTTTTGGATCGTGTGAAGTTTAACGGTCGGTTTGGCGGGGTTCCGCTCGATGTTCACCCGCAGGGGCTGTATTGCGACGCCGACATGCTAAAGAAAGCGGGAATCATTGGGCCTAGCGGGGAAGCCAAAGTACCAGAGACAAAAGAAGAGTTTCTAAGGGCTATGGATGCCGCGACTATTGAGCGAACAGATAAACAGTGGGGTTATGCCTTGACTGTTTGGGGCGCAAACATGCGAGCAGTTATGGCGCAGTTTGATGGAAAGTTCCTTGACGAGAAAGGGAACTCCGTTCTCAATTGCCCCGAAAATGTCAAAGCTCTCGAGTTTGTCGCTGGACTGACAAAGAAAGGAAAGGTCCCGCCTCCCTCGAATGGGTTGGGTTGGTTCGGCTTTAGACAGGGCAAGGTTGCTATGGTTTGGGAAGGCGTTTACATGGTTGGCGACCTTACGCGCGTGAATTCTTTCCACTACCTTGGTGGTCCGATCCCAGTGATCGGCAACCACATGGGCACAATCGGCAACTCGCACGTGATGTGCATTCGAAAGAACCTGAGCCCGAAAGAACATGACGCGGTCATCCGCTTTGTTCGTTATCTCAGCACTCATTCGCTTGACTGGGCGCAAGCTGGACAGATCCCGGCTCGAGTTTCATTGCGAAGCTCGGAGAGATTCAAGGGGATGCAGGTTCAAAGCGCGTTTGCGAAGCAAATTCCGTACGTGCTGTTCCCGCCGAAGACGCCTGTGATTTTTGAGTTCATGCTTCAAATGGACCTAGCTTGCGAATATGCGGTTCGAGGGCAGAAGACCGCTCAGAAGGCGTTGGACGACGCGCAAAAGGAGACTCAAGCGATCATCGAGCGCGATCGACGCGAACATCCGGAGGACTACAAGTCATGACCTATATACAAAAGAGGAACGTGACGGGGTGGCTATTCCTCGCGCCTTTCATGTGCTCTTTCTTCCTGTTCGTTTTTGTTCCGGTTTGTATCTCGCTTTGGCTGTCATTTGTACAACTCGACCTGACGAATGCCGCGCAGTCAAAGGTCGTTGGTTTCCAGAACTTTTCGGACGCGCTTAAGGACGATCTCTTCTGGAAAGCCACTCATGCGACCCTGAACTATGCGGTTCTCATGGTTCCCGCTGTGCTTCTCATAGGCACTGCTCTTGGGTTCGGGCTATATGGAATGTCTCGTGGCCGTGACCTCGTGCGTGGGCTGATTTATCTTCCAGGCATGTTGAACGTTGCTGCAGCGGGCATTCTCTGGCAGTGGTTTTTCAATAACGAGTTCGGCTTGATCAACTTCACCGCCAAGCGTATCGGATTACCCGTTTTGCCATGGCTTTCCGATAAAGCGTATGCGATGCCGTCAGTAGTTATCATGAGCCTATGGTGGACGATTGGGGCGACCTCAATCATCATCCTCACGGCTTTGCAACAGATTCCTCAAATGTTCCTGGAAGCGGCCGCGCTCGACGGAGCTTCGCAACGACAAACGACCTTCAAAATCGTTTTCCCGATTCTAAGGCCGGTTCTGTTCTTTGTCTTCATCACTACGACGATTGGGGCGTTTCAAATGTTTGGGCAAGCGATGATTCTCACCGGAGGAGGACCTGAATTCTCTACGAGAGGTCTTGTGCAGTTCATGTTCGAGACGGCTTTCAATGGATTTAGGTTCGGCTATGGCGCAGCGATCAGTTGGTTACTCTTCGGAATGATCGCTGTATTTGCTGTTATCCAATCCATCGTTGTTAGGAGGGACTCATGAAAAAGCCAAGTCGAATTGTTACCACTTTCATGCTTTTCATTGGCTTGATGTTCCTCATGCCAATGATCATCATGGTGCTCACCTCCTTCAAATCGGAGAAGGAAGTGATGGAGCCGTCGTCAGTAATTCCACAGCATTTTACGTTAGCCAACTATTCGCAGGCGATTCATTCGGCTGCCGAAGCGCCGATTATGATGTGGAGTCTTAACTCATTCTTCGTGAGTTGCGCGACTACGTTGTTGGTCCTTGTAATAGGCTCAATGGCGGCGTTTGCTCTCACGAGAATCCGCATCAAAGGTGCAGAGATCGTCATGAATTTGCTGGTCGGCACCATGATGGTTCCGTCGCAGCTTTTCCTCATCCCGTTGTACGTCATTCTGAGTCGATTGCATGTTTTGGATACGCCTTGGGCACTTATCCTGCCTGCTACCGCAGGCGGATTTGGTGTCTTCATGGTCAGCCAGTTCATGCGTTCGCTTCCGCCATCACTTGAGGAGGCCGCGCTCATCGATGGTTGCTCGTTCTGGCAGGTGTATTGGCAAATCACCATGCCCCTTTGCGGCCCCTCATTGGCGACGTTGGGTGTCTTCACCTTTATCGCCTCTTGGAATGACTACATCACACCGCTGGTCTTCATGGAGAAGATCACGAACTACACTTTGCCGGTAGGAATTGCTCTGTTCCAAAGCAGTTATTCAACCCAATTTGGGCTAACTCTTTCGACGAGTCTGCTTGCAACCCTACCGCTTCTCATCGTCTTTCTGGTCTTCCAGAAACAGATCATTGAGAGCATGAGCTCCACAGGACTCAAAGACTGAACCCATGAATCAATCGACCCTTTTCTTGCATCCGTCATATGTCGTCGACACAGTTGATCCTCGTGTCTTCGGCGGCTTTCTCGAGCACTTAGGACGTGCTGTGTACGAAGGGGTCTATCATCCTGAGAGCAAGCATGCCGACGAACGAGGCTTTCGCTGGGACGTTCTTAACGCCCTCAAGAAGCTCAAGTTCACCGCTATGCGATATCCCGGTGGCAACTTTGTCAGCGGTTACGACTGGACCGATGGCATCGGTCCAAGAGAACAACGTCCTCGCAAGCGTGATCTTGCCTGGCAGACGCTAGAACCAAACCTGTTCGGTACAGATGAGTTCATGGTCATGGCGCGAGAGATGGATTGGACGCCGATGATTGCCGTGAACCTTGGGACGGGAACCCCTTCAGAAGCAAGAAACTGGCTCGAATACTGCAACGGTGCCAAGGGCACCTATTGGGCAGATCGACGTGTTGCTAATGGATTCGAGGCTCCCCACGATGTCCGCCTTTGGTGCTTGGGGAATGAGATGGACGGACCGTGGCAGATCGGTCACGTTCCTGCCGAGGAATACGCCACTCGTGCTCAACAGACTGCAAGATTGATGAAGATGTTCGACCCGACGGTCGAACTTGTCGCATGTGGGTCTTGCGCGACCAACCTGCCGACTTACCTCGATTGGGACCGAAAGGTGCTTGAGTATTGCGGCGAGGACATCGACTATATCAGCCTTCATTGCTACGTCGGTAACGAGAAGGATAACACGGCAGATTATCTGACCGTTGGTCTAGATATCGACAAGCAAATTGAGGACCTTGACTCTGCGACCCGCTTCGTTCAAGGCAAATTGAAGTCGAAGAAACGAATCAAGCTGAGCTTCGATGAGTGGAATGTTTGGTACCGAGCGAGATCTGGTGAGCATGTAGACGGCGCAGGGAAAGAGGCTCCACATCTACTTGAAGAGGTTTACAACCTTGAGGATGCGTTGGTTGTCGGTCAGTTCTTGAATAGCTTTATCCGACATGCGGATTCAGTAAAGATCGCAAACCTTGCTCAGATCGTGAACGTCATCGCGCCGATCCTCACGCGGGGAGACGAGATGCTGATTCAGTCAATCTTCTATCCCATCGAGATGGTCGTAAAGCGACGAGACGGAGTTGCGTTGCAGTCGAGCATCGTTGGTCCGACCTGTAAGGACACGGTTCATCCAAATGCAGCGGTCATCGATGCAAGCGCCATTCTGAACGGTTCAGATGTATCTGTTTTCCTTGTAAACCGAAGCACAACTGAAGCTCAGGAGGTGAAAATTGATCTGGCCGGACGAAACTTGTCCACTGTCAAGTCTGCAGAAATTGTTACTGGGACCGATCCTAAGGCTGCCAACGAGTATGGCAAGAAGGAAGTCGTCTCGGCAGTGGATTTCACAGAGATCTGCTTCCAGAGTGGATCAGCGATCGTCAGCTTGCCTCCGATGTCATTTGCTGCGGTAACGCTTTCGTAACACGTTGTTAACCCCCTTTCTGGCTTTTCCAGAAAGGGGGTTAAATTTATCGCAGTGCGGAATGCCTTAAGCAGACTTGCGTCGCTTTCGGAGCAGAGCAGCAGCGCCGCCGGCGAGTGCGAGCATGCTCGCTGGCTCTGGAACGGGCTGAGCTGAGGCAGCGTCGTTGATGTTCAGAGTCATGGCCCCGGCATGGGCAACACCTTTGGCAGTCAAAGCGTAGGTGGTTGTGTCGATCTGGTAGATCTGACCGCTTGAGTAGGAAACTCCAAAGAGTTTGCCGTTCTGGTCATAACCGAGTTGGAGTTGGCCGCCCATCGAGTTAGTGTGGGTGCTGTTGAGTGCGCCGTTGAGGCTGAAGCTCTGGAAGACATTGTCTACAGAAGCGATACCTGCACCGGTCGAGCTGATTACCATGTCACCGTATGACTTGGACCGACCACCGTATGCCACCGAGGAAACACTCGAAGGATTGGCTACATCGACGCCGTTCAAGGTTTGGCTTGAGCTAATGTACATGTACTTGCCGTTGTAGTAGGTAGCATTTGCGTTTGCGCTGAAGCCGCTCTTGAGGACTGTTTCAGCTCCGCTAGTGCTCTTGATGAGCTTCGAAGTTGAGGTGTTGTTGTAGTAGAAGCTGGTACCGTCGAACGCGAGGCCGTTGGTTCCGCCTTGGGTGTTGACAATCTGCGTGGCAGTAATAAGCGTTGAATCGCCTGTTGCAGTGTCAATCTTGTAGATGCCACCTTGCTTAGCAAGGCCATAGATGTAGCTGCTGACGCCAGCTGCCTGTGATGCCACGGCTGCTGCCATGAGTGAAAGAATAGATATTTTCTTGAGCAATGAAGTTCTCCCCTCATCACGATTGACGAGTTCGTAAGAACTCCGCAAGTTCCATGCCGTTGGGACTCGCGTTTATACGTGATTCGATTAATGATAGTTTATTGCAAAAAATCGGCGGTTACTCAGATGAGCTGACCCAATCATTTTAAGGTTGCAGTCGGATACACGCGCATTTGGCCTCTTTAGGCCACTTCTAGGTCTTTCTGTCGCCATAATGGACTATGAATCGGGCATTTACCTTGATTGAACTCCTTGTTGTTATTGCGATTATCGCAATCCTTGCAGCGATTCTATTTCCTGTATTCGCCCAAGCTAAAATCGCTGCCAAGAAGGCTTCGTGTTTGTCGAATCAGAGACAAATCGGTATTGGCCTAACGATGTACCGAGATGATTGCGATGGCACAAACTTCTTTTTCGCGCATGACGTTGATGTTTCACGGGTTCAACCGCTGGTCCCATTTGGAGCAACTCGCGAGAATCGTTGGTGGAATCAGATTCAGCCGTACGTCAAATCGATTGCTATCCTCGTCTCGCCAAGTGATTCTGGAAGACGGCCTCATGCACTTGAAGATGGGCAATCCGGACGTCCGTTCGTTCCTCGAAGTTATGTAGCCAATCGCGCACTTGAAGGGTTGGGCGAATCCTCAGTCCAAAACCCTTCTGAAGTTGTGCACGTGACGGTGAAGAACGGCATCTACGACGACTCATGGTTCGAGCCTCCCAAGAATTTATACGCAAAGGGTACGGGACCGGCTGTGTTAGCCCTAGACCTACAGGGCGGAGGCGTCAATATGACTTTCTTTGACGGTCATGCGAAGTGGCAACCTAAAGGTCGAATACTTAGCGATCCGTGTGGGCTCCCTTGGTCAGGAGTTGACCTAATGAGGAATTTCCCTTTGCCAGCGACTCCAGGACGGCCCGACCGAACGCCGTGGCATCTCAACTGCCCAAGCTAATACAAAAGAACCCGGTCAGCACAAAGCTTGACCGGGTTCTTTTAATTTGTCTAGGTACTACTCAGAGTAGGTGCAGTTTGAAGACGACCAGTTGACATTGTTTGGAACTTGCAAACAAGCAATGTTGAACGCCTTCTTGCCTTCGACTGACTGCATCCATACGGCTTTCTTGTACATTGCATGGCCATCGAGCATACAGAAAACGCTTCCATCGCTGTGTCGGTAGCTCGTCTGGTCAAAGATGTTCTGCCAGTTCGTGCTACCAGGGTTGAAGTAGGGAGCGTTTGGCTTTCCGAAGCCATTGTTCTTTGATTCTCGCCCGTCTCTTGTGCACAGGTATAGAATTGCCGCTGATGTGAACTGCCAAGTCGAAGCGTTTGAAGAACTGTTGCCGTATGTTCCACCCTGGTTACCTGCGAACCCGAAGTTGTGGATAAGCTCATCGTTTCGAGCAAAGTGTCCCCAAAGCGCTGGACGATCAGTTCCAGCGTATGTGCTGGTTCCTGCAGGAACGTTCGTGTAGAAGTCGCCAGTAACACCTGCATCACCCGCGAGTGCCGCTGTGAAAACGTAGTTCGTATAGGTCTTCTTGTAAGGTTTTGGCGCGGCAGACATAGGGTCTGTGAACATATCGATGCTCTTCACATAGGGCATGAGATCGACGTGCCACTCGTACCAGTTTCGGCTGATTGTGTCGTTCCAATCATCCATGTAGAGTTGGGTAGCAACTCCCATCTGCTTCAGGTTGCTCAGGGCCACCGTCTTTTTAGCTGCGGCTTTAGCTTGTGCAAATACCGGGAATAAAATAGCTGCGAGAATAGCGATAATTGCAATAACAACAAGGAGTTCGATAAGCGTAAATGCTCTCTTCAACTGCATGGTCGAAAGTGTGATTGTCTGTTGATAAGCAATTGTTAAGGTGTCAAATACCTTAACAAAAGCCTAACAAGAAGGATCTCTCATGGATAACATTCGTGGCATTCCCAGTGAGGACAGTCGTCAGTTTATGCCATGATCGAGGCTGGCCGTGACCATGACACCTGATCCATCTGAATCTCAAAAAATGGCCCACGACTTGGATCAACGGATGAGGAAAGCACGACGGATAACCCTG
The DNA here is from genome assembly GCA_002336105.1 of Chthonomonas sp. UBA1950. Lineage (GTDB taxonomy): Bacteria > Armatimonadota > Fimbriimonadia > Fimbriimonadales > Fimbriimonadaceae > Fimbriimonas. Next base: position 30,847 of record DDEQ01000022.1, on the reverse strand, counting down.
CTCATAGGCGATCCCGTCGGTTTCATCTAGGGTGCTACTGGCAAGATACACGTGCGCCTCGTCGTCCTAGCGGTTTGCTTCTTTGGCCCCATTTTCTGAGATTAAAATACAGAACTATTTGTCTTGAACGAACACCACCCGATCAATCCAAACAGCTTTTGAGTTCGAGTCTGCTGCGGCTGCCCAAACATAACTTCCTTTGCTAAGAGAGGTTGTTGTGAGCAAGACAGACCGATAGTTCTTTCCCATTTCGACGCAGGTGGGCGATGCTCCCCCTAAGCCCTTTTGGGAATCCTCGCTATAAACTCCAGCGGTAAAAGCTGTTTTCGTAAGGTCCGCTCCAGGTTCAACTCGCGCTACCAAGTACACCTTCCATTTTCCTTTGAAAATTTGCTCTGGCAATTTTAAGGCAGGAAGCTGAAATGCCCATTCGTGGTTTGTACCCGCTAATCGTGCTGCGGCATGATCGGAAGCAAAGACATCCTGACGGAATTCGGCCCAGTCACCTTCGTTATAGAGCTTCGCTTCATCATCTTGAACGACTACTGTCTTCGCGCCATCTGGTACGACAATATCCTTTGGTAGGCTGTTCTCTTTGACACGGTTGACAGGGGTCGGTGGAAGTGGATCGAATTCAAATCGCTTGATCCATTGCTCAGGCGTATATCCACTCTCGTTCATCATCGTGATGGGCGACCAACCGACCGGTCCTGGGCTCTTTGCTAGTTTGATCCAGTCGTCTGCAACGACTTTTCTCGATTCTGGCAATTCCCATTTGAGGCCGTACTGTTGTGCATCGCGCCTTAGCTGGACCCACCGACTCAGAATCACATATCGAAGCGCGAGGTGTCCGATACGGACTCGCCACAAAACCTCAGGTTCTTTCGAGACCGCCTTCTCGGCTTCTTGCCAATACTTTTCACACATCAAGATCGTTTTGGCGTCGAAGAACTTGGCGTCTGGTCCGACCCAGATTCCCATTTGCGTTTTGCTGGCTTTGTTTGCCAGCAAGTTCATGTAAGTCTCAATGTGTGGAGCGGCTTTTCCGTAATAGCCTTTAAGAAACTCTCGAATGAGTTCACGGTCATCTTGATGCGGATTCCACAGGAGTTGTGCCTGAACCCATGCGTGAAGTTCAGCCATGGAAGATCCGTATGACTGGTACGCGCCTTGCTCGAAAAGGCCTTTTACGCCGTTATCAGCAAAGAACCGTTCATTGGGGCCGATCACAAACCAATTTGGGAACGGCTGCATATAGTTCGGAAAATCTGTAACGTAATTCCAAACATAAAGCCGTTTGGTGAGCCTGCTCCAGTCGACAACATCCTTCATAAACGTGCTGTTGGACGGATCGGTGAGTGGCTTAGAAAAGCCGCACTCAATGCTACACAACCTAACGATTACGTTCGGTCGTGGCTTCATGGACTTGGGTGCATGCCGACTCCATTGATAGGCTAAGGTGTCAATAGCAACTTTTGGATAATCCTTTTCAATCTTCTCAGCTACATAGTTAGCCAAACTAAGTACACCTGCTGATTCCGAACCTTCTGCTTGATAAAGCGCACGACACTTTTCGCACTGGCACGGATTGTAACAGTCGTTCTGACTGACCGAGACGATTCGAACCGACGGGTTCTTTTCAAGCAATGATCTGACTTGGTCGACAACAAAATCTCTCAAAGCCGGGTTAGTCGTACACAGTTGCGCATTCTCACCAGTTCGTTTTCCGTTGATTTCGCTGTACCACTCTGGATGAACGGAAAAGTATTTCGATGTAGGAACGAGTGGGTAGTAAGTGTGGACGAAACCTTCATAGGTAATCTTTCCGCCGTCTTCCTCTGTCAGCCTCGAATGCATGCTGTTTGCGTTGTTTCTCCTGGCCCAGTCTCGATCAAAAGCATGGAACCAGAATGGGTCTCGTGCTTCAAAGGTTGGAGTTTCACGGATACTCAGTCCTTTCCATTGCAGGACACTTTTGTGGGGAACGGTTGTTGCCCACGGCGTCCACCATCGAACTCCTTGGCGGTTCAGAAAACGATTGACGGCATATATGGTTCCGCGTGGACGGCCACCAGCAATAACGACGCTTGATCCAACCGACTGGATCACAACTTCTTCGTCATCAAGATTCTCCCAATTCAGCTTAGGCAATAACTGTCGTGCGAGCGTGCCTTGACCTACTACAATTGAGTTGTGCGGAGCAACAGTAGTTTGAATTTGTTTGATAGGCTGGCTAACGATTTTTTCTAACCAAGCAGCTAGTTCCTTGGCGGCAAGTTTTTCTTGAAGAGATGCAGAGGGCTGCGTGACAATGACGAGTGGCGATGATTTGGAATAGGTCACTACTCCTGCGCTACTCTGATGACAGACCGCAAGAAAAAGGGCTACACAACACTGCATGGCCCATTCTAGCTAGATTAAGCTCAGGAGTCGAGATCTACGATCTTCTTTTTCTTCTTCGCGCTCGTGACTACTTCACCACTGTCGAGGTCGATCACAGTTGGGTTGGAGTCGAAGTCTGTAAAACTCTTTGTTTCGGGTGGAATCTTTGACGCTTGTGCGACGCCGCCGAGCGCGCATCCGAGTCCGATGAGTGCGCAAAGGCCAGCGATTAGGTCAACTCCAGCGATCATCAGACCGACGCCGATCACCACAATGACAACGCCTGTCCAAAACAAGCTGTTCTTCATCAGTCGATTCAGCATGGTAGTTATTAGTTTATCCGCTTGCGCCGCACTGCGCTCAACCTTTTCTGATTCATCGGGTGATGTAATGCAGGACGCTAGCATTAGTGCTAGGCACGCTTCGCTGGATGAAGAGTTTCGTAGGCAGTGTAATGCTCAAATTGTTCGTGGTTGGGCTAGCGCTTTTTGCTCGCAGGTTTTTCGGTTCCGATGAACTCGAAGAACTAGAACAAAGCCTTGGCGAAGTTCAAAACTTTAGAGGAATGCCAAAGGAGGATGTCGCTCGCGCTCTGTCTCTTAGTCTCCGGTGCAGGGCAGACACACCCAAATAGGAGTCGTGTTACTCAAGCGCCGTCAAGTGGTTCATGGTTCTGGAGTCAAAGCACGGTGCGCTCTGGACAATCCGGCAGTCACGGATAAACGGTATTTGTGGTGAAAATGTCCAGAAGTGTCCGAAATCATGGGGAATCGATATCTCGAAGGAAGTTCCTCAATTCAATCGGAGCAACAAATCCTCTGAGCCAGGCTCTGTGTAGTCGGTTACCCGGCAAGTTCTCTCATCCCGACATAAACCCTGATTCTCTCCGCGAAAGCAAGCAATTCGGGGCAAATTCAGGTTGCTGATACGATTCAGCAAAAAACTAGGCTATCATCTCAATCATATGTTCAAAGGGGAAACATTAGCGTGCGAATTGCGCAACAAATACGGTGAGTTTCAGCTCGGAACTGGAGCGTTTACGATCAAGGATGTATTGACTCCGAGGCCTTGGGCGAACGTTCTGTCAAATGACCGATATGGCCTTGTCCTTAGCCAGGTCGGCGGCGGATTTTCTTGGTTCGATAACTGTCAGCTTTATCGAATCTCTCGTTGGGAACAAGATTTGGTATCGGACTCAATGGGCCGATTTGTTTATGTTCAGGATCTTGACGAACCAGATGATTTATGGTCGACTACCTATCAGCCGACTAGAAAATCTGCCGAGGTTGACGAGGCAGAGCATGGCCTTGGATACACGACATTTACGCGCGAATTTCGCTCACTGAGGGTTCGACAGACCGTATTTGTGCCGATGGAGCACGACGCCGAGGTATGGCTTGTTTCAATTACAAACAAGTCTGATCAAGTCAAGAAACTGCGTTTGGCGTCGTATCAAGAGCTGCAACTCGGAGGCATCGGCGATTGGCATCGTGAGTTCCACCGGTTGTTTACAGAGAACCAAGTTATCGATGGCAAATTGGTAGCTTGGAAACACCCCAATCTAGTCGAGAATGAACGTAATCCGCTAGAAGATCCGATTCGGGTGGTCTCCTCCTGGCATGGGGCAAAAGCTAAATGGTTATCCGATAAGCAGGCTTGGCTTGGTCGTTGCGGAACCGTTTCTGCACCTTTTGGTTTGTCGCATGAAGTAGCAAAGAGCGACACGCCGCGTTGGGATGATCCTATAGCTGTCGGGATTGTCGAAATTGAGGTGCTTCCTGGCCAAACAATAGAACTCACTCACGTGATTGCGGCGGGACAAGACCTTGAAGCTACTTTGAAAACGGCGGAAATCCTAGACGTCGCCAAAGCGAAATCCGAGCTGGCAGAAACCAAGGCTTATTGGCTCAAACGTTGTGCTCAGAATCCTGTTCGATCTGGAGATCCCGCCGTCGATGTGATGGCAAACACTTGGTTGCCGTATCAAGCCATCGCAGGCCGTATCTACGCACGATGCGCCTACTACCAGCAAGGCGGAGCGTATGGTCATCGAGATCAGTTGCAAGACAGCCTCCTGTTTCTTGATCTTGGTGAACCGGAAAATACACTCTTACAGCTACGACGCCATGCTGGAGCCATGTTCGAAGACGGTAGTGTCAAACACTGGTGGCATCCGAGTATCGGATGGGGTGTTGAGAGCCACCACAGCGACACTTGCCTGTGGCTTAGCTACGGTACCTTGGCGTATTTAGAGGGCACCGGTGATGTAAAAGCTCTCAACGAAGTCTTGCCATATTCGCCAGGAAAACCCTCTCGTGAGATAAATGAACCTTCGGTTACTAAAGGTTCGTTGCTTGAGCATTGTCTGAAAGGTATTGAGCGATGTCTTTCTCTTCAGTCGCCTCGAAAACTTCCTCTTCTTGGTGCAGGTGACTGGAACGATGGGTTGTCCCATGCAGGAATCGAGGGTAAGGGTGAATCGGTGTGGGTTGCCATGTTCTTGTTCGACATTCTGAATCGGTGGAAGCCATTTCTTCAGCAAGTCGGACTAAGTGAACTAGCTGATCGATATCAGTTGGAAGCAGATTCCCTGAAACATGCCGTCAACACTTACGGTTGGGACGGTGAGTGGTACATCGAAGGCACCCGAGACGATGGTCGCCCTCTCGGCGGAAAATCCGAACCACAAGGCAAAATTTTCTTGAACCCGCAAACATGGGCGGTTCTTACCGGTATAGCCCCAGAGGATCGTGCTAAGCAGGCTATGGCTGCTGCTAAAGAGCAGTTGGTCAAGGAATATAGCGCTTTGCTCCTGGCTCCAGCATTTTCGGTTGTCAACAATTACGTGGGATACATCACCCGATACGCGCCGGGTCTCCGCGAGAACGGCGGTGTTTATAGTCATGCCTCGACTTGGGCGATTATGGCCTTTGCGAAGATGGGAGACTTGGAAACCGCTCAAGCCATTTTCAAGGGTATGTTGCCACCCGTCCGCTCAGCGAAAGATGCCGACCTATATGCAGCGGAACCGTACGTGATGCCCGGCAATATCGACGGTCCGGATTCACCCTATGAGGGGAGAGCTGGTTGGACCTGGTATACCGGTTCGGCGTCTTGGATGGCGCGTGTCGCTCGATGGTTGTATCCAACGGCTAAGTAAGCAATAAAAATCGCCTCTTCGCTCAAAGCGAAGAGGCGATTTTTAGTAATTCAATTTAGGAATCGACTTAGGCTTTAGCCTCGCCCTTCTTGGCTTCGTACTTCGATGGGCACTTGACGAGGAGTTTGCTGCTCTCGAAATTAGTCCCTTTCATTCCGCCGATTGCAACTACTCGGGTGGCTTCATTGATGTTGCCTGGAACTTCGCCTTTATGTTCGACAGTAACGACCTGCCCTTCTGCGTCTTTCACATCAAAAAGAAGCGTGTGCGTGACAAGATTGTTTCGCACGGAGCCTTTGATGATATCGCCGGAAAGGTGAAGATGATCGTCAGAAGATTGTTTAGCCTGAGCGATGGTCACGTAGGGACTTGCGTTATTGACAAAGGCAGCGACAACGCCACCCATAGCCGCAACCGCAATAACAGCAGTGATAATTGGGCCTGTTTTCATTTTGTGCTCCAGATGCTAAGCCTCGAACTTATGCCTGAACTATAAGTATTCACTATTCGTGGCACGAATAATGGAACGAGTTTAATAGAATCTGCGTTCCATCAGATAAACTTCGCAATACAGACGATCTCATGTTGTCAAGAAACTTATTAGTCGCCCTCTCGGTTGCGTTGATTGCAGCCCCCAGTTCTGCCAGGCCACAGTCTAAAGAAACTATTAAGCTGAACAAGCCAGACGCCAAGTCAAAGACCGCGCCTGCGATGAATAGCAATAATTTTGGCACTGTTCATTTTCATACAACAGTTGGCAGCTTTAAAATTCTAGGCGGTGGCGATTCGCCAGCTCAAGGAAAGCTCGAAGTTAGTTTCCACGGCACTTTGCTGGTGAGCGGACTTAAAGGCAAAGTAACCCCAAGTGGCAATGTGCGACTAGAGAAAGATTACAAACCACAAAAAAAGCAGGTCTTCTTTGGAACAGGCAAAATTGTAGTCGAAGGTTCCTATAACGCCGTTCAGTTTTTTGGTCGCGACCTCGAGGGAGTGTTCACCGGCTTTGGAGCGATGCGCCTCTACGGTGAATTTGACCGAAAACTAGAAACCGGCGAGTATTGGTACGAAGGCAAAGAGCGACGACCATGGGGAACGGGCGGTATGACTTTGCTGGTTCCTGAGCCAGGCGCAATCGACATGAAGAAGGAAATCAAGATCAAGGTTGTCCCTAGTTCGAAAGGCGCCGGAACAACCGAAAAGACAAAGGGCAAAGGCTAAAGACTAGCCTTGCTCGAACGTTCGTTTGCACATATTCCAAGCTTAGGGCTTGCCACCGAGCGAGCCCTGTGGGAACAAGGATGTCGAGATTGGGGAACCTACCTTCTCGATCCTGATCGGTTCGGTTCTGGCGTTGTTTCTCGCGATGTAATGCGTCGGAGCGTCGAACAATCGGCTGTCGCGTTAGCGGAAAGAAACCATAACTACTTTCGGTCTGGGCTCGGTTCAGATAAAGCATGGCGAGCATTTCCCGAGTTTCGAGAGAGTTGCGTGTATCTTGACATCGAAACAGATGGCGGTAAATCTGGCTCGTCAATCACAACGATTGGACTCTTTGATGGATCAGAGTTTCGCGCACTGATCCAGGGAAAGGATCTAGACGATTTTCCCGAAATCATGGCGCAGTACAAGATGGTTGTGACCTTCTTTGGAGCCAGCTTCGACATTCCTATGCTTCAAAAGGCGTTCAAGGATGTGCGGTTTGACCAGATTCACATCGATCTCTGCCCGACCTTACGGCAGATTGGCGTCCGAGGCGGGTTGAAGAAGATCGAAAAGCAACTCGGGATTGCTCGTGGTGATGACACTGATGGCCTTGATGGTCTTGATGCGATCAGATTATGGCGCCGATACAAGAATCTCGGCGAAGATGAGGCTCTTGAAACCTTGATAGCCTACAACAGAGAGGATGTTGTGAACATGGAAAGGCTTGCCGAGTTTGCGTACGAAGGCCTTTCCAAGTCCACTTTGGGCGATTTCTACGACGCCTGAAATGCGGTGATAGCACGCTCCAGTTTCTCGTCATCGATATCGGCGTGAAATACGAGTCGGAACCGATTGGTAGCGACAGGGAAGAATAGAACTCCCTTTTCGGCAAGTTTAGCTTGCCATTCTTTGGCTGGTGCGTCTGTGTTGACTAGCACCATGTTCGTTTCAACGCCGGCGACGTTCACGCTCAATCCTTTAATCTCATTGAGCGCCAGAGCCGCCTGTATTGCCCGTTTGTGGTCTTCGGCAAGCCGATCAACCATTTGTGTCAGGCTCACGATGCCGCAAGCAGCCAGGATTCCTGCTTGTCGCATTCCGCCACCTAGACGCTTGCGCCAAACGATCGCACGCTCGATCAGTTCCTTGGAACCACACAGCACGCTCCCAATGGGCGAACGAAGACCTTTACTGAGGCAGATGCTAACACTGTCAACATTCTGAGTTATTTCTGTCAACGGCACGCCGAGAGCGACTTTGGCGTTCATCACTCGAGCGCCGTCAAGGTGAACTTTGATGCCGTGCTTGTCTGCAATCTGCCGATAGGCCGCCATTGTTTCTAGAGGGATAACAGCGCCTCCAGCTCGGTTGTGGGTGTTTTCAAGACAGAGGAGTGTGGTGCCCGGAGTGTGAAGATCGCTCTTTACGATCCGTCTTTCGACAAAAACAGGGTCCATTGCGCCACGGTCGGAGGGAAGAGTCCAGCTGACAACCCCGGCCAACAAAGCCGGCGCACCGACCTCGTAATAAAGAATGTGAGCTTCTTCCTCGATAATGATGGCTTCGCCCGGCTTGCAATGGGCCGCAAGCGCGAGTTGGTTTCCCATTGTTCCGCTCGGAACAAAAAGCGCAGCTTCCTTTCCTGAGAGCTCTGCGGCAAGGCTTTCGAGCTGTTTAACCGAAGGATCGTCACCTAAAACGTCGTCTCCCAAAGGCGCATTTTGCATCGCCTCATACATTTCAGGAGTGGGTCGGGTGACCGTATCGCTTCGCAGGTCGACTAAGTGGGCTTGAGGATTGTTACTCATTTCGCTAGAAGTTAAGGTTTACCGTTTTCGCTACCAAGTTGGCTGGTAAAACACGCGCATGAGGGCATTAATCGTCGGCGCCGGTGGCATGGGAAGGGCTTGGGCTAACAATATCAACAAATCTTCACAATGTGATATTGCCGGGTGGATTGACGTCCGAGAAGGTGCCGCCGCAACTGCTTCGGCAGAGATGAACCTGGCGGTTCCATACTCCGGAAACAATTTAGCCGACGCCCTAAGAGACGTCCAGCCAGATTTCGTTGTGGATGTGACCCCTCCTGAAGTGCACTGTTCTGTAACCGTCGAAGCACTTGCTGCCGGTATCCCAGTTCTCGGCGAAAAACCGATGGCGTCAAGTATGTCGGAAGCTCGCAGGATGATTTCGGCTTCAGAATCGGCTGGAAAGCTGTACATGGTCAGCCAAAGCAGACGATATGATGCAGGGCTGTGGGCATTTCGAAAAGTAATCGAAGAAAAACTTGGTGGTGCAGGCGTCTTGAATGCGGACTTTTACATCGGGGCGCACTTTGGCGGTTTTCGCGACGAGATGCCGAGCCCGCTTGTTCTGGATATGGCGATTCATACCTTTGATGAATCCCGCTTCCTATCAGGTACAGACCCAGTAGCCGTGTACGCCGAAGAGTTCAACCCTGGATGGAGTTGGTACAAAGGCGATGCGTGCGCCTCAGCTATTTTCGAGATGTCCGGTGGTCTTCGATTTACTTATCGGGGGTCTTGGTGCGCCGAAGGCTTGCATACCTCCTGGGATGCGGATTGGCGAGCGGTCGGTCCACGCGGATCAGCAATCTGGAAGAACAACGAATTACCGGTTTCTCAAACTATAACCCGAAAAGCGGGTTTCTTCTCGGAATGCGAAGAACAGACCGAGCCGACGGAAGAGATCGCAAGCGGAATTGCCGGATCGCTCACCGAGTTTATTGAAGCGATCCAGACGGGAAGAATGCCAAACGGCGAGTGTCACGACAACATCAAAAGTCTCGCGATGGTCTTTGCCGCTATCGAATCCTCAAAGCGAAAGGAACGAGTCCTGATTGAAGAGATCCTTCTCTCTTAGTCTTCGATCTTCTTGAACTCTAGAAAATCGATCGCAAGTGGGTAAGGGCTTCGATTTAGTCCAAATATCCTTATTCGTTGTCCTGTTTCGATTTCGACTTTCGGGATGATTCGCCTCGTCTTGGTGTGAGCATCAACACAGGTGCTTGGGAATTTCCCGGAAGTTGACCAATGCGCCAGGCAGATATCTTCGCGATGTATATGAATCGAGGCTTGGTCGCTCGTATCGTAGTGCCATACCCACAAATCGTAGACACCACTCGGCTCCGACCAAAGGAAGCTAGCTTCGCCGATCTCGCCGTCAATTTGAATGGCTTTTCCACCTGATGCCGCTTCCCAGGGCTCTACATTGACGATTTTGAATCCAGCTAGCTCCATTTTGTCGGCTTCTATTCGGTTTGGCTCGGCAAATACTCGGCCCTTTTCGTCTGGAATGCCGGACAGCCGACAGAACCAGTGACAGATAGAATCTCTCCAGACAATGGCGTGACCAGCCTGGTATTGCAGTTGAGTAAGGACTCTTTCGAACCGTTCGCGACCGATCATTCCCCTCAATGTTCGCCAATCTTCGATCAATCCCTCGACCGCTTCTGCGCCTCGATAGTGCCGATCATACATCGCTTGGATGAGGGTTTGGCCATTCTTTAGGCGATGTGTGTACGGAACATGGTGGAAGAATAGGAGCAGATCTTCGGGACAGGTCTCGATGTTTTCGTAGCGCTTCGAAGGATATTGCCCCGCCATTCCTGTACCAGTAGCAACAGTTCGGTTCATCCCCGTGCCGTGCTGGTTCGAACGATGCCATTGCCCCCAACCGTTGTATTCACTGGAAATCGGGGAGGGGCCGTAATGAATGTGGATGATGTCTGTGAGTCCACCAATCCCAAAGTTCCCTGTATAGTCTTCGTAGGCTGGCCAGGTTTTTAAAAGCATCTCCGTGACGCCTTTGACCACTTTGGGGTTGGCGTTGAAAGTAAGTCCCGCCCACTCTTCGGCAATCTCTGTTGAAGTCGCCGTTGGGTTCCAAGTCAACCTGCCGTAACCGTAGAGGTTAGCCATAGAAAGGTCATTTCCAAGCCAGTTCTCATCTCGTCCGACGCCAGAGACCGCGCAGAATCCAAAGTGTTCCCGCTCATAGGTTTTGCCGGTGACGATATCGGCAAGCGTCGAAGGCTTGTCAGGAAGTTCAAAGTCGAAGTCTAGCGAGTCTTTCCACCATGGAACCTCAAAAACCGTGTGTTTCTGTTGTCCGAGGTATTCCTGCGTGACCATTAGTTCAAGGACGGTATTCGTTTTTTCGAGTCCAGCGAATGAAGGCGAGACTGGTTCTCGAACTTGAAAATCAATCGGACCATTCTTGATTTGGATGGTGACATTCGGCAAAAAGTCGCCGTCGAGCGGTTTGAAATTGTCGTACTGCGCTTTTGCTCGGTCCAGCGAGAGATCCTGCCAATCCATTTTGTGGTTGTAAACAAACCCACGGTAAAACACCAATCCGCCGTGAGGAGCGATGGCACGTCCGAGCATATTCGCCGCATCGGCGTGGGTTCGTCCATCTGCTGACGGGCCAGCTTCGCCTTCGGAATCGGCTTTGATCACGACACCAGCCAAATTCGGCATATGCTGGTACACCTTGTCGAAGAACCCTTTCCACCACAATTCAACCTCCGGGTTAAGGGGATCGTATGAGGTTAAGCCTCCAAGTTGCTTGGGACTATCGAACCGAATCGCGATCAATGGCTTGACGAAGTATGGTTCCATCTCGTGGGCCAGCTTCGCAATTTCGGGAAGACCTGAATCGCTGTAGACGGACACATTGGCATTAACATTATTGAGGCAGCAACCGTTGATGCCCACCGAAGCCATTAACCTTGCGTAATCATTAACCCTTGCGAGATCAGTTGTGATCAACGAATCTGTGCCGTCGCTATAGAGAATCGAATTGCCTGCGTACCCGCGCTCAATTGACCCGTCGGGATTGTCCCACTGATTCAGAAATCGAATCGGGGCTGACGGCTGTTCATTGCACTCGAGTTCATAACCAAGGGCCATGTGTCTGAGAAGTGTAAAAACTCCGTAGAGAACGCCCTCGGCACCTCCTCCTACCACGATGATATGTCCCCCGTTACGGCTGATCGAAAAGCCTTCGGCGCTTGTTGGCACATTAGGTTCAAATCCAAGTGCTTTGAGCTCATCGATCGTGCCAATGACGACCGATGGAGCATCGCAGTTCTTCCCGATGATCACTTGCTCGCCTTGAATGCGCGGCCAGGCGTAACGAATCTCAGCTAACGCCGCTTTGTGTACAGGGCCAGGAATAAAGACCCGGTCTGGCACTTCAGCGGGAGCCTGTGCATTTGAGTAGCTAAGCCAAGCGGCGTAGCCGGGGTCCATATAGCGCTGAGGATTCGATGCAAATAGCATGATTAATCTAGATATCGCGAAGCGAATTTGATGAATATGGGCCAGTTGGGACCGTTTGTGTGACCGCCATGATGCTGGCTAAAGGCAAGGTCACCAGCAACAAGTGGAGTTCCCTCACTGGGCATGTCCGTCGTTCCAAGACCTTTCTTTCCGAGAAGTTGCCATGCGGGCGAAGCCAAAGAGGTCGCTTTGAATGTGCCAACCGGATCGATCCAAATTCCTTCGACATTGAGGGAGCCAACGCCGACGAACACCGGTCTCGGCGCGCACATAGCCACCAACTCGTGTGCGTCAACGGGCATATCGTCTGGTGTCAACGGTCCAGCATATTTGACGTAGTTATCTCCCATCCAGTGATATCCGCCCGATGAAGCAACATTTTCGACCGTCTCACCGAAGTTTCTTCTCCAAAGCTTCACGCCGCCTTGTCCCGATGAACCAACTAAGGCGATGGCGAACCGTTTATCGTAAGCCATGGTCACGACAGTTGCTTTTCCGTATCTTGAAAGGCCCTCGATACCGACCTTTCTGCTGTTGACGGCTTTGTTTGTCTGCAAATAGTCGAGTACCTTCGAAGCGCCCCAACCCCATGCCTTGAGCGCGCCCCAGTCTTCGGGTTTTCTGGGCTGCCCCTTATTGACCAGTCCGATAATGCCTTGTCGGAGACCGCCACCATTGTCAGCCTGAACACTTGTCGGATCAAGGATCGCGTAACCCCAGCCCTTCGCGATCACCATTTGCTGCCAAGTGGGGCCGGTTCCGCCACCAAACTGTCGGTTGGGTGAAAAGCCAGGAAACCCAAACTCGATGATTACGGGAACCTTACGGGTGGACACAGCGGGAAGGGTCAATGTTGCTTTGATGTCAACTTTGATTTCTGGGTACCGACGATTATCGACATGACCCACTAACTGGCTCGTGTTGACGTCAATCTCGCCAACTTTTTCGGCTTTTTCGGAGGTCACTTCCCACTTCACCTTGGGGAGATTCTTCGGTGTGCGACCGTATATCTCACGGTCAAGCAACTCGACGATCTCTGCTCTTCGACGGCCCCAATCTGATCTTGTTTGGACCTTTGACCCGTTATTAAGTGTCATTAGGTCGGGCAGGCGATGATACGGAGACGCCTTTGCTTCGTCGGTGTTGGCGAAGTTCGGCGATTTAGGGTTCATGCCATCAACACCGGGTCGGAGACTGGAAATTCCAAGTTGCTTCAGCAGGAATTGGTGGTCCTGCTCCGCCGTCCACTGGGGAGATTGGGTCAACTGTAACCCGAGTGCGGACATCATAGTCAGCGCGATCATTAGCTGGATGTTAGCAGTTCAGTGACCAAGTTTCGCGTGAAAATTAATGATGATTTTGCGATAAATTTAGCGAATATCTTTGAGCAACCTTGCTCATCCGTGGATCATCGGAAATCGATTCAAACTGCGCTCAGTAGTTTTCAATAATCAGGTTCATCAGATAGTCCTAGTAGAACTACCTGGGGCGCGGGTGAACGACATTTAGATTCAAAAAGGCGTTACAAATTGTGACAAACGCGTCGTCACGAATATGTTGCGAAAGGGGCTTCGTGGTGTAACGCCTGGTAAGTGATCATGTTGCCTCATGGTTACAAATCACTTGCTTCGAAATCGCTCGATGCGAACGACCGCGTTCGCCACGATTATCACAACCCTCGCAGCTTTAACACCTTCTGCACAGGCGCAGGTTTACACTTGGACCGGCGCTTCGGCAAGCAATGGTAACTGGGGGACGGCAGCAAACTGGGCGGGTAACTTCTTTCCCTCCTCGACCTTTGCAAGTACTTTAAAGTTCCAGGGTTCTACGCGCAAGAGCAATGTAAACAACCTTGGATCACTAAAAACAGGCAAGGTTTTTATCGACGGGGCTAGCTGGTGGCTAAGCGGAAACAACATAGAATTGCAGGGCGGTGGGACTGGCTATTCGAGCGGTCACATTGAGGTAACTGGTACCGGAAATCTCATCTCAAACAACCTGGTTCTCAGTACCTCACCTACTTTTTACGACGAAATCAAAGTGAACGTCGGAGCTGGCAACTACCTTCAACTGGGTGGGAATATCTCAGGGAATGGCATTCTCACGAGTATAAGTAGTGGAGTCACGACACTGAACGGCATCAACACAAGCGCCGGCATTCGCGCCTATTGGGGAACCTTTAACGCCCAAACAAGCGGCCTTGGCAACATGGTTGATATTCGAGATACCTCGACCCTCAACTGGTCAGTTGCCTCCGACACAACCTATACCAACTGGATTACCGGAAACGGAACGATCAACAAATCTGGGAGCGGAACCCTTAACCTCGTTGGCGGAAACAACAACTTTAACGGAACATTCGCTATTAAGGATGGCGGAGTAACCGCAAACTCGTATTCGTTGAAAGCATCGACAGTCAACTTCGATTCATTTGGTACCTCGACACTCACCTATAACCAAGCCGTTGACGCGTCGCTCTCGACGAACTATTTGAGCGCTCAAACCGGGAACGAACTCATCAAGACTGGTCTAGGGGCACTGACCCTGACTGGCAACGTCGCTGACACCATCGACGTAACCGTGAACGGAGGAACACTCGCCGGTGGATTCGGAGTCCTCACCAACACTATGAAGGTGAACTCAGGTGGCGCATTACAGCTAAACCTTGCCGCGAACGTGAGCTACAACCTATTTTCGAACCTATCAGGCAGTGGAAAGCTCATTGTAAACACCGGGATGATCTCTTATGGAAAGTCGCAAGCATTCACAGGTGATGTGATTCTAAACGGCACCGCCATATTGTTTGGCGGAACTGAGTTCTTGCTCAATAATAACGTTACGCTGAACGAGACCTCAGAGATCGTTCTAGATAGTGCATTGGCTACAAATGTTTGGAATAGCACCGTAGCTGGAACTGGAACTGTGGAAAAGATTGGCTCCAACACACTCGATTTCCAGAAGACTCAGTCAACTTTCAATGGATTAATCTACGTTGACAAAGGAACCTTGATCGCAAAGAACAAGAGCACTAACGACGGCATCTCCTTAAACATTGGAACGACTCTCAACTACAAAGCAGATGCCGGATCGACAAATTGGTCGCTTGGTGGTTCGGGAACTATGGTTTACCAGGGCACTGGCGGCACTGTAGATATTTCAAAGACTGACAGAACGTTTTACGGCACCGTCGATATGCAGTCATCGGCTCCGCTCTATATGAACACATATAACTTCGGCGGAACAACCTATCTGAACGGAAAGAACTTCGGAGTGAAGCAAGACTTCGATGGCTCGTTCTTCGGCAAAGTACTTGGTGACGGGTACTTCATGAAGGATGGGCCGGGTGCCGTCGACGTATACGCTCAGTCGATCACTGGGATGACCGGAGGAATCAAAGTTCTGGGAGGCGAACTGAAACTAGTTGATTCAGCTTTTGATCACATCTCGTACATCGATAACGGATCTGTTCTCGAACTATACAACGATACGGATCGTTCGTGGGTATCGAGCATTTACCGATCAACCGGGGCGGTCGGAACGCTCAGAAAGTCGGGAGTCGGCACTCTTTCGATGAACAACGTCTACCTCAACTCAAATATGGATGTTGCGCAGGGAACTTTGAAATTAGGCGGATCTCTGAGCACCTACGGTGGCATAACGGTGTCTTCCGGAGCAAAGGTCAAACTCGTAGACGATGCTCAGTTCTACTCGTCAACCAAAGCTGCATTGACAAACTCGGGTCAAGTTTCTGGCTTCGGCAGAATCGCATATGATCTGACAAATAACGCTTCGGGTCGAGTTGTCATTGGGTCATCAGACGAGATCACCGTTGGTCGAAACTTTGCCAACGGTGGGGCAATTCAGCTCACCGATGGCACGCTGCAAGTAGACGGCAAACTTACGAACCAATCGACTGGTCAGATTTCGGGCCGTGGTGTCATCCGGGTCAACGAAGATGCTCCTTCACTACTCAACAGCGGTTCAATCGCGCTAAGCGGCGGCTTCTCTGACGTGTTTGGAGACGTAACCAACCAGACCGGCGGTCGAATTCTAACGGTCGGTGGAGGCGTTACAACCTTCCACGACGACGTGGTTCACAATGGCGCTGAAATCCGAACTGCTGCTGGCTCAAGAACCGTGTTCCTCGGTGCCCTCAGCGGTGCCGGTAGCTTCACCGGAACGGGAACGGTTGAGGTTCAGGGTGATCTTCGCCCGGGAAACAGTCCAGCGCTCGTCACCTTTGATGGTGACCTTGAGCTTGGCGAAACTGCAACCACGACGATTGAACTCGGGGGAACAACCGTTGGAACGGGCTACGACTCGCTCAATGTCCACGGAACGGCTTTCCTGGGTGGAACACTCAACGTAACCTACTACAACGGATTTGCTGCGAACTACGGTAACACATTCCAAATCCTCACCGGGAACAAGAGCGGAGAGTTTGCCTCCATCTACCTCCCGACGCTTACGAACGGCCTGCACTGGGATACATCGAAACTGTACACACAGGGATCGATCCAAGCCGTTCCAGAACCAGGTTCCATGGCTGTGTTCGCACTTGGTCTTAGCGGACTGTTAGCTCGACGCAGAAGAAAGAACTGAGGCTAGACGCAATTTGAAAGGAGAGACTCAGTAACCATGAGAAGCTAGGATCAAGTGATCTCTAGCACGTGGCGGATGTCGGCAGAGTTCTGTCGGCCCGCCACAAAAGCATTCATCTGAAGAAACTGACGACTTGAGTCGACAGATTTGCCAATCTATCGACTCAGGTTAAAAGAAAAATCTATACATTAAAAAATCGCGCCACAATGAATCAGTAGTTCAAACGGCGATCCTTGAACCTAGCCATGTTTCCAACTTTTTCTACCAACCAAATCAGTTTGCTCAGAGGCTCGTTCGTGTTTCTGATACCAAAACTGGAAACGGTAACGGGGCAACTTTATGCACGAATGTTTGAGGCTTATCCTGCGGTTAGGGCTTTTTTTGCTGATGACCTGACCGAGCAGCAGGACAAGCTTGTTGATACATTGGCTGCGCTACTAGATTCAATCGAGAATCGCGAAGGCGCAGAAAAAGCTCTGCGAGAATTAGGCAAAAGGCATGTTGAATTTGGTGCGACCACTGAGTTATATCAGTGGTTAATGGTCGAGCTCACAGAACTCATAAGGGTAGGCATTGAGGGGGCAAACTTGCCAAACCTGGTCGAAACAATCGGACTGTGGAAGGAATTGATCGAAGGCGCGTGTCAAGAGATGATGATCGGCGCAGAATCGCAGTCAACAACTAGCTGAATCAGCAGTAAACTTACGCAATGCAGTTGCTCTGGCGCCTGACCTATTACGGCGACGTTAGACTTTATAATGAAAAGGAATGCTACGCTAGCTTTGAAACCAAGCGGGCTGCCAAGTTATTGGTATTGTTAGCACTTTCGAAATCGGGGACTCGACGTAGGGAAGTCTTAGCAGACTTACTTTGGCCTGATGATTTTCAAGATTCCACACGACTTCGGCTGAGGCAAGAGCTCAGTCGGTTACGACGTGCAATGGGCGATGCGGCGTACCTTCTAGAAGCCGACACTGACACAGTAACGCTGAACAAAAGTGAAATCACCTCTGATCTAGATATCCTCACTTCCAAGGAATACGAACCAGGGGAAGACCTTATGCGTATTCTTTCAAGTCCTTTTTTGCCGGGTTGGGATGACTCGTGGGCAGAGGCTGAAAGAGTCGAACTCGACGAGTGGAGGGTTCGCGCCGCTGAATCTGTTGCAACCCGATTGCTGGAAGAACAGAAAGCGGCAGAGGCTATCGAGTATGCAAGGTTAGGAGCTCGAATTGATTCTACTTGCGAATCGCTCAGGCTTTTAGCGATCAATGCTCATGCTGCTTTAGGCAGCCTCTCAGGTGCAGTTGCTGAGTATCGCCGTCTTCGTCGGTCTGGAATGGATACTCCAGTTTCGATAGACTCTTATCGACAGGCACAAACCGAACCCGTAGTTTCGGCTCAATTGCCAAAGGCGCCGCACCCTATAGATCGGTTTTACGGTCGCTCGGGATTGCTGAACGAGATACTTGATTTCCTAGAGCAGCCATCACAGCTTCGTTTGATGACTCTGGTTGGTGCAGGAGGCATGGGAAAGACACGAATTGCCTTGGAAGCCATCCAGCGAGCAAGTGTCGAAGTCGGGTTCGTTAGTTTTGTAGAGTGTCCGATCGAAGCTGATCCGGTAGTGTTTCTACAAGAACTAGTGTTTGATGGACATGCGGTAGATAACCCTCTCGATGTGTTGACAAGGCATTGGAGCGGACAGAAAACCACGTTGGTACTTGATAACCTTGAGCACCTTAAAGCTCCTGGCGAGCTTGTGGTAACTCTGCTCAAGGCTATTCCTGATCTCAAACTCGTTGTCACTTCGCGCCGACCGATGAAAGTGGCCGGTGAAAAAGTTCTGACAGTGAAGCCGTTGGATTTGGTGAACGAAGCGTTACCGCTCTTGATCGACCTGCTGGGTTATTCCGATCGTAGTGAGCCGCGTGATCCACACTTGAAGGAGCTCGCAGAGCGGTGTGATGGAATGCCTCTCACACTTCGCTTAGCCGCCGCTAGACTGAGGTTCCTGGAACCGAAAGAGCTTCTTCAAGAGCTTGACGATATCAGCTCGTTGCGAGCCGAAGTTTCTGACCTCCCAGTTCGACAGCGAGACCTCAGAAAGATGCTATCGGTGTCTCTAAGTAGTCTCGATCAAGTAGAAGCGGATGCTCTTTTGAAAATAGCCCAGTTTCCGGCTGGTGTCACTAGGGCAATTGCTCGGAACTTCCTTGGCGGAGCCGTTGATGATATTCTTGAGCGCCTACTCGATAGCGCTTTTATCTGGATAGACGATTCTGAGAGTCCACTGCGGTTCCGGCTCCTAGAACCTGTTCGACAATTCTTGGTCAACGAATGCAGCATGGAGCAGCTTGCCGAAGCTAAGCAGACGATGGTTGAGCAGATGATGATCTACTGCAGTCAATTCAAAGATGGATGGACGCTCAATTCAGTGGATGAAGTCAAGCTACATCGTCGCGAAGCGCTCAACATTCGTGCTGCTCTAGACCAGTTAATGTCTGATAAAGACCCGCGCGCGCATCGGATGTTTCGGTTGATCTGGCATCATGAATTGTCAAATGGCAAGTCAGGTGAGTTGCTTACAACTGCAAATCAACTCAAAGAATGGCCCGATGCGACTTGTGCAAACAAAGGTCAAGCACTTCTGTGTATGGGTTGGTGTTACTCTGCTAGAGGCAAGCTGGAACTCGCTTCTGAAACTTCGAAAGAGTCATACGATCAGTTCATGTTGACCGATGACGAAGCGCATCAATGCTACGCGCTGGCGTCTTATCATGAGCATTCCAGGTTCCGCCTAGATTGGAATCAGATTGCTGCGAACTACGAATTGGTGATTCCATGGGCTAAGAAGGTTGCCTATGATCTGCATATTTCAGTTCGTTTGTGGCGTGGCTTAGTTCTATCCTACAGACAAGATTGGGCCGAGGCACAAGATGACCTTGAATTTAGCTATCGGTACGCGCTAGAGCACAACAACTCAAGTTCTCAGATTTCGGCTGGCATGCCTTTACTGATGATCGATCATGCAAAGGGAAATCATGAGCAACGGCGGTCTCGAATGTGTGAGATACGTCGACAGGCAGAAATTGTTAATGATCCGCATCAGTGGTCTTTCTTTTTACGATTTGCGGCTCGATTTGCTCTTGTCGATGGGGATTTTATGAAGGCTGAGCAGGAGGCGTTGCGAGGATTGGAAGTTTTCGCATTTGCCGGAAATATCCTTCATGAGCTAGAGATCAATGTGTCTTTGGCGCGGGCTTATCTTGGTCAAAGCAGGCTGGATGAAGCCAGGAAGGTTATTCGGGGTTTAGTTGATGCTGTGCCGAATATGCTGCGTAGAGTGAGCGTTCTTGCGGTTGCCTGTAGTGCTGAACTCGCGCTCAAAGAGGGAAATTCCGCTGGTGCTGTACAACGGATCGCCGCAGCCTTTGGGTACATGCACCAGATGAAAGTGTGCATACCAATCGTCGAACTTGATTATATGAATCAGTTAAACGAAGCGATAAATCAGCCAGAACAGATCTCTAACGTGACCGACGAAGATTTACGAAGTCTCATCCTGTCAGCCTGATGGCGAGCCCCTTTTAAATCCGGCTAACTGTCCGACCACTGTCACCAAATGGTGCTTTGGGGCGTTTGCCATGGAAACGGCGATTTATGGAGTCTAAGTCTTCGTCTTTCTAGAAAATTCTTCATTTACAGCCATTGATGAGCCGAAAATCCAGAATCAAACAGAGTGTTTTCGTCGTCATTTTAACCTTGCAATTCACTTTCTGAAGTGACGAAGAGCAGTGGAGACCAGGCTTGACTAGCGAAGAAAAGGATCGAGGTCTCCCGTCTATCGATCGAGAATCTACTATTTTGTTTTTGCGTAGGCAATCAGTCGCGAGTTCGAAAGCCTAGAACTCTTCAAGGATATCTCTCTTGGCGTACTGAACCCCAAGAAAGTCCGGATCGGGTGCAGCGTAGAAACTGATCCGTTCTTGCGAAACAGGGTGGGTCAGTTCTAAGTAACCGGCATGAAGTTGCAAGAGCCCGCCTCGTAAATGCTTCGGCGCATAGAGAAAATCTCCAAGAATTGGCATCGCCACCGCGCTGAGATGAACACGGATCTGGTGCGTGCGGCCCGTTTCAAGTCGGCAAGCGATAAACGTTCCTGCGTCAAGTCGAATCACGCGTTTGATGTGTGTGATGGCTCGCTTTCCATGAGGATCGACGGCCATGAGCAAGCGGTTTTTCTTGTCACGAGCAATAGGCGCATCGATGGTGAACCGTTCTTGCTCGACTAACCCGCCCACAACTGCAAAGTAACGACGTTCTGCAGATTTAGACTCTATTTGTCGAGCAAGGTCAACATGGGCGGCGTCTGTCTTTGCGACAACCATTAATCCAGTCGTTTCCTTATCGAGTCGGTGGACAATTCCGGGGCGAAATGCCTCGCCGACGCTGCTCAATTGGGTTTGACGGGCAAGTAATGCGTTCACCAAGGATGGTTCTTTGAGCGATTGAGCTGGATGAGCCGCCAGACCGCGAGGCTTATTTACGACAAGCATCACGTCGTCTTCATAGACGATTTCCAACGGTATGTCGGCAGGCGTGAGGTCATGGGGGGCTGTTTCTTCAGGCTCACTCAGTTCAACAACCATTCCCGGAAGGACCTGGAAGGAGACCTTCTGAGCTTGTCCATCGACTAAGACTTCACCAGCTTCAATCAATCGCGCTAACTTGCTACGACTATGCTCCGGTAAAGCGCGGGACAAAAACTTATCCAAACGTATGGACTCTTCGACAACCAGTTTCATTGAATGGGGATTTGTGTGGTGTGCTTTGTGATCGCGAGAACGAAACTAGTTCGAATCTGTTGGATACCTTTGATTTTGCTAAGGCGTTCACGCACGAGTTGCTCATAACTGCGAATGTCTTTAACCACAATCTTAAGCAAAAAGTCGTAATCGCCGCTCACGTGATAGCATTCCATCACCTCAGGGATGCCACTAATTGCTTTGCGGAATCTCTCTATGGGCTGTTCTTGATGTAGCGATAGCGTGATCTCCGTCATCGCGGTGATTTTTAGCCCAAGTCGCTCATAGTCCAGCAATGCATGGTATCCGCGGATAAGGCCAGCCTTTTCCAGCGTACGAACTCGCTGCAATACGGAAGGTGGAGACAAGCCAACGCTCTTTGCTAAGTCAGCGTTGGTAGTCCGTCCATCCTCTTGCAACAGAGCTAAGATTTGAACATCAACCTCGTCGAGATGTGTTTTAAGCACGATTAAGCTAATAGCTTACAGGATTTGAGAAAGGTTTGCCCCCTTGAACCTATTTGTGAAGGGGCAAACCGGATTTACCAAGCGTATTCTTCAGGTGATGTCTTGTGCCCTGGGAAGATCTCATCAATCTTCTTCAGAGTATCTTCGCTTAGCTTGATTTCAAGCGCTTTTTGAGGGCCATCGAGTTGCTCCATCGTTCGGGGGCCAATTATCGGTGCAGTAACAACCTTTTGATGCAGTAACCACGACAAGGCGACATTTGCTGGAAGCTCACCAAGTTCTGCGCACAAAGCTTCCCACTTGTCCAGTTGTTCTCGGTCTCGAGCAATTGCTTCTGCAGTCCAACCTTCGTTTCGTCTGCCCGAATCGCCATCCTTCGGTTTGCCACCTAAAACTCCACCAGCTAGTGGGCTCCACGGGATGAGACCCAGCCCATATTCAAGGCATGCTGGAATCGTTTCCATCTCTGGTTTTCGAACCCTTAGGTTGTAATGGCATTGCTCGCTGACTAGGCCAATAAAGTTGCGCGATTTGGCGATTTCGTTTGCCTGCGCAATGTGCCATCCCGCAAAGTTCGACGATCCAACATACAATATCTTTCCTTGCTGGATGAGCACTTCACAGGCTTGCCAAATCTCTTCCCATGGCGTGTTGCGGTCAATATGGTGGAACTGGTACAGGTCGATGTAGTCGGTTTGTAGCCTCTTGAGTGATGCCTCGCATGCCTTTCGAATGTGAAGCGCGGACAATCGAGATTCGTTTGGCCAATCCCCCATATCGCCGTACACCTTAGTCGCAAGAACTACTTTTTCCCGGCGCTCACCTCCCTGTGCCCACCATCTGCCGATGATTTGCTCGGTGACACCTTCGCCTTTCTTCCAGCCATAAACGTCGGCTGTATCGAAAAAGTTAATGCCTAAATCGAGGGCACGATCCATGATTGCGTAACTATCTGGCTCAGTAGTCTTTGGTCCAAAATTCATCGTTCCAAGGCAGAGTCGGCTAACTTTTAGGCCGGTGCGGCCCAGGTAGGCGTATTCCATGACGCCTTTTTACCTTAGTTGTCTATGCAACTTGTTCGAACTGAAAAGCCGATTGAGTCGGAGTTAGCAGGTACGTGTCGGCTAGGTGTGTAACCAGTTCGATATTGACGTCTGATGGCCCAGAGACCTGAAGAACCCTCAGTGCATTGGTAGCATTTGCCAGCTCATTGTCGGTGTGAGTCTGAACCACGATGCTACACGACGAGATTGGAGTTTGAATACTAAGAGAGCCTAGAATAAAAGGGCACGCTCTGTCTTCGTCGAAAACCATAGAGTCCACTAGGTCGCTGAGCCTGCTCGCGAGCAATATAGCTCTCTGGACTCTCGGGTCAAACTTAGATACGACAGCCACCTTGACGTGGTGCTTTCTAAGCTCTTGCAACAGCTTTCTCTGTTGAAGTTGAGGTTTCACGTAGGGCAAAAGCAAAGACGGAGTATTCGAAAGCTCGTCACCGGTGTGTTCTAAATCAGAAACATCAGCTAGTACATTTTCGAGGACGAAAATGACTCCTTGTGCCGAAGTAGTTTTTGGTATGACTTGGTACACCAACAAAAATTGTAGGCAATTACCGCAATTAATAGAGGGCAATGCTACCTTTTTGGGATGAAATCTAGCAGATTAGCCAAGGAGTCGACGAAGAAACTCAGCATTTGACTCAGTCTTGATGAGATCTTTTACGGTCTTTCTCTGATCGAAATCTAGTGGTTTTAACCTGATTTCATCGTGTTCAAGAATTGACTCTAACGACTCGATGGCCAGTTTTTTAAGCGCAGCGGTTTGTGCGCGACTTTCGCGAATCGACCGACGCGTAGAGATCCATCCAACGCTGAGTGCGACAGTGGCAAGAACCGAAGCCATGAAGCCTTTCGTGATCACATCCTGGAATTTAGGCATTCCAAAGAAGTGAGAGACTGAGAAGAACGTGACGAAGCCAAGCCCAACATACGTCAAGAGTGGGTAGTGGGATAGCCCGTTTCGAGCTTCAAGCTGTTCTCTTGTGATTCGCAAGATCGCCGAAATGGACCTGAAACTGGGGTCTTGCTTTATCTCCTGAAACTTTTCGGCAAGCTGTTGAATGGGTATGCCTTGAAACCTGCCATAGCCACCGCCGGTTCCATCCATTTCGGGAGATAAATGGCTCATTTGCGGCTCCAAGCTGTTTTCTCAAGAAGAGAACTATTTAGCATCCGCAAGTATGTACGGTGGGGAACCTCATATGCTCCCAAAGATTGTAGATGCGGAGTAAGAATTTGCGCATCGAATATCTGGAACCCAAGTTCCCTGCACTTATTAACCAATGCCCAGAGGGCAACCTTCGATGCGTCCGTTTTGGTATGAAACATCGATTCGGCGCAGAAGCATGAACCGAGCGCGATTCCGTAAACACCACCCACGAGTTCGCCGTTGAGCCAGCATTCGGAGCAATGTCCCCACCCGTCGTGATGAATTTGGGTGTAGACGCGGATGAAGTCTTCACTAATCCAGTTCTCTGTCGGACGCAAGCAACGTCGCATCACTTGCTCGAAAGCCGAATCAAACTTGATCTCAAACTTCTCATTTTTTATGACTTTGCGTAAAGAGTGACTGACGTGAATGCCTTCGATGGGAAGCAGTGCTCTTCGATGGGGTTGGAACCATTCGACCAACCCGTCATCCATCGTCATGGGAAAAGCAGCGCGTTCATACGCGAACTTAATCAGCCAAGGCGTGAGCTCTTCTCCTGTCATCTCATATCAGGTGGAGCACTTGGTCCAATCAAATCCAAAAACATTTAAGAAGGCGCGAGCTAAAGTCATACAACCCACTGCGTTGGGATGAACACGATCCCAAGCCAAAGTTGCCGGGTAGAAAGTTTCTAGCAGATCATCGAATGCTGCTTGAGTGTCGATTAACGGTAAGTCGTACCGAGTCGCCAGTGTTTTGACGATCTGGCCGTACTCGTCCATACGCTTTCGCATCAAATCTTCTTTGTTTGGCTCCAGATAGAAAGGAGTCGCTAGAAACAAACCTTTGACCTCAGATTTTGTTTGTTCAATGAGCCGCACATAGGTGTCTTGATACTCGTCAGGTTGAACCTGCCATTCTTTCTGCCAAGGCGTGTCGAACTGTCGCCAAACATCGTTGGTGCCAATCATGACGACAACCCAATCTGGCTTTTGATCCAAGACATCAACTTGCCATCGGTCCTTCAGATCCCGGATGGTGTTGCCGCTAGTTCCTTTGTTCACGATCCGGAGCATGAGTTCTGGATACGTTGACTGAATGAGCGCATCAATGCTGGTGACATATCCTGTTCCAAGAGCACCAAAGAGCCCCTCGCCTGCAGGTTGTGAGCGGTTGGCGTCTGTGATTGAATCGCCAGTAATTAGCAATTTGTCGCCGGAACCAAATACAAACTCCTTCATCGTTTAGGAGTTATGACGGTATCACGCACCCAAATATGAGGATTCTGTTAATTTTGCGGGGAGAACGGTGCTAGATCATCGCAACAATGCTTGCCATTACTTGTTCTGGAGTGAGTTTGGGCTTTCTGAGTGTTGTTAGGTTTCCGCATTGGATGGCCTCGCCAGCGACGAGGTTGATGGGATCGATAGCCCTCGTAAACACTCGATAGCTACCGTGTTTCGGCAGTTTCAATTCGTGCGCTAGTTCCGAGTCGAAGTTAATGAAGGTAAGGGTTCTCAGTCTCGTGCTCCCTTCCCGTTGGATCAGAACCTCGTAGTGGTTTTGATTTGGACACGCTACTGTCGAGGATAACGTTATCGATAGCTTCTTTTGTTTTTTCGCGATGATGGAAAAGTCATTCCCACTTGGCCCTGGAGCCTGCAGCAGAAGTGGAAGGTCTGGATCATACTTCCACCTCTGACGAGCTATCTTTGCGAAAAGAGCTTTTGCCCCGGTCGAGATCACACGCTGTTTAATCACACAGAACCGCCGCTTCGATTTAGCGTATTGGTTCCAGCTTTCCCGTTGTAGATCTGACATCTGCGCCCAAGCTTCATCAATGGCAATCTGCTTCACCGATTTTTGGCGTCGCTTTTTGACCTCGATGACCGCGAATTGCGGGACAGACAAAACTTGCTGGATAGTCTGGCGCAGGAGCATGTTAACAGGCATTTTTGGCAAGTTTCCCCGTAAATTTAGGGGTGAACGTCTTCTCCGGGCTTTTTCTGTTGGCCGAAGACGTACCCGGCGCCTTCCGCCTCCGATTTCTCTTTGAATTCCACCCTTTGGTCGACCGGAATGTTGAGAACGTGCTGATCATCAACGGCAAAGTAACCCATCGAAGATTTATCTCCAATGAACTTGGTGTCCAGCGCTGGAGAATTTGCACAACCAAACATGACGAGAACGAGAGGTGCGATGAGTAGTTTTCTCATGCACATTGGTGTCACTACTTTGCAGAAATGTTCACTTTCGCCAAACTCAGGTGTCCATAGGGCGAATAGATGAGTCCTATTACTCGCTTGCTGACTAGCTCGGGTTCTCTCCATGAGGCTAGAGGAATAATCGGCACGTCTTCGGCTACGATTTTCATTGCTTTGTCCCATGCACCTTCGTCGATCAGCCGGTCAACCTCCGGATTGCTGTAACTACTTCCGTTTGAACCGCTGGTCGAGAGAAACATGGCGGGAAGAAACGCCGATGGGTCCGTATAGTCTCCTGAATAGCCGGTTACCAGAATCGGGATCGTGTGATTGAGGTTCCCTTGTTGAAGGGCGGATTGACCGTACTGTTTCACATACGTTTTGATGCCGAGTGTCTTTTCAAATGAAACGCCGATCGCTTCAGCCAGTCGTTCATAGCCACTGCCGGCATAGACGGCAATCTCGATGTCTTGCGAATACACGGCACCTTTCGGCAGGATCGATTTGGCCATCGAGGGGTTGTTGCTAATAACCTTATAAGGTTGCTTGATAACCGAAGGCAAAAGCCCAGTTGAGGGCAGGTGTACGTCGCCAAGAATCGTCTTGCAAATTTCAACTTGGTCTATCGATGCGGCTAATGCACATCGAAAATCTCGATTTCTCAGTTGCGGTGCGTTCAGTCCGTTCAGCTGGAGGAACATCACCTTGTTGTAAGGGGTTAGGTGTAGTTCTGGGCTATTGCGAACTGCGGCTACATCGTTTGGCTGGATCGCGGTGATGTCCAACCGTCCGTCTTTGAACATTTGAAGTCGAGTCGCCCCATCAATCACAACCGAGATATGGATTTCACTGAGACCGGGCTTACCGCCCCAATACTTCTCGTTTCTCTTCAGGATCAGGTCCTGTTTTAGGTCGGCTTTCTCGATCACAAACGGGCCAGTTCCGATAGACTCCTGTACGCTTCTGATTGGGCCCTGATTGGCTTTTACTAACGCGCACGCTGGGTTCGCCAGCTTCTTTAAAAAGGACGAGTCGGGTTTCCGCAGGACGAACTCAACGACTTTGCCATGAAGATGGACAGCTTCAACACCTTTGACCAGATCAAGCGACTCGGTAGCCTTCATCGTTAGCAGCCTCATCCGCTGAGTAATCAACAGCGCGGACTGTTCGGTGAGAGGGGTGCCATCACTGAACCGAACGCCCTCGCGAATATGAAACCTGTACGTCAGGCCGTCGGATGAGATGCTGTACTTGTCAGCGAGCAGCGGCTGAATCTGCCCGGCTTCGTCTATCGTGACCAACGTTTCGTAGACTTGCCTCAGAGCGTTTGCGGTTGGTTCATCATGAATTTCAGCCGGCTCAAGCCCTGAGACTTCGTTTCGAAAACCCCAGTTCAGCGTGGAGACGTCCTCTGTGTGCCGAACGGAAAACTTATGGCAACCGATAACGGCAAACACCGCAAAGAACGTCAGGAAACGTCTCATCATCTTAAGTCTAGCAGGCGTATATTGTTATGCGATGTGTATGCGTTACGCCATGGCTGTGGCACCCAAGCAACTCAGCTTAGAGCTAGACGCGGAATTTCCGGACGAAGTCCCTGCGAGATACAACATCGCCCCGACCCAAGAGTCCATGGTTGTTATCCGTGAGAGGGGCAAAAAGATGGCGTGGCCGATGCGTTGGGGTTTGGTGCCCAGCTGGGCAAAGGATGAATCCATCGGGAATAAGCTCGCCAACGCACGAAGCGAAACCGCATCTGAACTCAATAGCTTTCGGGCTGCTTATCGCCGCCGCCGATGCCTTATCCCAATGACCGGGTTTTATGAGTGGACAGAATCGATAAGCGGTTATGACCTCTTTGGTGAACCGATCAAAGCGCCAAAAGGAACCCCCCGCCAACCTTACCTGTTCACCGTTGCTGATGCTAAATTCTTCTGCGTCGCGGGTTTATACGAGGTGTGGCGAGATGAGCTATTCACCTTCACGGTGTTGACGACAAGCGCCAATGAACTAGTCGACAAGTTCCTGGACCGAATGCCCTGCATATTGCGCCCCTCAGAATATGAGGAGTGGCTGCGACCAACCGAGCGGATCACTGATATCCAGCCTTTACTGCGACCGTACCCAGCCTACGCAATGGCGGCGCGTCCGGTGAATGTGGCACTAAACAATGCGCGAAACGAAGGGGCGCATCTATGGAGTGCGTAGCTCTGGATAGCGTGGATCAAACTCCGCGCGGTCTTCCTCAATAGCAAGCAAGGTTCTCTCGAAATCCTTTTTTTGCTCCTGAAGGTCCGCAAGCAAGATCAACTTGGCAATCGTTTGACTCTGCGACGTCTCATATTCAGCACAAAGTCTACAAAGGGCTTCGTGCTGCGATTCGCTTAACTCAATCTTCAGAGAGTGCATTGCCGCTTCCATCACAATAGGAGTATTGACGTCGATCTCAGCCTTCTTCACTGATATACTCGCTGAGTTCTAATGCAAAGGCTAAGGGTTGCTTTCGTCGGCTGCGGTCTGATTTCACAAAGTCATCTGAAAGCCTATCTGGCTCACGAAAATTGGGCACAGATTGTTGCCGCATACGACCCAGCTCGCGAGCGTGCCGATGCCATCGCGTCAGAGTGCGGAGCAACGGTTGTCGATTCGTTCGAAGCCATTCTGGCCGACGAGAAGATCGACGCTGTGGAGTTGATGACTCCTCACCATTTGCATCTAGAGCAAACGCGCCAAGCTCTCGCCGCAAACAAGCACGTTCTTCTGCAAAAGCCGCTCGGGCGAACGCTGGAAGAGTGTGATGAAATAGTCAAACTCGGACAATCGTCGGATCGAGTGCTGTATTACGGTGAGCTGAGTCACACCACGCAAAAGGCGCGAACAGCGCGGCAAGCTTACCGGCAAGGAAGAATTGGTCGGATGGTCGCGCTGCAAGGCACGTACGCGCACTGGCAAGGCGGCGACTATCTTCATACCGGATGGCGCTACGATCCTTCGGTGTCGGGTGGCGGTGCGTTGCTCGACGGCGGGATCCACACGCTGGCAACGATGATTACAGTTGCCGGTCCCGTTCACTCTGTGAGCGCGATGACGACGCGATTCCGCCCCGAATTAGGCGGAGAAGACACCTCCGTTTTGTCGATTACCTTTGCAAACGGTGCGCTAGGCACTCTGCTCAGTAGCCATGCCTCGCACCTGTGGCCCCCAGGACCGAGCGTCAGAATTATCGGCGAAGACGGCATTCTATCGATGGGTGGAACCGAAACCCTTGGCTTGTACCGAGACGACCTTCCGGAGCAGAGGGAGGTGCTGATCGAAGAATGGTTAGACCCCTTCGAGTCCATGATAGGCGCCTATCTTGATTGCGTCGTCGATGGGCAAGAACTCGCGTCCAGTGCCGAACTCGGAAGGCATGAGTTTGCTGTCGTCATGGCGGCATATCGCAGCGCAGAAGAAGGTCGCACCATTTTGATATCCGAAATGTAGCGGAATACCGGGTATCACATTGCCAATGAGTTTTGAAGGCAAGGTTGTCATCGTTACCGGCGCAAGCCGAGGCATTGGGCGCGAAATCGCGACGCAGTTTGGTGCAAAAGGAGCGAAAGTTGCGTGCGTTGCCACCTCGGAAGCGGGGGCAGCGGGGACCGTCGAAGCGATCACATCTGCGGGCGGTGAGGCCAAAGCCTACGGTTGTGACG
The DNA here is from genome assembly GCA_002336105.1 of Chthonomonas sp. UBA1950. GTDB lineage: Bacteria > Armatimonadota > Fimbriimonadia > Fimbriimonadales > Fimbriimonadaceae > Fimbriimonas. The sequence continues at coordinate 812 of DDEQ01000022.1, read as the reverse complement.
TCAGCGATTCAGCGGCAGTCGAAGCCCTTTTCGCGAGCATTTCTGCCGATTTCGGAACCCCGTCGGTGCTTGTGAATAACGCTGGCATTACCCGCGACACCCTCATGATGCGGATGAAAGACGAGGATTGGGATCGTGTGCTCGATATCAACCTCAAGGGTGCGTTCCTCTGCATTCGCGCCGCTACCAAGCCAATGATGAAGGCCCGATACGGTCGCATCGTCAACATCACCAGCATCGTCGGCCAAAGCGGTGCCGCAGGTCAGGTCAACTATTCCGCTTCAAAGGCCGGCTTAATCGGTATGACCAAGTCGGTTGCGAAGGAGTTGGGTAGTCGTGGCATCACATGCAACGCCGTAGCCCCCGGATTCATTGAGACGGACATGACGCACGACCTGCCAGCCGAATTCAAGGAAACCGTCATTAAGAATGCGCCCGCTGGGCGACTCGGCTCCGGTTCGGATATCGCCGCCGCTGTGCTCTTCCTCGCCAGCGACGACGCATCGTACATCACCGGCCAGACTCTGACCGTCGATGGCGGCCTAACGCTCTAGTTTCTGTCCTTCTGCTGTGGAGTGCGGCGATTCATCGCCGCAGTATAAGCCTGTTAGGATTTAGACCCTCTCCCCAGTGGGGAGAGGGATAGGGTGAGGGGCGGTCTTGCGATGAAAATCTTCTTCGTAAAACTGTTTGTTCTAACCTTGGTGTTCGCATTTGACCAAACCACGGCGAACTGGAAGGCTCTAAATGGAGTGCGGCGATTCATCGCCGCTTTTAGTAGTGCAATTCATTGCGCAGAACAAAGCGCTGAG
>DDEQ01000014.1 GCA_002336105.1 Chthonomonas sp. UBA1950 | reverse complement strand
TTGCGCCTCGCGTCAGCCGCGTCGCCCCGCCGCGCACCGTGGGGGCCAGGAGCCAGCTCGCGCTGCACGCAGTTTTCTCTATCGGCGCGGCGTGCTCCGTCGCTCCGGCCTCAACATGGGGTGCTGTCGTTCTCACCCCCCGTCTAACACTGCGCTCAAGCGGACCTGCCGCAAGCGGCAGGCCGCATAGCTCCAACGTTAGCCCTCACGTAGAGGATTCAATTCGCTGTCTTTCATTCTAGGAGAAATGCAAAATGGCTTTTTCGGATGATGTAGTGCAAAAGGTATGGGAAAAAGGCGAGGCCGTTTACGTTGATGGAAAACTGTCGCCTGATTGGAGAAAGGATCAGTGCGGCGCGTGGATCAGTCGTAAAGCCTACGGTGATCGAAATTCGTCCTACGGGTGGGAAGTTGACCATATCAAGACCCAAGCAAATGGCGGCGGGGACGAACTTAGCAACCTTCGCCCGCTGCATTGGGAAAACAACGTTGCAAAGAGCGATGGCAATCTAAAGTGCGTATTAACCTCTTCTGGAAACAAGAACGTCAAAAAGGCTTAGTTGTGCGTCCGCGCGGGCTAACCCATCATTCCACCGGACCTGCGCGAAAAGCCGCGCAGGCCGGTGAATTCAGACGTTAGCCCACCACCGGAATTGCCCCTGCTATGTCATTTCTTTCTATTCACGAGGAACACGAGTACTCCGCCGAGTGGACGATTCCGGGCTCAACAAGGACTGTTTCTGGCCAACTCCGCTGCACTCACGAACGGGCTGAGCTAAACCTCAATGACGCACTTACTCCGCTTCGGGGTGCGATTTCCGTATCCGATCCCATACGGACATATCCCGTTTTGCACGGTGTTTCTTCGAAAGGCGAAGCACTATCTCTCCTCAAAGGCCAGAGCCTCGGTGTAAGCCTCAATTTTAGTTCTGGAGGGATGAGGCAACCGGAGCGACTTATCTCCTCGTGGGTGATAGTCGGCGCGCATGTGGCGCCAGACGAACTCTACTCCTCTGTTCGCTTCTTCATACCCGCCCTTGAAGCTTGGCTTTCCAGGCCGGCAATCGCTCATACCATTGAAACAGAGTCCTCCGGCAGGATGTTCTCAAACACATTTGTCGTTCGTGCCCCAGAAACGGAGACGACCCCCGTGCCCCACATCGACGCCACTCTTGAATGGGGCTCTGGTGTTACGGTATCGGCAAACCCATTTACATCTATCGACGTCACGGTACGCGGATGGGTTGTAATTCGACCGCAATCTCCTCGCACACTAGAGTGGTTTCTAGACCAGCAAGGCAAGCTGGCTGCACTGCTGGCGTTTATGGCTGGGGTTCCGATGCCCATCGATGCTATTCAAGCGTCGGTCGAAAAGTCGACACCCGCGTTCTCGGTGCTTGTTTCCATGCGCCAAGCCGAGCCATGCAAATTCAAGAATCCACATGATTTCTTTGTTCCGAGAGGGGTGCTTGGATCAGCATTTCCAATAATTGTTGAGCAATGGTTCCGCGAGGTCGATTCTGTCTTAGTTCCAAGCCAGTTGGCATTGGGGGTTCTTTCAACTAAGAACCTGTGGTTGCACGTTGAGTTCTTATCGCTGATCCAAGCACTCGAAGGGTTCCATCGCGGCCGTTATTCGGGAAACTACATGGACGAGCCAGAATATGACTCCGTTAAGTCTGTTATTGCTGCGGCCATTCCTCCGTCCGTTGCGTCAGATCATCGCGATGCACTCCGTTCTCGTATCCGCTATGGCAATCAAATCTCGTTGAGCAAACGCTTGAACGAACTAAGAGATTGCCTTGGTGCTCCTCTAGCCGCCTTGATCATAGCCAGTGACGGAAAGGTTCCGCGCAACTGGATTGACACTCGAAACTATCTTTCCCATTGGGATGAGGAGCTTCGACCAAATGCTATTGATGGCCAAGAGATGTACAACGCAAACGTTCGAATGGAACACCTTCTCCGAGCTCTTTACCTTCTAATGGCAGGCATTCCATCAGAGACGCTCTTGCAATGCCTTCAGAATACGAGCCGTACATCGCAGCAACTCGTTCAACTTAACATCATCGCCCGCCGGGCTGCGGATCCTTCGGCACCGTCCGGTGTGTTGATGTCCGTCGGGGACACCGACACGCCTCAATTACCTTCAGCCGACGATCAATCTCCCTCAAATGAATGAAGAAACCCTGATTCGCAAGCCGGCTAACATTACGCTGCAGCCGACCGGTCAAAAGCTACGCTTTTGACCGGTCGGCTGAGCTACGACGTTAGGCATCGGAAATCCTATGCACGGTCACTGCCTCTGCGGACAAGTCGAGTTTGAAATTGTCGGTGAGCGTTTCAAGCTCTACCAATGCCATTGCTCCCTTTGCAGAAGGCAAGGCGGTTCGCTATCCAATGCCGCCACAATTGTTCCGAACGAAAAATTTCGCTGGCTTCGTGGTGCTGAGTTCATTTCATCTTGGAAGAAAGAATCTGGGTTCCGCTCTGACTTTTGTTCCACCTGCGGCTCTCCCGTGCCAAATCCGCTGAGGAACCTGCCTTACCTTTGGGTTCCTGCCGGGCTGCTTGAGAGCAACGGCAGCCTGGAAGTCGTTGCCCATCTATGTGTAGCCTCCAAAGCCGCATGGGACTCCACCCTTCTTCAGGGAGCTTGCTATGACGAGTTGCCGCCAAATCTTTCTGAGTTCATCTCGCTTCTTCAGGCAACCGATGCCTAACCTTTCGTTCGAGAGGGACCTCGCGCGAAAAGCCGCGCGAGGCCCCTCAACTCCACGTTAGGTTTCAATTCCATCGAGGCTACGAAAACCATGTCTTTTTCCGACACACTGTCCATCGCAGGAATCGCGGTCAGCATCCTCTTCGGTCTATGGGGAATCTATCTGGCAGTTCGTCGAGCCAAGTATCCAGCTAGCCTGACTTTCGTTCGAGAGCAATCTGTTGCATTGCTCGAAGACTTTGCGCAGAAGCTTCCAAATCTATCTGTCTTGTACAAAGACACACCGGTTGCAAAGAGCGTCGTGCTTATAAGCGGCTATCTAGTCAATGATGGAGCCCTCGACATCACGAAAGAAATGACCGAGGAGGCGTTGATGTGCTTGCTACCGCCTGATAGCAAGTGGCTAGAGTTCAAGGTCGCTACTTGCGCGCCATCGCTGCACGTAACAAGTGAGCTAATAGATGCCCAAACCGCGAGGCTGGCATTTGGTCTCTTTCGGCGTGACGAGTCCTTCTCTTTTCAGGCGCTAGTTCAACTCGGAGAGCTCCACGCAAACGTAAAAGCAACAGATTTCGCAGATGCACTCACATGGCGGCATCGCATTGCCAGTCTAGGAGAAGTCAAGACAGTTCAAATGCCGGCCCAGCCGAAGCGAGGCAAGGCCGCTCTGTGGACGAGGCGCGGTATAACCGTCGCAATGTTTGTCACCTACTTCGCCATGGGAGTCTCGCAACTTACACAACTAGGACCACTAGGGAAACAACCCTCTCTTGTCTTTACTACTGTATCGGAGGGAAAGACTGCAACGGTCAGGCTATCTCCAATCAACGATGGAATGACAACGGTCAAAAATATCGAAACCGGCAGCAGCAGAGATGTTGATCTGAAAGATTTTGCCAAGACGACGACATTCACACCTATGTGGACTGACAAGCGCGATAGCAGTTGGGTGAGTGTAGCTCTCGGCGCATTCATGGTATTCGCCAGTTTCCTATTTCTCTTCATGGGCTTCGCAACAGACTACCGACGATTCAAACTGAAACGACTGGTCTCTAGTTCACTGCATGAAACCTAACCATTCCATCGAGCGGACTTGCCTTCAGCAAGCCGCTCATGTCTAACGTTAGGCGGTTCGAATCGATC
>DDEQ01000050.1 GCA_002336105.1 Chthonomonas sp. UBA1950 | reverse complement strand
AAGTTCGCCACTGAGCCCAAAACTGGCCTTGTGTTCCATGCCTTTGCGCCGATCGGAACGTCGGATGGTACTCCTCTAGGAGCAGTGGGTTGGGGTCGTGGCCAAGGTTGGTTTGCTGTTGGCTTAATCGAGTTGGCCGAATACGAGCTAAAGCACCAGCATCCAGACTCAGAAGCAATCACGATTGCCAAGGATTTTGCCCAATCCATCACCAAGACTCAACGGCAAAGTGGAGCTTGGTCTTTGCTTATCAACTCTGACTATGCCGATGAATCCTCAAGCACAGCAATGCTCGGTTACTTCCTGGCAAAAGGTCGTCGACTAGGTATCTTTGGTCGAGAAGTCGACGGTTGCGTCGAGCGAGCCAAAGAGTTCCTTAAGACAGTGACTAGGAAAAATGGATCGGTAGATAATGCGCAGGTTGATGCGTCTGGCCTTAACAACTGCGCACCAGACTTGGGATATAGTTGCGTAGCTCAAGGATTCACTTTGGCGTTTCTAGCTAATGCAACAGAAAGCAAATAGACTTCACGCAGGCAAATAACAGACATCTTGGTTTTATCTAGCACATCGCCCGGCTTTTAGATAGCTATGACTATGTTAGCTCTTTATTAAATGGCTAACATAGCTCAGGTTTCCGTGAGCAGAGCGTGGTGAGCTAGCTACTTACCGCCGCCGGGCAAGGTATAGTCGGTTCGAATCTCGAAGATGAGGCACTACCGCCTTGGCGGTTTCTTGAGTGGAGGCCTAAGGTTCAGAATGAAGATTTTTGTTACCGGTGCTGCCGGATATATAGGCAGCGTTGTTGTTGAAAGGTTAGTTGAGACTGGCCATCAGGTTGTTGGCTTTGACAGCTTGAAATATGGTCATAAAGAGGCGGTTCACCCAGCTGCAAAGTTCATTGTTGGTGATGTTCGCGATTCAGCGATCATTGATGCAACCTTTGAGGCTGAAGCGTTTGATGCAGTGATTCACTTGGCCGCAGAAGCATACATTGATGAATCCGTTGCTAATCCCGGGTTGTTCTTCGATGTGAACACGACAGGCGGTTTGGTCTTGCTCAACCAAATGGTGAAGCACGGCGTGAGTAGGATGGTCTTTTCATCAACCGCGGCAGTCTATGGCGAACCCCAGTACATGCCTATTGATGAAAATCATCCGAAGTCGCCGGTCAACGCGTATGGCGAATCTAAACTCCAACATGAGAGGATGCTTGCGTGGTTCCACGGGGCGCACGGCATAAACCATGTTTCACTCAGGTATTTCAATGCCTGCGGCGCTACTGAAAGGTGTGGCGAAGCTCGTCGAAAGGAGACTCATATCATTCCATTACTCTTCGACGCGGCTCAAGGCAAACGGCAGTCGTTTAGCCTCTTTGGCACTGACTACGACACCCCAGACGGAACGTGTGTTCGTGACTACGTTCACGTTGTGGATATAGCCAACGCACATATCTTAGCGCTCGGAAAGATCGACACACTTGGCGAGCGAGCCTATAACATCGGAAGTGGTACGGGATTCACAAACCGGGAGATAATCAGCGCGGTTCAGAGAGTGACTGGGAACCCATTTGAAATTACTGATGCACCCCGTCGTATTGGAGATCCTGCAAAATTGCTAGCTTCTAATAACCTTATTAGAGATGAGCTTGGCTGGATACCGACATTTACAGAGGTGGAACCGATGATTGAAACATCTTGGCGCTGGCGATCAAACCATCCCAAAGGATATGTAAATTGATCATATCTCGCTCACCCCTTAGGATCAGTTTTTGCGGTGGCGGCACAGACTTGCCGGCATTCTATAAAGATCAACCTGGAGCGGTAGTCAGCACAGCAATTGACAAATACATTTATGTAACTACCAATCGCAAATTTGATGACAAACTGCGTGCGAGCTACTCGATCACAGAAATCGTTGATAAGGCGTCTGATCTCCAGCACGATTTGATCAGAGAGGCGCTTAAACTCGTCGGCATCGGCGGAGGCATCGAGATTACATCAATCTCTGACATCCCTTCGTCTGGTTCAGGTCTTGGTTCGTCGAGCACATACACTGTTGGACTTCTGAACGCCCTTTACGCTTACACCGGTCGCCACGTTGGTCCCGAAAGACTGGCTCGCGAAGCATGTGAGATAGAAATCGATATCTTAGGCAAGCCAATCGGTAAGCAAGACCAGTATGCGGCGGCGTACGGTGGCCTGCAATACATCCAGTTCAATCCAGACGGAAGCGTTTTTGTTGACCCGATCGTCTGCGAACCACACACCAAGCGACTTCTAGAAGAGCGTTTTCTGATGCTGTACACAGGCCTGACAAGATCTGCGGACAACATTCTGAAAGAGCAAAGTGATCGAACAGCCTCCGAAGAGGACAAGAAAGCCGCTTTGGCAAAGATGAAGGCGCAAGCCGACGATGCACGCCGGGCCTTGCAAACGAATTCCCTCGACTCTTTTGGGGAGCTACTTCATCAAGGTTGGCTATTGAAACGCACACTGGCGAGCGGAATCAGCACTGGCCAGATCGACAACTGGTACGAAACAGCCCGTAAGAATGGTGCCATTGGGGGCAAAATTTTGGGAGCGGGTGGAGGCGGATTCCTCTTGTTCTACGCCTACCCGGAACAACACGACATCATCAAGCGAGCTTTGCCTGACCTAAAGCACGTCCCATTCCAACTTGAGCCACAAGGCTCTAAGATCATTTTCGTCGAGGAACCCCCTCATTACAAGTAAGAGAGCCATGGAAAACATAGTAAACGTCTACAACCAATACATAACAGACCTGCATACGGCACTGTCGAATCTGGGTCGCGACGAACTAGCTCAAGCAGCTGAGCTTCTCGATTCTGCCTACGGTAAGGATACGACCGTGTACGTGGCAGGAAATGGTGGTAGTGCGGCAACGGCTTCGCACATGGCTGCGGATTTCTGCAAAACGATTCTTGGCAAGAAGCCTCTTGAAGTCAAAACGCGACTTCGAACGGTTGCTCTTTCTGACAACATGCCGCTGATTACGGCCTACGGTAACGACGTATCGTTTGACGTCATTTTCGGTGAGCAACTTCTAACGCTAGCAAAATCAGGCGATGTCCTCGTGGTCATTTCCGCAAGCGGCAACTCACCAAACATCGTTTACGCTCTCGATGTGGCCAAGAAGATCGGCGTCAAGACGATTGGGCTGCTTGGTTTCACTGGTGGAAAGTGCAAAGACCTCGTTGATGTAGCTATTGTTGTCCCGTCAAACGACTACGGCGTTGTCGAGGACGCACATGCAGTTCTGATGCATGCTCTCACTGCCCATATGAAAGGTCTTGTCACCGGATAAGATGCCTAACAAGGCAATCTTCTTTGATAGAGACGGTGTTCTGAATGTAGATTTTGGACACGTCCACAAATACGAAGATTTCCAATGGGTACCAGGAGCCCTTGCCGCTATCGTTGAAGCTAAGCGGCAAGGCTTCTTGGTGATTGTTGTGACCAATCAAGCCGGTATTGCAAAGGGCTATTACGACGAAGCCACATTCTTTAGGTTAATGGACCAAGTTAAGGCCGACGTTGTGAACGCTGGTGGTTTGATTGATGAGGTCTATTTCTGCCCGCACCATCCCGAAGGCAATCCGCCATATCGCGCAGTATGTGAATGTCGAAAGCCAAAACCGGGAATGCTGCTAAGAGCGATTAACGAACACAATATTGATCCAACTCGTTCGTTCCTAATCGGAGATGCGGACACTGATATTCAGGCGGCAACGGCAGCAGGCATCAGATCCGTTAAGTTTACTGGCGGCAACATTCTTGATGTTCTGCTTCAAGTAGGCGCACTAGACACCACCTTTATAGACTCGCAATCATTAAGCGACTAGTCGAAGGAAGATGTTTAGGTCCCAAAGGAAACTGACTCAACGGTATAGTTAAGTTTCTTTTTGATCGACAAAGTTGTCAGATCAGTTTGGTTTTCAATCTAGATCGAGAATTGATCAGATTTCGCAATCTTGATTTCGAAATCTATTGATTAACACAGAAGGTAGTAATGAAGTTTCTTTTTCTTGGCAATGGCACTTCTAATAATCACGGTTGCGAAGCAATCGTTCGCGGAACGGTAAGGATCTTAGCCAAAGCCTTTGAGTCTGAAATTACTGCGGCAAACGGCGTCAATGACACGCCAGAAATCGTGAACGAAGTCGAACGGCATTTCAAGGTCCCGAATGTCGACACATTCTCGATTTACTCGCCTAAAAGCCCGATGCTATCTATCAAGTGGCGTCTTGCGCATTTGACGTCCGACGAATGCGTCACCCATGCCTCTGAAATCAAACAGCATGGGGCTGGTGCCAAGGCAATGTTAGCGATTGGCGGCGATAACTTCTCGATGGACTACGGTTTGCCAACCTTTTACCTTGGATGGAACAAGGTCGCTTCAACGATGGGATTGCCCAGTTTCATTTGGGGCGCAAGCGTCGGACCATTCAGCCGCGATCCCCAGTTTGAAGCGCGATTTGTCAAGCATGCAGCGCGCTTAAAGGGTTTTCTTGTTCGCGAGACTCGGACTCAGAAGTATTTGGAAAGTTTGGGCTTAGGTGACAAGACGTTCCTTGTCGGTGACCCCGCATTCGTGATGAGCGTCACCGAACCCAAGGAGAAGGTGACCTTGCCAGAAGGCGGTATCGGTCTTAACTTATCCCCGCTCTACGCAAAATACGTCGCCGATGGAAATGTCAACAAGTTGAAAGAACTTGCTGTTGACTACGTTAAAGGGATTCGACAGTCACTAAAGAGACCGGTCATCTTGATCCCACATGTGAACTCAAACGAGGCTTCCAGAAAGTCAGACCCAACTTGGTATGCGAAAGACGATTTCGGATTCCTATCGAAGGTTTATGAAGCACTGGGTTCAGATGCGTCCGATGTCCACCTTATTGGAGACACCTATAACGCCGAAGAGCTAAAGTGGATCATCTCTCAATGCCATTCCTTCATCGGGGCACGAACGCACTCGACGATCGCCGCTTTTTCGACACACACTCCAACCATCAGCCTTGCATACAGCGTTAAGGCCCAGGGTCTTAACGAAGACATATTTGGCTCAACCGATTACTGCATAGCTCCGAAAGACTTGAGCAAAGAGAAGTTGATTGAGGCACTGCAGCTCACTGAAGTCAAGCGAGAAGAAATTCTTGCCCAGTACCAATCAAGTATTCCTGTGATTCAAGAGCGCGCCTATCAAGCTGGGCAACTCGTCAAGGAGATGATTTCCTAAACTCCTTTCCGCCAAAAGAGCCAAGGAACATTAAAACGAATGCGTCAATCAACTGGCCGAAATCTGATCTTTAGTATCGGCAATTTCTTTACGTCTTCGCTGTTGAACTTTTGGTTCACACCGTTCTTGATTGGCTCTCTTGGCGTCGAAGCATACGGTCTTCTCCCGCTCGCTCTACAGATTTCAAACTACATTGCGCCGATCACGCAGAGCATCGGCCTTGGGACAGGCAGGTTTGTCACGTTCGCTCTGACCAAAGGCGACCGTAAAACAGCCTCTGAGTTTTTTACAACTGCCCTTGTTATCTCAACATTCGTCACCCTTTTACTTACTCTGCCCTTCATCGTAGCCGTCCTGAATCTTGACTCACTACTCAAGATCCCTCTTGGACTCGAAAACGCGGCTAAGGTGCTTTTCGGGTTAGTTTTAGGTTCATTTCTGTTTAGCCTAATGAGCACCCCCTTTGAAGTGTGCGCGTTTAGCCAGAACAGATTTGACATCAAGAACGTCATTTCCGCGCTAGAAACATTTTGGAAGGTAATCGTCGTTGTCCTCGTCTTCAGGGTGTATGGCAAAAACCTGGGTTATGTAGGCATTGGAACAGCTTGCGCCGCGCTAAGCACTACGACGCTAAATATCCTTTGTTGGCGAAAACTGACGCCTTATCTCAAAGTATCAAGCCAGAATTTCAAATTCTCGCTGGTGCGTCAGTTATCAGCCATTGGAGGGTGGACCGCTCTCAACCAGATCGGCGGAATCCTTTTCTTAAGCATGGACTTGGTAGTCCTCAATCTTGTGCTCGGCTCAAAGGCCGCAGGGATTTACGGCGCGCTCCAAACCTGGTCCATGGTTATTCGCACCATGGCCGGATACATGTCGAACACGTTTGGTGCAATGTTTGTGAAGCTATTCGCGGATCAAGACATCGAAGCCCTATCCGACTACACCAGCAAAACCACTCGCATCATGAGCATTTTCGTCGGTTTTGCTGTCTCATGCTTGTGCGGATTCTCGGTTCCCCTACTAGGAAAATGGTTAGGGCCCGAGTGGGTTAAATATTCTGGATTGATGGTGCTTATGCTTTACCCGCTCATCATCAATGTCGGCGTCATGCCACTCTTTAGCCTGCAAACGGCTTCCAACAAAGTTAAAGTTCCTGGCCTAATGACAGTTGCTACCGGACTACTTTACATCGGTCTCGCGGTCTACCTATGCCGTCTACCTGGGGTTGGAATTTATGGCGTCGCGATTGCTGGAGCGATCATCCTAACGTTGAAGAACGCACTCTTCACACCGTTTTATGTCTTTACCCAAGTGCTCCACAGGTCATCGAAGTCATTCTGGCTCATCGTGCTCAAGCCTTCTGTGGTTAGCACAGTTCTAATGCTTGGCGCACTCGCAATCACCAGAAACTGGGTTCCTAAAAGCTGGTTCCCGTTGCTCGGAGCGGCGGCGGTTTATGCGATTATCTTCTTCATCAGCTCTTACTTCTTGCTGTTCGAAAAGGGAGAGCAACTGAAGGTCAAGTCGCTTTACGGCAAGCTAAGACAAAGAGGCTAATCGCTAGTTCCAAGCAGCTCATCGTAAGCCTTGGCATATTCCTCGGCAATAACGTCCCATGAAATGGGTTGCAGCGGTTCATAGGCATGAACTCCTCTCTTCGGCAGTTTATGTATGCGTTGGGCAAGGTGATCTGCGGACTCTTCCTGATCGACAAAGTTGATTCTTGGCTCCGAGAGGTCAATATTGAACTTCTCAAATTCCGTTGTATCGAGAGGTGTTGAGACGAAGCAAGGCATTCCAAACGAAGCTAGGAACCAAAATGAACCACGACGAACCGTTAGCCCATCTTCATAAAAAGCGAATGCAAGGTCTGCTGCGCCGACATAGCTCTTCACCTCTTCGTGATCAGCCACGAAACCAGTTACCAAAACATTGTCTTTGCAACCTAACTTCTTAGCCACATCGTACAGTTCCAAACTGAGCTTCTGCTTTCCACCAAAAAAGCCCCATTGCCTTGCCGTGTTAACACCACGTTTGAGGATGGATCGGATCTTCTTCTTGATTAGCACTGCCTGCGAAGCATTTATTGGAGCAGAGCTACTGGTGTAATCTTTTCCAACAAAGAGTAAAAGAGGATTGTGACCGAGCTTCTTGAGAGGTTCGATCACCTTCAAAGCGCGAATCCAGTCCTTTCCTTGGTAGATACCTCCAAAGTTCGTCATGATCAAATCATAACCTTGGCTCTCAAATATCTTTCTTTGCGCCAAGCATCGCTCTACATCTAGATCCTTGTTCTCTATGTTGACGCCAATAGGAATCCAATGACAGGAAATACTTGGGTGCTGATCGCGCACATAGGCATTGAGCTCAGTAGTGGTAGGAAAGATCAGTGTGTCACACAGCTGCGAAGCAATCTCAGCCTCTTTTCTACTTGAGTCTTTCTGCATTGACCATTCGTGTAGAGTCAATGACAACTTGCAATTCGGTACGTCTTCTCGGATTTTCCGAACTAGTCTCGTTAACAATGTGGCATCACTAACAATGTCCTGAGTTGGATACTGTAGCTGCACAATATCAAAACTGTCCACGTTATCCTTTAACAAATACTGGTCCGTTGAAAGGATAGTGACATCATACTTCCCTAGCTTCTCTACGGCCGCAGCAAGAATCACAGAGTAATCTCTCACCCCATCAGGCCCACCCGTTTCAGGTCCAACTAACCAAAGAAGCTTTTTCATAACTAATATTAAAACACAAGCAGCCATTCAGCTTATGTTTAGGCTGAATGATTCTATTATCCATTTAGGCGTCTGCTAAGGAAATCGGTTAAGAAACAGCAGAACGGATGGCTGCGACCGTTTCGAAGACTTCCCTTGCCCGGGCAAGTGGCCATTGAGTCGCCGAATCACTCAATGCGTGTTCAGGATCAGGATGGATTTCCATGAAGAGCGCGTCGATGCCGACAGCGACAGCGGCTCGAACCATGGCTGGTATCGACTCACGTANNGCTCCTCCTGGCCGTTGCGCGGAATGCGTGGCATCGAAGCAAACCGGCACACCGTAAGACCGCATAATCTCAAGACCCGGCATATCGACGATGAGTGTGTTGTAGCCAAACGTCGTCCCGCGTTCGCATAACATGGTGCCAACCGAGCCGAACTTCGCCATCTTCTCGACAATGTTCTTAGTATCGCTCGGAGCCAAGAATTGCCCCTTCTTGACGTTTACCGGCTTGCCAGTTTTAGCGGCTGCTTCAAGCAAGTCTGTCTGCCGGCAAAGAAAAGCAGGGATCTGCAACAAATCAATCAACTCGGAAACTTTGCTCGCTTGATCGGGAAGGTGAATATCTGTCGTCGTCGGGACGCCAAAAGCTTGCCCCACAGAATGAATCAGTTCTAGACCAGCCTCCATTCCATCACCACGAATCGTATTGACGGAAGTGCGATTTGCTTTATCAAATGACGCCTTAAAGATGTATTGAAAACCGAACTCTTTTGCAAGCTCTTGAACTTTGCCTGCAACCTCTTCGCATACGCCTTTTGATTCAGCCAAACATGGTCCAGCGATTAAAGTTAACGCGGAACCACCAACTTCGATGTCTTTAACTTTGAAAGTATTCATAGGCGTACATTTCCAAGTGCAGAGCCTGGAAGCCTTGAGCTTACCTGCCGAGTCCAGCTACCTCGGCATGGCGAAAACAGTCGGTAGTATGGTCGTTGACCATGCCGACGGCTTGCATAAAGGCGTAGCAAACGGTTGGCCCAACAAAGCGGAAACCACGCTTGAGCATATCTTTGCTCATCTTGATGGACAGCTCGGTCTTAGCTGGGATCTCGCTCAGGGATATAAAGTTGTTTTGGATCGGCTTGCCATCCACAAAAGACCAAAGATAGTTCGCTAAGCTCCCAAACTCATCCGACACCTTCAGGACTGCCCGGGCATTGATAATCGCACTCTCTACTTTCAGCCTGTTCCTAACGATGCTCGGGTCTTGGAGAAGGGCCTCGATTTTCTCATGTCCAAACTCAGCAACAACAGATGCCTCAAAGTTGGCAAATGCTCTCCGATAGCCTTCCCGCTTCTTCAGAATGGTGATCCAACTTAGCCCGCTCTGCGCTCCTTCAAGAACGAGCATCTCGTATAGGTGCCGATCGTCGTGACTTGGAACACCCCATTCTTCGTCATGATATGTTTCATAAAGACCGGTACCGCACCATCCACATCGAACCTTGTCGCTCATAGGTGTATTGTGCGTCTTTTTCTGGCATAGTAGGGAGCATGGCCAGGTTCCGTACTGCGTGCTTTTCAGCAGCGTTGCTGCCGCTTATTCTCATGGCTGGTGGACATCCTTTTCAAGAAAAGGATACGTGCATCGCTTTTGTCACCACAAACCTTGCGAAAGGCAATGGGAACTGGTTTAACTACTACGACTTTGCAGATCAGAAGATCAAGATATCGGCGGGAGATGTTCTGACCTACCGCATCCTTCTTGATCCCAAATCGCCAGCTCCCAAAGGTGGCATCGACATCAGCTTTACTGATGGTGGAACGCCATTTCGTGACCTACATATTGCTGACCAAAACGGGGTCGATGGACACGGAGATGGAGTCCTCGATGCAGCCAGAGGAAAGTGGTACACAAGACGTTTCAACTTGGACCGAGCAAAGGGACGGACCACAGAGACATGGCAGATTCAAGCAGAAGGTGATGCCGATGGTCGATATGCCCAATTCATCGCTGACATCGCCATCGAACACGCTGATGGAACCAAGACATGGGTGTTTCACAACGGCAAAGTAAGCTCGATTGGAACTAACAGAGTGAGCGGCTACTCGGAAAAGCCCTCTTGCGCAGTGATCGACCTGGCCGATGTGAAAGACGGTGAGAACTACGATCCCATCATCCTGAAAGTAGTCGCGCGTGCCGAGAAGTACCGGACACTAGACGAAGCTAAACAGGATATTGCTTTGGTCAAGAAGTTTCTTGCCAACAATCCTGATCCAACCCTTCAAGCCCATGTCAAAGACGCCACTGCAATCATCGAGAAGGTGGAAAGCGAAGAGGGCGGTCCAGAAGCAGTGCAAGCCGCACTACATGCCGCTCGCCACGCCTTAAGCCACACGCATCCGGCGATGCAGAAGTACTCAGGGCACCTGGTCGGTCATGCACATATCGACCTGCAATGGCTTTGGGAGTGGCAAGAAGGCATCGTCGCTACCCGCGACACTTTCAATCAGGCAGTCAAGTTCATGGATGAATTCCCTGGCTTCACCTTTAGTCAGAGTTCCTCTTGCCTCTACAAAGCCGTTGAAGACGAATACCCAGACATCTTCGCAAAGATGAAGCAGAAGATCGCGAAGAACCAGTGGGAAATCGTTGGCGGACGCGTCTGCGAAGGCGACGAGAACATGATCTCCGCCGAGAGTCACGCTAGGCAGTTTCTTTATGGACAACGATACTTCCGAGAGAGATTTGGCAAAACCGCACTAGTTGGTTGGGAGCCGGATACATTCGGTCATACCATTCAGATGCCGCAGATCCTCAAGCTTAGTGGCTTGGACTACTACTACTTCTGCCGTGGAGGAAAAGATAAGCCACTCTTCTGGTGGCAGGCTCTTGATGGCACCAAGGTACTCGCGTTTGACGAACCCGCAAGCGGCAGTTGGTACAACAGCGATCTGACTTACCACCAGTTCGACGAAATGCTCGACTTCGAAAAGAAGATCGGAAGCAAAGATATGCTTTGGGTTTACGGCGTTGGCAACCACGGCGGCGGCCCAACCAGGGAATACATCCAAACAGCTCTAAGTTGGATGACCGATCCTTCGAAGCCAAAAGTGAAATTCTCAACCGCAACCGAGTTCTTCAAGAAGCTAGAATCCTACGACTTGAAGAAGGTTCCGACAGTAGCCGACGATCTGAACCCTGTCTTCGATGGTTGCTACACAACGCATAGCGAAGTCAAACAGCTCAACCGATATGCCGAGTACTCGACGACTTCGGCGGAGTCAGTCGCATCGGTAGCTTCGCTTTTCGGCTTCAAATATCCGAAGGAGTCTTTCCGAAGAAACTGGGAAGAGATCTGCTTTAACCATCACCACGACACCCTCCCAGGTTCGTTCGTTCACCCGCCGAGTGAAAAGTCGGCTGAGATGTACAACCGAATCATGTTCGACAACAAGGACATCACCCGTCGCGCCATGGAAACGATGACGTTGCGAGTGACGCCGGAAAAAGGCGGCATCTCGGTGATGGTGTTCAACCCAACCGGTTGGACTCGTAGCGGATGGGTCAAGACTTATCTTCTGACCAGCGGATGGGCACCAGGTTTCAATGCAAACGATCTCGTAGCAACTAGCCCTGGCGGTGGAAATGGCGCCGTTCGACTTTTGGACCCCGTCAGCAAGAAGGGTGAGTTCTACGCTAGTGAAGTCCCGGCTTTCGGTTACAAGGTGTTCCACATTGATACGCCAAAGGGTGAGCACGAGCTCTGGAGAGCTGCGAAACCAAGCAGTGAATACGCCCTTGAGAACACCTTACTCAAGGCAAAGGTGAACCCATCAACGGGCGCCATCGACCATCTTGCAAAGACTTCAGACGGTAAAGAAATGGTCAAGCCAAACGGAAGCACAAGCAGACTGGAAATCCACTGGGAGCATCAAGGCGGCATGAGCGCATGGGTTCTCGGCGGAATCGACAAAGTGGACAACCTCAAAGCAGATCGAGTGGAGGTTGTCAAGCCAGGCGAAGAGATTCGCGCTTACTACACAATCCCCGCGCACAACAAGCTTTCGAAAGCTACTCCGATTGTCCAAACCTACCGACTCGCACCAGGCGCTTCTCAGATAGATGTTGACCTAGACATCGATTGGGAAGTCGTGAACGACACGTACGTCTCCACTCCGATGTTGAGAGTAGCGTTTGATTCGAACCTGACGAGTCCAAAGGCAACTTTCGAGGTCCCATTTGGAGCGATCGACCGAGAGACCGATGGAAGAGAGTGGCCGGGCCAGAACTGGGCCGATCTTTCGGATGGTGTGTCCGGATTGGCTGTTATCAACGATTGTAAGTACGGGATGTCGGCCAAAGACTCAACTTACCGACTGACGATCATTCGGTCTAGCAAAGACCCAGATCCAAACCCGAACCCTGGCAAGCACGTCTGCCACTACGCTATCTATCCTCATGACGGTGATTGGAAAGCAGGCGATGTCGTCCGAAAGGGCTTCGAGTTCCAGCAGCCGATGATCCAAGCAGTCGTTCCGTTCGATGCTCGAGGAACGAACCCGCTCGTTTGGTCAGCGGTATCAATCAGCGACCCGACTGTGATCCCCACCGTCCTCAAACGAGGCGAAGAAAAGGGCGATAACTTGATCCTCCGCGCCTATCAATCAACCGGTGCTCCAAGCAAAGGGTCAATTCAGTTCAACTTCCCGGTCACCAGCGCAGAGTGGGTGAACCTCATCGAAGACAAACTCGGTCTCGCTCCACTCACCAGTGGCACGATCAATATGCCACTTCGAGGTTTCGAGATCAAGACGGTGAAAGTGAACCTTGCTAACAAGCGTTAGCGTTGCTATAACCATGCTGGTGACTGCTCAACAGCAGTCACCAGCAGAGGCTAAGAAAGCCATTCAGGCACGATATGACTTGTGGTCGAAGGCTTACATGCGTGGAGATGCTGAAACGCTCATCTCCATGCTCATGCCTGAATACACATTGACCTCTTCCGACAAGGAGGTCACTCCGTACTCTACCTACTGCACTTATCTTCGCTTGAAACAAAAGACAGGTGGGTTTGAAACCTACAAAACCTCGACCAAGATTAAGTCTCTTAAGTTAAAAAACGAAATGGCAGAGGTGATCGCGATCGAAACCATGGAATCCATAGCGGAAAAGCCTGGCTCAAAAAGCAAAACCCTTAGCCTACATAGCCATGAGTATCGAGACATTTGGGTCTCACAAAACACAGTTTGGAAGCTTAGCTCAACCGTGACAATCAAGGAATCCACTAAGACTCAGCTCATCAGAAATTAGAGGTGATTTGGGTATGTTGATGCTGTGATTGCGGTCATAGCATTAATACTAGCTACCGACAGTCCTGCCTTTCTTGCGGTTCAGTCAAAAGGGGACTTGAAGCTCCTTGATGAGCACTATGAGACTCTCAAAACGATCCATACGGACGCAGTCCCCGTAGCTTGGTCTAGAAACGGAACCTACGTAGCGCTGAGCACCAAAGATCACGGCATTCAGGTTTTGGACACTCGCGATGCGAAGTCACCACTCCTGGATACCTCTCCCGGATCCGCCAATCCATCTTGGGATAGATCGGGCAATTTGCTCTTTTGCGTACCCGGGAAAGGGCTGCTGCGCGGAATTCCGGGCGGTGAATACAAGCTCATCTTGCCCAATGTAACCTCGGCTATTCCTGGCTTTGATGGTTCTTCAATCACATTCTCAAACGGCGACGGGCTTTGGGTCGCCAATGCAGACGGATCGTCTGCTAGACGGCTCCTTTCCGGGAAATACTCAGGAACTCCTTCCTGGTCAGGCGATGGCAGATGGATTGCTATTGTCATCGATGGGCACCTCAAACTCGTTCGTCCTAATGGGAGAAAAGTTAAAGATCTCGGCTTGGTTGATGGGCCGATTGTTTCCTGCTCGTCCGGCTCTCCTTACTTGGTAGCTCTGCGAAATAAATCTTGGTCAGTTTGGAATTTTCAAGATGAAAAGTGGCAATCCATCGAACTCGATACAAGATCGGCACCTCAATGGGTGGGTCCAAGACGACTGCTTGGACTAATCAATGGAGTTCCCAATGTGTTCTCTCTGGTGGGGTCGCCCAAACCTGTTTTCGATGGTGAAGCATCGGCTGTTAGTCAGGTGGTCGGTACCTATATGGGTGCTGCATTTCCAAACCCATACCTAACAGCTCAGAAGCCGAATCGGTCTAGCCTAAGCGTTCGCGGTCACGTGACTTCGGTCGACCCTATTGTTGGAAAGATATCAGTTAAGATCGAAGTCGAAGAAAACTCAAGAGGAAAGCAAAAGGTATTTGGCACACCCGAGACTCGGACATACAACGTCTTGGCTCCAAAGCTCATGAAACGGCTCACACTGTTGCCAGAAAGCGAAGTTGCGTTGCTCGTCTCTGGTACTGAGGTTAAAGAAGCTCAAATCCCCGACGAAGAGCTTATAGCCGGAGCGCCAGTGCTTAACCACACGCCGCGTTTTCGTCGCCAAACCGAATATGACGGTGTAAGCCTCGATCATGTCGTAGTTCCAATGATCTATCCGATCCCTGGGAAGCACAAAGGAGTTGACACTTTTCTGGCAGATCGAGATGGCGGCAAGCGGCGGCACCATGGGAACGACTTGATGGCACCCAAGATGACTCCGCTTCTTGCCGTGTTTGATGGGACGGTTAGTTTTTGGCGCACAGATACCGTTGGCGCGCACAACATGCTTTCGATCACTTCGGACGACGGCTATGTTGCCACTTACATGCACATCAACAACGACAATCCTGGCACCAACGATAACTCTGGTTCGCTTCGCTACGCCTTCCCTGCAGACCTTCAACCTGGGCAAAGAGTCGTCGCTGGGCAAATTGTAGCCTACTGTGGAAACTCTGGAAATGCTGAGCAAACCGCTCCCCATCTGCATTTTGAGCTTAGTGATATGGAAGGCGGCGGTGTTCTTGATCCCTATTACTCGCTCAAGGCGGCTCCGCATCTCGACGCGCCTCGATACATCGATCCAGATCCGAACCTCAAGCCAAAAACCGAGGAGACGAGGTGGGATATCGTCGTCACTGAGGTCAATCCAACCCTAAGAACGATTGTCGGTGAACTATGTGGGTTGTCAGGCACCCATGGGCGAATCATTGCTGCGACGAAACCTAGGCGCGTTTACCTGCAATTTCACGAGGGAGCAATGGTTAAGTTTCGCGGAGGCAGTGACATCGCTTACCCAATCGATGCCATTCGTGGAGGCTTTCGGCTCTCCGCAACGGGCAAAGTGGAAGGAGCGAAGCTCACTGTCAATGTCGCAACGATGTCTCTCCCTTAACTTGATATCGGGCTATAATAGCTTCGTTGAGATAAGGCTCATTGGCTGAATCGAAAGGCCGGCGGATCCTCGACCAGGAGACCCCCGGCCTTTTTCACGTCTAAAAGTCGGTGTTTTCTGAATCAGGAGGCACAACATGTCAACACTAGTCGTAGTCGGCGCCCAATGGGGCGACGAAGCAAAAGGAAAACTTGTCGACGTCCTCGGCTCTCAGGCCGACTTGGTTGTTCGCTACGGAGGCGGCAACAACGCTGGACACACCGTTATCACGGGTGGCAAAACCTATAAGTTCCAACTTATTCCAGCTGGAATTCTTCACCCAGGAACCATCGCCGTCCTTGGCGGTGGAATGGTTGTCGATCCGAAGGGTTTGCTTGAAGAACTCGATCGGACACTCGCCCAAAAATCAGATCTTGGCGAGTTAGTCATCTCGAACGCTGCTCAAGTCATCTTCCCTTACCACCGCATGATCGACATGCTGGAAGAAGAGGCTCGCGGGAATGACAAGATTGGAACAACCTCTCGAGGTATCGGTCCAGCATATCAGGACAAGGTCGCCAGACATGGCATCCGTATGGGCGAGTTTGTCGACCCAAAGATTTTCAGATCCAGACTCGAGACCGTTCTCGAAGTTAAGAACCGCTTGATTTCCATGTTTGGTTCACGCCCGCTGGAAATAAACGCGCTCTACGACGAGTATTCGGCATATGCTGATCGACTGCGTCCATTTGTAAGAGACATCGAACCGATGGTGGCAGAAGCCGTCGAAGCCGGGAAGCGCGTTCTTTTCGAAGGTGCTCAAGGAACATTCCTTGACCTTGACTCGGGCACCTACCCTTATGTCACCTCTTCGCACCCCATCGCTGGAGGAGCCTGCCTTGGAACCGGCATCGGCCCCCGAGCCATCAATAACGTTCTTGGCGTCTGTAAAGCCTATACGACCCGAGTTGGCTCCGGACCGTTCCCGACCGAACTAGAGAATGAAACCGGACAGTTTATTCGAGACGCGGGTCATGAATACGGGACGGTCACGGGACGCGGAAGACGGTGCGGCTGGTTGGATCTTGTTGTCCTTCGACACGCCTGTCGCTTAAACTCGATGAGCGGTTTGGTCATGACCCGACTAGATGTTTTAAGCGGCCTCAAGAAAATTTCAGTCGCTGCCGAATACGAAATCAACGGGAAAACCAGTAAATATATGCCTCAGAATACTTGGGAATTTGCGAAAGCGACACCCGTGCTTACTGAGTTAGAAGGTTGGTCAGGCGACCTAAGATCTTGTCGAAAACTTGAGGACTTGCCAGAAAGTGCACGTGCTTATCTCAAGTTCATCGAGGAGCAAACAGGCGTGCCAGTTGCGGTTGTTAGCATCGGTCCAGACCGCGACGAAACGATTGTTGTCCGCCCAGACCTAATCTGGGGATGAAGTTGCATGGGGAATAAGACCCTGTAGCACTCGGTGAACTAGTAGGATGGAAAAAGTCATGCGTCTGTTGTCAGGCTTTTTCCTCCTTGCCTCTATTCCAGTCCTCTGTCATGCACAGGACAAACCTCTAAGCCTCAACGAGGCGATTCAACTCGCTAAGGATCGAAACGGCACCATCAAGACGGCGATTTTCAACGTCCGGGCCGCACGGGCAAGAGTTGGCCAAAGCTTCTCCGCCTTTCTTCCCACCGTCACTCCTTCTTACATCTACAACTCAAGCCGTCAAGAGATAGCAACGGGCAGTAACCAGCAGTTTGTGCAGACCGAAGGTGGAATCACCCAGGTTGCGGTTGGTCTTCGCATTCTAGATTCCGGTTCGCGCGACTTTACCTACCGCTCATCCCAGCGAAGTTATCGCTCTCAAATCGCGACCAGTCAACAAACCTACCGAACAGAATTATTCTCTGTGATTTCGCAGTTCTACGAAGCATTGCGCGCTCAGCAACTTCAGCAAGTTTCAGAACAGCAGGTGAACGAATACACAACTATTTTGAAGTCCATCAAAGCTGGCATCATTGCTCGAAACAACGCTCCAATTGAGGAGTTGCAAGCCAACGCTGACTTGCAGAACGCACGTGTAAAAGCGCTTACCGCCAAAAACAGAACAGCAACAACGAGAGCAACGCTTAAAGGCAAGATTGGTTGGGACAACTCTGGCCAGCTGCCAACATTGGCTGAGATCGATGCAGAGCCGACGGCATCCGCACCTCCAGAACTTGATTCGCTTATAAAAGAAGGTCTCACGAACCGACCTGACCTAGTTTCGAGTCGATTATCTATTCAATCTCAGGAGTTCACTGTGCGTAATCTGAATCGAGACGCGTGGGGTACCTTCGCGCTCGACTTTTCGTTTGCAGAGCAAGTTTCGCCGACAAATCTCCAGAATAGAAGTCTGATTTTCTCAGCCTCCATCCCTCTATTCGATGGAGGACAGAGGCGACAAGCCGTCAATGAAGGAAAAGCTCAACTGTTGGCTTTTCGTTCGACTCTCATCCAAGCCGAAAGAGATGCTAGGGCAGAAATCGAATCGACCTATGCTGAGTTCACCCAAAACTCTGAGCGACTGGAGGCAGCCAAGGTAGCCAGAGACGCCTCAGAAGAAAACTATAAAGCCGCGATTGCATCGCAAAAGCTTGGATCATATACGCTATTGCAGGCTCTTACCGCACAAACAAGTTATGTAACAGCCAAGTCGAGCTATATCGAAGCGGAATACGATTACTTGATTTCGCAAGCTAAGCTAGCATTGGTAACCGGTAGGCCGATTGCTGGCGAAGAACTCGGCGGAGCTGTCAAATGAGTAAGCCAGTCATCGAAGTCAAAGGACTCAGCAAAAACTACGTGATGGGCGATCAGGTCGTCCATGCCCTCAGGAGCATTGATCTTGTGATTCAGTCAGGCGAGTTCGTCGCAATCATGGGACCATCGGGCTCGGGCAAATCGACCTTTATGAATCTATTGGGTTGCCTCGACCGCCCCAGCTCGGGCGATTACATGCTGAACGGCGAAGCGGTTGCAAAAATGAACGACAACCAACTCGCAGATATTCGAAATCGGTACTTGGGGTTCGTCTTTCAGAACTTCAACCTGTTACCCAGAACGAGCGCATTAAAGAATGTTGAGCTGCCCTTGATGTACGCCGGTTCGAAGGGGCGCTCTGCCATGGCCAAACAAGCACTAGAAAAGGTAGGGCTTGGCCAACGAATTGATCACACTCCGAGCGAGTTATCTGGCGGCCAGCAACAGCGTGTCGCAATCGCCCGAGCAATCGTCAACGATCCTGTCTTGGTTCTTGGTGATGAGCCGACGGGCAACCTCGACACCCGAACAAGCGAGGAGATCATGGCGGTTTTCCAAGAACTCAACCGAAGCGGCAAAACAGTAGTGATTGTCACCCACGAAGAAGATATCGCCAAACATTGCAAACGAGTCGTCCGCTTCCGAGATGGTAAGGTCCAGCGAGACGAACTTGTCGATAATCCGGTTGATGCGCGCGAAATGTTGAAGGTTTTGCCGGACCCGGAAGCCGACGAAGCCTAAGCTCGTCCAAGGTAGCCTGTAACCATGGTTGTCGGGGTAGGCATCGATCTAGTTGAAATCAAGCGAATCGAAAAGGCTATGGAACGACCCGGCTTTTTGGAACGGATTCTGACACCGCTTGAAAGAGAGTTTGTGGTCAAGCCCAACCAAGTCGCTGGACGATGGGCGGCCAAAGAAGCAATTTATAAGGCTGTCGGGCTTCCCATTGGCTGGCAAGACGTCGAGATTTTGCCGAATGAGCTGGGCATTCCAACTGCAAGAATTGATTCGCCTCATTTCGACACCGGTCGGCTTCGAATCAAAATATCAATCACTCACGAACGGACCCACGCGGCTGCGGTTGCCATCTTAGAGAGAATCATTTACCAAGCCCCAGCCCTGTAACCGATAATTGACGTAAGAATTGCATCTCTGAGCACACTCGGCGGATGTACCGCCGTACATCGGTAGACTCATCATTCTAGATCCCGCCGCTAAATCGGGCAGAGATCGAGGTTGAGATTTTGAGTAGCGAAACAACACTTGGCATTCAAACTGAGCGCACGAAACTGGTGTTCAAAGTAGACGAAGAGGGACACCTGCTTCTTCAGTCGTTTGGAAGCACAGTCTTTGATGAAAAACTTCCACTAGCCTATCCACAAGCAGGCGATGGTTGGATTTTCGAGCCAGCGCTTTCCATCACTCACTCTGATGGCAACACTTCAACCAACCTCAAAGTTCAGGGCTGGACATCGAAAGACAATCTCACTCGAATCGATCTGAAGGATGATCAATACGACCTTTCCGTTCGACTCAACTTTCGCACATTCCCGAAGTCCGATGTTTTTGAATGTTGGCTAACCGTTCGCAATGACGAAAACGGTTCCATCGTTCTCGAGTCTATCGCTTCTTCATTCTTGACACTCGCACCGGGAGATTGGCACCTCTCGCAGATGCACGGCAATTGGGCAGACGAAGCCAATTTATGTCAAGAAAAGCTCTCCTACGGCACAAAGGTGCTCGATTCTAAACTCGGATCGAGAGCTCAACAATTCCAGCTTCCGTGGTTTATGTTGTCTCAAGGCCAAGCGAATGAAGACTCAGGAGAGGTTATTGGAGGCTCGTTCGCGTGGTCTGGTAGCTTCAGATTCGCATTTGAAATGCTCCACGACGCTCGATTATCAGTCATTGCTGGCGTGAACCCATTCGGAAGTCGCTACCACCTCAGCTCGGGCGAAACCTTTGATACTCCCAAAATGGTTTGGGCTTGGAGCGATGCTGGAACTGGCGACTTGACTCGCAAGCTCCACACCTATGTTCGCGAAAACATCATCCGAGACGGCAAATCACCAAGAGCCATCCTGCTGAATAACTGGGAAGCAACTTACTTCACTTTCGACGAGCAGAAAATCACATCCCTACTTGCCGATGCCAAAGCGCTTGGCATGGAGCTGTTTCTGCTTGACGACGGTTGGTTTGGAAGTAAGTTCCCACGAGACAACGACGGTCAAGGTCTTGGCGACTGGATGGTTGATGAGAAAAAACTCCCGAACGGTATCAAAGCACTCACCGACGCTGCGAAAAAAGAGAATATAAGGTTTGGTCTGTGGTTCGAACCTGAAATGGTGAACCCCAAGAGCGAACTCTACGAAAAGCACCCCGACTGGTTGATCCAGCAACCTGGACGACCATTTGACCTCCAACGAAATCAGATGGTGCTTGACCTCACAAATCCTGTCGTTCGCGACTTTTCCTACAACGTTTTACACAAAACCCTTGAGGCAAACCCAGGAATCACTTACATCAAGTGGGACTGCAATCGCTATTTCACTCAACCAGGCTCTCCTTATCTGTCGAAGAGTCGGCAGTCAAACCTTCAAATTGACTACGTGAATGCGCTGTATTCGATCATGCGTCAGTTACAAGACGAGCATCCAAATGTTGAATTGATGATGTGTTCTGGCGGCGGAGCTAGGTCTGACTATGGAGCCATGAGATTTGCCCACGAAGTCTGGGCTAGTGACATGACCGACCCGGTTCGAAGAATCTTTATCCAGTGGGGTTACAGTTTCTTCTTACCAGCGATTGCAACCGCATGTCACGTCACTCGTTGGGGCGAGCGACCGCTCAAATTCTGCTTTGATGTCGCGATGAGCGGCCGACTTGGCATGGATGTCGACCTGTCCAAATTAGACGAGAAAGAAATAGGGATAGCAAGGAATGCAATCGAAACCTATAAGCAGATTCGAATTGTTGTCCAACTTGGCGAGTTGTATCGTCTTCAGTCTCCATACGAGAGCACACGGTCTGCTTTGATGTACACCTATGGAACCAAGGCTGTCCTATTCGTCTATTCCATCGACAAATCTGACAACTCGATGCTCAAACTAAAAGGTCTTGATGCAAAGAAGAGCTATTTGATTCGCGAACTCAATTCTTCAGAAGTTGTTGCTCAGCCCGTGAAATCTTCGGGCGAAAAGCTCATGCAAGAGGGTTTTGCTATTCCAGCCATGGAAGCGCATTCTAGCTACATTTTTGAACTAACGGTATCTCGATAGCCTATTTGGCTCTTTTTACGGGTTTTTCACTTTTCGACTACCCATTTTTGTATGTCATGTTATAATGAACGCGTGTACAGTACACGCGTGCAGCCAAGGCGGTCTGGGCGTCCGACGAGGGACGACGTTGCGAGAATTGCCAATATCTCGGGAGCAACCGTGTCGCGCGTCCTCAGTGGTCGGTCCGACATCTCTATATCACCCGAGACTCGAGAGAAGGTCTTAAGCGCTGCCAAGGAACTCGGCTACCTTCCTAATTCTGCCGCCCGAGCGCTCACCAATGGCCGAACTGGATTGGTCGGCTTTTGGATGAGTTTGGAGTTTTCGACTTATCGTGGCGAAGTCCTCGACTGTATGCGCTCTCTGCTTCGAGGAACGGAATCCGTCCTCGCGGTCACCGATGTTGACATTGAATACTCTTCAGCACATTCGTTTGACCGAGCGCTAAGGGTTCCAGTTGACGGCATTATTGCTTTCGATACATCTGCTTCGGTTGAAGCCTTTGCTCAGCAATCGGATCGGATCGCACCGATGATCCCGTTTGTCAGCATGGGCGCCTACTGGTCAGAGGCTCGCTCTTTCGTCGGTGTCGATTTACGACGCGGCGCAGATATGGCGATGGACCACCTCCTTTCTACCGGTCGTAAGCAAATCGCTTACGTTGCGCCTTGGACTTCGGACCTAATCGACAGCGGACCAAGATTTGACGCGTATCGAGACGCAATGGAGGGCTCGGGATTGCCTTCACAAACGATAGGCGTCGAAACTACAACTTATAGATCAATCAAACAAGTCCTCGATGAGATCATCAATTCAAGGAAACTCCCTGAAGCCCTGCTTTGTATGAACGACGAAACCGCCGTAACGGTATCGACGATCCTGCTAAACCATGGCATCAAGGTCGGGCAAGAGGTTGCGATTGTCGGTTTCAATGGCATCGACGAGACAGCGCACTGTCAAGTTCCGATCACCACCGTCAAACAGCCCATCGAAGAGATGTGCCGACTCACCTGGCAATTCCTACAAGCACAAATGGAGGACCCCACATCGCCATTACAACAAAGAATTCTCGTTCCCGAACTGATCGTTCGTGAATCTACGGCTACCTAACAGAGTCGAAGACAAATCTGCACTCAAAGAAGAGATACCTATGAAAAAAGCATTTACGCTCATTGAACTACTCGTCGTCATTGCAATCATTGCAATCCTTGCAGCTATCCTTTTCCCGGTCTTTGCGCAAGCTAAAGCAGCCGCTAAGCGAACGCAGGAACTGAGCAACATCAAAAACAGTGCTCTCGGCATTGTCATGTACTCCGGAGACTTCGACGATATGCTCGTCACGGTCTACCAAATGAACTGGAGCCATCCTCGCAGCCAAGGCCTAACCTGGAAAGATTCGATCCTTCCATACATTAAAAACGGTGGCAAGACCCCTAAAGCTGACGGTACGATCTACACCCGTCAAGAGCAAGGGAGCGGCGGCATCTTCGAAGCCCCGACCTATGACGGCAACTGGGCTCCATTCCAAGACAACGGTCAAACCTATTACGGAGATCAATCGAGTCGATTTCCACGAGCCTTCGCGCTTAACTGCGATGCAGGTAAGAACGAAGGTCAAGGCGATTCCCTCACCGACATCGAGAGCGAGGACGCAACCGTTTGGCAGCGCGCTTACACTTGGGATAACAATCCAGTCTATGTTCGCGGTGGTTCAGGCACAGCCAATTCGCTAGAGAACATCGCAGGTACGGCGATGACGATGGGAACTCGCACCCCATTCCCGAATATCTATTCGAGATTCTTCGCGTATGGATGCGACACCTATTGGTGTGGCATTAGCAACAACCAAGTGTCATACGCCCGCGGCATCGGAAACAAACTCGTTGCGTTCTCCTTCTTCGACGGTCACGTCAAATCAATGAATGCCTACCGCTCGTTTGCAGACGATGTTTACGACATGTATAAAGTCCGAGTCACTGGATCAGGTTGGCCGGGAGCCCCCGCAGTCACCTACTGGATGACTCAGATGGGCGAATGGAAATAACGAATGAAGAAAACCTCTCTCCTGATTCTAGTCATTGCTGCAGCGACCCAATTGGTCGGCTGCAGCAACAACGGTGGCGATAACTTTGATCCTAACAAGATCGCGGTGAAACAAGAAGGCAGCGGACCACCTCCGATGCCTAAGCCAACCGGCAACCCACCCGCACCTAGTAACCCATAAAGACCCGTGATTTCTATTCTGGCGATCGTAATGGTTAACACCACCAAAATCGATCCGGGACAAACGATCTGGACTCAGGAACCGGCGACTCGCTTTTACGAGTCGTCGGTTCTGGGGAACGGTCGTCTCGGTGCGATGGTTTTTGGCGGAGTATCTGAGGAGCGAGTCGTTCTCAACGAATCGACGATGTGGTCTGGTTCGCCTCAAGACGCAGATCGTGAAGACGCTCACAGAATCCTCCCCACAATCCGGCAGCTTCTCCTTGAGGGTAAGAACTCTGAAGCTGAGAGCCTGATGCAGAAGAACTTCGTCTGCAAGGGACCGGGCAGTTCAGGTCCTCAATATGGGTGCTATCAGGTGCTTGGCGACCTGATTATCCGGACGCCAAAAGCTGATTTTTCAGATTATAGGCGCGAGCTTAATCTCGACACCGCCGTTGCTTCGATCTCTTATCGGTCTGGCAGAACGACATTTATGCGAGAGGCGATAGCCTCCGCTCCCGATGGAGTGATTGCCTATCGCTACAAAGCGGACAAGCCGGGCGTGATTACGTTCGACGCTACGTTAAGTCGATCAGAACGAGCGACTAGTAATATAGACGGAAACGACTTCATCCTGACTGGACAACTTGACAGCGGAAATCCCTCAGTTGAAGGAGTTCGGTTTCAGGGCAGATTGAGAGTGGTGGCGAAAGGTGGGAAAGTCACGACTGATCAAACCGGCATCCATGTCTCGGGCGCAGACGAAGCAACTCTATTAGTATCGGCAGGTACTAATATGTTTGAACCTGATTTTCAGAAGCAGACCTTACGGACGATTGAGCAGGCTTCAACCCGAAATTTTGAGCAGATCCGCCGAAACGGAACGCGAAATCATCAGCGATATTATCGACGCGTATCTCTGACTCTGCCGTCTGGCCCAAGCGCACAAATGCCTACGCTCAAACGGTTAGAAGCCATGAAATCCGGAGAGGAAGACCCTTCTCTTGCGACTCTCTACTTCAACTTTGGTCGATATCTCCTCATCTCGGGAAGTCGCCCCGACAGCCCACTACCAACGAACTTACAGGGCATCTGGGCTGAAGAGACCCGCACTCCGTGGAACGGAGATTTTCACCTCGACGTCAATGTTCAGATGAACTACTGGCCAGCCGAAGTCACCAACCTCGCTGATTGCCATCGACCGCTTCTCAAGTTCATTCCGAAGCTTGTTTCGAATGGTGAGAAAACTGCAAAGGCATACTACGATGCTCGTGGCTGGGTTGCTCACGTCATCACAAACCCTTGGCACTTTACGTCCCCTGGCGAATCATCGAACTGGGGTTCGTTCTGCGGAGGAGGAGCTTGGCTGTGCGAGCACCTTTGGGACCACTACGCTTTTACAAAGGACAAGAAAAATCTTCGTGAGGTCTATCCAACTCTCAAAGGGGCAGCTCTTTTCTTCATGGATATGCTCGTTCGCGATCCCAAAACCGGCTGGTACATGACTTCCCCATCGAACTCACCAGAGAATTCTTTCATCGATCCAACAACAGGTAAAGGAATCTCGAACTGTATGGGGCCAACCATGGACATGCAACTTGTCCGCGAGTTATTCGGAAATGTGATTTCAGCATCCAAAGAGCTAAGCATTGACGAGGAATTCCGACGAGAGCTAATTTCTAAGCGTGCAAAACTAGCTCCAACACGAGTCGGAAAACACGGCCAAATCATGGAGTGGCTAGAGGACTACGAAGAACAAGACGTTCATCATCGCCACGTCTCAAACCTGTATGGCTTATATCCTGCCACCGAAATCTCGATGGACCAAACTCCCGAGTTAGCGAAAGCTGCAAAGGTTTCTCTACAGCGGCGGGGCGACGACGGCGTAGGTTGGTGCATCGCTTACAAAGCATGCCTTTGGTCTCGATTGCACGAAGGCGAGAAAGCTTGGACGCTGCTCAAACTATTGCTAAATCCTGTAGCTGACACCAGCATTCGATACGATGGAGGCGGCGGCGCCTATCCAAACCTTTTGGATGCCTGCCCGCCTTTCCAAATCGATGGCAACTTTGGCGGGGCAGCAGCAGTTGCAGAAATGCTCATTCAGAGCCGAGAAGGCGAAGTAAAGCTTTTGCCAGCCCTTCCAAAATCCTGGAAAGATGGTGAAGTAAAGGGCCTCTGTATGAGAGGTGGCCAAACCGTAGACTTCAAATGGAAGAACGGTAAGGTCACAGAGTTTAAGGTTCGCGGCCCCGGCGCCACCAAGGTCAAGGTCCGCGCTTAGGTTTTACAATATGTTTATTCAGCCAGCAATGCCGCCGGTCAATGTTAAGACCTCTCATGATCTTGTCATTGTCGAAAACGGGCGTCTCTCGCTCAAAGTGGCCAAAGCTACAGGACGCTTTTCATTGGAATGGGTGAACGGAGCTGCAAGCCTTCTGAATGCTCATGGCGAACTCCGCTACTCGCCAGGCAACCTGAAGAGAACAGACGCACGTCCCACGCACCTCATCGAGACAAAGCCAGTTCACGACAAATTCGGGAAAGGAGTTCTGCTTGTTGTTCATAACAAAGGCGGCGATTCGGAAGAACTCAGGCAGTCGTTTTGGGTTTACGAGGGCAAATCTGAAGCGATCATTCAACTGACTTATCTCGACTCAACAGGAACTCTACGAGCCAACTACATGGCCCCGATTGTTACCGACTCGGTGTCGATTGCTCACTCTGCCCCCCTGCAATGTCTTGGCGTGCCCTATGATAACGATGCCTATGACCGGTACCGGTCTGATGGCTGGGTCGAAAACGCTCCTGAAGGGAGCTACGAAGTAGGCGCGATTTACGACGACTCGACTAGGCTCGGTCTCGTCGCTGGTTCCATAGACCACGATCTCTGGAAATCGGCGGTGAAATTCAGCAAAGTCGGTGGAC
Organism: Chthonomonas sp. UBA1950; assembly: GCA_002336105.1. Taxonomy (GTDB): domain Bacteria; phylum Armatimonadota; class Fimbriimonadia; order Fimbriimonadales; family Fimbriimonadaceae; genus Fimbriimonas. Next base: position 33,516 of record DDEQ01000050.1, on the reverse strand, counting down.
TAACGGTATTTGCTGGAGCTACTGGATCGCACACTCGAGACAAATTGCCTCACGGGGTCGTGATGGGCAATCCCATTTCTTCGCCTAGATTCAGCATCGGACAGTACTCGGACTGGAGGACAGGGCTTGAGCGTTTTGGAGCCTTAAATGCTCTCGTGCAGAAGCCTCTCGCTTGGGAAGGTCCGGTCCCGACAGGTTGGAATAGTTGGTCTGGTCACAAGTCCGAAATCAACAATGATTCGGCGCTTGCTGCGATCAATTTCATCGACAAAGAGCTACCGTGGCTCAGAACGGGGGGCACTGCCTATGTCAATTTCGATTCCTTCTGGGACAACCTGAGCCGAAAACAGCGCATTGAATTCTGTCATAAAGCCCATGCCGCCGGACTCAAGGCGGGCATCTACTGGACACCATTTGTGAACTGGGGAGAGCCAGATTCGAAGGCAATCGGCAAGTATAAATACAAAGACCTTCAACTCAAAGACAAGGAAGGCGAGTTACTACCAAAGCTGGATAGCGGATGGCCACTCGACCCAACCCACCCGGGCACACTGGCTCGCATTGACGCCACCTTGAAGGACTTCGTCGATCAAGGGTTTGACTATATCAAACTCGACTTCACGACGCATGGCGCGCTGGAAGGCGAGCACTATGACAAGAAGATTACGACTGGAACCGCTGCCTACCGAGTAGGAATGCAGCGAATTGTCGAGCAACTCTCGCTTAAGAAGGTTGGCCGACCGATTTTCATCAGCCTGAGCATTGCTCCGCTCTTCCCACATGGGTACGGGCATGCCAGACGCCTAAGCTGTGATGTCTTTTCGAATATCGGCGCGAGCGAATACTTCCTGAACTCGCAAAATTACGCCTGGTGGCAAGCCAAATCCTTGTACCCGTTTGTCGATGCCGACAGTGCTTGCGTGTATCAGGCACTTGGTGAACCACCCACGATGATCGAAGAAGGACGGACTCGCTTCACCGCTTCGGTGATTGGTGGCGGCATGATGATCGAAGGCGACAACCTGACCAATCCGAAAGCCATTGAGCGCGTGAAAGAGATTTTTGGCAATCGAGAAGCTCTTGAGTTGGCTTGGAAAACACCCGACTTTCGGCCAGTGAATGCCGACATGGGTGAAGGCTCTGGAGACATCTTCTATTGGAAAGAAGACGATGATAGTTACTACATCGCACTCTTCAACTTCAACCGGACCGACGCCGTTACCAAAACCGTGAAACTAGACAGACTTGGCATCACAGGCGAATGGAAGCTACATGAGCTTTGGTCAAGAGCAGATGTGACGATCAATGATCAGATTGTCATTCGACTCAAATCTAGAGATTGCGCTTTGATTCACCTAAAAAGGAGCCGCTCGTGAGTCCAAAGCTTCGCCGTGAACTCACTGGTTTGGCGTTCATTTCGCCTTGGCTGATCGGCTTCATTGTCTTCACCGGTTTGCCATTTCTTCGGAGCATACAGCTCTCGTTCACTAGGTACGACATCGTTCGTCCGCCCAAATTCGTCGGATTAGCTAACTATCAAAGCCTTATTTTCGACGATCAGGTGTTTCGAAATGCCGCTGTAGTTACGCTCAAGTTTGCTATCATTTCGGTCCCCCTTGGCATCTTTTGTGGTGTGATCCTTGCGCTGTTGCTCAATGCTAATGTTCGGGGGATTTCAGTTTATCGGACTGTTTTCTTTCTCCCCTCGATCGTTCCTACAGTAGCTACAACAGCGATTTTCAGTTGGATACTCAATCCTCAGATAGGCCTTGTAAACGGACTGCTGGCGAAATGTGGGGTTACCGGCCCTGCCTGGTTAGGTGACCCCAAATGGGCGCTTTGGAGCCTGATGTTCATGGGGCTTTGGGGAGTTGGGAACAGCATGGTAATTTACCTTGCCGGCCTAAAAGACATCCCGAATTACCTATACGAAGCTGCAATCGTTGACGGAGCTTCGCCAGCCAAGAGGCTGTTTAAGATCACCCTCCCCATGCTCACGCCCGTTATCTTTTTCAACCTCGTGATGGGTGTCATCGGGTCGCTACAATACTTCACTCAGGCTTACATCATGACGAACGGTGGCCCAGAAGACTCGACTCGGTTCTACGCTCTGTACTTGTTTGACCGAGCTTGGCGATACGCCGACATGGGCTACGCAAGTGCAATGGCGTGGGTTTTGTTCTTGGCAATCGTTGTCCTCACATCGGCCTTATTTGGAACGCAGAAAAGGTGGGTGCACTATGGCAGCTAAGCACATCGGAAAGATGGTCGTAGCTGTGTTCGCTACTATTTTATTGGTGTGGTTCATGGCGTCACCCAAGAAGCCGGCATCAGATGCCGTCTATCGGAAATACCCAGATCGCATTCCGGTCCGCTTTTGGCATATGTGGTCGGCAGAATGGAAAGTAGTCGTCGATCGGATTGTTGATCGGTATAACAAGAGCCAAAACAAATACGAAGTGCTTGCTCTGTCGGTACCAGGCGGAGCGGATACGAAGTTCCTCCTTGGAGCAATGGGCGGAGACCCGCCGGATGTGATGGCCCAGTGGAATCCAGTTATTCCGACTTGGGCGGAAGGTGGGATGCTCCTTCCCTTCGAGGACATCATGACCCCTCAGGAGCGCCGTCTCTTTGACACTCAGTCCTATCCGATCGTCAAACGTGTTGGGCAATATAAGGGCAAAACTTACGGATTTCCAATTGGCTTGCAAGTCAAAGGTGTCTTTTATCTTCCCGAAGCGTTTGAGGAAACTGGCGTTCGTGAGTTCCCGAAGACATGGGAGGAGCTTTGCCGAGTCACCCAGCGGATGACCAAGAAGGACTCCAAGGGCAATATCTCACGGCTTGGATTCATGCCCGGAAGCTGGGCGGAAACCAGTTCTCTCTTTGGTGGTGGGATCTACGACTTTCAGAAAGACAAGCTAACTCTGGGAAATCCAAAGAACCTCGATTGCCTGAAAAACCTAGTGTCTCTAAGACAAAGAGATGGGTATGACTCCGTTTCTCGCTTTCAATCGGGGTTGAACTCGTCGTCGTTTTCTGCCGGATGGCCATTTATTGTTGGTGCTTATGCGGCCGTCGTTGATGGTCCTTGGCGCGTCGAACAGATCGCGAAATATGCGCCGAATCTCAAATACAAAACGGCCCTTGTCCCGGCTCCATCTGGTGGATTACCCGGAGCTGGTTTAGGAAGCGGGAACTTCATGATCATTCCAAAATCGGCGAAGGAAAAGCAGGGAGCCTGGGACTTCATTAAGTTTTGGTCAGGGCTTTCGCAGCCGACTGTCGCCGCCGAGTTTTATGTCTGGGGAGGCTGGCTACCACCCAGTGACGCCGTAGCCAACGCACCGATTTACCAAAAATACATGAAGGAACATCCACAGTTTGCGACGTTCGTGAGTGCGATCAAAAGCCCGATGATCCAGGCGCAACCGCCCGTCGCTTACCAGGTTTTTGTCAACGATACGATTCAGAAATACGAAGACCTTGCCTTACGCGGGGAGATCTCACCAACAAATGCCATGACCGAGGTGCAGGCTGCAGTTTCGAAGGAAATTTCAAGGAGGAAGAGACTTGGTTACGACGAATAAGGGTTCAAAACTCTTCACGCATATCGCTTTGATCTGCCTGTCCATTCCTGCCGCGTTACCGCTTATCTGGATGCTATCTACTTCATTGAAAGCAGAGAACCAGATTTACACGGGGGCGAACGGAGCAAGTTTCAGCCTGACTAGCCTCATTCCATCCCCCATGGTTTGGGCAAATTATCCCAAAGCTCTCTCGACCGTTCCGTTCGATCAATATCTGAAGAACACATTGTTCTTGTGTGCGGTCTCAGTCTTTGGGGCGGTGCTGTCTAGCTCAATCGTGGCCTATGGCTTTGCACGCATCAACTTCAAACTGAATCGTCCTTTATTCGGAATCCTTATCGCCACCATGGCACTTCCAGGTCAAGTCACGATGATCCCGCAGTTCGAGGTATTCCGCTCGCTTGGATGGTACGGGACCTATCTTCCACTGCTGGTCCCGGCATTCGCTGGCGCACCCTTCTTCATTTTCTTACTGAGCCAGTTCTTCAAAACCCTTCCAGAAGAAGTGGCAGAATCCGCCCGACTTGATGGCGCCAACGAGTTTCGAATCTTCGCTCAAATCGTTCTGCCTCTCGCAAAACCAGCATTAGCCACATGCGCTCTGTTTCAGTTCCTCGGCACTTGGAACGACTTTCTTGGTCCGCTCATTTATATCAACGACACCTCTAAGTACACGCTCGCATATGGCCTTCAGCAGTTTATGAGCGCCTACGGCGGTCAATGGGCTCAACTGATGGCAGCGTCAATCGTATTCACGCTGCCGATTATCGTATTGTTCTTCTTCGCTCAAAAGACCTTCATCCAGGGTATTGCCACAACGGGCGGCAAGAACTAGGAAAGGCCTTTTTCTGACAACGCCTTGAGTTCTTTGGCCCTCATGTTTTGCCGTGCCTGAAGGTCATCTTCGAAGAGGAGCATCGTCGGAAGTGAAGTTGCGAAATAGTCAATTTTCGCCTCGGATTTGGCGAGTTCATCAGCGTAGTTACCAAGTCTTCGTAGTAGCTCCTTTGCCTCATCGGTCCGGCCAAGCCGCACGAGGGCGACCGCCTGAAAATATGTGAACTCAGAGAACGGCTGAACCGCCATCTCCTGAAAGTCTCCTTTGAACTCTGCCGCCTTAAGCCACCACTTTTTCGCATCGGTGCTTTGCCCAGTAGCTGCGCACGCGTCACCCATTGCCAGCCAGACATCACTCGCATTTGCCAATAGATGTCGGGCCTCTCCCAAGTTCTGGGGAGGCGTTAGGGCGTTCTCAAAATGGGCCGTCGCTCTGTTTGCGTTACCTGAGAGTAAGCATCGGTGACCAAGCGCAAGCTGAGTCCGCACATAGACCCCGAGCGCCATTCCCTCGCCACCTTCCCAAGGCTGAAATCGCCTTGATTGAAGGATCTTTTCTGCCTCATCTGGCCGATCATCATCATTGAGTAAATCACAAAACTCAATCGTCAAATCGTCGCGAAGGAGGACCAAATCTTTTCTCGATTCCAGTACACATGTGCGCTCAGAAGTAGTTCGCCCGACGCGCTTCCAAAGCTGATCCCTTTCAAACCAGAGCCGGGCATCATTCGGTGAAGCAGCTAGGGCAGCTTCATAGGAATCCAGGGCTTTTTGCGCGTCATGTCGGACGTTAAAGTAGGCTATACCGAGGTTTCGGTGCGCCACCGAGTTGCTGGGCTCGCCAGCAACCGCCTTTTCCCAGCTCGCAATCGCCTCCTCGTGCCTTCCTTTGTCATACAGCAGATTCCCAAGATAGTATTTGGCCCTGAAATCACTTTCTGGGGCCGATTCTAGCACCACGAGATCCTCAAGTCTGGATGGGAAGCAATAGTCTGGCTGGGCATTCATCGCAGCTTTGTAATCCGCCATGCTTTGACTCCCTAGTAGCTTGAGAAAGTAAGCTTTGTGATACAGACCCAATGGAACTGAGCCGTCCGTCGCATTCAGGTCCAACTGATCGAGGATGCTTACGCTTTGATCATAAAATCCGCTGGAAGCCAAGTCGAGAGCCAGGTCAATTCTCATCTGGTTGTCCTTAAACGCTGGCAACCCAGCCAAATAGCGCCCCCAAACATCCAGCGGATCATGTTGTAAAGATGCGCTGTCCTCGGATGATAAACCCATTTCTCGCCTGATCGTCGTCCTAAGGTTAAGTGCTCTTAAGTTGCTACCATCTCTCTGAAGAACTTGGTCAAGATGCGACATGGCATCCGCCCAACTCCCATGTGAGGCACTTAGCTCGGCAAGAGCCAGGTGGGCCGGAACCTTCCACGCAACATTCCAGCAGGCTTTAGCAAACGCTCTTTCGGCTCCTTCTTCCTCCTTCAAAAATCGAAGGGTTAGCCCAAGATTGTAATACGGCTCGCCATCATAAGGGTTAGGATTTCGTTTAGTAAGCCTCTTGATTGCAGTTTGGAAATGCTCCTTGGCCAGTTCAAACTCCCCTCGTCGAAGCCGCCAAAGTCCGATGGCGTTGTTGCATCGTGAATCACCAGGATCCCTCTTGAGCGCTTCCTGCCAATAGTCAACCGCCTTCCGAGTGGCGTGTCGATATTGCGCCAGATGCAAGCCAGTCAGATACAGTTCGTCTGAAGATTCGATTTCGTTTGCAAGCGGCGGCTCTGTTGCTGACTCCAGAGGTTGCACAAAGGTGTCCTCTGAATCGTATTGTCCGATACAAACGGCCCCACGGAAAACGGTAATCCTGGTCGCCTTTTCAAAGCTCTGCTTAAACGGGTGAGTTGGATCTACTTTAACATCCTTCCATTCCAGAGACTTCGTAGTATTTTCCGCAACTATGTTTAGAAGCTGACTTGAAGTTGAAGCGACACCAATCGACTTACCGTCACTTGAAATGGCAACTTCGAGGTTGGCATAGAGTGCCGGGCCAATCTTCTGGTACGGGTATAGGTATTGGCTGAATGTTTTGGTCTCCCAAGGACCGATGAAAGAGAAATCGGGCTGATTGTCTGTGTAGACCCCCGCCATCAGTTCAATGTAGGGTCCATCAGAATCGGTTAGGTTCCTATCCCACGCGTAGCCAAAGTCGTGATTGCCCCAGGTCCACTGCTTTTTGCCAGGAGAAATATGGTGATCTGCAACGTGGATGAGACCGGCTTCCTTGAAATAGTCATATCCTCCAAAGAAATCTTTATCAGTTGCAACACACATGTATGACGTTGGAACAGGGATGTTTGCGTACCAAGACAGGTCGTTTGGAGCGTATGAAGGCCCTTTTCCACCGGCATGGGCAGGCAAGAATATCGCTGGCAGCTCGTCGTCGGGAACCCCAGACAAACCTCTCTGCGCATAGTCAACACCATAATAGTAGCCTTCGCTGCGAGGGTATGCACTCAGCGCGCGCTTCGCATGATCGGCAACCATGTTGGCTTCGGGTGGAAAGAACGACTTGTACCCCTCATGAACATGGGTTGCAATGTTAGCCCACCACAAGAACGTTTGTGTGAATGCAGTTCGGTTATAGAGCCGCACCTTGATCTCGACGACACTTCGACCGGGGTACAGGCAGACCCCATGCATCCCTTTTGTGCGGTCCATCGGGTCATGCTCGCTCATCCAGACGGTAATTGAACCGTCATTCGAATGCTCAATCTCGACGTCGGTAGGCATAAAAGTTGAAGGGCGATGATGTTGTGGCCAGTTGAACTCAACGCCGCCTGAGATCCAAGGGCCGGCGAGCCCGACGAGAGCCGGCTTGATAACATGCTGACGGTAGATCGCTTCGTAGCCGTTGCTTAGGTCCGTAATCGCGTGAATTCGTCCACCAATCTCGGGCAAAAGCATTACCTCGACGATTCCATTGTTCAAAAAGATCGCATCCCAATCTTGAGGAACGGGCTCCTCGGCAATCCGGTCCGTCACGGGCAGCGGATACACCTTTCCGCTGCTCCCCTGGTAAACCCGACGATCCAGAAACATAGGGTGCTTATCGGGGTTCGCAGGTTTGTATGTCGGAATAGATACAGTTTCCCGTCGCAACGTGACTTCGAAGCTCATGCATTTATTGTCCAAAATCGCGAGATAAATCGAACTATTCCGTTTGCAAGATTCCTATAATATTCTGCTACTGATGTTGCGCGATCGAGTTGCTATTGACTTGCCATTGTATGATGGATTGCTTGCCGGCCACTACCTTCGTGGTCCGGGATACAGCCGAAAGAGACCGGGCGGCACCGACGACTGGCTATTGGTGATGACGCTTAGTGGTCAGGGCGTTTTTCGAACCGCGCAAGGCGAAATTTTAGTTAACGAACCCGATATCGTCCTCGTTTCACCGGGGAGTCATCAGGACTACGGAATCTCGAAGGAAGCAACAACTTGGGCAATTTACTGGGTCCATTTCAAGCCGAAGGCTTCTTGGCTTGATCTTCTGAAATGGCCAAGTGTTGAGGACGGCCATCACGTCCTTTCGCCCAAAAGCAAAGAGATTCGTGAAGCTTTTAAGATCGTCATCCAAGCCGCTAACCTTCCGAGTATCAATCGGATTCGACTCGGGATGAACGCGCTAGAGCGCCTGTTGCTCTTATGCGCAGAAGAACTACCGCAGGAATTTGTCAGCATTGATGAACGAATTCACCTGGTTGTACAACACATTCACACTCATATAGCGAACCCGCTGAGCAACCCGGAACTGGCTACCGTGGCTGGCATCTCCGAGTCTCGTATGAGCCACTTATTCCGCCAGGAAATTGGGGTGTCGCCAAGGCAATACGTTCACTCAAAACGCATGGAAAAGTCGAAGACCCTTCTCGAAAGAACAAACTTGAGTGTGTACGAAATCGCTGCTGAAGTTGGAATGGATCCGTTCTATTTCAGCCTCAGATTCAAAGCCGAAACTGGGAGTTCACCTACCGATTTTCGAAGAAACCAATCGAACCGTTAGCTGCCATCTGCGAGTCTCTCCAGGCATCAAAACTACTGGATTGTGTCCTTTTTGATAAGGCTCATCCAAGCTATCATAAGCGCCAATACACGGTTCAAAGCCTAAGTTGAAGTACGGCTCGTCACCTACGCCTGCCCACGCCCCGAAGTTCATCCACATCGCGACATGCTCTATCTCCGATAAACTAAATTCAAAACGGAGTTTCTCATCTTCATCGCCGATCTGGGTCCAGCCTTCCGAAAGCGGCCCAACGAAGACTTTCGCCCCCATCGCACGAAACTCTTCTGCACCAGGATTTGTTACCGAATCCAGTCGAACACCGCAAACCGTGGGCCAAGAAAAGTAAGTCTCCTTCGAACCCGGAAAGTCATCAATTGCGGAGGCCAAGCGAGCCACTGAGTTTTCTGGAAAATCAATTCTCATTCCCGGTTCGATAGCAAGCAACGGGTGGCAACACCAGCCGAAAGGCATCTCATGTTGACTCAAGTTTTCGCATTCATATTGAAGTAAGAGACGATCGCCGGAGTCTGGTAGGGTTATCGTTCTATGAAAACGATAGGGCAGGTTCACTCCTTTCGCCTCCAAAGATAACGAGAGAGAATTCTCGCTCAATATTTGCCATTCCTGGCAGAAAAGCTCGCCATGATCCGGAAGGCTAACTCCTTCAAAAGCACCTGTAGAAAGGGTGCAAGGATCGACGGTTGGAACACATTCGTCCCACCCACCAGTGTCGTGCTTCTCAACAAAGCTCTCACCGTAACTAGCCTTCGTCGGTTCGATTGAATGGTTCTGCCAGAGCCATTCTCGTCCCCCTGTACGCTTCAAAGAGGCGATTTTTCCGCCAAGTTTTGGGACGACCACAACACTAATCAGATCGTTTTTCAACCTAACGGCAGGATGTCCCCTAAACTCACATTGTTCAAGCATATCTATCCGTATTCTGAACACCAAGTTGGCTAAACAATTCGGTCCATACTCAAACTAGCAATGGTTACCGCACTGATTGGCTTAGCCTTCGTCGCACCACTCCAAGATCAGAGTGCCGTTCAGGACCGTCTGATCAAAGACCTGTCATATCGGCCCGAGACTACAGATGCCTATACGAAAGAGCGTTGCAAACTAGATCTATACATTCCCAAAGGTGCCAAAGACTTCGCAACCGTGATTTGGTTCCACGGAGGCGGTTTGACAGGAGGCGAAAAGGGCATTCCTGACCGGCTGAAGCACCAAGGGATCGCCGTTGTGGCTCCCGCCTATCGTCTCAGTCCCAAAGTCAAAGCTCCGGTCTATATCGAAGATGCCGCGGCGGCAGTAGCGTGGACGACAAAGAACATCGCTTCTTACGGAGGATCAACTAAGCTCCTATTCGTGAGCGGCCACTCCGCAGGAGGGTATCTGTCGAGCATGGTTGTTCTTGACAAACGTTGGCTACAGCCTTACGGGATAGATCCTAATTCCTTTGCCGGCTTAATCCCGTTCAGCGGTCAGTCAATTACCCACTTCACTGTTCGGAAAGAACGCGGAATTCCGGAGACCCAAGCGATTATCGACGATCTAGCCCCGGTTTTTCACGTTCGAAAAGATGCCCCTCCAATCTTGCTGCTCTCCGGAGACCGAAATCTAGAATTGTATGGCCGCTACGAGGAGTCCGCCTATTTCTGGCGAATGTTGAAGGACATCGGCCACAAGGATGTCCAACTGCTGGAACTCCAAGGCTACGATCACGGTGGTATGCCCGATCCTGGCTTTCCTCTTCTCGTCGATTTCGTTCGACGTCGAGCGAAAGAGCTTGTAGCGAAGTAAATTCGCACCGATCGATTGATGTCTCCGGCGCCGCTTTAGCTACTGCAGGCTTCTCAGTAGCTATTCAATTTCCCAAATATCGCCTCGTAGCGTTCGCACGCACCAGTCATATGTCACCGGATCAGATGGCTCACAATCTGAAAAGTTTAAGCCGTAATAGAGCTGATAAGTTCTGATATCACGCAAAGCATCTCGGCCATATCGCTCGATGATTAGTGATCGGAAGCACTCTGCGCTTTCTGTCGAACCTTCTGGACGCAAAGGATCTTCAAAGGTCGAAAGAGCTTCACCCACATCGATAAGTGGGTCGCCTACGATAGTCAACCGGCTAAAATCCAAGAGCCCGGTCACCTCAAGATCGTCATTCATCATGACGTGTGCTGGATAGTAGTCGCCATGAACAAGGCGCTTCTGCTGATAGCCCTCTAGTGCCTCAATGCCCTCAAAGAACCTCCCGAGTGTCCTGTCCAATTGAGGCACCGCAGACTCCAACTTTGATCGAGTAAAACTGAGCACAAGTTCCGATTTTCGGCGCAGATATTGACTCCAAGAAGATCCTTCTATACGGTCCTTGCCGGTGATTTCGCCAAAAGGAAGGTCTGAGACGTCCGCCGTTGCCAGGGGTTGAATAGCTTCTAGAAAGCGATTCATCGCAAGCTGGCGCTCAGAAGTGGAAAGTGAAGGAAATCGCTTACGCATCTCCGACCCAGAGAGCCGACGCTCCACCGCGAAGAGATGCCCGTTATACTCCCCAGTTTCCAAAACCTCGGGAACCGCATAGGGATAAGTCCCCCGGTTGACGATCGCTAAGAAACTCTCCCTCTCAGCCATTTCGTCAGACTTGTAACTCTTGGGGACTCGAAGAATCCTCTCAGAATCTATTGCGTAGATTCTCGACTCCAGGCCCTCTCCCAAAAGGTGCAACTCAGAGAGACCGAAGCGGATTTTGAGCTGATCTATTAACGGCCGATCCTGTTCGCCAGTCAGTAAGTGATCTTTCGCGCACACTACTGAATACTATCAGGTGCTGAAGGCTTCAAGACTCTTGAGGCTCGACGAATTGTCCTATTCCCTTTTGATGGTCTCTAAATCATTCCTGAGGCAGGCAACCTCTTTCTGAAACAACTGACTTGAAGTGCGAGGCATACGCCCGCTGCTGTTGGGTCCCTGCTCCACATTGACGGTTGAAAAACAAGAAAACCCCGCCCGAAGACGAGGTTTTGAACCTAAAAGGTGGCTGCCGCAATAGGACTCGAACCTATGACCCGCTGATTAACAGTTGACACTAAACATGTCTTTGAATCTGCGTAGATGTCCTCATTCGATCCCCGTTTGAACCTAATCTGTTTATCATTGTCTTCCGATGTGCGGTACAATCCTTCCCGGAACTCTTCCCGTTTATTCCCGCTGGGAAGAGTTTTTGAAGGCCATGGCAAAGAACACTCAGAGACGACGTTCAAACGGTGACGGATGGGTTTACCAAGACGGACCGCAGTGGCGGTACAAGCTTGCGATTGGAGTTGATCCGGTCACGGGAAAGCTTCAGTATCGTGGTGGACGGGCGGCATCTCATGCCGAAGCAACGGAGAAGCTTCGCAAGCTTCAATCCGAGTTACTCGCTGGCCGAGTCGCTGCTCCCACGAAGGGGACACTCGGGAAGTACCTCGACGAGTGGGTCGAGACGACGATTAAGCCGAACCGAGCTGATTCCACCTACCGGCAATACCGATGGCTGATCGACCAGCACATCATCCCTCATCTCGGGAAGAAAAAGATCGAGGACCTCCGACGCCCGGACGTCCAAAAGCTGATCTCCATGAAAGCTAGTCAGACCGTCCAACCGCGAGCGAAGGAAGCAAAAGAGGAACCCACCGCTAAGCTTTCACGCTCGACCCTTCGGCTGATCCGAGCGGTCCTGCAAGCCGCCTATAACGATGCCATTCGCGACGGGCTCGCATCAATCAATCCTGCCTCTCATGTGGAGTTACCGAAGGAAGTCAAGCAACCACCCGTATCCCTAACGCTAGAGGAGGCCCGGAAGCTCCTGGATGCCGCCGCTCAATCCGATCTCCCCGAGTTCTGGAGCTTTCTCTTCATGACGGGAACACGCTTGGCCGAAGCTTGCGGCGTACGTTGGCAGGATGTGGACTTTGACGCGGGAACCGTCCGAATCTCTGGGCAACTCATGCGGCGAGATAAGGCTCTCACTTATGTGCCTGGGACCAAAACGAACCAGATTCGCTCATTGCACCTGGTCAAATCCCTATTGAATCAACTAAAAGCACTCAAGTCGAAGCAACTCATCGACGGTGTGTCCGACCCGGACGGCGTCGTCTTCTTGAATCCTTATGGCCGTCGCCTCGATCCCAAGTTTGTTCGGGACCGACTGGTCGAGCTTTGTAAAACCGCGAAAGTGAAAGTGATTTCGCCCCACAAAGCCCGTCACACAGCGGCAACCTTAGCTCACGCGGCGACCGGAGATATCCATGCGGTTCAAAAGCTGCTCGGCCATCGCCAAGTTTCCTTGACGGCGGACTTGTACGGGCATGGCTCTTCCATCGTTCAGAAAAAGGTCGCCACAGCTCTTGAAGAGTTGATTCGCCCGAGTGAGGCGAAGAATGCCGACTGATGGAGGATTGGGTTCGGGAGCGATTCGGGATTGGAACCCACTGGAGCTCAATGTATGGCGGCGCGTTGAAAGCACTTGGATTGGCCTCAGCGACCCAACCCCGGAGATCAAAAAGCCAGGCGGCGACGGTTGGGAGTACGGCCCGGAAGCGACCACGTTTCTCGACACCCTAGACCACTTTTTCGAGCAGATCGTTCCCCGCGTCCAGGCTGAGGGCATTGAATGGAGCAATGGAGTTTTCACGCAGTGCCTCGCCAGGTTTGAAGACTGTGCAAGGTTCCGGGAAGCCTCGCTGTGGGATTTAATCACGTTCCTTCGTGCCGTCACACGCTTCTCTCGGTTCCCAGACAACAACGACGGAGGATGGTTCGCCGATCATTTTGCGACGGGAGGGGTCAACCTCGCTATGGTAAGGCTCAACTACCTGACCGCTCCAGCGGTCGAGGACATCGAGCGCATCTTAGCGTATAAGCCAACTTTTGACCGTCTGCCCTTTCAAGAGTTCATTGGTTGGGAAGGTGGAGACAAGATTGAGCTCGAAGGTGGCGTTGAGGCCATTCAGTTTCCGTGGCCGAAGTATCACCCTGTCGTTCACGAGTGGTCAGAGGCAGTGTCCGAAACTGTTTTCTACATCGATCCATACCACGGAATCAAGGACGGCGAACCGATCCCCGATCCCAAGTTCCTGAACATCGGTGAGCAAGACTATCCGAATCCTTCCGACTTCTTTGCAAAGGCAAATCTCGCGACTGTCCGGCAGTACATGGCGGTCTGCATCCGTGGCGAAAAGTGGTGCAATGGCCATATCGCTGGGGAGTTCGAGCGAGGTGTCATTCAGGCAGCATTCAACCGTCTAGAGCAGCTAGTAAAGGAGCACAAATGATCCGGCTTGCGGAGAAAAGTTCGCCTTGCATCCCGCCGTTGCAAGTCGAGCCAGTCACGGGCGAGCGATTGAACGACGTAGAGGCTCTTTGCGACGCGCTCGCTCACAACCTGCATTCGATGTGGCAGTACGGTGAACATGTTCTCGTCCAGCGAGAGGGGGACTCGATCACGGTGGCACCCTACCGGATTCAGTGGGTTGGCTCGCATACGCCTGTGGCCTTGTTCGATCATGAACGGGTCGTGGGTGGCCTTCATGATGCTAAGTGCATCGACGATGAGGTGCGCAGGGGCCTGAGCTTGCTTATCCGCAAAGCGGAGCATCGGAGGAAGTCCGCGTTTCGAGAGTGTGTCGCATGTGGCAACTCCAAGCCGCCCGAATGCCTCGATGGAAAGCTCTGCTTCGAATGCTTCGAGCAGAGCGGAGGAGTTCATTGAGTCGCGCTGATTCGGCTGCATGCTGTCTGAAGCGAAAAATGTTATGAGATACGAACCGAAAACCTACCTTACTAGCCGATTTCATCGAGCCGTTGGATATGCCGCGCATATCCACATGGCCGACACCCGAAAGGGCACGTCGATACCTTACATCTCCCACCTTCTCCAGGTCGCGGGGCTGGTCCTTGAGTTTGGTGGCACGGAGGACGAGGCCATTGGTGGATTGCTCCACGATGCCGCTGAAGACGCCGGAGGAGAACCGGTCGTCGCCTACATTCGCGCCGAGTTTGGAGAACTGGTCGAGCAAATCGTGCGACAGAACTCAGACTCCATCACCGAATCCAAGACCGAAAAAGCCCCGTGGCGAGAGCGAAAAGAGCATTATCTGGCTGGGATGGCGGCCAAATCGCCTTCCGCTCTTCTCATCTCAGTCTGCGACAAGATTCACAACGTACGGGCTCTGAATCAAGATTCTCGCACGCAGGGCGAAGGGCATTGGAATCGCTTCAACGCTTCGAAGAGCGATCTGATTTGGTATTACCAATCGTTGGTTGAGGAGTTCGAAAAGCGGGTGGGCGATGAACCTAGGCTTGCGTCTCCGACAAAGCTTCTCCGAGAAGAAGTCGCCGAGCTAGACATTGTCCGTTCGTGAACGCTGGTGACTAAATGGCACTGCCTTCCCTTGCGAAACCTTGAACCGCTCTTTGCTGGTCTGTCTAAACATGCCGGGCACACCCTCTTCGCAGATGCGGAGGAAACGGAGGAATAGGTTCAGCGATGGGTGCTCAGATTTTGGTTTTGACGGAAGAGCATCCAAAGTTTGGCGGCCAAAGAGGAGAACCAGGCGCATAGGTGGGGATAATCACCGTCACCAGTTTACGCAGTGTTTACGCCGCACGTTCCCTCCCGACTACTTCCCAAAATGTCGTTTAGGTCGCGTAGCAGACTCAAAAAGCGTCCCAAAACAGCAGCGCATTAGCCGTACCAGAATGCCCTAAGGATATTGACTTAATCGTCCTCAGGCAGAGCTACCGTCCAAATGCGCTTCAAGGGAATCTCGGCTCGAAGATCGTCGTCGAGCTTGTCATACACATCATAAAGCGCATCCAATAGCTCGGTCTGCGACCAAAGCCGAACTCGGAAGTAGCTGCCCGCGAGCTCCTTTTGGACATTGTTCTTGAATCCGCTCCAGGAAACAAACAAGCCCTCGTTTGCTCCGAACTTGGTCACAGAACCGAGAAGTTTATCAACGGTTGGTCGATCAATAGGGCTCTGCTCCGACTTCACCTCGACAACGAGCCGGGGCGAACCAAACCCGAGCGGTCCAGCACCTGCAAGAATATCAGCTCCTCCATCCGGGCCCGTAGGCGGACGGTACGTCGTGTAGCCTTGTGCTCGTAGGATGCCTTCCACGAGTCGGGCGAGGTCATAGCCCTTGAACCGACTCAAAATGAGTCGAACAATCTCATCACGTGCTCGCTCTTCAATGTCGAACTGCGCGGCCTCCTCGTCGCTTACCGTTGGAGCGGATGAAATGACATTGGAACCCGTCTCCGGTGCCCATCCAGAAGCCTGCATCGCCTTCAGTCTCGCTTCGGCGTTGTTGCGTTGCACCCGACAGATGGTCATGAACGCGCCGAACGTGTTGAGAAGGTCCTTACCGAAGTGACTACGGGGAATCGCCTCTCCAATCCACTTAACTTCGCGGTAGTGAAAGAACGGATTCGGGCCTTCGGGATGAAAATGGTAGCCTCCCGTAACCTGCCCGACTTGGATGGCTCGCTCGTGCTTCAGTGGCAAGATCACCCAGTCGCCAACTTGGATGTCATGCGCGAAGGGCCAAACCTGGCTACCATAGTTGATCAAAACCTTTGGCTTGGCGTCTGGGTACCGCTCTTTCATCGCTTCGAGCAATGCTTCGCGATTCGTCAACTGCTGCAAGTTGACGTCCAGCCGCTCCCACGTCAAATAGATTCGGTTCTCAGTCAAGAACTTCGACTGATACTCGCCATGTCCGCCAGCTCGAACTAACCAAACAGCCATCTTTGCTCCAACCTCCTCTCAAGCCGCGAACGGCCAGTTTGCAAATGCCGCCTCCGCTTGCGACATGACGGACACCAATACTGAGTCGAAGTGCTCAGGCTTAACACCTTTCTTGATCAGGACTCGCTTCACGGCGGCTCTTACCGCTGCTTTCACATCCTCGCGGTGAGGGGCGGTCCAGTCCACCTTCAGGTTTCGCTTGACGGACTGCACGACCTCATGGACGAGGTCACGGAGAAAGTCGGTTCCGTATACGTCCTCGTAGGCCGTGGCTACCGCGTCGTAGAATGCGAGCTCCTCCTCGGCCAAACCCAACTCCTCAGCTCGCTTTGAGTCTCGGTCGATGTCCTCTTTGATTTCAAGCATCGCCTTGATGACATCCGCCGCGTCAATGAGACGGTTGTGATACTTGCGCAGCGTCTCCTCAAGCATCTGCTTGAAGCTCTTCGCCTTGGCTAGGTTCTTCAACTCATGCTTTGTCAGCTGGTCCTTAAGCAGTGCTTCCAGCAACTTGAGGCGGAGATTCGGGAGGGGCTTGTCCTTGAAGGTTTGAAGGAACTTTTCATCGAGGATTGACAGGTCCGCCCTCTCGATTCCTGCCGCCTTGAAGATGTCAAAAACTCCTTCAGACTCGACATGAGAGTCCACAAGGTCGCGGACTGCCTTCTCAACGTCTGTCTTCTTCGTTCCACCCGGCTTGGTCTTTTGCAGCTGCTTACGCAACTGCTGGCTGAAGATGAGTTCGTCGGCATACACGCGACATTCATCAAGTTGCTTGACGAGAATGAATGCCTGGCTTGCTCGCGCTTCTGCAACGAGGAACGCGTCTCGAAGCTCGTCGGTTTCGGTTAGGTGGCCATAGACCAAAGAGTATCGATCTTCGAGGTCAATCCGGCTTAGTTTTCGCCAATCGCCGTAGTCGATGGCTTCTGGAAGAGTGTCCCGAAGCTTGGCCAGTGCATCGAGGAAGATAGGAACCGCTTCATCGGTAACACTCGGTGCCGGATTACCCTTCCCACCACCTTGGGTGTAGGTGTTCGTCGCTTCGCGTAAATCGTCCGCTATGCCGATGTAGTCCACCACCAACCCACTCGGCTTGTCGCTGAAAACGCGGTTCACCCGGCTGATGGCTTGGATAATCCCGTGCCCGCGCATGGGCTTATCCACGTAGAGAGTGTGCAAACACGGGATGTCGGTACCGGTAAGCCACATATCGCAGACGATGACCAACTTCAACGGGTCGTCTGGATCAACCATGCGCTTTTTGATCGCGTCGCGCTGAAGCTTGGTCGTGAGGTGTCCTGCTTCGCTCCATTCCTTGGGGTCATTTCCCAGGTCCCCGGTCATCACTACCTTCACTTCGGGGCAACCTTCGAGTGCGGTAATCGCGTCGTACAGGCGAACACAGTTGCCGCGCGTCATGCAGACGATCATGGCCTTGCCCGAAAGGGTCGCGGTTCGCTCGTGGTAGTGCTCCAGCAGGTCAGCTGCAAGCTCCTTCACTCGCTCTTTGGCACCTGCGGCAGCGGCCAGAGCGGCCCATCGGCTCTTCTTGCGTTCCAGCTCGCTGGGTGCCTCATCCTTCGCAGCTTCAGCCAGTGCCGCGTCGATATCCGCTTGGCTTAAATGAAGCCTCACCTGGCGGGGCTCGTAATAGATTGGAACCGTGGCTCCGTCATCTTGCGACTGGGCCATGTCGTAGGTATGAATCAGCCCCCCAAAAACTTCGATGGTATCTGCACCACTGAAACTGACCGGAGTGCCTGTAAAGCCCAGAAACTTGGCGTTCGGAATCGCTTCTCGAAGGTATCTCGCGTAGCCCTTGAGGAACCCGTACTGACTTCTATGCGCCTCGTCTGTGATGACAATGATGTTCTCTCGGGTCGAAAGGACAGGGTGCTCGGCTTCCACCGGAACCATCTTGCCGTCAGCCCCACGCTCCGTCTTAAGTTGGAACTTTTGCGTGGTCGAAAAGATCAACTCGCCGCCTTCACCCTGAAGCATCGTCCTAAGCTCTTCAATGCTTCCTGCGTGCCGAGAATCTCCCACCAGAGCGCGGGCGGATACGAACTGATCATGTAGTTGATCGTCTAGATCAGCAGCGTCCACCTGCACAACAATCGTCGGGTTTTGAAGCTCAGGCATCCGCCTCAAGATTCCGACCAAGAATGTCATCGAAAGAGACTTGCCCGATCCGGTCGTGTGCCAGATGACTCCGAGGCGTTTATCACCGCCGACCATAAACGCGAGCTTGGCGCGGTCAGCAGCCTCACGCACCGCGAAGAACTGGTGATACTTGGCCCCTTTCTTCACAATCAGGTCGTTCGCTTGTTCGAAAACGATGAAGTCTCGAACGTACGACAGGAGGCGTTCCTTCTTGAAGAGTCCTTCAATCAGGGTCTTCATCGATCCGGTCGTGCCCTTCTCGATGTTGGTTCCATCGATGGACTTCCACGGAGCGAACCACTCCTCGTTCGCGCTCCACATGCCATGCAGGGTCGTCACGCCGTCCGAAACAACCACCAAGGCGTTGCACTCAAAGATTTGTGGAATATCGTTGCGGTAGTGCCCGACCTGGTTCAACGCGTGGTCAACGGAAGGCTCAGCGGCATACGGATTCTTGAGTTCGAACAGGACGAGGGGTAGCCCGTTTACATAGACAATGATGTCCGGACGGCGGTCATTTTGTCCCTTGATTGGAAGTTGATTGACGACCAGGAACTCGTTGTTCTCAGGATGGTCCCAATCGATGGCGTGAATGTGGACATGCTCAGAGGTGCCGTCCGGTCGATCCACTTTCACTTCGAGCCCTCGGGTCAGGAGGTTATGGAAGTCCAGGTTACGCCGCATCAAGTCCGCCCCTTGTGGGCGACTGAGGCGGGCGATGGCTTCCTCGACTGCTGTCTTGGGCAGATTCGGATACCGCTTTGTTAGGTTGCTCCGGAGCGAGTCGGCAAACACGACCTCTTTGTGATCTCTATCAAGGTCGGACCCCATCACATGTTGATAGCCAAGGAGCTCCAACCGCTCAATCGTGGTCAGCTCGAAATCGCTTTCGGTGCCTCGATGACTCATTTTTGAGGCTTCCTCCAAGCAATCCCTTCATTTCCAGCGCGTTCTGACGTATAATGTTGAACGGAGGCTCGGCCCCTGAAACCGCCCTTTGGGTCGTTTTGCAGGAGTGTCTTGCCTTCTCTTTTTTTAGCTCCCTGCCAGGGTTGGGCGACGTACACGATGGAGTAGTGACGCTTCGGACCTGAGTTCCTCACTGTCCGAACGCAACTAAATCTTAGCTGCTCAACCGCAGTTAACCATTCGGATTTTAAGTCTTGGCGGCTTGGCTCTCCCATTCCGGGAAGTCGAAACCCGTGCGAGATCAGATAGCAAACAACATCAGCTGCTTGGACGGGATAAGACATCGTTGATTCAGTGAAAAGCGGAGTGGGTAAAACGAGGCCCCCGTGAGTGCGGCCCGACTCAGTTGTCGAGAAGTAACGTTCAAGTCTCTGAAGGAATCGCCGATCATCCGTTCGATCAGTCTCGTCAAGCACCAATATTCCGTCACTCGACTGCTCTTCACAATAGTGGTAAAGGGCTCCCATGAGATACTTCATGTCCCGACGTACAAAGTTCCTCTCAATCTCTTTGGGAGGCTTTGAATGCTTTGATGGAACAACTGTCGCAAATATTCGTCCTTTGTGACGCTTTATTAGCTTCAGTAACTCGTCAACAAACAAGACGCCTGCTTGTGCATAAGCGATGTTATGTAGAAGGGTAGGCGACATTCCATTTCGAGCTTGACCAAAATATTCCCGGCATAGCCTTTGGCGTTCGTCTTCGGGGATCTGAGCGTGCTGGTTGGTCAACCTTATTCGCTTACGCTCAAGTAGCTTTACGGATTTGAGCTCCTTCCCGTGGTTTTGCAAAATATCGCCAAAACACCTCCCCTCAAGACCACGCATTTCTCGCGTAAAACGCCAAACTCGATTAGCGGGAAGCACGATTCCGCCGCGTACTTCAAACCCATCTCCCCCGTGATGACCGCTCTCATCCATGAACAGTAGGTGGCTCATGCCCTTCTCCTGTACCAGGTAACTTGCCCCGTCTTTGCATCGTAATAAGCGAGGTCAACGAGCGATCCGCCAACGTTAAGGAACCACTTGTCCGAGGAGACGAGGCAAGCTCCAGCTGCTCGCGCCGATGCGGCGATCCAAACATCGTTGTCGCGATTCGAAACCGAGCGCGTAGATTGCTTGATGTCGGCATAGGCAACCGCAACACCCCCGCTATCAGGATTGATCAGGAATGCTGAGTTGCATTGCTTCTTCATTGCCGCTATCGTTGCTGCATTCCAGTTTCGGTGCCTCGCAAAATATTCGATCTCACCAAGCGTGACCGAACTTGCAATGACGGGACTGTCCTTGGTTAATCCCAACTCGGATGAAAGCTGCTGTGCCACGACATCGTTTCGGGCGATCCTTACGAAGGTGTTGGTATCGAGCAGATACTCCATTACCGAACCCTCTCGAAGAACTCTTCGATCTCCTCATCAGTCTCGTTGCCTGGCCACGTTCCCCGTAGTTGACCGATGGTAAGCACCCCTTTCGGTATCTCAAGGCTCTGAGATGGTTTGTTGAGCCGAGAGGGCACAAAGGCCAAATCCCGTTCCTGGGGAGGGCGAATAGATCGTCCTTCGATTCGAAGCGGTTTTCCATTGGGCTTGTAGACCATTACGCCGTCAAGGGTGACGTCCTGATCCCAGAATGAACCCAACGCGCCGATGTCTTCACCCTGCCAAACCCCCTTCAAACGAGTTCCATCGGTCAACAAAAGCTCAAAGTTACTGTTCGAAGACTTAACCATGTCCAGCTTGCCAACTAAGCGCACGAGCTGAGGGTCCGGGATTTTGCTGAGAAGGGCATCTGCATTTGCCCGTAGCAGCTCGTCCGCTGGCTGAGTGTCCGACCGATCAACGCCGAGGAGCTTGATTTCCGAAACGCCGCTTGTCGAGGCACTGCGCATCCGGAAGTCGAGCAAGAGGTCAGCGTCGAATCGCTCACTGTCCTCCATGCCCGTCCGAACCACGTTCACCGCGTCTTGGAGAAACTCAAAAGCCGTGTCGTTCTCGTTGAAATCTTCCCCAAAGAGGGACTTCTGCTCCAAGAGGACCGGGGCGGCGTCTTTGATCATCGGGGCGAGGAACACCCACCCCTCGCTGCTCCACCCCTTCTCGTAGATCGTCCAGAGGTCGGTGTGCGATTTCAGCGGTCGGCCAATCGAGCGACTCTTGGCCTGAATCCGCATACGTGTACTTCGCCTCACTCCATCTTCGATGAAGTGCGAGACGTAGCGCGAGGACTTGGGCAAGACTCCGCCGTGAATAAAGCCGTTCCCGTCGGCCTTGACGATCCGTTCAACAAGGTTGGTCAATGCGAATGCACCTCCTCTGACGCACCCAAATCAAGATGAGGTTCTTGCCAATCATTTCTTCACCTGGATTGCGGCATACCGCGCCCTCATCTCGTTGACAACAAAGTTCCACTCTTTCCCGATGACTTCATCGAGCAGACCAACGAGGTCGGGCTCTGTTGCTCTTTGCCGCAAAACTTCCGCAAGCGATTTGAATCGCTTTGCAGGCGCACTCGACTGTAGGGCAAGAAGAACGGTCGGATCATTCTTGAGGATGGCCCGGATTGCCGTCATGACCGTTGGATTTGCTGCACCGAACATCCGTTCAATCGCCGGAACCGCGCCCCAACTGTAGCCGTACGTGTTGCCTACGTAGCAAAGCAAGTTCGCTTTTGCGTAAAGTTTGGCCGCTTGAATGGGAACCGCATTACCTAGCTCCAATAACGCGCGGGCGGGTGCAGGCTCTAGATGGAAGTTATTGAAACTACTGTGAGCATCAAGAAGAGCCTGCGAATATCTTTGAAAAATGACTGCACTGAGGTTGGTTGGGATGTATTGAAGCCCCTTAACGACCTTCAGAAAATCGAGAGCAAGCTCGGAGTGGTTAGGCGTCGGTCGGTCCTTGAGCGAGGCATATCGCATCGCAACCTCATAGCGGAGGTCATCATCAAGTAACTCCCACAGTCGGGGGGCCAGCTGTTTGATCGCTACCCGTAACTCATTGGACGTGTTCGAGTCGATGTACGCTCCGAAGAAGCTGTGGCCAACGGCACCATAGATTCGAGACGATTGTCCGGACAGAAGCTCGAACGCTTCATCAAGGTCAACGTTTGGTTGGGCAATATGCTCCTGAAACTCCTTGATCGAGAATCCAGCTGGAGGAAGATCATGACCGAGAACGTACTTGACGCAGTTCTTGACGTAGTTGCCTGTCTCGATGGTGTCCAGGTCGCTTGCTGCCATGTGAGCCGCAGAAAACTGGTTCCGAATCTCGCGACAGTGGTCGAGAAAGAAGTGAGCTTCCTTGCTAATGATTCCCAGCGCAAGACAACCTTCGAGGAGTTGGATCGACTTCACTTCATCGGCCAAATCATCGCGGGTCCTCAAGCCTGACTTGTTGATGGCTGCGCCGAAGTAGTCGATGCCATAGGCCATGATCTTGCGTCGCAAGTCCTCCTCGACCATGTTCCAGATATAGGTGACGGCGGCATCATTCAGGCCCGCGTTGATCGCTCTAGGAACCTTATCCAGGTAGGGAGTCGCAAGGTCAGGACGGACGGCGTCCCGCACCAACTGCCATGACTCCGCGTTGATGGCAGGCGCATTCACAAGCGGTTGAACACGCGCAGGGAGAATATCTTGGGGAGTTCCGAAGGGGCTACTCATAATGCGACGACCTCCTTCTGTAGGTCCTTGATCTGCAACTCACCCGAGACGAGGCCGGGGAGGATGGCGTCGCGAAGGTTGCGGAGGGCTTGATTTTGCTTTTGATTGAGAATCAGATGCTCGAATAGGGGATGGCAGACTCGCTCGAAGGCGCGAAGTACTTCATCGGGCGGCAAAGAGACAGGGAATGTCTTTAGAGAATGCCAATCAGTTCGAGGCATTCGTGTTCCTCCGGACGAAGAATCCGCAAAGTCCACGAAGTCATTCGAAAACGCATGCAGAAGCACAAAACTAAGATGGTTCGCATGACATGGCCGAAGTACCAATATGTCAGTGGAGCAAATCCCATCAAACGGCGCGAGACAAACCTTGTGAAAGTATGGCCGGAGCTTCCCAAAGAGAATGTCCCCTCTTGAGAACGACGCCTTTTGACTGGACACGTCTGATGAGTGCCCCCAATCGTCGAGAGTGACTCTCTTCCTCGGAATGTGCTCCAATCCGACATACGGCAAATCATGAAGGGATGGATTTGCGCCTTTACGAATGGACATTGCGATGTCCCCAAACTTCCCGGATTTCCAGCCTTCGGGGAGGCCGTTGGGGGCGAAGCGGTCGGGGAAGAGGGCGGCGATTTCGTCGGTCATGCCGAACGGCTTGCGCCCCTCCGACTTGGCCACCACCGGGTCGAAGTCCACAAACCACGATTTGAACACCGCCGCCGCCGTCGCCTCCAACGCCCCGTTCAACTTCTCGTTCAGGGCGATACGGCTGTCTAAAGCATCTAGTGCGGTTGCAATCCTTCGTTGTGATTCCAAATCCGGCAGTTGAAACTCGAATGATTCAATGCGGGAAGGGGCGGTGTGCTGAATCTTCGTTCCTGAAGCCGAAGCACAGAGCTCATCGTTGAATGCGGGCGTGAGACAGACCCAGTAGAGAAAACGCAAGTCGGCGCAGTCTGGCCGAACCATCTGTATTCGCCCTAACCTCTGGTTATGCAAGTACGATCTTCCATCGTCCGGAATCGTTGCCGGAATGCCGAGGATTTCGCCGCCCTCCGTCTGGCAAGTCATCACGAGCAGCACATCTCCTGGGTTGAGATCGTAGTTAGACGGATAATGCCCCTTGTATACTTTCCAATCGCCTCCGATCCGAAACCCACCCGAATAGTCAAAGTTGCCGATACTTACAACTCGGGGGCTAAGTCCATCATCCGGGGCGTAAAGTTCGCTCTTAAACGGGAATCCATGGATCACGCGGGCTACGTTGCCAAATCGCACCGTATTGCATTCTTCAACGAACACCAAGACCCTCCAGAACCCGTTTGAGTTCATCGTCCGACTGCTCAAGTAGGCGACTGAGGGCTGATACCTCACCCAGGAGGATCGGCAGTCGCTCTTCAATCGGGGCCTCCTCATCGAGCACGTCCGACGAGCCGACGTACCGCCCCGGCGTGAGTGCGAAGCGATACTCCTCGATCCTCGCTGCATCGGCCACCGCCACGAACCCCTGCTCGGTTTCCACCTGGCCCTTCCGAAACTGACGATACGCCGCCGCGATCCGCTCAATCTCCTCGGTAGAGAGCTCCTTTTGCTTGCGGCTTCCTTCGATGAGCGAACCCAACCGCCGCGCGTCGATGAAGAGCACTTCGCCCGTACGCTTGCGGAATCCGCCCAGCCCCGAGCGGTTCTTGCTCAGGAACCAAAGCGAACACGGAATGCCTGTGTTCGCGAAGAGCTGCCCCGGCAACTGCACGATGCAATCCACCAGGTCGGCTTCGATGAGGGCCTTTCGCACTTCGAGCCGGGCGAGTTCACTGTTCGAGAGCTCCCCGGTCGCCATGACAAAGCCCGCCGTGCCAGTTTCCTTGAGGTGGTGCAAGAAGTGGAGCATCCACATCGTGTTCGCGTTGCGAGGGCTAAGCGGCAGTTTTCGAGCTCCAAGGGTCAGCCGGGGGTCCTTGTCGGGGATATTGCCCGCTCCCCAGCCCCCTTGAGACTTCGCGCCATCGTTGAATGGCGGGTTGGCGATGATGTAGTCCGCCTTGAGCCCGGCATGGCGGTCGTTGGTATAGGAATCCCCGAGCTCGATCTTGCCATCGAGCCCATGGATAAAGAGGTTCATGCGGCAGAGCCGATAGGTGAAGTCCTTGGACTCTTGCCCCACGAAGCTGAGGCGGTGGCTGTGCTTGGTGAACTCGTCGCTCTGCACAAACATGCCGCCCGACCCGCAACAGGGGTCGAAGACGACGCCCTCGGTCGGTTCGAGCATCGCGACCAACGTCTTGACGATGCTTACGGGCGTGAAGAACTCGCCGCCCCGCTTGCCTTCTGAGTTGGCGAACTCACCGATGAAGTATTCGTAGACCCGCCCGATCATGTCCTCGCCGCCGTGGTCCTGACGGAAGACATCGCGCGAGAAGATGTTGATGAGGCCGCGCAGGTTTTCGGCGGTCAGGTTCGATCCGGCATAGATGCGCGGAAGCAAGCCCCGGAGCTTGTCAGGATAAGTGTCCTCAAGGAGCTGGAGAATGCTGTCGATGTGGGTCTTGAGGTCGTCCCGCTGGGCTTGAGCGACGATGTTGTCCCACCGGGCTTCCTCGGGCACGATGAAAGCCCCGCCCGCCCGAAACTCGTCCGGGTCACTGAGGATATGGTCGAGGTTTTGGACGCCAACGTCGTATCCAGCTCGGTCTTCCTTGACGAACGAGATGAGTTGTTCGCGCCGCTTCTCATACCGGAGTGAAAGGAAACGAAGGAAGATGATAGGGAGGACGTAGCGTTTGTAGTCGGATGGCTCGATATTTCCTCGAAGCTGCACCGCCGCTTCCCAGAGCTCCTTCATCAGCTCCTTGATGCCGCCGTTGCCCTTCTTGGTTGCTTCCTTCGCTTTCCTTGCCATCCTATGCCCTCCTTTTGCGCTCAGCCGCTTGCTCGGCGGCATCAAGACGGTCGATGAGCTGCTGATAGCTCTCGGCGTCCTGGATGATGAGCGAGGGCTTGCCTTTCACCGTCAGCACGACGGGTTTGCCTGTTTCTCCCAGCCTCGCGATGTGGTCGCGATGGTGCCGAAGGAAGTCGGTCAGGGAGAAAACCTGCCTTAGGTCGAGCATCGTGCCTCCTCGCATCTCAAACTTTTATATGTTAGCGCAGAGAGGGCGCGGTTGGGGGGCGTTGCTGGAAGATTGTTACTCTGATACGAGTTTCACCATCTCGAATCATCGTTCATCACTGCCAGTCCTTCCTTTTGGCAACGTAGCCAACTAGGCAGAAACCAAGGATCATCACTGCAAACCCAAGCATCATGAACTTGGCCCCGCCTTCTTGGCTAACTCCATCTCCCGGGCCATTCGAGAACAAGGCTAGTCCACCCAGCATGATCAGAACACCGATAACTGCGGTGCCCCACGCCGCCCCAAACTGCTTTCCTTTACTCGGACGCTTCCGGGCTGGATGGGGCCGTCCACACTTTGGGCAAGCCGTGGCGTTGAGCGAGACCGGAGTTTGACATTCAGGGCAGGGGTATAGGGCCATAGCATTCAGTCCTTTCGGTTGACCGCTTTCTTGAAGATCGCGGTACCGATCACCATGAGCAGTCCGCATGGCAACATCATTTCGGGACCAAGACGAAGGCTCACGCCGATGGCGAGCATCGCTAAGCCAATCCCAAGCACAACCAAGCCCCCAACCGTCTCGGCGTTCTTATTTGCTCTCTTGCGGGTGGGATAGGGCCTTCCACATTTCGGGCAAAGAAGTGCCGATTCCGAAACTAACGTTTGACACTCA
The DNA here is from genome assembly GCA_002336105.1 of Chthonomonas sp. UBA1950. Taxonomy (GTDB): domain Bacteria; phylum Armatimonadota; class Fimbriimonadia; order Fimbriimonadales; family Fimbriimonadaceae; genus Fimbriimonas. The sequence continues at coordinate 6,654 of DDEQ01000050.1, read as the reverse complement.
GGACAAGGCTGTAAAGGCACGTCGTTTAAGCTCCCCTCCCTGCAATCCTACCACTTTGGTAGGGCGCTTGTCTACCAAGTTGGTAGGATGGAGCGCAAAGGCGTCGGTTCCTTGCGAACCGGAGAAAACGACATCCTGATTCGAGTCGTTAAGGAGGCTCGGATAGCCGCCGGGGTCAGTCAAGAAGAGCTTTCTAAGCGATTGGGCCAGTCGATTACGTTTATCGTGAAGTTCGAGCGTGGGACCCGCCGTCTTGACTTGATTGAGTTCGTTCGTGTTGCTCATGCCCTGAGCCTTGAACCTGAAGGGTTGTTTTCTGACGTCATGCACGCGATTCGTGGTTCTAGTCGCTAAGCTCCCGAGAGGCGGCTGCGCCAGAGTGGGAGGAAGTTCCTGAAGACGCACTTTCCCCCTAGAGGAGGGGAAAGGCTTTTGGGCTACGCCGTCATGGTCGTCAGCATCCATCGAGCCCTAGGTGCCCGGCAGGTGGACATGGTGGACAAAATGTCCACCGCGTCCACCATCGCCCTCGGTTGCGCTGTAAGCGAAGACCGAGCACCTCCCACATCGCAACGGGGGTGATCTTATCAGGGATTCGAGTCATTCAAAGTTGGTCGGCTCTGAATGGGCCGCCGCTGAAGATGCACGGCGGTCGCCCTTCCTCGGGGCATGACCTTATGCTCGCCGATTACTCGGCGAGTTACGCTAGTTTTTCGCGTTCGACCACTTGGGCCGCTCGGTATGTCCAGTCGGCGGAGGAACTTGCCTACCGACCTTGATGTAGCCCAATCTTCTGGGGCATCAAGTCGCTCGTTAGGTTCCTGCAATGCCTGATTCGATGAAGCGATTGAGTTCCGATTCAGGAATACGCACTCCGCGCTTGCCGATCCGGACGGTTCGAATCTTTTGGGCTCTGATGAGGCAGTGGAGATGTGACCGCCCAATGGAAAGGCGTTCGCAGGCTTGTTTGATCGTGTACAACATGGTATGCGGCTCTCCTCGGCGGGGTATGGATGTCCTCGCCAGCAGATGCCTTCATTCAGATGGGAAGACCAAAACAACAAGAAGGGGGCAATGACGGATTTCGTGACGCCATCCCAGAGAAGTTTCCGGGTGTGCTCCACAAGTGGAGAGAGCGAATCACCATTGTCACGGGTGAGGAACTCAAGAATCTCGGTTACCACCAACCTGTTGCCCCAGCAGATGCCTTCTTGCTAGGAGAACTCTCACCTATGGTGCTAGAGACTATTCAAGCCGGTAACCCACCTGATGCTGATCCTGGCAAATGGGTTCGCCACCTACACGATCTCACACAGCAATCTTGGCAACGAGTTCGATTCAATGATCAATCGAATCCTCTCGCGGATTTAGCCAACGTCCGTGACTCAGAGTCTGCGTTGCGCTTTGTCAAACGCTATGGGTTTCCCACCTCACATTACGTCGGACTTTTCGAGTTCGAGGCAACTTCCGATGGCGACCGGACGAAACCCATTGTGTTTGCGCTACCACGCCCTGTCGCAAGCATAAACGATATCCTTCAGGAAGCTCGCTTCCTTCGCTCGATTGCACGGCTTATCGATTCGAGGAACCGCGAGCTGCCTGCTGTTGAGCTAAGAGAGATCGAGAAGAGTATCAATGATTTCGCGGCAACGGAGCGTTTGCCTGCGATGACGTTGGAGGGTTCACTTCGACTCTTCCAGGCGGGCAAAACCAATCCGCCATCTGTAGAGGAACTACGAGAAACCGCACTTTTAGCCGCCGATGCGAGAATAAACCGCTTGGTTCGTCCTTCGAACACGCTCAAGACGAACCCAGTTGTCTTCGAAGCCCATTCGATCCTCGGGTTCATTTACTGGCAACTTCGGCGATACCTCGTCGGCAAGGAGTCGGTCTTGCGTCAGTGTGCAAATGAGAGATGCCTAGTGTGGTTCACACCTGCGACCGAAGCAACCATCCATTGCTCAGAAGCTTGCCGTCGTCAGTCCTACGAACGAGGCCGTTCACGTAATCGCACCAAAACCGTGTTCAGAAAAGACCATTCCGTAAACTCGTAAAACGCGTTTGACGGTTTACGAAGTTTACGATTTGTTTACAGAGTTTACGGTGACGGTACTCGTCGGCCTGACACAGAGGCTGGGAGAATCAACGGATGGACACAGATAATCCGTTTCTCAAATGCTCTCCTGAAGACCGGGAGCGAGTCGTTCGTTTTTTCCTCCTTTTGGCTGAACTGCCCATGGAAGGCGAAGAAAAGGCTGTATCAGAGGGGCTTGAAAACGCTGATGTCAAGGTAACGCGCCCGATAGTTTGTTCACGGAAGTCCAAGACAACTCTTCCCAGAACTCTTCCCAGTTGAGCCTTCAGCCAACAAAAAAGCCCCTCGAATGAGGGGCTTTTGAACCTAAAAAGGTGGCTGCCGCAATAGGACTCGAACCTATGACCCGCTGATTAACAGTCAGCTGCTCTACCGACTGAGCTATGCGGCAAGACTATAAAACTATACCCAATCAGTTACAGGAACTTGTATCTTTCGAAAACGAGATGCAAATCTTGAGTTTTCTTTTCACGAGGACACTTCGTTGAGGCGATGCACCGCTCCCATGGAGGAATTCAAACAGAACTGCTTAAGCGCTTCAGATATTTAGCCCCGGCAAGAAGCGTTCTTCCTTGAGCTTTTTGGACGACAAATCGTCTCAAAACTGACCTGTCAGGTACGTGTACCAGTCCAAATCCTCTGTGCCAATGGAATGTTTTGACCATGGGCATCAACAATTTATCGACTATCCGCAGCAAGATAGCGATCTCGACATTCACCGCAAGCTGCCTGCTAGCAACTGCTTCGAGCACTACCTATTACGTTGCTACAAATGGTAGAGACACCAACAGAGGAACCATAGGTTCTCCATTTGCGACTCTAGATCGGGCCAGTATCGTTGCCTCGCCTGGTGATACGATTTATGTTCGAAGGGGAATATACTATTTCACTTCAGCACAAGTTTTGCGTGGTGGAACCGCGGCAAAACCAAAAGTGATAACATCTCCAATTGGTGAACGGCCGATTATCGACTGCTCCCGTTTCACTGGTTCTACACCACCGATCATGGGAACGGGAGCGGGCCTAACAATAAAGGGAATCGAGTTTCGAAATAGCAAAGATCACGGCTTGTCATTCTGGGGAGCATCGGACGTAACGATAGAAAGTTGCACGATCAGGAATGCATACTACTCTGGCATCTACTTCGCGTATTCATCGCCAAACGTCGCTAAGAATGTCACGGTGAAAGGGTGCACCCTTATTGGAAACTCTCGAGTCAACGCATCGAGAAACACGACTTGGAACCCGGCCATTACTGCAGACATTGCTTCGAATGTTATTTTCACTAACAATACGGTGTACAACAACTACGGCGAAGGAATTGGAGTACGATCAAGCTCTAACTGCACGATAACTTCGAACAAAGTTTATGATTGCTATAGTGTAGGGATCTACGTTGATGCGAGCTCTGACTCTACCGTAGACGGAAACTTCGTGTATGCGACCAGTAACATCGGCTTCTATCGAGACGGAAGCCCAATGATGGGAATCTGTTTAGCAAGAGAAGCGCCTACAACGGTTTACCCAAAACCACTATCTAATCTGACCATCAGTAACAATATACTTGTCAATAACAAGTATGCGTTCTACTATGGGAATTGGGGACTTGCAGGTGGAATGCAAAGTGTGAACTTTACGAACAACACTATCTGCGGCACAACCAGTTACCAGATTTCGGTAGAACCCAGCTCAAGTCATAGTGGGAACACATTTAGCAAGAATATCTTCTATCAATATGCTGCTAGGAATGTAGCTTATGGCTTTAATCAATCTGGTTTCTCTTTCAGCAACAACTGTTGGTATGGCGGTCTACTCTCCCAGAGAATCGCTGGTTCTGGCGACATCATTGCAGATCCCCAGTTCGTTAAGGCTGGATCGATTGTGCTAACCGATTACCAACTTAAGAGTGGTAGTCAGGTGTTGTCCAGCGGGATCGGTTCGAAAGCAGTATCCAGTAACTATCTAGCGTTACCATAACGAGATAACGGACAAGGGTACTACCTAGTCCTTCACTTCGGCAACTATCGTTGCGGAGGAAGGGCTAGCATTTCAGCATAAATCCGATCCAATTTCGATTCAAAAGTTGGCAAGTTAAAGTGATCTTCAACTCTTTTTCGACCGGCCAACCCCATCCTCACACCTTCATCTCGATGCTCATAGAACCACTTTATTCCGTCGAATAATTGCTCTGAGTCACCCACCGAAATGAGCTTTCCCGTTATTTCATCAACGACGATCTCCGCATTTCCACCGCACTTCGTGGTCAGAACTGGTTTACATTGTTGCATTGCTTCAAGCAAAGAAGATGATTGATAGTCTCTGTAGGTAGGAAGAACGCAGAAGTCGGAGATTGCGTTGAGTTCACGAACATCACTCCTTCTCCCAGGAATCACAACCTGCCCCTTTTCGACGAATCTTTTTAAACGCTCCCTTGTTAATTCCAGATCTGGACCATCGCCAACGAGAAGGAATTTAGGTTGAGCCATACCACGAGCTTCGAGTAACTCTATGGCTTCGGCGATTAGTATCCAGCCCTTTTCTTTATCCGCTCGAGAGACGAGAATTCCGATGTAATCATTTTCAGAAAACCCTAAAGACTTCTTGAGTTCATAGTCTGGTTTTAGGACGGGGAAATCAGGAATCGGAACATTAATGGCTCCGTAGTTTCGGCGGACATTGTTTATGATGGTGGGTTTGGCGGCTCCAAAACTGGAAACATTAAAGAGGCCATCGCAGTTCCGAAACACGTACGGCTCAATATATTCCCTCCAGACTACTTTCTTCCAATGAGTCAAGAAGAAGAGATCCTCTGCGAAAGCGTGGTTCGTAATGAGGATTCGAGGGAATTTTGCCAGCTTTGCCGCTACCATTGCATGCCAAACCGTTGGTGTTGCATCGTGCATATGTAGTAGGTCAGCCCCGCACTCTTTAAACTCCTTCCTAAGCTTCATAATCATAGAAGGTGTAAAGAGTTTTGAAGCCTTTTCAACGGTCGACACTCCAAATCGATATTTATCTTTAAGGCTCGAGTTGGCGATTATTTTCGAATACGTCCACAGCCCACCTAGACCTCCAGCCGTCGGAACAAATTGCAATACATAGGGTTTGTTTGGTGTATTCATACTAGTCAAGCTTAGGCGTAAGGTTTACATCGGTAACCGAATAGTTGCGACTTTTCTTTCTTTTAGAATTGTTGTTAGTAATTGACCAACTTGCGGCCGCAATAGCGAACCCTAGCCAAGTAAATCGAGTCGTGACAAGACTTGCCGAGTTATTCATCAACATAACGACGAGAAATACGGCAAACGGAATAGAACCCATAAAGGTGTCACGAGCTCGCCAGGCGCCAACTAACATCAATCCAATCGCATAAAGAAATGGCATCAATCCAAACACACCACTCTCAGTTAGGATCGTGAGAAAAGCGTTATGTGTTTCAAGTTGCTCATGAATATCTGGTCCCTTTAAAATCCCAGATGATCTTCTGAGCACCTCATATTGATAATCTGGACCCCAACCACTCAATGGTCGCTCCTTAATCATTGCTATAGCGCTAGGATACAAAACGTCCCTTCCAGATAGTTCTCCTTTCTGAAATGTACTAGACAATCGCTGATTAAGTGCGGGACTAGATAAAACGACAATACTCGAAATGCACAAGACTGAGACGAGCAATAATCTCCGCCAGAACATTTTCGTTGGGTCATCCTTTAGCACTACCAGTCCGAGCATGCCTATTGCCATCGCAAGAAAACCAGATCGGGAACCTGTGCTCATCATCGGCAGTAGCAAAACAAGCACTAACGTAGCAGCAATCAAGCCTGGCAGTAGTTTAATGTTGCGAATTCCATTTGCTAATCCAATAGCGATCGTGAGAGCAACCGTTACAACACCTGCCCAGTCGTTCGCGTCGCCACTGAGTCCAACATCACGACCATCAATTGAACCACCTAAAATTCCTACCTTCGACGCCGCTGCAAAAGCAGCAGTCGCGACGGCGTATGTCCACATACCAATCATGAACATCCTTTGCTGGCGCATTAGCCCACTAATAATCCAGGCTAAAACCCAAAGCTGAAGATGGGTTACAAGCGTCCATACACCTTCGCTAAAATGCTCGCTAGGTACAGAAATTACCGTGACAGCTTCAAAAGCAATATAACCGAGCAACGCAATAATCGGTGCGGATGGCTTGCTAAAAGTCTGCCTTGGATAGCATGCACTTACTAGGATCAGTAGTCCGGCTGAAAAAACAGTTAAAGTTAAGCCGCCAGTCGCTTCTGATCGGATAGTGGCAATAGGAATGGCTAGGATGTACAGAGCAAACGTAAGGGCCAGGATAAGAGGTGCATGTTGAGCTTTCTGTTTTGGGATAAGTAAGCGCTTCTGAAAACTGGTTAGCTTTTCGGCGGTATTAACTCCCTGTACTTCCATAACTGTCTTCCTAGCTTTCTTTATCTTACCGGCTCTTGTCTTGTTATTTCGGTTAAGCCCAAAACCTTCTCAAGTAGACGCGGCACTTATACTCAAACGTTGTTGACATCCCCGACACGTTTGAG
>DDEQ01000028.1 GCA_002336105.1 Chthonomonas sp. UBA1950 | reverse complement strand
TAGCTCCTCCGGCAAATTGTTTCCGTCTCGCACGGTTTCAAGCATTGTCTTTGCGTCGAGGGCCTCTTTCGGAATAGGATACGATTCCTCTGTCTCGGACGAACCAATACTGGTATTACGACGTGCTGAGTCAAAAGATATCGAGGTCTCTGAGAACTGTCTGAGTTCAAAGTTTTCATTGATGAACCAGGCCGTAATGAATAAGTAGTTGTCGTTTTCGCGACTGACCTTCAAAATCGCGTGAAGAGATCCAGGTTCAGCAATATCTCGATAAAGCCTAGTGTCTGCTGTGTATCGTCCCTGGTTAGTTTGTTCGGCGTTGTCAGTGTTGCAGACATCAGCCCAAATGCTTTGATTCTTCTCCAACTCTCGAATGGCCTGTACAGCCTTCTGTCCGATGTTGTACTGTAGAGTAGTGGGGATGTCGGTGAAGACAATCGGTTCGCTGCCGTCTTGAGCAAGTATCGATAGGTCAATGTTCGATAGAATTCCGCAAAGTGCCTGAAAAGCAGGCATTCTTGGTTTGAGTTGTTCAAAGGTCTTGAAGTCACCGCTTGGACCGATTTTCGATCCATTCTCAGCGAAGGTTGCATACAAGCGTTTCGCTGACTCTTTTGAGAATGGTTCTGGGATAGACGCCTTAAGCTTTGAGATGGCTTTTTGAATGGTACTGACTCGCTCTGCAATTCGCTCATTGTACAAACGCTTACGCAATGCAACATCGGGTTCGAGCTTTAGCGAAAGGCCCTCTTGCTTCCAAACGGCGCGTTCGGCCTCAGCAAGTTGCGCCAATATCTGGTCTGACGTACGATCTTTTTGCCGTAAGACCACAATATCGCTCTGCAATATCGGGGAAGCTTTCAACTGTTTCCCAGTCAGAGTTGACAGGCTAACAAGTTGATCCTTTAGGGGTTTTGCATTGGACTCATACGAATAAAACTGACCCTGTTTCAATGTCAGCGCTAACGCTAATAGGAAGGCAGTACCCATGTATTGGGTGAGACGGTGCACGTGTTCTGCAAGTTCAATGCTGTAGCGAATTTGATCGAAACTGACCGGCACGATATCTTGTCTTCGATTAGCGAAATGATGTTTATAATTGAAGTCAGGAATTATCTCGGGAAACGTTTAACCTTAAACATTTTATCTTTGAGCTAACTGTGCTAAAACATGAGTAACGTGTTCTTCGCGCCCATATTTCTAGCCCTCACCATGAGTACACCAAAACCTGCATGTGAGCCATTCTCATTGTCTGATGTGAAGCTGACCGGAGGTCAGTTTAAAACTGAGCATGAGCAAACCGCGAAGTATCTGCTCTCTCTCGATACCGCCCGATTACTCGCAGGTTTTCGAGAAAATAGCGGATTGAAGGCTACCGCTCAGATTTATGGAGGTTGGGAAACCGGAGGGCTATCGGGACACTCGTTAGGGCACTATCTGACCGCTTGCGCTCAAGAATATGCCCGAACAAAAGATAATCGTTACAAAGCTAAAGTCGACGAGATTGTTCTCGGCTTAGCCGAGTGTCAACAGGCGCGCCCAGACGGTTTCTTGATGGCTTATCGTTTTGATCAGGGATTTGATAAGAAGAAACTCGACGCAATTTGGGATGACGTGTCAAAAGGCCGCATCCGGACCGGCGGATTTGACCTGAATGGCATGTGGTCGCCGTGGTATGTCCACCACAAAGTCTTAGCTGGTTTATTGGACGCTCAGTCATTGGCGGGGAACAAGAATGCCATTCATGTCGCAGAGAAGTTCGCGAATTGGATGATCGACATTACGAAGAACCTAACCCCTGAACAATGGCAAAGCATGCTCGGATGTGAGTACGGCGGAATGAACGATTCACTTGCTGAACTCTATGTGCGTACAGGCAAGCATGCCTATATAGATTTAGCAAAAAAGTTTGAAGATCATCGAGTGATTTCAGCCGTTCGAGAAGGTCGCGACGAGCTCTCTGGTAAGCACTCGAATACACAAATTCCTAAGATCATTGGCTTGGCAAGGCTGTATGAGATCGAAGGAAACCCATCTAATAGAAAAGCCGCTGAGTTCTTCTGGGATCGAGTCGTGCATCACCATACCTACGCAATTGGTGGGAATAGTAATGGCGAATACTTCGGACCCGCTGACCAACTGGCACTGAGGCTTTCGAGCAATACGTGTGAGACCTGCAATACGTATAACATGCTGAAGCTAACTCGTCACCTCTTTAGCTGGAAACCTAACGCTGGGTTGATGGACTATTACGAGCGAGCTTATTTCAACCACATCTTAGCCTCACAAGATCCTAAAACCTCTGGCGTCACCTATTTCATGCCTCTTGTCAGCGGGGGACATCGCGACTACAGCGGGCCGGAGGATAATTTCACTTGCTGTCACGGAACGGGCATGGAGAACCATACCAAACATGCAGATAGCGTCTTTTTCCACGAAGGGAAGAAAGCTCTGTGGGTGAATCTCTTCATGCCGACTGAGCTCAACTGGAAGGACGCGGGAATCCACCTCAAGATGGATACCGAGTTTCCTCAAGTTGGCAAGGCACGAATTACGATAACGGAAGGATCGGGCAATTTTGAGCTGAAGGTTAGGCATCCAGGCTGGCTCAAAGGAGTTGCTAAGATGACGATCAACGGAGAAACTGATGTTGTGTCGTCCGAATCAAGTAGCTATTTCTCAGTGCAGAGAAACTGGAAAAAAGGGGACACCGTCGAAATTAGCCTACCGATGTCGGTATACGAAGAGGCTACTCCCGACGATCCAAACAAGATCGCTCTCTTATATGGGCCGATGGTTCTTGCCGCAGATTTAGGTTCGCCTGAGGATAAAGATCCTCGAGTTCCGGTGTTGGTGACAGACGGGAAGCCACTGTCAGAATGGGTTCGAAAGCAAGGTAATGACTTCCGAATTGGTTTAGCTGCGAAGCCAGAAGCTCTGACGCTAAAACCCTTTTATGAGCATGTTCACAATCGTTACGCGGTCTATTTTGATAAGTTCACACCTGAGCAGTGGGAAAAGGCTGAGGCAGATTTCCGGGCTGAAGAAGAGCGCAAAAAGGACATCATTTCGCGGACCATCGACCAGATGACAGTCGGCGAAATGCAACCAGAGCGAGATCACAATCTAACTTCAGATCGTAACGATGTAAGAGATGTGAACGGTCGGGCATTTCGAACGCCCCTTAATGGCGGTTGGTTTGAATGTACATTGAAGGTCGATCCAACTGCTGAATCCGAATTAGTGGTCACCTATTGGGGGAACGATCGTTTGCGGCCCAACTTTTCGCTGAAAGTGGATGGGGTTGAGCTGGCAAAAGAGAAGCTTGAAGGGAAACCGCAAAACAAATTCTTTGATGTAGTTTATAAGTTACCAAAGGACCTAACTGCCGGGAAATCCGGTGTTCGACTTCGAGTAGAAGGTGCCCAGGGTTTCACTGCCGGAAGCTTTGCAGAGATCCGAGTCATTCGGTCGAAACATCCCTAAAAGCGATATATCAGGATTCAGATTTGAAACCTAGTATGTAGGCTCGCGTTGCCTTCTATTAAGGAAAATGCAGACTGGGTAATATCCGGTCTCTGACACGTTATTGCGTGTTGACTAACAATGCAGTTAGTCAAGGTGTTTTTATGTTCCGAAGAAGAGTTTCAGCGCTTTGTCTCGTCCTTGCGGCTGCCTATGCATCCGCCGCACCAGATGATAGGATTTTCGATCCGTACGGTCTAGGTGTCTTGCCTGGATCTGAAGTCAGTTTTTGGAACCCTGGTCTTTGGCGGGCAGAAACCTTGTTGCCGAGTGGCGATGTCCCATTTGCGAACAGCTGGGTTTATTTTCAGGGATCTACTCCGATTACGGCATATCTTCGAAGCTACGGCGGCTTTTCATCGCCCGTTAATGCTCACATCGCCGGGTTACGCTTATTCAATAATTCGGTGTCCTTGTTTGGAAATGCCTCTTCGGTTCTCTCAATCGGCTCGGCAGGGAACTCAACTTTACAGATAAGCGATAACTCTCAACTTGCGTTACAAGACACATCGATTTCCCTAGACGGCCACTTAGTAATGAACGGTGGCCAAAACAGTCTTGTTCTCTCTGGAAGCATGGGCTCACCAACCCTGTTCATTTCTGGGGACGCGAATCTTACTGGTCAGCAGAGCATCAGTGCAACGCTAGGTGCGAAGATTAAGGTCGGCGGCATAACAAATTACCTTGGGTCCGGAGCTTCAGTGTTCGCGACCACGGGCGCAACGTATGATTCGTTAGCTTTCAACCTCTTAGGCAGCCTGGGGGAGAGTCAGATTGCTTTTACGGCACGATCTGGGGGCAGCGTACTGCTGGGTTCAGCAATCCTTTCAAACAGCATTGATGCGACCGCTACTGTTTTTAGTGCCCGGGCATTGACCTCAACAGCCGTAGATCCGAGTGACATCGGACAAATTACGGTTTCCAATAATGTCTTTTTAAATGGCATGAGCACTGGAACTCTCGCAAAAGCGGATTATGCGGGAATCGTCAACCTAAACGCGATCACGGCATCGGGTTCAGATGCGCGATTTACGCTTGATGCCTCAAACAATGGCAAGATCAACGTGGGTCAGTTGCTGAAATCTGGCTTGGCAATTCCCGCCTTAACTGTTGATGCTGCTCCAACTGCAGGCGGTCAGATCAATTTCGCGTCAATAGTGCTTTCCGGTGCCAACACTCTTAACTTCACTCCTGGTGCCGCAGGTACGGTCCACGTGGGCAGCCTCACTCAGGTCGATGAGAGTGTCGCAGAGGGCAACCTTAACTTCGTAGCTGACCAAGGCAGCGTCTTGATTGATTCCGCAAAGCTGACGGTTGGCGGCGGACAAACCTGGAGCGCCCGCAACGGCGGAACATTGGCACTAGGGGTCCCCTACTCATTTACCGAAGAAGGACGAGTCCGTCTCTCTGCATCGGGCATTGCTGATTTCAACCTCAGTGCAACGAGCGGCGGGCATTTGCAACTTAACAATGTGGACTTCGAAGGGTCCAACGTCAATATCTTGGTCGACGGCGGGTCTACGATCACAGGTGGCGGAGACAACACGATCTACGGTTACACTTACGCTCATAACGGAACGGTGGGGCTGAACGCTGCATCGTCAACGCTTGATGTAGAGAACTCAAGTATTGCGAATGTCTCATTTGATGGGAGTAACTACACCGCCGATATTGACGGTAGCTATTTGAGCCATGTCGACTTTTTGGGAACGAACAATGTTTTAAGGGTGACTAACTCAACATTGGCTAATTCTCCTAGCTCGACCGATCAGACTCATAATCGGTTGGAAGTCAGGACAGTTGGGTCAACCGGGGGGCGAGCCTCTGCCCATATCGAGGGTTCATCGCTGCAAGATGTAGACCTAGCAGTCGGTCAGAGCGTCGGTTCCGGATCTTACAACGTTCTATCTATTAGCGGTGCATCGAATGTAACCGGAACATTATCTGCTGGGGCGTATTCCACACATACGCCAGGCGCCGCCATCAATTACGACATTTTTGTAACCGAAGCATCAAAGCTGAAGCTCAGCCGCTTAACCCTTGGGGTCGGAGCTTCTGGTGGTCAGGGTGGATCGATTTCTTACACTCCGACTGGAAGAGGAAACCTTACTCTCAGAGATGGTTCGCAGCTAATTGTTAGCGGGTACACGACTTCCTACGGCTGGAATAACGAGGCTGCTGGAGATGCAGAAGTAGTTATGGGAAGCGGCGCAATCTTTGACTTCCAAAACGGGGCTGTTTTTGTCGGATCGGCGTCCTCCGAGGCTGATTACCAATTAATCAACGGTTCGATGGTGATTGGAACCGGTGGCGTTGTTCGTGGCGAGGGAATCTACGATGGCAACCGGGTCATCCTTAGAGGAGGCACATTGTCTCCTGGGTACTCGCCAGGTCATTTGACGATGACGGGCGACTATGTTCAAGAATCTGGTGACCTGATCATTGAGATCGGAGGACTTGGTGACGGAGAGTTTGATAGCCTAACCGCAAGTTCCTTCTTGTTCAATGGGGGCCATATCATTTTCCGAGCCTACGATGGGTTTACCGGTACTGACGGAACGATCAATCCTTTTCAAGGCGGACTCGTTACCTTCTCTTCTGGATTCAACTTCTCGAAGGGGATCATTAACGAGACAGGATTCGGTATCTCCATAAATAACCTCGGTCAAGTCACCGTCAACGCTGTACCCGAACCCGCCAGTCTAGCGGCTCTTGGTTTTGGCGCTGTTGCGCTGCTTCGTCGCCGTAAAAAGGTCGCCTAAACAAAATGAGTGATGGATTTATATTGAATCCATCACTCTATAGTTTTGATTTCCCTGCCAAAGTTGGAAGTTCGTAGAGTCAGATTGGCTGTGAACTTGCTCATTTGAAAGGGGCTAGCTAATCGAACCAACCTTTGTCTGAGCGGGTTGACAAGCAGGGAATGCGCTATCTTCACTCAGTTTTTCGAGAGTCTTGCTGAGCAATTCGCATTCGTCTAGTGATGCCGCATCCATAACCTGGACAATTCGGGCGACATGCCCCGGGTACAAATCGTCAAAAGTCGTATTGCCTTTTTCAGTTAGGGAAACGTAGGTTATTCGACGATCTTCAGTGTCCCGAAATCGCTCTACAAGTCCCATTGCTTCAAGATTATCAACCAAAACAGTTATGTTGCCAGAAGTCTTGAGGATGTATTTGGCAATCTCCCGTTGAGAAAGCTTTCCATGAATTCTCAACGCTTTCATGGTGCTGAACTGGCTAGCAGAGAGGCCGTCAATAGCTAGACCACGGCTTACCTCTGCATGTAAGCTTTCGGCGCACCGGACAAGTCGGACATAAGCTAGAACTCTGGGATCAGTACTCGGCTTCATAAGGTCTGTTGAGGAATTGCACCAAATAAGCTACGTTATATAGCGAAAATGACCAAACTGGTCCCCACATTTCTAATAATATACAACGCGATCATGTTATATATTGACAGGACTCGTTGTTTTGCAAGGTTAATTAGGTGCCTATCGCTTGAATCAATACCTCAATAAGCACCTATCTGTGTGTTACTTGGCCTTTATGAATGGCATCATTGCGCGGAGCTTTTTACCGACCACTTCGAGCGTCGAACTTTGAGCCTCTTCTCGATATTTGCTCAGACGGTTTCTTCCCGTCTCGTTCTCCTTAATCCATTCTTTGGCAAAGGTACCGTCTTGAATGTCTTTTAGGATGCCTTTCATCGCTGCTCGACTCTCGTCGTTGATAACACGAGGGCCGCTGACGTAGTCGCCCCATTCGGCGGTGTCGCTGATGCTGTAGCGCATATAAGAAAGACCGCCTTCGTAAAGGAGGTCCACAATCAGCTTTGTTTCATGAAGGCATTCAAAGTAGGCTGCTTCAGGCTGGTAGCCGGCTTCCACAAGTGTATCGAAACCTGACTTGATAAGGGCACTGAGACCGCCACAAAGAACCGCTTGCTCACCAAACAAGTCCGTCTCTGTCTCTTCTTTAAACGTTGTCTCAAGAATTCCAGCTTTTGCGCTGCCAATTCCCCAGCCGTAACTAAGAGCGACCTCTTTGGCGTTGCCCGTCGCGTCTTGGAATACCGCCACCAAAGCTGGCATTCCGGCTCCGTGGGCATACTCGTAGCGAAGTCGGTGGCCCGGACCTTTTGGAGCAACCATTGCGACATTAATGTCGGTTGGCGGCTCGACCAGTTTGAAGTGAATATTGAAGCCGTGAGCAAACAGGAGTGTTTGACCAGCCCGAAGATTCGGAGCAACAGACTCCTTGTAAATGTCCTTCATCGGGACATCGGGAGTCGTGAACATGAGCACGTCAGCCCATTGAGTGAGCTCAGCGACGGTCGAAACTGTGAGTCCAGCTTCTTCAGCTTTGGCCCAACTCGCTGAACCCGTATATAAACCAACGCGGACATCCACACCGCTGTCTTTTAGGTTAAGGGCGTGGGCATGCCCTTGAGAGCCGTAACCGATGATCCCAACTTTAAGAGATTTGATCAGAGCAGGATTGACGTCTTTTTCGTAATAGATGGTAGCCATAGAAGATCCGATAAGTTATTGGTCGCTCACTTTGAGTACGCAGGGACCTGAGCGGACGATCTCGCGGACGGGGAAGGTTTGCATCGCTTCCAGATATTTTTCAACCAGTCGAACAGGGCCGGTGTACTGCAAAACAAGGCAGTTCTCGGTATCGTGCTCGATCTTAGCCTCATATTCTGATGCTACCGCCAAGACTGCTTCTCGGCTGATTTGCGATGGATAATAGGAGACGAGGGCGACCTCGCGCATGACACGGTCATCAGGCGCGAGGTCTTGGCACTCCACCACATCGATCAGCTTTTCCATTTGCTTGATGGTTTGGCCGAGGACGGAATCATCACCATTGACGGTGATTGTTAATCGCGAGTAGCCGGGCTGTTCGCAGTCGCCAGCATTGAAGGATGCAAGCGAAATACCGCGACGTCGAAACATCGAAACTAGGCGGTTAATTGTTCCTGTTTCGTTTTGAACTAGGGCTGAGATGGCGTGCGAGTGGGTCGGTAGTTTGACGTCGCTCATTTACTTCGTTGCTCCTGATCGCGGATCTGTTGAGGCTTGGGTAGCGTTCTCGTTCGCATCGCCTGACCAAGAGCGTCTGCTCCAATGTCGCTTTTGCGACGAGAAGGAACTCGATTTCCGCCTGGGCGAACTGCTGAGTTCTGATCGAACTGGCACAAAGAGTTTATAGTCTCCTTCATCTTCATGCCTCCTTATTTCGTCACCGTTCCCGAAGCGTATACATCGTCAGAAGTGTGCTCAGACTCCGCGCCTGGGACTCGCCGTCCGTGGCCGGTTTCCCAGCTTGCGTGAACCGCGTTGTAGTCCTCGCCATTCGTAAGGGCAGGGTCCATGATGACGTTGCTATTGCTCTTGCCAGCTGGAACCATCGGGAATACGTTCTCTTCCATTTCAACAACAAACTCACAAAGGACTGGTCCGTCGTGGGCGCTTGCTTGTTTCAGAGTTTCCTCTAGGTCTTCGACTCTCGAGCACTGGAAGTATTTGAGCCCGTAAGCATCGGCAAGTTTGCCAAAGTTGGGAGAGCCCATCTCGA
The DNA here is from genome assembly GCA_002336105.1 of Chthonomonas sp. UBA1950. Taxonomy (GTDB): domain Bacteria; phylum Armatimonadota; class Fimbriimonadia; order Fimbriimonadales; family Fimbriimonadaceae; genus Fimbriimonas. Next base: position 43,789 of record DDEQ01000028.1, on the reverse strand, counting down.
CGCTGCTGTACCGGTTGTCGTAGAACAACTCCTGCCATTGGCGTACCATTCCGAGATAGCCGTTATTGAGCAGGCAGATTTTAACGTTGACTTCGTACTCAACAGCCGTTTGTAGCTCTTGCAAAGTCATCTGGAATCCGCCATCACCGACAATCGCCCAAACTTCTTTATCTGGGTGAGCGAACTTCGCGCCGATGGCGGCGGGGAAGCCGTATCCCATCGTTCCCAAACCACCCGAACTGAGGAAGTGGTAGGGCTGGGTGAACTTAATGAACTGTGCGGTCCACATCTGATGTTGTCCGACATCAGTAGAGAAAATCGCGTGAGCGCCTGCGTGCTGGTTGAGCGAGTTCAAGACGGTTCGTGACAAGAACTTGCCAGTTGGAACAACGAGCGGATATTCATTCTGCCATTTCTTGACCTGAGCCACCCATTCGTCGTGTCGCTTTTCTGCGACCTTAGGAACCAGCATCTTGAGGGATTCAGCCAAGTCGCCTTCAACCCAAGCGACCGGACGAACTGTCTTCCCGATCTCAGAAGGGTCCAGATCAAAGTGGACGATCTTCGCGTTCTCAGCGAATGCGTTCGTGTTACCGGTCAATCGGTCGTCGAAACGCATGCCGATACCCATGACCAGGTCGGCCTCTTGAACTGCAAGCGTTCCCGCAGCTTCGCCGTGCATCCCCATCATTCCCAGTGAAAGCTCGTGGTCTCTTGGAAAACTGCCGAGGCCAAGGAGAGAATTTATGACTGGAATCTGAGCTTTCTCAGCGAGTTCTCGAAGGGACTCCCATGAGCGAGACCAAATAACACCAGCACCAGCAATAATCACTGGCTTCTTCGCTTCCGCGATGAGTTTTGCAACGACATCTACCTGCTCGACAGGTGGCGCTCCAGCGAGCTTGTAACCGCGACGCTCAACCTTGTCTGGGAATGGAGCATCGGTCATTGCGATAAAGACATCCTTCGGGATATCGACGAGAACAGGCCCCTTTCGACCAGTGTTAGCCAAGAAGAATGCTTCCTCTAAAACTCTCGGTAGATCGTTGACATCTGTTACCAGGTAGTTGTGCTTCGTGATCGGAATTGTGATGCCCTGAATATCAGTCTCTTGAAATGCATCTTTACCGATCGCAGCCGAGTTGACGTTGCCAGTGATAGCAACCATCGGAATACTATCCATGATGGCAGTGGCGATTCCAGTTACCAAGTTGGTAGCACCTGGGCCGCTCGTTGCCAAGCAGACTCCGACTCTGCCTGTTGCACGCGCGTATCCATCGGCCATGTGGGCCGCGCACTGCTCATGTCGGACGAGGACGTGTTTGACCTGAGGCCAATTCAGCATCTCGTCATAAAGTGGAAGCACAACGCCTCCGGGATAACCGAATATTGTATCGACACCTTGGCGAACCAAGGCTTCCATTACTATTTTCGCGCCACTACGCAATTTGCCGTCTCCTGTTGTTTCACTGCCCCCAGCTTTGGGAAGATCCGACGGCTTTGTCGGTCCGGCGAGTTTCGTGCAAAAAGCCCCCCGGTCCTTGTCCTGACCGGGGGGCTTAGTTTTGATTTGTATGCGATGCTCAGCCAGCCGGTTAGGACGTCCTAATAAGGACGGTAATAAGGACCGTAAGGCTAAGAATCGCGGGGCCGGAGACGTACGTGGTCCGGCTATTTTTTATGATGTCCGGTGGCATGCACTCCTCCATAGCTAAAAGTATAGCACGGAATTAGCCTAGATGCAAAAGACAGAGTTTCAATCTGATTCGGCGTTTCGCAATGTGGAGAATGCCAAATCAGAATCAGGGCGCGTTTGACGACGTTTGGGAGATGACTTGTCATCTCCCACCTATTCGGGAAGTGGCTGATTCACCGTTTCGGGCACGAACGGCAATGCGATGATGCCGAGAAAGTAAATGGTTCCGCTAAGCGTGACAGCTGTTGCGATTGAGCCCCCTGCCCTTGTTGAGATTGCACCCGTGATCACGGGAATGGCGATGGTGAAGGCTCTGCCAACGTTATAGGCTAACCCTGCACCGGTTGCGCGAAGACGGGAAGGAAATAGTTCAGGCAGATAAAGAGGAAAGGCTGCCGAAATGCCAATTGCAAACAGGAATATCACCGGGAAGAAAATAAGCAGATGGGTGTAGCTCGTTCCTCCACCCAAGGCGAGAACAACGATGATCGGCGTCGCGAGGTAAAAGAAGCCGAGGGTCTTTTTCCGGCCCAGTCGATTGCATATTGCGGGAACGAGAAATACTCCGATCAACGTGCCGAGATGAGAGACAAGAGTCAGAACGCTGGTCCGAGTGTCAACAACGGCTTTTGAAAGGTTCGGGCTGACTTCTTTGACCAGGTTCGGTAGCCAATAAGTAGCCGTCTGAGTGCCAGCGATACAAACTGCACAGATGATCATTCCAATGATCGCGTGCCGACGCCAAGGAGACTGGCGCAGCACTTCCACGATGGGGAGTTTGTCGGAACCCTTTTTATGTTCTGGTTCGTGAGTTCGAGTTCGGACGAAGATACAAACAATCGCGGGAATAATTCCGACGATGAACAAGTATTGCCAGGGTTGTCCTCGGAGACCAATATTGATAAGCGCAGCCATCCAAGGCCCAAAGGCTGCCGCGCTTTGAAGCAGCGCCGCAGCGGCAGCACGTGCCTTGTTAGGAACCGTTTCGGCAACCAAAGCAGCCCCAGCCGCCCATTCACCGCCGATTCCTAGAGCTGTCAAAAACCGAACACAGGCAACCTGCTCGGGGGTTGTACACAAAGCGGTAAGTCCAGTGAAGGCGCAATACAGCAAAATGGTGATGACTAGGACTCGGGTTCGTCCGATTCTGTCTGCGAGAATTCCGAATAGTAAGCCGCCAACAGCCCAACCAGCTAGAAACAGAGCCTGGATTTTGCCATCAATGGCTGCGCCATGTAACTTATACTCCGCCTCACCAAGCATGCTGGTTAGCATTGGCACCTTTGCGAAGCTGAACAAGGCTGAATCCATGACGTCGAAGACCCAGCCGAACCAAGCGATGAGTAACACCGTCCACTGGTTTCTCGTAAGTCCCTGAGCCCAACCCATCATCTTGTTATGTCACTTCTTGTAGGAGCGTTTTGCGATTGCCTCGTTGACAACCTCGGCGGCACCTGCTGTCACCATGCTGGCAAAGTCTCCACCGTACAAGGCAACCTCACGAACAATCGAACTACTGATGTAGTTATGTTCCCACTTGGCCATGAAGAAAACAGTTTCGATATCTTCGCGCAAGCGACGGTTCACCATCGCGATTTGGAACTCATACTCAAAATCGCTGATCGCTCGTAGCCCACGAACGATGGCGTGCGCTTCTTTGGATTCGACGTAATTGATCAGCAACCCGTCGAAGCAATCAATTTTTACGTTCGAAAGGTGAGCCGTACTTCGACGAAGTGCTTCCATCCGATCTTCGGTTGTCAAAAATGGCACTTTCGAAGAGTTAATGCCAACAGCCAGAATCACTTCATCGAACAGCCTTGCTGCTCGCTCCACAATATCCATATGTCCAAGAGTCACGGGATCGAACGACCCAGGATAAACAGCGCGCCTGTACACCCGACTATATAACCCGACTTCAATGTCGAAGCGAAAGGTATTCAAACGATCTTGCGAAGCTGTAAGCTGTGGACGCTATGTTAGCTGTCGCTGCTGCACTGTTGCTCACCGCAAATGCTCCCCAACCGCATTGGTTTGGACCGGCTACTGCGACGTTTACAATACAGTTTCCAGGGAACCCCTATGATCCTGCGATCAATGAAGTTCATGTGAAATTCCTCGGTGAGAAGGGGCAACAAGAGGAGCGAATCGCCTATTTTGATCCTGAAGACAATGTCTGGCGAGCTGTTCTGGTTGCTGGGAAACCGGGCACCTATCGAGCCATCTTGGTGCGAAATGGGGTCGAACTTCAGACGGCAGCCGATGAAGGGTATCTCACGCTAGATAAGGAGTTGCCTCACGGCTTTATCCGGGTCAACCCGACGTATAAAGATCGATTTCAATTCGACGATCAAACTTCATTTACGCCGTGCGGATTTAACCTTGGGTGGCAAGACAAAAGCATTTTGCCCATGGATCAGCAGATCGCGAAAATGGGGAAAGCCGGGGTTTCTTGGACTCGAATTTGGTCCAGCAATTGGGGAGGCATGAACCCTTGGTGGACCGAGACAGAAAAGCTGGCTGATGGCGATATGTATGCTGGCGCTTTCACAAAGTGGGGGAAGATGGTTGCCGCTTGTGAGGCCTCGGGCGTTAACTTCCAGATGGTTCTGCATAACCACGGCGCCTTTAGTAGCACAACAAATGCGAATTGGCAGGACCATCCTTGGAATGCAAAGAATGGTGGATTTCTTGCAGACGCAGCAGACTTTTTTACCAACGCCGAAGCAAAGAGGAGAGCGAAGTTATGGCTGAGATATGCCGTCGCTCGATATGCCTCGTCGCCCCAATTAATGGCGTGGGAACTGTTTAACGAAGTCGAGTGGGTCGACGCAAGCAAAAATGGCAGGTGGACAGACGTTGAAAACTGGCACAACGAGATGGCCGAGTACATCAGATCTATCGATCCATACAAGCACTTGATCACCTCAAGCTCCCATGTGGAACAGAAAGGTTTATGGAAGTCGTTGGATTACTATCAACCACACACCTATCCAGCCGACGTATTTGGCAACATTTTGTATACCGAGGTGCCAGGAGATAAGCCCTTATTCTTTGGAGAATTTGGACCGGAAGGACAAGTCGCCTCCATACGAAGCGTGGTTCGAAATGGCCTGCTCGCCGGGATTCTTGCTAATCAGGCTGCACCTGGGATGTATTGGTCTTGGGATGTTGTCGAAAAGGAAGACCTTTACAGTGAGTTCTCAAAAGCAAAAGAAATACTTGAGTTGTCCAATTGGTCGAGCCACCCACTTGCCAAGATGCGCGAATTGAAGGTTACGACAGACAGCAAAATCGACCTGACATTTGCTCCAGGCTTGGGGTGGGCTAGTACAACCAAGAACAGCTTTTCAATGCCAGATGATGCCGTTAACGGTTCTCTATCGGAATTTTCTAGCTATTTTCAGGGAACTGGGCATAAAGACATGATGTCAGGAACGCCAACCTTCCATTTTCTTAGTGAAAAGCCTGGCAAGGCAACATTCAAAGTGGGTGAAACGGGGCAAGGCGGAGCAAATCTCACCTTCGTTTTGAATGGAACTTCAGTGCAAAACGTGAAGCTCGAAAAGGGTGCTTCGAAAGTGATTGTCGTCGAGTTTACAGCCGGCAACAACACGATTTCTGTCGAGAATAGTGGTGAAGACTGGGCTCGAGTTGACAGCATAAGTATTGAAGGAATTTCTCCCAGCATTAGGGCCACAGCGTTGCCCGATGTCAATTGGATGATTGTTCGAGTGACAGGTGAGCCTGGTTCGAAGGGAGTTATTTCTGCGCCGTTAGCTAACGGTCAATATGAACGAACAGTCATGGATATGGACACTGGTAAAACCCGAATCGACCTGGTGAATATTGAGGGCTTCCGGCTACCCGTGGAGAAACTCGAACAACGAGACGCAGTGTGGATACTGAAGCAAAAGTAAGGCTACACTACTCGAAGCTATGATCCCAGTCTTTGTTGCAGTGTTCGCAACCCCAATTTCCATCATTCCTCGGCCTGTTCAGATTAACTCTGGTTCGGGTGTATTTGAGATCACTCAAGACACCCATATCGTAGCCGCCCGTGAAATTCGGGAGCAAGCTGATCAGCTTAGAAACTATCTTCGCCCTGCGACAGGTTTCGATCTTGAAATCATCGGGCACGGCATTAAGAACTCGATCAACTTGGTTCTTGATAGGAAACTGCAAAAGCTTGGCGCAGAAGGCTATGACATCTCTGTCAGTGCAGATCATATCGATGTAAAGGCGTTCGCGAGAACAGGTTTGTTCAACGGTTTTCAAACTCTTCGCCAATTGTTACCGAACGCGGTTTTTCGCAAAGCGAGGGTAGCAGAGCAGAGATGGGTCGTTCCTTCTGTTCATGTCACTGACCAGCCAAGGTTCAAATGGCGCGGAGCCATGATGGACTGCAGTCGCCACTTTTTCCCTAAGGAGGCGGTTCTACGATTTCTTGATGAGATGGCGCTTCATAAGCTCAACCGATTTCATTGGCACCTCACCGATGATCAAGGATGGCGCATCGAGATCAAGCGATTTCCGAAGCTCACTGAAATCGGGGGCTGGCAACCGATGCCGTTTCCTGATTACGACCCGCCTAAGAATCCACTGAAGGGGCATGGCGGCTTCTACACACAGGAGGATGTTCGTGAAGTCGTAGCTTATGCCGCGGCTCGTAACATCACCGTGGTTCCTGAGATCGAAATGCCCGGACACTCCGCGGCAATCATAGCGGCGTATCCAGAGGTCGGAACTGGTAACTCGAACGTCTTAAATGCCAGCGACGAAACCATTTCGATGCTAAAACGAATTTTGGACGAAGTCATTGCGCTGTTCCCGAGCACTTACATTCATATCGGCGGTGATGAGGTCGATAAGGGGCCCTGGAAAAATGACCCCGCCAGCCAGGCGAAGATGAAATCCATGGGCTTGAAAGACGAGGAAGAGCTACAGAGCTGGATAATCCGGCAGATAGACGCTTACTTGACGAGTAAAGGCCGACGAGCCATTGGTTGGGATGAAATCTTGCAAGGAGGTTTGGCACAAGGCGCAACCGTCATGTCATGGCGAGGGATGAACGGAGGTATTACAGCGGCAAAGGCATTGCATGATGTCGTCATGGCTCCGACGACATACACCTACCTCGACTATTTGCAAGGTCCAAAAGAATCTGAGCCAAGAGGAATAGGCGGGTTTCTACCGCTTGAAAAGGTCTACTCCATGGAACCTATTCCAGACGCATTGAATGAGGAAGAGGGACGCAGAATCTTGGGCGTTCAAGGTCAGTTGTGGGCGGAGTACATCCCGAACTTCAAGCATCTTGAGTACATGGCGTGGCCTCGATTAGCCGCCATCGCTGAGATCGGTTGGTCGCCGAAGGAAGGGAAGAGCTATGACGATTTCTTGACTCGACTGAATTCTCACCTCGACCGATTCAAGGTTCTTGACATCAACTTTCGGCCTCTTGGCGACGCACCTTCAAAATAGGATATGACCCCTGAAATCGAAATCCGTGACTGGCAAGGTGGAGACCTACTCTGGTTTCGATTTTGGTTGCAAAAGGAGCATCGATGGCACCGCCTTGATGCTCCCTATCAGCCTCCGATGAGCGACGAAGAGGCCGATGAACTCGTCGAAGAAATCGCAAATTGGCTCGTCACACCGCCGCTCCCATTTGCCTCGCGCATGGTAATCAGTCTCAGCGACGGTGAGCCAATTGGCACAGTTTGTCGGTATCGATGGGAAAGTGATCGGACCACAACTTACGTTGGAATTGCATTGTACGACCCTGAGCTATGGGGGCAAGGTATTGGAAGGAAGGCGCTCGTAGCTTGGATAGAGTTGCTAAAAGCAGGCTATCTGGAACTCAATCGAATATGCCTTTCCACTTGGACTGGAAACACGGCAATGGTTCGTGTCGCTAGGCACCTTGGTTTCAAGGAATTCACTCGCGTCACCGAAGCTTATGAATGTGGCGGGTTCAAATATGATCGAGTCAGCTTGGAGTTGACTATACGCTAAACGATCAAGCTAAGGTTCGCGTTGACGCGTTGTGAAGCAATTGGATGATTGGTGCTTCGTTTGAGGACTCAAATTGGTCTGGCGTGCCGTTAAAAATGAGTTCTCCGGCATGTAAGAAGGCGACTCGGTCGGCGGTTCGAATCACCGAAGTGACGTCGTGACTCACGACCAGCGACGTGATTTGAAGCTTGTTTCGAACATCTGAAACAAGGGCATCAATCGTGTATGTTGTTACTGGATCGAGGCCTGTCGTTGGTTCGTCGTAGAGCATGACCGCTGGTTTTAGTGCCAAGGCTCTCGCTAATCCAACGCGTTTACGCATTCCACCGCTCAGTTCGGACGGCATCTTTGTCGCATCGCTTTCGGATAATCCAACTGTTTTGAGGGCTTCGTTTACGATCTGGCGGTGTGTCGCGTTATCAGCACGTATCCGTCGTTTTACGCCGAAAAGAATATTTTCTTGAACGGACATATAGTCAAACAAAGCTGCCGATTGAAAAACCATCCCCATGTGGTTTCGAGCTTCTTCAGGGTTCTTCAAAACATCGATACCGTCTACTGAGATCTCACCCTTTGTCGCTCGGATCAAACCCGAAATGCAGCGAAGAAGTGTAGTTTTGCCTCCGCCGCTACTTCCCATGATCGCTACGATTTCGCCTTTCGCTATCTCTAGATTGATGTTCGAGAGCACTCGGCGAGCATCAAAGTCATGAGAAAGATTGCGAACCGAAATCACTGGACCGTCCTTCGAACACTTGTTGGGCTGATGCCGAATCTTTGAGCGAAGGCTCGGCTGAAGTGGGATAAGCCTGCAAAACCTACTGCCCGAGCTACGGCGCTCACCGAAACGTCGTCTTCGACCAGCATTCTCCGAGCTTTTTCCAAACGAAGGGCGACGAGGTATTTGTGGAACGGTTGTCCAGTTGCTTGACGGAAAAGGAACCGAAAATGGCTGGTGCTTAAGCCAAGTTGAGCGGCGACAGTCGCATCGTTTAGGTCCTTCGCAAAGTTTCGTTCGACAAGAGAAAGCGCTCGGTTCACTAAGTAAGAACTCGGACCTTCGGCTTCTTGGAAAAGAGGTCGTGCGACTTCTTCGACCCGTCGGTGAATGAACTCCGAAACTTCGGTCGCTGAAGTCAGGTGTTCTACCTCCCGAGCCGCGTTAAGTTGCTCCCGATGCAGTTCAATACTCCCGCCTTGTTCTAGCATGGCAGCCGTGACGACCGCTAGAAAAGTTAGCGCCTGCCCTCGCGCCTCATCAAGGTCACCAGCCAATGCCATCGATTTCTCAAATTGATCGAGTGCTTTTATGAATCGAACCCGATCTGCGATTCGGATAATCGGTCCGATCTCTGAGAGAGGGACTCCGCCCGTCTTGGCTGAGAATGGACAGCCTTCTGGCTCGGCCGTTTCGAAGAAAACATCGAACAGAACGAATGATGACGGCCCGCCGAGGTCTTTGAACCAAAGCGAAGAAGCCTTCGTGCCTTCCAAAACGTCGATGGTTAGCAAGTCAACCCGAACTAATTGGTCATCGATTTCCGACTGTCCGAGCGTTTTTAGGCTGCTTCCGTCACCAATAACATCGTCGATCCAGTTGAGATCAAGGGCATCAAGATAGTGTTGTCCGTTAAGGAGTTCGTGGCGAAATACGATTTCAGAGCCAGCTGTGAGTTGGACGGATGCTCCCAATGCGCCGGTTGCCTCGTATTCTGGACCGGCAAACATAGCAAAGACACCGAGAAGATGCACCCGATGGAGGATGCCATCGGGAATGGGAACTTCTAAAGAAAAGGGAAATGCACGAGCAGGATGCGTCCTGCTTGCTCCGCCGTTACTTCGCCAGCCAGCCTTGCCACTCGCAGGTATGTCTGGATGGCCCTCAAGATGAAATCGAGGGCCACCTTCTGGGCGAGGCAGCTTGCCTACTTTCCACACGGTTGAGTGGCGCCGTGACATGTTTACTTCAACGAGACTTTGGTGTGCGGAAGATGACCAAACAGCGATTCTCTGAGTCCCTGTAATCGCGGGCGGATTAGTTCAGCATCTCTTTGGAAATAGATTGGAATAAACGCCGCATCCTGTAGTGCAATATCTTCAGCTTCGGCATATAGCTTCAATCTCTCATTCGGATCAAGCGAAGCATCAGCCTTCGCGCAAAGAGCATTGAATTTGGCATTGTTATAGTTAAGCTTGTTTTCGTTGCCGTAATCTGCGAGCAGCGTGCTCAGGAAGTTCTCCGCGTCGAGGTAATCCGCACCCCATCTCATGTGGAAAAACGGAATCTCATGCTTGTCGTGTTTTGCCAGGTAGGCACCCCACTCCATAGGATGGACTGTGACATCAAGGCCGAGGTTCTGCTTCAACTGAGAGCAGATTGTTTCGGCGACCAGGGTGATGTCGGGTCGGTTGTTACGACAATAGATTTCCAGACCAGTCATGCCTTTGCCGTCAGCATGTCCGGCTTCGGCTAGCAGGGCCTTGGCTTTTGCCGGGTCGAACTTGATCGCGTTGGTCTGGTCCCGGTGTCCGAATACTCCAGGAGGAACAATTCCGTTTGCCGTCTTATTGATGCCGCCAAGGATCTTGTTGACGATAGTTTCTTTGTCAATCGCCATCGCGACAGCTCTTCGCACTCGAACATCCTTGAATGCGGGATTTACATTGCAGTTCAGGCCAACATACCAGACAGATGGTCGATCAAAATATTTCAGATCGTTTTTGAACTGAGGATCCTTTTCCAGCGTAGCGACGTCTTGTCGTTCGAGTTGAACGATGTCAATTTCGCCGTTCTTATACTTCATCAACCGAACTGGAGCGTCGCCGATGTAGGGGCGGCGAAGTTTGTCGATTTTTGGTGCGCCTTCGTAATAATCTTTGTTCGGAACAAATGAGATTTCCGTCTCAGGGCGTACTTCGTCAAATTTGAAGCCTCCGGTTCCGACCATCTGAGACTTCTCGGTGATGGGTTTGGTCGGGTCGGTAAGTGCTTCTTTGGCGAAAACGAACGCGACCGGATAGGTCATCTTACCGATCCAATAGGGACGTGCCTTGTCGATGGTAATCGTTAAGGTGTACGGATCGACTACTTTGACTCCGGAAACCTCTTTGGCCTTGTTAGCAAGGCGGTCTTTCACACCGACGATTTCGGCCAGGTAGGTAGCTGCCGTAGTCGATGTGACAGCTGGGTTGCAGTTTCGTTCGATACACCACTTAAAGTCATCGGCGGTCATCTCTCGACCGTTATGGAACTTCACACCTTTTCGTAGATGAAATGTATAGATGCGGCCATCTTTACTGACGTCCCAGCCTGTAGCAAGACGATGGGCAACTTTGCTGTTTTCGTCCCAGCCGACGAGACCCTCGTAGCATTGCTGCAGCAGATCGATGGTGTCTCCATCTTCAACCTTGCCTGGGTCTAGCGTTGTTGGAATCGTCACGATTGGATACGAGAATGTATTCGTCTGTCCAGCAGTCGCGCGCGATGAGAACCCACCTTTGGAACATCCGGCGATGATGGCTGCACCAAAAACTGTTAGGAGTACCGCCCTCTTCATTGACGTGGATTGTACTAGAACAAGACTCAATCTAGCGAGTTTTGGGCTATTGCGACTTGTAGGTCTCCTACAAGACCCTCGTTTGCTGGTAATTGAGCGTCGGCAATCGCTCTCCAAAAAGGGAAAAGAGCCGTAATCGTTTCTTCAACGAACTTGAGGTTCTTCGGTGGTTCAGATAATTCGGGGAGTTTTGACAGCCCGTAAAGCACTTCAGCTCGCACTTCAAAGCGATCAACGTACTTGATAGACGCCTCTTGACAGACATACCCACCCGCATGAGGAGACACAAATGCTACGGCCTCTTGTATCGGAACTTCGAACACGACACAGCGTGAGAACTCTGGCAAAAAACCAGATGCTTCAAGCAGCTTTACTTGACACCAAGCTAACGCAACTTTCGGCTTCTTATGATGCTCGATCCAGGTCAAAGAGCGCGCAAGTAACTCAAATATCTCTGGCGCTGGCTCATCGTACGGAACGATTGCAGCGTACAACTCAAGAATTCCGAGCGCGTATTGGAGCCGCTCATAATCAGACCGAATCCCACGGTAAGAACTGATGGGTTGTACTTGAGTGACAAACCGATTTGCCTTTCCTTCGGCAATGTTCATTTGAGACAACGTGAGCGGATCAGATGATCCAGCGAGACGACTTGTTGCCTTGCGTGCGCCCTTTGCGATGACGTCCAACTTGCCTCGTTCTGCCGAAAGAACGGTGAGCCTGCGATCACTTTCGCCGCTATCTCGACGGCGCAAAACGATGGCATGTAATGAGGTTTCCGAGGACATACGGTGTCCTTTCATTATCACCTAAGCTCGTTCATTGCTGTTCGAGATGTCCCATATTAAGAATCGACATCAAAATCGTTATACGACTGTTAAAACCACTTTCTTCCAACAACAATCATACGGTCGGTCAAAAACCGAGGTTGAAAAGATGAGGAAGGGTTTTACGCTTATCGAGTTGCTAGTGGTGATCGCAATCATTGCTATCCTAGCAGCCATTTTTTTTTTAAGTATTTGCTCAAGCCAAAGAAGCTGCGAAAAAGACAACTTGTCTTTCACACAGTAAAGAGCTTGGAACTGCCGTAATGCTCTACGTCGGCGATTATGATGATGTGAACCCGCAGACCTACTATTACGACGGCCCAGGACCGACAGTAGATCGGCGGACCCAGTGGGCGTATATGATTCTTCCTTACATCAAGAACGTCGATATCTTTAAGTGTCTGACTGACTTCAAGCCTACACCTCCTTCAACAAGCGGAGGCTTTACTGATCTCACTGTTCCGAACTTGAGTTACATTCCTAACTACGCCGTCATGCCATCTTGGAACGGCGGGACGGTCTCGACAACAGCGATTTCAGTTCCTGCCGACGTGATTCAACTTGCTGAAAAGCAGTACGTGATCGGCACCAAAACGCTCAAGGCATATGCAGGAACATCTGGCTTCTATCCAGATACTCCTTCAGAGGGCGGTCAGTATTGTAAGCAGACTGTGGATCGAGTCAAAGCAGCGATTGCAAAGCCTTCTGACAGCAACTTTAAGCTCGCACGAGTCGCGTTTGATCGTCATTCAAACGTGTCAAACTTCATCTTTTGTGATGGTCACGCAAAATCTAAGCGTTTGGAGCAGACCCTCGGTAGCAACTTTATGTGGGGCGAATATTACTACCCGTATGCAGCGACTCTAGTTGATGAAGCCACATGCTCAGCTTTGATGCCTGCTTATTAGTCCTGACTTGTTTAGGTCACACTTCTGCCCCACGCAGGGCAGAAGTGTTGCCAATCCGTGGATTTATGGTTCACGGCACGAGCCCTGCTTATCTTCAGAAGGTGATAGCGGCCTGCAAAAGGTATGACATCAACCATTTGGAACTAGCTGGCGATAATCCGACCTTTGTTGATGAAGTGCCAGGCGATTCAATGCGCCTAGAAAAGATTTGTGCTCTCGCAAAATCAAACGGAGTGCAAACCTACATATGGATTCGCGAGTTCAACACGAAGATCAGAAATCTTCACATCGATCCTTCTAGCGAAGGAGGGAAGCAGTTCTGGCAAGAGCGCCTTGGGGCTGTCAGGAAGGCTTTCAAAAGCGTTCCGTCACTCTCGGGTGGCGTGATGAGTTACGGTTCTACTCCGACTGAGATTTGGCAAGTAACATCCGAAGACTCGTTTTGGAACTCAAAATCCATGGCGGACAGGGTTAGGTTTACAACCTCTCAGTTCAAGAATGTCATCGTCGATGAACTCGGGAAAGATCTTTTTGTTCGTGACTTTCAGCATGCACCAAGCCAATTTGAAGCTTTGATCGGTGGGTTGAAAGACTTTAATGGAATCACGATGCACTCCAAGGACGTGCCTCAAGATTGGCAACTCTTCTATCCTAACTCTGCTTCGATTGGAGCCTATGGATTGACACCGCAAGTTGTTGAAATGGACCTCGGTTCAGAATATTGGGGGCAGTCGATGATTCCCGTTAGCCAGGTTGAATATTTGAAGCGACGTCTCGATTACGACCGATCAAAGGGAATTGTCGGTGTTGTGGCTCGAATAGATCGCGACCAATTTAGTTCGCTCGGGACCCCAAGTGAACTAAATCTCTTCGCCTTCAGCCGATATTTAAGGGATGGAAATGCTCAACCTGACAGGATCTATCAAGATTGGAATAGAGAGCGCTACAGTCTAGCAATTGGGTCCCAAGCTTCAAAAACTTTAACGAACATCTATCGGCAAACCTTCGAACAATCCAAACTGATGTTTTACACTTTGGGCTTCTGGGCTCCGAAAGACCAGTCCTATATTCCTGCGAAATCGAACCAGATTGATAGTTGTATCGTCAGCAAGAGTTCAGCCATTTGGGACCCCTCAACAAAGGCACTCGAACGGGAGTTAATATCTCCAAGCGAATCCGTGGTCAACAAGATCATCAAGCAGCGTTCTGAGGCCGTTAGGATTGCGGAGAGCAACCTTAAAGAGCTACAGACAATAAGGAAAGCCTTGAAAGTCGGTGATTATGACGATCTTCATCGCCGGTTAGAGCTTTCAGTCGACTTAGCTAAGGTCTGGAAGTTGATGGCAAAGGCGTATTGGACGATGAGGTTAGCTGAACGTAAGTTGATTGAAGTCTCGAAAGCAAAAGACGCAGTCATATCTTTTCGAACTACCTTAGGTGCTCTTCGCAATCGCGACTTTACGGAGAACTATATTCCCGAGAACAAGATTCGTGGCTTAGCGCTTTGTGCTGACTTGTTGAATCGAATAGAAGTCGCGACAAAGTGATCGTTACACTTCGTCGCGACTATAGAGTTATCGGCTGGTTGCGAGTTGAGTTAGTCCGCCCATCTCGGCAACTTTATAGACAACCAGTAGCGCCATAACTAAGAGGTATGCCTTAAGCGCAAAGAGGGAAAAGCGTACACTAGGAGCCATCTGAATTGGCCCTAGTTGCGACACATCAACCTTCTTCTCAGGGACATCGTCAAGTGGGTGAATCAGTCGGTAGTTTTCATTGAGTGTTTTCATGGCTTCCTCCTTCGTGAGAGTGTTTATTGATGAGGCAGTAGATTAGGGAGAATAACTTGAAGTGCAAGTGTCATGGATAAACCAAAGAGCAATGCAATTAGTGTCCAGTTGATCCAATTGTTCCATGGCTTATTCGCGAAGTCTCCTAGTAGCTCTTTATCATTAAGCAGTAATTGTAAGAAGATTATTGCTGACGGTAACATGATGCCAGCAAGAACCTGGACACTAAGAATAATCAGCTGTAAAGGTGCTCCTGGAATCAGAACAATCGCACCAGCAGCACACACGCTGATAGCGAAAAATCCGTAGAACGCCGGAGCATCCTTGTAGCTGGATTGCAAGCTACTAGACCAGCCTTTAACTTCACCATAGGCCCAGGAACTCGAAAGTGAAATTGCTACCGCGCCAAGAACTGCGGCATTCACCATAAGAAGCAAGAGTGAGTCCTTAATAATTGGTGAAACATGGCGACCTAATTCAGAAGCCATCTGCGCTGGGTCAATGTAACTAATTCCTCTTACCCGCAAACTGTTCCCAATTAGCATCATACTAGCAGCAAATATAACTACAAAAACAGCTCCAAGAAGCGTGTCTATTCGCGCCATCTTGACGTCGGTAAATCGCAGCTTTTTGTCTGCGATACAGCTTTGTTGGAAGAATAACTGCCAAGGTGCAATCGTGGTGCCAACAATTGCTATCACCATGAACACTAAATCATTAGTGATCCCATTTGATGGGATTGGAGGTAGGAATGTATCGTGAATAACGGACCTGGGGGAAGGCGCTAACTTGAAAGCGATTACTATCCAAACTAGATTTAGAGCGCACAGAACAAGCGAAAACCTCTCCCAACTCCGGAAGTTGGCTAGTGAGACTAATAGGACAAGTCCAAAACACGAGACTGGCACGGAGATTCTCGGATCTATGCCAAGTTTTGTCATGGCGAGAGAGATCGCTGCGAACTCGGTGACTAGCGTGAAAAAGTTGACCAGCAGTAAGTCAACTAACGAGAACAAACCCCACGACTTTCCAAATCGTTTGTAGATTAGGGCTGCGTGACCTTCTCCGGTTGCAATCCCCAAACGAACCACCATTTCCTGAATGAAATAAGTGCAAGGAAGCAAGAAGATGAGCAAGCAGAGCAAGCTCGTTCCGTATTTCGCTCCGGCCTCTGTATAAGTTGATACCGCTCCTGCATCATTGTCTGCGACCATGACAATGAGTCCCGGACCCATTACCATGAGGAACGTCAAAATCTGGTGAGACCATCGTGATTTTGCGTGTCGTTCAGTTTGAACGCTGGCAGCGTTTTGCTGACCTGTTCGATCAGAGAAACTGGTTGAGATTTCTGGTGGCATTCCGATAACCTCCTCGGATAATCAGGCAATGCCAATCCACCAGCGACTACTCAGCTAAGAAGTAGCATCAGGGGCGCAAAGAGGCATTGCAATATTCGTCGTATTTGATCCAAGCCCATTCGGACTTGGAGGTTCGGCGGTGTCATGAGACGTCGACATTCTTCGCATGCCTCCTCTTTTTGAAATAGTTTATGCCTAATTTAGGCACGCATAAACTGTACCGACAAGTGGCAACTTCGCAGTCGATTCTGGCACTTCTCAGGATAACTTGAACAAAATTTGCGACCGACCATCTATTTCTATAGCTGTAGACAGGCGAAGCCTGACCTCAGCGCACGCCAGATACTGGTCGAGAAGTCTGTGTTGGAATCTGTCGACAACTCACACTTGAAAACAAAATGAAAACCGCAAAAAACGGGTTACACAAAGACGATTTCATGTGTGTACAATAATTCATCGAAACGTCTCGCGAGACGTCTCGATAGAAGGTCGATCAATGGCGGCGACAGTCAAGGACATAGCAAAGAGGCTTCAAATATCAACGAGCACGGTGTGCTATGCGTTGAACGGCGGTCCGCGTCCTGTTAATGAAGAGACACGCCACAAAGTTCTACAACTTGCGAAAGAACTTGATTACCGACCCAATCGCCTTGCTCGAAGCTTAGCAACAAGGCGAACCAGCACCATTGGCGTTGTACCGCCGAGTACCGAGATCAATGTGTTCCGCTCGATGTTCGTTCAGCTAGCTTGGAATGCCATCGTCAATGAATCTGAAAATCTAGGATACGATCTACTTCTCTTTGCTGGAAAAAATCTCAATGGTCCGGAAGTTGCCGGTTTGGGTTTGCTTGATGGCCGGATAGATGGTGTTGTTTTCATTGCGCCACAACCAGATAGCAATGCGCTGCACCTGATGCGACAACGGAATTTTCCTCATACCTGTATTGCGAGTGCAATCGAAGATCCTGGAGTCAATTTTTGCGTCGATAACGCCAGTGGCATTAGGCTTGCAGTTGAGCATTTAGTGAAGCTTGGACACAAGAATATCGCCCATATCGGTGGGTATTTGGCATCTCCCGACGGAAGGTCTCGCCATGACGCCTTTAAGGCTTCGATGATTGAGTGCGGACTAAAATGCACCGACAGAAATGTTCTCATAGGACATTTCACAAGATCCTACGGTTGGGAGGCAACGATAGAGTTACTGGGAAGAAAGGATCGACCGACCGCTATTGTTTGCGCCAACGATGAGATTGCATTTGGTGCTTGCGAAGCAGCTGAGCATAAAGGTTTTAACGTTCCAAGTGATCTGAGTATTACGGGTTTTGATGACACAGACATCGCTACCCAAAGGTCGCCGAAATTGACAACGGTTCGGCAACCAATCGACCTGATATCAAGCGCAGCTTTGCGTGCCGTTGTCAGCTTGTCTTGGGGGGAATTGGATACCCAGAGTCAGGTTTTTCCTACCAGCTTGGTCGTGCGTGAATCAACGGCGATTCCTCCGAATTCGGTTCCTGCATAGACGCTATCCATACAATTCGAAATTCAATACGGAAACGACAATGAACAATAAGCGAGCCTTTACATTAATTGAGTTACTCGTCGTCATCGCGATTATCGCTATCTTGGCGGCGATCCTCTTCCCGGTATTCGCACAAGCTAAGCTTGCTGCAAAGAAGACCCAAGCGCTGAGTAACGCAAAGCAAATTGCTACGGCAAATATGATCTACATGGGTGACTATGATGACTCCTTAATCAAGTCATACTACGGTTCACCTCCAGGATGCGACTGGACGCACTATAGCCCCAATTCATGGGACTGGTACAGCTGGAGACATGCTCTTTCACCCTACACGAAGAGCACTGGGTTGCTTACCGACACTACGAATCCATTCGTAGCAGACAAATACTGGGTCGACAGCAACACCGACTCATCTGGCAAAAAATACGTTTATCCAAATAACTTCGCGACGAATACAACTGTTATTGGATTTGCCAACGGCGAGTGTTTACAGCTGCCTTGGACCCAAAACGGACTGTCGACTTTGAACACTGTTGATGAAGTTGCAGGAACTATTCTGTTCGTCCCGAGTCGAACTCGATGGAACGATATGCGCCCAACCTTTATCAGCTCAGTCAAAGAGACAAAGCCGGACTGGTGCATCAACTCAACTTGTCCATCAGGAACAAACGGTCCGATCCATGCAGTTGGAAAGCAAGCAGCGTTTGTCTGGGCAGACGGCCATGCGAAGTCGAAGAGCGTCGTGGCAACTCTCGATCCTTCGAATGCGACGAGGGATGACTGGGGCACGAAGTACTCGATTAACCCGTATACGAACCTGACTTACACTCAGGCTGACCGACAGCAAATTGCCTCTGAAGCCTGGGGCGAGTACAAGTAAACTGACTCTTACAAGCAGGATGATTTATTCATCTTGCTTGCTAAAATTGAAACAAACATGAAAATCAAGCTAGCAATATTGGTTGGTGTTTTTGCTGTCCTTTACGGATGTAACAGTGGCGAAACGCCTGTAGAGACAGTCAAATCTACTGGAACTGAGTCTGCCGACAAAGCGAAGGCAAACGACCCTGTAGCCAGCAATCCAAATATCCCGGATAACGTAAAGAAGAATCTAGTACCTAAGTAATCCTTAAGAAAGCCAAAATCATGAGCTCGGGAGTGCGCTTGTATCTTCGTGGCTCATGATTTAAACCACAACGAGTTTGTCGATCAGTTCGTCGTGACCGACGTAAAAGTGTTGTGAAAACTCTCCGGGACGAAGCCAGATCAATGCTGGCGGAACACCCTCAAGTAAGAAGCTAGCTACCGACTGGGCTTCAACGACCGAAAGCGCTGTCCGGTCCGTTTTCAAAATAATGAGGTGAAGTAAATCTTCTTCTCCTTCGAATTGGTAGCGATAGCAACCCACCTCTCCCCCAAACGGGTTTTGCTCAAGACCAATGGACAATAAAGCAAACTGGTCGTCTGGGCGCGATAAAGAGGCGTCAAACGGCGGCAACTTAATCGTTTGATCCGTTCGGATGAACTCCAATACTCGGCGCATGATGTCGTTTCGCTGATTCTGCTCGGTAATACTTGGTCGCGAAAAAGTGAAAGAATCCGACATATCATAGAAAGGGTAGCCGAATTCTAATTTGATAATCTTGACCTCATTGCTAAGCCAATGAATCTTGTGCATTAAATGTCGGCTAAGCTAATCAGTCTGGCTTCAGATGAATCGAACAGACCGGAACTTACGTCTCTACAAACGCTCGGCAAAGGATGATTCTTTACTCGACACACGAAACGACCTATCGCTATCGAACGAATAGTTTCGATAGCTATAATGAGGTGCGTTTGATGCCGCTAGATGGAGATGATCAGCTCTGCATGGGTTTTGAACTCACGGTCGATCCGCATGTTAGGGTTTTTGAATATACAGAGGAAGGTGGCCCCGTCCACCACTTTTCAATTCGTTATCCACACCGGGAACTCAAGATAACCGCGACCGCGGTTGTAGCGACCTACCTAGAGGATCCATTTAAGGGACTGAACCTTATCTACGACGACTGGAGGTCCCTCGACCAGGTCCGAGAGAGCCATCTAGAGTTCGTCATGGAAACACCTTATGTTAGGTTTCTGCCGCAGATTAAGCTACTCGCTGATTCGGTTCAGAAGTCGGGAAGTGTCGCGAACTGGGTGATTCACCTTGGAAACAAGATCAACGAGCTTCTGGCATACGATCCCGATGTTACTCACGTTCACACCACTCTTCCAGAGGTTCTTTCGCTAAAAGCTGGTGTGTGTCAGGATTTTGCGCATCTGATGTTGGCTTGTCTTAGGATGAGCGGAGTGCCCTCTCGTTACGTGAGCGGATATCTGTACGTAGGAGAGAATGAATCATTTCGTGGAGCCCAAGCTACTCACGCTTGGGTCGAGGTGCTCCTGCCAGACGGGCGTTGGCTGGGAATCGATCCAACTAATCGACAACTGGCAAACGATCACTATATTCGGGTTCATACCGGGACTGACTACTCTGAGGTCACTCCAACGCGGGGCATCTTCACGGGAACGGGAACTGAGTCGCTCGATGTGGGGGTCAGGATTACCCGAGACCATTTGACTGAAGAAGCCAACCGGCGTGCTATTCCAGTTAAGTCAAGCCACATAAGCTGAGGATCAGATTTCGCGAAATTGAGTTGGCATTCTGGCGAAAATGTCTTAAAATATCTTTGTCGGACGGCACATTCATAGGTCCGTCCATCCCAGCCATCTATCTCATATTGGACGACCACCGATTCGGAGGTCGTCCTTTTTTAGTTCAGATTGAACCTATTCCCCCTGAGTATTGCCGGGTTTGTTACCGAGAATTCTGATAAGCCCGCTTAGGCGTGCAAGGAATCACAAATGCTGAATGATGTTTTTGGTGGCCACCTAAACAATCTTGGAAAGGCACTGGACAAGACCTCTGAAAGGCAAGCGATGCTCATGAAGAACCTTGCCAACGTCAATGTTCCAGGTTATAAGCGCGAAGATATGGACTTTAGCATCGTCCTCGACGGAGAGATGGATCCAAACGGTTCTGCACCAGTTAAATCGAATTCTTCGTTAAGGCTAGATGGAAACAACGTGGACATGGAGGCTGAGGTTTACGCTATTGGCGAGACAGAGCTTCGATATCAGACGCTGACCGAGCTGACGACTCGATCATTCAGCGGTTTGAAGAGCGCGATTAGGGAAGGTAAGTAGTGAATATATCTTCGGCAATGAGGGTCTCGGCGAGTGGTCTAGCAGCTGAAAGAGCACGACTCGATGTCATTTCCTCAAACATTGCCAATGCGAACTCGACATCCACAGATACACAACTACCTTATCGACGGCGAGATGTCATTCTTTCGAGCGGAGAAGACGGCGTGCAAGTTCAGCAGATCGCCGAAGACACCCGACCTTTTGATATCAAGCATGATCCGGGCAACCCGTTTCAAGATGCTAACGGAAACGTGCTTGCCTCGAACGTTCAGCCCATCAATGAAATGGTGGACATGATGTCGGCTAGCCGGGCTTATGAAGCCAATATCGCTGCATTCAATACTGCCAAAGGAATGATCCGCAGCGCACTCAATATCGGAAAGGTTTAAGCCCATGTTACTACCCGCCAATTCCGCAGTTCAGCAGTTTGTAGAAAGTGCCCGAGCCGCTGTGCCGAAGCCACAGCTAGCGGAAGCCAATCTTGGTGAAGAGAAAGATTTCGGCAAGATGTTGATGGACGTCATGAAGGAAGTGAACAAATCACAAATGGACGCTAAGAGTTTGTCCGAAGACTACATGACGAATCGACGACCGGTGGAAGTACACGAACTAATGATGAAGGTCGAACAGGCGAGCACACAGATGCAATTGACAATGGCAGTTCGCAATAAAGTGCTTGAGGCTTATCAGGAGATTTCTCGACTTCAGGTTTAGTTTTTGCCGCATTAAGGTTTTTCGGGTATTCGAATGGGTGGAATTTTCTTACGATTAAAGCAGTGGTGGGCAGAGGCTGCTCAGACGCAAAAGCTCATCACCATCGGCGGATTGTCGATGCTGTTCCTTCTGGTTGTGGCGACGTTCATGTTAGCTTCACGTCAGGAATATAAGGTGCTTTTCCCAGGAATGGAACTGGATGAGCAGACCAATGCTGAAATAATCACCTCCCTGGATTCGTTGCAAATCGAGTATCGCGAATCAAGCCCAGGCAGAATAGAGGTCCCAGCGGATAAGGTCAACTCAATTAAAGCGAAATTAGCTCAAGCAGGAAAATTGCCAACTCGCAACCGAAGCCTTGGACTAGCCAACCTAAGTGATAGCCATCTCGGCGAAACTCGAGAAGTACAGACCCAAAGGTTGAATGCCATCCGAGAAGGTGAGTTGGCAAGAACCATCGAGTTGTTAGTGGGAGTTCGAAGTGCTCGAGTGACTATCACGGAGCCACCTGACACCGTTTTTACCGATACGAAGTCGCCTCCTTCCGTGAGCATCATGGTTTTTCAAGATGACAGCGGATCGAATGCGAATCTTGGTCAAGCTATCGCCGCTTTGGCAAAGGAATCTGTTGCTGGACTTGATCCGAAGAACATTCAGGTTGTCAATCAGAACAGCCAGTTCTTGTTCAACGGCGAAGAACAGGAAGGCGGGTCCGAGGGGACTTTGCTTCAGATGAAGATAAACGACGCAGAGTCGAAAAAGCGTCAACGTGCCTTACAAACTAGCTTGGATACGGCATTCGGTCCGAATAACACGATTGTAATTGTCCATGCCGATGTGAATATTGATCAGGTTAGCCAAGACGAAACTGCCAGAAAGCTGAGCGACCAACCTATCCGAGATGGTAGCCGAACGGAGCAATACCAAAATGGCCAGCCAATAGAACCGAACAGAGCAAGCGGTACGGTCGCAAACGCATCTGCTCCAGCAACCGCGAATGACTCTGGCAAAACGGCTGCGTACAAGCAGGAAGACATCCAGAAAGAATTCGTGGTTACCAGCGAAAAGACGACGAAGACAACCCATCAAGGTGGAACTTTGAGGTCCCTGACCATTAACGTCTTGGTTGATGAAACAACCGTTCCTGATGAGAAAAAGGTTGAGAGTTTTGTCAAGAACGAGATTGCCGCGTTAGGTGACAAAGGCTTTGTTGCTGCCGTTGTCAAAGCACCATTCAATCGAGAAGTTCAGCAAACCAATGTGAAGCAACAAAGCGAATATGCAAGTCAGCAGCGAATGCAGCAAATCATTTCATTGCTCCCCGTTGCGGCGATGCTGATCGTTGCTTTCATGGTGATCAAGCAAGTGGGCAAGGTTGCTAAAGCTTATGCTCCTGAGCCAGTGCTAACTGCCTCAACGATGTCGGCACTACCTACCGGGGACTTCGCGTCAAATCAAGCTCTTGAAGCGGCATCCAACAATATTCTGGCGATGTTAGCATCTGGAAATGCCGAAGATGGCTCGATCCTTACTTCAGAAGACGGTGAGGCAGGTTTGAGTGTCGAAGAGATCAAAGACAGAGTTCACCTACCCCTTGAACAACTTAAGAAGATGGCAAATGAGAAACCTGGCGTCGTTGGAATGTTAATTAAGAGCATGCTTTTGGAGGATCGACGTTGAGGAAGCAAAAAGAAGAACTGACGAACAGGCAGAAAGCTGCCGTCATGTTGATGGTCCTGGGATCGGAGATAGCTGGCAAGGTTGTTCGACACCTTGACGAAGAGCATATCGAAGTCTTAAGCTTAGAGCTCGCACGACTCGATAAAGTTTCTCCCGAGCAACGGGAAGCTGTCATTGCTGAATTCTACGAAAGTGCTGTCGCCCAAGAATTCATCGCAGAAGGTGGCGTTGAGCAGGCCAGACAGGTGCTTGAGGCAGCCTTTGGCGAGGAGCGGGCCGAAGAGGTTATCAAGCGAATTGTCGCGGCGATGCAAGTCGTCCCCTTCGAGTTCCTCAAGAAAGCTGATCCCAGTCAAGTTCTGAGCTTTATCCAGGATGAGCACCCTCAGACCATTGCCTTGATCTTGGCTTACATGCCGGTCAACAATGCGGCGCTCATCTTGAGCAAATTGCCAAGCGACTTACGCGGAGACGTTGCCGCTCGCATTGCCATGATGGAGCAGACGCCTCCAGAGGTTATCCGACGCGTTGAACAGGTTCTTGAAAAGAAGGTTTCAAGCATTTTGAACCAAGAGATGAGCCAAGCAGGTGGTCCTAAGGCTCTTGTTGATCTTCTGAACCGAGTGGATCGATCGACTGAACGAGTGATCATGGAGAACCTGTCAGAGAACAGCCCAGATCTGGCTGATACAGTCAAGAACATGATGTTCGTCTTTGAGGATGTCATCCAACTGGACGACCGAGCGATTCAAGCGATCATGAAGGAAGTTGACATGAAAGAGTTGGCGACTGCCCTCAAAGGTGTCAATAACGATGTTCAAGCCAAGATCTTTAGGAACATGTCCGAACGTGCAACGGCTATGTTGAAAGAAGACATGGAGTTCATGGGGCCGGTTCGCTTGAGGGTAGTCGAAGAGGCTCAGCAGAAGATTGTTGCTGTTATTCGAAGACTAGAAGAAGCCGGCGAGATTGTGATTGGTCGAAGCGGCGAAGAAGACATGTTGGTTTAGTGACAAGGATATGAATCGTCAAAACGTTATCAAGGATGGTACGCCGACCGCAGATTTTCAGTCCCTGCTATCGCCTGTTGTGAAGACCGCCGCCGTAACAGCGTTGAGAGGCAAAGAACGGCCGCTCACCCCCGCTGAACAGCTCAAGAAGGCGCTTGAGGAAGCCAGAAACGAAGGATTCGAATCAGGGTATTCCGACGGGTTGGCAATCGGAAAAAAAAGCGGGGAAGCAGAGGGAAGGAAGGTTGGAGAATCTGCCGCACTTGAAGAAAAGCGGATTGAATCGCAGAAGGAGATTGAAACTTTTGTGCAAGCCCTTAGGGAAGTTCTTGGTCGCGTGGATGAAGCTACCGAGCGGTGGAAAGCAGATTGTGAGTCAGAAGTTGCTGCCCTTGCGATGGAGGCTATTCGGAAGGTGCTGGCGGCAGAGCTCAGCCTGACTCGCGAATCAATCCTCGAAATTGTGAGGGAGGCTTTGGGCGAAGTTACGCACTCGAGTCGTGCCCGAATCAGAATGAATCCTTTCGATATTCCGATCATCGAACAATATCGGGATCAATTGCTTTCTTCGTCTAACTCTATTCGCGAAATCGAAATTGTTGAAGACAGGGACATCGATGCGGGATGCGTAGTCGAAACGGATGGCGGCGTGATTGATGCCAGAGTCGAGACTAAGCTACAGCTGATTGAGAATTCGATTGAGGCAGCATGACCGCTTCAAAGCCAAAACTTGAAAAGATTAGGAAGGCGATTGTTAGCTCTCAAAAGTTCGACATCGCTGGTAGAGTTGCCGATGTCGTTGGGTTGGTGGTCGAGTCAAGCGGTCCGAACGCCCGAATTGGAGATCTTTGCTACCTCGAAAACGATCTGTACGGGAGCGAGCGCCTTCCTGCAGAGGTTGTCGGATTCAAAGGCGATCGAACTCTACTCATGCCATTAGGAGAACTCGGTGGCATTCGGGCTGGTTCGATAGTTCATGCAACTGGTTCTTGTTTGCGGGTACCCGTTGGATCTCAGTTGTTAGGACGGGTTTTGGATGGTCTCGGAAATCCGATGGATGGATTGGGACCGATTAGCACCGACAAGACTTATCCGATCCTTGCTCAGCCGCCGTCACCTCTTGAGCGAACGATGATCAAGAATCCGCTTCCGACCGGAGTGAGAGCCATCGACGGATGCCTTACGCTCGGAGAAGGACAGCGTATTGGCATCATGGCTGGATCTGGTGTCGGCAAGAGCACCTTGCTCGGCATGATTGCTCGTAACTGCATGGCAGATATCAACGTGATCGCCTTGGTTGGAGAGCGTGGTCGCGAAGTGCGAGAGTTTATCGAGTACGACCTCGGTGAAGAAGGACTTCGCCGAAGTGTTGTCGTTTGTGCGACGAGCGAGCAACCAGCGCTCGTGCGCCTAAAAGCAGCTCTGACAGCGACCGCGATTGCCGAAGGATTTCGTGATGAAGGCAAGAAAGTCCTCCTCATGATGGATAGCGTCACTCGATTTGCGATGGCTCAACGCGAAGTCGGATTAGCTATCGGAGAACCACCGAGCACGAAAGGTTACACCCCAAGCGTTTTCGCTCTGTTGCCTAGGCTCATGGAACGGGCTGGGACTGGGCCTCAAGGATCGATCACAGCTCTTTACACCGTTCTCGTAGAGGGTGACGATACCAATGAGCCAATCTCAGACGCTGCACGAGGAATTCTCGATGGACATATCGTGCTAAACCGAAGGCTAACTAGTCGAGGACACTATCCGCCGATCGATTTGCTTCAGAGTTTAAGCAGAACCATGCCGATGGTTGTTCAGCCAGGCCAAATGGAAATGGCTCGTGACCTAAGGGAAATGCTGGCTTCGTATCGTGACATCGAAGACATGGTGAACATTGGTGCTTACAAGCCAGGTACGAACCCAAAAGCCGATAGAGCGCTTGATCGTAACGATCCGATAAATGCCTTTCTTCGCCAGCGCAAAGATGAAGGATCAAGTTGGGATGAAACGTTGCGCGGTCTCCAAATCGCCCTAGGTTAGTCTACAGAATTCGGGCAAAACCCCGAAAAAATACCTGTAGAGTCTGTTATGAGTGTGACATCTCCCTTAGCATGGACAGGTGAGCGGATGGTGCCGCACCAGTCGGACCCCATCACCGAAGCCTTTCATTGGCAACGATATCTGTATTTCAGGCCTTGGTACGTTGACCAAAAGGTCGTCGATGCGGCCAGCGGAGAGGGATACGGAACCGGCTATACCGCGATTTTTGCGACCTCGTCTACTGGCGTTGATGTAAGCCAAGAAGCAGTCGATTACGCCTCAAATCGGTATCCAAAGGCTAATTTCATTGAAGCCGACGTTACATCCTTTGATTACTCAAAGGCTGATCTAGTTCTCAGCTTTGAAACGATAGAACACCTCGAAGACCCTGGCGCCTTCCTCAACTCGTTGGATAAATGCCAAGGGACGATCGTTGTTTCAACTCCAAATCGGGACAATCACTCGCCGGGAAACAAACTTGGTGATAAGCCGTTTAATCCGTTTCATACGGTGGAATGGGTACCTGAAGAATTCGCAAAACTTATTCGCGAACACTTTCCACATCGGGAGGTTCGATTTGTTTCGCAAGAGGCTATCTGGCCAGGACGTATCCGAGAGGGGCTGTACGGAGACGCTAAATACACGATAGCTATCATCGGTGAAAGGCCCTTGCCGAAGTGGCCCTCAATTGGTATTTCGATGCCAACGATCGATCAGCCGGCCCGAGTGGAAGCCGCCGTTGACAGCTTCGCCAAATACTATCCGGGTGATGTTCGTGTGATGGCGGTGCTCAACGGCTCGAGCCCAGCAACCGAAACGCGGTTACGAAACGTGGCCAATACTTACCCTCACATTTTGAGCGTTGTTAAAGAGCCGGTGAATCTTGGATATGGCCTAGGTGCAAACCGCGGACTCCTTGAGCTACTCAAAGATACCGATATTGAGGTTCTCGGAGTGAGCAACGATGACGTTGTCGTATCGGTGGATTGTATTCCTCAGCTAGCGACCGCACTCGTTGAACTCTATCAAGGAGGCTTCAGAGTCGGAGCCGTAGGCCCAGTGAGCAACACCGTTTGTGGCGGACAGCAAGTTGATATCGGGCATTACACAACCGTTGCAGAAATGCATCAACTTGCCTTTGAATGGGGTGAAAGTCAAAAAAATACTGCTGACCAAGAAAACATCGTTCGAGGGCTTTTCTTCTTATCGCCGCGCGAGTGTATCGAGGAAATCGGGGGCTTTGATCCACTCTTTGGTATTGGTAACTTTGAGGATGACGACTGGAATGTTCGAGTTAGGCTTTCGGGTCGCACCTTGTGGAAAATTCCAGGCGCGTTTATCCATCACGAAGGTTCGATGACATTCAAATCTCTTGGTATTGACTATGAGGGCAATATAGATCGAAACCTTCACTTGTTCTTAGAAAAATGGGGAGTCACTGAGTATCAACAAGCATTCGAGCCACTTGAGAAACCAGTAGGCGTTTCACTAAGTGTCGCCCTTGATAGTCAATTTCCAAGTTCTGGTAACTCAATACCGATTAACGGTGAAGATGTCGACCTTGTTCTTCAGGCAAGCAATCTGGAGTTTGCAGCGTGGGTTGCGACCCAGCTCAATAACAAAGATAGAGAGCTAAGAAAAGATCTGATAAGGCTACTTTTGTAGTTTTGACATAACAGACAAAGCAAAAGAGATAGCGCTCCAACCGAGAGCTATCTCTTTTTACATAATGAACCTAGGGCTCGATTGATATGTCGTCAATGTAGACGGTCGCTGGTTTCTCACCGGAGTTGAGCGTCATCACTAATCCGGTCTTGACCCTAGTTAAGTCTTTTCCGGTCAAAGGAATCTCGAACTTTTGCCACAGGGTTGTCAGCTTTCGTTTGCCACCATCGACGATCGCGGTGTCGAAGTATTTCTTGTCACTCTTAATGATCCCCAACGCTAGCGATAGCTCTTCGCCTCCATTCTCTCCTCGAGCCCAGACGACAAGTTTCTTAGCACCTGTTAGGTCGTAGCCACCCGGCTTGTCGCCCCAGTCTCCCTCTGGATTCTGCCAAGCAATTGCGCCCCAGCTATTTGTCGCGGAAAGATCCCATTTGATACAGGTTTTGCCAGAATGAGGTCTGACAGTCGAGTCGAACCCTAACTTCATGCTGCCGACATTCCCCATCCAACCCGATGGGCTGAACGGTAGTTGGGCTCCAGCGTCGGTATAAATGCTAAGCGGTAGCTTAGCTTTTCCACCCAGGGAGATGGGTGTGGCTCCTCGGACTCTTAAAGGCACGTTGGCCACCGCTGCCCCACTGTGAGCATTCCGGACAACGACAAATAGTCGATACATCCCTGGCTTTTTGGGCATCTTGATGGTTGCACCAGTGCTAGATGATGACGTAACGGACCCTTCGATGACATCCGGGACATCCTCTTTATCACCATTGAGTCCAATGGTTCCGCCATCTTCGGTCAAAGACCATCTCACTTTGATCGGATCACCGTTCGGATCGGATGTCACAAGCGAGGCATTGACGACATCTTCGGGATCGACTGCCGCGTCTCCTTCAACCGTTAGCTTGGTTATCTTCGGGCATGGATATTTGGTGTCCTTACCAGTCCAAGCTTTCTCCATTGCATCGACCGCCGCGGTCTTGGTTCCATCAGGCAAGAACATTCCATACCAAGTCGCTGTCGCTTCTTGTTTATTCCCCCAAACAAACGCATAGGCTCCTAAGCATAAATCAGGGTGCTTAGTAACGTTCGCTTGATACGCCTCGAAATAGCTCTTTTCCTTCTCTGTGCTCGTTGGCTCTATTGGGCGGCCCCACGGTGTTTTGGCTGTTTCCCAGGTTCCAGCAGGACCGTATTCGGTGATAATATAGGGTTTGGTACCGCCTTGCTTGGTGTACCGGTCGTAAATCGACTGAACTCCGCCGTATGAGTTGATCCCAAGGATATCGATGCTAGGACACATCTGCATCACACTTGGAACCTTCTTGCCGCCGATCTCGGCGATGACTGTCATCGTCGGATGGTTTGGATCGGTCTTTTTGACCATGTGTGCTAGATCCTCGATGGCGTTCCAAACGTTTGGATCATCTCCTTGGTCGAAACCTTCCATTTCGTTGCCGAGCCCCCACATCAAAACCGCCGGGTGGTTTTTGTATCGCTCAACAAACTCTTTTGTCTTGTTGAACTGAGCTTGAACTTGGGCAGGGTCGTCCCACTTAAATCCATGCTCTTTATGGCCGAGCCAAATGCCTACCGTGACTTTGATGCCGAGTTTCTGTGCCTCATCGAGGAGCGGTTCGAGGTTGTCTGCCCCCCAAGTTCGAATAGAGTTTCCGCCGCTTGCGGCGAGAAGGGGAAGATACTGGTTTCCACCGGCACCTTTAACAACATAGGGTTTACCGTCGACGATAAGTTGTGCCTTACCGCTGGTATTGAGAACTTGGACCTTGGATCCATATAAAAGTAGCGACGCTGCAACAAGGGAGATCATTCTGAAAAGCCTCTTTCATGAACATTATCTCCCATTGAGAAACGTTTCGCAATGCTATTTTGAACCTAAATTATGAGTGCAGGTCTTTGCTGTGAAGTTGCCAGAACTCCATTATTTCATTTGTGGTGACGGTGCTTGTTCCGAGTTTTCCAACTACCACACCGGCAGCAGCGTTGGCGACAACACAAGATTGTCGAAGGTTCGCGCCTGCGGCCATGCAAAGCGAAAGTGTACTGACGACGGTGTCGCCAGCACCTGTCACGTCAAAAACTCTCTGGGCAAAGGTCGGAATATGAAGAGCCGGTTCGTCAGGGGAGAACAGAGACATACCTTGCGACCCGCGTGTGATCAAAACGGAGGTTCCTGGCAACTTGGTTTGAAGTAGCGCAGCCGCCTGAATTAATGAAGCTTCGTCCGTTGGTCTACAACCGGTAAACGCTGCGACTTCATTCAAGTTCGGAGTCATCAACGTTGCACCAACATATTTGCTCACATCGGTCCCTTTGGGGTCAACAACCGTGGGCTTTTTATGTTCACGGCAGGTTTCGAATAGCCATGAAGTCAGTTCGGAGGTGATCACACCCTTGTTGTAGTCCGAGATGACGACCACATCTGCCCAAGCAATCTTCGCTTGGAGCTGGTGTTGAAGCAGGTGCAGTTGTTGGCCAACAAAGGGGTGATTATCTTCCCAATCGATTCTGACTATTTGCTGGCTATGACCTACAATGCGACACTTCGTGGTTGTTGATCGCGATTGGTCAACTAGCAATCCCGAAGTGCCGATCTCGTTTTCGTCAAGAAGTTCCTTCAGGGAGTTTCCATTAGCGTCGTCACCAACAACTCCGCATAGCTCAACCTTGCCGCCCAGCTTAGCGATGTTTGCGGCGACGTTTGAGGCACCACCAGGTACGAGTGATCTTGACTTTGCATGAACGACAGGCACTGGAGCCTCGGGAGAAATCCTGTGTACTTCTCCCATGACGAACTCATCAAGCATGATGTCGCCAACAACCAGGACATGCTTTCCTGCGAGTTGTCCAACCAAGCTTTCGAGCGGGATATTGGTCATTGCAATTTAGTGAATCAGAAACTGCGATGTGAGCTCAACAACGTCCTTTTTCACAGCTTCGATGTTTGCTGCATCATCCGGAGCGTCAATGACTCGGCTTACAAACGACGCGATGGCTTTCATTTCGGGTTCTTTCATTCCTCGCGTCGTGACAGCTGGTGTTCCCAGTCGAATTCCGCTCGTGATGAGTGGGGACTTGTCATCAAAGGGTACTGCGTTCTTGTTGCAGGTGATTCCGGCATGGTCAAGAGCGATCTGAGCAGCCTTTCCAGTGACGTTCTTGTTTCGCAAGTCGATCAACATGAGGTGATTGTCTGTCCCATTGCTTACAATTTTGAACCCGAGGTCGATCAAAGCGTTTGCTAGTGCGTTCGCATTCGTAATGATCTGCTTTGCGTAAATGCCGAAATCTTCGGTTAAGTTCTCTCCGAACCCAACGGCTTTTGCCGCAACCACGTGCATGAGTCCGCCACCCTGAATGCCAGGAATGACCATACTATCAAGAAGCTCAGAAATCATTTTTGTTCTGCCGCTCTTGGGTGCAACGATTCCGAACGGATTCTCAAAATCTTTTCCGACCAGAATCAAGCCGCCGCGAGGGCCGCGTAATGTCTTGTGAGTCGTCGTCGTAACAACGTGGCAGTGGGGAATGGGGGAAGGCAGGCAACCTTTTGCGATCAGCCCGGCTGGGTGGGCGATGTCGGCAAAAAGGAAAGCGCCGACAGAGTCCGCGATTTCGCGGAAACGAGCGTAATCGATCGCGCGGGAATAGGCGGAAGCACCAACCGTGATCATTTTAGGTTTGACTTCGAGAACCTTCTGAGCAACAACGTCGTAATCGAGGCAGCCTGTTTCTGGATCAACACCATAGGGAACGAACTTATAGAGTTGCCCGCTAAAGTTGACCGGTGAGCCGTGAGTTAAGTGACCGCCATGAGATAGGTCCATTCCCATGACAGTGTCTCCTGGCTTCAAAAAGGTGAAGTAAACCGCCATGTTGGCTTGAGAACCGGAGTGAGGCTGAACATTGGCGTACTCGGCACCGAATAGTTCCTTAGCACGATCTCTTGCAAGGTTCTCAACCTCATCGACCACTTCGCAACCTCCGTAATAGCGGTTGCCTGGATACCCCTCGGCATACTTATCCGTCAAAACGCTCGACATTGCTTCGCGGACTGCTTTGCTGGCGATGTTTTCACTGGCGATGAGTTCGAGATTTTGGTTTTGGCGCTTTTCCTCCGCTTGAATGAGCTGCTGAATCTTCGCATCGGCAACAGCTAGAGAAGAGTTATGGTCAAGAGGCATATCGGATAGTTTACTGAAGAAGAAGCACCAAGACATTGCTCATTCCCAATTGTCTTGGTAGACTGAACGGACCTTTCCCCATGTCTCTGCTCCGTCGACTCGTTTGTGCTCTCTATCTGTTGATACCTTGCGCTATTTGGGCTCAATCGGTTTCGGCTGAAAGTGCAATCGTTATCGATTCCTACACTGGAAAAGTCCTGTTCTCTAAAAACGCTGATGTGAAGCGATATCCGGCGAGCACCACGAAGATCATGACAGGGATGCTCCTCGTCGAGCATTGCCAGCCCGATGACATTATCACTGCACCAGACGACATAGAGAACGTGAAAGAAGCAAGCATGCACCTGAAGCCAGGTGAGCGCATCCGGGCGAAAGACATGCTCTATGCAATCATGTTACGAAGCGCCAATGATGGTTGCTACGCAACGGCGATGCATATCGCTGGCTCTATCCCGAAGTTCGCCGAAATGATGAACAACCGCGCGAAAGAGCTTGGTTGCAAGGGAACCCACTTTGCCAATGCGAATGGTTTACACGATGACGAGCATTACACCACTGCGCGTGATCTTGCGCTGATTGCTCGTGAGGCGATGAAGAATCCGTGGTTCCGAGATGTGGTGAAAACCTGGAAGGTGAAGATCAATCGAGGCACGAATTGGAAGGATTTGTGGATGGTGAATCACGACAAATACCTCCGCAAAGACACTAGTGCTGATGGCATCAAAACGGGTTGGACAATTCCAGCTGGTCGGTGCTTTGTAGGCAGCGCAACTCGAAACGACTGGCGAGCGATAACGGTCGTGATGAAGAGTAAAGACTGGCAGGATG
The DNA here is from genome assembly GCA_002336105.1 of Chthonomonas sp. UBA1950. Taxonomy (GTDB): domain Bacteria; phylum Armatimonadota; class Fimbriimonadia; order Fimbriimonadales; family Fimbriimonadaceae; genus Fimbriimonas. Next base: position 10,749 of record DDEQ01000028.1, on the reverse strand, counting down.
ATAATAAGATCCTGCTTGATTGGGCGTTCAAGAATTTTAAAAAGACGAATCAAGTTACTCGCGGAGCCATTATTGGTCAGGTCGCAATCAAAGGTGGCGAGCAGCAAAAGGTCAACGCTATTGCCGCACAAGATGGCTATCAAGTAGTAACCAATCTCAAAAACGCTTTTACGCCAAAACTTGAACCGTTGCCAGGCTTGATCGCGCCTATCAAGAAAGGTGATACCATTGGCGAGTTCGTTTTACGAGACGTAAAAGGTTTCGAGTATCGTATTCCAGCCGTTGCAGATACAAGCGTATCCGCCACGAAGGTGCAAGCCTTGGTGGACACGGCGAAAACACCAACACCCTGGATATTGGGCGGTTTTTTGGTAGGTATTACACTTTTGAACACAAAGAAAAGAAGGAGCAGACTTTATGGCAACGGCCCGTCCTACTGAGGTTGATGGCGGTTCTGAACGGCTTCACGTTCGGATTGCACGTTCTGGTCTGTGTTCTCGAAGAGCAGCGGAAAAGCTTATTGCCGAAGCCCGCGTTGAAGTCAACGGCTCCATTGTCATCGAGCCAGGAACGAAAGTCAGCCTGGACGACGAAGTCAAAGTAGATGGCCAGATTGTAAGTGTTGCCAAGCACTATACTGTCGTTCTCAATAAGCCGAAAGGTGTCGTCACCACTTTGCGCGATCCCGAAGGACGCCCAACGATCGCGGAATACTTGCCTGATTACGGAGTTCAACTCAAGCCAGTTGGAAGGCTTGACATGGACACAGAAGGGCTCTTGTTGGCGACAAATGATGGTGAACTTGCCAACCGACTTGCGCATCCCCGATACGGCGTTGAAAAGGAATATCATGCCGTTGTTCAAGGCATTCCTGACGACAAGGCGCTAGATAAACTGAGAAAGGGAGTTTGGATTGAAGGTGGGAAAACGTCTCCAGCTAAGATCGAACTAGGGCATGTCGAGCCTCGCCAGGGCACGGCTCTACTTAAGATCATCATTCACGAAGGGAGAAAGCGTCAGGTTCGCCTCATGTGTGAAGCGGTGGGTTATCCGGTTAGAACGCTAAAGCGAGTTCGGTACGCTTTTTTGAATCTGCATGGAATGCGCGCAGGTGAGGCAAAGCTTCTCGGCAAAAAAGATGTTGATGAACTTAGAAAGCTAGTTCGGCTTGACGTGATCTGAGTTATCAGGAATCTTTTTTGGGGTAGCAGTTCTCAATTCAAACGGACTCCTGAAAGTGATCGTAAAGAATGAGAAGAAGAAGCCAGCCATGAGTTTTCTCAATGTACTTACCGTGAAGCGAAGCTCAATCGCTGCGGCGGTTGGGGCAGCAGCAGGTCAGGCATATAACATCTACCTTCATTCATCTATTCCTTCCTGCGGGAGTCCTCGACAGACTTGGGTCCCAATTCTGATAGGCGCTGCCGCAGGTGTGTTTATCGTGGTATCCAGCAAATGGGATTAGCCGTTTACGTCCACATACCGTTTTGTCCAACGAAGTGTGGCTATTGTGATTTCAACTCCTATGCGATGGAAGGGGAAGTCATCGACAAAACCATCGAAGCGATTTGCAGTGAGATCAATAATTCGGCTTGGAAAGGGATGTCCGCTTCGACGATCTTCTTTGGTGGCGGAACTCCAACATTTCTAAGCGAAAAGCAGTTGATTCGCGTGTTCGAAGCAGTGCTCTCTGCGCATCCACCTGAGTCCTCTGCAGAGATAACGAGCGAAGCGAACCCCGGCACTGTAGATATGCCCAAATTTGCTGCAATGCGTCGTGCAGGATTCAATCGGATCTCGATGGGAGCGCAGAGCTTCGTCGATAACGATCTCATACGCTTGGGACGAGTTCACCGTGCTGGGGACATTGAGCGGGCAGTCGGTGCGGCCAGAGAGGCAGGGTTTTCGAATATGAATCTCGACCTGATGTTTGGGCTCCCAGGGCAAAACCGGAGGGCATGGCTGAGCAATATGGAGCGAGCCATCGCACTTCAACCGGAGCACTTGTCTCTGTATTGCCTGACGATTGAGCAAAATACACCGTTCTACAAAGAGCATAGTCGAGGAGAACTCGTTCTGCCCGAGGATGAGGAACTGGTGACGATGTATGAGGATTGCGGTGCACGGCTACAAAAAGCAGGATATCTTCAGTACGAGATTTCGAACTACACCCAACCAGGGTTAGAGTGTCGACACAACCTAGCCTATTGGAACGGAGACGACTATGCGGGCTACGGTCCGGGGGCGGTTGGTTGTATGGATGGCGTTCGGTATACAAACCTCAAGCATCCTGAACTCTATATGAAAGCTCTCTCCGACGGCAGACCACTTTTCTTTGAGTCGGAAAAACTTACAGAAGAGACTCGAAGGGTCGAGCGCATCATGCTCGGTCTTCGACTCAACAGTGGGATTCCGCGCAAAGGGCTGGAAGTCTCCCCCATTGCTTTCAAAAAGCTTGTTGCAAAGGGTTGGCTAGAAGATGATGCAGAAGTCCTTCAACTGACGAAGCAGGGAAGGCACTTCTGCTCTGAAGTCGCGCTAGAACTGATTTAGTTCCAATGCCACTCGTTATCTCCGAGTAGAGTTTGCATGAAGTTAAATTGGCCACTGTGATACATCATATGAAGCATCATAAACTGGCATCGCTCAAACCGAGTGGTTTCACCATGTTCAGTGGTAACTTTGCCTTCAAGGTCGGCTTCGTCAAGCGCTTCGACTGTTGCAATAACCTTCGCAGATGCAGATTGAAACGCCTCTAATATTGATTGTTTAGAGTTCATCTCAGGTGGAGCTTTGATCCATCCTTCATCAACCCAATCAAAGAGTGGTTCGCCAGCTATGGTCAACCGAACATGCTCGTTAACCAAGATAATCTCGTGGATGAGATCGGCGATCGTGCGAGCGCATCCTCCCCAGTCTTTAGTGAAAGCTTCCTCGGGGAGCGCTTCAAGGTCCTGAGTAATCTTGGTTACTGGATTCCGGACGAGCCGGACAGCGATTGGCTTCAATTCCATCAAAACACTTTAGCAGGGAAACTGAAAAAAGAAACGGGCAGTGCATGAATGCACTGCCCTTGATTGGCTTGTCAGTATCAGGAGTTACTTAGAAGCTCGTCGTCGTCGAATGATTCCGACAGCACCGATACCAAGAACCGCCATAGTTGCAGGCTCTGGAACGGGCTCACCTGATGAGGTGAACGACGCTGTGTAGGTGGAATTGCCCGGTGTGTTCACTGGGTTAGCAAACGAGAAGTGGAAAACTGAGTCTGTAAAGGATTGGCCACCGAGAGCTGAACCACTGAAAGCGACGCTGTCGCCTTCGAATGAATCGCTACCAGCAGATGAACCCTTCAAGAACGAACCGCTTCCGAAAGTGATCTTGAGGATATCCGCAGCGCTACTGTCTTTGAACTGAATGACGCCGCTACCCATGGTATAGTAGCCGCCACTCACATGTGAGAGGCTGACTGGGGTCATCGTGAATGTTGCGTTGTTGTAGGTTGTTCCCAGAACGCTGAGGTTAAGATTTGAACTTGACCAGCTACCGTTGAGAACGCTGAAATTCGTTGAGAATAGTGGTGTGCTACTGTTGATAGCAGGATCACTGAAGGTGGCGATAGTGATTGATGCAGAGGACATTGCAACGGCGCTGAACGCAGCGGCAAGCACTCCTGCACGAACAATGGTTCTATTAATCATTGCGTGTTTGATAACTCTCCTTAAGGTGTAGAAAACGCGGCACGACAGATCAATCTGTCCACCAACAATACTATAGTTCATTATTTGGAAAATGTTCAAGTTAATTGCGAAAACTGGCAAATATGCATCTATTAGACAGGGTTTACTAGGATAACTAACTCTTTTTGCGAGGGGGACGCGAAGATAAATAACATCTTGTTAGTTCTCAAAAAAGGGTACTAAAAGGGAGAATTTTCTCGAACTATCTAGAACTATAAGTTGCTTAATGGTTTTTCGTGCGTCGGCCACAACAGCACTCTGCATAATTAGTCTTGAAGGTCTGCTCCAGCAACTTCAATACAATTAACAAGCCACCCGGCACCTCGATTTCCTCAAACTCTATATTTCAGGATATGAAGAAAAAGGCACGGGTTCTGATACCAAGTTCTAGGCTGCGACTCTGAAGCAATTCGTCTCGTCGAGAAGCTGAGTTCCGCTGTCGGTGAGGTTTTCACCAATTTCAGCAACCTCTTTAACGAGTCTGGATTGCGTTTCCGTAGAAGCCGAAATCTGCTGAGCCCCCGCCGCTACCTGCTCGCTTACTGCTGCTATCGCCTGCATCAAGCTATTGACCTGCTGCGTGGTATCTGTGATTTGGTCGGCGGTCATGACAATGCTGTCAGTCTCATGACAGATACTTCCAACCGATTCCGTCATCTTGTCAGATTCTTGTGAAATTGCTGTCGAGAAGCCATTGACCTGAGTTAGCCGTTCATTAAGGGCGACCGTTCTTGACCTGATTTCGGTCAACTGAGAGTTTGTTTGTTGAACGCAAAGGCTTCCGCGTTCAACTGCTTCGGTGTTCAGACTCATTTCAGAAACAGCCATCTCGATCTCTGTCCGAATGAGAGTGATGATGGTCTGAATTTCTTGGGTTGCCTCAGTCGTTTTTTCAGCAAGCTTTCGCACTTCTTCGGCGACGACAGCGAATCCGCGTCCGTGTTCTCCAGCACGAGCGGCCTCAATGGTGGCGTTTAGTGCAAGCATGTTAGTTTGCTGAGCAATGCTGTCGACTGTGGAAAGGATATTGTTGACCTGATTCGATTGATCCGACAGGTTGCCCAGTTTTGATGCAAGTTGCTCGGTTCGACTTGAGATCGTTGACATAGCGAGCATCGTTTCGTTCGCCTCAGTCGAAGCATCAGCGGCTAGTTTTGTTGTCTCATTAGCCGCGGTTAAGGAGTACTGAACAGCGTCGGCTGACTGCCTGATGTTCTCCTTTAGGTCAGTGAAACTGTCATGAAGACTTTTTGCGCTGTCATGTAGAACATGGATTGAGTCGCCAATGCTGCTCGTTGTCTTCGAAAGATTGTCAAATAGCCCGGCAGAAACTTGAAGTTCTTGGGCGACTTTCTCGATGCCTTCAGAACTCTCAGTTACAGTTTGGTGTATTGTGTCCGATGCCTCGTTGACCACTATGAGGCGCTCCTTTGCTTTGGCTGAAAGCTGAGAGATATTCTCTCCTGAGTCTTTCACTTTCGAAATCAGTCCGCTGATGTTAGAAAGGCACGAGCCAAGTTCATATGAGATTCGTGCAAATTCGTCTTTACCACTGACATGCGAAGTAACAGTTAAGTTGCCCTGAGCGACCGCTTTTGTTGTCTGAATGATTGAAATCAGACCTCGATACATATTGCGGTTGATTAGGAACAAAATTCCGAACGACAGTGTCAACGTGCCGATCAGAACTGCAACTGTCTGGATGAGTTTCTGATTTGCTGATTTGAGATCTTTTGCGGCGCCAGCTAAGATAACCGTTTCGATTTTATCCTCGACTGCCTTAAGTTTCTCAATCTTGTGTGTCTGGACCTTGAACCACTCGTTAGCGCTCTGCGAGGCCAAAGCAGGACCATCTTGCGCTGCTATCGACCTAAGTTGCAAGCTTCGCTGGGAATCGTTGTCGCTTAGCAATTTGTCATAAAGATCCGATATGTCGTTAGATGCAGAAACTTTGAATCGGTCTTCGAATGCGAACTGTGCTCCAACGACCTCATTGAACTTTCCGTACATACCTGGGGCAAACTTTCCGGCAGAGAAGACGTTGCTGATGAGTGCTCTTTCGATTCCTGCTTTCTCTTTGAGTTGCACAAGCGCTGTGTACGATGCGAACATTGGGCCAAGCGAGGACAAGGAAAACTGTCGACTCCGAACGGATATGTCGTGAATGAGTCTGGTGTTGAGATCTGTATAGAACTTAACCGCGCTCGGGGCGTCAGTTTCCAAAACGTCAATCTTGCTTCTGAGGTTTGCCAATCCATTGAGGGAATCCTCAGCTCTTACTAAGTCAGGGCTTGAGGTTGTCAAATGACCAGACTTTTTTAGCTCAGCAATTGCCTTATCGGTAGTTGTCCTCTGACTAACAAGCTCATCCTTGAATTTGCCTGCCTTTGAGCCAATGAAACCTGCCGACAGGCCTCTTTCGCGCTGAATACTATGAACTAGAGCAGAGATCTGAGTGGAAATACGAACATTCTTGTTTACTGACTCCGCAATCCTTTTCTCTGAAATGGCTTCTCCAATGCGGCCAAGGGATGTGGCTAGCACAACAATGAGCGGTGCTGCCAACAACAGCAAGAGCTTGTACTTCATGCAAAGCTTGTTCAATCGAGTACCCCTACAACCGTTCAAAAAGACAGTTGTATATGAGTTTCGGGTCGTAGCTAAGCGAACAACAACGTCATTTATTGTCGTGAAAGACGCACTATGTGTATGTTTTTGACTGAAATATTAACATTGACTCCCGTAAAGGGAGCCAAGCCTGACGGTTTACGATACAAACGAAAGAACGGTGGTTCTTGCGATACAAGAACCACCGTTCTGATTTTTCTGATCAAATATTAGGCTAAAGCCATTGGCATGATAACGCAGAAGTAGCCTGATTCATCGTCGGCAGGTCGGAAAACTGCTGGGCGAGAGGATTCGGTCATTTCGACCCGAACACCTGGACCATCAATTGGACCTAGTGCATCTTGAACATATTTGCCATTGAAGGCAATCTCGATATCGCCGTTCTGAGCCACCATCAGCAACTCTTCTTTGGCTTCGCCCTTTTCTTCGCTTCGAGCCGCGATTAAGACCTGATCTCCTGCACCCTTAAATCGAACTCGGTTCGCATTGTCTCGGGCAAGAATCATTGTGCGCTTGACCTTTTCGGTGAGTTGGTCCGCTTCGATGCTCCAAACTCGTGTTGTTTCACTTGGGACAACTCTTTCCCAGTTTGGATAGGTCCCAGCAAGAAGTTGAGAAACAACCTTTGCTCCTCCGGCTTCTACTCCGAGACGACCGCTTCCAAAGAGAATGGTAACTTCGGCCTCATCGTTAATCGGTAGGGCTTTGATTGCCTTGAGGGCTTTATCTGGAACAACCGCATTGAGGTTGGAACCGATACCTTCTTGTTCAATTCGTCGAACGGCTAAACGATGGGTGTCGGTAGCAACCATCGTCAGTGTTTGTCCATTGTAGTTGAACAGCACGCCGGTCAAAACCAGTCGATGAAGGTCTGTCGAAACAGCGAAGAGGACCGAATCGACGGCACCTCTTAAGAGACCCATTTTGAGCTTTAGTTCGCCTTCGCCGCCAAATGCAGGAGGCTCTGGGAAATCGCTTGGATCTAGGCTGAGCATTCGATACTCAGATGCGCCGTGCTGAAGCAAAACGTTTTGCGAGTCAATGGTGGTTAACGTGATGTCACCATCGGGCATTGCACTCACGATGTCGTTTAGTAAGCGTGCCTGAAGGCAAATTGCACCTGGCTCGGAGACCATACATGGGATTTCTCTCGAAACCCACATCTCACTGTCACAACCAACCACGCGGAGGTGACTCTCGGTTGCTTCAATCTTCAGATTCTGGAGAATGCTGACCGAGGTTCGGACGCTTGAAGCTGCTGCGGCTGCGCTTACGGCTTCAAAAAACTCTTTACGGGATACGTCTAGCTTCATAATGGCAACATCATCAGCCCTGCATCGGCAGGTGGTATTGGAAGTGAGTTGGTGTTGGGGCGCTCGTTTCTACATTGGCACCCTGAGCGTAAAGGCGCATGAGAATGCGTTGGTAGGATTCGTTAGTGAACTCGATTCCAGGATCACTTTGAAGCATGTCCACCGTTCTTCGGAGTGTGGTCATGTCCTGATTTAGGTCTGGCTCGCTATAGGCAGCGAGTTCCATCTGCTCCTCAAGTTCAGTTGGTAATTCGTGACCTGCGTAAAGGTCCACTAGTTTTTTATATGTTTCGTTTGTCAAGACGTCCTCTCTACTGCGCTTCCGAGTTTGTCTCGTAATGCGCGGCGTCCTCGGTAGAGTCTGGATTTCAGTGCAGCAAGAGATATCCTTAACACCTCGGCAGCCTCCCTAGCGGGCATCTCCTCAAGATCACAAAGGATGATGGGTTCGCGATATTCAGTAGGGAGCTCTGACAAAGCCTGTTGCACTGTAACCCTAAGGGCCGATCGATCCTCTGACCCCGAGTACTGCATGTCGGGCGGCAAGTCCATGAGTTTGGCCTGTCGCAGCTTGTCGATGCAAAGATTGCGCGTAATGCGGAACAACCATGTCCGAAAAGCGCCGTCAGCCCGAAGTTCGGATGATCGGCGCATGACGCGTAGAAAAGTTTCAGCAGTGGCGTCTTCGGCATCACTGCGGTTTCCGAGCATTCTGTAGGCGTAGCGAAAGATCCTCTCAGAATAGAGGTCATAGATCCCGCCGAGCGCAGTAGGGTCTCCCTCAATGAGGGCGTTGAGCCACCGCTTCTCAGCCAGAGAATCTCGAAGTGCGTCATTCGGCATAGGAAGGGACGAACGCATCGCACAGAACGATGCGCGGGTTAGCATTTTAACACCCTAAACCGTGTAATTACCGGCTCTTGGGCGCTTGAAATAGAAATTTAGCAGAATAGAAACGGCCTTTGGTGCATTCCAAAGGCCAGAACCGGCGAAATCGTTATATATCGGTTCGCGGTGAAATCTCGACGAGGTTCATCGACGGAGCAATAGCTCCTGTGGCACCTTCGATTCCGCCAACGATCACTAAGTAAATCTTGCCAGCGCCTAACGTGACCGTTTGCTCGACATACACTTGTTCGGTGCCGTTTCGGCGAATCTGGAATGTTTGGCTACCAGAGTCAACTGTCAGTGAACTAGACTCGCCAAACGCAATATTACGAACAAAGAACTGGGGCGTATCGCCTGGGTTTTGCAGATCTATGTTAGGAGTCTCGAATCCGGTGGCTCTTGAGAAACCGTGAAAAACGATGAGTTTCGCCTTGTTGCCACTCGGAGCTTTCCTGTCAATAGGCAGAAGCGTTATTCGAGCTCTCTTGATCGGTTCTGAGGTCGCTACTGATTCCTGACCGAAAGCGATTACAGCGTAGTCAGAGTTCTTTGCCGGTGTGCTGGCAAGCACATCGATCGGATCTGACTCTGCGTTTTCTCTAAAGCTGAAATCAACGTCTTTCGCTTTTGTTGAGACAAAATCCGAGGTAGATGTCAAATAGCCAAGGCTTGAAGCTTTGATATCTGAGTCAATGCTAAATGTTAGAGCCGTGGAGTCTGGAACGACGTTGAAATACCGAACCGTTGGGTCTGGATATGAGACTGACCCGGTTCCACCGCCTCCGCATCCGACACTCATAAGGGCAATCAGCCCGACTATTCCTACTAGCCACGATTTCATGCGTAGGCACATGTTACTTGAAGTTGACGCCTAACTTCTTCCATTCCGATGGTTCGATACCAAACTCACTCGATATCGTCTGTTCAAATGCTTCATAACAAAGAGGGCATCCGAGTAGTCCGGTCTGCTTAACATCCAATAAGCTTCGCTTGCAGTAGGGGCACATCTCTGCCGCAGCTCTTGCCGGAACAAATGAGTTGATTAGCGCCCCTAAGCCGTGAATACCTAGAGCTTTATCGGCACAGAGAGGGCAGAGAAGTCTCTCTACACCCTCAATATTGATGGTCGTAGAAGCGCTACGACCACACTCTGAGCACTGGTTCGTCAAAATGCTGAGCCAGTCTTGGTTTCTTCTCTGAACAGTTCTGTCACATGCTTGGTGATTGGGCCAGGCTTGCCGTTCCCGATGGGTTTTCCGTCGAGCGTCACCATGGCGATCACTTCAGCGGCGGTGCCGGTGAGGAACGCTTCATCACATGTGAAAACGTCAAATGGGGTCAGAACTGTTTCTTCCACTTCATAACCCGCAGATGCAGCGAGTTTCATGACTGTGTTTCGAGTGACACCTTCAAGAATGCCGCACGATGGGTGGGGCGTTAGAATCTTCTTTCCCTTGATCAGGAAGATGTTGTCGCCCGTACATTCGGCAATTTGACCTTGGTGGTTCAACATAAGGCCCTCGCCAGCTCCAACTCGGTTGGCCTCGGTCTTCGCGAGAATGTTTGATGCGTATCGACCGATACATTTGACTCGTGGATCAAGCGAATCGGCAGGAATAACACGCGCCGAGGTGGATACTACGTGAAGACCACTTTCATATGCTTCGGCCGAATACAGCGCCAGCGTATTGATCATGATCATGATGTTTGGTGATCGGTTGATCGACTTAGGATCAAGACCTAATCCTGTACCTCTTGTGACATTAAGGCGGATGTATCCATCGTTAATATCCGCTTTTGCACAGACATCAAGAAGAGTTGCCTTAAGCTCGTCGAGAGCCATCGTCATCTCGAAGCCAAGGTAAGCGCAGCCATGATAGAGGCGAACTAGGTGCTCGTCAAGCTTAAAAACCTTTCGGCCGTAGATTCGGATGCCTTCGAAGAGTCCGTCGCCATAAAGGTGAGCGTGATCTGCGACCGATGTGACAGCAGATTCGAGAGGAGATATTTCTCCGTTTAGCCAGACTAATTTGGGCATATCGATATGATACCGATCTCACACATTGGTCTGTAAATCAAAGAAGGCTCATGACTGAGTCATGAGCCTTGATCTGACAAGTCCGAGGTTGTTCTTAGAAACGACCGCGTGGTTTGCCGCCGCCGTAACCGCCGCCGCGAGAATC
>DDEQ01000051.1 GCA_002336105.1 Chthonomonas sp. UBA1950 | reverse complement strand
GGGCAAATCAAACTGATACACTACCCAGCCGGTTCGAATCGGCAAAAGGTATCCTAAGGTATGACTCAGCGATTGCCGGATTGGCTCAAGATCCGCCTTCCGAGGCCCGACACGATCAAAGAAGTTGAGGGCATGATGAGGCAGAAAAGCCTTCATACCGTTTGTGAAAGTGCTCGATGCCCAAACCTGCCAGAGTGTTGGACAAATCGAACCGCTACATTCATGATCCTCGGAAACACTTGCACACGAAGTTGTGGCTTCTGTGCAATTAAAGTGGGGCGGGGTGAAACGGTTAATCCTGACGAGCCTGCCGATGTGGCAAAAGTCGCAAATGAGCTTGGTCTGAAGCATGTTGTCGTGACTAGCGTCGCACGTGACGATTTGAAAGACGAGGGGGCAACACAGTTTGCTCTAACGATTTCAGCACTTCATGAAGCTAATTCGTTGTGTATCGTTGAGGTTCTGACTCCGGATTTCAAAGCAAAGAAAGACCTAATCAAGATTGTTACTGACACGCATCCTGAGATCTACAACCATAACATCGAAACCATTGAGCGCTTGCACACGGTGGTTCGTCCGCAAGCGCGATATGAAAGGTCTCTTGCTGTCCTAAGAACCGTAAAAGAGTTAGATCCAACTATTTACACGAAGTCTGGCATCATGCTTGGACTTGGCGAAACAAAGGATGAAGTCGTGAAGACGTTACGAGATCTACGTAGCAACGGAGTGGATGCCGTCACTATCGGGCAGTACCTGCGCCCAACCATGCATCACCTTCCGGTTAACGAATTCATTCATCCAAAGGAGTTCAAGGAATATGAGGCAATCGGTGAAGAACTCGGATTCTCATTTGTTGCAAGCTCTCCATTCGTAAGAAGCTCTTATAATGCGATAGAGTTCAGCAAAAAGGTGATGGCCGAGCGAGTCGCCAGGATGGATGCAATCGCGATCTGAACTCGAAGACCTCTAGGGTAGGTTCGATGCGGGTTTTACAACAGCGAATGCTGAGGCTCAAACAGCGTAAAGGGTTAGTCAGCTGGCTGATCGCTGTTTTGCCTTGCGCCACCCTCGTCTATGCGGGGGGGCGGTACTTGCTAGATTGTTTTGATGAGCTAGCTGACCCAAATGTGCCGATTGAGCTCAGCTACGTCTCAAAGGGCGGAGTGATCAGTCTCTGGGCCGATCGGTATCAGTTCGATCTCACCAAGAACAGGTTTTCACTCATCGGGTTCAAAGCTACAGACCCATCTCGAAAGCCGCTCGCGAGCATAGAACTTCTTGATGTACACGATGTCACCCAACTAATAAGCGAACAAACTCCAATCGTTGTCGATGCAAAAAGGGTTTGGATGCGGGTGAGCCGCCTTCAATCTGGAAAGCTTCAAATTCAAGATTTCCTGCCTAAGTCGAACCCGCAAAAGTCTGAGCGTCGGTTCAAGATCACTGCGAAAAAGATCACAGTGGTTGTAGAAGATTTCAGTTCTCGCAAGCGCGTCGCTCAGAGTCTTTCTTCAGACCAGATTGACGTGTTTGGGTACGACTCGAACTGGCTCGGTGCTGGACTAGTCACCCTAGAAGGGTCGGGAAATGCTCAGCTTGTCCTGCAAGGTAGCCCAAAAGGAACATTCTTAAGCCTAGCAACTGAAGGCTTGAGGCAATCTGACTTAGTCACTTCTGTTGTGGCCAGCCTTTCCTCCGATCTACCGCTTATTGAAGGCGCGGAGTTCAAGGGGGCGACTAATGTTGAGTTTATCAACGATGCGCATCCGCATCTATTTGCCCACATACAAGCTAAATCGAAGACGGCAAAATTGCGCGACGTAAGCGCACACGATTTAGTTGCCGAAGGTGCACTGACAGAGAGCGGGTTTCGTGGAACCTTCAAGGGGTACGTCCCATCCGGCAAGGTTGCCATGGATGGTGTTGTCGATTGGTCTCGCGAGATCTGGGCGCAAGCAAAGGTCACGGGGGAAATAGCGAGCCTCGCTCAACTACCCAAAAGTTTGACCCAGGATCTTCCTCGCCGTGTGGAAGCGAAAAAGCTCAAAGTTGAAGGATATGCATCAGTTCATGGTCTGAAAAATATACAAATAGATGGCTTGGTGCAATCCGGACTAGTCTCGTATGATTCTTCGAAAGCAGAGCGGGTTCAAGCCGATTTTTCTTGGAATTCATCAAGCAGCTTCAGTGTTCGTAACCTATCGGCTGATTATCTCGGGCATCGTGTTACTGGCAGCATCGCATCAATAGGCTCTCATCAACTAACGGGATTTTTGGTCGCAAATGACTTACCGATCTCCACGATTGCCTCCCAGTTCAATCAATCAGGACTGGCTGGAACAATCGATTTGCAAACTTCGGTTGGCGGAACCTTTGCAGAGCCAACTTTCTTGGCAACTGTTCAAGGCAATCTTTCGATCAAAAGACATGAAATCAAGAATCTGAGCGGTGTTTTTTTTGCGACGATGTCGGGATCGAAACGAGATGTGAAGTTTCAGAGAGCCGCTTTTGATAGCTCGGCTGGACTCGTGACTGCTACAGGGACTGTTGACAGCAAACTAGGACTCGATCTGACGGTTAAAGCTCGAGGTATTAAGCCAGGGCTGCTAGTTTCCGAAGCCACAGGTTCTGTAGATACAGATGCGCGCCTCTCTGGATCGCTCACAAACCCAAAGGCGCTTGGATTCATTCAAGCCTTTGAACCGGGTTATCAGAAGACATCGTTGGTAGCGGCAACTACGGATTACACGGCTGACCTTCATTCGGTGCGATTCACCAATCTTAAAGCTGCCAAGGGTTCTGCCTCGCTAGAAGGTTCAGCTTTTTATGATTTTCGGTCTCAAATCGCTAATGCAGACTTTTCAGTAGGTGGTGTTCAGATTGCCGAATGGGTGGGCGGGGATGTCGTTGGCTTGGTGGAGGCTCCTAATGTCCGTTTGGAATATTCAAGAGGGAGCCTGTCCGGCACATTTTTAGCCAAAAGCAATAGCATTGTCACGCATGACACCAAGATCGACCATTTGCAGATGGTCGGCCAGATCGAGAATTCCGTCGCTGTTGTACACGATCTATCTGCGGAGGTCGCTGGCGGGAAACTGACTGCCTGGGGGTCGTACAATCTTGATTCGAAAACAGGAACAGCGAATGCTGAAGTTGAAAATTCCAGCGTCCAAGACTTGCTTTCGATTATCAATAATCAAGTTGCGGTCGATGGAAAGATCAGTGGTTCGTTGGTTGCACGGGTGGAGGGTCGAAAGGTGTCGGTTACGGGCACTGGCACGACAAGCGACCTAACGCTTAACGACACAATCCTTGGAGGTGGCCCTTGGGAAGCTTCTTACGATGGCGCTCAAGTCGGACTTTCTGGTTCGTTTGGAGCTTTGTTGCCGTCTGGTGTTCGAGCTATTGAACTGGAGAAAGTTCGCTATGATGTTCCGACGCGCCAGATCGAGGGAAATCTGTATGCTTCAAATGTTCGAATCGAAGACTTGTCGGCAGCGGTCATTCCTTCACTGCATACACTAAATGCGGAACAGATCAACGAAATACAGAAGTTCGGTGGAGCCATTTCTGTTGGGGCCGAAGCCAAAGGCGACCTAAGCAATCCGGATATTTACGTCAATAGTTTCCAGATCGAAAACCTGAAATACGACGGCAGTGACATCGGATTAATAAAATCTTCTCTAAATAGAGTTGCACAAAAGTGGACGATTCAGTCGGCAAGCTATGAAGGAGGGTTAGGTGCTCTGAATCTCTCTGGATGGTTGCAAGAAGGCAAGGATCTGTCAATTGACCTTGATGCGAAAAACGTTGCATTCGACGCGATAGCGAAGATTTTCCCCACCATGCCTGCGGTTTCTGGAACCGCAGATTTGAGCGTGTTTGCCTCTGGAGAGATCAAAAAGCCGGAAATAATAGCAAGTCTCAACGCAAAAAACTTGTTTACATCCAACTCTGAGACGAAAACCGCAGGCTTGGGAATCAATCTTTACCGTATAGCAGTCTCGGATTCGGCAGAAAATGGGATTGATGTCGAAGGAGTCTATAACTTTGGCGGAATCATCGGATCGATCAAAGGGAGTGCTCCATTTCATTATCCCTTTGAAATTCCGGATGGATTAGTTAAAGGCGAGGTAACGCTCAAAGCTGATGATCTCACCCGAGTGCCATTGCTCGATGGTGCGTTTGATCGAAGCCGAACCAGCGGGAAAGTTTCAGGCAAAATCGATGTAACCTACCAAAGCGGCAAACTTGATACGAACGGAAAGTTCAGCCTGAATGCTCCTCAGGTTGCCCTCGCAAATGTAGGCGAGAACCCTTTCGGAGTGAAGCGAGTAGATACGACGCTTAAAGAGGTTGCCGCCGAGATCAACCTCAATTCTAGCGGACTGCAGGCAACGGCTTCAGGAGAAAGTAGTAGGGGAGGCAAGGCATCTGGAGTTGTAAGCGTTCCTACAGGGGACTTATCGGAACTGATTCGAAACATAAAGAGCCGAGGAATCAGCGCTTTGCTGGAGCTTCCGGTAATGGCAAACGCTAGCATTACCAATCTTGGGTTTCACCAAACAGCCGGGGAGGGCAGCTTCTTTAATGGCACCGTAGCTGGCGTTGCCGAAGCGACTGGGAGTATCGGAAAACCGAAGCTTGCTGGCAAGTTTGATATTTCTAACTTGGAAACGGTCGTTCCGCCTATCAACTCCGAAGGAAAACAATCGGAAACTCCAACGATTGATCCTACGTTTGACATTTCGCTTAACCTCTCAAACTCTGCACGTATTCGTTCGGCAGGCGCTGATCTCTACGTGTTGGGCTCTGGCTCTGTGAAAGGTAGCCTCTCGCAGCTTGCTGTCCGAGCAAATCTTGGAGTTGAAAAGGGCAGTATTCGACTACCGGGCGGAAACCTCAGGGTTGAACAAGGCGGGCAGATTTTACTGAGATATGGAAGTACTAATAGCGGTATTAGCACCGGATCACTGAATGTGGATTTGAAGGCGAGAACTTCTTTGCTCGCTTCCCGTTATGGCGAGAACGATCAGCGATACGACATCAATGTTCAGGTTAAAGGAGATTTGTTGGATGAAAAAGGGTTAAACCTGGCCGCATCGAGTGACCCTCCCGATCTCACTCAATCGCAAATTCTGGCGAAGCTCGGTAGAACTGACCTGATCGAAAACTTGGGTTCGGGAAATCATAACACGAACACACAGATGCGTCAGGCTTTGCTGGGTTACGCTCTTCCTTCGCTTCTAGACAACATTACTGGGTCGATAGCGAACACGTTGGGCCTGGAATATCTGACCCTAGACATAGACAGTCTGCAACAGACGAATCTATCTGTGGGTAAGTCGTTTGGCCGCGAGTTGTCTATGCAGATCCGGTCGCAGGTTGGCCAACCCGCACCGGGTATTCGGCCCTCATATGACGTGAGATTTGTGTATTCGCCGAAAGTGATCTCGCGTCGATTGCCACGACTAAACTTCTCAATCGGGGCAGACCAGGACAGACCGTGGAAAGCGACGATTGACTACAGTCTCAGATTTGGGCCGTCCACTCGGTCGCGAAATCTCAAACCGGTCATTATCTACAGTCCAAAGCAGTAACCGAAACGGTTCGTATGGTTAGTCATCTATATACCGAGAGGCTTGAGACGGGTAAAGTCCTCAGGTCCTGGCATTTTAGCCATTGGAGGAAGTTTGATCAAGAAGATCGCAGGGATTGTGTTGTTGCTCATGCTGGTAATGAGCTCATTTGCTCAGCAAGCAAATTTGGTTAAGGAAGTTATCGTTCAGGGTAACTCGCGTGTAACAACGCAGGCGATCATTGCGGCGATGTCGACGAAGGTCGGGCAGTCTTACACGCAAGTGAATCTTGACAAAGATAAGCAGGTTCTCTTAGACCTTGGCTTATTTACCGCTGTCGACATCCGGCCTACCCCGATCGACACCGGAGCAACTTGGCGGATCACTGTCGAAGTGACAGAACAGCCAACAATAAAAGAAATACGAATCGTTGGGAATACGGTCATCACCAAGCCAGAAATTCTCGCCGTTTTCACTCTTAAGCCCGGCGATCTACTGGATGTTCGTCAGCTCACTCCTATTGCTAAGGCGGTCTCGAAACTGTATCGAGATAAGGGATACGTTGGACTCGTGAGCGACTTCAGAATGCTGCCAGATTCGCAGGGCACGCTGAGCATGGAGATCACCGAGACCAAGGTTGGAATCGTGTCTGTTCAAGGCATCAAACTCACCAAGCCTTGGGTGATGCAAAGACTTATCCATACAAAGAGTGGAACGCTGTTTAACGAAGAAAAATGGCGTAGTGACCTTCGTAGAATTCTTGGTACAGGGTGGTTCGCGCGCGATTCCCTCGACACGTTGTTTGACGACCAGAGAGAATTTGGTGTCGTCGATCTTACCGCGGTGGTCAAGGAAGACAAGACGGGAACACTTAATGTTGGTGTTCAGGTTGATCCCCGAAGTTCGTTCGCTGGGTTTATCCGTTACGGTCAAAACAACGTAAACGGCACAGGCAAAGGTTACGACGTTAGCTACCTTCAAACAACAAATGGTGGCGGGCCAAGCGTTGACCTTTCGTATACCGATCCGTTCTATCGAAAGTCGGACACTGCGCTTCAAGTTGCTTTGTATAGCCGCATTCTGTATCGGTTCAACACTGTTCTTGGTGGAACCAGTTTGCCTGCTGGCACCGGAAACTACACAGAAAGAAGAACCGGCGCTTCGATTGGCTTTTCGAGGCCGGTCAATGACTACATGACGAACGGCGCATCGATCCGCTTTGAAGGCGTTAAGACAGAGAATCTCGACGCTTTGATAGATAAGTACGGCACGCCTAATGACCCGAGTGATGACAGGCAACTCAACAACTTCATTCAGCAGGATGGAACAGTTGGCGTCGCAACTGTGGGTAGCACGTTTGATCGTCGAGACAACCCTAACGATCCATCGCGCGGTAAATACTCCAAATTTGAGATCCAGCCCGGTGTCTCGAACATCACTCGAGTCGGCGGTTTGACCACATCTTCAAATATTCTTGGCACCAACTTGTTTGGGAAACTTAACTTGGAGTACCGCACGTATCACACGTTTGATCGCCAAAGAACTATCCGTGAGATTGAGGCCCCGAGAAGAACAATCGCGCTTAGAACAAGGCTTGGTGCCATTACAGGCAACGTTCCATTCTTTGAGCAGTATTTTGCAGGTGGCGTTGATACCATCCGTGGCTACTCGGAAGACAGGTTCTGGGGCAAGAACATGTTTGTGGCCAACTTGGAGTATCGCCAGCCAGTCGGAAAGGCGTTCTACCTAATTGGATTTTTGGATTACGGTGGAGCTTGGGGTGGATATGATGGAATCAACTCGTTCACTCAATCCAACAGTTTAAAGATGCATTTGGGATACGGCCCCGGAATTAGTTTCTCTACTCCACTAGGAAACATTCAGGTCTACTTTGGCTTCGACGAAAATCAGAAGAGCCGAATGCACTTCCAAATTGGCAAGTCGTTCTAGGAATACAGATAAATATGAAATTTGATAAGTTAGGTTGGATGATTGCAGCGGGACTTGCATGCTCGATGATTGGCATGGGTTTCCAAAATCAGGGCGTCAAAATTGGCGTCGTTGATATGAGCAAGGTATTTGGCGACAGTGACTATGTCACCGGAATGCGAAATGAGCTTAAAACCGCTCAAGCTTCTCGTACCGACGCTCTTACTTTCATTGGCGATAACAAGGCGATGAAGCCAGAAGATGGTCGGCGATATGCTGAGTTAGCGGTAAAGACAAACGCCAATGCAGCAGAGAAATCTGAACTTGAGCGGATTATCCAAGATGCGAAGGTTGCCACCACTAAGCAACGTGAGCTTGCAACCAAAGCTAACCCTACCGACGCCGAGCAAAAGATGATTGGCGATTTCGCTGTTCGGTCCCAGGCGAACACGCAGTTGCAGCAACAACTGGCTTCTAGTTTTGAACAGGATTTGCGAGATCTTCAAGAAAAACTAAGAAATCAGACGCTCGAAAAGGTCAAAGATGCGGTCAAAGATGTAGCCGGAAAACAGGGCTACTCGGTCATCTTTTCAAACGAACTAGCGCCGTATAGCCCTAATGACATCACTGAAGATGCCTTGAAGTCGATGAACAAGAAGAAGTAACTGGTCTTTAAGCCCAGAGTTTTCTTGTAGACTCTGGGCTTAGCCGTATGTCCAACTACATTCCTAGCGTGGGGATGGAGGTGCACGCCGAACTGGCGACTCGCTCCAAAATGTTTTGCCGTTGCCCAGTCGGGTTTGGTGGCGAACCCAACACACGCGTTTGCCCCGTATGTCTCGGCCTTCCAGGAACACTTCCAGTTCCAAACAAAGAAGCCATCGAGATGGTTCTGAAGACCGCTCTTGCCTTAAACTGCAAAATCGCCCGCAGAAGCATATTTCATCGCAAGAACTACTTTTATCCCGACCTTCCAAAGGGATACCAAACAAGCCAATACGAAGAAACCAATCCGATTGGCTATCACGGCTATCTCGATATACCTACCGTGAATGGCGGCACAAAACGCATTCACATCAAACGGGTTCACCTTGAGGAAGACACCGGAAAGTTGATACATCTGCCTACGGGTGAAAGCGGCGTCGACTATAACCGCGCTGGAACTCCACTCATGGAGATCGTTACTGAATTTCCGCCAGACATTCAGAATCCCGATGAAGCAAAGGAATACCTAACCCAGCTCCGCCAGATTTTGATATATCTCGGGGTCTGTGACGGTCGTATGGAAGAAGGCTCGTTGCGGTGTGAGCCCAACATCTCTGTGCGTCTAGAAGGCTCAGAGAAATATGGGACCAAAACCGAGCTAAAAAATCTCAACTCTTTTCGCGCAGTCCAGCTTGGCGTAGCCTTCGAGGTTCGTCGACAAATCGCCACCCTTGAACACGGCGAAAAGGTGATCCAAGAGACTCGAGGGTGGAATGAAAACAAAGAGGCGTCGTTCACTCAACGAATCAAAGAAGAGGAGAACGACTATCGCTACTTCCCGTGTCCTGACCTTGCTCCATTGGTGTTTACCGATGAGCAAATCGATTTGGCCAAAGCGAGCCTTCCAGAGCTTCCCGCCGCTCGCTTTGCCCGGTACACGAAAGAGCTAGGGTTGAGTGAATACGACGCCCAAGTGCTTACAAATGATGATGCTTGGTCGAAGTTCTTCGATGCTTCGTTAGCGCTCGGGGGAGATCCAAAGGCTGTTTGTAACTGGTTGACACAAGAGCTGGCACAACGGCTGAACAGAGAAGGTCAAACCATCACGAATTGTATGGTGACCCCTGTGATGCTCGTCTCGTTAATTGGCCTGGTTGAAAAAGGTGCTGTGAACGGCAAGCAGGCAAAGGAAATCTTCGTCGAGATGTTTAATACTGGTGCCTCACCGGAAGAGGTCGTCAAATCGAAGGGGATGACTCAAATTACCGATCCCTCGGCAATCCAGCCTGTTATTGCTGAGATATTTGCCGAGAATGAACCCATCCTAGAGAGATATCGGGCAGGACAACAGAACGTCAAGGGATTCTTGATCGGTCTTGTCATGAAGAAGACCGGCGGTCAGGCTAATCCAAAGCTTGTCCAAGAAATCGTACAGAAGGAACTCGACCAACTATGAGAAGGCTTGTCTACACTCTTGCATTGACTGCGGCTTGTGCCAGCATGGCGTTTTCCCAGACCAAGACGTCCTCAAGAATGGAGTCGATTGAAAATGCATTGATCAGTCGGCTGGCCGTCCAGGAAGACGTCTGGTTTGATAATGGCGACTTTCTTGCTGCGATTCAGTTGCTCAGATCTCATGCCGAGCTACAGCCGCAGGACTATGATGTCTGGACTAATTTAGGCTGGATGCTTGAGAACGTCCAAGCTAACGACGAAGCCCTGGCCATCTACACAAAATATCGAAGGCTAAACCCCGCCGATCCTGATCGAACCCTGCCACTGGCTGAATTTTTGTATAGAAGCAGATCTTATGCCCAAGTGCCTCCGTTGTTGGAACCACAGCTGAGTGCGAAAGCACATCCAAATAACTTTCGGGTGCTCGCACACAGTTACGAGCGTCTGGGCATGTTGATCGATTCACAGAGAGTTTGGAAAGCCTACATTGCGCGAGAGCCGAAGGATCTTGCCGCGCAAGCAAACCTTCGGCGAGTCGAGGGCAAAATCTCCAAACTCAAAGATAAATCTTAGACGTAGTTAATCGACAACGCTTCGATCATGCGAGTGGCACTTCGTAGCTTTTCGCAAATGACTTTGGCGATGTTGAGGACGACCTTGCTCTGAATTTCAGGATGATCGCGCCCCAATCTCTCAAATATCTCGTCTGTAATGACAGCTACGGTCGAGTCACCTGCGCTTACGACTGTTGCTGATCTGGGCTTCTTATCCAGGAATGAAAGTTCGCCAATCAGGCTGCCGGCAGGAATGATGTTGACCTCTTGTCCAAAGGTGCCTTTTACTTTTGCTCCCCCGGTAACGATCACATAAAGGCTTGTTTCGGCTGAGGTGGCATCCACAACGATCTCTTCGTCAGATAACAATCTCAAATCTAGCCTTGAAGCTAGTATCTGAAGCTGTTCGTCGGTTAAGTCGCGGGCGATATGCGTTTTTGCGAGGTCAGTTAAAGAGATCATAGCTTGTCGTCCAGACTGGATTCTGACTCAAACGAACCATCAAACTGGTAGTCCGTTTGTTAATGTGCAGTGAAGCGTAGGCCACAATAGGTCAGTGACCGCTCATACGCCCATGCTTCAGCAATACTTTGCCGCCAAGGCAGAGCATCCTGGCGTGCTACTGGCCATGCGTGTAGGTGACTTTTACGAGTTCTACGGCGATGATGCGGATAAGGCTGCGGCAGCTCTTGAAATCACTTTGACTGGTCGAGAAGATGGGCCGAATGGCCGTATCTCAATGGCTGGTGTTCCTTTTCATTCCGTTGAAAAATACCTAGCCCGATTACTTCAAAAGGGGTTGAAAGTCGCGCTTTGCGATCAACTCGAAGACCCGAAGAGTGCGAAGGGGTTAGTCAAACGCGGCGTGACCCGAGTGATGACACCCGGAACCTTGGTCGAAGATTCGATGCTCAGCTCGGGCCAAAACAACTTCCTTGCCGCCATCTGTATGTTGGAAAACAAGATGGGGCTGGCGGTGCTTGACCCATCAACTGGGGAGTTTAGTGTCACCGAACTCACGGGCGATTCGGCGCAAGAGCTTCTCATCCAAGAATTGGCACGTATTCGGCCCACAGAAGTCCTTTCTGGGCCTGGAACTGTTGTTTATGGAGAATTGGCGTCAGGCTCGCTTGGAAGCTCCGTCACCGAATCCAGCACATTAACCGCTGAGAGAGCGACTCGTCGGATGATGGAGCATTTCAAGGTCTCGAATTTAGAGGGATTTGGGTGTGCTGATAAGCCTTCGGCGGTGATTGCTGCGTCGATGATCCTTTCTTACGCAGAGAAGAACCGGCTATCGCTTACGCATGTTGATACCGTTTCGACGTATTCGGTCGATGGTTTCATGAGGCTCGACCCCGCAACGCGCCGTTCGCTCGAGCTCACGCAAAACATGCAAGATGGCTCAAAGCGGTACACCTTGCTTGGTGTGATCGACGAGACTGTCACCGCGATGGGTACCCGTCTGATGCGCAAGTGGATTGAGCAGCCACAACTGGATCGCACAGAAATCTTGGCTCGTCAAAGCGCGGTCGAACGCCTTTTCGGTCAATCTCTTATTCGAGGTGACTTACGAGAAGCGCTGCGTAAGATGGCAGATCTCGAGCGCCTTGTTTCACGTTGTGCGGCCGGACTTGCCGGTCCCCGAGACCTTGCTGCTCTCAGAAACTCTCTTCAAGCTCTGCCAGTTCTAGCGGAGCCGCTTCGAATGGTGGCGGTGGGGCGTTTGCAGGAGCTTCGCGGATTGATTTCCGATCACGACGAAACAACACGAATTCTTGAAACTGCTCTGGTCCAAGATCCTCCGCACAGTATTCGTGAAGGAGGAATTATTCGCGAAGGGTACGACGCTGAACTCGACGCTTTGCGCGACTTATCGAAAAACGGCAAAGGCTATATTGCTCGACTTGAAGCGCAGGAACGGGCGAAAACTGGGATTCCAACACTAAAAGTCGGATTCAACTCTGTATTTGGTTATTACCTAGAGGTTAGCAAGAGCCAGATTGAGAAGGTTCCGGCGGACTATATTCGAAAACAAACGACAGCGAATGCTGAAAGGTACATTACCGCGGAGCTCAAAGAGCACGAATCGCAAGTGCTTGGTGCAGAGGAAAAGTCTGCCGGTCTAGAGGCAGATCTCTTTAACGGTCTGCGAGTCAGGGTCGCTGAACAATCGAAAGCATTGTTGCAAACCGCCAGAGCAATTGCAGAAATTGATGTATTGGCCGGATTAGCCGAGATAGGTTCGCGGCGAGGCTATATCAAACCAGAGATTTCGGAAGGAGATGATCTAGAGATTATCTCTGGTCGTCATCCGGTCGTAGAGGCTACAAATAGCGGTTTTGTACCAAATGATGTACATATCCTAGAAAATAAGGAGAGGGTTTTGATTCTTACTGGCCCCAATATGGCCGGCAAATCGACGTATCTTCGGCAAACAGCACTCATCGTTTTGCTCACCCAAATTGGTTCCTTCGTTCCTGCAAAATCTTGCAAAGTCGGATTGTGTGACAGGATATTTGCAAGAATAGGTGCAAAAGATGAACTCGCTTTAGGCCAAAGCACGTTCATGGTCGAGATGGTCGAATCGGCAAATATCCTGAATCACGCAAGCTCTTCATCGCTCGTCATTCTTGACGAAGTTGGAAGAGGGACATCCACTTACGACGGTTTGGCGATTGCGTGGGCCATGATCGAGCATCTGGTTCAGGTCGGTGCCAAGACGATGTTTGCGACTCATTACCATCAGTTGAATTCGTTAGCAGAGCAAATGCCAACGGTCGCGAATTACAGAGTTGCGGTAGAAGAACTTGGCGACGATATTGTTTGGACTCATCGAGTGCTACCTGGCGGAACTGATCGAAGCTACGGTATCCACGTGGCAAGAATGGCGGGTGTTCCGGCTCCTGTCCTAAGCCGGGCAACCGAAATCCTTGCCGAACTAGAAGAAACGACGACACCAAAGGCAATTCCAACTCAAAGCCAGCGAATGCAACTCACTCTGTTCGAGTTTGAAGCGCCACCAGTCGTCAAGGAGCTTCAGAGGCTAGATGTCAACCGACTCACGCCGCTCGAAGCATTGAGGCTTTTGGACGACTGGAAGAAAAGATTCGGAGGGTAGAGATCGACACGTCGCTTGATGCACTCATTCAGGCTTTTACCGACCATCTTGCGGCCAGGCGCTCGCCTCAGACAGTTCGTGCCTATGGAAGTGACTTAGCGCAGTTATCGGCGTTTACAAAAGGCGAACTCGATTTATCCACGGATAGGTTAAGGTTGTTCCTCAGAAAACATGCACAAAATCCGATTACTCGGGCGCGAAAGTTAAGCACTCTCAAGTCATTTGTTAGGTATCTCAAGGCGGCAGGGGTGCTTGAAACTGATCCGACGGAACCGCTCGAAGCACCTATTAAGAGAAAGAGGCTTCCGAAAGCGCTTAGCAAGCAACAAGCAGGTGAGATGCTGGATCAAGAAGCTACCGGAAAGTCCCCGCTGCGAGACCGGGCGATATTGGAGCTTATGTATTCCGCTGGCTTGAGAGTTTCTGAGGCGGTTGGTTTGAACCTGCCCGATATTGACTTCAGTTCCAGAACCTTGCGCGTGACGGGAAAAGGCAATAAGGATCGGGTCTGTATCTTCGGAAAGACTTGCGCATCGGCGCTGACTGAATACGTATCAGCAGAGCGTGTGGAGCCAAAGGCCGGACAGCCGATGTTTACCAATTTGCGTGGGCAGCGACTTACAACTAGATCCGTCCAAACAATCGTCAAAAAGTGGGCAATAAGTGTAGGTTTACCGCTAGAAACTTCACCACATACTTTGAGGCATTCTTTTGCAACTCACCTGCTCGATGGTGGGGCTGATCTGAAATCGGTTCAACAGCTTTTAGGACACGAAAGCCTAGCAACAACCCAAATCTACACCCACGTGAGCGTGGAACGACTTAGGGATGCCGTTCAAAAGTCGCACCCTAAGTCGCAGTGATCTCGTTCTTCGATGCCACCTTAAGAAGGGGTGGCGTAATCATCGTCGTAGCCAAAACCACGATGACAATGGCCGTGTAGACGTTGTCGCCAATCAGCTTATTGGTTAACCCGATGCTGGCAAAGATGAGTCCAACTTCTCCACGCGGGACCATGCCGATCGCAATCATCCACTTGGAAACACCTTTGGCGGGAAGCGAGAGACCTGCAACCGTCTTGCTCAGCACTGCGACAACGAACATGATGGCGGCAATCGCTACCGTCGTGCTGTTAAAGGAACTGAGGCTGATCGAGGCGCCCATCATCACGAAAAACACGGGTGAAAAGATGTCCGCGATGGATCGCACTTGATCTTCAAATTCAACTCTTTGCTCTGTTTGCGCGAGGACAAGCCCGGCAGCAAAAGCTCCAACAATCGGTGCTAATCCTGCCAGGTGAGCAAGCGCAGCAAGAATAAACGCGATGACGACTGCCGCAGACGAAACGGCTGCCCGAGTCTGCATCGCATGTGCCCATCGAAGTAGCATTGGCGTAGCACGCAACCCGATGACGATTGCTCCAACCAGGAAGAGTAGTGCTATACCTGTAACTTGAAGCGCGTTCATCAAACTGAACGAGCCAGTTTTTGCAATGCCGGAAACAGTCGCAAGAACGATCAACCCGAGCACGTCATCGATGACCGCAGCGCCAAGTACGATACTGGCTGAGTAGCTCTTGAGGACTCCAAGATCAGCGAAAACTCGAGCGGTGATACCCACCGAAGTCGCCGTTAAGGCTGCGCCAACGAAAATAGATTCAAAAGAGGAATGCCCAGTTACGATCATTAAGCCGTAACCCATAGCCAGAGGTAAAATAACACCGAGAATAGCGACCCAGAGTGCTTTAGTTCCGACGCGAAAGAGTTCTCCGAGGTCGCTCTCTAGTCCAACTTCGAAGAGAAGAAGGACGGCGCCCATTTCGGCGATGCTCTGAAGGACATGATCTTGTCCATCAATCCAACCTAACGCGCTCTTCCCGATGAGAACACCAACGAGGATCTCGCCAAGAACTGCAGGTTGCTTTAGAAACCGCTCGCAGAACTCACCGCCCAGTTTTGCTGCGGCAAGCATGATCGCGATTGGGAGAAGAATATCTGTCATGTGTCTGTGTTGCGGCGTTCTGACCGCTCCATTGCTGTCATAAACCGCAACACAAACTGATCAAGAGCCTATGGTAGGGCTGATTCGCCGCGCTCGTTCGTGCGAATACGAACGACTGTCTCTAGTTTAGTCACAAAGATCTTTCCATCGCCAACTTCGCCCGTATTAGCCGCCTTTTGGATGGCCTCAACGGCAGAATCGACTTGAGACTCTGTTGTCAGGACTTCAATTCGAGCTCGGGGCTCGAAGCTGTGACTGTATTGTGATCCGCGAAAGCTGTGCGCGGTGCTCTTCTGGCGACCAGTACCACGGCAATCGCTCACCGTAAGCCCAATGATATCAACTTCTTCAAGTGCATCACGGACAGCTTCCAAGCGGTGAACTCGGATGAATGCTTCTACTTTATACATTTCTTTGTAGGTCCAATATCGAATTTCCAACCCGTTCAAAACGGGTTGGAATGGTTCCGTTAGATTTGTGATGGATACGCGTCGATGCCATGCTCGAACACATCCAGACCACCAGGTCCAGTCTCTCCCTTCTCCTCAACGCGGAGGTTCCAAGGATGAGGAAGGAGTCGAATAACCTTCATCATTGCAAAAGCAACGATAAAGGTTGCAAGGGTGATAACAAGACTGCCGATCAACTGAGCAATAAATACACTTGGTCCGCCTCCGTAGAACAAGCCTGCGACCGGTGCGGAGTCGTCAGCGCCGGTTGGGCCAGATGCGCCGTACTTTCCGCATGCGAACAGACCAATCGCGAGAGTCCCCCAAATGCCACACAGGCCATGAACTGAGACAGCACCTACGGGGTCATCAATTCTGAGCCACTCAATAAAGTTAACCCCGAGCCATACGATGATTCCTGCTATGAAACCAAGAAGCAAGGCGCCGCCAGGGCTCACCCAATAGCATGGAGCGGTGATAGCAACTAGTCCCCCAAGGAAGCCATTGATGCTGTAGCCGAGGTCGAATTTGCCCTTGGTAGCGCCGAACCAGAGTGCCATGAACATGGCCGCCATTCCACCTGAACATGCGGCTAAGGTTGTGTTCGCCGCGACGCGACCAATGCCCTGCATATCCATGGCGGAGAGCGTGCTGCCTGGGTTGAACCCGTACCAACCAAACCAAAGAAGGAAACCGCCTACTGCAGCAACAGTCAAGTTATGGGGAGCGGGCATTCCACCGCGTGCTTTGTCGTCTCTTGCGAAAATGCGTCCGAGCCTCGGCCCTAGCGCCAGCGCTCCAGCAAGCGATACGACTCCGCCGATAGTGTGAACCACGGTTGAACCAGCGAAGTCTCTGAAGTTTTGCCCAAGACCAGGCATAAAGTGGTCTTTTGAGCCCATGAGCGCCAACCAACCGTCGGGGCCCCACGCCCAGTGACCGATGATCGGATAGATAAATCCTGTGACGCCTATTGAGTAGAGGATGTCTCCTCGGAAACCGGTTCGACCGATCATCGCGCCTGACGTAATTGTCGAACAGGTGTCTGCAAACGCGAATTGGAAAATCCAGTGAGCAAGAATCGGGATACCCGTCGTTCCGTAAGTATCAGGAGTTCCCTGAAGGAAAAACCACTTGAGACCGATGAAGCCGTTTCCTTCGCTGAACATGAACGCATA
This sequence comes from Chthonomonas sp. UBA1950, assembly GCA_002336105.1. Classification (GTDB taxonomy): domain Bacteria; phylum Armatimonadota; class Fimbriimonadia; order Fimbriimonadales; family Fimbriimonadaceae; genus Fimbriimonas. Next base: position 24,833 of record DDEQ01000051.1, on the reverse strand, counting down.
GCCGACGCCATAGAACAAGAAACCGCAAAGACAGGTGTCAAAAATACACTCCATCAATACGTTCACGGTCTCTTTTTGGCGGGCAAAACCCGCTTCGAGCATCACAAAACCTGCTTGCATTCCGAACACGAGGAACGCTGCAACCAGAGTCCAAATCGTGTTCGCCGTGTTCATGAATGTCGTTTCATGTGGCGTGTACGTTTCTCCGGCGTGGGCAGTCGTGCCACCGAAAGCACCCATGATTGCCATCAGGCCAACAATCAAGGCTAAACCGATCAGTTTGCCGCCGAAGACCGCGCTTGCTAAACGAATTTTTTCTCCCTTGGTAAGTGGTTTTCGGGTCTTTACGGCTGGCTGACTGCCACGGGCTTTTAAGTCGAAGAAACTAGAAAGTAACTTCACCAGGGAATCCCTCCACAGGTATCAACAGGTAGGGCATTAGTTGTACAAGCCAGACCCATTAGGGGTGAAAAGTCATCACATGAACTGTCATGTGTGTGCGAATACACAGAAAGAAAAAGGCGGGCGCCTTGCATCGAATCCTCCGAAATTAACTTGAGTAGCCGCGCCCTTGCGGATGAGGCATTTTAACGCAACTTTTATCTAATTAGAAAGAATAGTGTGCAATTTGCCCAAAACCCTGCTTAAGAAGCCCTATGGTGTTCTTGCTCAACTATCAGCAGAACAGTCCCGGGTAATCAAAGGTCCACAAGGTGTACAACTGTATTGATGGTTAACGTCACACCTCTGGCCGAGGAAAACTTCCAGAGAACACTTGATGAAAATAACATGCCCAACGCGGCTCTTCGTATTTGGATCGAAGCAGCCTCGTGTTCAAGCGCAGAAGTCGGGATGGCGCTTGATGAAGGACCGTACGACGAAGAAGACACCGTTTTTGCTGGTGGGCATTGGAAAGTCGTCATTGATCCTGTAAGTATTGGGTACCTGCAAGATGCAACGATCGATTGGCGTGAGGAAAATGGTTCCGCAGGTTTTTGCCTAGCAGCTGGCTGCGAGGGGTGTAGTTGCTCAGGTTCTGGCACGTGTTCTTGCAAGTCCAAAACACCATAAGAAAAAAGAGCCAAGATTTGAAAATTTATAAAGTTTTTATATCAAGTTATTAACTGTTGCCATATCATCTTAATCGTCCGGACTCTCGGATGATTAAGATGAAACGATCATTTAACTCTCTCGTTGCGCGATCAATGATGCTCGCTATTCTCTCGTCATTGGTTATTGCATCGCATGCAGAGGACCTAAACGGTTTTCAGGTCGGCGGACATCTTGACCTTTACTATCAGTACGACTTCGGGAAGCCTGGCACGGGTAGCACAGTTGGGTTGCGTAACTTTGATGTAACACACAATCAATTTAGCTTCGCTGTTTTGCAGCTAAATGTGTCCAAAGCGCCGACCAAAGAGACTCCAATTGGCTTTACTGCTCAGTTTGTAACTGGGAAGAACGCTGATATCATGTCAGCCCTAGAACCTGCTGGCACCGAGACCTATCGGCTGATTCAACAAGCCTATATCACCTACGCCCTGCCAAAAGGTGCCACTCTTGACTTCGGAAAGTTCCTTACGCCGGTGGGATATGAAAGCCCAATTTCGTATCTAAACGATAACTACTCAATCTCGTTCCTTTTCACACTGGGGCAACCGACTTACCACTTTGGTTTGAGATACACCGATCCGATTTCCAAAGACTTGACAGTTATGGGGCATGTTGTGAACGGATGGAATGAAGTGGATGATAGTAATGCAGGCAAGATGGTTGGCGCTGCAGTCACCTACACGGGGTTGAAGGACACTTCGGTGACTCTAGACTACATGGGAGGACAGGAAGGCAGTTCCAGCGTGAGCGGAATTGGTTTTCCAGTTCCAGGAACTGCGTCAGTTAACATCGGGGATCTGAACGCAACTTACAACCTGTCTAGTCACATCAAATTAGCTGTTGACGGTACTTATGCTGATGCAACCGCGATAGACACGGGCGATCCATCGGGCAAGTGGAGCGGTATTGCAGGGTATCTCAAGTTCACCGCTAGCGATAAGTGTTCAGGGACTCTTCGTTATGAGTCTTTTAGCGATCCACAAGGCTTGCGCTCGGGCAAAAACTCGCATCTGAACTCACTCACGGCAACAGCAGAGTACAAGACCACTAGCACTGGCCTACTACGTGTCGAGTTGCGGCAAGACTATTCTAACCGTGACTCTTTCGCGGATAGGGATGGTTTCTCCGGCAAGCGAACAACGCTCACGGTAGCTCACATATTCCGCTTTTAGTGGTTGTGAGGGCTTCAATGAAAATCGAAGCCCTCATTTGAGCTTCCTTGTCTTTCGGATCTACTCAAGTCCAATTGATCTACATCAAGAATCATCAAGATCGAGTTAAGGAATGCGGCCAATCTGTTTGAGGTTTCAGGAGATTGCTGATCGCTAGGACCTCTACGAGCCATGATGATCACGAGATTGATCTAAGAGTCTGTAAAAGAATGATTAAATATGTCCCTTTTTAGTGAGTACATATTGCTGGTTTTAAAGTTGATTGCTCTGATATGATTGGATCTTGAATTCGTCTAAGATCAGTCAATTTATGAGTTACAGGGAAAGGAAATGTGTTTTTGAGTACGTTTTTGGCGAGATTATCAGCTTTGACAAGCTAAGTAAACTCACGTGATTAGCGAAATTTGTCTACGAAAACATTGACATTTCCTTAACAAAAGGGTGCAATCTTACCGTTCGAATCTGTAATCAGCGCCGCTGTTTCAAGGTTGATCTTTGCGGCCGAAACCTTAGGATTATCGAGACTAAGGGAGCCATTAATGAAAAAAGCCTTTACGCTTATAGAACTTCTCGTTGTCATCGCGATCATCGCGATACTCGCTGCAATATTGTTCCCAGTCTTCGCCCAGGCGAAAGTTGCGGCAAAGAAAGCAGCAGCCATTTCTAACCAGAAGCAACTTGGTCTTGCCATGACTATGTACGCTGGGGATTACGATGACAAGTATCCACAGACAGACGGTTGTTACAAGAACAGTTCCTTGAACTCAAAGTTCCTGGCGGCGAATTACAACAATGGTGCGGCAAACCAGGGTTGTACAGGTGTTTACTACAACAGCTGGAACTATTACAGTTGGCAGAAGTGGGTCATGCCTTACGTTAAGAACGTTGACCTATTCTCACATCCTGGACGACAAAAAGACCAAACGTTGTGGGATAACTCGGGCGAAATTGTGAACGGTATGGCACTCAACCTAGCGCTCACCGGCACAAGCTATGTTAATTACACGACCGGGGCAAACCTTCGAACTCGTAACTCATGGTTGGGCGGCAATCAGTCAGCGATTCCAGATGTTGCGGCTGCCATGTTGCTTTTTGAATACGGAAGCTCGTCCTACAACTTCGCCCCTATGGTGATGACCACCGCTGACTATAACTTGCCGACACCGGCTGTACAGACTGTTTACCCGCAGGCTTACCGCGAATTCTGGGGTCGTATCTATATGAAGTGGACTTCTTGCTCGGGGCCAAACCTCTCCGAGATTTCTAGCGTGGCTGATCCTAAGACAACATTTGCTAATGGCGTGGTAATGGGGATGGCTGATGGCAGTGCCCGATTCGTGACTGTCGGAAAATTCCTTGCAAACACTCCAACCATCGCCGAGTACGGCGCGATGGACACCTACGGACAATGTGGCAAGGCCTCAGAAGTTATGCGGGTAGCAAGTGTTCCGAACCTAAAGATCAACTATCCAATGTGGGGTCTGAGCGCACAATGAAGTCAATTCTCGTGGTCCTGCTTCTCCTAATTGGAATTCTTGCCGCCGGGTGCGGTGCTGGAGACGTGTCGACAGAAGGAGTAAAGGAAAAGGAAAAGCAGATCGATGCTGCCTCGAAAAAGCTCAATCCTACTGACGATAGGTCCAATGAGCAAAACCACAACTAAGTAAAAAGAGTTAGTTCAAAACCCGCTGCATCTGCTAGTTGAAAAGCGAGTAGATCTAGCGGGTTTTCTGGTGTTTGAGTGTGGTGAATTTTCTTAAAAGTTGACGATTTTGTGCCAAAAAATAACCTGAATCGCACTGAACTGTCTTTATCGGTACAATCTATGGCGAATTGCTGGTTTGTCACTCAGCAGCTAACGTCGCCAACGAGAAATCAGACAATCTGTATTGACATTTTCTTAACAAAAGGGTGCAATCATACCATCTGATTCACTAATCATCGCCGCTGTTTCAAGGAAGATTTATGCGGCCCCTGCCTTGGAATTATTCGAGACTGAGGGAGCCATAAATGAAAAAAGCCTTTACGCTTATTGAACTTCTCGTTGTCATTGCGATCATCGCAATTCTCGCTGCCATCCTCTTCCCGGTTTTTGCTCAAGCAAAACTCGCTGCGAAGAAGACCCAATCGATCAGTAGCCAAAAGCAAATCGGTCTGGGACTCCTTATGTACACGGGTGACTATGACGACACTTACCCACGAAACGACGATTGTCAGCTCAACAGCGCATTGAACTCCAAGTTCAATACTCTAGCCGCTGGATCAGATCCATCTTCCTATTGCAACGGTAGTGCTAACCCTGGTGGTTACGCTTTCCGAGTCAACCACTACGGCTGGCAAAAGTGGGTTCTCCCATACATCAAGAGTGTCAATCTTTTCATTGATCCAGTTCAGAAAGAAGACGCATATTCTTGGAACACACTTGGAGAGCTAAACGGAGGTTATCAACTCAATCTCGCTTTGACCGGCGCACTCAATAGTTGGAACCGAGCTCTGACGTCTTCATTTACGTTCCGCGATCCGTTCCTCGGTGGTACAACGACTGCGGTTCCTTCGCCTGCTGATGCGTTCATCTTGATGAGCGGCCCGTACAACCCGGTAGTCCCTGCATACAGCTCAGGTAATGCAAGCGATACTTCGCACACAACTTACTACCCTCTCGCGATTCGTGAGCATTGGTATGGTTACTTCTATAAGAGCGGAGGCACAGGTCCTTGTAGCACCACAACGACGATCGACCCAACCGTGGTTCCTTACGGAAACCAGGTTCCGCTGTCCTACACCGACGGTCACACAAAGACCATCGCTGTCGGCGACTTCCTAGGCAAAACTCCAACAGCCGCTACCTACGGTGCCGCTTCGACCGCTTGTACCGGTTATGCAACCCCGAACGGTGGAGTTGTCTCGAGCGTTAACCCTGCAAATGGTTGGGCTCCTTCCTCGACGGTCGGTTCTTGGCCAATGTGGGGTCTCAACTAAGTGCTCCAGAAGATCACACTGGCACTCTTACTTGGCGGCGTATGCTTGATTGGTTGCAGCGGCGAGCCTAGTGAGGGTGACAAGAAAGCTACGACCGAAAAGTTCGAAAAGATGAACAAGAACGCGGCTGAAGGCGAAGTTTCTCGCTAAAAGCTGAGTTGGTCTAACGAACCCGAAGGGATCGACTCGATGAGTCGGTCCCTTTGCTTGTTTTTCGGTCGGTTGCGCCACATTTCGTTACGAGAAGAGTTCGGTTTGGTAATCTCTTTTTAGCCCCTCCAAGACATGGAAGGGGAAGGAGACAGTAATGGACTTGAGCGAAATGCCGACGCGTTATGACGCGTCTTCAACCGAAGGCAAGTGGTACGCCGCGTGGGAAGCGGCAGGGCTTTTTCAACCCGATAGCGATGCAACCAAACCAACTTTCTGCATCACAATTCCTCCTCCCAACATCACTGGAAGTTTGCACATGGGCCATGCCCTCTGCTACCCTATCCAGGATCAAATAGGTCGGTATCAACGCTTACGAGGCAAAAGTGTCCTCATCCTCCCGGGACAAGATCATGCTGGCATCGCAACTCAAAGTGTTGTCGACAAGATGCTCAGAAAAGAAGGATCGAGCGCGGCTCAGCTTGGACGAGAGAAGTTCGTCGAACGCGTGTGGCAGTGGCGAGAGGAATCCGGTAGCACGATTCTTCGGCAGTTCCGGGCTTTTGGATGCGCCTTCGACTGGTCCCGTACCCGATTTACGCTGGACGACGCCTACGCTAACGCTGTTCTTGAAACCTTTATCACCTGGTATAAACGCGGGCTGATTTTTCGAGGCAAGCGGGTCGTCAACTGGGATCCCAAGCTCCAAACGAGCGTCTCCGATATTGAAACAGAGCGCCAAACGGTCAAAGGCAAGCTCTATCATGTCCACTACCCATTTGCCGACGGAAGCGGAAAGATCACGATTGCGACAACTCGCCCTGAGACGATGCTTGCCGACGTTGCCGTTGCCGTTCACCCCAGCGATAAGCGCTACGAAGGGCTTATTGGCAAAGAACTCGTACTTCCGCTTGTTGGGCGAAAAATCCCGCTGATAGCAGACCTTTATCCAGATCCCGAGTTCGGAACTGGAGCCGTTAAGATCACGCCTGCTCACGATGCCAATGACTATCAAGTGGGTGTACGTCACGGCTTGCCCATGCCAGTAATTCTTGATCAAAAAGCGAACATCAAGATCGACGAGGTCATCGAGTTTGCCGATGAAGCTGGCAGAACTCGACTGCTCGAATACCAAGGGATGGATCGCAATGATGCTCGGCGACTGATTATTGAGCATCTTGAAGAGACGGGTGCTCTTAGCCACATCGAAGATCACGAAATCCCAATCGTCATCTCAGATCGAAGTAAGGAGATCATCGAGCCCTTGCTCAGTGAGCAATGGTTCTGCGATCAAGCGGCACTTGCAAAGCCTGTTATTGATTCCGTCAAGAACGGAGAAGTGAGCTTCTATCCCGACCGCTACAACGGTATCTTTGTCGCTTGGATGGAGAACATCCGCGAGTGGTGTATCAGCCGACAGCTTTGGTGGGGACATCGGGTTCCGATCTACTATGCCGACGATGGTTCCTTCTACGCAGCACTGAGTTGGGAGGATGCGCAGGCGCAAGCTGGGGATAAGAAGATCGTACGTCAAGATGATGACGTTCTCGATACTTGGTTCAGCAGCGGACTTTGGCCTTTTGCCACTCTTGGATGGCCAGAGAAGTCTCAAGATCTTCAACGGTTTTATCCGACCAGTGTTCTCATCACAGACCGCAACATTATCAACCTTTGGGTTGCTCGCATGATGATGATGGGCTTTGACTTGGCCGGTGCGAAGCCGTTTAAGGACGTCATGATTTACGCCACGGTCATGCGAGAAGACGGTCGGCGCATGAGCAAGAGTCTTGGTACCGGAGTTGACCCGATGGAGATCATCGAGAAAATAGGGGCCGATGCTTTACGTTGGACGTTGCTAAGCCAAACCGGCGATAACCAGGACCTGAAGTACAGCGAGCGCAAGACAGAAGACGCCCGGAACTTTGCAAACAAAATCTGGAATGCAACTCGCTTTGTCTTGATGAATGTCAGTTCGACAATCACACCGCTCAGTGCGTCAAGTGATCTTGCGTCACTGGAATCGGTAGACCAATGGCTTCTCAGTCGATTGTTCGCTACGGAAAAGGTTGTGCGCGAAGCCTACGACCGGTACGACCTACAGACGGCATGTCAGGCGCTCTATAAGTTCTTCTGGAACGAGGTCTGCGACTGGTATATCGAGGTCAGCAAGCCGCGTTTGAACAATGAATCAGAGCGGGCGATCCCTCAGCTTGTCCTCGTGACAGCGTTCGAAGCGTTCCTGAAGATGCTGCATCCGATCATGCCGCACCTTACTGAGGAGCTCTACAGCTACTTGCCGGTGGAGAACAAAGCTCCATTCATCATGTCGGCTTCTTGGCCAGAATTGCCAACTTGGTTTGCCAACGAGGTTGCCGAAGCAAAGGTTGAAAAAGCCTTTGAAGCCACTCGGTCGCTCCGTGCGCTTCGAGCATCAGTTGATCTCCCAGCTATGAGAACGATTGAAACCGCTTACTTTGAGGGTGACCTTGAGGGCAGCGAAGCGATCTTGTCTTCGCAGGCTTGGGTGACGAACCTGGTACAAGGTAAACCCGAAGGGAAGGCTATTTCTGCTTCTGCGGTTGGTCTTACCGTTCACCTCCCGATCACCGGATTGGTGGATGTCGAGAAGATATTGCCGCAAATCAAAAAGGACATCGAAAAAGTCTCAAGCGAAATTGGTCGCGGCGAGGCTCAGCTTGGGAATGCCCAGTTCCGCGAGAGAGCTAAACCCGAGGCCGTTGAAAAGCTAGAGACCACCCTTGCCGAGAACCGCGCCAAATTGGCTCGCCTCAACGAGCGACTAGAACTGTTCAGCTAATAATCTGCCCGGGCGTAATGTCTGGGCTTTGGTTGCCTTTGCATCGTTCGAAATTGCTGGAAGTGTGCGCAAATGACGGTTTGCGAACCTAATTCGAAACACTTCCAGCTAGCTTTAGTGGAATCAGGGTCTAATGATTTGTCATGGCGTTTCTTGATGTTCGCCCCGAAGATTACGGCCTATCGGCTGCACTATCCCGCGACATTTCAAAACTGGACGAGTTACTCGGCATCGTTTTGAGTGATCAGCAGGATGTAAGTCTTCTGCCACTCGCCCGTGAACTGGTTGCCAACAAGCATCTGGAACCGTCCGAGCTATTTGTGAAGCATCCTGAACTGAAAGATCCGGTTCGATTGCGCCAACTCGCTCGGGCCTTTACGGTGATGTTCCAACTTGTTAACGAGGCGGAACAGAAAGAGATTGTGCGAGTGAACCGCGAAAGGAAGCAACGTCGCGAGTCGATTGCTGACGTTGTTCAACATCTTAAGGCGCTTGGCTTCTCGGCACAGCAAGTACAGGATCTTCTTAACGAAATCGAGATTGCTCCTACCCTGACAGCACACCCAACCGAAGCCAAAAGAAAGGCCGTTCTTGACAAGCTTCAAACCATTGCGAAATTGTTGGCAGAGGCAGACGCTCCGCCAATGCTGGACGAAAGACTTGACGCTGGCGGAACCTCGTTTGCCCAAATTCAACGGATCTTGGTGACCCTTTGGCAAACGGATGAAATGCGAGCGCATCGGCTCACAGTGCCAGAAGAGGTCCGAAACGCGCTTTACTTTTTCGAGCGAACGATTTTGGATGTTGTGCCCTGGCTTCTTGAGGATCTTGAGAAGGCACTCGAAGAGCACTACCCAGATTTCACCTTTGTCATTCCTACGTTCCTTACCTATAGGTCTTGGGTGGGTGGTGACCGTGATGGAAACCCAAATGTGACGCCAGAAATTACGTGGGGAACACTTCTCGATCACAGACTCCTCATCTTCCAGCGATACCTAGCACGTACCGAGGCGTTGAGGATTGAGCTAACGCAAAGCGTCAAGATGGTTGGCGTTTCAAGTGAACTCCTTGCCTCGTTGGTGGCTGAACAGGATCAGTTGCCGATGAATGCCTATCAAATGCAGCGCTACTCGCAGGAGCCCTACGTTCGCAAATTGCTCTGTGTCGAGATTAGGCTCCGTCAAGCGTACGAGCAAGCCCTGGCGATGAAAACGAGTGGGCGATCGGGTGGTTTTCCGCACGCCTATACGGATCCGAAACAACTCCTTGAAGATCTAAGGTTAGTGCAAAGCAGCCTAAAAGCCAACCAGGCTGGATACATCGCAGAAACTGGAAACCTACCTCACTTCATTCGACAGGTCGAGGCGTTTGGGTTCCACTTAGCAACGCTTGATATTCGACAACATAGCGACGAACATGCGGCGGCTCTCGAAGAGATGCTCGCCGCTTCTCATGTCATTCCGGGTGGGAAGAAGTATCGTAATCTAACTGAGCAAGAAAAAGTTGAGCTTTTGACGCGAGAAATCGCAAATCCTCGACCTCTGTTACCGTTTGGATTTGCGGCTTCGGATGCCACAAAGAACGTACTTGACGTCTTTCACATCATTCGACGGGCTCGAAGAACATTTAGCCCGTTAACGATCACTTCGTACATCATATCGATGACTCATGGTGTCAGCGATCTTCTAGAGGTTCTGATCTTCTGCAAAGAGGCCGGGCTTCTGAGAATCGCCGCCGACGGAACGATGGAATCAGATATTGATGTCGTCCCGCTGTTTGAAACGATTGAAGACTTACATCACTCGGCGGATCTGACGAGATCAATGTTCGCCAATCCGAGCTTTAGAAGGCATTTGAAAGCCCGTGGCGATCTTCAAGAGATCATGCTCGGTTACAGCGACTCAAGCAAGGATGGTGGCTATCTCGCTGCGAACTGGTCACTCCAAACGACGTTATCCGCTATCGCTAGAGTCGGGCAGGAATGGGACATCACGTTGCGAGTATTTCACGGACGAGGTGGAACCGTAGGTCGAGGCGGTGGACGTGCTAACCGGGCAATTATTTCCCAACCAGTGGGAAGTTTTTCAGGAAGAATCCGCTTCACTGAGCAAGGGGAGGTTATTTCATTCCGGTATTCGGTGCCACCAATCGCTCATCGCCACATGGAGCAAATCGTCAGTGCAGTTCTTATGGCGAAAATCGCCAAATCGGACCAGTTGCCAGCCGAGCAGCTTTACTCGGCAGCGATGAACGAGATGGAAGAGGTCTCGCGAAAGAAGTATCGCGACCTTGTTTACGAAGACCCTACGTTCTGGACCTTTTACACGCAGACAACGCCAATTGAGCACATCTCCTTACTGCCGATTGCGTCTCGCCCTGTTTCGCGCGGAAGCAATGCGATCTCAGGCGTCGAGGGCTTGCGGGCAATTCCGTGGAACTTTGCTTGGGTTCAGTCTCGACACACGATGGTCGGCTGGTACGGGTTGGGGTCTGCCCTACAAGCGTTCTGTAACAAGCCCGGCGGTGCAGAAACGCTTCGAAAGATGTATAGCGAGTGGACATTCTTCCAAACCGTTTGCGATAACGCTCAACTCGAGCTTCTACGAGCGCATATTCCAACTTCTCGTCGGTATGCACATCGAGTTCAGCCTAGGGAAGTTGGAGATCGAATTCAGGCGCTCATCGAGGATGAGTATCATCTGACCGCGAAACTTCTCTTAGAACTAACGGGCGAAACAAAGCTGTTAGAAAGTGCTCGGGTAGTTCGTTCGACCGTTGAATTTCGAAACCCGCTCGTGGCGCCTTTGAGTGTCATCCAAGTGGCATTGATGAATGTTTTTGACGAGCTATCCGATGAAGAGAAGACAGGCCCCTGGCGCGAAGCGATGCTGCAAAGCATCGCTGGGATTGCCGCTGCGATGCAGAGTACCGGGTAGTCTGCGGGCATGTTACTGACCTTTTTGCTCGGTTTTCAATCTCCGGTTCAGGTTCCCTTTGCAAAGGATATTGCTGCATTCAAGCAGGCTGATCAGAAATCCAAACCAGCGCTTGGTCAGGTTCTTTTTATCGGAAGTTCGACATTCACACGGTGGACGGATGCTTCTGACTACTTTCCAGGAAAGCCGATTCTGAATCGTGCGTTCGGCGGATCAACTTTGCTCGATGTCATCAGATATGTCGACGATGTTGTCACCCCGTACAAGCCTTCGCAGATCGTCGTTTACTGTGGGGAAAACGATATCGCTGGTGACGCGAAACTCCCAGCGTACAAGGTTGCTGACCGCTTTAAGACACTGTATCAATTGATACGAAAGCGCGAACCCAAAGCCAATCTTGTTTATGTGTCCATCAAGCCTGGACCTGCTCGATGGAAGTTTCGATCAAAGATGATCGCTGCTAACCGGTGGATCGAAGAGTATCTTGCGACCCAGCCGAACACCTCATTTGTTAACATTTGGCCCGTCTTGACGAATGCTGATGGATCGATAAAAGGTGAAATATTCGTTAAAGATGGGATCCACCTTAATGCCAGCGGTTACCAATTGATCGCTCCACTTATCGCCGAAAAGCTCAGATAAGATCAGCCTTTTGGCCTAATGATATATGTGGGTTTGCGTTTGAAAGCGCAAGCCCATAAATTTAACAGAACTCTTTGCGACCTTGTCCGATCATATACATTGAGGACAAGGAATGTTATTACTTAATGAATTCTTAACAAAGCGGAGGGCGATGGTAGCGGCTGGAGCGCTTGCCATTCTGGCCGGCTTGAACGTGCCGTATGAACCGGTTGTGTTCGTTGGCGAATCCATGTCCCCCACCTATCCGAATCACAGTTTTGCTGTTGCTTCGAGAGATGTAAAGAATTTGAAACGTGGTGACGTGGTCATTGTTCAAATGCCCTTTGGAACAATTGTTAAGAGAGTTCACTTTGTGGAAGGCGATTCCTATTGGAGAATGAAGGACGGCCCAACTGGCTATACGGATCTGATCGGAGTACATCCAAGAACACGGAAGTTTGAGCAAGACCCACAGTTCAGCAAAGTGACTTTGCCCCGAGGAAAGGTGTATCTCCTTGGCGATAACTATTCTGGCTCCACCGACTCTCGAGCTTTTGGTTATGTCGATGTTTCGCAGGTCAAAGCGGTTCTGCTGAACCCGCGACCAGAGCCAAAATCGAGTAAAAATGCGGAATCGCCGCTCTATGCGCTAAAATAGCAGAACGAGACCTAGTATAAATACTGGTAACAAGCAAGTTGTGCAGATTTTCCTTCCCGAAATGGGCATAGTCGTCGTACCCTAAATAAACCCATCAACACAGCTTTCTCTTTTGCGCGTTGCAGAGTAATTGAGCTTGATGCCCATAAGGGTTTTTTGTGCGTGAGGTGATGGGGTTGTTTGAGGAAGGATATGGTCTACCGCCCACTTCGGTATGAACAGATGATGAGAGCCGCCGAGTCCTTCGATGTAAGGGCGCGCAGAATGTTTGGAGGAATGGGAATCTACACCGGCGAGAAAATGTTCGCATTTCTCGTTGGCGAAGAGATTGGGTTGAAGTTATGTCCCGAGGACTTGGAGCAAGCGATGTTGATTCCAGGTGCGGGGCCGATGAAGCCTGATAAAGATGCTGAGCCGATGCGAGAATACGTGAAGATGCCCAGAGAGGTTTTGGACAACCGCGACAAATTCAACTTCTGGGTTGAAAAGAGCGCCGAATACGCCCAAAGCAAGCTCAAAACGGCCTGATGTTGTTCTTGCAAAGCGATCTGTTCCAAAAAAGACAGATCGCTTTGTTAACGCGTCAGTGATGCCCATCGCGATACAATCGTAGTTATGGCTACGATGCTCGGCGTTCCGTTCGAACGTCATTCAGTTGTTCGGATTGCTCTTGCAGGGTGTGGTGGTCGTGGACGAAGTGTCCTCGGTGATTTCTTAAAACAAGAAGGCGTGGAATGCGTCGCCTTATTCGACGTTATCGAAGAACGAACAGATAAAGCTAAGGAACTGGCTCCCGCCGCCCGCACTTGCAGTAGCTACTTATCGCTACTAGATGCAAATGACATTGATCTCGTCATCGTTGCCAGCCCCTGGGCTTTTCACGTTCCAATGGCGGTCCAAGCCATGCAAGCCGGTTTTCATGTCGCTGTTGAAGTTCCCTGCGCGGTGACTGTTGAAGAGTGCTGGGAACTTGTCGAAACATCTGAGCAGACTCGCAAACATTGCTGCATTCTCGAAAACTGTTGTTATGGCCAAAATGAACTGACGATTCTGAATATGGTCCGAGCAGGTGTCTTTGGAGAACTGACCCACGGCGAAGCTGCTTATATTCACGATCTAAGAACGGTTCTCTTCGACCTAGAAGGCGAAGGTGCTTGGCGAAGAGCAGAGCACATTACAAGAGACGGAAACCTCTACCCAACTCATGGCCTTGGCCCGGTTTGTTGGTATATGAACATTCACCGAGGTGATCGACTAGCATCCATCGTCTCTATGAGTTCGAAAGAAGTCAATCTCAGCGCCGCGCGAGGCAAATTGGAGTCTGATGACTCGCGCTCGTCTGAGCGCTATGTGTGCGGAGACATGAACACGAGCATTCTCCGAACCGTCCAAGGCAAAACCATCTTGCTTCAGCACGATGTGGTGACGCCAAGACCTTACAGTCGTCTCAACTCCATTTTTGGGTCTAGAGGCGGCTTTGCGGACTTTCCGGCGCGCATCTATGTCGAAGGGGAATCTGAGGGACACGGATGGGCAGATTTCGCCCCGTATAAAGAGAAGTTTGCGCACCCATTGTGGGAAGTTGCTGGCGAAGGCGGAGGGCACGGGGGGATGGATGGCGTGATGGCTTATCGACTCGTGCAGTGTATGCGCGAAGGTTTATGCCCAGATATGGATGTTTACGATGCTGCCGCGTGGAGCGTGCCCGGGCCACTAAGTGAGGCATCAGTAAAAGCAGGCGGCGCACCTCAGCAGATTCCCGATTTCACGAAAGGTGCATGGTGTGATATTGAAAGTGGAATTGCTGCTCCGCTTCCTGCGTCTAATTGAAAGGTGCCTTAACAATCCCGAAAAATTGAACTGACATACTTCACGCGTGCTTAGTTTTGTTCCTGTTCTTTTGATGTTAACTGGTCCCGTTTCGACAAAATCTATCCTGACTGAGTCGTGGAATCGAACTCTCGTGGTTGGCCACCGAGGTGCGGCCGCATATAAACCTGAAAACACCATTCCTGCCTTTAACGAAGGAATTGCTTCCGGTGCCAATGCTGTTGAATGCGACGTCCACCTGAGTAAGGATGGAGAAATGATGATCATCCACGATTCGACGCTTGATCGCACATTTCCTCTCAAAGGCAAGGTGGTTGACCATCTCGCCAGTGAGATGACGGCAGTAGGCGTTCCGACTCTCTCGGAGCTGATTGAGACCACAAAGAACCGATGCGTTCTGATCATTGAGCTCAAGGGCGGAGATGGATTGGAGCCAAAGGTTGTTCAACTGATCCGAGAAAAGAAAGTCGAAGATCAGGTGATCATTTTTAGTTTCGATTCGCGTCGCCTGGAAGCAGTCGAGAAGTTAGCGCCAGAGCTGAAGACCATTTGGCTTGTTGGTGCAAAAGTTGATCCGACGACCAACTTCAAAGCTGTATTTGATGAGCGTTCCCGAGCGAAGGTTGACGGCTTAGGCTTTGGATATACGAACTGCCCGAAAGAAATTGTCGAAAAAGCACAGGAGCAACAACTTCCAGTGTTTGTTTGGACTGTGCCGCCTGGCCCTGAGGTTGATCGCTTGAAGAACAACAGGGTGAATTTCATCATCACAGATGCTCCCCGAGACGTCAAAGCCCAACTGAACCGGTAGCTATCGTTTGAAACGCCAGCCTTGGTAACCCGAATCCTTGGGTTATCAGGGCTATTTTTGTTAATGAGTACCTGTTCGTAACATTGAGCGGGTTACACACAACACGACTGCATGAAGCTGGTCCGGATTGCCTGATTTACTAGGTGAATCTGGTGAGTTCACTTAGTAGTTGCTCTGTGCATTGTGAATAATTTATAAGACTAAATGTTTAGCGTCCAACAAGCTCCCAAGTGGTTATACGCATTTGATTCAGAGTTGATATAAGTGTCTATCGATCTACTTATTTGAAGCGACTAATCGGTATTTAGCAAATCTTTAGCAGTTTTCAGAACTGAACGTGCCGCGACGAGCGTCGTTAAGAACAGGTTTGATGTTAAACCTTTCTTTATAATGTGGTTGTCACATTGCTAAAGGCCAGATATGAAAAGAAACGCATTTACGCTTATAGAACTACTCGTCGTAATCGCGATCATCGCGATCCTAGCAGCCATTCTATTTCCTGTGTTCGCACAAGCAAAGGCTGCGGCAAAGGCGTCGGCTAACCTAAGCAACCTGAAGCAAATTGGACTTGCCCAAATTCAGTACGCCGGAGATTACGACGACACCTTCCCTCTAGCCGTTAAGTTCGGTGAGCCGGTTTATCTTGCCGATAATTCGACCCTTGTATCAAACAACACCACCTGGCAGGAAGTCGTGTTCCCGTACGCAAAGAACCGAGACATCTACACTTCTCCCCTCGAATCCTCAGCATCGGGAACCACAGCCGTCAAACAAGCTATGACCAGCTACTATTTCGGCGTTGTTCCTACTGCCGCTGCAATTCGACTTGCCCAGGGTTCGACCGCGACCACCTTCCCATTCGTAGCACCCGGTGTTCTCGGTACTGCGTTTGTTGACGGCATCTATGGCTACTCAGTCGCGTCGACTCTGTCAAGTTCTCCATCCAAGACTCAGACTGGTGTTGACCACTTGGCTGAGGTCGTCTTGGTTGCAGATGGTGGTGCGTACGACCTTGGATTCTTGGGTGGCGGTGGTTCCAGTGCTGCTGGCAGCACTTGTTGGACAGTTCCGTCAACGATTACCCCTTGGTCGGGCACTGTCAACACTGGTCCTTGGGCTCGAAAGAACGTTAGTGGCAACTACAAAGGTGGCAAGTCTTGTGGTTGGAGCACTAGCGATAAGGGTCAAACTACATATGTTGCTGTTGATGGTCATGCTAAATCGTCTGATCTGAATAAGGTCTATCAAACTCGAAGCATTGACGGCACTAATAACTCGTTCTACGCCCTTTATTCTGGCGGAACCCAGTAATCGCTTAGGATAACAAATAAGTATTCGCTAAAATGTCAAATTATTAGCGAATACTTATTAGGGTAAAAGGATAGTGCTGGCAAATAAATGGTATTTGTCAGCACTATCTTCGTTTTTGACGACCGAAATGGCCGACGAAGTGCATTCTTGAGAAAGCGGTAGTGGCTTGCGCCAGTGGCAACTGTGCCATCTTCGCTCGATACCTGCCGAGCGGGACAATTGTTAAGAGGGGTTGTGAGTCGAAATAGTTCGAACTTGAATTCAAAACCGTTTCGACTCGTTTGTAGGGAACGCTAATTGCGCCTAAATGGAAGGTTCAAGTTGCCAAACATCGCTCCGTAATATAAATCGGCCTTGCGCTGATTCTCTTTGTCATTGATAACATTAAATGTGTTGATCAACACAACAGAATTGCCACGAATCCACTTTGTCAGAGCATTGGGGCCAATGAGCTCTTGAGCCTCATCGGTTGCAGGTAGCGTGATCACGGAGGCTGATCCGATCGACAGAATCGGCACAGACCCCCATTTGGAACCATTGATCAGGCTCAGAGCAACGCGATTTGAGCCTGCCCGTAATCGGACTGGTACGTTAATAGCAGAGTCATTAACCGAGAAGTATCCGCAGGAAAAGTCGTTAACAAGCACGTTCATGTGTGGAAACGTCTTCCCGTCCGGGACACCGCGGATGTCGAGCCGAAGAGAGTATTCGCCTGCTTTCGGTACAGTTACGTCGAAAGCGGCGTCTCCCCTCTGAATCACTTCCGCACGGCCGTTTACAATAGTTCCTTTGGTCAGAGCCATTTGGCTAGCCCGTATCTGATTCACCAGTGACGAATCCGCCGATGCTATTACCAGACGATAAGGAACTGTGCTCGTTTTGAACTGAATGGAATGATCCCAACCGGTTGGAGGAGTCGTCAAAGTGGTCTCTTCTCGAGTAACACCATTCAACAACCAATCCTGTCTATTGAAGAGAATTGCGGTTCCGGTATAAGGCTCTAAGCTGATTTTTGACGTACTAGGGAGCTCCAGTTCATTCCAAACTGTTGCCAACGAAGGGGCGGTAGGGGTATCCCAAAATACAGGAATATCCTTTCGATGCCTTATTGCTTGAGCAGTCTCAAAAACAGGCGCAGTACCTCCATAAAGGACTACTCCTGACGCTCTGGAAATCTGATCACTAGAAGGTTTTCCATCAACGTACTCCGCTTGTAAACCGATTCTGGTCAGCATCGACTTATATTCACCGGTTGCTCCAACAACCAATACACTCCCTGTTTTAGGTGTTACTTGCTTGCACAAGAAATCGATTGTCTTTTGGAGAACCAGCTTTCCGGCTGGGTCAACTGATCCAGTTCGCAACTGTGAGAAGGCAATGTAACCCTGCCCATAGGCTCGAAAAGCGAGTGGAGATTGTGCCAATGCGTCGCCACCACCAGTCACCGAAAGCGATCTCAACCCACCTGTGCCAGTTCGCTTAAACTGATTGGTGGCAATGTACATGCCTGGCCCCCAAAGCTCTAGCATTTCTGGATTCTCTTGGAAAAGTTCGCTAGAGGAGAAGCCCATCGTTGACCCGTGCTCAAATAACTCTAATCCAAAGTCTTTCAAGCTGGTTTGCGCCAGAACGACCACCCGTCCACCTTTTTCCGCGAAACCCTTCACGTCGGAACTTACGTCAGGAAGTTTGCCTTCCTCGACGATAGCCACCGTTCTGGACGGATTAGGCATCAGTTCAAGCTGACCTGGTTTGCTCACTTGGACGAGTTCGAATCCAGAAGGAGCTTTGATCGCCAGTTGTTTATATCCGGTGTATCGAAGTGCTTTGCTCGAAATCACTTTCGCGCCTTCGGAAAGGGTGAGAACAAAATCCTTTTCTCCGAGAAGAGCCTTAGATTCAAACAACACTTTTGCTTGTTCCCCTGCAGCTATCGAAACCTCCTTCGATATATTGTTGTCACTACCAGCTAGGGTGAGCCGAAGCTTCTTTGGAGTCTCCGAGTCATTGAAGACGTCTACAGTCAACTCGACATTGTCCCCTTCGTAATAACGCTTTGGGAAGTTTCTAGCGTAGGCTGCAACTGGCTGGTGGGCATAAACCTGAGCTGGCCCAATGATTGGAGTTAACGAGTCAAGTCCAAAACCGAATGAAGTCCAAGGTGCTAATCCAGAGACTCCCGCTCGACGATAAGCAATGGTTTGATCAATCCATGCGCGAGCTTTTGCCCGATCATTGATTAGCTCTCGATTCGCATATGCCTCGTCGCCGAAAAAGACGGAGCCAGGAGCGAAATCGCCAAATGGAACCCATAGATATTCGCCGATGTAGAGAGGTTTTTTGCGATCCCACTTGAAGGAGTTTCGGGCCTGACCGAGCATGCCGCCTCCAGCTTCGGTGATTTTGACCTCATCAACCCAGTCGCAAATGGCGGGGTACGCGTGTTGGTAAGGCAACTCATGTGGGTAGTGTAATCCCACAACATCAGCGGCATGATCTGGGTCAAGATCTGCTTCAAATGTTACTGGTCGAGTAGGATCAATGCTCTTTGCGAAGCGAGCGATGTCACCAAGTTTTCTGGGTAAATCATTATCATATTTCTTGTTTCCCATGAAGAGGATTTCGTTTCCGAGACTCCACATCACCATCGAAGGATGATTGCGGCCTCGCTCGATCATGCCTCTTACGACATCTTTGTAGTTTTGCCAAAAGGCGGGGTTTTTGTAGGCGTAAAAGCCGGAACCGTCTGTATAGAGAGGTGTTTCATCTATGGCTAACAGTCCAAGTTGATCGCATGCATCATAGAACTCCGTCTGCCAAGGACCAATGTGGAATCGAACTGCATTCAAGCCGGTGTCTTTGATTCGTTTTAGTCGTTCAAAAACCTCAGACTTCGAGAGCAAAGATGAAATTGGCCAGGAACCCGTTCCTCGAAAGTGTGTTTTGACTCCGTTCAGATAGAAATCTTGACCTTTTATCCAGATTTCTCGAATACCGATGCTTTGAGAATTCGTGTGAACTAGCTTATTGCCCGACATAAGCTCAAGTTGCAGCTTGTAAAGGTTGGGCGAAGCAGGTGACCAAAGCTTAAGATTTTGCCACGGCGCGGTGATTGAGAAAGATCCGTCTGAGCTGACTTTGCTATTAGCGCTCAATGCTTTTGTGCCGCTCTCACTGATGAGCGATAAGTTGATTTGGTCTCCAGAAGCTGAATTCTCGGCCATCCCAGTCACCGAAATCTGCTTATTGCGAACCGATGTTCGGATATCGAGAGAGGAAGCGCTGATGAACTTTGCAGGTTGCTTGACGAGATAAACTTGCCGTAGAATCCCTGTAAGGTTCTTGTAGCCCCCGACGGGTAGAACCACCTTTCCGCGCAGAGAACCTTCGCCTTTTGCCTCGAAAAAGGGAGAGCCGTCATCTTGTGTTACTGAGCGATCATGCGTATGGATCGATAATAGATGGGGTTTCCCGTCACGAACATAGGGTGTGATGTCGGTTCTTTTATTCGACCAACCATCCTTCCAAGCAGAGACTTTGGTGTTGTCTATCCACAACTCGGGAGCATAGAGAGCCACTGTCACGACGACCTCAAAATGGCTGTTTGCGCTGCCGTCAGTTTGGATGATTCTTTGATGCCATATACCGGCAGTCGTTCCAGGATTGGGAAGGTGTTCGTGGTAGGGCTGATCCGATTTTAGCCAGCCAGTTGTCGGCAAAGCATCGGTGTCTGGGCGAACAACTTGGTATTGCCAGCCGTGGTCAAGTGTTACAACCTGGGTTGTAGGTGCAGTTCCAGTTAGGGCTATCCCTAGCAGGAGAGAGGACATCATCGTTTCTTGCTCCTTTTTTGCTATTTCGAACCGCTTCGCATAGTCTTGCTACCTGAAACGTTCGAAAGCTATACCAATTTACACCAATTCGTGGTACGGTGTTTTCGAAGCGCTTCGAAGAAGAGTGTTTCAGTGACACTGAGTTAGAAGCGTATGTAAGCAGTTATAAGAAAACAGGCATGTGCCTGAAAGTTCTGTCCAAAGGAGGACATCTGTGCAGAAGAACAAAGCATTCACCCTTATTGAGCTACTCGTCGTTATCGCGATTATCGCAATCCTCGCGGCAATCCTATTCCCAGTCTTCGCTCAAGCAAAACAAGCAGCTAAGAAAACCCAAGCTTTGAGCAATGTCAAGCAAATCGGCTTGTCACTTCAGATGTATATCGGCGACTACGATGACCGATATCTCCCCGGATTCAACGAATATGTCTCCGGTCAGTGGGGTGAGTGGGGCAGCACCGGTCAAGAGCTGTATGTTGTTTGGCCCATGGTGGTTCAGAGCTATGTGAAGAACATAAACGTCTTTACAAGCCCAGCCGACTCAGGTGCTGGTCAACCGCGTTCCAGCATGACATGGGCTGGCATTGGCGTCTCGTTCGCCTCGAACGGGTACCTCGCCGGATGGAATAATGGCTCAATCCTACGTGGTCCCATGGGCATTGCCGGAACGCCACGAAAAGGCTGGCTTTCAGGCGATGACGGAGCCAACGGTTCGTTGAATGCAAGTCAGATCACGATGGTTGCTGACACGATTCTCGTTGGTGAGAAGCACATGACCGACGTTACAAACGCAACGACAGGATGCTGCTCGAAGGGCAACTTCTCAGCATATGGACCATGGGGCGTCTTTGCTGGTCTTCCTCCACAGTGGGGTAACTGGGGGCCATTCAACATTCCGAACGGCGTATCGACAGACGTTTATCCAAATGGCAAAGACGGATCGGTATCCGCTAAGTACAGTGGACAAGCTGTATTCGTAATGTGCGATGGACATGCCAAGGCCTTCAAGCCAGCTGCGACCAACCCAGATCCAACAAACCAAGCTTCGAAGAATCTCTGGGACGCTCTTCGATAAGAATCAATTCGTAGCCGCACTCGTGCGGCTACGCCTCTCATAAACCAAAAATGCGAAAGATCATTCCCCTCGTTGTTATTCTCGGAATCGTCGGTGTAGGTTGCGATTCGAACACTCCAGCCCCCTCAAAGGAGCAAGAAAAGAGCTTCCAGGGTGGGCCGATGCCGAAGGACTTCCAAGAGCAACTAGCAAAAGAGCAGCAGCAAGGTGCCGAAAAAGCGCAAGAGAACGCTGGCGCTCCTAAGTAGTAGCATTATTAGAGAATTGTCATGGCGTGTTCAATAGGCGAAGTTGCCAAACGAGCGGGGGTTTCTGTAAGCACGGTAAGTTACGTGCTAAACGGAGGGCCTCGCCGCGTGCGACCAGAGCTTGCCGAACGCGTCATGGCAGTAGTCCGAGAGATGGACTATCGACCAAGCCGAATCGCTCGTAGCTTGGTCACTCGTCAAAGCGGAGTCTTAGGCGTCATCCACGCTCCCGTTCAATACCGATATCTGGGTGACACGTTCATTCAATCGGTAGTGAATGGCGTCAACGTTGAAGCCCAACGGCACCGTCTCGACCTGTTGCTATATACCAACGCCCTCAATGACGAACCCGACCGCGCACTCAGCGACGTGCTGGATGGTAGGTCAGATGGTCTCGTCGTCATTGCTCCTGGTCCACATGACAGGCTCATCGAGCGACTTGGCGCAAGGTCCGTACCCATGGTGTCAGTCGCGGCGTATAACTGGCCTGGTATTCCGCACCTCATCGGCGATAACAGCGGTGGGACCCAAGCTGCAGTTCAGCATCTGATCAGTCTTGGACATAGGAAAATCGGGTGTATCACGGGCACACTAGAAAGCGATGATGGCCGAGAACGGCTCGATGCTTTTCGGCTGGTTTGTGAAGACGCAGGCCTAGAGGTCGATCCTCTATGGATTCAACGCAGTAACTTCCAAGGGCCTCACGCTCGTGGATGCGCTAGCCGAATTCTCAGTCTGAAGAACCGTCCAACTGCAATCGTTGTCGCAAACGATGATATGGCAACCGCCACCATCGAGGTAGCGCGAGAGATGGGTTTGCGAGTTCCGCATGATCTCAGCGTGGTTGGTTACGATGACACCGTTCAGGCGCAGCTTTGCGACCCGCCGATCACATCCATTCATCAACCTCTGCAAACGATGGGAGAATACGCTGTGCGACACCTCATCGGATTGCTCAAGGGCGAAGCGGTACCGACGCTTCTGCGGTTCCCAACTTCACTCGTTGTCCGAGCCTCTACTGGCCCGGTCCCAACAAACTGAGTTGGCCCACCCAACGTGTTGAATGGGCCAAAGTGTGTCAGCTTGGCAGCTGATTGAGGAACGCTTCAAGAGTCATCGCGCCAAGGTCACCCTCGCGTGATCGAACGCCCACGGTTCCATTCTCAAGGTCCTTGTCTCCAAGAATCAGCATGTAAGGAACGCGCTGAAGTTGGTTGTCTCGAATCTTCTTGCCGAGGGTTTCGCGGCGATCGTCAACCGTTACGCGCAACGCCCGAGTGTCGTAAATCACTTCGCGCAGTTGCAAAGCAAGCTCCTGAGCCTTTTCGTTGTGACGGTCAGCAATCGGCAGAATCGCGATCTGTACCGGCGAAAGCCAGAACGGAAACGCGCCAGCGTACTGTTCAGTCAGCAGGCCAATCATGCGTTCCAGCGAGCCAAATGGCGCGCGGTGAATCATGATCGGGCGATGGGGCTTGCTGTCCTCGCCGGTGTACTCAAGCTCAAATCGTTCCGGCAGGTTGTAGTCCACCTGCACCGTACCCATCTGCCAGTCTCGACCAAGTGCGTCTTTGATGATGAGGTCCAGCTTCGGGCCGTAGAATGCGGCGTCTCCAGGAGACTCAAAGTACGGCAAATCCATCTTGGCGCAAGCGTCGCGAATCGCCTGTGTAGCAGCGGTCCAGTTGTCTTCGTGGCCCACATACTTGTTGTCGTTCGGATCTTTCGTGCCAAGTCGTGCGCGAAAGTCGGTTAGACCCAGCTTGTTCAGAACCGTCTTCATCAGGTCAACAACGCCAATGAATTCGTCCAAAAGCTGATCAGGGCGTACAAAGAGGTGCGCGTCGTCTTGCGTAAAGCCGCGAGCACGTAGAATGCCGGTCACTTCGCCGCTCTGCTCATAGCGATGGACCGTTCCAAACTCGGCGTATCGAACGGGCAAGTCGCGATAGCTGCGCATCTGAGAAGCATAAATCTCAATATGGAATGGGCAGTTCATCGGCTTGAGGATGTAAGTCTCTTTCTCCTCGTCTTCCATGAACGGGAACATCTTGTCGCGGTACGTCAGAATGTGGCCCGACTTCTCATACAGCTTGATATTTCCAATATGAGGGGTCACAACTGGGTCATATCCGCGCTTAATCTGCTCCTTCTTCATGAAGTCAACCATGACGTCGCGAAGGGTTGCGCCCTTCGGAAGCCATAGCGGCAGACCCGTTCCAACGCGGGGCGAGAACATATAAAGGCCCAGCTCTTTGCCCAAAATGCGGTGGTCGCGCTTTTTCGCCTCTTCCAAGTTGTGCAGATACTGCTCCAGCTCTTCTTTGGTCTCAAAAGCGGTCCCGTAAATGCGCGTAAGCTGTTTATTGTTGACGTTTCCACGCCAATAAGCGCCAGCAATCGACATCAATTTGAAGTTCTTAATCTCTTTGGTGCTGTCGATATGCGGACCCCGGCACAGGTCTAAGAATCGGTGGAATGTGCCTGCGCGGTCAGTTCGCTGCTGGTTATAAAAGCTGATCGTGTCGCCTTCAGGAATCGCGTCCAAAAGCTGAAGTTTGTACTCGCTGACCGCCTCACCCATCCCCGGGATCGTCGAGTCTAAAATGAGCCCCTTCGCCTCGTCTCGTGAGACTTCCAATCGCTCGATCCTCTGATCAAGCTTGGCCAACTCCTTCATCTTCGCTTCGATCTTGGCGAGGTCGTCTTCTCTTAACGGCTCGGGAAAGTCGATGTCGTAATAGAAGCCGTTCTCGATGGGAGGGCCAATCGAAAGGCGAGCGCCGGGATAAAGCTCGGTGACTGCCTGCGCCATCAGGTGCGCGGCCGAGTGTCGGAGTCGGTAGAGATAGCTGTCCTCATATCGCTGAGGAGCGGCGGGTGATTCGATTGCCATGCTTGATTTCCTTCCCGTACAAAGGGATGCGATTGTCAATCGATATTATGGCAGCCCCACGCCGTTCATACAGGTCTGTTACGGCTAGAGTGCGTGTGTCGAGACTCAGCGTGAGGTGCCTCGCAAAGCCGCCTCCGTGCTACGCGTCCATGACAATATGCAAAACGACAGTAGCCGACAAGCAAATTGTCCGCCGACTACTTCGGCCGTTTCATCGATAGGGCGTTCGCTTCTTCACCCGTGGGCACGGTCGTCAGGGATTCTTAGCTATTTACCGCAGCGTTTCCTTCCACGGGGCGCCTGACCAGACGGGCCTTTCGGGCAGGGCCAGATGAATTGTTGGGGCGGGAGCCCCTGTCTTCCAGCTTCTCATGGTTTGGCA
>DDEQ01000029.1 GCA_002336105.1 Chthonomonas sp. UBA1950 | reverse complement strand
CTCCTATGTGCCGGTCGGTGACATGCGCACTCCCAGGCATGAGGATTCCTATCGCTGCAACCGATTTGGTTGTGCGCCCCCAAACTCGCATGTTCCGCCCAGGGCATTGCGTTGACCACGAACTGACCCAAGTTCCGAGCCTGGTAGTGCCTTGTCGCCAAGAATCGAGCGCGTGACGTCGAGTTACGGCCGCTTCGAAGCAGGCTTGCCGAGTTGGATAGGTCGGAT
The DNA here is from genome assembly GCA_002336105.1 of Chthonomonas sp. UBA1950. Lineage (GTDB taxonomy): Bacteria > Armatimonadota > Fimbriimonadia > Fimbriimonadales > Fimbriimonadaceae > Fimbriimonas. Next base: position 3,232 of record DDEQ01000029.1, on the reverse strand, counting down.
CCCCCTCTTTGTGCTTGGTATTGCCCGCGGACCACTTTAACTCGCGGCACTCCGACGTTCATCGTCAGGCCATTGGGCGCGCTTGCGATGAAGAGGCCGACTCATGTCAAAAAAATTCATCAGACTCCCTGCCCTCTGCCAGATGCTCGGACTAGCGAGGTCGTCAATCTACAACCGTCTGGGGACAGGGAAGTACGCCGATCCAGATTTTCCTCGCCCCATTCAACTGTCGCTCACTGGCAAAGGGGCCGTTGCCTGGGATATTTCTGAGATTGAAGAGTGGATGGAAAAGAAAGCGAAGTCCCGCCGTTTTAGTGAGTCACGAAAATTAGTCTGCCGCTAACTTCGTATCTCGCCTGCTTCTCCCTTTTCCCGGAGACTACGGATAGCTACATTGGAAAGTCCATTTGGCGCAAGGGAGTTACTCGGTTTTTATTGGTGGGATAAAGATAGGATAAGGAAGTAGAGAAGATAGACTGCATGGAAAACAGCCTGAGAGGGATAGTAGGCAGGGCATAGGTCGGAGTTAAAAAGAGACGAGAGGATGAAGGTGAATCGCACAGGTGAGCGTGCGACTCCCTGTTAATGCTGATGGGTAAGTAACTGAGGCTATTCCTAGCTGAAGGGGGCCGCTGTCGCTATCGGTATATGCCCGGCGTTACGAGAGGTTGGCTTTGTTGGTTGTAACGAATGCAGCAAGAGAGTGAAGACTAATTCTGTTGAGCTGCATTCGAGTGAGGAGAGGGATGTGCTGAAAAGGGATCAACAGGACTGCATGACCGAACTTGATCGGGTCATGCATTACGATGAGCTTGCTTTACAGATGCTCAGTGGGGATAGGTATCAGCCTAAAGCAGATACCTATCCGAGTAGTCGAATTCTGATTGCAGAGCGCCTCCGTAGGCGTGTCACAGGGCTGAAGCCTATTGCTTCTCTGCGTGATGACGCTGCGAGCTTTGATAGTCTTGTTCGGACATTCTTGAGATGTTCGAACAAGGCATTCCCTATGTTCTACAAGTGCTCACCGGCACTGAAGTGTGCAGAGTCTGTGGAAAGCGAACTGGGATTGCGCCGCATGCAACTGACCGGCAATGATGCAAGGGTTGTCGGGAGCCACGGAGCGACTGAGGGCGAGATGATTGATGCGCTAGTAACACGCCTTCGGGAGAGGTTTAAGTCGGCAGGTTTCAAGCGCGCCGATCGCGAATGGAGAGAGTCCCTGCGGCTCACTATTAAGCGTTGCTTTGACTTTCTGGCTGAGATGGGCGAGTGCTCTTCAAGGGTGTCCGTCGTACGGATCGACCATTACTTACCGACCTCAATTGGTGTTGGTTGGTTTAAAGGTCTGATGTCGGCACTACCGGATGCGTTTGAACGTCGTTCTCTTGAGTGTAGGCTGTGTGGGGCTATTGTTCGCGTAGATTTCATCGATTCGCTTGGATGGCGCATTCATGTTACCTATTTCATTGATGGCGATGAGAAGGCCTTTGTGGAGTCCGTAAAGCCGTTCTGGACGGACTTGACGGACGGTGTAGGTTGGGTGTCAACATGTCTGTCAGGACTTCGTGGAGAGGGCTGTGGGCCGCTTGGTGATGCCAGAAAAGAACTCAAAAAGAGTCTTGTGGCTATGTTGTCGCGAGACGAAGTGAAGCGACTAGATATTTATGGGATTGAAGATCCCCAATTCTTAAAAATGTCAAGATTGAAGACCGCTGCGTCAGCAGTAGGGACAGCGCCTAGCCGGGGTGCAGAATGAAAAAAGCTGAATCCAGGAAGAAAATGGGGAAGTCTGAGAGGTTCTTCGAGCTGGTAGCGCCGCAGAAAATTGCGGACGAACTACTTTTTCAAACCGATGAGAGTCGCTTCACGAGGGAATACTGCGACAAGGTCTGGACGTCGATAGTTGGACTGATCAAAGGCCTATTGGCGGATGACATCAAGCCACTGGTTCCTGCTATTGGACGAAACGGACTGCAGTGCTACAACCTGTCGGCACTTGCTCAAAGGTTCCTCTATCGCTTTCCCGACATGGTTGACTTGGTGAGTCGACTTTCCGATAGGAATCAGTACGACGAGTATCTGGAGCTCTTCCGGAGCTGCTGCGAAGAGATGGACCTTTATCGGAGCGCCTTGGTGAAAAATAAGGAGCTTTGGTGCCTCAGGGTTTTCACGGAAGTTCTTGAACAAGAGAGCGTTCCATGCGCTCTCCTGTTCAACGGGATGGCCGATTTTATTCGTAGAGGAGGGCGCTTACGCAAAACCAAGCAGAAGTATCAGGAGCGTGTTAGAGACTCAAAGGACGTTTTGAAATCATGTTCTGAGTACTTTAATACCCTGAGCAAACTTTACCCCCGACTGCTTGCGATCCGGGTTGATCTGTTCTACCAGAAAATGGTGGGGATTCCGCCGGACATGGAGGATCTCGATAGAGACTTTAGTCGATTACTGGCGAACTCAAGATCGAACAAGACCGTTTTTGGAGGCAAGATTGGGCATGTCGCTAAGTTAGAGTATGGCGTCTTCAAAGGACCGCACCTTCATCTTGTCATGTTCTTTGACGGTGCAAAGCGTGATCCACGCGCTCATTGGCATCTGGCCCGTTCTCTGGGGGAGTACTGGAAGAAGGTGGCAACTAAAGGGCAGGGTGAATACTACAACTGCCATTCGGATTACGCAGAGTTTGAACGTCGGGGTGTTTGCGGGATCGGTCTTCTGCACAGAGATGACGAGATTAAAAAGAACAACTTCCGGAAACACATACTTCGTTATCTGTGCAAGGTGAGCTCTTTCGCGAGACCCAGGCGGTTTCCCGAGATGCGTTTGATCAGAAAAGGCGAGATCACACCGAAGATGCGGTACCGACGCGACAGACCAAGGAAGGAAAAACCTCCTTGCATGCTGGAGATTCTAAAGGAGCAGATCGACCATGAGCGAAGAGCGCTGTCTAAGCGGGAGGAGAATAATCACCTTCTTCCTCCGATTGATCCGTGTCGCCTCCTTGACCTGAATGGACACCTGAGCGCAGATACGAACGAGTTGAGCGATGTTGTCTCTTCCTCGTCCGAGTGCTAGTCTTCGAGAGTCTTCGTGATTTTATAGATCGGATAAAAGAATGGCTATTCATCCCCTTGGTGATCCTCGCGAGAAAGAGATTCAGAGTCTGATAAGGCGTCGAGAAGAGGCGCTTAGTCAAATAAAACAGTACGATCATGAATCGCCCCGGGTTCCGTGG
>DDEQ01000040.1 GCA_002336105.1 Chthonomonas sp. UBA1950 | reverse complement strand
TGAGCGGCGCTGTGAGTAACGATCCAATGCTCATAGCCCTTTGCACGTGGACTCTAGCTTTGATCGGGATGGTTCTGCGCAATGGTTGGAGCGTGAAACTTGCCGCAGTAATCGGCGCAACCATTGGCGTTGCCATTTTGACCAAAACGACGGCAATTGCCTTAGTTCCGGTCACCCTCGTAGCTTGTATGATTCGCAAACCCGCACTCAAAGAGTTTCTAGCGGCGACCGGAATCATCCTGATTCTCATCACACCTTGGTGGGTTAGGAACCAAACCCATTATGGTGATCCTCTTGCGATGAAAGCTTTTAGTGAAGCGTTTGTCGGCTCAGCCCAAGCCTCCGGGTTCATCGAACAATACGGGCTTCTGATTTACTTATTGAATTGGGTTGGTTGGTATGCTGCTCGGTCCTTCTTTGGGTCATTTGGTTATATGGATATCTGGCTAAACGAAACCGGTCGCGCCAACTCAGATACTCCAAACTCCATATATCGCCTGTTCTTAGCCGTCATGGTTATCGGTTATCTCGGATGGATTGCTTCAGTCGTTAAACAAACTGACAAATCCTCGAAGTCCTTTCAACTGCTCAGCGGGATATTCCTGGTCACCGTATTCGTTCTGTTTCTCAAGTTCAACCTCCAGTATTTTCAGGGCCAAGCTAGATATATCCTGCCTGCGATTGGTCCGATCGCAATCGGATTTGCGAGCGGCATCCTCTATTTGTTGAAAGATCGCTGGTCCGCAGCGTTGGCTTTAACTGCTTTGTTGTTCGGAGGTTTGAGTATCTATTCGGGGACGATTTTGCCTGATCGATTTGCTGAGCGTATCAGTTATCAGACAACTGCTATACAATAGCCGCAGTGATCATTTTTGGAGTTATTGCTGTACTCGGTCTAGCCGATGGCGTTACCTTTCAGAGCGTCGCCTCGACCGCCGGAGAGTTATTACCTAAACTGGGCAAGGCCGCTGGCGTACAGATGGAAGCCGCGGGAACAACCAAAAACGATGTCCTGATCGTTTGCGTAAAAAATAAACCTCTTTCAGTCGTAATGGAGAAAATCGCTCAGGTCGATCATGCCGTTTGGTCGAAAAGAGCCGACGGGGTATGGAGACTTAACCGAACTCAAACTGAGATTCGCCAGATGCAACGAGAAGAAGCCACTTTTCGCGTTGGCTTATTGAACGCTCAATTAGCCAAGCTGGATGGCAAGATGGACCCGCCCAGCCAGCAAGACCTGGACGCTTTGGCCGGGAGGTTGGTTTCGTTGCCACCAGAGAAGCGTTCTTATGGCAGTCGCTCGATTGACGGCATTACCAGTCGCATACCGCTCAATCGAACCCTTCGGCAATTCATGTTGGTTGCGCCTACTGAACCCCTTGGATTACTTCAGGAGGGCCAGGCTGTTCTTTTCTCTAATGCCCCAAAAACCATCCAACATGCGCTAACGGGCAAAAAGGTTGACCAGATTCTTGCAGAATTCAACACTCAACAACAGCGGTGGCGACAGTCGATCAATAAGCTTGCGAACCGGCAGGAATCTGTCTACTACGAAGACCCACTCCGACTTCCTGATTCGACAAGTGATGCGACTCGCTTTGTCCTCAAGGCATTTGTAACCAACAACGGCGCGATGTTGAACTACCGTCTGACGTTGTTTGACGTCCAAGGGCATTCCATTGGCTCTTCATCGTTAGTCGTTCGGTCAGATGCCGAAACGAGGTTGTTAGATGGACAGACTCAGAACATAACAGATTCCAATGAAATTGTTTTGTCTAAGGATTCGCAGTTGGTTGTTGAAGCGATCAAGTCCGCTCTCTCCGGATCTCCGCTTGATAAATCTCAAAAATCTGCGGTTACGGATCTGATGCGTAACCCAGCGAAACAAGATCCATTGTCGTTTGGTTGTTCTGAATCCTTGATTGGATTTGCAAACAGCAAAAAGGAGGACCTCATTGGGTGCCTCCCTGACGAGGCTTTACTTTTGGGGCTGGGATTTATTGCGAATCAGAAACTTACCGTCAAGTTAGTGCAGTCGTTGTTCAGCGTCGCCAGAGTTGAAGTGAAATCATCTGACGGTATACAAAGTGTCACTCCGATCGTTCCGTATTCCACGCTGCTTCGTAACGCGAACAGGGATGCCCTTAGCACTTACACTAGAAAGATGTTGCAACCAAACGCAAGCCAGATCGCAACGCTGGCCGACTACGCTTGGCAAGACCAAGCAAATGGAACAGGGCTTCTGACCATGATTTACCGGTTAGTACTTTCTAAAGACGCGACTGGAACGATAGACAAAAATTGGCGACTTTTGAGGTTGTATGGCTCGCTTTCAGCCGAGCAACGCGCAATTAATTCGAAAGAATCGAAAATATTATATCGAGAACTTACACCGGCGCAAAAAGACCTTTTTGACAGCATTTCATTCTTCGAGAGACCCAATACATGGTCGGCTGAAGCAGGAAGTATAGATAGTTCAGAACCGAGCGATTTCCTTTCGTATCCATTTCAGTCTGACTCTACCGTTGAAATTGTGAACTACACCCCTGAGACCGTACTCCGTTCCTTTGCTGACAAAAACGAAGGACCGTACCTAAACATTCTCAGCCCAGAGGATTTGGGAAACAACATCTCGTATCGACAATCAAATCAGGATTCGCATATTCCCGATTGGAATCGATTTGAAATTGTTTCGAGGCGCAAGATAAGTGTCTCGATCAAACCGATGCGGGGAGTCAGCTACTCTGCAACCTATTACGACGTGATAGACGGAAATGGAAAGAAGCTGACATACAGTGAATTACCAAACGATATTCGCGAAAGGGTCGAAAAGAGCATCGCAAATTCGAATGCACACAAGGTTGATTCGAACGGAACTCCACAAAGAACCGCTCCATAATTCATAACCGGTAACTCATTGAGTTTTCGTCGCGTCGAATAGAGAGGAGTGGTGTCAGCACTTATCGAGAAGAACAAAATTGGCGGGTATGACGAAGACCTGCGAAATGTGGAGAGGTTTCTAGACGGGGACCGCTCTGCCTTCGAGGTTTTGTACGCCAAGTATTACGATAAGGTATTTGCAATTGCTCGCGGCATTCTTTTGGACAATGACGAAGCCGCCGATGCCGTCCAGGAGATATTTACTCTCGTTTATCGTCATCTGAATCGATTCGATAAACGGGCCAGATTTAGCACATGGTTGTTTCGAATCGCGGTGAATCGAAGCATTCAAGAGGCTCGAAGAAGTCATCATCGAAATAAACCACTCGAACTCGACGAAGTAGCCGCGACCGTTCCCGCCGAAGAACCTGAGCAACAGGACCCAAGAGTGCAAGCCGCAATGGCAAAAATGGCACCTGCTGACCGGGCGTTGCTAGTTCTTTTCTACTGGGAAGAATTGAGTTTGCAGGATATCGGCGATAGTATCGGTTGCAATGTAAACGCCGCGAAAACTCGTCTTTATCGGGCTCGAGAGCGATTCCGAGTTCTTTACGAGCAGGAGGAAGAGTGAAAAGTATTCCTCCAGAAATTGACCGGCTAATTTGGGCTCTCGCTGAAGAAAACAATCAGCGAGCGATGGATGAGTTCGTTGCTCGCAATCCGCAGTACAAAACGGAACTCACAAAGCGATTAGAGACGGTCCGGGGCTTACGTCTTGGAAAAGCTACTGGTTCAAAACAGTCTTCTCCCCCAGTGTTTAGGCCCACCCAAATAAACCAGCAAGTCAACACAAATCTTCGATGGGCTGTCGGTGGAATGCTTTCGGTAGCGATTGCCTTTGCAATCTACACGGCATATTCGTTCTCTCAGTTACGGACGGTAAAACAAACAGTCCAACCAATTAGCCGTATCCCACAAGTTTCATCGATTCCTTCGCCACTTGTTCAATACGAGAAGCCAAAACTTCTTCAACCTGAACCGGAAAAACACACTGAACCCGGTGAAGGCGATGTACTCCCAGATCCCCCGACGCCTACGTATCTCAAACCAAAAACGGTTAAGTGGAGAGATGTTAGGCTTGTAAGTGCCCTGAAATTGCTTGCCGCGGAGTCTAACTTAAAGTTAGTCATCGCACCTGGACTGGTTGATCAGCCTATCGATGTTGACTTTCAAGATGAGACAACACTCGATATTTTGCGCGAACTTGGGAAGACGTATGGTTTCACACCAGTTGAACAAGGCGAGGGTGAAGTGATCGTATATCCGGTTCGGGACACCGGAGTTCCTATCGGCGGCTCACCGACGCCCCACGATAACAATAAAATCGGCGGTTAGGTTCGCAATAGTTCCTATTTGGCAAAATACACTTTGATCGTTATACTGGCACTGAAATCTACGAGCGGAAGTGCCCTATGCCACAAGTACAAAGAAGTTCTGACTTAGTCGAGATGCACTCGGAGAAGGCGATAAGCTTTGGTCTCGGCGGAATCGTTTGTTTAGTTATTTCTGGATTGCTGTTTGCTTATCGCGGATCAACTGAACTGTTTGTTCCGCTATCAATCGTTCTTGCGATTATTGCAGCGTCCACGATTTGCTATGCAATCTACTGTTTAGCCCAAGTTCGCAAAGTGACATCTGTTGCCGTCACCTGTCCCTACTGCAAAGCGACCAATAAACTACTAGAAACGCCATCAGGTGACTTCACATGCATTGATTGTCACCGACTAATCCCTGTAATCGACGGACAAACGTTACCCGTCAATCAAGTTCGATGCGGCTTCTGCAATGAACTCAACTATTACAGCGAAAAAACAGACGTTCTCTTATGCGAATATTGCAACCACGAGATTCCAATTGCGCATGAAGACGGGTTTATCTCACGTAAAAAGATTGCCTCCGGCTTCTCAATACAAGACGATGATCGCATGTACGAGTTAGTGTTGCTTGCTCACGGCCATAAGACCGAAGAGTTGGTCGATTGTCTTCAGCATATGCTTGCGCTCAATCGAAATCAAGTCAAACAGATGCTTGGCGAACTGCCAGTAACATTGCTTACAGGCATTCCAAAGCGAAAGGCTGAAATGCTGAAAGCTCAATTAGTCACTCACGAAGCGGCCGCAGATTATCGTCCACTAGCCAGCTAGTTTTGCTTCCTTGCGGTGTGTAGCTTCGAAACCGCGAACCTTGCCGGTCCACAAGAAACTGGCAAGGTATTCTCGGTTTGCGATGTCGAGGGTAACAAAACTAATTTTGGAACCAAATTTCTACGACTCGCACGTTGGGAGGGATTCCACTCGTATGAAGTTTCTTAAGCAAACGCTGCAACGTCTGGCGTCGCCGCGTGGGCTCGTCGCGCTCCTAATCACGACCTTGATGGCACTGTTGCCCACAGCAGCACATGCCTCAGAAGGTGAGAATGTTGTCCTTAACTGGTCACAAAGTGACAAGACTTGGCTCATTATCTCCTTTGCTCTTGGCGTCATCGCGCTGATCTATGGTCTCGTTATCCTTCGAAACTGGGTAATGAGCCAGTCTCCAGGCGATGAGAAAATGCAAGAAGTTGGTCTGGCGATTAAGGAAGGTGCGCTTGCTTATCTCAGGCAGCAGATCCGGACGATGCTTATTTTCGTCGTCGTTCTTTTCGCAGGCCTAGTCGGCCTTTATTGGCGTCTTGGTCCGCCCACAGCATTCGGAGTAGGAGTCTGCTTCCTCGCGGGTGTTACAGCATCTTATGTTGCTGGCTACGCCGGTATGTTGATGGCAGTAAACGGCAACATGCGTGTTGCTAATGCCGCTCTAACTAGCTATAAGCGATCATTGGAAACAGCTTTCCGAAGTGGTGCTGTTGCTGGTATGGTCACGGTTGGTGTTGGTCTTACTGGCGCTAGCACTATTCTCTTTTTCTTCCCCGCTATCGCGACTACTCTTCTCGTTGGTTTCGGTTTCGGCGGATCACTGGCTGCTTTGTTCATGCGAGTCGGCGGCGGTATCTTCACAAAGGCCGCAGACGTTGGAGCAGACCTTGTTGGTAAGGTTGAGGCAGGAATTCCTGAGGACGACCCTCGTAACCCAGCTACCATCGCAGACAACGTTGGAGACAACGTTGGAGACTGCGCAGGTATGGCCGCTGACGTTTTCGAGTCCTACGAAGTCACCTTGGTTGCAGCTATCGTTCTTGGTGCCGCAACGGCTGCCGTTTTCGATCAGGAAACCTGGACCAGACTCATCGTCTTCGCATTGATCGCTCGTGGCGTTGGTGTTATTGCTTCGATTATCGGAATCGCTTCAGTTAAAGGTAACGACGATCTCGATAAAGATCCACTTCGAGCAATCCGAAAAGGATTCTACTCTTCAGCTGGAATCGCTCTTCTTGCTACGTTCATAGTTGCCTACTTCCTGATGGGCGGTAGCAGCAAGATGATCAACACAACGCAGTTGATCGGCATCGAAAAGATCCAGCACGATAAGGTTGTTGCTGTTCTCGGTGCCCGAGATGGAATCGCTGCCAAAGACAAGTCTGAGGCGAAGAAGGTAACCGCTGAGCAAATTCTGGCTTCTCCTGAAGGAAAAGCGCTCGGCCTTACCGATTCAGATAAAGATTTCGTTACTGGCGCGATCAAGCTTCAAAAGGCTCCAGCCATTAACGAAGAGAAGTACCAGGGATACGTTCCTGCTAAATCCCAAGACACCACTCAGGTTGCCCTTGATTACGCAATCAGCACAACCTCGTCAGTCAACAAATTCTTCTCTGGTACTGGAGACGATGAGGTTATCGTTGCCAAGGTTCACCAGGTTACAGATATGCCTGAGACACCTGCATCAGGGCAGATCCCCGCGCAGGCAGCACAACACATTGATCGCTCCATTTGGCTCGGTCCAACGACAAAGAAGCAGCTTGATCAGCTAATCAAGCAACAAAACGATACCTTTGCCGCTCAAAAGGTTAAGGGCAGCTTCACACTTGAAGACTCTGTAAAGCCGTCGCTCTACGTAAGCAACGATGGCAAGTCACTTGTTGTTGCAGTTCCAGATAAGGTGAGTAGCTTCGAAGGTGTACGAGGAATTCAGTATGTTGCGTCTTCCCCTGAAGCCGTCAATGCTGATATCCGAGCAGGCAAACAACCCGAAGCCCAGTTGACTCCGGTTGTTGTTGAAACACATCACACGGTTGAGTGGTGGAAATTCGCAGTAGCGATTGGTTTCGGAATTTTGATGGCATTTGCTATCGAAGCCCTCACCGACTACTACGTCTCCACGCACAAGAAGCCAACCCAAGAGGTTGCTTCTGTTTCGAGCACCGGCGCCGCTACGATGATCATTCAAGGCTTTGCCTATGCATGTGAATCGAGCGTCTTCATGGTCTTCGCAATCGTAGTTGCCTTGATGTTCCCGATCTTCCTGTTCAATCCGGCAGAGTACGGCGGATACATCCTTAGCTTCTACGGCATCGCACTAGTCGGCCTTGGTCTTCTGACCACTACTGGTTACGTGCTCGCCATGGACACCTTTGGACCGATTTCGGACAACGCCCAAGGCATCTACGAAATGTCTGGCGTTGGTGACGATAACGAATACGGTAGCAAGGCCGTTCAAAGACTTGACGCTGCTGGAAACACAACCAAGGCTCTGACTAAGGGTTTTGCGATTGCGACTGCAGTTGTTGCTGCGGTTGCCTTGTTCCACTCATACCTTGAGGGGGCAAAGCTCGGAGAAATCGGTCTAAGACTCGACGTTCCTGAGATCTTCCTCGGTCTCTTGGTTGGTGGTGCCGCACCGTTCTTGTTCTCCGCTTCGACGATCAATGCGGTTGGCCGCTCAGCCTTCCAGTTGATTAACGAAGTTCGGCGACAGTTCCGTGAAGATGCGGGCATCATGGCCGGTACAAGCAAGCCAGACTACGGTCGATGCGTTGCTATCGTAACCGCCGCGGCTCAGAAGGAACTTCTCGGACCGGGAATCTTGGCTATCGGACTTCCAGTTGCGGTTGGCTTTGGATTCTCGATTGGTAAGAACCCAGTCCTGATTGACGGTCAATACTACAACCTCACCGGTGCACAAGCTCTAGGCGGTTTCCTTGCTGGAACAATTCTATCGGGGCAGCTCATGGCAGTTCTCCTTGCGAACTCCGGCGGTATGTGGGATAACGCTAAGAAGCTCATTGAAGACGGTCTCTACGGCGGCAAAGGCTCCGATGCTCACAAGGCTGCGGTTATCTGCGACACCGTCGGCGACCCATTCAAGGACACGGCCGGACCAGCTCTTAACCCGCTCATCAAGGTTATGAACTTGGTTGCTCTACTTCTTTCAGGCGTGATCATTCTGCCTCTGTCAAACGGTGTACTCAGTCTCATTACACTGACTGCTGTCGGCGCTCTGGCAATTTCGATCTACGTTTCGAAGAAAGACTCCATGTCCACGAAGATGGCTGCGGTCTCCGCGGAAGCCAAAGCTCTTGATGAAGCTCAAGAAGCTGCTCCTGCTAAGAAGCGAATCACTGTAGAGAATAACGAAGAAGAGAAATAATCTCTTTCTAACTTTAAAAGTGATCGGCCACCAATCGAAAGGTTGGTGGCCGTTTTCTATATCAACGCCTAGTTCTCGATTGACAGGTCGTTAACCTGTTAGCACGGTCGAGAAAGCCACGTTGTCTGGAGAAACCTTCAAGAAATATGAGATTCGAAACGAGGCGCATTTTGAAAAGTGACACGCCTCAACCCGACCACAGAGTTAGCGAAATATATTTCTTCAGCGTCCTTGAGATCTGCTTTGTCAAGCGAGCGAATCTCGCACTTTCTTTCTCGAACGAGAGAAGTTACAAATACACCTGGTAGGCAACCATCTTCAACGGGCGGAGTATAGAGTCTGCCGTCGAGCACAACTACCAAGTTCCCTCGACAAAACTCAGTCAAGTTCCCGTTCTCGTTCCAGAACAAAACTTCGTTTGGATAGTTCTGATCGAGAGCCGTTTCATAAATCTCTCGGCTGGTTGTTTTGAATCGAAGTCGAATATCTTTCGAGCATATTGGATGGGTCGCGAGTACTGCTTGTATCGCTTCACTACGGATTGCCGAGGATCTCGATTCGATAGAAGTGTTGCCGCATGAATCAACGGTTAGCCGGATTATTTCATCCTTTGTTATAAAACTTTCAAGTTGATGGCGAATTTCAGATGTGTCAATTGCGATGCCTAAGGCATCCGCAGAACTCTTTAGTCGTTCGATATGAAGCTCCAGTAAGTCGCGACGGCTCGACATTGTCTCGATTAAACGCCATGACTTCCCTGCTGAACTAATTCTCTCGGCTTTCATCAGGCATTCCTCATATTCGCTGCCCGGTTCAGAGTCCCAGACCAGACCTGATCCAACTCCGAACTCAAGTTTTCCGCTTGATAAGAAGCCGGTACGGATACCAACCGAGAACCTCTCCTGCTCGGGTGAAACGTACCCAATGGCACCGCAATAAACACCTCTTGGAGAACCTTCAAGTTCACGGACTATTTTGCAGGCTTCGATTTTCGGCGCTCCAGTCACAGAGGCAGGAGGAAATGTTGCCCCAAAGAGGTGATAGAGTGAGCAATCGGCTCTTCCAGTCACCGTCGATGTCATTTGCGCGAGTCCACGGTGTCTTTCCACTTCAAGTAGCGAAGTCGTGTTTATGCTCTTGTTCTTACAGACTGATCCTAGGTCGTTTCGAACCATGTCGACAATCATCACGTTTTCAGCGATGGATTTTGGGTCTAACTGCATCGCATGAGCGTTTGATGAGTGCGGCTGAGTCCCCTTCATTGGACGCATCGTCACTCTATCGCAAACGCGTTCAAAGAAGAGTTCGGGAGAAAAACTCAGTACCTGCCAATCACCACCATTAATATACGTTGCGTATTTCGGGGGCTCAACTCCACACCTAGCAGCGAATATTTGATGTCCTGGTTGCGAAGTTAATCCTTTCAACCGAAAAGTCAGATTCACCTGATAGGAACGTCCGCATTGAAGGGCATCCTTAACCTTCAAGAAAGAGTGGTTGTACTCGGTTTGGTTCCAATCAGGGGTAAGGCTCAAATCGAGAAATTCTTCCGGTTTCAGCTCACAACTCACGTAGTGCGGCTCTCGATATAGTGCGAACCAAACCGGTGGAACCTCTCCCTGTTCGTAAACTGAAAAGACACTACTGATAAGACTTGCGGCCTCGTACGAAAGGTATCCAACTGCGTGAAATCCAGATAACCTCCAGGCATCTACCAGGTCTAGTATCTGTTTGAGGTCTTCCCGAGAATTCCCAGACAATATTTGCTCGGGTTCGTCAAAAACAAGCCAGCGAGGTCCGGTTGACCAAGCTGGCTCCCATAGTGCTGCCCCACCTGCAGGAAGAGTCGATAAATCAGTGAAGTATCTTTCTTCCATTCAAGCACCGCGTTCGCGATGGAATTTACCTTATCCCTTCTTGTCTATCTGCTTGATCTGTTTTGCCTTTGGTTCAATCGTCGAAGGCTCCAGCTTCTTCTCTTCGTTCTCCCTTAATGCGCGGGCTTCTTCAGAGTTTCGCACGACGTGCGGGGTTAGGAACACCAACAGCTCGGTCTTAGTGTTTTCTTTCGATGACTGCCTAAAGATATTCCCAAGAACGGGAAGGTCGCCAAGCAGCGGAATCTTCTTCACCGTAGAGGAAACCGTCTTTCGGATGATTCCACCAAGAACGATTGTCTCACCATCCTTAACCGACACCGTTGTTTGGGCCTCTCTTTGGTTGACAATCGGCGCATTGAAGCTCGTGTAGCCTTGCAGATCGTTTGCCGTTTGCGTCACATCCATCGTCACAAACCCGTTGCTTGTAATTCTCGGTGTGACTGTCAGGACTACACCAACATCTTGGAATGAATAGTTGTATGTGTAGTTTCCGTTCGTATCTTGTCGACTACTTAGAACATACGGAATCGATTGACTGATATTGATCTCAGCCTCAACCATGTTCGAAGTGAAGATCTTTGGCGTCGATAAAACTTGATACCGTTGGTCTGTCTTCAACAAATTGACGAAGGAACTAAGCGCCGCCCCAGTCACGGTGTACTTAAAGCCCTGAATGTCCGTCGCGGTAGATAGCCCATAGTTCGCACCGCCTGAGCCGGTGGCTGTTTTGTCGCCAAGAGCGCGGCTAAGGCTAGAAGATAAATTCCACTCAACGCCAAGCTTGTTACTCGAGTCCAAACTCGCTTCGACGATCATGGTTTCAATCATGACCTGCTCAGGAATCTTGTCTAGTTGCTCAATAATGCCGCGAATGAGTGCCGCATATTCGGGCGAAGTGACCACGATAATACTATTCGTGTTTGGATCTGCGATGGCGGTCACTTGTCCAGTCAGATCCCTCGTGTTTACGAGTTTGCCGCTAGAATCACGGCCCGTTGTCTGAGTGGTTTTGGAAGAGCTTGAACTGGTGCTACCACCGGACTGACCAAAGCCTCCGCCGCCAAATCCGCCGCCGCCAAAGCCTTGTACTACACCAACTTGAGTTCGAAGCGCTCCAGAGTCCGCATTTGGATCCTGTAAATCAACAACTAAGTCGTTTCCTTGCGTTTCACCGTTTAAGCCGGAATTTGAGCTTCTCGATGAGCTGCTGCTTGAGTTGGAGGAGGTGCTATTCGATACGCGACCACTGATGGTAGTGGACGAATTACTCGTTGAAGAACCTGAACGTGTTCCAAACGCCTGTTTCATAAGGGTAGCAATATCGGAGGCTTTTGCGTTTGAAAGCTGGAACACAAAGGTAGTAGATTCTGCCGCAGTGAAAGTATCAAGCTGGGTGATCATCCTTTTTACAAGGGCCATGTTGGCTTCTGTAGCCGTCACCAAGAGACTATTAGTACGCGTGTCGGCAATAGCTTGGTTTGTCGTCGAAGATGAACTCGAGTTGTTCATGAAGGGTGGAAAATTCGACTGTGTGGATGATGACGCGGTCGAACCTTTTCCTTTCGGTGTGTTTGCCGACAGAAGTCCCTGAATCACCGTTACTAGGTCTGACGAACTCGCATATTGAAGCTTAAACAACTCGGAGACGAGTGGTTGTGATACCTCCTTATCGAGTTGAGTAATGATTGACCTGATCTGCGACTGATCAGCCTCGGGCGCATTAACAATCACTGAGTTGCTGTATTCGTCAGCAGAAGCCTTGAGGGAGTTGGCTCTTGCTTGGCCAGAGTTCTGATTCATGTTCACCATTCCTCCTGGACCTCCGCCACCAGGGCCTCCACCTCTGGGACCACCGCCACCGGGACCGCCCATCATTCCGCCAAAACTGAGCGCCCCAGTTCCAGTTTGCTGAAAAACGTCGTTAAGAACTTTTGCTACTTGAGTCGCGCCAGCATACTTTAAGGTGTACATCCTCAGAACACTCGTAGACTGAGCATTGCCTCCAGAGTTGCCGCCAAAAGCCATCCCACCGGAACTAAATTGTGTTCCGCCAGGTCCCCCTCCCATTGGATTGCTCGATTGGCTAGCGGTTCGGCTGTTTCTATTGCGGATAACGAGCATCTCGCCTTGTCGCGTCATGGTAAATCCCTTTAGAGACAAGGTAGTCGACAAGATTTCAAGAGCGTCACTCAACTTAACGGGCTTAGCACTAGATATAGTGAGCGTCCCTGTTAACGTTGGGTCCTTGATAATCGTAACACCAGTCACTTTCTGATACAAAGACAAGACGTTATCGACAGTAGCGTTTCTGAACTCAAGCTTAATTTTTGTCTTGGGCAATTTCATATCAGCCCACGGACTATCGCTACCCGCATCAGTAGAGAATTGAGCTTGGGCAACAAACGGAGAAGCTGTCGATAAGACTATTGCAATTGCGCAGAGAAAGGTTCGGGAACACATTGAGATTATTCCTATATGGGGTGAACCGGAGAAGCGACTAGCCGCTCCGGATCTAGGTAGGTTAGTTGCCTTCATCGGAAGCTTTGAATGCTTGACCACCCATAGCTTTCAGCTTCGCTTTCTGATCGATAGTGAGGATTTTTTCGATTTCTTCACTTAGGACCTTCTGATTCTTCTTCATGATCGCCGGTAAGTCAGACGGCTCAAGTTCACCGTTCCGCATCTTTTCGAAGATCGCTCGATTCGCTTGATTCTGCTTCTTCATCAGATCCGACAACTTGGCTTTCTGACCATCTGTGAACGCGATGTCCTTCTGAACGTCTTTGTCGTTCACAGCAGAATTTCCGGCTAATTGGATAGAGATTTCCTTCAGGCGCTTTTGCTGATCGGCAGTTAAGACCTTGTTGATCTGGTCCTTTACCTTCTGCATTGCGGCTTCCATTTGCTTTGCTCGATCACTGTTTTGCCCGCCTTGCATGTCTGGAGGAGGACCACCAGGTCCGCCACCTTCGCCACCAGGAGGAGGGCCGCCTTGACCACCGCCGCCGGGTCCGCCATCGTCTCCACCGGGACCACGACGACCACCCGGTCTCATAGATTGCAGAATTTCTGTAATCTTGTCTGACTGTTCTTCAGTCAACTTGAGGTCAGCTTTTACATCCGCTCGTCGCAAAAGCACGAACGGGTTCAACCCACCGCCAGGCATCATGCCCATAGGTCCACCAAAGCCACCTTGTCTTGGGCCGCCTGGACCTCCTGGTCCACCCGGGCCGCCCTGATCTTGGGCGAGAGCAACTGCAGTCGCAACAACCAAGAGACCCATCACAGCTATATGTCTCAGCTTCATCTATTCCTCCGAAATCGTCTCCCTTTAGGGATCGAGAACACTATTGCGCTATTTAATGAATAGAAGATGAAGAGCTTAACGCACTATTTTTGAGACCAAGTAACCAGACTTAGTCATGTATTCGATTTGACCGTCTATAGGTTCACTTAACGCCAATTCGTCCTCTTTACGCGTCAAAATATAGGGGTGAGTTCAGACAAAAAGGCATACGCCGTCGTTGGTGCAGGAATGCAAGGGACAGCGGCAGCCTACGATATCGCACGCTTTGGAAATCCTTCAAGAGTTCTTTTAGTGGACTCCGACCTTAAACGGTCTTCCGCTTCTGCCGAACGAGTCAATTCCTTAGTTGGAAATGAGATCTGTTTTGCGTCTGAAGTAGACGCTGGTGACGAAGCATCTGTTGCCATTCAAATTCACGACAGCGACGTGGTTCTTAGCTGCGTCCCGTATCGCCTACACGCTACCGTTGAGCACGCTGCCCTAGCAGCCGGGACTAACGTCGTGGACATGGGAAACGACACCGATGTCACGATGGAAATGCTCAACCTTGACTCTGAGTTTAAGGCAAAAGGAATCACCCTAGTCCCAGATACAGGGTTAGCTCCGGGACTTGTCAATAGCATCGGTGCATGGATGATCGGCGAAATGGACGAGGCCGAGCATATTAAGCTGTACTGTGGCGGACTACCCCAAAATCCAAGACCTCCCCTCAATTACACCCTTCGATTTAGCGTGGAAGGGCTTGTGGGAGAGTATGTCGACGAAGCTATTGCCATTCGAGACCATGAAGTGGTCCGGCTTGAAACTCTTCGGGAGCTCGAAAACCTCGACGTACCTGAGCTTGGAATGATGGAAGCTTTCACAACTTCCAGCGGGACAAGCACAGCACCGTACACGTTTAAAGACAAAGTCAGGCACTACGAATACAAGACGCTTCGATACCCTGGACATTGTCAGATCATGCAGGCATTTCAAGCCGCTGGTTTCTGGAATGATAAGCAACTAAATCTTGGCGATGAGAAAGTCACGCCAATCCAGTTGTTCTATCGTTTGATGGGCGACTACTTATTCGATCCAACGGATCCTGATCTTGCTGTTGTTCACGCCGTAGGAACCGGCGTTAAAGCCGGTAAATCGATCCGTCTTCAGGTAGACGTCATGGATAAACGAGATCCAGCAACCGGTTTTACGGCTATGGAGCGAATGACAGGGTTCTCTACTGCGATCATGGCCATCGAAGTGGCACAAGGAAGAGTCAGAACTGGTTGTGTACGCTACGAAGAAGCTGTTCCCGGAAAGCGCGTCATGGATGAGCTAGCTCGGCGGGGTATTCCTGTCAAAGTTTCGATCGGTTCTTGAGATTAGCTTGAGCGTTGCGTCGTAGCCCTTCAAAACCGGCTCGGCGCACCGCTGAACCGGTTGTCATCTTATCCCATTCGTCTATCGTCAGCCCTACGATCTGTTCGTTGCTAAGCATCGGCAAGCGGCGGCTAAACTCCTGTTCGCTCGAAATATTCGCACGAAGAGGTTGAGATTTCCTTGGCTGATTGAATGGACAAACCTCTTGGCATATATCGCAACCGAACGTCCAGTCGGCTACTTTGCTCTCCTGTTCTGCATCGAACGGCCCTCTGTGTTCGATGGTCAGGTAGCTCAAGCAATCGTTAGCGTTGACTTGCCAGCGCCCGTTCTCGAACACAATGGCACCAGTGGGGCAATGGTTAATGCATAGCCTGCAGTTTCCGCACTGACCATTAGCTCTCTGGTCCGGTTCAAAATGTTTTGTTATCAACAGACAGCCAAGCAGGAACCAACTTCCACGATGGCTATTGATAAGCATCGTGTTCTTGCCAAACCAGCCTAGCCCGGCACGATGGGCAAATTCCCTCTCGAAAATAGGAGCTGAATCCACACAAGCTCTCCACTCGGTCCCTGGCCACCGTTCCTCAATTTGACGTCCGACTTGGCGTAGCTTGGTTTTGAGGACTTTGTGATAGTCACGTCCAAGCGCGTAGCGCGCGATTCGCGCGTCAGATTTCTTCGTTTCGTTTGTTTGGTAGTAGTTCAACCCTACAACCAGCACAGATTCTGCGTCTTCGAGAAGCAATTTGGGGTTCTTTCGGATCTCTTGGTGTTCTTGCATGTAAGACATACCGGAATGAAATCCCTGATTAAGCCATTTCTGATAGTGTTCAAATCCGACTGGTTCTTCGATGTCAGTAATTCCTACTAATTCGAAGCCGAATGACTTTGCGATCGCCTTTAATTCTATTGATTCCGTAACGGCAAGGAGGTTCATTCGTAAATATTCTCAAATAGACGGGAGTTCGGAACTTTGAAGAACATACTCCCCGTTTAACTATAGAGCAACTACGATGAAGATTAGCTGGAGTGACGCAGAACAGTTGGTTCGTCAATATCGCAAGGAACAGGGATTACCTGATCGGGTTGACCTCGACACAGTTGCAGCAAACCTTGGTCTATCAACAGCCGAGGCCATTGAAATGCTAGAACGAGCCAACGCGAGTTCCAAGCATCGAAGATTTACTGATCGTAGCGGGCTCATCTCGGCCGGGTTAGCTTTCGG
Organism: Chthonomonas sp. UBA1950; assembly: GCA_002336105.1. Lineage (GTDB taxonomy): Bacteria > Armatimonadota > Fimbriimonadia > Fimbriimonadales > Fimbriimonadaceae > Fimbriimonas. The sequence goes on along the minus strand of DDEQ01000040.1, from coordinate 14,605 downwards.
TATTGCTGGAATCGCAGCCGTTGCGTTCTTCATGACCCATCACGGAATCATCTCAGGTACGGCGGAAATTGCATCGAATCGATCACCAATGAAACAGACAACAGTTTGCGTGACTTCATTGGACGACAATCGGTTCCGTGCGACGACGTTCAATAAGGACTCAAAGACGGTGGTTGTCAAGACAATCTGTGTTCAAAAAGCGTCTGATGAAACCGCGCTTTGATCCAAAAGCAAATCCTTAAACAAAGCTTCACATGCTAAAGTGCTAACGTGATGCCTTATGCTAGGCATCACGTTCGTTTTTCTCTCACTACAACCTAACTTTGTCGCGAAAGACTTTCGATTTGCGCTTTATGGCGACTGTCGTAACGGTCATGAGACTCATAGAAAAGTAGTTGCAGGCATAATGGAAGCTCATCCAGCATTCGTTATTCAATCTGGCGATCTTGTTGCCAGAGGAAAGCAAGATGAGCTTTGGAAGACTTACGACGAAATCGTAGCGCCACTCAAGCAGGTTACACAGATTTATCCTGCAAGAGGTAATCACGATGTTGGAGGAACGGGTTACGAGGATCGAATCACGTTCAAAACCAACAGTGGCAACAAGCTTTGGTATTCGTTCAACAAGGAACGATGCCACTTCGTTACGCTCGCCATCGACGAATACACAGAATATTCAGTGTCTAGCCCCCAATATCAGTGGCTCATTTCTGACCTCGAGTCAGTGAAAGGGAAATTCGATCACATTATCGTGAGTTTTCACGTGCCGCCTTACTCAATCGGTGCACACGCTTCAGACCTGCAAGTCCGAGCGACTCTTTGCCCGGTATTTGAGAAGTACGGGGTTGATGCAGTCTTAACCGGTCACGATCACAACTATTACCGCACCGTTCGTAATGACGTCACTTACATCGTTTCCGGTGGAGGCGGTGCTCCTCTTTACGACCAGGACCCTAAGAAAGGTGCTATCGAAGGCGACTTCTGGGTAAAAGCCAACCATTTTGTGATTTTTGATGTTGCTGGTAAACGTATCCTTGGTCGAGTGATCGGACTAGATGGAAAAGCTCTTGAGTCATTTACAATCAACTCAAGAGCTAAGGAAAGAAAGTGATTCTGGTCAGCTTGACCCTTGCCTTCCAGGCAAACAAAGCCGTTCGTTATGCTCACATAGCGCCTATTCTCAATAAGGCATGTGTGAGCTGCCACGGCGCGAAGAATGCAGTTGATGGCATCAACCTTTCGAGCTATAAAACGATTATGAAAGGAGGAGATACAGGGGCTATCGTTAACCTCAAGAAGCCTGGGGACAGTTCCCTTCTACTTGTGTTGAAAGGGGCACCTGGATACCTCAAGATGCCCCTCAATAAGCCATCGCTCAAAAGTGATGAAATAGCACTCATTGAGAAATGGATTTCTACTGGCGCGAAGCCTTAACGCGCCCCTCAACGGTCTGATTGATCGACTTATGAGCCTTTAAGTATTCAATAAAGGCATCCAGGTCGATCAATCCAGAATCAACACGCTTACCTTTCGCGTTCTTAATGACGTCATGAAAGTCACCGCCACCCGCCGTGAAGCTCAGTAACGCGACGGTATAGGTCTTATCTTTGCTGATAGCTTCGCCGTTCAACGTAACTGCAGAAACACGCGAACCTACTGGTTTTGAATAATCTACCGAATAGCTAAACCCTTTTGAGGGATTCAAAAAGCCGCCTGTAGGTCCTGCCGTTCCTGAAGCGCCTTGCTCAAGCGACTTGATGATCTCTTCACCGGTGAGATCAAGGGCAACTAGTGTGTTGCTAAAAGGTTGCACGGAAATAGCGTTGCCGTAGGTGATGACGCCAGGTTCGAAACTTCCCCGAACGCCGCCTGAATTGACAAAAGCGACGACTGTTCCATACTTCGCTGTCGCAGCCAGCATTCCGTCGGAAATGACATCGGCCATCAACATCTCACCAGAACCTTCCGGTTTGTTTGTTAGAGGAGATAAGGTTTCACCGACGACTTGATTCTTCAGGTTCTCAATCGGCTTTGTGAAGGCAGTCACCATCGATTTGATAACACTGTCTTCTGGCACAGACTCATCAACAACGATGGGCTTCGCATTGAATATCTTCTTTACTTTGCCTTGAGCATCAAAACTGACGTTAAGGTGACCGATCACTTTGCCCCACTCCCATGCCTGAACGACTGCTACATCGGTGCCTTCTGCATCTTTCACATAGGTCGGATATTGAGCTGTAGCCTTTGGCCAGCCAGGCAAATCAGGTGTTCCAAGCGGGGTGTGACTGTGCCCACCGACAATTAACGAAATGCCCTTTAGTTGCTTGGCATAGCCGCAATCTTCTTCAAAACCAACATGGCTCAAAAGAATGATCTTGTTGATTCCTTCCTTTCGTAGGTCATCTACTGTCTTTTGAACAGAAGGAACTACATCTTTAAACTTCAGAGAAGGACCAGGACTCGATATGTTGGCCGTATCTGGAGTCGTTACCCCGACGATTCCAAACTTTTCCCCGCCAACTTGGATGATTGTAGCTGGTTTTACAAAACTCGAAAGGAGAGGCTCTTGTGAGGCGTCTAAGTTGCAAGAAACGATTGGAAAGTTCACCGACTGGTAGTAATTGCTAAGAACAGACGGTCCACGATCGAACTCATGGTTCCCCAATGTACCTGCCTGATATCCCATTTCGTTCAAGCATGCAGCATCAGCGAGACCTTCATATACATTGAAGAACAACGTTCCTTGGAATGAGTCACCGGCATTGAGCAAGAGCACATTTTTCTCAGTTGCGCGAATCTGCTTAATGATCGTTGCTTGCCTGGCATAACCACCATAAGCTTTTTTGGAGATTCTTACAGGCTCGATGTGTGCGTGTAGGTCGTTCGTGTGGACAAGCGTTATCGTGATCGGCTTATCGGCAAGCGCAACCGAGCACAACATGATTGCTGACAAAAAGGAATACCAGCGCATGACACAATTGTGTCGCTTTTTACATATGGTTAATCAAGCGGCAACGAACAACCCACAACAGTCGTTCTTGAGAGGCTCATTTTGTGACCATTTAGAACTTCGACTAATTTATTGCGCAGGTCACTCTGTGTTGCGTGCTGGCGTCGAATCCCGAGGTCGGCATACCTATTATCAATTCGTCCAACATAGACACATTTTCCGCTCGAATCGAAGACCAAAGCCGTTGGAACGGTGGTTACTCCCATCTTTTTTGCAAACCGATGCTTCTTGTCGATCTCTGGCACGAAGCTGAGCTTAAACTCGGTCATCCACTTCTTGGCTGCAGCAAGGTTGACATCCTGATCTTCAATCTTGATATCGAAATCAGCTTTGCCCTTAAATTCGACCGCAAGCCTCTCAAGTAATGGGGCATACGATCGAGCAATGGGGCAATCTAGTAACGCGACAATGACAACCCTTGGTTTTGTCAACGAAACGACACACCCCAAAAAGATAGAAATCACAAATAAAGTTTGCCACACTGTCTTCGATTGCTATGTTTACGAGTTTAAAATAGTGAAACTTTTGCAGGAGAGTAAAAATGCCATTTTCTTTTGACACGCTCAAATCGGAATATGAGGAGTTGTTCGAATCCGCCGTAGTACGACCAGAACGTATACAGTTGGTGGATCAGACACTGAGCAAGATTCTTAGCCTAAAAACCGTATATCAAGCGATCATGCTCCCGACCGGAATCCCCTGGCAATTTGTCGGCATCATCCACTCTCTTGAGGCCAGCTTAAGCCTGACCAAGCATCTTCACAACGGAGATCCGTTAACCGGCTACACGGTTCAGGTACCGAAAGGTCGACCAAAAGTTGGACACGAACCACCATTCACATTTGCTGAGAGTGCGGTTGATGCTCTTACCATGCACAACCTCGATAGCCTGAACTCTTGGACTCTTCCCGAGATGCTCTACAGGCTCGAATCCTATAACGGTTGGGGCTATCGAAACAAGGGAGTTCATACGCCATACGTATGGTCGTTTACTAATCAATATTCGAAGGGCAAATACGTCAAAGATGGTGTATTCAGTTCATCCGCCGTATCCCAGCAATGTGGCGGGGGCGCACTGCTCAAGCGAATGATTGAGCAAGGCGTATTGACGATCGATGACGTTCCATCCGTTGTTTCCGTCTTTGTTGCAGGCAAGCTAGTTCCAGTCTCGGCTTTTGTCCAAAAAGGAAACTCCTGGATCGCTCCTAAGATGCTCGAAGGGCCGATCCCAGGACTTAAAGTAGTCGCATTCAAAGCTGATACGACTACTCTGACATGCTCTTTTGGAGGTAAGGTTCGTGACTTTCCTGGCCGTATCTATCAAGACCGGGGTCATGTTGATGCCTCAGATCTCATCAGAGACTTTATGGGATATCGTCTCGACCTCGATAGTCAAGGCTTGAAGATAACCAAAGCCTAAGCTTCGATATTCATCTCGTCCATGAGTCTTCCGAGACTATCGTGGTCAAATCGGTCCATTTTTGAAGCGCGCTCACTCTCGAGTTGCGCTTCATCTTTCATTCCCATCTCATCAAGCAGAATTCCCAAAAGTCCGTGATACAAGTGCTTTTCTGTGTCTAGATCCGATGCCAACCGAACAGCCTTAACTGCTTCGTTTTTTCGATCCGCACACCAAAAGGCGACCGCAGCACGGATATAGAGATGATCATCTCCAGGCGAGAGCTCTATCGCTGCACGATAGGCATCGAGAGCTTCGTCATATCGCTTGAGATAGGTCAGAAGGTCGCCAATCCAATAATGATAAAAGGCTACGTCCGGTTGAATGGTGATTGCAGTCTGAGCAACCTGCAAGGCTCGCCTCGGTTCGCCTGCTTCGCGTAAAGTTTCAGCTAGCTTCACATGGTAGTAGGCATTGGTTGGTTCTTTCTCAATCGCCTTTTCAAGGCTAAGGATAGAATCTTTAAACTTGCCGTGCCTCTTGAGAACGTCGCTCATTCCAACGAGTGGCTCAGAAGCTTCAGATTTTGCACGTAAAGCCTTCTCGTATTGTCGAAGGGCCATCGGTGACTGGTCACTATAATCATATGCTCCAGCAAGGTCTATCCTTGACGAAATATCGTTTGGATCCCGTTGTTCAACCGCTCTCCTAAAATGCTTAATCGCGGCCTCGTAGTCGCCTTCAACAAGACTCTGTCGGCCCAGATCGTCACTTTCGTTAGCATCTCGTCCCACTTTGCGACGTCGCTCTTCACGTATATCCAGCGCATCGCCTTCAGGGACCTGAAACAGGTCTGCAATCACTCGAAATGAAGGTTGATCCATTTTATGCTCCTCCAGATACTGGCCGAACCGTCAGCGTAGCCGGATAGCTGCTACCCGAAAGCGGCAGGGTCATGATGTCATAACTTCTTGAAGCGCCTGGTGCAAGGCGAACTTTCAAAAGTCGTGTTTCCTGTTTTGGATGCAGTAAAGGTGTACGCATAAGTTGCCCGTTAAGGATAAAGAGGCCTCCCGAATAGCCTGCACTGGCTTCGTAGACAACTTCTACTTCGGTGGCTTCGTTAGTTAGGTTCTGCAATTTGGCCTTAATGTTGTAAATGACACCAAAATTGCCATCCAGAGCACCATCATTGTCTTTTCGAATGATCGGTTCTTGTCCTATGCGCAAGAATCCGTATCTTCCGCCGACACTGTAATCAACCGACTCTGTTTTCACCGGGTTGGGATATACATGGGCGGAAGGCTCCATCGGTGCCTTGTCGTACTCTGCCAATGGATTCGCACCAACATCCCGCCAAGGTGCACCCGATCTCAGCGCTGCCACCCAGCGGACATCTGCATTAAAAGGAAGCCAAGCATCGGTACGGATCAGTAGAGAATCTGGGCCATCAATAAGACGAATACTCGTTAATCCGCTCATCGTTTCTCCCGTCGAGAGTTGCCGGACTGCGATTGGAAGTCCTTGCCCGGGCGGAATCGTGACGACTTCCCCGCTACCGTACATCCAGCCTCGAATGAATTGATCCGCAGCGGCTAGGCCAGCTCGAACGGGATCGCGATTTGGCGAAGCGTCACCGGGAATCAAGACGACTCGAGCAGGTTTGTCAGAGTCATTAATAGCTTGAACGCGCAGAACGAGGTTCGAAGAAGAAATATTACTATGGTGGTAGAGAAGCCTAATCGATGAACCTCTCTCAACTTCTCCTGAAAACAGGTGTCCTGGTCCCTTCACGCTCTCCGGATCATTGCTGTACCATAGCACGTCGTCCATCAATCGAGGAAGTGCAAGGTTTGTTACCTTGACTCTGACCAGGCCGCCATTTGGAAAACAGTCCGGTGCACTTGTGTCAACAAAGACATCGTAGGTTCTCATCGCGCCTACGCCAATTGAACCGGGGGAAAAAGTTCTGACGCTTATTTTTGAGTCCGCCTTTGCTTTCAGCTGGGTTTTTATCGCGCCGACGATACTGCCAAAAATGGTTTGTGATATTGCAGGAGCCCCTGTCACCGTTGCTTCGAACGCTTGAGGAAACTCAGCCGCGTTGGGCTTAATGTCTAGCGAGATATCATCGGATTGAGTACCCCAATTCACCGAGATCTGCGCCTTACCGGCAGACTTCCCTGTGACTTCAAGCCCACCAGCGACTTTCCTAAAACTTACCAACGCATCGTTTGAAGTCGTGTAATTCGCTTCGAATGCACCTTTACCACGAATCGGAACAACTCGAACTCCGCCTAAGGGGAGGCGAATGTAGTCGTCATCTATCCGCATTCCCGTTTGAGTCAAAGCACCGCGAATATTGGTAACCCACCTCGTAGCCAACCCCTTAACGGTCGAATGCTGTGCCCTCGCCTCTGCCTTTTGTAAAGTGACAACTGGAACCTTGCCTGAATAGATCGTCGCCGAATCCCCTGACATAAAGAGCCTAATGAGCTTGGGGTCGCTGGCGGTCCCTAGCTTCTCTGCTGCAGTATCTGCCTTCTGTTCTGGACTCTGGCCGGTCGAATCCTGTTTCATGAATCGCAAAACAGGGACGTCATTCACATAGACGACCCCACCTCTAGACCTTTGAGTGTCTGCATTTGCCGAAGCAAATCCGCTGACAATTGCCAAGAAGGCACACCAATTACGCATCACGGGAACCTAAGAGGTTACCTTGTCTTCTAAAACAGACTTAGTCTAAGGGAGGCTCCGCCGGTTCTGGCGAGGCTGGTGTAGGGTTTGTGGGAAAGCTACTTACCTGAAATTCAACACGTGGCTTCTGATTTCAGACCAACATTCGGAGTTCCAGCAATCCGGGATGGTCGCGTACTAGCCGAGCAGTGTTGATGAGGTTTCGCATTGTGGCAGCTTCGTTTCGGGCTCGGTCTAGTGCAGCCCGGCCCTCTAATTTCACTCGCAGCAATTCAGAATAGGCTGATTTTAGGTTGCCACTCGGAACGAACTCAACAAGTAAGACACTCAAAAGCTCTAAACCAAGTTCGGCCATGCGTGGTTTGAGTTGTTCCGCAACAAAACTCGACAACTCAGTTTTCTTCTCCATCCACGTCTCGAATTCCCTAGACGAGATCCAAGATTGGCACGCGGCGAAGGCAGAATCTCTAACTTGCATAAGTGGGGAAGATTCGCCTTGCCCAGGCGAAAGTTTCGGTTTAATCGCTCCGTGTTGTTTGATCGGCTGTCCCCCAGCAAGGAAATATTGACGCACAGAATTAACCTGAACTGAAATCATCAACGAAACCTTGATGGAACCTCCGTCAAGAGTTTGCGCCTCCTTTCCGTTAAATGGGATTAAAACGGGAAGCGTCGAGAATACATCAATGCTAACACTCTTCAAACGGTAGAAATATTCTCCAGGTCGTAACTCGCGTTTGAATTTGCCTTTTTCAAACTCCAATCCCGATGAGCCGTCGTAGATTGTTACCTTGCTTAGAATTAACATTGAAATACCCGAGGTTTTGGCGGTCTAGGTCACGAACCTCGGTGGGGGCGCTAGACCCGCTGAACCTTGATTCGACTGCCTTGGGCTGACCTATTCCGCACACATAAAATTGGGTTCTAAACCAATATTAGTGAATGAAGTGACCATGTAATCAGGTTCTTGGCCTACGCCTCCGTCTGAAAATCTGCTTCCTCACGAGTCTAGTTGTGGTCGCTTCATGCAGGCAATTGTTGACATTGTGCTACGAAAGTTAGCAGGAAATGTAGACTTAACACGGTTTGTGAGGGTATGGTGAATGTTCGCGCAAATGTGTCCGGAGGCTAGATGAGAATTGTTCAGCCAACCTCGAAGCGAATTGGCCGCTTCCTTGAGGTCCCTAATCTAATCGAACTACAGCTTAATTCATACAAGTGGTTCCTTGAAGAAGGTCTTCCAGAGCTCTTCAAGACCTTCAGTCCGATCTGGGACTTCACTCAAACTAACTATATCGAACTCGTGAGTTTTACACTCGGCGAGCCCAAATACTCTTTGCAGGATTGCCGCGATCGCGACATGACCTTCGAAGCACCGATTAAAGCGATAGTTCGCTTCGGTGGTCGAGATCGTGAAGTGATTGAATCCGAGGTTTACCTCGGCGACATTCCGCTCATGACCGACAAGGGAACGTTCATTATCAATGGACGCGAACGAGTCATTGTCAGCCAGCTCAGCCGCTCTCCTGGTCTCTATTTCGAAGAGGGCGTCGATAGCTCGATGCAGGTCATTGTTTCTGCCCGAGTTATTCCTAACGAAGGTCCCTGGCTTGAGGTCGAATCCGACGCTAACTTCATCGTAAGAACTCAAATTAGCCAGACCAAGAAGCTTCCGCTTACTCAGCTCATCAAGGCTCTGTATTACTTCGAGAAGGGTCGCGGTCGATACACCGTTGCTCTCGGTGAAGCCAATGGTCGCCGAGTCGTTGATCCAGTCGTCGACCAAGACACTGGTGAAGTCCTCGTTGAATCAGGCAAAGTTTTGACCGCCGAGGATATCGCAGGATTCTCCGACGAAGTTAAGGCGATGAAGACGTTGGTCGAGATTCCTCTCGGTACCAACGAGGACATTCTGAAGCTGTTCACGAAGGAAATCGTTCTCGAGACGCTCAATCAAGAAACTCTTCTTAATAAGCGGCTAGTTGAGGATCTCCTTGACGGCGAAGAGCTTATTGGGAAAGCGGGCGACAAGATTGACAAGGATACGGCTAAGCGAATCGAGGCGATGAATCTGCCTTCGTTGAGGCTGATCAACACCCTGCATCTTGCCGAAGCGACGCTCGAAGCTGACCCCACAACCAACTCGCGAGAGGCTCTACTCGACATCTATAAGCGACTTCGTCCAGGTGAAGCAGCAAACGAAGAAGCAGCCAAGCAACTCGTTTACGGCCTCTTCTTTGATGTCAAGCGATACGATCTTGGTAAGGTCGGTCGACGATTCTTGAATCAGAAGCTTGGAATCGGTATTCCTTTGGAAACCCGAAACCTAACTGCTGCAGACCTGGCTGCGATCCTTGATAAGATGCTGCCATACGTCAATCGTGAGGCAGAACGAGACGACATCGACGACTTGAAGAACAAACGTGTTCGATCCGTTGGTGAGTTGTTGCAGTCTCAACTTCGACTCGGCTTTGTCCGCATGGAGAAAGTTGCTCGAGAGCGAATGACCTCAACCGACCAGGAGAACCTGCTCCCAGGCATCATCCTATCAGTTAAGCCGGTTAGCGCTTCTATTAAGAGCTTCTTCAGCAGTAACCAGCTGTCGACGTTCATGGATCAGACGAATCCGCTGTCGGAAATTACCAACAAGCGACGTCTGTCTTCACTTGGACCGGGTGGTCTTCAACGAACAAGTGCAAAACTGGAAGTTCGTGACGTTCACCGATCTCACTACGGTCGAATCTGTCCGATTGAAACTCCTGAAGGTCCTAACATTGGACTTATCTCGCAGTTGACCGCGCACGCTCGAGTTGATGAATTCGGCTTCATCATGACCCCTTACCGAAAGGTTGTTGATGGTCATGTCACCGACGAGATCATCTATCTGACCGCTCAAGAAGAGACTGGCCAGTTAGTTGCACCGGCCGACGTTGAGACGGATGAGACCGGTTGGATCGTGAAAGATCAGGTTCAGGCTCGATGTGCTGGTGGCGACGTTGGTGGTGCAAGCTATCCTATCGTCAGACGCGACAGAGTCGACTTCATGGACGTGTCGCCGNNTGGGTGCGAACATGCAACGTCAGGCAGTTCCAACTCTTCGATCCGAACGACCGATCGTTGGCACTGGCTACGAAAGAGTTGCTGCTGTTGACTCTGGCGCAGCCGTCATCGCTCACTTCCCTGGTGTTGTCGAGTTCGTGACCGCCGAGGAAATCCACGTTCGACGCAACGATGGAACTCTCGACAAGTACGAGCTAATGCACATGGTGCAAAGCAACAAGTCGACATGTTTCACACATCGCCCCGTTGTCGAGCTCGGTCAACGAGTCCTCAAAGGTGACGCTCTTGCTGATGGCGCATGTTGCGATAACGCAAATCTCGCACTCGGTAAGAACGTCTTGGTCGCGTTCATGCCTTGGAATGGATACAACTACGAAGACGCTATCCTCATCTCTGAGCGAATGGTGAAGGACGATGTCTATACATCAATCCACATCGAGCGTCACGAAGCGGAAGCCGTCGATACCAAGCTTGGACCGGAAGAGATTACTCGCGACATTCCAAATGTCGGTGAAGATGCTCTGAAGGATCTCGACGAGAACGGAATTATCAGAATCGGTGCTGAAGTTCGCCCAGAAGATATTCTGGTTGGAAAGGTTGCTCCAAAGGGTCAAGTTGAAATGACCGCTGAAGAGCGACTGATTATCGCGATCTTTGGTAAAAAGGCTGAAGAAACCCGCGACGTTTCGCTTCGACTGCCACACGGCGAGAAAGGCACCGTCGTTGACGTCAAGGTTTATTCGCGATATAAGTATCTGTCGCCAAGCATCAATTACGTCTATAAGGAATCGAAGAAGCGAGAGCGACTCATCTGTGACCGCACCGACGAGCCTCTGCTCCAGATCCCTGGTGACGAGTTGCCAGCAGGTACGAATATGACCGTTCAAGTCTATATCGCCCAGAAGCGAAAGCTGATGGTGGGTGACAAGATGGCAGGACGCCACGGCAACAAAGGTGTTATTTCGAAGGTGCTTCCTGTCGAAGATATGCCTTACCTCGCTGACGGCACTCCGGTTGATATCGTTCTGAATCCTCTTGGTGTTCCGAGCCGTATGAACATCGGTCAGATTCTCGAAACCCACCTTGGTTACGTTGGAAAGCACCTTGGCCTTGAATACAAGTGCCCAGCGTTCGAAGGCGCAACTGAGAAGGAAATCCTGGTTGAAATGGAGAGATTGGCCGAGCACATGCGAAAGCAATCTCTCGGCGCATACGTGAAGTCCGAGCTACTTCTGGACGTCAAGTATGAAAAAGACGACACCTTGGATGAGATGATCGCTAAGACTGATGCTAAGGTTCGAACGCTCGGACCGACATCCCTTGAGCGAGTCAGTCGAATCCTCGATGCTCCTTCGGCCAAGAGTGCAGAAGAACTCCTCCAGATCGATTTCGAGAACTTCGAAGTTGAGGAGCTTGATGTTGATGTAGAAGAAGCTCCAGCAAATGCTTCTGATGAAGTTTACGCTGGAATCGTCGACAACCTTCGTAAGAACGTATTTACCCGTGCTGGTATTGATCCACACAGTACAAAGTCGTTCATCCGCGATGGATTAACCGGTGACACGCTTCCAAACCCAATCACGGTTGGAATCATCTACATGCTTAAACTAGAGCACCTTGCAGATGAGAAGATCCATGCTCGTTCGATTGGACCGTACTCGCTCGTCACCCAGCAGCNNGTAAAGCTCAGTTTGGTGGACAACGGTTTGGTGAAATGGAAGTTTGGGCACTTGAAGCTTACGGCGCAGCCTATACCCTTCAGGAGTTGCTCACCATTAAGTCAGACGACGTCATGGGACGCGTTAAGGCATACGAAAGCATCGTTAAAGGTGAGAGCCTTGCCGAGCCGGGCATTCCCGAATCGTTCAAGATCCTTGTGAACGAACTTCGTTCGCTTTGTCTTAAGGTCGCAGTCGAAGACGCTCAGAACAAAGAGCTTCCTCTCAAGGATCTCGATGAGTTGTCTAGTGGCGACGACATGCGCCTCGCTCGTTCGGTTGGATTCTTCAACTAAGAAGATTCATCGGAAGCTAGTTAAAGACCTCTCGTTCTTATGAGCGTGAGGTCTTTTTTATTGCTTAAGATCAAATTCACGATAAGGAAGAAGGCAGATTGCCTACTAAGAGAAGGTCACCGATATACACTTAAAATCCTGTAGCGCAAAACAGTCCCGGCAACTAGATCCTCAAAGAAATTGGGGTTGGCGTGTCAGAAGGGACTGATCCTACCGGGCTACTTGCTTGCCACTTCGCCTGCAGTAGGGGTCGCTTCGTTGCCAACCCCGTGGAGGTAACTGCCTCCTTGTAGTGTCATTATAGGCTACTCTTCCAAATTGTCAAGCCATGTTTTTGCTGGGTTGCGTAAAACATACAAATGCCTAGCAATAAGGTTCAGAAAGCCACGACGATAGCTACTGAAGCAGTTAGCTAGTTTTCGTCTGTGTCCTAATACGATAAATTCGAGCACTAAGCTAACTACCACTCCGAGTGGACCTCGCTAGATACTACATTCAATCGTGAGCGCCGCCAAACAGTGCGTACACACGGCCACGAAACCAAGTCAAATCATATTTGGTTTGCGCATGCAGCGTTCGCTACGCCTTCTGGAGAAGTTTCTTTCTAGATGCAATTACCTCATTGGTAGCATCTCGTGCAATCTTGGTCGCTATCAGCCCGTCTCTACCCTGCGGGAAGTCACCCGGTTCACCTTTACGAAGCACCTCGGCAAAGGCCGCATGCATGGCTGGAAAATCCTTTTCGCTCGTTCCGGGAACTCGAATCGTTCGATCTCCCGCATGAGCATCCAGAATGTAACCATCGCGGTTATAGCGCAAATATCCGCCGCTACCAATTAAGTCGTAGGTGAACATCGGCGTTACGTCACGAGCGGTGTGACCATAACTGAACGACATCTCTACCATCGTGTGAGCGCCACCTGCGTGATTAAGGTGGAGGTAGACATGATCTGGAGCTTCGTATTCACCGACCCAAGCAGCCTGCGCATGGTAATCGACGACTTCCTGGCCAAGCCACCATCGAGCGAGATCAATTTGGTGAACTCCGCAGTCCACCATTGGACCACCTTCATCCATTCGGCCCGTATATCGAGGAGCCTTGATCCACTTCCCTTTTTCGTCTTGCTCCCACTCACCGTGAAGATCCCAATCATAGACCAAGCGAACAGATCGAATATCTCCCACGACTTCTTCCTGCACCCAACTTTTAAGCTGTTGAGCAACTCGGCTAAACCGGTAGACGAAACCGACACAAAGCATTACTCCTGCCTTTTCGCAGTATCGAATCATCTCTTCGGCTTGGTGATCCTCCATCGCTAACGGCTTCTCGCATAGAATCTGGAGTTTTCGGTCTGCAGCAGCCAGAACATTATCTTTATGAAATGGCGCCGGAGACGACACGAGGACGGCATCTAGACCAGAGTCTAAAAACGCCTCCTGGTTCGTAAAGGCTTTCTCAACCCCAAACTTTGAGGACTCCATTTGCAAACGCTTGGGGTCCGGATCAAAAATTGCTTCCAGTTTCAGCCCTGGTGTCTGCAATATCGCGGGAATATGACCGTAATCCGCAACAACCCCGCAGCCCATGACGCCAATCCGTATCATCACTAGGGTTATTCCATATTCGCTCTTCGATTAAGCTTACAACTGGCAAAGATGCGAGAGTTGTCGCTCAAAACCAGGAAAACTCGTCGCGATTGACTCGGCACCGAGGATTCTCGTTTCCCCCTCTGCGACTAATCCCGCGACAGCAAATGCCATCGCTATGCGATGATCTCCATGAGCTTCAATCGTCGTTCCCCTCAGCGGGGTCGGGCCAGTGATGATAAATCCGTCTTCGGTTGCTTCCACAGAGGCCCCCATTCTCTTCAATCCGTCCGCAACCAACGCGATTCGGTCACTTTCTTTGACCTTCAACTCCTTTGCGTCTCGAATAACGGTTTGACCCTGGCACTGAGTCGCAAAAACCGCCAAAACTGGAATCTCGTCAACCAATCGCGGAACCATGTCCCCTTCGATGACGAAAGCACTTCCAGGCGAATTCACACTCATTTGCAAGTCAGCTACAGGCTCACCTAACTCGCTCCGGTTGTTGGTGAGCTCAAATGGTATGCCTGCTTGAGTAAACACCTCAAGGATGCCCGTACGAGTCGGATTGACGCTAAGATCAGTAACTTCTAACTGAGAGCCGGCGAGAATAGCTCCAGCTACGAGGAAGAACGCAGCTGAACTGATGTCGCCCGGAACCGTGAACTCAAATGGATTGAGTTGCTCGGTTGGTGATACAGTCACTTTGGGCCCCTCAATTTGCAGATCAGCGCCCATCGCAATTAACATTCTTTCGGTATGATCGCGGCTAACACTGGGTTCGAGCACCGAGGTCTTGCCTTCGGCTCTTAGTCCAGCGAGCAAAGTACAACTT
>DDEQ01000033.1 GCA_002336105.1 Chthonomonas sp. UBA1950 | reverse complement strand
CCCATGCATTTCTTCATAGACCCAGTTTATGGGGCCTTGTTGTGCTAGGGTATTCATGTCAGTTGACTGAGGTTATTTAGGATAAAGTATCTCTTAGTGATTTCCTGTTTCGGGCTTGTAGCTTTCGTTTCAGTGCGAGCAGTATCTGCTGCGGCCGCTCCAGCTGAACCATGCGCTGTATATGACCCGACAGATCCCGCATCTGTGCCCAATGAAGGGGTTTGTTCTTGCCAGGCAACGGAGCTCCCATAATGAAGAAGCTACTATTAACTATTCCGTGTCTGGTAGCGGTTAGTTCGTTGTACGCGGGAATATGCGAGACTTGTATGAAGAGTTGCACTATTCACAAAGCCGGATTAAGCTATACAGTACCCTCGGGGCCAAATACATACATCTATCATGTCTCCTCTGTGTCAGGAGCAAGGCAATGTGGTGGATGGGGTGTCTATTGCTCTGGTGACAGTACAGAGGTTGTGTGTGAGTCTGGAACCCGAGACCTATACAATGCGAACGGTGTGTATTCTGGAAATTTCCCCTATACGATATATGTGAACCCGTGTCACTGATGGGTATGCGAACTCTGTCTGAGATGTCTTCTTTGCCGCGAGCTAGTTTGCTGGCGGCATTGCTCTTGGTTGTGCTTCCGATCCGCGCATTCTCTCAGCAGGCGACGCGAGTACCAGCAAACTCGACGGGTTCATTTGATGTGTCTTTTCACGTCAAGTACAAGGAGTTTTTGGGGGAACATGCACAAGGGCTCAAAACAGAGCGGTTAGTCGGTGATCGTGAATGGCTTGAGTCTGACGGCCTATTTCAGATGCGGCCCGACAGTTGGTTGTTCCGCATGATCAGGCATGGTAACACCGAAGACGTTGTCTACCGCAACGGCAAGTATTACACACTGCTTCGAAGTAGGGCTGGCAAAGCTTTGCAGGCTTTCGAGCCAGACTATGAGCCTGTGAACTGGACACCCGGAGACTTTCTTGGGGCACCATTTAACCGACGACAAGGGTACGGTCAGGGACATTCATGGAACGAGATTTTAGACGACCGATATCAGCTCAAGAGCCATTTTGGCGGCGAGTCTGTTCTTGTTTTTGCTCCCAATTGGCAAGCTCGTATTGGGTTGACACAGGATGGCAAGCGATGGAAGTATCTTGGCTTTGCGATGTCGAACCAGAAAGGGCCTACCTATGATTGGACGATTACTGATTGGCAGACTTTCGGTTCGGAGCCATTCCCGAAAAAAGCTAGATTCCAGTGTAAGGTTTACGAAGGTCAGCTACTGGTGATTGATTTGGAGGCACTGATCACGTTCGGCAAACCAGTGGCAAGCAGCAAGGAGATCGACTTTCACCGCGATGAGGGGCTGGTCACTAACGCTGGGCGTAAGCGGTTCATTACCGAGGATGGCAAGCAGGAGGCGGTCGAAGACGACTACGGATCTTACGAGTGGGAACAGCGGGTTGCTGCACGAAAGCGGTTGATGTTCGGTGGCATCACTGGTGGGTGCGTCGGTGTCCTTTGTTTCTTGGTGTACCGGCGTAAAAGACGGGTGTCTCGATGAGCCGTCTGCCTATCTGGATTTTGACCGTGCTGGCAGCATTGCTGGGTGTCGTCTCCTCGGTGCTTGCCGGTTATGTGTCAGCACCAGGCTCAACTGTAGGTTGCTTAGTTGGCAACTCGTGTGGCAAGGTGCTCTCTAGCCCAGCGTCGTCCATTTTGGGTGTTCACCTATGGCAGGTTGGGGTGGTCTTTTTCTCACTCGTGCTAGTGGTGTCTCTACTAATACCTTCGGTATTCAAGTTGAGCCTGCCCCAGGTGTTTCTCGGGTGCGCAGCCCTGTTTATGACCGGCTTGCAAGGCTATGCATGGATAGTCTTAGTCCAGTTTTGCACCTATTGTTTTCTCAGTTGGGTTTCGTGTCTTGCCCTTTTTGGTTTATGCTTCTCAGCTACTTTGAGTCGCTCTACTCCTCCTGTTGCCGGGCGAATAGGCATGGGCCTTATCTGCTGTATAGCCTTCGTTAGCGCAGTATTGTTTGGAGCACCAAGACCTTACAAACTTAGCACAAAGGAGGAGAACTTGATACGATCTCAAGCTCCTGAGGCTCTTGCTACGAAGGGACCAATCTACGTTGTGTTTAGCGATCTTGGTTGTCCGGCTTGCGCGGCAATGAGACCTTCGTTGTTGAAGATGAAGGGCAGTGGAAGGGTTATCTGTGCTTTAGTCGCCAAGCAACAGGGAGAAGCCCCGGTATTAGGCGCCTATATTTATATGCGCTGTTTGGAACTTGGCGAAGGATGGCTCTTTTTGGAGCGAGCACCCGCGCCTGAAGGGGTTGCGCAGTTCTGTAGCCTGTCGTTGCAGGATCTAGGTATTCGCGCAAACCAACTCACCCGGTTTCGACCGAAAGGTTGGTCCATTGATCGCTTGTTTGACAGAATGCACGCAAAAGGAACGCCAGCAGTGTATCGGCTGGAGAATCATCAACTGATTCCGTCCGATCACAAGGCTATGCTCAAGTGGGCCCAGAATAGCTAGATCATGGCGTTCTTGCGGGCTTCAGTCTCGGCGAAATCAAGACAGTTAGGCGGAGATGTCAAGCCTTAAGATCGGACGGATATCCACCTCTGATTCTGGTTCTGCGCCTTGATGCTGTTCTTGCTCATCCGACTTCGAGGTTGCGCCACCGCCACCACCGCCTCCGCCGCCATCGGCGTCGGAATCCATCACGTTGCTAATGTCCACTTTGTCAGCGATCGACTGGGTCGCGTCAACGGGTTTGTCGGAATGAACCCTATGCACTTGTTCGCCTGCGAATCCGATATTCATTGCGGATCCGATTGATGAAGGAATGATTGGATCAGGTGCCATAAAACCTCCTTTCAACGCATTATGGGTTTCGAATAAATGAATCTTTAGTGAAACTAGTGTTTTGGATAGCTGGTATTTTGCAGGGATGGCTGATTCAACCTACTCAAAAGTTACGGCACAGTTCTCACCAGTGGCTGCGAACTACGCCACGAGCCTTGGGCACAATAATCCAAACGCCCTTTCTGAGTTGGTCAAGCTTGCTGAGGTCAAACCAACCCACCGAGTACTCGATGTCGGCACCGGAGCGGGAAACACGGCTTTTGCTTTTGCGCCATTGGTAAAGAGTGTTGTTGCTCTCGACCTAACCCAAGCGATGTTGGATCAGGTTGAAGCAAGAAAAGGTGATCTTTCCAATGTAGAGACCCAATTGGCCCCTGCCGAACAGTTGCCTTTTGAAGACGAAACCTTTGACGTCGTAGTATGTCGGCTGTGCGCTCATCACTTTGCAGATGTCACCGCTTCAATGTCCGAGATGAGCCGAGTTCTCGTTTCTGGCGGAAGGCTGATTCTACAAGACACGATCGCTCCTGAAGACGACGTGTTGGACCGGCAAATCAACGAAATTGAGGTCCTTAGGGACCCATCGCATGTCCGAAATTACAAGACTTCGGAATGGGTTCGAATGGTGAGTAATTCCGGACTGAAAGTCGAAATTACTCAATCGCATATGTATACCGATCAGGGATCACCGATGGAGTTCGAATCCTGGATCAAGAGAATCGGAACTCATGCCGACTCTATCCCGGTTTTGAGGGACTTGTTAGTCAATGCTTCGGACGACCTAAAAGCGACGATGAACATCTTGATTACCGACGGTCGAATCGAGTTTGGTTTACCGCTTCTTACGTTGGTCGCTGATAAATCCAGATGAGATTGACGCTGGAGTGATTTGACTAGGGCGGTTTTATGTCCCTTTTGAGACAACGATTGGATCTTTTGAATTAGCATCTCGTCGTCTGATGTAGGGTTATTGCCTATGGGCGAAGTACCGATATTTGACCTAAAAGTTTTTTGGGAAGATAATCGAGCGTCTCAAGGCAAGCCGTTTTCAACCAAGAAGAAGAGAGCGCCAGTCGAACTCTCGCTCGACGATCACTGGCTGCTCGAAGAAATGAGGGTTCCGTCCACAGTTCAGTACTACGAAGACGTTTCCTATCGCGCTAAGCTACATATTTCTTGTAACGACCGGTGCGAACACCATCTCGGCATTCGACCATTCGATGAGGCATGCGTCGATCCTGTCCCGCTCCGAATTGAGCAGGTATTCGGTTGCCAAAGAGTGGTCATCGAGGGTGGAACTCCGTGGCTAGAAACGACGCTTCGAGACATCCAGGATCTAATTGCTATTCTCGACGATTTGGCCCAAATGGATGAAGACGCCGTAGTGGCAAAGGCGTTGTCAAATGGCGCGGAGCTTCGCCCATCGTCTGGAGAACGAGTGATGTGGAGTCGTGGGCCAGCAACAGCAGCCACGTCCATCATTGGCACCGAACGGTTTATCGAATGGTTGATCGACGAACCTGAACTGATGACTCGATTCTTCGACGTTTTTGCTTCAACACTCATCAAGTATCACGAAGGATTAGCGCATCGAACCGGTGCGACGATAAGTGGCGCAGCGTTTCTGGACGATAACTGCTGCTTGCTTTCGCCCCCGTATTATCAGAAATTCTGTCTTGCCGTTCTTCAAAAAGTTTTCAAGCGATTTGCCCCACGAAAATCACAAACGAGGTTCCAACACTCCGATAGCGCGATGGGGCATTTGCTCCCGATATTGGCTCCGCTCAATTTCACTGGGGTGAACCTCGGGCCAACCATTCCGGTAGGATTGATTCGGCAAATGATGCCTAAGGCGGTTATTCACGGTCAAATCGCCCCTATGACACTGAGAAATGGATCGCTAGAACAGATCACCGAAGAAGTGCGACGGGACTTCGATGCAGTCGGCTCGGATGGCGGAATCGTTATGGCAACGGCAGGGTCAATACCGGCTGGAACGAAGTTTGACAACATCCTCCATTTCATGTGGGCAGTTCAGACCTACTGCCGATATCTCTGAGCATCGGTAAAATCTTAACGATGCAAGTACATTTCGGCCTCGATAGCTTTACCCCTGAGTGGGTAGAGGCTGTTGTATGTATTGGCACCTTTGATGGGATTCATCTAGGACACCAAGAGGTTATTAGGCAGGCAGTCAGAGCCGCTCAAGAATCCGAACAGCCTTCTATTTTGGTTACGTTCGATCGCCATCCCTCCGCAGTGATCGCTCCCGACAGAAAACCCAAAGCGATTTCCACCCTTTGGGAGAACCTCAGTGTTATCGAGAATCTAGGTGTTGCTTGCGTCATCGTGCTGCCCTTTAACGCTGAATTGAGCCATCTCTCCGCCGATCGNNTTTTTAAGTGAAAAGCTTGGCCCCATGATGCCCAGCCAACTTGTCGTCGGTCACGACTTTGCCCTTGGCAGAGGTCGAGAAGGCACAACCGAGTGGTTATCTGAGCGGTTGCCAACCCAAGTGGTTCCCCCCTTTTTGGTGGATGGGGTCAGAGTGAGTTCGAGCGAGATTAGGCGAGCAGTCGAGGACGGCTCAGTAGATTTGGCGCTGAAATACCTTGGACGCCCCTTCTCGATCGCTGGTGCCATCGTTGGAGGTCAAAAGCTCGGTCGAAAACTCGGTTTTCCCACGGCAAACCTGGCGCGATCCACAGATCAAGTACTGCCCGCTGACGGCGTCTACGTTGTGGATGCAGAAACGGTTTTCGGCAAATACCGAGGGGCTCTAAATATTGGAACTCGACCATCGGTAGGCGGGGGTCCACGAACGATAGAGGTTTATTTGCTGGATTACCCAGGCAATTCTTTGTACGGATCAAACGTTCGGCTGTCGCTTCTCCATCGCATTCGGGAAGAACTGAATTTCGAATCGCTTGATGGTCTAGTAGACCAGATGCACGCCGATGTTCGTGTGGCAAAAGATTTCGCTTGGAATGTAGCAAAGTCAGCCACTTCTTAATCTTTTTAGCCTGAAACGAAGTAAAACAAGGCTTCGACATGGACTCTTTTCGCGCTCCCGCCTTTCCGCTCATAACGCATACGCCGTACTTCTCGATATGGAGTTTTGACGACGATCTTGTAACGGGTTGCACCCGTCACTGGACGGGGCGAAGACACACTATTCGAGGATATGTCCGTGTTGATGGCAAGACCTATCGTTACATGGGGGAGAAGGACGAATTCGAAGCGCTGAAAGCGGTTTCATCGTCGGTCCGCACGTTGAGCACCGAGTATGTGATGCAAGGGGCTGGCATCGAGTTGGATGTTACGTTCACTTCCCCGTTATTGCCAGATGACCTCGAACTGATGAGCCGTCCTGCGACATACATTGATGTCTCGGTGAAGTCCGTTGACGGGGGCTCTCATAGCGTCGATGTCTATCTAGAAATTTCCAATGAAGTCGCAGTTGAATCTGCAAATCAGAACGTCTACAGCTCCCGGCATCGTTTAGCAGCGTTGGACGTAGTGTCTACGCGATCTGTAGAGCAGCCGGTGCTTGCGCGTTCAGGCGATGACCTACGCATCGATTGGGGAACGCTTTTCCTAGCCGTCGAGCCCGAAAATGGCACCGCCACCTCATACGGCGATACGACCACTTTGCGGTCTTCATTCACGATTGACGGTTCTGTGCCGACCACCGACGAACTCTCCTTCCCAAGGTCAGTCCGAGAGGGATGGAACGGGTTAGCTGCTAGTCATCGTCTTGCTGAAGTCGGAGACAAAGCTGTCGTGGCAAAATTCATCCTTGCCTATGACGAAGAGCTTGCGGTTGAGTATTTCGGACGACCGCTTCCTCCGTATTGGCGACGAAACTCGGTCACCCCTGGCGACATGCTGAGTGCTGCCGCAAGAGAGCATGAGGAAGTCCTCGCCAAGGTGAGTGCATTCGAAGCTGAAACCACGGCAAGACTCACGAAAGCCGGCGGCGAAGGTTTTGCTCAGCTCTGCAACTTGGCCTACCGACAATGTATTGCCGCCCACACCTTTGTTGAAGACATTGATGGCACTCTTCTGATGTTCAGTAAGGAGAACTTCAGCAACGGATGTATTTGCACGGTGGATGTCACCTACCCAGGTTCGCCATTCTTCCTCGTATTCAACCCTGAGTTATTGAAGGCGCAGATCGAGCCGATCATGGCTTACGCAGCTTCGTCTCGTTGGAAGTTCCCGTTTGCGCCCCATGACCTCGGAACCTATCCGCTTGCCAATGGTCAAGTTTATGGCGGTGGAGAACGAAACGAGGATGACCAGATGCCGGTTGAGGAATGCGGCAACATGTTGGTTTTGGTGGCAGCATACTGCCGCAAAGCTGGATCAACTGCACTTGCCTCGAAGTACATCGACGTGCTGATTGAGTGGGCCAACTATCTTCTCGAAGCGGGTCTCGATCCTGAAAACCAACTCTGTACCGACGACTTTGCAGGCCATATGGCGCACAATGCGAATCTTTCACTCAAAGCCATCATGGGCTTGGGCTCGTTCGCTTGGATTTGCTCCGAACTTGGACTAACTGAAAAGCAAGCCCAATATCGTACTGCCGCTGAAGAAATGGCTTCGAAATGGGTTTCGATGGCCGAGGATGGCGACCACTACAAACTGGCTTTTGATAAGTCCGGCACATGGAGCCAGAAGTACAACATCGTATGGGACAAGCTGATGGGCCTGAACCTGTTCGACCCTTCTCTGGTTGCCAAAGAGGTTGCATCGTATATTCCGCGAATTCAGAAATACGGGCTGGCACTCGATAACCGAAGCGAATACACGAAGCTCGACTGGTGCGTGTGGACCGCCACCTTAGCGACTAATCGCCAGGACTTCACTGCAATGGTTGAACCGCTTGTGAAGTGGGCACATGAGACTCCTTCAAGGGTTCCGTTGACTGATTGGTACTGGGTTACAGACGGAAAACAAGTTGGATTCCAAGCTCGATCAGTTGTAGGAGGACTCTTCCTCCCCCTTCTTGAAAGTCTTTAGGAGTCTCAATAGCTTGAGTGTCATCAACAAGTGTAAATGCTAGTTTATGACACTCGAAGAGACCTATTGGACCAATTGGCACCATTTGCGTTGTTTGCCATCTCTTAGCGAGATATAATTCGCGAAGTCATGTTACGTAAATTTGCGTTTTTGCCCGTAGTATTTTTACTGGCTGCCGGGGCTCATGCCGCTGATCTGGGAGCTGCAAAGGATTTCAACGGGTTTATTTTTGGTAACTTCTCGACGAGCGGAGGAGAATCAGAAGGTGCGGTCGCGGTTGGCGGCAACATCAGTGGTTTGTATCGATACCGGATTCATTCCGATACCTCAGCTCCAACAGTAGGAACTGCGACCAATATCGGATTGTTCGCTGCCGGCAGTGTTAGCGCCGGTGGTAGCGGTCAGTCGAAAGTGAACAGCGGCAGCAATGCTTATGTTGGCGGCACGATTTCGAACGGCCCAATCACGATGAATGGCGGCGGAACGCTGTATAACAGCGGTAGCTACTTCCCATCGAACTTTTTCTCCGTTGCACAAAGTGCGCTGAGATCCCAGTCACAAGCAATTGCTACACTCGGAACCCAGTACGCTGGCAACACCGTCGACTTCATTGGAACTCCTGGCACTGGCACATTCGACTATAACAATCCTTACGGCATTTTCAAGTCGAACGGATTGGGGCGAACTCAGATTGGCACAGGGACCATGAACGGTCTTACCATTGATGTCAGCCAGCTAACTCAGTTCTCGACCGCGCAAGGTAACGTTGCTGTTTTTAACATCAACCCAGCGTTGTTTACGAACTCATCGTTCATGGCTACTCCTGACCTGAACTTCACCAACGTTGGTTCGACCACCGTTCTCGTGAACGTGTTGGGATCCGGTTCTCTGAACTGGAAGAACAAGCAAGCGGATTCGAGCTTGAATCACATCCTTTATAACTTCGCGGGTTATACGAGTCTCACCGTTGGTAGCAACGACGAATTCCGAGGAAGCATCCTTGCTGCTTACGCTGACGTTCATCAGTACAAGAACGTAAACGGCAACTTGATTGCTCAGAATTGGTACGAAGAGTCAAACACCGAAATTCACTTCGGCAATGCTCGACAGTTCAGCGGTTGGGTCCCACCTGCAGCTGTGCCAGAACCAGCTTCGGTGGTGGCTCTCGGCATGGGAGCACTTGCGCTGATCAAGCGACGCAAGAAGAGCTAACTCTCTTGGAATAAAAGAGCAGGGGCAACCTTTCTAAAAGGTTGCCCCTGCTTTTGTTTAAGGTGAATCAGTACTTAACTGAGCACCCGTAAGGTCTACTCGTTGCTACTGTGACCGATTTCCCCGCTATTGCTTCTTCAAGGGCAGCGAGCACGTAGTTTTTCGCTCCTGCGATGTCCTCGGGGTTTGGAGATGGTTTGTCGTCAACAGCTCCGTTGTAAATCAGCTTGCCGCTAGGATCGATGATCGCAATCTGTGGCGTGGTTTTGGCTGCATACATGTGCCCCAGCTTGCCTTCCGGGTCCATAAACACCGTGACCGCTTTTGATCCGACTTTGGTGAGATTGTTAGTAAATCCTGCTGCATCAAGGTAGCCCTGCTTACCTGGGGCAGACGAACAAACGCTAAACCACACAGCGCCCAGTTCTTTAGCCTTGGCTTGCGTTTGCTGCATGTTATTTGAACCGTAGTGCTTCTTGACAAATGGGCAATCTTTGTTTGTCCACTCGAGGACGACGAATTTGCCCTTATAGCTGGCAAGATCATATGTCTTTCCATCGGCGCCATTTGCGACAAATGTCGGTGCGGGTTCGCCGATCTTTGGAGATGGCGAGGCTGTTGGCTGTTGGGTGAGCAGTGCAGTCGCGAATGCTGCGATTGTTATTGTTGTGAGCATATTTCTTCTCCTAAGAATCGCTAACGATCGGTAGATCGATAGCCCAATCGGTTCTCTTGTTGTTGAGTTTCTGAATGAGAATCCCGCGAAAACGTGTTGGCTGGCTGTTTGCAAAAGCGTTCTTCTCTAGCCGGATAACGGTCTTGTCTCCTTCTGGATAACCTTGAACGGGTGCAGTATTGGCAACTACATTAGGTTCGGTGCTGAGAAAGCTGTATTGGCCGTTTGGTTTTGAGATCTGAATTGTGTATGCGCCGCCTGATTTGATTACTTTTGCCACCCCGGTTGGAAACGATTTTGGAATTGCGTCGAGTTCTTTCGTGAATTCTGCCTTAGGTTGCGGTTTCGAAAGGTCAACCTTCAGCGAAGTCGAGCCAGGTGTGCAACTCTCTTTGCAAACCAACCAGCTGACCTTCGCTGTGATCGTTGGAGATTTTGATGCTGAGTGGAGTCGATAGAACAGCCTGAGTCTGTCCTCGAAACAATAGCTAATCAGGCCGTCCGCATCAACGACATGGGGAGTTGGCCATAAAAGCGGTTCCAAAATGGCCCCTGTCGAAGTTGACCAATTGACAGTTGTTGGAATACCTGTGTCACCAGGATTTTGTGCGTAGATGTGATAGCCCTTTGCAATGTCGAGCGTGATGGCAACGAGGATCTCCTTGCCATCATAGATTGCATCGGCGCGAGCATTCACCAAAGGTGCGCTCACAAGGGCGGCTATTGCGCTAAGAATGACCAATGAGTGTGTTTACGAAGAGCAAATAAGAAATGTTCTGTCTCATTTCGTAAACTAGAAGGAATTCAATGAAGACGATTGTTCAAGATGACGCTAGGAAACGGTTAGCTCGAATTGCCGGACAAGTGCATGGCATCCAAAAGATGGTGGATGAAGAACGATACTGTGTTGATATCCTAACTCAGGTATCCGCTCTCCGAGCCGCTCTCGACCAATTTGGCGTGTTGATGCTCTCTAGCCACTTGGAAGATTGTGTCTATGGTCATGATGAACACGGAGACGAGAACTGCAAGGCGATGTCTTCTCAAGAACGGCTCGACGAAATCAAGGTGACTCTCAACCGATTCCTGAAATGAAAACTTCTCGCAAAGCGGTCGCCGTTGACCTTGGTGCCACATCAGGGCGTTTTGCGGTGGGGGCCTTTGATGGCTCCAAGATCAGCTTTGATGTTATCGAACAGATTCCTCATACCCCCATTGAGCAAGATGGCCGACTTTTTTGGGATATCGATGCTTTGCTTGGTCTATGCCAGAGAGCCGCAGACTATGCGGCGAAGGAAGGCGCAGAGGTTCTTGGAATCGACTCATGGGGAGTCGATCATGGCTTTATTGACGAATCGGGTGAGCTCATCCAGAGCCCGGTTTGTTACCGAGACAAGAGCCATGAAATATCGTTTGGTCGCTTAGCCGAGCACAGAAATGAGCTCTATCGCTTAACAGGTGTTCAGCATCAGCCTTTCAATACCATTTGCCAGCTCTTGGCGCGGGTGAGTGAAGAACCAGATTTTGCCCAAAAGTGCCAGTTTCTATTGCTTCCAGACCTGTTAGGCTATTTGCTTTCCGGTGAAATTTTCTACGAGCAGACGGAGGCTTCGACAACCCAGTTGATGGGAGTCGATGGGAAGTGGTCGGAGGCCGCCTTCAAATTGATTGGTTGGCCAGTTCCCAGCTTGCAACCTGGAAGACCCGGCACTATCGGAGGCTATGTTCGCCCCAAGGTTAAACTGGCCCACGTCGGAAGCCACGACACTGCTTCAGCGGTTGCAGGATTTGGCGCACTCAAAGCGGATCAAGTTTTTGCGAACATCGGAACATGGTCTTTGTCGGGTTGTGTGATTGACCAGCCAATTGCGAATGCTGAAGCGGAAGCAGGCAACTTCACCAACGAGTGGACAGTCGATGGGCGAGTTCGCTTACTCAAAAATATCCCCGGCTTTTACGTCATTAACCGGCTACATGAGGAACTTGGCATCCAGGTTAGTGTTCCTGAATGGCTGAAAACAGGGGTGCTGGCAACAAAGGAGAGGGTGAACCTGATGCACGAGTGCTTCTTTAACCCGACCTCCATGAAGGATGCCTGTTCCGCACAACTGCGTTCAGGGCATCCCCAGTCTCGCGAAGAATGGGCAGGGTTAGCTTTGGCAAGTCTTTCGCACACGGTCGCCAAACTGCCAGCCGAGTTAAGTTTGTTGACAGGGAGGCAATTCAAAGAATTTCGAATCGGCGGTGGTGGATCGCAAAGTGAAACCTTCTGTCAGTCACTGGCCAACGAGAGTGGTCTACGAGTCATTGCTGGACCATCCGAAGCTACTGTGCTCGGAAACCTGGCTGCTCAGTTCCTGGCACTCGGCGTATTTGATGGTTGGGGCTCGGCTTACAAAGCCATTGAAAACAGTACTGATCGCAAGGTCTACGAACCGGGCTAGAGCCCGAGCTTTCTTAGTCTCGGACGCATAACCATCTTGTAAAACAGCATAGGGACGCTGTCGCTATATCCTACTGCGATTCGGGGCAGAGCTAGTCGATCATCTCTCTCCGAAGCAACTCCTTTTCGCAGCGATAGACCCACGGCATATCCGTTCGCTTGGACTACGGACAGTGTGTCCTCGTTATAACCCCCATAGGGATAACAGATCGTGACAGGCACCAAACCTTGACCAACTAAGGTCTGGTGGGCACTGCTTACCTCGTGGAGTTGTTCCTCTTTGCTTATACTATTGAGATGAGGATGATTCGTGGTGTGATTGCCAATTTCGTGCCCTCGCTTGTGAGCTTCCAGGACAACTTTCCAGTCGGCTAAGGGGCGTGCTTTTTCGGCGTCCCAGACCGATGAAGTCCCGACCAGGCCTGCAACTGGAAAAAAAGTTGCTCTTTGTTGAAACTCTTCAAAGATTCTTGGAGCATTTTCCATCGTGCTTTCATAAGCATCATCGAAAGTGAAACACACGGCTGAGTCTGTCCAGTTGTGGGCTAGTTCTTTCGCGCAAATGATTCGATTTCGACGGGAAATGAACCTAACATGCTGCCTGAGGGTCGATGGCTCGACATTGAGGAAGCGTCCCTCTTCGGCAATCGGGCCGACTTTGTGATAGCAAAGAATTGTAATTCCAGACATCTCTTAGTGACGCTAACGAGCTTTCAAACGTCGATTAGTAACGATACATCCTAGACAATCTGAACAAGGGATGTCTAAAATGGCAGTATATCGGTTAAAACCCGCTATACAAGGACTCTACCAAACCATGCGAAAGATGCGCACCTTCTTAGTCGGCTTAGCGACATTCTCAGTGGTCGCGGCTGCCTCCGCCCAATTTGATGGTCCGGCACCCGTCGCCTGGCGATTCATCCAACCGACCAAGGTTGCCCCAAGCGGTTCTCCGCTTGTGTCTGGTGACTCGATCTATATATCTGTCGGTGGTCGCGTTTACGCCATTGATCGAGCAACGGGTAACCGTCGCTGGCAGTTTCCTGCGGTCGACCCGATCGAAGGTACGTTCAAGTCGGCACCTATTCAGGCGGGCGATTTGCTTGTAGCCAGCGGTGACAACAAAATCATCTACGGCATCGATCCAGCAAAGGGAACGAATAAGTGGAGTTATGCTCTGCCCTGGAATCCTTTGGGCCAGCCAGTCTCTGTAGGTAAGTTCATTGTTCAGGCACTTACGAACAATCAACTGGTTTGTCTCGATGCTGCGACCGGTGTTCCAGTTTGGGATAACCCTTACCGAGTTCTGGATGGCTTGGCGAGTCCGAACTTGGCGGTCTATGGCAATGACGTACTTTATTTCACGACTCGAAACGAGCTCGTAGCTCTCAATGTCCTGAATGTTGGAACTTCTAAGCCATCCGATTGGAGAAAACAATTTGGGCAATTACCGCCGAACGCAACGGCTGTTGTTTGGGATGAAAATGTCTATATTTACAGCGGTCCGTACCTTGTAGCGCTGAACGCTATATCCGGTTCTGCCAAATGGCAAAAGCCAACTCCGTTCACTCAGTTGGCTTTCGCTCCAGCGGTCTCACCAGAAGGCATTTTTGTGACCTCAACTGAGGGGAAATCGATGATTTACTCCTTGGACGGGGAAGCAAAGCAACGAACGCCGTTTGACCTCGGTTCTGGACCCGTTGTCCGACCCACTCCGGTTGGTTCGAAGTACATCATTCCGACGGCAAAAGGCGCTTTAGTGCTCTGCGATTCTTCAGGCAATATCCTGTGGAGCTACAGCGTTCCACCGCTTGCTGAGTCAATTGCCGCTACAAAGTCAGGAAATACGGGCGGAGGAATAGGTGCGGGCGCTGCAGGGAATTTTGGGCGTGGCGGACGTGGTGGAAACACGAATTCTGATGCGGATGTACCTGTAACGATTTTGGCTTCAGGCGTTGCCGTTCTGACCGGTCAAACATTGCTCGTGCCAATGCAAGATGGAAGCTTGATTGCATTTGACAAGGATCTTGGCGTTGACCTTACTCCTCCAGATGTTAAGATGCTTTGGCCAAAACCAGGCGATCAGATCAATGGTCAACCTCCTCTAGAGTTCTCGTTCAAGATCACGGACGATGCCTCCGGTGTGAACGATTCGACCCTTGCAATCACAGTAGATGGAGCTCCTCTCACCTTTGAGTACAAGAGAGATGGAACCGCCCACGTTGTCTTCTCTTTGACTGGTAAGAACAAGCCGCTTCTCGATGGCCGAAAGGACATCGTGGTGACTGTCAAGGATTGGATCGGAAACGAAGTGAAGAAGCACTTCTCGTTGTCGATTGACAACACTCTCGCTCCTCTCAAGAAGGATAACGATAACCAAAACAATGGATTCGGACCCGGTGGCCGGGGCCGAGGCGGATTCGGTGGTGGTGGCGCCGGCGCCGGCGACTAAATCGCGCAGAAAGTGAGCTAAGCCTCTTCACAGCAGTGAGGAGGCTTTTTTATTTTTCGTTTCGGATCAAGAGTGGGTTCTGGTACGGTGGACTTGTCATGCCGACTGAAGCTGTCTCAAAAAAGCTGCGTTTTTGGCAAACCTTATTGGCAGCAGAGGTGGATGTTGTCAAGGCACGACTCATCGCAGAAGAGTGCGGTCCGAAAGGTGGATATGAACCAGAAGCTGTATACGACCATCCGTTGCTCACGCCTGCAGCCAGGAAGCTAATCAATGCAACCTCATGGCAGGCACTTGAAGAAGCAGTTCAACGTGGGGTCCATATCTGGGAATTATCCGAATACTCAGAGACCTTGTCCGAGTGCGAGGTCTATCCGGGAATGTTTGTCGATGGAGACGAAGGTTGTCTTTCGAAACCAACGATTGGAATCGTAGGAACGAGAAACGCTACGACGTACGGAAAGGCTTGTGCCCAAAAATTTGCTGAAGCCTTTGCGCGCGCAGGTGTCACTGTGATCAGCGGTGGGGCATTAGGTATCGACGGAGCTGCACATGAAGGCGCACTCGCAGGGGGAGGTCATACGGTGGCAGTACTGGCTTGCGGAGTCGATTATGCCTATCCGCCAGTCCATCGAGGGCTCTTCGACCGGATCAGACGAGGTGGGTGCTTATTAAGTCAGTTCGCTGTTGGGCAACGTCCGATGGACTTTAAGTTTTTGGCCCGTAATGAGACGATTGCGGCAGCGAGTCAGGCATTGTTGGTTATAGAGGCCCCAACGAAATCAGGAGCCCTAAAAACGGCTGTAGCGAGTGCGGAGTTGGGGCGTGAGGTCTTCGTTATTCCATCAACGATTGATCAAGCGAGTTTCCGTGGATCGCATAATCTTGTTCGCGACGGTGCAACACTCGTATATCACCCCGACCAGGTTTTAGAGTCTCTCAATATTCGACCAGTCTCCGCTCCGGTAGTAGCCAAGCCAACAACATTGGGCGACAAGATCCTTGCCGTCCTCAGTGTGGAACCATTGGCGGTAGAGTTAATAGTGAGCAAGTCGGGGCTAGAAACGACCGACGTCTTGTCCGAGCTAACAATGCTCGAACTCGACGGACGCGTAATTCGAGATTCCGGCGGGTACGCGATTAAGCCATGAAAGACGTTTTTGAGATGCTGGGCCCGCAAGGGATTGGCAGTTACGAAGTGGACTGGGACGACATGCACTTTACGCGTGTCGACAAACCTGCTGATCACCTTTTAGTCCCTGGGTTTATCGACATCCACACGCACGGTGCATTTGGTGTGGACTTTATGGCAGCCGACGCGAAAGACATGTCCCACTGGATTTCAAAGATGGAGAGCCAAGGGTATGCCGGGTTCTTGCCAACCACCGTAACCTCTTCGGCGGAAGCGGTCAAGCGCGCACTCTCTGTTCTGCCGGAGCATCCGATGGTTTTGGGGTTCCATTTGGAAGGTCCCTTTATCAGTCACGCATACCCAGGTGCGCAGCCCAAAGAGTTTATATTGGACCCGCCTGAGGGGCATTCAGAGTGGGATGAAATCCTCACAGATCCTAGGCTCAAAGTGATCACCCTGGCACCTGAACTTCCCAGAGCTCTAGAGTTCATCACCCAGTTGATGAAAAGGAACGTCATTGTGAGCATGGGGCATACAAATGCGACCTACGATGAGGCTCGAAGGGGATATGAGTTTGGGGCACGTCATACGACGCACACATTCAATGCGATGAAGCCGCTGCATCATCGCGAAGCCGGAACTGTTGGTTACGCGTTGGCCAACGATGATCTCACCTGCGAGTTGATCTATGATCACGTCCATGTTTGCAAAGAAGCAGCCTCAATTTTGGTTAAGAATAAGCCGTTGAAGAGCCTCATTGCGGTCAGTGACAGCACCATGGCGGCGGGCCTTCCCGCAGGAACACACCTCAAAATGTGGAACCTCGACTGCGTCGTTGGAAAACATGACGTCCGCCTTGAGACTGGTGCTCTTGCCGGTTCTACGATCACTTTGCTAGATGCTTTTCGAAACCTGTACGACGACTTCGGGCTCGAAAGAGCCGTCTACGCTACATCGCTGAACCCTGCCAGAGCATTAGGCCTAGGTTCTCCAGAAGTGTTCATTAAATTAGATCGAAAGTTGAACATTATTGAAAGGAAAGTGATCTGAATGTCACTAACATCGGGGCAGTAAAAATTGTTGGGTCTTTTGCTTTAAAGGGTATTGGCATGGTTGTAAATGGCGTCTTAAAATACAACTAGAGGGGTCTGAAACGGTAGGAAGAATTCAAAACTCGCCAAATTACAAGTTATTTGACAATTGATGAATTCGTCGCAATTTTGCCAGTAAAGAACTTCTCTAAGTCACCGAATTGGAGGATGTTATGACAACTCGCAACCGAGCGTGGCGTCGCAAGAAGGCTAGAGCCATTCTTGCCAAGGTAAAAGAGACTAAGGAATGGGTGATGCAAGCTTTGAGTAGCAAGAGTCTGGACGACCAGACCGAGAGGCGACCGAGAAGACCGGGAAAGCTAACCCGGGCTCAGGCATTACGTCAGAACTGGGCGCTTAACCAAGAAGCCGCCGACGGTTTTTAGGCGAGTCGCTCAACTATTCTTAGCAGCCAGAGGAAGTGATTTCTCTGGCTGCTTTGTTTATAGTCAAAAGGCTATTCACTTTCCTTGAATAGTGGGTCATGATGGTATGGATGACACCGCTGTTACTGACGCTTGCATTTGTGAGCGGGTCGATGGATTATCAGATTCAGCCCGTTCCTTTCACTTCTGTTCATCTATCCGACAAACTGTGGGGGCCTAAGCTCGAACTGAACCGGTCAACAACAATACCGTTCGTGTTCAAGCAGTGTGAAGATACTGGACGCGTCGCTAACTTTGAGAGAGCGGCGCGGGCGCTTAAAGGCGAAAAGGTAGAGCACAAGATGCCGATCTACCCGTTCGATGACTCGGATGTCTACAAGGCTATTGAAGGGGCGTCCTATTCCATGGCTCTGAAAAAGGATGCGAAGTTAGACGCCTATGTGGACAGCCTGATCGTGAAAATCGCAGCAGCTCAGGAGCCAGACGGCTACCTCTACACCGCCAGAACGATAGATCCAAAACATCCACACGAATGGTCTGGTGCAGAGAGGTGGGTGAACGAAGAAGAGCAGTCACACGAACTGTACAATCTTGGTCACTTGTACGAGGCGGCATTTGCGCATTACGAAGCCACAGGCAAAAAGAACCTGCTCAGCATTGCCATCAAAACCGCCGATCTTCTGGACCGAACCTTTGGTCCTGGCAAACGAACAATTTGGCCCGGGCACCAAGTTATCGAAATGGGCCTGGTTAAGCTGACGCGTATTATTGGCGACCCGAAATACCTAAAACTTGCTAAGTTCATGCTCGATAGCCGCGGTGGAAAGGGCGATTACTGGCAAGCCCACATTCCGGTCGTCAAACAAAGAGAAGCGGTTGGTCATGCGGTCCGTGCCACCTACATGTACAGTGGGATGGCTGATGTCGCTGCATTGACGGGCGACAAAGATTACATCACCGCAATTAGCGCTATTTGGGAAGATGTCGTTTCCAAGAAGTTATATATCAACGGTGGAATCGGTCAAACAGGATCAGGAGAAGCGTTTGGAACTGCCTACGACCTGCCCAACATGAGCGCTTATTGCGAGACGTGTGCTCAGATCGGAAATGATTTTTGGAATGAGCGAATGTTCTTATTAACGGGCGATGCTAAGTACATAGACGTTTTTGAACGTACGCTTTACAACGGAGTGATTTCTGGCATTTCGCTCGACGGGAAGGGATTCTTCTATCCGAACCCGCTTGCGTCTCGTGGCCAGCATCAAAGAAGCCCGTGGTTTGCTTGCCCTTGTTGCCCGACGAACGTGGTGAGGTTCATGCCATCCTTGCCTGGCTATTTTTATGCGCACAAGGGAAACACTTTATTTGTCAACTTGTACGCGAATAGCAGCGCAACCGTCAAACTTCCGGCAGGCAACGTTGTTCTGGATCAGGCTACGGGTTATCCGTGGGACGGTGGAATCAACCTCACCGTCAAACCGGCAAAGAAGACGAAATTCCCGTTGAAGCTTCGCATCCCGGGTTGGGCAATGAACCAGGCTGTTCCAAGCGACCTTTATCGATTTGAGGACAAGCTCAACAAGCAGGTCACGCTCAAACTCAATGGAAAGGATATTCCGGTCAAGCCTGTGAATGGCTATGTCACGCTCGATAGAGTTTGGACATCTGGAGATTCGGTCACTTTGAACCTTCCGATGCAGATTCGCCGCATCGTAGCCAATTCAAAAGTCGCTGAAGACGCCGGAAAAGTAGCAATCCAGCGTGGCCCAGTCGTGTATTGTGCCGAGGGTATCGACATGAACACCAAGAATCTACGAAACTTGGTGTTGGATGATGATGTAGAGCTGAAGCCAACCAATCGGCCCGAACTTCTCGGAGGTACCACAACTCTGGAAGGAACCATTCCTGCTGTTTCGTTCAATGACCTCGGATTAGTCGAGCAAAATGACACTCACTTTGTGATGATCCCTTACTACAAGTGGTGTAACCGAGGAAGAGGCACGATGGAGATTTGGATGCCAGGGGATATTGCTGCTGCGAAGCCAACGCCAAAGCCGACAATTGCCTCTCAGGCGAAAGTGACCGCTTCGGCAGGTGCGAACGGGGTGAACGCGATGAATGACCTAGAGGAACCAAGAAACTCGGTCGACCAGACCGCGTTCTGCCATTGGTGGCCAAAGAAAGGTACGACGGAGTGGGCGCAGTACGACTTCGCGCATGAAACGACTCTTAGTGAAGCCTCGATCTATTGGTTTGACGATACAGGAGTGGGTGAATGCCGGGTTCCAGAATCCGCCAAGCTGCTTTATCTCGACGGAACAGAGTGGAAAGAGATTCAGTTGAACGAATCGATTGGCGTTGCCAAAGACAAGTTTAACGTGGTGACTTTCCCGGCTATCAAAACGAAGGCATTAAGGCTAGAGATCAAGCTACAGCAGAATTGGTCAACTGGCGTCCAGGAATGGAAGGTTAAGTAGACCGAACCGGATATCGACACGGCAGGTGGAGCGAATGCACTCCACCTGCCGTGTTTTTTTGTGAGAAAAGCTTAGTAGCTCAAGATATTAAGGTGCCAATTCTTGCGGCGAACACCGCAACGAGAGAGGCTTATCAGACTCATCTGTTCGCTGTTAAATGATGAAAGAAAGGCTCAAAGCTGTGTTTGCTCTCCCCTTGACAGTTGCGAGCCCTTCATCATTTTAGAGAGCCGGTCGTGCTCCAATTCAACTCAAGATGATCGGCGACCGTCTCTGCGATTCGGCTAATCCCCGGTAAATCTCCGAGTGCCATCCTTTCAAGCTCTGACCCAACCACGACGACCGGGACAAATTCACGCGCGTGGTCTGTCGAAGCGGAAGTTGGATCATTTCCGTGGTCTGCAGACAAGATCAGAAGATCGTCGTCAGTTAAATCTGCAAGAAGATTTCCAAGGGTGACATCAAACCTCTCTAGACACTTAGCGAACCCATCAGGGTCGTTTCGGTGGCCAAACAACATATCGAAGTCTTCAAAGTTTGCCCATATATATCGAGCGTCCGAAGTAAGCGATTCGAAAAGAGCGTTTTCGTGCTCAGCGTTGCTCTGTGTTCGATGGACTTCTCGAAATCCGCGACCGCCAAACAACTCGGGAATGACGCCGATTCCATAAACGTCCCCAATGACATCGCAAACATTTTGGGGAGGGCTAAGAGGATAATCTTTGCGTTGGGTGGTTCGTTTGAACCCGCCAACCGGTCCAGTGAACGGACGAGCAATGACTCGTTGGACCGAATGTTCGCCGTCGAGCATTTCGCGAGCGATTTCACAGAACCGATAAAGCTCCTCAATGGAATACCGGTCGGAGTGGCAAGCCACCTGAAAAACGCTGTCGGCGCTGGTGTAAACAATCGGATAACCAGTTCGAAGATGCTCTTCGCCAAGTTCCTCGATGATGGCAGTTCCACTCGCTGGCTTATTGCCAATGATCTTGGCCCCAATAGCTGACTCATACTGCGTAACTAGGTTGGCGGGGAACCCATTCGGATAAGTTGGGAAAGGTTTGTTTACCGTGATGCCGGCCATTTCCCAGTGTCCGGTTACCGAGTCTTTGCCACCCTTGCTCATTTCTTGTAGCCTTCCCCATCGTGAAGGCAAAGATGGGTTGGGTTCAGGAATATCGATTCCGCAAGCTTGGAAGAAACCGATAGAGGCAAGGTGAGGACAATTCAGCCCACCGGCATGCTCCCAAACATGCTTGATGGTGGAGGGGTGATCGAAATCACCGTATTCGTGCGCGTCGGGAGCTTCTCCAGCTCCACAGCCATCCAAAACTAAGCAGATCACTCGTTTCATTTATCGAACCCAGTGAACCTCAACGATGCGCCCGTCTACGAAGAGAAACATAGCATGGAGAACAGGCTTTGACAGAGCGATCTCTCGAGCTTCTTCAAACGACTTCTGAACGATTTCACCATTGAGCCCTGCCAAAAGCCCCATATAGGTCGTCGCATCATCCGGAGATGGAAAACATGCTAAGCCATTGATAGCCTCGCCGTCGGTAAGCGTGGCGTTGTTTGCGGCGTACTTGCCATTACCCACGGAAATGAGAAATAGGCTATCTGGAAAACCGCCAAAGCCACCTAATAATCCCTCATCAAGCGTGAGCCCTAATGGGGAATCAATGGTTGAAGACATCCCCTTCTTTTACCCTTAGATCGCGTAGAACTGCTGTCTGAGAAAAGTGTGTGTATTTCTAAATTCCTAAGATGACACTAAACATGTGTCTATCGGTGTACACTCTTTCGGGCAAGACGGTGGATCAATCTTTTGAGCATTCCGCGCCCGAGATAACCGAAGAGCATTTGGACCAAATGGTGGTTCTAGCTGAGCGGTTGAGGGCAGAAAACGGCGGAGTTTTAGACGACGCAGCGGTGTACGCAGTTGCTGAAGCAACGGGCGCACCGGCTGAGTATGTCCGGCTAGCCATAAAACTACGGACCGACAAAGAGAAACGTAGTTTCCTAGACAACCTGCGCACACAGTACATGCTTCTCGACCCCGAGACACGTCGGTACGTGATCTCAGGAATGATGACTTCTTTGTTTGCGGGGATGTCTGCGGCGGAGCAAAAGACTGCTCAGTTTGCCTCCTCACATTCCGGCTCCAGTTACGGTCTGTTCGGCATGATCGGCCTGGTCTTCTTGACCGTCGCCCTCTATAACACGGCGCTGTCTCGCGACCAAAAGATGGCGACGATCAGCGGGGCGATTGTGGGTGGTGGGTTCCTTATTACGAACTCGCTGTTTTGTCTGCTGCTCATGGTGAAAACAACCATTTCGCCAATGTGGCTGATTCCATATACTTTTCTCGGTGCCGGTGTTGGACTCGTTCTGTTTCGAGTCGTCACCCAATATCGCGATAAGTTGGGCATCAAAGATCCTGCGAAAGAGAGACTGGATCTACTCCGTCAGTTGCAAAGCCTCCAAGACAAGCTAAAGTCAGGTGAGCAAAGCATGACGTTTCTGAGCATCGACATCGTTGGCTCGACAAAGATGAAGCAGGTGGCTGATCCGCTGGATGTTGAGTTCACCTTTTCGGAGTACCACCACTACGTTGAGATGCTCACACGAAAACATAGCGGAAGCGTCCACTCAACTGCAGGCGATGGGGTGACGTGTGCTTTTCCTCATCCGCAGAACGCTTTTGCGGCGGCGCGAAATATCCAAACCGGGATGATCGAACTGAATACCTTCCGAAACAAGGTTGGAATGCCGATCGTTGTTCGCCAAGCGATCCATACCGGAACCGTCGTCGCGCCGGATGCAGACGACATCAAGTCAGTTCACTTCGCGAGCGTGATTGACATTGCCGCGCATTTGCAGAAAGTCGCCCCTCCGGGTTCGGTAGTCGTGAGCGATGCTGCTGCGACGTTCATCGTCGGCGGGCCAACTGCGGTTGGACAGCAAGAAGTGAATGCAAGCGGTGTAAACGGAAGGGTTTGGATTCCTCGGTCTACCCCCATCGAAGCAAAACAGGGAACACCGCCTCCGCTTCCGGCTCCCGCGACCGAACAAGCTTAGGAGCCTTATGTTAGGTGTAGCGCGTCAATCGTTCTTGTCCGAATCCGAGTTTGACATCGCTTGGCAGGGACAATTCGAGTCGAACGCTTATAAAGGCCAGGACCCGGTTTCTGGTGCCGCACTGTTCATTAGCGGTGCGCTCTTTCGGGAAGGCTTCAGATTCTTCAAGAACGGCGGTATTCCACTTGCCGAGCGAAGGGAAGGAAAGTTTGTTGAGGAAATTCTCATTCGGCCAAACCCACGGGATGACGGCAGATTTTGCGTTCGAGTGCATTTGAGCCATTCGGGTGTCAGAGAGATTAGGGGGAAATATTGGCGACCGTCTAGTCGGGCTCCAATCGTCATCGCTAGCGGGAATATTGGCGAACTCAATCTTCCTCCGCAATGGTGTTTCTGGGACGCTACCGCTGGGATCCAGCCGGTTGAGGAAGTCGTCGACTGGATTTCAACCTTGGCGATTCCGTGGTTCGATCAGTTTCATCGCCCCTCTCGCCTCAAGGGCAAATTGATGACGACGATCATTCCATTGATCGACGAAAGCACGACTTTGGAATTGCTTCTCGCCGAGTACGGTCGAGAAGCGGCGGCGGACTACTTGTACGACGAGCTTCGGATTACGCCGAAGCATTCAGGTCAGATACAGGAACTGACAGGGCATAGCATCGCACCTTCTCGTATCGATGCTATTGCGAAGTATTTCCGGCTATAAGGCTTTTTCGAACCGTCCAAGATCTCGATTCTTCCGCGCCTCTGCAACAGGCAAGACTAGGCCGTTCATGGCGATATAGACGCCTGGGCTGCTCATTTGCGCGGCGGCAACGGCGGTCCCAAGGTTAAACATGGCGTCGCTATCTTGAAATCGAGCAGGTTGCATTGCCCCGGTCAAAACAATCACCTTGTTGGGAATGTTGACGAGTTCCTTACCCGTGTCAACCATCGTATCAGTTCCATGTGTGATGACGATGTGATTCTCTGGCGAAGCTTGAACGGCGTTCAAAATTAACCGTCTGTCTTCGCCTGTAAGCTTTAGGCTGTCTTTTCGTAAAAGAGGTTCTACGACGAAGGTAAAACCGACCCGAGCCCGGTCAAAAAAAGTGTTGACCAGGCTCTCTCCAACTTCATATTGGCTGAGGTCGTCGAAGTACACCTTATCAATGGTGCCTCCGACGGTGATGATCCGAATATCCATCCAGTTACTTCAGACGATACACACTGACACTATTTGCCGGAAGTTTTACGTTGAATGAATTGGAGTTGAAGTTCACGCGGCTCAATCTTGGCCTAATCTTGTTGGGCGTTGTGAATGAGTTTTCAGCAAATGGATCGGCATTAGCCATTTGAAGTAGCGACCCATTTAACCGTTTTGATGGCAAGCCCGCTAGGTCAATCGTCGTGGAGTAAGGTTTATCTGCTGCATTGACAAGTTTGAGAACCCAGTCACCAGTTTTATCATCCTTTCCGACCGAGGCAAAGAAGGACGGCGCGGGCTGACGAGTGTAGGTTTGCATCAATTTGCCGTCGAGATAGCACTCGATCTTTGGACCAGCAATAACAACCTTGAGGTCGTACCACCTGTTCGATTCTATGGAGTGACTGATGCGTCGGCTGTCGCCGTCAGTTCCCTGAATCGCCATTTCAGTGTTGCCCCAGCCACCGATGTTCCAGAAGTTGCGCTGGCCTTTGCCGTTTGTTCCGAAGTAGATAAAGAATCCTTCGACACCGCCGGTTTTCATAGCCTTAAGGCTGATCGTACAATCTCCGAGGTTCGATGCACCTGCCATTGCCATGGTGAAGGTTTCACCACCGGTCTGTTTCAAAACATCCCCGATTTTAGTCCAATCACCCGTTGAGGTTTTAAGGTCAGATTGAGCCGCAACAACTTTGCCCGCCACTTCGATCTTGAAGTCCTTAAACTCTGCTTGAGTGTTGTAGGTTCCGAACCCGGCTTGGCCAACATAGGGAAGCGGTGCTGAGGCTGGCTGGGAAATCTTCGTCGGATAAACGCGGTTTACCGTGTTCGGCGAGAACATAGTCTGAACCCAATAACTGGGTGTGCCATACGAACGAGCCTGGTCGAAGATGATCGCGTTCGGATTCCAAGCTTTCCAAGGTTCATTGCTCAGGAGCGGTGCATAGGACGACATGCGTACGATGTCGCCATTTCGCTCCAAGCCTGTCATAAAGGCAGCTTCTCCTATCGCAGCGCGTACGTTGCCCAATCCACAACCTTCGGTGACCGCATATTCGCCGAAGTAAACCTTGGGTGCGGTTCGCGGATATGAGTCATACCGAGTAGCGTTTCGTAAGAAGTTCACTGGGGATGAGTAATTGTGAGAGTCTATGTAGTCAATCGGTCGATCAGTCGGATAGCCGCCCCAATCGCAAGCGATGAGTTGCATCTCAGGGTATTTCGCCTTGATCGCGTCATGGAAAAGGCGGTAACGCTCATGATAGCGGGGGCCACCATTTTCGTTTCCGATCTCCATGTACTTCAGACCAAATGGCTTTGGATGACCTGCTTGAGCACGTAAAGCACCCCACTTTGATGTGACAGGTCCGTTAGCGTATTCGATGGCATCAAGAGCGTCTTGTACAAACTCGCCCATTTGATCCATAGGCACCACGTCCTCGTGAGCCATGCCGACGTTGATGACGAAGAGTGGCTCGGCCTTCAGGTCTTCGCACATCTCGAGATATTCGAGATATCCGAGGCCGTTCGTTGAATAGTAACCCCAAAGATTACGATGCCCTTTTCGTTCAGAAATATCACCGATAGAGTTCTTCCATCGGAACGCGTTCGCCATGTTATAGCCTTCGACGAAACAACCACCTGGGAACCTGACAAAAGCTGGCTTTATCTTCTCGATAGCTTCGAGCAGATCGGGGCGCAGGCCGTTTGCGCGACCATTCCAAGTATCGGTCGGCATCAGTGACAGGCCATCTATCCAGTACTTTCCAGGCTTGTCAAACGAAATTACAAGATAAGCCGAGTTGTCTGAGCCGATTGATTTCAGTGTCTGCTTGCTGCGCTTCCAGTTGGTCGAAGTGCTTCCGATCTCTTGTGACGCTAAAACGGTGCCTGACTGAGATACAAGCTTTGCCGAAACTTTACCATTCGTCGATTCAGCTCGAACAAAAATGTCCAGGTTGTAAGTTTTGCCCTTCTCGATTCGAATCCCATCAGAAACGTGGCCGATGTTGACAAGCCGAGCATCTGGTTTTCTGGGTGAGACAAAGCCCCTGTTGATGACTTCGGCAGTGGTTTTGACGTCAACGCATAGGCTTGTTGGGCTATTTGGATTGAGCGGAACCGATTTGTCGAGCGTCATCGTCGCCGAGTCAGGCGACTGGATGCTCCAGCCGAGCGGATTATCTGCGTCTTCAAAGGATCTATTTTGAAGCATTTCGGCGTAAATGCCGCCATCTCCAGCTCGGTTGATTTCTTCGAAGAAGATCCCGTAGAGCATCGGGCTAATCTCTTTACCCCGAGCGGTCGTGTCAACGGTGACTGTAGCCGTCGACTGGGCGAGGCCAAGGACTATATAGCTTGCGAGGAATATCATGGAACCTTATCGCACTTTACAGGTGAAATGCCTAGTTTGTCTAGTAAATCTTTTATAGCTTGAACACTCAACCTTAAAATATTCCCAAATTAGGTTCAAATGTGGCTGGGTGCTTGAACATTGTTTCTAGTCATCGAAATTGACGACATCAATTCAGGGCGACATTGACCTAACCTTTCAGTGGGTGATGAGATGCAAACATGTCTTTCACGTTTTAAGGGAACTGCCTTTTGACAGTGAACGGTGAACGTAACGAAAGGCCCGGTTTGTAACCAAAAGCCACTGGGAGGGGGCTGAGGTAGTCACGCAGGGAACCATACAATGCGCTCACATGAGGAAAAGCAATCGTGTCATGATGAGCGCATTCCTGCATCAAAAACTTCGGTGATCTTTGCCGAACGGCTGAACAGGTGGTCCTCAAGGAAGGATTGTAAACCAAGACTCACCGATCCGATTTTTTCGCATTCATTTGCCGGAAAGTCGCAGATCTCCGCCACGGAATCACGTTTAAATTCCGCGTCGACACTTTGCATTAGTGAAGGAGCTAACTAGATGTTCGACCTGTCATCGCTTACAGAAGCAATCATTAATGGAGACCGTAAGAGCGCCTCTGCGCTGACGCAAGAGGCAGTTGACTCCAAAGTGCATCCCAAAGAAATTCTCGATAGCCTGATCGCAGGCATGGATGATGTCGGCGGCAGATTCCAGCGGAACGAGGCTTTTGTGCCTGAAATGTTAGTCTCTGCTCGAGCGATGAAAGAGAGCATGGCCATCCTTGAGCCATTACTGGTCGAGGCTGGCATCCACCCTGAGTTCACTGCGGTGATTGGAACTGTGCAGGGGGATCTTCACGATATCGGGAAAAACCTCGTTGCGATGATGTGGAAAGGAGCTAATTTTAACGTGATTGATCTTGGCACCAACGTTCCACCAGACAAGTTTGTTGAAGCGGCAAAGGTTCACAAACCGCAATTGATCGGGCTCTCCGCACTATTAACGACAACCATGCCTTCGATGAAGAAAACCATTGATGCCTTGCGTGAGGCAGGTATTGCAGGGGCAAAGATAGTGATTGGAGGCGCTCCGATAACTCAGGACTTCGCCGACCAAGTTGGTGCTGATGGTTTTGCACCCGATGCCGCAAGTGCTGTTGAAGTCGCGAGGAAGCTTTTGTCGAGTCAATAATCTCGTGGGAGAGCTGGGCTAATCCGAACGTGCTCCATGGATGCCCGGCTACTCCCTCGATATTATAATCCTGTATTTTGCCATGCGATGACCAACGTACACCGGCAAAAATGGTATGGACCAGATATTTTGACGTTAGGATAATGATTCTTTTTGTTGAGTGGAGTCATTCTGGCCCGGCTTCTTCTCTAAATGACGGAAACCGGAGATGATCGATAACCAGAGTTGGAATATCGGCACTTATTGGTTGGCGCTCAGACCGTTCCGACGGGATCATTCTGTTCATTTCATAAATGACCGGACCTCTTCATTAAGTGGTTTCTGGGGGCAGGTGGATGCTGAAGGTGAACATCAATTCAGAACTGGTGAGTACGCTTCTTTCGCTAACTTGGGGATGCCAGGGTGGGCGAAAGTGTCCATGGCTCAAGTGCTATCTAAACCACGTTTCAGAGGTTACGAGACCTTTGGGTTTATCGTCGAAATAGTTGACAAGTATTGGAAGTGTGCCTCATGACTGACCGCCAACGATTTCTTGCGACGATGCACTATCAGTCGCGTGATCGTAGCCCGATCTGTGATTTTGGGTTCTGGGATGAAACCGTGCCCGAGTGGCATCAACAAGGTTTGCCCAAACGAGTCCAGTGGACCAGCGATGCGGAAGTGCATACCAATGAATGGTTTGGCATGGATGCATACGAAGGTGGTCCCAATGCTGATGTTGGATTGTGTCCAGGTTTTGAATGGAAAGTGATCGAGGATCGTGGTGATCACGAAATTGTGCAGCAAGGCGACGGCGTTCAGGTGCTGCGCAAGAAGTACATGGGCTCAATTCCGGTGCATGTCGGCCATTTACTAGTTGATCGCGACAGTTGGAACAAGCATTACAAGCCTCGTCTCGATCCGAGCAGTCCGGGTCGATATCCGGTTAACTGGGACGAATCTGTTTCTATTTGGAAAGACCCGAATCGTGAGCAGCCATGCACTCTATACGGTGGGAGTCTATTTGGTTGGCTTCGCGATTGGATGGGCATCGAGAACCTGGCGCTTGTGATCTATGACGATCCGGCTTGGTTCGAGGAAATGGTTGAGACGCTCTGCGATTGTATCTGCGAAACCCTGAAACGCGTGCTAGAAACCGGCGGACAGTTTGACGCCTGTGGCATGTGGGAAGACATGTGTTACAACGGCGGACCGCTGCTGAGTCCTAAACATTTCGCGCAATATCTGGTGCCGCGTTATCGACGAATCACGGATCTTTTGCGTTCTTACAATGTCGGAATCACTTGGATCGATTGCGACGGGAAAATTGATGTGCTCGTCCCGCTCTGGCTTGATGCTGGCGTGAACTGCATGTTTCCTCTTGAGGTCGGGACATGGGGTGCCGATCCAATCGAATTCCGACGGGATTACGGTCGTGGTTTGAGACTTATCGGAGGCTTCGACAAACACATCCTTCAGAAGGATGTAGAAGCTATTCGAGCTGAAGTCCGCCGGCTGGCTCCGTTAGTCGAAGAGGGTGGTTACATTCCGCTGCCTGATCATCGGGTACCTCCCGATGTTCCATATTTGAACTACTTGGCTTACCTAAAAGAAGCCCGTGATGTTTGGGGACATGGAACCAATTTGAAGCCTTGTCCCGCATTTGAGAGTTACTAATGAGTTACTTGTTTGATCGCGAAATTCTGGTTCTAGACGGGGCGATGGGCACTCAGTTGATGCAGAAAGGGCTGCAGGCTGGTCATCCATCCATTTTGTGGAACGTGACTCACGCGGCTGACGTGATTGCTGTTCACACTGCCTACCGAGACGCGGGATCGCACTGCTTGATCACAAATTCATTTGGAGGGTCCAGGCTGATGCTTCAGCGTCACGGGCTAGAAGATCGAATGGTTGATCTTAACGTCGCCGCAGTGCAAAACGCGAAAGAGGCGGCAAGCGGTAGGTGTATGGTCTTAGGCGATATTGGCCCATGCGGCGATTTCCTAGACCCTCTTGGGGACATCACTGAAGAACAATTGTACCAAGACGTTAAGCTGCAAGCTTCAATCATGAAGGATGCGGGTGTTAATGGTTTTATCGTCGAAACGATGGCTGATCCAGGTGAAATGATGGTTTCTGTCTCGGCGGCAAAAGAGTTTGGACTTCCAGTTCTTGCCTCCTTCACGTTTGAAGTCAGTCCAAGAGGCTTCCAAACGATGATGGGTACCTTGCCGGGGATAGCAGCAAAGGCTGCCATTGAGGCAGGAGCCGATGCCGTGGGTGCCAACTGCGG
Source organism: Chthonomonas sp. UBA1950 (assembly GCA_002336105.1). Taxonomy (GTDB): domain Bacteria; phylum Armatimonadota; class Fimbriimonadia; order Fimbriimonadales; family Fimbriimonadaceae; genus Fimbriimonas. Next base: position 56,669 of record DDEQ01000033.1, on the reverse strand, counting down.
AACCTCCCTTGACTTAAATGCCTATTTGGAGATTGGATCACTGATGAAAGAGAAATCTGGATATCACCAAGTTCTTTTGCAACCGAATGCCGGGGCACCGATTCAAGACGGAGACGGATACCGGTACGACATGGACCCGAGTCAATTCGCCAAATGGGCGAGGCTTGCTCGGGCAGAAGGCGTCACGATTTTTGGTGGATGTTGTGGAACAACGCCAATTCACCTAGCAGCTCTTGCTGGCAACTTCGCTCGATAAGGAAGCGAAAAGTCCTAAAAGCGTGGAATAAACTGCATTTTGATGTATCCTATTGATTGATCAGTCAATTAATAAGATGAGAACCCAACGGCTTCACTCGGAAGAAAGAAAAGAAATAATCTTAGCTGCAGCGCTGAAAGTGTTCGCAGAGAAAGGGTTTCGTGAAGCGACCAACAAGGATATCGCGGAAGCAGCTGGAGTTGCTTCGCCGGGATTGATCTATCACTACTTTCCCAGTAAGGCTGACCTGCTCGTTGCTTCAATTTCTCATCATGCGCCGCCGATACGGTTACTCAACCGAGCGGATGAGTTAATGGAGCGACCAATTGAAGAGGTCCTCGCGCTCATCACAAATGCTTACCTCGACCTCTTTGAGGATCAATCTGGGACAGCAGTGATAAAATTGCTGATCGGCGAGGCAGTACGCCAACCGGAGTTGGCACTCATGTTCTCAAAAATCGGTCCGATCCGAATGATGGGATTTCTTGAGAAGTACTTTCAAAAGCAAATGGATTTGGGAATCATGCGAGTCTCAGACCCAGTGTTTACAGTGAGGTCTTTCATAGGCCCACTCTTCACGCTTGGACTCGGCTCGGTTGTGCTTGGAGCGACTCCGTTTTCGACAGCGACCAGGGATGAAATTCTCCAAATGCACTTAAACAATTTCATGAATGGTTTAGGCGGTCATAACTTATGAATAAGGCACCTATGATCGCGGTCGTCGCAGCGAGTTCGCTCATACTTGCTGGGTTTCTAGTCGACCGGAAACGCGAGATTGATCGTGGCGAATTATCTGGCACATTCGAAACGCAACCGATTTTGGTATCTCCGAGAGTGGGAGGACGCGTCGTTTCGTTGTCCGTCAGCGAGGGCGACTATGTGAACGCTGGAGATGTTCTGGCCGTTTTGGACTCGGCACCGGATATCGCTCAAACTGAATCACTTCAAAACCAAGCGATTCAAGCTCAGCTGAAAGAGAAGGAAGTGTTTTTGGGGCAGCAAGAGGATATACGAAAGCAAGAAGCTGTTCTTGCCGATGCCCAGGCAGCACTCGATCGAGCCATAAATGGACCGAGAAAAGACGAAATATCTGTAGCTAAAGCTTCGGTGCGTGAAGCTCGCGCGCAATACAAGGAAGCGTTGTCTGGACCAAGACCCGCTGAAATCGAAAAGGCGAGAAGTGCTCTCGATGCTGCCATTGCGAAAGCTAATCGAGCGCATAAAGGGCCAACCGATAACGAGCTGGCTAAAGCTCAGGCCGATCTTGATTCGGCAAGAGCGCAAGAGGAAGTAGCGATAAGGGAGGCTGACCGAAAAACTGCTTTGGCAGATCAAGGAGCGATTGCCGGAAAATTGGCTGAACAAGCTCGAGCCGATGCGACATCTGCGCGAAAGAAACGTGAAGCAGCCGAAGCGTCCCTGCGAAATCTACAGACTCGTCCGGAGGACATCCGAGCGGCAGATGCAGAGGTCCGCCAGTCTCGAGAAGCTTTGCGGCTTTTGACCGAAGGCACAAGAAATGAAGAAAAGGATGCGGCAAAGGCACGACTTGACCAAATCGAGGCGAATCTCTCTTTGCTCGAATCCGGAACGAGACCCGAAGACATAGCGTCGGCTCGCGCCAAAGTGCAACAAGCCAAGATCACCCTGAATGCGCTCATGGAAGGCAGCCGAAACCTGCAAACTAAGCAGTCCACTGCGGCTACCCGGGCCGCTCAAGACCAAGCCAAAGCTTCTCGGATCAAGTCGAGCGAGCAAGTCGTTCGCGCTGTTCGAAGCGGGTATATCGAACGCCGCCTTGTCGCATGTGGAGATTTAATCACGGCTGGACAAACGGTTTTTCGAATGAGTGATCCGATCGATCTACACCTTCGAGTCTATCTCCCGGAATCGGCATTGGCGTTAGTCCAGCTGAATGATGTCGCTGAGGTCAAGTGCGACGGACTTGACCATATTGTTGCTTGCCGAGTTGAGAGCATAGCGACTCAGGGCGAATTCACGCCAGCCAACTTGCAGACTCCGGAAGAAAGAGGCAAACAGGTGTTCGCCGTTCGTTTGAAACTTGATGACAAGACCACCAAAGTCAAACCCGGAATGGCAGCCAGCGTTCTAAGTATCGGTCAATGGAAGCAGAGTAGATGAATGCCCTTGAGCTGACGCATTTGACCAAGAAGTTTGGCGACTTCACAGCTGTAAGCGATCTATCTTTTGAAGTTCCAAAGGGCCGAATCTTCGGATTTCTTGGGCCGAACGGAAGCGGAAAGAGCACCTGCATTCGTATGTTGTGCGGTTTGCTTCAACCGAGCGATGGCACCGCTTATGTCAACGGTTACGACATTCGAAAAGAGACCGAAAAGATCAAAAGGTCAATAGGATATATGAGCCAGGCCTTCAGTCTCTACAAAGACCTGAGCGTTGAAGAAAACCTGAATTTCTTTGGGAAAGTTTACGGATTAAAGGGATCTCGACTTGATGAGCGAAAGGAAGCTGTCATCGAACTCACGAAGCTACAGCCCTACCGAGATAGAACGAGCGGCAAATTGTCTGGCGGATGGAAACAACGATTAGCCTTGGCCGCTGCGCTCATTCATGAGCCAGAGCTCATCTTCTTAGACGAACCGACTGCTGGCATCGACCCGGTGGCACGGCGCGATCTTTGGGACCTACTATTTGCGCTCGCGGGCGAAGGCAAAACACTGTTTGTAACGACTCACTACATGGATGAAGCTGAAAGATGCGACCAGATTGCCTACATATATCTTTCAAAACTCATGGTTCATGGTTCTCCGAAGGATCTGAAGTTAATGCCAGAGGTCTCCCCAGAAGGAACGAGGCGCATTGCGATTGCCACCGAGTCTCCGGCGCTGGCATTGATCGCCGCAAAACAAGAAACTTATTGCCTCGACGCGACATTGGTCGAAGCTGAAATTCACATGCTGATCAAAAGCGAGACAAGTGACGTCGAGGTCGAGAAATCACTTGTCAGAAGTGGATTGCAGCTAGGGCATGTTCGATCCATTGACCCTTCTTTGGAAGACGTTTTTGTTACATTGACAAGGCGGTACGGACAGCAATGAAAGAGCTCTTCAATGGCCTGTGGAGCATCGTCTATAAGGAGTTTCTGCATATCCGACGAGATCGAACCTCGCTCATTTTCGCACTCTTTACTCCGATGTTGCAGCTTTGCATCTTTGGATTCGCGGTGAACTATGATGTTCGACACGTCAAAACGATCCTGGTCGATCAAGACAAGACGAGGGAGAGTCGCGAGTATGTTCAGTCCCTTCAAAATACGCAATACCTAGATATTGTCTCGTGGGCAGATTCAGCGTCAGCCGCTTCCGACGCTTTAAGAAGAAATGAAGTGCGGGTTGCGGTCATCATTCCCCCCAATTTCTCTTCTGCTTCAAAACCTCAGATTCAAGTTATGCTGGATGGATCGGACGCTCAGGTAGCAAACCCAGCTCGAATGGCATTCTCTAAGCCAAGTTCTAGTGACCCACCAGAAGTGCGTGCCAGGGTGCTGTACAACCCAAATTCTCGAACCGCTGTTTATACAATTCCTGGCTTAGTTGGAGTCATTCTTCAACTGGTAACGGTGACTCTCACTGCATTCAGTTTGGTTCGTGAAAAGGAGACAGGAACCTTGGATCAATTGATGGTTACACCAATCGGCAGACTCGGACTAATGGTTGGAAAACTCATTCCGTACGCTTGCTTGGCAACTGTGGAGTTTGTCGGTGTGCTTTTTGTCGCTAAGCTACTCTTTGGAGTTCCGATTGTCGGAAGCGTATTTCTTCTTGCCGCACTCGCATTGCTGTTCGTGATCGGGTCACTGTCGTTGGGGCTGCTTATCAGCACAGTTTCAGAAAATCAGACCCAAGCAATGCAACTCGCCTTACTCACGATGCTTCCGTCGATCTTGCTGTCGGGTTATATTGCGCCGAGAGAGACGCTCCCGGGTGCTTTGTATCTGCTGTCAAATGTGTTTCCCGTCACGCACTTCATCGCGATCGCGCGAGGAATCATGGTTCGCGGGGCTGGACTGTACGATTTACTGCCAAGTGTGTTCTCGTTAGCTCTTATTGCCTTCATCTTGATGGTGGTGTCTGCGCTTAGATTTAGAAAAACAGTGTCGTAATGACACTGAATTGCGAAAGGCAATCGAGCATGCAAACCTAGTACACTCAATGCAAACATGGCAGTCACACGTCGCCGCTTCAAACGCGTCCTCATCAAGTTGAGCGGGGAAGCGCTCGCAGGTTCGCTTAGGTTCGGTCTTGATCCAAATATCCTAACCTTTATTGCCAAAGAAATTCAAAAAGTAACCGAAACTGGCACCGAAGTCGCTCTCGTTGTAGGCGGAGGGAACTTCGTTCGGGGCGAGACCTTTTCGGCAGACGGTAGTATTGACCGATCTGTTGCCGACCAGATGGGGATGCTAGGCACTCTGATGAATGCCTTGGCTTTGCAGTCCGCCATCGAGCATCAAGGCGTTCCAACTCGAGTCCAAAGTGCGGTTACGGTTCAGCAAGTTGCGGAGCCGTTTATTCGCCGCCGAGCCATTCGCCATCTTGAAAAGGGCCGCGTGGTTGTCTTTGCCGCCGGAACTGGAAACCCGTTCTTCACAACAGATAGTGCTGCGGTGCTCAGGGCTCTTGAGATTGATGCTGATCTGTTGATCAAGGCAACCAAGGTGGACGGCGTATACGACAGCGATCCGCACAAGAATCCAGACGCAAAGAAATACGACAGCTTAAGCTATACCACCGCCATCGAAGAGAGACTTGGCGTGATGGATCAAACCGCATTTACGATGTGCAGAGAACACAAGATGCCCATCGTCGTGCTAGATTTCAATAAAACAGGCGCACTTCATCGAGCAGTAACGGGTGAGGTCGAAGGAACGCTTGTCGAAGGAGACTGAACAATGAGTGTTAGCGATATCCTGCAAGACGCAGAACATAAGATGAAAGGGGCGATTGATGCCCTCAACCACGACTTCTCTTCGTACCGAACCGGACGTGCAACACCTGATGTTCTGGCCCGAGTCCATGTCGAGTATTACGGAGCCGAAACGCCGATCAATCAGATCGCGAATGTAAGCGTTCCAGAGCCTCGTCAGCTCCTTATTCAGCCCTATGAGAAGAGCATGGTTCCGGTCATCGAGCGAGCGATTATGAAGAGTGACCTGGGCATTAACCCAGTCAACGATGGGACAGGCATTCGCCTCAACTTCCCAAGCATGACCGAAGATAGACGAAAGGAACTGGTAAAGCAGGTTCATAGCCGAGCAGAGCAAGGGCGCGTTTCGATTCGAAATATCCGACGTGACGCGATTGAAGGTCTCAAGGCTCTCGAGAAGAAGAAAGAGATCACTGAAGATGATGTCAAAGGCAATGAAGGCAAGATTCAGAAGCTCACTGACAGCTTCGTTCAGAAAGTCGACGAGCTGAGCAAGAAGAAAGAAGCCGAACTAATGCAGGTATAAATCCTGTGGCATGGCCATCTAGGTCATGCCACAGTCGGCTCCTTTCCGGTGCCGATTAGGTCTCCCCTTGTTTTTATGCTATAAGGGGGAACTCATTACGAGATAAAATGCATACGATGCCTGACGCCGAACCGCAAATCAGACAAAACGCGAGCGCTCTCGGCATAAATCTCAATGCTCTACCCAGCCACGTCGCCATCATTATGGACGGCAACGGTAGGTGGGCTCGACGAAAAGGGCTCGGTCGTCTACTGGGACACCGCGAAGGTTACAAGACGCTTCGAACAGTTTTGCTGTCAGCAAGCGAACTCGGAATCAAATACCTCACCGTTTACGCGTTCTCTGCGGAGAACTGGCGCAGGCCCGAAGACGAAGTCAGCGGGTTAATGAAGCTAATCGAGCAAGCGGCGCGAGATGAGCTTAGGTTGATGCATCGAAACAACGTTCGAGTGCGAGTAGCTGGTCGAACCGACGAAGTACCGAAAGGACTCCAAGATGCCCTCGCGAACGGTATTGAAACGACACGAGATAACACAGGTATCACGTTTACGTTGGCGGTGAACTACGGTGGTCGTGCCGAAATCGTCGATGCAGTGAAGGACATCCTCGCCTCCGGGGCAGAACCAGAATTTGTGACCGAGGAACTGGTTTCGCAACACTTGTATAACCCCGACATTCCCGACCCAGACCTTATGATCAGAACGGCGGGGGAAATGAGGTGGTCGAACTTTTTGATTTGGCAATCGGCTTACTGCGAGTTAGTCGTTACCGATGTGACTTGGCCTGAATTCAGCGAGCATCAACTTCTTAACGCCGTCGCCGAATTTCAGCGAAGAACCCGCAAATTTGGCGCTGTTGTGGAATAAAGGAACCAAGGGTTTCGACCGACTGTTAGTATATTAAGAGAACATTGAAGCGAACGTTGCAACTCCTGGTTAAGGTTTGGCTCCTCATAGCTGTCGTTGCCCTAGGCATCCCAGCTAATGCGTTGGTTCATGTCTGCAGCTCCTCTTGCCCTCACCACAAGGCAGAATCTGCGCTTAAAAAGAAGGATTGCTGTCAAACAGCTCCTAAAGAGAAGCACGATTGTTGTGCTCCAAAGGTGACGGTTCCCCGGCCAGAATCGGTGAAGTGTAAGTGCAGCATTCAGCCCGCTCGAAACACGCCAGATACACCTTCGACCTTTTCTCTCGCAAATTTCGAGTTGCCGGTTCTTACGCTTCCCTCGGTACATCCGCTACCGGAAGCCCCAATCCAGCTAAGGCATTCTGTTGTATTTACGGCAAGTGACGCCAGCCCTCCAAGCGATCCTGATCATCGTAGCGACTTTGGTCGCGCCCCTCCTGTGTGTAAGAACTGACCCATTTTCGTCGTTCAACTACACATTAGGAAAAATCAATGATCAAAAATATCATATCAACTCTCGTCTTCGGTCTCGCACTCATGACCGTCTCGATGGCTCAATCACCTGCCAAGTGTTGTGCAGGTAAGTCTGCTTGCTGTGCCAGCAAAGACCACAAAGCTTGTTCTATGAAGAAGGGTTCATGCTCTTCGAAAGCTTGTAAAGCTTGCTGCAAGGACAAGTGCGCTGACTGCTGCAAAGACGGCAAGTGCAGTAAAGGCAAGTGCTGCGCTTCGATGAAGAAGTAACTTCACAAAACGAAAAGAGAATCGGGCCGAGAGTTCACTCTCGGCCCGAACCTTATTTACAGGTTGGGACTGATTGGGACGTTTGGAATCACCACAGAAATCCGGTTGGAAATTGTGAAAGTTATTCTCTCCGCTTTAGCGAGATTCGCTGAACTGGAAACTACCATCGTGTCGTTGTCGGTGAAATTCACCGAGCAATATACACCGAATCCCATTGGATTTCCCATCCGTCCTTGTTCTGATCTTGTTTTTGGTGTTCCGTCCTTGTCGACATATTCATAGGGCTGTCCTGTCGAGGTGGACATAATGGCGTTGATCGATGTATACGGCTCATCTCCCTTTTGAACCTTGAAAACCATCTGCCAACTGGGCATATTCCCGAACCCAGAAAAGTTTTGAGATGATAGTTTCTTGACGTCGATTAACTTGAATGTGGACGTTCCGAGCTTGAATTCGGCCCCAATCTTTGGGGCAATCGCAGCAGATGCTCCGGAAGTAGTGAAGTAGCCCGAGGCGGTGATGGATTTATCTCCGATAGACGGAATATAGAGAGCGATTTCCGTCGACTTTCTTCTTTGGTTTTCGTATCGACTGTCAATGCTTTGGCTCCAACTCCATCCGCTCTTGTCGCCTGAGCTTGAGTCCCAACTGTAGTTGCTACTTGAGCTTGAGTCCGTCTCCCGAAGGACGAAGAGGTTATTGTAACCGTACTTGAACTGTATATTCTGACCGTGCAACTGGTTTTGCACCCGTTCTGTAATTACGGGGTCCATTTTTCCGTCTATGTTCCAGCACTCTATTTTTCCATTACTGAGTTGACCGACACCGACCACTCGAACAGTTCCGTAAGGTGTTTCTGCCACCCCGTTTGTTCCAACGAATTGCTTGGTGGGTTGGCCTAGTTGTCCAAGGAGTGTGATTGCTGATACGAAAATACATATGCTCATGACGCTATACCTCTATTACCTAAACGAACCTGCGATCCTTGCGTTTTCATTTTCTTGGGGCCGGATTTCAAGTACACTATATGAACCAACCGCCCACAGGGGGGGCCAATAATGGCTGAGATATCGAGCTGAAATGCTCGGTGACCCTAAGAACCTGATCCGGCTAATACCGGCGTAGGGATTGTGGAAGCAGACCTGCTATAGGTCCGACTTCGCAATCTGGCGAGGCGGGCTTGGACAAAAGAGGTCTGAAATGAAAAGAGCTTTTACGCTTATCGAACTCCTTGTTGTTATTGCGATCATTGCCATCTTGGCGGCCATATTATTCCCAGTATTTGCTCAGGCGAAATTTGCTGCTAAGAAAACTGCGGATCTTAGCAATGCGCGGCAAATCGGCGTGTCGATCAAGATTTATCTTGGTGACTATGACGACACGATGCCGATCTTTTACGCCTATAACAGTAATCCCTCGATTTACACTCCTGCCGAGCATAAGGGTGTCGAGACACAAATCCTGCCGTACTCGAAGTCGAAAGAGATCTTCAAGAGTCCGCTCGATACCGGCAGTTCCTATCTATCACAAGATGGCGGCAGCCTGGCAGTCGGGGCAAGTACCTACTGGAAGGCTTACGGCAGTTCGTATCGGTTTGGGCACTGCAACTTTTCCACCGTTGCAGGCGAGTCGTCGCAAAACAACAATCGCGACAAATATACGGCAAATGACATCGTCACCGAAGGAATGATTCAGTATCCAGCGGACACACGAATCATCCGACTGGAAATGATGGGATTCTTTGAGAAAAAGAACGACCCGAATTGTACGATCTACGGATATGACTGCGGCTACTTCTCGAACTGGGACCCAAGCGGTGGAACCCTGATTTTCTCAGATGGCCATGCCAAGCATGTCAACAGAGGTGGATTTGATGAGAGCCGAGTCGATCCTTACGGCCACAAGTCTTCGGAGCAGACGGGTGGCGGAGAGTGGGATGACACCTACTATTGGCGATGTGACTAAACATTCGACTCGTATAGATTCTTAGGGGCGAGTATCGCCCCAATTGTTCACAATAGAAAGGATTTTATGAGTCAAGTCGCCGAACTCGCATGCAGTATTTCGCTGAACACGAAGCTCACGCCTGAGCAACGTGATAAATACCAAAACTCGAAGGCTATCCAGCAGCTGCTTCAGTCGGCGAAGACAATTGCTATCGTCGGTTTATCCACGGAATCCACGAAGGCGAGCAACATGGTTGCCAGCTATCTCAAGGACGAGGGCTTTCAGATCATTCCTATTCATCCCAAGGCAAATGAAATTCTAGGTGAAAAGGCATACGCCAGTCTCGATGACGTTCCTTTTGCTGTCGATGTTGTTGATATCTTCCGACCACCCCATGAAGTAGACGGGATCGTAGACCAAGCGATCCGAAATGGCGCAAAGGCGGTTTGGCAGCAATTGAGGATTATCAACTTTGACGCGGCGGACAAAGCGATTGAGGCTGGACTCATAGCCGTTGTCGATAAGTGCATCAAGATGGAGCACGGTCGGTATGGTGGAGTTTTACACTGGGCAGGAATGAATACAGAGGTTATTTCTGCGAGACGCCCTAAAAGGTAAACTTGCTAGTTGTGAGTGAAGTGAAAGAAGGGGATCGCGTTCGGGTCATTACGCGACCGGTAACCGACGAAGACCGAAAGAAGAACCGATACTACGAACACATGGCTGGTTCGGTCGGTACTGTGCAAACTGTTTATTCGGTCGATGAAGTCTCGATCAAGGTCGATCCTGAGTCGATGAGCGACATCACAGCAGATGTTCATAAGACGGCGACTCTTCGCATGAGAAACCGATTCCTAAACGAACTCCCTGAAAACCAGAAGAAGACTCTGACTCAAGAGGAACTCGACTTCAATGCCCACTATGTTCTACTGGTGCAGATGAGCGATCTGGAGAAAGTCTAAATATGGCTGCCGCAGACTTCAGTTTTGATATCGTTAGTAAAGTCGACCAAATGGAGGTCAAGAACGCTCTTGATCAGGCTCAGAAAGAGCTAAGCAATCGCTATGACCTCAAAGGGACTAAGTGCGAAATTCTGGCTGAAAAAGATTCGACGAGCTTGGTCGCCGACGACGAGTTTCGCATGGATCAGTTGAAGGATATCGTATTCAGCAAGCTGATCAAGCGAGGCATCGATTCAAGGTCGATCGAGTGGGGAAAGCTTGAGCCTGGCGCTGGCATCAGCGTGAAGTGCAAGCTGGAATTCAAGCAAGGAATCGCCCAGGATAAGGCAAAAGCGCTTATCAAGCAGATCAAAGACAAAGGTCTCAAAGTTCAGGCTCAAATCCAAGGTGACGAGGTTCGAGTCAGTAGTAAATCAAAAGATGACCTTCAAAAGACGATTACTTTTGTGAAAGGTCTAACGTTAGATTTTCCTGTTGATTTTCTTAATTTCCGCTAGTTTAACGGCACGAGTTCTTCCAAGATTGGGTTCGAAAAGCCGTCAACATGTCCGTCAATGGCTCAGAAATTGGGCCACTCAAGCAAGCTCATTTTGATCAAGCGATTCGAGAACTGCTTTTCGAAGGCGGTGAGCTGACGAGACGGCTCCTTGGATTTTCTGCTGTAAGTTAAGTGCTCAACCTCCACAGGCTAGTGTTAGGGGCTAAGCAAAAAATAGCCATATTTGTTTGAGGGCGAATTATCTTTGATCATGTAACCACGCCCTGTTTTCCCATCACTTGTTGGAGTGATATTGATGGGGTCATGAGGATCAACTGTTCTCAGTTTCTCTGCAAGCCATTTGCCACTCGGAGATGCATCGAAGTACTTGATGAGGATAGGTAACTGTTGTATTGCGGCAGTATGAATAGGGTTGCCTTCGGGCTGGTTGTAACTCTTCCATTCCTCGTTATAGATACTCGCGATGGTAGAGTCCTTTATATTCGACCAGAAGACCCGATGAAACTCATATCTTGCGTTCTCGTACTCGACTTGGCTGTTTCCAGATACACCAAACTGAATTGAATTTTCAAATAAACGGACTGCCCTCCGTCGCATAGCTTTCACATCCAGACCGAAAGTGACCAAATGTTCTTTCTCGTCGATGACCACATCTGAGCCGAGGGCTACGCCAACTGCTTTGCAAACATCTTGCAGGTTCTCGCTGTGACACGACAAAACAAATCGACACATCTCATAAAACTTGAGGCTCTCCAGCCTGTATCCAGACTTCGAGAATGCACTGCGAAGTTGCTGAAGCGTTATTGTTCGAGTCGAGCCGTTTGATATGTCAACTTTGCCATCAATACAGGTGAGGGTCGTTTTGGTATCTACGGGTAAGGGATCGGTGTAAAGATTGGAACCGTCAATCTGTAACAACAAATGATGCGGCCAACCATCCGCAGCAAGCCCGAGTGTTTGCTTATCCTTTGGAGGGGTGTCGTAATGATATTTCCGTCGGAGAACTCGCAGAAAGTCTGTAATCTCGTCGGTATCAATGGAAAACTTCGGATACGTTTGCCCAGGAGCAAGCAATATCGCGACGGGCTTGTGGAATTTCGAATAGAGTTCATCCGCCAAGCTTCGGGCGCTACCTCCCGGAAAGCTGAATTGAGAGAGACACAAGATCGTGATGAGCATATTAGTTTCTCCAAGGGTTTCTAACTGAGATGAACCCTAACCGGCACCACCGCCGACTTTCGGAACCTTGGTAATAATATTTATGTGCGATGTGCAAGTTGGATCAGAAATAGACGATATGCCTGCGTCATCTACGAATGTGTAAGTGTCCACAGACACCTGGGTGACACCGGATGGCTCGTAATTACCACCGATGAACGTGTACGTGGCAGAGAAGAGGTTCGATGAACCGTTTAATTCGTTGTTGGTTGTCCAACAGGATCCGCGAACCCACCGGTGCGCGTCATATTCAGGTGGAGATTTGGAAATTCTGAATAGGCTTCTGTGAGCCCCTGACGGTACGTGTCATAGTCCCCATATTGAGCCGTTTCAGAATAAACTTGGCCTGAACTGGTGATCGTAATTGAGCTTGGACTTACGCTGTAAGTCATCGCAGGCAGCATATTGTATGGGGCCCAATTATCAATAGACAAGGTAATTAGCTGTGCTGAAAGTGCCAAAATAGCCAAAGTTGCCATAAACCAAGTATATGGCAACTTTTAGGGTATGCTAAAAATGTTTCTAGTTTTTTTGATACTGTGGGATGTATGAGTTGATGCCTACCTATGTCAAATTTAGTTACGAGCGTGAGTTGTACCAAGCGGGTTGGAAACCAGTTCAATTCTTGATCGAAAATCCCGAGAGGTAAGTCCCTAGAGTGTTCGATCAACACTCTAGCCCGCTGCCACACTTGCAAGGAATCTTTTGATACCTGAGACGAGTTTTTGCACGAGCATCACCGGCGTTCGATGAAATCACTATCAGAGAAAGATGAATAGCGCAATTATCTACTACTGAGTTAGTTCGGCTTGCTCGGTATCCTTTGTGAAGAGATATGAGTACGCTGCTGTTCCTCGCTCTTGCTTCTTTGGCTTCCGTTGGGTCGCTTGCTGCCACCACGGACGAATCAAAATCTCGGCAAATTTCTGCTGACCTCTTCAACGAAAAAGGGCCGCGCAATATGATGTGGCAGGACTGCGTCGGAGCCGATCACCCGGGAATCCTTCTGCGGAAGGCAAACATGGAACATTTGCGAATGACGAAGCGTGATCTGGGCTTTAAGTACATTCGATTTCACGGCATATTCCTTGACGACATGCACGCTTACCAAGAGGTGGGTGGCAAACCGGTCTACGACTTCACGGCGATCAACAAGGTTTATCGGGCGATCCTTAAAACAGGGATGAAGCCGTTTGTCGAGATCGGTTTTATGCCGGAAGCACTCGCAACCGGAGATAAGCGAATCTTTTTCTGGCAGGCAAACGGTTCGCCACCCAAGGATCATCAAAAATGGGCCGAATTTATCACCGCATTTGTGGTCAACCTTGAAAAGACTTTTGGAAAGAAAGAGGTCGAATCGTGGCGGTTTGAGGTTTGGAACGAGCCGAATCTCGACGGCTTCTGGACCAAAGGTGATCAACCATCCTACTTCAAGCTATACGACTACACGGTTCGCGCGATCAAAGGTGTCAATCCGAAGCTACTCGTTGGCGGCCCTGCCACCGCTGGATGCGGCTGGATCACCGAGACGATAGAGCACGCGGACAAAGAGAGAGTAGCGCTCGACTTTATCACCACACACACCTATGGAGTAGATGCTGGCTACTTTGACGAGAAAGGGGAAGGCGACAACAAGCTCTCGCCCAATCCAGGCGCGATTATTGATGATGTTAAGCGAGTGCGAGGTCAAATCCAGTCCTCAACAAGGCCAGGGTTGCCGCTCTATTTCACCGAGTGGAGCACCAGCTACAATCCTCGCGACCCCGTTCATGATGCCTATATAAGTGCTCCGTATATCCTTGATAAGCTAAAGAATACGGAAGGGTTCGTCGAATCGATGAGCTATTGGGTTTATACCGATCTCTTTGAGGAAGCTGGGCCTACTCCTTCTTCGTTCCATGGAGGTTTCGGGCTGATCAATCGCGAAGGCATCCCCAAGGCGTCCTTTTTTGCCTACAAATACCTCAATATGCTTGGAAGTACGGAGCTGCGCAATTCGGACGCAAGATCAATCCTTACGAAAACTGAAAATGGCTTTAAGGGGTTGGTTTGGGACTATACAACCCCAGACCAGCACGAGAGCAATCGGCCCTACTTCCGAAAAGTCCATCCCGCTAAAGCGACGGCTCCTATCGAGCTAAAACTGAACGGACTAGAACCCGGAACGTATCAGTTCTCGGTTCGCCGAACTGGATATAAGGCCAACGACGCCTACACGACCTATATGGAATGGGGGCTTCCGAAAGACCTCAATCCAGATCAGATACGGCAGCTAAAGAAGCAAACTTCGGACAAACCCGAAATTAGGAAGACCGTCACGATAGCAGCGGATGGAAAGTTTAGTGCCTCGATCAGCTTAAGAGAAAATGATCTGCTGTATATTGATCTGACAAAAGTATGAAGTTGGGCCAAGTTGGCCCAACTTCACCTAAATGCTCTTACGGTCTCGACTTTTGGGGAATTCTTCCAGATGTCGGAGAAGTCTCGAATGATGCAGGTGACCAGCATATTGTCACCTGATTTCGTTGCGCTAAGAGCGGTGGCCATCGGGAACTCTGATCCGTCAGATCGGCGCGCCATGGTTGCTAAATGCTCAGCCATACGTTTCTTGATGGGGTCGCGATGGTACTGCTCTCGATGGCTGATATGTGCGTGTCGATAGCGCTCAGGCACGAGTTGCTCAACTGAAATTTTGAGGAACTCTTCCTGGGTGTATCTGAACATCTCGCAGGCTTGCTCGTTGACCAACTGAATATCACCATCCTCGTTGACCACTATGATGGCGTCAGGAGCTGTGTCGATCAGACCCCGGAACATCTCCAAAGAAGCCTTAAGCATTTCAGCCGTCTTGGTGATGTCTTCGATTTCTCGAATAAGACCTTGGTTCTCCTCTTGCAAGACCGAGAGGGTATCTGCAGCTTCTTCGCGAAGGAAGTGTGCAACCAATTCTGTGCGATTAAGTGGTCCCATTTTAATGCGAACTCGGCCCCAGTAGGTCCCTACTGTGGCTAGCGATATTCCCAGTTTTTGCGCAATTGCATTATCTGTGAATCCTTGTGCCGCAAGGGTTAATAGCTGTCTTTCTCTATCAGAAAGGGCATCCCGAAATCGCTCGCTTGTATGCAACTCCATCTCCCTTAATCATACGCTTTTTTGGGTTCAAATGTCGTGGTTTTCCCTGACAGGTTTCGCAGGACTCGGAATTCTTGACTTGCTGTTAAGTTCTAAACGAAACACCATCAAACTAGTGATCATGCCCCATCACTGTTTTAGTGGAAAACTATGGAACGTCTCAAAACACCAGGTGCTGAAATAAGTGATTTGCTGAATAGAGGATTTCTTGTGGCAGAAAAAGCAATAGATGCAAAGGAAGTATATAAGCCTTCACTAGATATTAAGGTTTCTGCATCGGAATACGTTGTGGTTGTTGACCTTCCGGGTGTTGATGAGGACGATATTCAACTGGATATGCAAAGCGGCGTCTTAACTGTTGACGTTGATCGAGATTTTGACCACGATTCTGAAGACGCTGAAGAGTACGTGCAGCTTGAGAGACTGTTTGGACATTTTCACGCCAGCGCGACGCTCGGCTTGGACGCGATGTTCGAACTTGCGACCGCAAAATATAAACGTGGTGTACTAAGGGTTCGAATTCCGCGTCGCCGCCACGCGAAGTAACGGGAATATAGCGTAAGCTAGCGAACCACGCCTTTACGGGAGAATACGTTCATGAGAGCCATCGTCGGAGTTGACGCACACGGCGCCTATCGCCCCGCCCTTTGTTTATTTGCTGCCCTCGATTTTCCAGGCAGTCAAGTCACGTTGTTACATACGGCTGACCCGACGATGCCCTTCCAAGAGCCGTTAGGTCCAGACGCCGAAGCTCAGGCTGAGTTTACAAAGGTCGTCCAGAATTTAGGACTAACCGCGCTTGAAGAAGCGGCTTCGAGTGCCTGTTCGAATGGCTTGGATACTCATAAGCGGTTGGTGTTCGGTAGCCCTTCGCATATGCTCATCGCCGAGGCTGAAAACACACATGCCGAGTTAGTTGTGGTTTGTGCGACGCATACCGGCAAATGGTCCACCAGTTTCTTGGGATCAGTCAGTCGTGCCCTGACGATTTCATGCCCGGCATCCATCTTGGTCGCAAAGGGGCCACAAGAGAAGTCGTCGAATCTGAAGGCAGTTTTTGCCACCGATCACTCCGTGTATGCGGATCGATGCGTTGAGAAATTCATTCAGATGGCGCCAAAGGGGTTATCAGAGGTCATCGTGTTGACCGCTTTCGACATCGACGACCGCGAAGCGGAAGTTCTCCATAAGAATCTGCCGATGCTGGGCGGTTTTGTCGATACCTACGTTGAAGAAAAGACTTTGGAGAAGAGTGCCAAGGTTGTTGAAAAGCTAACCAAGGCCGGATTCAATGCCACTTCGAAGGTGATTCGTGGCAACACGACCGACGCGATTCGCACAACGATGCAGGAATCCGAAGCCGACCTACTTGTCCTCGGGGCACAAGGTCATGGATTCCTGGAACGGCTCATGGTTGGAAGTATCTCCTTGCATCAAGTCGTCTCAGAACCTTATCCAGTTATGGTTCTGAGAGCGTAGATATCGAACTGAACAAGGTGCGACGGAAATCGCGCCTTGTTCACCCCTCAGTTTTCTGATGGTTCAGGAACGCTTGTGTCTCGTTCCCAGCCTTCGTTCTGTAGCACGAGGGTTTCAATGGCAACTGAGCATCCGTCTGCATCTAAGTCGCTTATCGCTTCATATTTGGATGGCCAACAGCGAAAGACCTTGTATGCTTTGACAACCTGTCCTGCCTCGTTAAGTAACTCGATGACTATGTCTTTGCGAAGGTGTTTGAGCGAGACAACGTCACCTCCTCTCTCGGCGGAGGACGCCAAATCTGCCCACTGTTCGAAAGCTGGATCTTGAGTAACGCCTCTTTCTAAAGTGATCGGGGAATAGGATGTGCGACCTGCCCCCAAAGATGTGATGCCACTTGAACCATCATGAATGGCAATAACTTCGGTTTGTCGCGATAATCCTGAAACTTTGGAAACGCCGACGACTGTTCGTCCGTCCCAAATAACGCGGAAGCGAAAGTTTTTGTAAGGATCGTGGCGATGCGGGTTGACAGGGAATGCACTCATGTCCGCATTTTGCCATGATTTACCAATTGACAAAAAACAATCGTGACAATAAGACACATGGGGCCATTCGTATATTTAGTAGCAATGAGCGCTCTGGCAACAGAGACACCGATTCAGTGGGCGCAACGAGCCTACAACGAAGCATTTCTTGTTTTTGCAGATGACGGGGCCCCTCAAGCCAAGTTTGGTGAAGCAATTTCTAGATACCAGCGACTGAGAGAAACCGGAGTCTCAGATAAAATCACTGCCCCGGCGTTGGCTCGCCTATTGCTTGAAACCGGGCGAAGCAAAAACGCTGAGGACGAGTGGGACCGATGGGAGAAAGCCGATCCATCGCACGAAGCCGAGCTTTTTGGCGAACGTCTCCGCCGCTATCAGCAGCAAGAATTTCGGTTCTTTAACCTTGTCCCGAACAGCCTGAGGATTCTTAAAGTGGCGCCAATCAACGTAAAGGGCGAGGAAGTTTGGGTTGCCCTAACGGCTCGAAAGGATGATGGCGAAGAGAAAGAACTAGATAGTGTTTATAACCGGACCAATTTAGTCGGTTCAACTCTTTGGGTTGAATCCACAATCGGTCTGAAATCATTTGTATTGACCGACTCTCGGTTTGACTTCGACAAAGATTCTAAGTTCAATCAATCGAATGAAGTGACACTTATTGGTCGCGATATTGATGGTGACGGTAACGAAGAGATCATTCTTGAAGGTGTGATTTATGGAGCGAGCTGGACACCTTCCTGCCTAAACGTATTTCAGTATGGAGAGAGTGGTTGGACCAGAGTTGGCGACCAACTCAGCCACGACCCACTTTCCAATCACCAGTTCGGAAAGAAGCAGCGAGCGTTCCGATCGGTGCAGGCGATAGGCTCGACTCTTTCACATTCGGCACAGCCTCGATTCCCATCCTATCGGACGTTGGTAAAAGGGAAGTGGGTTGATTGTGGCGAACAGTTCAAAGCTGACTACGCTGAGCAGCTTGCAGAGATAAAGCGGGCACTCGCTAGTACCAAAGACGACTACGATCTGTTAGCGCATCAAGGAATGGCGCTTGCTTATCTCAGGCGCAAAGAGGAAGCGAAAAAGGCATTCGGTGCGGCTGCTTCGGTCCTGATCAAAGAGTTCAAATCTGCGAAGAATCTTGAGCCCACGGATGTTGCTGTGATGAAGCAGCAAATCGGCGAATATATGCTCCGCTCTCAAAAGGGCTAATGAATTGGCTAGGAACCGTTCGAACAGACGTTTCCTAGCTTCTAAAGTATTAGGAATTTCTTTGTGTTTTGTGTTGCCTGCTTTGCTGTTGCTTCGACGTTCGCTGAACAGCCAAAAGAATTGGCTCATCGTTTGTACGATGACGCTTTTAAACTCTTTGCAGATGATGGTGCGCCTCAAGCTAAGTTTCGAGATGCCGCAGATGCTTACATCGAGCTAAGGCGAAAAGGGTTTAGTGATCTTGACACCGCCCCATTCTTGGCAAAGATCTATCTCGAACTTGCTGACTACCAGAAGTCAGCAAGCGAACTGCAAAGGTGGGAGGCGGTTGGTCGTTCTGATTCGAGCACGGCTTTTCGAAAACGATTGGATATATACAATCAAGCGGTCGAGTATTTCAAAAGTGCTTTACCAAAGGGCAAAAACTTTCGACGAGTCGCGCCAGTTCAAATCAAAGGCAAGAAGATTTGGGTTTGCATTACTGCCGAGCCGGGGTCTGCTGGTAATCCGAAAGAGACCTTGCCTCAGTTTTGGGTGACTACTCGAAAAGCAGAGATATGGGTGTCGACTCCTTCTGGCTTACAACGCGCAGAGGTGAAGGCCGATTCGCGCGATGACATAGATGAATACCACGAGCTGACCTTAGTCGGACGCGATCTGGATGGGGATGGCAACGAAGAGATCCTCCTAGACCGCGTCTATTACGCGGCCGACTGTACGCCCTCCAACATGCTTGTCCTTCGAGAAAAGAATAGTCGCTGGTCACTCGCAGGGATATCGACGAGTCTGGATCCGATTATCCTGAAACCGTTCGGAAAAAAGATCGCGATCCAGTCGGTAGAGTCGATTGGATTGACTCTCTCTGTCGCCGAGCAACCTAGATTTCCAACGTTTGAAACCATCGACAACGGGAAGTGGGTTGACAATGGTGCGTTATTTCCGGCCGAATATAAGAGCCAACTTGCCTACATTCAGAAATGCCTACAGCGAGACAAGGAATCGCGAGCCGATTACGAATTGATCGCACATCTGGGAGCTTGTTATCACTATCTAGGGAAGCCGTCTGAAGCAAAAAGGCTTTACGCCAAAGCTGCCCGTATCTTGAAGCACAAGTTGAGCCGGCCTCTCACCGAATACGACAATCGCGATGTTCTGAACAAGCAACTAGCAACGTATTTAGCTGGCTCAAAAAAGGGCTAGAACAGTATCCGGGCGAGCACAAAATTCGCTATGTAAATCAGCACCATCGACAGCACAACCGTATTCGTAGTTGCCCGCCCAACACCTACCGCACCGTCTGTGGTTCGCATACCTTGTTGGCAGGCGACTACCGTAATGATGAGGCCGAATGCAGGGGTTTTGACGCAGCCGTTGATGAAATCAGATGGCTGAACGAATTGCTGAACTGACTGCATGAACGAAGCTATCGGCAAGCCGTAGGTCGCTGCTACGAGCACACCACCCAAGATCCCAGAGTACATACACACGAGGGATAAGACCGGGAGCATCGTTAAACCAGCAATGAGCCGCGGCAACACAAGGTAGTTGGTTGGATGAACGCTTAGCATTTTCAGAGCGTCAATCTGTTCCGACACCTTCATCGTGCCGATTTGTGCCGCCATCGCGCTACCACATCTGGCGGCGACCATGATTCCTGCGATCACCGGGCCGATTTCACGAGTGACACTAAGCCCAACTGTAGCGCCAACGAAGCCGGTAGCGCCGTACCTCATGAGGAACTGAGTGAGGTATAGAGAAAGAACTGCCCCACTGAAAAAACCAGTTAAGGCGACTATCGGAACACTAGAAACTCCGATAAAGGCCATCTGGTTAATCGTTTCTTGAACCTCAAACGGCTTTCGAAAGAGGCGACGAGCAGCATCGCCGACGATGAGTCCGGATTCGCCCACGAAGGTAAAAAGTCCGACCAACGCATCCCA
The DNA here is from genome assembly GCA_002336105.1 of Chthonomonas sp. UBA1950. Classification (GTDB taxonomy): domain Bacteria; phylum Armatimonadota; class Fimbriimonadia; order Fimbriimonadales; family Fimbriimonadaceae; genus Fimbriimonas. Next base: position 36,338 of record DDEQ01000033.1, on the reverse strand, counting down.
TGCGATATCCACCGCTCCCCGGTTCATCACCGCCATTAATTTCATGATAGCCGGTAAGTGGGATTTGGCAGGAGTTGGTATCCTGCTCTCGTGGCCAAAAAGACATCGAAAACTGTTCCAGAGAAATTCCCCTGGCTGCTTTTGCTTGCTTTTCTGGGTTCAGTTTATTTGTTCTGGGTGCTTCCAGCACAGTTAGGTAGCCGGCCAACTCAAGTCGAATTCAGTAGACCCAAACAATAGGTCTCTCGACTGCCAGTAGTGACGAGATTTTTGTAGAACCGTCAAAATAGAAGAATGCACGCACTGAGGGTTCTCGAATTCCAGTTGATCCTCGACCGTCTCCATCGACATTGTGAGACGGGACTTGGTGCTGCATTAGCCGACGAGCTTCGGCCGTCATTCAAGCCTGGCGAAGTTTGGTACTTGCTCTCGGCAACTCAAGAGGCTTACGACTTTCTGAGTAAACATGCGGTTCCGTCGCTCGGTCCTGTTTATGATCTTCGTCCAGCTTTAAACCGTGCTGGTAAGAACGGAGTGCTTGGTGGTCAGGAGCTATTCCAAATTGCAGATGCATTGCGTGCGATGCGATCAATGGCGAACGTGCTCAGCCCATTGCACGAGACCTTTCCAAAACTCCACCCGTTCTGCGCGGCACTTCCAGATCACCGAAGGCTTGAAGAACTCTTGTTCGATAGTCTAGATCCCGATGGTACTTGCCGGGACGGTGCTAGTCCCGCCCTCGCCGCCCTTCGCGCTAAGAAGAAGTCGGCGAACACCCGAATTCTGGAGAGAATTCAGTCTTACACCACGGGCAAACACCGCGATCTGTTAAGCGACCCGATCTATACGGTTCGCGATGGGCGGTATGTGATTCCGTTGAAGTCAGAAAACCGAGGCAAAATTCGTGGAATTGTTCATGACACTTCTGGAAGTGGACAGACGATTTATTTGGAACCCGAAGACGTTTTGCAATTGGGCAACGCTCTTCGTGAGGCAGAAGCTGCTGAGCGCCAAGAGATCATCCGGATACTAACCTCGTTGTCAACGAAGGTCGGAGCTGTCGCAGATGAAGTCATCGGCGGCATCGAAGCTGCGGCGCAGCTTGACTTGATCCTTGCCAAAGCCCGTCTAGCCTTCGATATGCGCGGAACTATGCCGCAAAAAGTCGGGATAGGTGACGAAAACCACTTTATTTCGATTCAAGGTGGAAGGCATCCGCTTTTGGACCCCGAGAAAGTCATACCGCTCGACATATCTCTTGGAATCGGTAATAGCGTTCTTATCACCGGACCCAATACCGGGGGCAAAACAGTCGCCATCAAATGTGTTGGCTTGTTTGTGCTGATGGCGCAATCGGGAATGATGCCTCCTGCGCTTGATGTTCGTTTAGCGCCATTTACGCAAGTTTGGGCCGATATTGGTGATGAGCAGAGCTTAGAGCAGTCGTTATCGACGTTTAGTGGCCACCTGAAGAACGTTGCCGAGGCATTGCGACATCTTAAGAAAGGAGCGATTGTCCTTCTCGACGAAATTGGCGCCGGAACAGACCCTGCGGAAGGTGCCGCCCTTGCCAAGTCGATTCTTAACGAGATGGCAAGAAAAGGAGCCACGATCCTTGCAAGCACTCACTACGGCGAATTGAAGGCATTTGCGTACGACACAACAGGCTTTCAAAACGCGGCAATGGAGTTCGATGCCAAGTCGCTCAAGCCCACTTATCGGCTGATGCTCGGAGCGCCAGGAGCGTCAAATGCGTTAAAAATCGCTGAGCGGTACGGAATCAGCAAGGAGATAGTTGAGGAAGCAAGAACAACTCTTGGCGAACAGGCGCAAGACGTTGCCCGAATGTTAGAAAGCCTGGAACAGAGCCAGCGCCAAGCACGACTTGCTCAAAGCGAAGCAGATAAACGCACGGCTGACCTTCGAAAGGCGGAGCAAAAGGCGGCGCGAAAACTGGCCGAGGCGGAGGATATTCGAAAGAACGCTCATGCCAAGGCTCAGGAGGTCATCGAAGCAGCGCTTCGTGAAATTCGGCTGGAAGCTACTCAAATCTTTGATGAGATCAAGAAACTTCCCAAGGACGAGCAGAAGATTAGTTCTGCTCGAGAGCGCTTGCGCGATCTCGATGAAGTTGGGCGAGATTTTGCCAAAGAATTTGCCCCAAAGCAGTCAAAGCGGGACCGCGAAGCCCTTGCTAAAGGAGTTCAGGTCCGCATTCAGGGATTTACTCAAGTCGGCACGCTCACCGAAGACCCTCGTGATGGACAGGCGATTGTTCAGATTGGGGCACTCAAGATGACCGTCCCGGCTGACCGCCTTGAGGTGTTGTCCAAGATCCACCATGAGCCAGCGAAGGCAAGACCAAATATCAGATTGGCAAAGTCGATGCATGCCTCAACAGAAATCGACCTTCGGCACATGCGAGCAGAAGAAGCTTTGCGTGACCTGGAAAAGTTTGTTGATGATGCCGTTTTGGCAGGTCTTCCAACCTTACGCATCTTGCATGGGAAAGGAGAAGGCATCCTTCGAAAGTGTACGCAAGACTATTTGAAGAAGCATCCTGCGGTGGCCTCTTTCCGAGACGCCGATCCTGCCGATGGGGGCGCTGGTGTGACGGTGGCAGAGCTGTCATGAACGACACAAAACTCATCGAGTTGGCTAGGGCTGCGCGCAAAAACGCTTATGCGCCTTTTAGCGGCTACACGGTAGGTTGTGCGATTGAAGCTGTTAATGGAAAGGTATTTGTTGGCTGCAATATCGAGTCTGTTTCTTTTGGGGCAACCCTTTGTGCAGAGAGAGTCGCCCTCGGGACGATGATTGCGGACGGATGCCGAAAAATGAGGCGGATTATTCTCTCGACCGAGGACGGCGCGAGTCCTTGCGGAATCTGTCGGCAGCTACTTCTGGAGTTTGTTGCACCCGATTCGCAAGTCGAGGTTGTGATGGTAGCTGACGATAACTCGACAACAACTTACAGAATTGTCGACTTATTGCCACATGGATTTGCTTCAACCGAAGTAAATCGAACCAAATCTAGCTCACAATGAGTCATTCATACGAAATCTCGCAGAATGGCTAGTTTCTTTGACTTACCTAACCACCTACGCATCGCAAAATATCTTGTTTGTGTTGCGGTGATTGCCGTTGCTGGTTGTGGCGGCGGTGGAGGCGGCGGCGGTGGGACACCTGATGTCACCGATGTGCGCGTTCAGGGCCAGTCTTCATCATTTAGTTCGACGATTGCCTTCCCGTTAACAGTCCTCATGCCCGGAGACTCGGTTCAGTTATCGGTTGTTGGAACAACGACTTCTGGCGGCACGTTTACTCTCGGTGGCTCTGGTTGGACAATTGACGCCCCGAGTACGGTTGCGACGATCAACTCAGGCGGCGTTTTAACAGCAGTTGATGCCTCGGATACGACTTATTCCGCTACAGCGACTTACAAAGGCACGAGCTATACCGTCGCATTCAAGGTCGTGCCAACGAGCAAACGTGCTTATGGCTTTGTTCGGAATACGAGCGGTGTTGCCGTTTCGCACGCTGCGGTCTATTTTTATAACAACAGCGGAACGAAAGTCGGCGAGACCACAACGGACTCAAGGGGAGTTTTTGCGACAGCGGTACCTTCCAATGCCACCCGCTGGATCGCCGATTTCTCCTGGTTGATTGATTACTACACAACCAACTTCGGCTACCCAGGCTACTACAACCAATTCGGATACGGCTCCTTTGATTACACGACTTCCATCGAAGGTTGCTCGATTCCGATGCCAACGGTCGGTACTGGAAATTGGAGCCTTTTATCAGAGGATATAGTTGTGTATCCCAATTTAAATTCGTCATCTACCCCTCCACCACCTCCAACAGGGTGTGGTTTTGGATAAACTCCGCTTTAGCAGCGGTTAGGACTGTACAAGTAAGTCTAGCCTTGGCATAATAGGACCCGAGATGAAGCAAGTTCGTTTTGTTGCAGCCATTTTTGTAATGGCAGTGTTATTGCTCGGATGCGCCGGTTCCGGCGGATCTTCGAGTAGCGTTGGCGTTGTCGATCCAGCGACCCCTCGAATCGAGGCTGTTGTTCTTTTGACGTCTTCGGACATCAAAGAAGCAGCTCAGAGCAAATACACCGCCGATGATCTAATCGATCCGACAAAGGTAGCGATTGGCGACCTCGTCGATCCACTCAAAGGTGGCATTCAGGATACGAACAATATCCAGACGCAAGAAAGAGTTATCTTCCAATTAGTTAATTACGTAGGCGGAAAGAGAAACATTTTGCCTGCGACCTTATGGTCGACGAATGCGACTGCAAGCGGAACGTTGGCAAGCGAGACAGGTGTGTTTATTGCCGGAACTCAAGAGACCGCAGCAGGCGACACCCCAGCCGTGTCCGCAACCTACAACGAAGTTGCTTACGCCAGTTACTATCGAGTCCTTCCACGACAGGTCAAGCTTAACGGCCGGGTCCTGGTTGAGGGAACCGATAAGCCTGTTAGCGGCGTCGTCATTAACTTCTATGCCTTGACAAATCCTTCAGATCCATCAAGTCCAGTTAAGGTTGTTGGAAAAGTCACCACGAGCTACAATGGGTGGTTCAAGGCGAGCGTTCCCAACTACGTTCAGTTCATGCAAATCGATAATGCTTCGATGCCAGCAAACTTCTACCGACAGTTTGGCTTCGACGCACGCCGGTTCACCTCTGGTAGCGATTCATGCAGAGTCGATCTGACAGACGCTTACTATGGCTTGACTCTAACCGATGGCGTTCGGTCACTCACTGAGTTGGATACTGAAACTGGTCTTCCAATCATCGAGGACAACACACAGAACGGAACGATCTACATTCGACCAACTTCTCTCTCTGCAGTTGATTCAGACGGATGTTTTGTAGGCCTTGGCTAAGAAACCAAGCTGATTAGCTTAGTCTCAAAAGGGTTCCCAACCGGTGGTTGGGAACCCTTTATTTTTTCTCGTATCGAATTCTCTTTAGAGTCTTTTTAACGAGTATATTGCCCGTGACTTCATGGTCATTTGAGGCATCTTTATGGCGATATCAACCTTTTGTTCTGTTGATGAAGCAATTCCTGTCGCTAGATCGATTGATGAAGAACCCGTTCCAGAGATAACCATGTTCACCTTGGTTGTTCCCATGGCCATGTTTAACGTCCCGGATGTTACAATTCCCAGGTTGACCTTTTTGCCTGCGCCGCTACCAGTGATTGACTTAACAGTGAACTTAGCAGTTACGGAACCTGTCGATTTGGCTCATGGAGGCATCATGCCACCCATCTTGGACATGTCGATATTTGAGGACCATGTAGAACCGACAGATACCGGTGATGCTGAATAAGCAACACCTTGTAAGCCGGCTTGCATATTCTGCTGCATCGCACTAGCCATCGCATTTCCTTTAACTACTTTCGACGAAACAATCTTCATCTGTCGGTCGATAACTGAATCAATCGTCAAGCCGTTAAGCATCTTTTCAACGCCAGCCTTGCTAGATGCCATTGGGCTGTTATTGGGGACGATGACTTGCACCTTTTCAACGGTTGTACGCACTGAAGACAAGTTCTGCTTAACCGACATGACCTTGTAGTCCATCACGACTTCCTGAGTCATTGACATATCAGCTGTTCCCATCATTTGCTGGGTCTTGTTGATCATCTTGTATCGGTAAGAAGAACCTACAGGGGCGTTAAATCGCAAACTCACCTGCTCTCCTCCATGCCCGAGTAACACAACGAATGGAATCGCGTACAGCATAACGACATTATGCTGTACGCGATTCAAGAGATTTGTAATCTTGCCGTTGGGCCTAGCTATTTAGGCTCTGGCCATTGGAATCGGCGTTAATTTGGGTTGTACGGTCGCATGGAGCTGTTCAGTTGTGATCTCGTTATAGAAGCAGTCTCTTTCAACCGGAATTCGTCCCGCTTCTTGAATCATCGCGACCATGTTGTCATAAGTGAGAACCTGGGTCTTGTTGCCAAAATCTCCTTCTTTATAGGTGATCTCATACTCATGAACAAGCCCATCTGCATCATCGGCTCCATACCAAAGCGCCATCTGAGTCACTGGGACCGAATTCATAATCCAGAAGCTCTTGATATGTTCGAAGTTATCCAAGAGCAGTCGCGAAAGCGCGATTGCTCGCAGATCATCTTCTCCAGTGGGGGCTTCGATGTGCTCTAGCTCCGTAGCCTCTGGGTGGAAGCTAAGAGGAGTCATTGTGAGAAAGTTTCCGGTTTCGTCTTGTAGCTCCCGAATTTGAATAAGGTGATCTACTCTTTCCTCAACCGTCTCAACATGGCCGTAAAGCATCGTGGCGTACTGTCTGAGACCGAGCTTTGCGGCTGACCGAGCAACATCCTTCCACTCTTCGCCGTTTAGTTTTTTACCAAAAAGCTCTTTGTGTACTCGCTCGGAGAGGATTTCGATTCCGCCGCCGGGGAGAGAGTCAAGTCCAGCTTCTATTAGGTCGGCCAGAGCCTGGTCGACCGTCACTTTGCCTTGCCGAGCAATTTCAACGATTTCTACTGCGGTGAAAGCCTTGACGTGAACTCCAGGACGAGCCTCTTTCACAATTCGCACAAGGTCCAAGTAATACTCGTACGGTAATCGCGGATTGATGCCGCCAACCATATGAATTTCCGTGAGCGGTACATCGCGATGCCACTCCAACCGGTGTTTCACTTCGTCCAGAGTCATCTGGTACGGAGCTGGTCCCCCTTTCTTAGCATAAAACGAGCAGAACTTACAAAATTTGTTGCAGATATTTGTGTAGTTTATGTGCTGGTTTCGAACGAAGTAGGTTTTGGCTCCGTGTCGTCTTTCTCGAACGATGTTTGCCATGTAACCGATGCCACTGAGGTTAGGATGTGTGGCAAGAAGGAGGCCGTCTTCACGCGAAAGGCGCTCTCCTCGGTCGATTTTTTCATAAACCGGCATTAACTCGGTTCCGACGATTCGCTCAGGGGAAAGGGGCATGTTTCTACTCTAGAGGATACCTGTGAAGGTTTCAATAAACCTTGAAACTTACTACGAGACCTAGTCGCCCATCAATGGCAGATAAAGAGGTTGTACAATAGGTCCGATATGGGCAACCGTTGGTCACGTAGTTGGGCGCTAGCCCAAAAGAGTATGGAAATCCTCCGTAGCAACCCTCAGCTTGCGATCTTCCCGATCGTAACGGGTGTTGTGACGATCCTCTTGACAATCTCATTCTTTGTCCCGGCATTCTTCTTGTTGAAAGGTACGGATCCTGATCATCTATCACCTGTCTGGTATGGCGTCACGTTCCTCTACTATTTCATCAGCTACTTCATCGTTGTGTTTTTCAACACCGGAATGGTGTCGTGTACTTACCAAGCTCTGCAAGGACAGACACCAACCTTTGGTGATGGAATCAATCATGCGCTGAAGAAACTTGGTCCGATCCTTGGTTGGGCGTTCATCGCCGCTACGGTAGGAATGATCTTCAGAATGCTATCAGAACGATCAGGACTCATTGGACGAATCGTCATCGGTATCGTCGGTGGGCTTTGGAACATCATTACTTACTTTGTCGTGCCAATCATGGCGTTTGAAAACAAAGGACCAGTCGATGCGATCAAAGGCTCTGGAGCGATGTTGAAGCGAACTTGGGGCGAAAACCTCATCGGTAATGCTGGTATCGGCTTCGTCTTTGGAATGCTGATGATCGTTCCGATCGTGCCATTTGTCGGGGCATGTCTCACCGGTTCAATTGGCCTCATCATTGGTGCGGCGATTCTTTGCGCAGTATCAATCTTGATTCTCGCTACGATCAGCGCAAGCCTTCAGGGAATTTATCAGACGGCTTTGTACGTCTACGGAACAACCGGTCAAACTCCTACCGCATTCGAAGGATTTGACTTCAACTCGGCGTTCACCTCAAAGCCGCAGAGTAAGATCAGCGGCTACTTCCGTCGTTGAAATAAAACCTGATATCTCGAAATGAAAAGTGGGGTCCCAACTTCAGTTGGAACCCCACTTTTCGTTTGTCTTTGCTTTCAAGTTACTCGACTGAGCTCTTGTCGGCTGGCGTTTCTGATTCTGAGCTTGCTGCAGGGGCGCTTGAGACAATGACCTTTCGTTTACGCCCAAACACTTTTCCAAGTCCGACGGATATGTCGTCAAAGATCGTGTAAGAACACGGAATAACGAGCAGGGTCAGAAGCGTCGAGAGAACGATACCACCAATGATGACGATACCTATGGTCTCACGGAACTCTGAGCCTCGTCCGATAGCCAGTGCGATTGGCAAGGTACCCAAGATAAGGGCTAGAGTCGTCATTGCAATCGGTCGAAGTCGGGTTGGACCTGCCTCGACGAGTGCATCATGCCGATTCCTACCTCGATCACGCAACGTATTCGTGTAGTCAACCACCAAGATGGCATTTTTACCGACGAGTCCGACTAGCGTCACCAGACCGATAAAGCCAACCAAGTTGAGCGATTTGTCCGTTAGAACCAAAGCCAAAATCGCACCTGTCATAGCCTGAGGCTGCGACAACTGGATGATGAACGGGTACAGCAGGTTGTCGTACAGGGACGCCAACAGCATGTAAACGAGCACGATACCGATGGCGAAGGCACTCAGAATGCCGCCCATTTCTCGGGCTTGTGCGTCAGCTTGACCGAGTGGCTTCATAATGACGCCATCAGGAACAAGCTTTTCTGCTGTGAGCCAGTTTGTGATTTCCGCCTGAACGGTTCCAGCTGCATATCCTGGCAACAAGTCCGCAGTGATTCTGATTTCTTGCTCTCGGTCACGTCGGTCAATTCGGTCAACACTAGGCTGCTGAACCAACTTGGCGACGCTTCCGAGGAAGACAGGATCACCACCTGCAAAGGTGATCGGCACCTCGTTGACGAGGTTCGGATTATTCTTGTCTTCTGGCGCTAACTGGACTCGAACCTTGTATTCGTTACCGGATACTCGGAATCGAGCAGTATCATCTCCGGTATACATCGTGCGAAGGGCAGCGCCTATCGTTGATGCCGACGAGTTGATGTCTGCCAGTCTTTCACGGATTGGGATAGCTCGCAGTTCGGGCTTACCCGGGGTCGTGCTAACGTCCGCATTGATGACGCCCTTAACTCCTCCAGCCGCTAACTTACGAACGATGTTCGAAGTCGTCTGAGCGAGCAGGGCTGGGTCTTCACCACGGAATGACATTTGAATGGCGCTTCCTAAGCCCAGACCGCTGTTTGCAGATACTTTGATCTCTGCTCCAGGAACTCGGCCAACTGCTTCCAATATGTCAGCCGCGACTTTCGTATCCCGTTCCCATCGAACCTTTTCGCTGCTCTTCTTGAAGTGGTCAAGGAAAGCGCCACGGTCGTAGAGCGTCGCTGCAACCGTTGCATAGTTCGAACCTGTGTTCGAAGCTCCCGAGAATCCGCCACCAGTCTGCGTTCCGATGCTCGAAACCACATACTTGACGTTTTCGTTCTTCTTGACGATATCTTCGATTCGCTTCACTGCTCTTTCCGTCATCGGTAAACCGGCGTCGGATGGAAGCTTGACTTGAATCTGAACCGTGGAGTTGTCAGAGGTGGGAATGAACTCACCTTTGAACGGTGCTTCGTTTTTCCAGACTCCATAGAAGCCCCCGATGAGGCCGGATAGCGGGAAGAGGAGCCCAAACAATGCTCCATATGCAATGAACTTGGGCATCACCCGAGCGTGTCTCATCGAATTGACGAGGAACACGACGGCGCCGAGTATCACCGAAATGAAGAAAAGAGGTATGCCTGTCTGAATTCCAGCGAATGGGCTCTTGGCACTTAATCCGGCCGCAGCTCCTGCGATGAACAGGATAATTCCAACGAGTGCAGAGTTACCCATCAAGAAGACGAACCACCGGTGATGGAGCGCCCACTCAAGCGAACGGCGATAGATGTGTTCTAGTTTGCCAAAGAATCTTTCGAACCCTTGAGCAAATCTTCCGGTCGGGTGCTCCATGTCTTCGCCCGCTCGGTACCACCTAGCGGCAAGCATTGGCGTAACCGTAAACGAAACGAATAGCGAAGTAAGAACTGCAAACACGTAGCCAAGGGCTAGAGGTTTGAAGAACTGTCCGACGATGCCACCCATGAAGGCGATTGGGAGGAAGACGACAACGTCCGCCATTGTGATCGCAAGAGCAGCCGTACCGATTTCGCCACGACCATTCAGTGCCGCCTCGCGAGGATCTTCACCCATCTTAAGGTGACGATAGATGTTCTCCAAGACAACGATCGCATCGTCAACCAAAACGCCAACCGCAAGGATGAGCGCGAGCATGGTCATCGAGTTAATCGTGAAGCCAGCGAGGGCCATCGCAATGATCGTTACGAAGACACAAACGGGAATCGCAATCGCAACGATGAGCGTCCCGCGGAAGTTGTGCAAGAACAGATAGACAACCGCCGCAACAAGGATGACGGCAAAAACAAGCGTGAAGTTGAGGTCTTCAAGCGTGTTCTCAATGATCTTGCCCTGTTCAAATGTTTTGGTGACTTGTAGGTCTGGATACAGCTTCATCAACTGGGCAGACACTTGGTCAGCCTGGTGGGTGATGCTAACAGCGTTTCCTTCACGAGTCTTTTGAATCGAAAGAATGATCGAGTCTTTTCCATCCAGTCGCGAATAGGTGCTTCTCTCCTGAACAGTATCGGCGACGGTCGCGATGTCTTTTAGCTTAACCTGCTTCGACCTTGCTCCCTGGTTGTTGTTGTCGCTGATCGTAATGACAGAGTTCTTGATCTGATCAACATTCTCCCACTGGGCAAGGACACGAACTGTGTACTCTTGATTCCCAGCGAGGATTCGTCCGCCTGGAATGTTCAAACTTGTGGCTTGAATTTGTCGGTCGACATCGCTGATGCCAAGTCCGTAAGCAATGAGCTTATCTTTCTTCAGTTGGATCTGAATTTCTCGAACGTCGCCACCGAGGATGCTGGCGTCAGCTACACCATTGATTTGCGCATATTTATCGCGAAGTTTGTTATCAATGAGGTCACGAAGTTGCTGACTGTTTCGGGTTTTGCTTGCAAACGCGAGTGTCAGAACAGCTTGAGCTGAGATATCAAACTTCTGGATCGTCGGCTTTTCAGTGCCGTCTGGAAGCTGATTGATGACCGAATCAACCTTGGTTCGAGTATCGTTCAGGGCGACATCGGTGTTCGTTCCGAGTTCAAAGTTCAGAACAACCGTCGAGGCTCCTTCGAGCGAAGTGCTAGTGACTTCTCGAAGGTTTGAGATGCCCGAAACTGCGTCTTCAATCTTCTTCGAGACGAGGTTGTTGATTTCGTCCGGGCCAGCACCGGTGTAAACCGTTGTCACCGTTACAACCGGAAAGCTCACGTCTGGGTTTTGCTCAAGCCTCATCCCTCGGTAGGCGATGAAGCCAAGCAACACGGAAGCCAGCATCAACATCAAGATGAAGACTGGCCGCGTGATTGCGGTTCTGGTTAGATTCACGATTTACTCCCGGAAGCGCCACTAGCTGGCGCGGCTTTCGTATCAATCTTGACCGGCGCTCCGTCATCAAGGCCTTGTTGACCTGTAACGACGACTTGTGCGTCTGCCGCTAGACCTTTGACTTCAATGAGGCCTTTGTCTTTGAGGCCCGTTTCAACGATGTTCATCTTTGCCTTTCCGCTCTCGACCGTAAAGACCACATTCCTGCCATCTCGCACGACGACAGCCGTCTGAGGAGCAACCAGGGTTGAAGGCACTTGTCGAAGCGTTATGAAGGCATGCCCAAACATTCCAGCCTTGATCGCTGAAGGCGGATTGGGGATCATTACTCTAGCGGTGAATTGTCGTGCAATGGCGCTTGTCTTTGGACTGACTGCAACCACTGACCCTTGTACGGTTGTCCCCAACGAATCAACCATCACGGTAACCGGTTTGCCAGCAGATACGAGTGAAACTTTATCCTCTGGCACGTCGGCCTCGAAGTAAAGTCCTGATCCTCCAACCAAATGAACGATTGGGGTGCCGGCTGCAACCACCGTTCCGATTTGAACCGGCGGTCCGTTAACACGACCAGAGAAAGGGGCAACTACCAAAGTGTCGTCCAATGCTTGTTTGGCGATCCTAACAGACGCTTCAGCATTCTGGATTTGAGCTTTTGCACTTGCAACTTGTGCTTTCGCTGCCGAAACCTGGTCCTTTAAGAGTGGATCGAGATCTTTTGATGCCTTTGCATTCTCGACGCCATCTTCGGCTTGCCGAACTTGCTCACGCGCAGCATCGATGTCTTCTTGTCGAGTTCCGGCCTGAATCAAGCTGAGTGCTTGATTGGCGTTGTCCAGTTGCGTCTTAGCCGCTTCATAGCTAGCAAGCTGAGAGTCGAGTCTATTCCCAGCCAAGGCGCCTTGGGCAACCAAAGTTCGAACTCTATCCAGTTCCTTGCGCTGCGTTTCGTAGTTTACTTTGGCTGATCGAAGGTTGGCTTCTGCTTGAATCCGCTCCTGAGGGCGAGCACCGTTCAGCGCCTTGGTTAAGGCTGCTTTAGCCGCTCGCAGTTGAGCCTGCGCTTGCCTGAGCGCTGCAGACGATTTATTAGGATTGATCGTCGCATTGCGAATTGCTTGAGTAAGCTGCGAGGAGGCGCTTTGGTAAGTTGCGTTCGCCACTTGAACCGAGGCAAGAGCCTGGGAATATTGTGCTTGCAATTGCGTAGTGTCAACTTTTGCGATAACCTGACCGGCGGAAACAGGTGAGCCGTCCTGAACGTCAACCATGATCAGTTTACCGCCAATCTTGGGACCAATTTGCGAGTCCTGAGAAGTGGCAAACTGTCCGGTGACTTCCAAGTTGTCGGACATGGTTTGGGTGGTTTGCGTTCCTACCTGAACCAATCGACTTGGATCGCTGAGTAGACTTTCAGTTCGCTTAGATTGATCTTGAGCGGATCTATCGACACATCCAGTGATGAGTACGGTGCCAAGGACGCCGGCAACAATAATGGTGATGGTTCGATTCATGTTTATTTAGCTCCCTGGAGGACGCTCGGGGAGACAGTGAGTTTGTCGTTGCCCACGGCTCGCTGCAGTTGCGCGTAAGCCACGAGCCAATCATATCGAGCCGAAACGACGTTATTTCGGGCTTGTGTCAATGCGGTTTCTGCGTCAATGACGTCAACATAAGTGCCTTCGCCCGCGTTTTGCCGAACTCCTGCGAGTCTGAAAACTTCTTGAGCGAGTGACTGTTGTCGATTTGCATTATCTAGGCGAGCCTTTGCATTTTCCAGACTAGCGTACGCATTCCGCACTTCCTGGGAAATGTTCAACTGAAGCTGCTGCAGAGAAACTTGCGCCGTAGCCTCGTCTTGTCGAGCTTGCTTAACTCTAGCGCGAGTTGCACCAGAGTCGTATAGCGGGACTGTTAGTCCAAGCGACAAGATCATTTGCGAGTCTTGAGCGGATAGTCCTTGAGGATCGATATTGCGATTTTGAGTGACTCCGATATTGAGCGACGGATTGAGAGTTGACTCGGTTGCTCGTCGAACAAGCGCGAGTGATTCAACTTGTTTCTTTGCAGAGAGAATCTCGGGCCGAAAATCCTGAGCTGCCGAGTCATATCGCTCAGCGGCTAAGGCGGCAACCGGAAGCTCGGCAAGATCCTGAACTTCAACAGGAGTGTTGACCGGTCTCGCCAGGGCAACGTTCAACGCGTTCTTGGCTAGTTGTAACGTATTCTGAGCAACTAGTAGGTCCGATTTAGCTTGTGCCACAGCGGCATCAAGACGGTTAACGTCAACCTTGGCTACCTGTACTTGTTCCAGCAAGAGTTGGCCTTGTTTCAATCTTTCGTTCGCGTCTTGAAGAGCCTGTTTATAGACCCCTACACCGGCTTTCGCTCGTAGCACAGCGATGAACGCGGTTCGAGCATTTAGTCGCGCATCGTTTAACGCAGCTTGAAAAGTGTTTTTTGCTGCTTCGTATGACTTTCGAGTCGCTGCTGCGGTCCTGTGTCTGTTGCCAGAGATGTCGACAGGGAGGCTGATAGCAACGGAGGCTGATTGTGTGGAGATTGGCTGAATTGTTACAGGCGCACCACCAAACGATACGGTCTGCTCCTTGTCGTATCTTGTGAGTGAGGCACTTAAATTAACTGAAAATCCCATTGCAGCCAAAGCTTCTGCGAGTCTCTGACGACTCTTCTCAACGGCTGCTTCCTGTAACCTGATGTTGAAAGCATTCTTCTGAGCGATAGAACATGCCTGATCCATCGTAAGGGTGTCACCTTGATAGATCGGTGTGCTTAAAGCGGTTGAGCCAGCCATTGCAATATAATAGGCAATTGTCATTCTGTTTCTTGATCCTTTTTCTTTTCAAAACGGTCTAGGCTTCTTTGAAAATCTTCAATGAAACCTCTGGCTGCTTCGAGTTTCGTGATGACTAATCCCTTTTTGAAGGGGGGGCGCATGATGAGAACCTTGTCTCCCGGTTCGAGATCCATTTCGGCTCGAGCCTCTGCCGGAATTACGATTTGTCCACGTTCACCGATCGTCGCTGACCCGTAAAACAGATTGTCGAAGTCTACGCAAGATTTCGTATCTTTCATACTTGTATGTGTATTCATACCTTGCGCCGGCATGTGAAAAAAAACTGCGGTGGGCGTATTGGCGTGAATCTCACGTATTCTTCAGGATGTGATAGGCTAATGTTCGCAAATGTTGCATCTGATATTGCCAGTATTTTCAAATTTGGGGTGGGTCCCAGGACCTATTGATACGAGGAACCATCGGGCCGTCTCACTGGCGTTCATGCGATTTGCTCCTAAAGATCAGATACTCGAAGAAGGAAAGAGAGAGTATTCGTTTGGTTTCACTTCAGCTAACGACATTCGTAGTTTGCCAGGTCTCACCGAAGACGCCGAGACCGAACGAATTAGCCTGAAATACCGCAAGGGGCTTCCTCAGAATCGAGAATTGGGAATTGAAATTCCAGTCCTTGTTCGCTCGGGTGGTTTTATGGACCCAATCATCGAGTGGTGGCACGAACACGTCGTTGGTCTGAACTACTACAGAAAAGATGTTCCTTATGGACGAAGTGAGATCATCTATCCTGGTTCTTCTCGATTTGGGTCTGCCGGCGGAATTGGTGATGTTTCATTCAACCTGTCACAAAAGCTGGACAAAGAATGGATCTTTACGTTAGGAGCAAAACTGCCGACGGGCAATGCGAAGCAGTTACTTGGTAGCGGAGCGATTGATGCAGGTGTCAGTCTCTACTATCGTCGCCAATTTGCCCCGAGTTGGGTCGTATATGGTCAAGCCGGGATCATTGCCCAAGGCAGAGCGACCAAGTTAAGCGGTACACGTGGCTTGGTTGATCAGGAATCATTGACATTGGGCTATCGAGCCAACAGTCGAGACGGCTATACGGTGCAATGGCAGAGCGAACGATCTGCTCTTTCTATGGGGATCGGAGGTAGCGATGCTACTCACCGATTGCTCTCTTTCGGATACGAGCGCAAACTAGGTGAAAACCGCTCGCTTCAGGCTTACTTCAGTGAGGATGGTGATTTTCTGAGCATCTCACCAGAAGTGTCCAATATTGGACCAGACTTTACTTTTGGGTTAAGTTACCGAGTGCGATTTTAGGACCGAAGCTGCATAAGAATCCTCCCAACGCAATTGTTGAGAGGTCAATGAACAAGGTCAAGCCGTAATGCGAACCGTCTGTTGAAGACCAGCTTTGTCCTTATCCTGATAATAGTCCATAGTTCACACTATTTCTTAGTAGGAATTTCATTCCAAAATAGAAATGTGATCGCATTGAACGAGCGCCAAGCTGATATGGAAGGTCACTTGGTTGTCCGAAAAGTAACTTTAGAGGATTGCGCCGAATGTGCCAAAGTCGACTATTTTGGAGTTCATGTTTCTGTTGAAGATGCGACTTTAGAGGTCGAGCGAATCGTACGAGAACCAATTTCAACCGGAATCGTGGTTGAGAATCAGTTAGGCATCATCGGTGTGATGATTGGTATCCCGATCACAGATCGTTTCGCGAAATGTGTGTTAGGCGGGACCTCTCCTTTTTTTCATCATACGGTTCGGCAGTCGCGAGAGTCCCCATTTCCTACCGAAGACCATTTGGGCAAGCTCAACGCACATGATGGGACGCATCTTTTTATAACTCACTTTTCTACCTTGCATACTTTGCCAAATGAGCTCAAAGCAAAGACTTTCTCTGTGCTGGTCGAAGCATTCTGCAATTTGGCGGCAGGCAATCGACACAAGAGCTTGCTTCTTGAGACCTTAGGAAAAGAAAGCTCAAATCGAGCATTGCTCAACGGGTTTCAAGTGGTACGTGACTATTCCGCGCTCAATCCAGGCGCATTTTTGCCTGATGAACATCCTTACTTAGTGCAAATGACCCTCAATCGGGCAGTAGAAGTCGGTAATTACCACGCTGTAAAGCTGCTGAGTTACCGCAACCCAGTGTTTAAGTTTCCTCCTGCCGCCAGAGAAATCTTGCGATTGGCGATTGCCGGGATAGGGGATCCTGAGTTAGTGCGTTCAGGATTCCTTAATCAGACGACCATCAACAGCCGTTGGACAAGGATCTTCGATATTGTGGAGAGGGTTTCGCCGATTTTTTTTGGAGTTGATTCATCAGGAAAGAGTCGAAGAAACCGACAGGACCTACTAAACTACATTCGGATACACCCTGAAGAGCTTTGGCCTTACGAGGGGTAGCGTTGTCATGCCGGTCACCCGTTTATTTCGAGAGGAAACCCTTCGTCAATTAAATGACGCTCGCCCGGTCAGAGATCGCGCGATGTTTGGGGGGATTGGTTATTATTGTGACGACGCGTTCTTTGCTATCGCCGATGATGATCGTCTCTACTTCAAAGTGGATGAATTGAACTTGAGCCGATTCGAGGAACTGGGCATGGAAGTGTGGAATATGGGTGGAAACGCTAACACCTCTTATCGAGAGGTTCCGCTTGATATTCGCGATAATCCTGAACTTCTTGGCGAATGGATTGATAGTTCCGTAGAGGTCGCTCGAAGAAAGAAGCCCTCAAAAAAGCGTTGAACTTGGGCTGAGAAGTTCTTTCGCATTGGCTAGAGCGGATTCCGTGACTTGATCTCCAGCAAGCATCCTTGCGATTTCGTAGGTTCGCTCTTTTGCGTTTAACTCTTTTACGTCAGTTACGATGCGACCATTCGACTCAGCCTTTCGAATGTGATAATGACGCGAGGCGAGGGCCGCTATCTGAGGTGAATGGCTAATGACCAGGACTTGATAGTGCTGTCCTAACTCAGCCAGTTTCTTGCCCATTGTAGCGGCAGCTCTACCACCAAGCCCTGAATCGACTTCGTCGAAAATCAGCGTCGGCACACCAGCACGCCCAGCCAATGCCGTCTTGATCGCGAGCATAACCCGACTGACCTCACCACCACTAGCGATCTTTGCTAAAGGTCGTGGCGGTTCGCCCGGGTTAGCGCTGAAAAAGAACTCAACAGCATCGGCCCCTGTCGGATCTGGTTCTTTTGACTCAATGGACGCCTGAAAAACAGCTCTATCCATAGCTAAGTCAATAAGTTGAGATTGAACAAGTTTAGCGAAGTCAGTGGCAAGTCCTTGTCTGAGTTCGGTTAAGTTGGAACACGCTTTGAGTAGCGCAGCTTCCGCCTTTTGGAGTGCAATTTCGAGTTCCTCTTGACTGGCATCACTTTCTTCCAGAAGCGCTAACTCATCCCTCGATTTTTCGAGGAACTCAAGAATTTGAGCTTCGTTCTCGCCATATTTCCGGCGCAGACGTTTGAGGGAGTCTAGCCGAGAAGCCACTTCGTCAAGGCGCGCAGGATCTGCATCGAGGGACTCTCCATAACTACGTAAAGTGTGTCCAGCTTCTTCGAGCAAGACAATCGCTTCGGCAAGGGTGTCGTAGACAGGATCGAGTTCTGTATCAAATCGCCGGACACTATCGATGGCCTTGAGTGTGGTGCCAACAAGGTCGATGGCACAGTTTTCTCGATCTGATAGCGCATCCAGTCCTCCCATTGCTGCCGAAGCTAGCTTTTCGGAGTTCTTGAGTCGGCTCAGAAGCGTTTCTAGTTCCTCAAGCTCGCCTACCTTCGGCGAAACGGATTCGATGTCTTTAATCTGGAATCGCAACAGATCGAGCTTTTGCTCTCGAACGCGAACCCCTGCCTGCAGAGAGCTTAATCGCTGCGAAGCAGAATGATATTCACGATAGCGGTCAGCGACTATTTGCTTCAGTTGAGCCGCTTCGGCACCAATCCAATCATCAAGATAGCCCAGATGTTGCTCGGCATCCAGCAAGCTTTGGTGAGCGTGTTGACCATGCAAATCAACTAATAGTCTGCCAAGCTGTTTGAGCGTCGCTACAGGTGTGAGTTTGCCCGAGATTCGGCATTGCGACCGCCCTTCCAGAGCAACATCCCGCTGAACAAAAAGCTGGCTATTTTCAAGTTCGATCCCGGCTTCAGAGATTTGGGTGGGGATTGCCTCAGATTTACTAATGTCAAAAACAACATTGACGACGGCTTTTTGGGCGCCGTTACGAACAAGCTCTGTGTCTGCTCTTTCACCTATTGCAAGTTCGAGTGCGTCAACGAGAAGAGATTTACCGGCTCCAGTTTCGCCGGTGAAAACTGAAAACCCAGGGCCGAATTCGACGTGTACCTTCTCGATGATGGCGAGATTCTCAACTGTGAGGTCAACAATCATAAGGCGCTACCAAAGTCGTTCCACAGTGTAACTCGCCAAACCATCCAAGAACGACGTATTTCCTTCGAGCGATTGTAGGTTGGCACGGGCAGAGTTGACGAGTTCGACCGCCTGTTTCATCGAGGCTTCGATTCCATAGAGCGCTGGGTACGTCGCTTTGCCAAGCTCACGATCAGAACCCGTCTTTTTGCCGAGCTGCTCGGTTGTGCTGATCTCATTGAGGATATCATCGACGATTTGAAAAGCCAAGCCGATCTTCTCTCCGTATTGTTTCAGTGCATGAATATCGCTTGATTTTTGAGTCCCGCACAAAGCCCCGATTTCACAGCTAGCCGAGATGAGCGATGCCGTTTTATGAAGGTGAATGAATTCCAACAGCTTTGCCTCTACGGGCTTTCCTTCGGCTAAGATGTCGGCTGTCTCACCCGCGACAACTCCGTGTATTCCGACGGATCGCGAAAGAACTTGGAAGCAACGGACTAGAGTCTGCGGGGGAATCGGGCTCTTACCGGCCGTTTCAAATGCCAGGCAAAACAGTGCATCGCCAGCCAAGATAGCAACCGCTTCGCCAAAAACCTTGTGACAGGTAGGTTGTCCCCGTCGCAGGTCATCGTTGTCAATCGCGGGCAAATCATCGTGGATGAGCGAGAAGCAATGAATCATCTCTAAGGCGCAAGCTAAATCGATTGCGTCTTCTGCCGAACCTCCGACTGCCTCACATGCGGCGATGCAGAGGGTTGGACGGATTCGTTTGCCCGGAGCCAGGCACGAATGCCGCATCGCTAGCGAAAGCTCTACCGGCGGATGCTCGGGATTTGGAAGCCGAGTTTCTAATGCGTGAACGATTTTTTCCGCATAGGCCTTTAGGTTCGATTCCACGTTCACGTTCTCGTAGTGTACCGTCGTCAAAGATGGGCGCAGGTATCCTATCTCTTTATGGCTGAAATCCGTCCTTTCAAGGGTTTGCGCTTTGCATCGGAGGCTGGTTCGTTAGACACCTTGACAGCACCTCCTTACGATGTTCTCAGTCCGGCACAGCGTGATGAGTACGCCGCCCGCAATTCCCATAATATTGTCCACGTCACCCTTCCCGAGTCAAACGAGGACGACCGAAGCAAGTATGTCAAATACGCTCGGAGCGCAGCCAGGGTTGCAGAATGGAGGCGAGACGGCGCATTACAGCCAGAAGAAGTTCCCGCTCTGTACCGGTACATTCAGACTTTTTCGATCCCGGGCTGCGAAGACAAGCTCGTTCGCACGTCTGTCATTGCCCTCATCAAGGTGGAGCCGTACGACAAGGGAGTGGTTCTTCCCCACGAACAGACTTTTCCAAAGCACAAAGAGGACCGGCTCCGAATACTCGAAGCGACTCGTTCGCATCTTGAATGCATTTTCGGCTTGTACGAAGACCCCTCATCCGAGATTCTTGCTGCGCTAAAGGCTGCACCTTCAGCTGGATCATTTGAGGCTAACTCTGATGATGGCGTCCACCAAGTGCTTGAGCCAATCACCGATCCTGCCGCGATATCAAAAATCGTAGGTCTTCTGGGAGACCGAAAAGTCTGGATCGCAGACGGTCACCATCGGTACGAGACGGCTCTTGGCTTTAGGCAGAGCTTTGGCGAAAAGGAAGGTCTGGTCGCCGAAGACTTCATGATGATGGCTTTGAGTTCGATTGCTGACCCTGGGCTTGTGCTTTTGCCAACTCACCGCATGATTTCGAAACTGCCATTTGACGGGGCCGAACTCTTAAGCAGAGTGTCCTCTCAGTTCGAGGTGATAGAAACTCCAGCGGAATCGCTGATCGCTGAACTCGAGTCAGATAAAGAGAAAGGCGTCCGATCTTTCGGCGTGGTTCTCGACGGCGGCCAAGCAGTTAAGCTCGTGACCAAAAACGACAATGAATTAGTCGGTTTGGTTGAAGGTGATGGCTCCTCCGCGCTAAAGTCGCTCGACGTAACCATTCTGCACAGCGTCATCTTTGAAAAGCTCCTGGGCATCAAGGGGCTCGATCTTATCTCGTACACGAGAGACCCAGAGGAAGCTATTGCTTCCGCAAGTAATGGGCAAGTAGCTGCTTCATTCTTGATGATTCCGCCTTCGGTTGAAGACATGAAAGTGATCGCAGGGGGCGGCGAGAAAATGCCGCAGAAAAGTACCTACTACTTCCCGAAGATCCTCAGTGGATTGGTTCTTTGGAGTCTAAACGACTACGAGTAATGATCAATGGAGATTAGGCTACTAGGCACGGGCGGAGCAGATGGAATTCCCGGTTTCTTTGTGAATGACCGGGTTTCAGCCTATGCACGACAGTTTGGCGGGAAAGATATCCGAACTCGTTGCGGTGCGTTGATCGACGGACATATTAAGATTGATCTTCCGCCAGACACCTTTTGCCAAGTCCAGCGTGACGGTCTCAATACACGAGACTGGTCTGCTCTGATCTTTACTCATTCTCACGACGATCATTTTGCCGTTTCAGAGATTCAGTACTCTCTAATTCCATTCACAGAAGAAGAGGAGTGGCCCTGTGCCATCTACGCGAATGAAACCGTTGCGGGTCGAATTGCCGAGCGATACCCGCAGTGGCCCATTGAGTTGCGCGTTTCTCGCTCGTTCGAGAGCTTCGAACATTCTGGTTATTTGGTCACGCCGATTAAAGCGAACCACATTCCGGGGGAAGACTGTCACAACTTGATCTTTCAGAAAGATGGATGCACGTTGCTGTACGGAACGGATACCGGAATTTGGCCGGAAGAAACGTTCGAAGCACTAAAAGGATTTTTTCTCGATCTTCTCATCATCGAATGCACAGAGGGTTTCTCAAGATCCGACTATAAAGGGCACCTAAACCTAGACGATTTGACGCAGGTGATTAGGCGCCTGCACACACTGGGAACCATCAATCAAAGGACGCGTATCGTCACAACCCATCACGCTTCCTCTGGCAATGCTACTCACGACGAACTCGTTGGGGCGTTAGCGCCTTTGGGAGCGGAGCCCGGATTTGATGGCATGGTGATTAAGGTGGGGAATGGCGCTTGATCTTTCCACCGTCAAAGATATCAGCATTGTCATTGCCGGGGCAGCGACTCTTGCAGGATTTCTCGCTGGATTGACTGAATATGTCCGACAGAATCACGCTCGCCGCGCAGAGCACTTTGTCGACCTAAGGAGACGCTTTCTCGAAACTCCAAGTTTCCAAAGTATTTTGGGGTGCCTCGACGAAGATTCGCCTGTTCTTGCAACTGTGCCTGTTCAAGATCGCCGTAACTTTATCGGTTTTTTGGAGGAAGTCCAGCTCATGGTGGACTCGGGGCTTGTGAAACCCGAGGTTGCTCACATCATGTTCGGTCGCTACGTGACGCTGGCTGACAAAAGTGTCAATTTGTGGCACAACCTGAACAGGTCGGACCATTATTGGGCGATATTTCGACGTTTGGCTTCAGACCAGAAGAGGATCGAGTCTGAGCGGAAGTTCGAGACGGCAATTCGTTTTTAGTCTGGCGAACCAAGTCCGACGCATGATCGTCAAAATATGAACTGTGAGAGCCATTGCTTTGCTGTCTGCCTCAGTCTTCTACGCCGTCGCTACGGCTCAAACTCCGACAAACTCAATTGAGAGCCGGATTTATGATGCCTTCGTTCGACTGAGAGCTAACGACTCGCTGTATCTACAAATGACAGGAAGCACTGCTTACGGAAACTCGGCGAGCCCGTTCCAAAACACTCTGCTATGGGAGCAGAAAACCTTGCCAATGCAGAGCTCAAAGGTTCAGTTATCAGAATATTCTGGAAGCACTCTTCAGCGCAGAATTGTGGGAGATGGCAATACGCTATGGAGTTACGATCTCAATCGCAAGGAATTCAGCGCGACCATTTACGGCAACTTTTCGGAAACCCAAGGTCAGAACTATAATCGGGACTTGCTCGGGCAACTCAACAGCGCTGGCAGAGGACAGTCTGCTTACCTTATTCGCCTTGTGAGAGAGGCCTATCAACCTAGCGGAGACTCTACCTATCGGAGATGGGCTCCTGGTTATGAACCGACGCTGCTGACTGTCCCAACTAAAGACCCAATTACTCAGCATCCCTACACTCCGATTCTTGGGCGTGACTACATCGCTTACGGTACGACTAATCTGAACACGAAACGAAGCTTGGTGTTTGAACTCAGCCAAGATCCCAATACGCTTGAGTGGGATCTTTTGAACATTTATTACGCCGACAAATCCGGCTCGAACAGTGCACCTAAATGGACTTATTGGGTGATGCAAATCGTGTCAAATCCGACAATCGCAGCAGGCACGTTTAGTACCTACCCCGCGGCATCGGTCGCCAATTGGCGACCGATCACCTCTCCTCGTCCGACAAAGATCGGCGACTAAGAGAATTGGAATTCAGGGGTAGCAAAGATGAGCTTTGCTACTATTGCAGATGTGGCATTTGCGTTATTCGGACCCAGCCCGCCCGTAGATGCCCTTTCTGCGGCCTTCACAAGCACAGAGAGCCGTTCTGGCTTCAGTTGGGCATCAAATACCGATACCAGCTTGTTAACGACTCCTTTGGGCGTTGGGTCGCTTGCAAATAGCCCTATCGCTGGATAACGCATTGGGAATCGTGCAGCTTTTGCTTGCCCAAAAATCCGATCACCCCATGTCATTCGTTCGACCATGGTCGCTGTGCTGATCCATGCGTTGCCACTTGGCCATCCCGCAACGTCAGGAGGGTAGAGCAAGGCCATTCCCATGCTCTTCATGGATTGCATCGCCGCCGCCGCCGGACCAGCCGCTTGTCGCGGGAAACTTCCGTCAGCGGGGGCATTTGCAATCATGTCTCGCATTTGTTCTCCAACGCCAAGCTGCCTGAGCGTCGAAACGCAAAAGTCAGCAGGGTTTTTGACAATGGCTCGTTCTGCTTTGACTGAGTAAAACTCAGACGATTTCATCATTGCTTTCAAAAGCGTTCCGATATCGAGGTTTGAATCTCGGAAAACTTTCGCAAGACGTTGTACTAACTGAGGGTCTGGGTTTTGGTAGGCAAACCATTCCCAGAGTTTCTTTGTGATGAATTCGGATGTTCGTGGCTGATCAAGCAGGATGTTGATGATATCGTCACCTGTGAAATAGCCGCGACTCCCCAAGAACGACTTTTCGCCTTCATCGTGTCGGGCAGCTCGAAAAGCAAATTGAGCCTGAGTGCGCTTGTTCGGTGCTTTGTTTGGGGCAAGACGTTGAATGGTGTAACCCGTAAACGCCCGCGCTCCTTCCTGAATGTCGGTCTCGCTGTAGTGGCCAATGCCCAGAGTGAACAGCTCCATCACTTCGCGCGCAAAGTTCTCGTTGGCGTGTCCCTTTACATTTTCTTGGTTATCGAGCCAGTAGATCATTGCAGGATCCTTGGCGATTTCCATGAGCATTGTTCGAAATGACCCAGTTGCGTTTCGACGCAACGTTTCGTTTTGGGCGAACATCATAAGCGATCCAGAGACCTTGTTCGCACTCGTTGCGAAGTGGTTATGCCAGAAGAGCGTCATCTTCTCTTGCAAAGGACGCCTGGTCATGATTAGTCGCATGCCCCACCACGTGACAACTCCTTGGATAGGGATGCTTCCGTTCTTCTGATTTGCAAAATCTTCAAGAGTGACGGGAAATCCCTCGTCGACATTTGAGTAAGCAAGAAGGCGGTCTATCGCCCCGTTTAGGCCATCAGCGCAATAATAGGTAACTTCGGCTTCGCTGGCTCCGAGCCCGAATCGCCGAAGCAGGTGGGCACACTTTTGGTTGTCTGTCGTCAGTGCCATGTTCGGCGTAGACGAGGCTTTGTGCTAGATTGTTCAAATCAGCTCGTCGACCCCAGACATTTCCGGGGTCTTCGAACTGAAAGTTAAAGTGGGACTTACCCTTCTTTGGCGGCTGAAGCCTTGTAAACGGCTTCGCTGACAAACTTGAAAAGCTTCCCACCATCGTGCTCGGCGGTGAAAGCGTAACGAATCTGCTCACCAGATTTGGTGGTTCGAGTCATCTTGACTTTCTTAATTTCGCTTTCTGGGACTTCGACGTGTGAACGGGTCTTTAGATTATAAAACTGCATAGTTCCTCCGTTGGGTGTTTCAACGCACACCCTGTTGTTCCAACCGGGACGAATATATCACAGATCGTAGGTTCTAGGGAACCTGAGTTTTGCAATCTCTTCAACAACTTTTCATTCCTTTAGCGCAAATGTGTGTAATAAGGGTCGCGAATGGGGCGTAATTGAAATAGATCAAGCAAACATTACAATGTCGTGATTGCATGAATTCGTCGAAAATCTTTGCCATCTCGCTCTTTTGAAAAACAACGAAGTAGCGGAAGACCGTGGAAACTTTTTCGATTGCTTTTGATGAACTAAGGCAACTGCAAATCATTAAAAATGAACGACGTTACCGCAGTTCTAACAACTAGGAGAGAATAAGGCAAAGTACATAATAAAACCATGAAGGAAAGAAGATCACGCGAACCACAACTAGGCAAAGCCTCTGCTGTACTCGATGAGGCTAGAGTCTACGAGGAGCACGCACTATCTGAGCTAAGAGCAGCGGGGTACCGCATCACAATGCCACGAGTTCAGGTTATCCGAGCCCTTGCCGATACAAAGAAAGCTCTCAGCGCATATGCGATCCATGAGAAGATCATCAACGGTGGCGGCAAAATTGACGTCGTCAGCGTTTACCGAATTTTGACCACCCTCCAGGAAGTTGGCTTAATTCATCATGTAGGCGTTGTTGACGGTTACTTCCCATGCCGAATGGCAACTTGCCAGGGCAGAAGAACTGAGGTCGTTGTTTTTGAAGAGAGCAACGAAGTGATGGAGTTGTCCATCCCTCAGCAAGTGATCGATGCTATCGAAGAGCAAGCATCGAAGAGTGGCTTTGATGCCGTCAGCATCAAGGTTGAAGTTACGGCTAATCCAACGAAGGCTTAAGCGAACGTAAATTCATCTGGGCTTTCGGTTCTTAAAGGATCGAGAGCCCAGCTTGTTTATGGCATAGGCAACCGTGATGCTGATGCGTATCGGCCAGTGACGAAATGCTCGAGCTGTCGCTCGATGTCTGTAAGCAACCCGCTCGCTCCGATCCTAAACAGGTGATTGTCGAGCCAACGCCGCCCGAGTTCTTCGTTCATCAGAGTTAGCCAATCAATCGACTGTTTGGCCGTTCGAATTCCTCCGGCAGGTTTGAATCCGACTTCATAACCTGTTTGTTGGTGGAAATCACGGATAGCGCGAGTCATGACTAACCCAACCGGAATGACTGCATTCTCAGTCTCTTTTCCCGTCGAAGTCTTGATGAAATCGCTACCGGCCATCATCGCTACGAGGCTAGCTCGACCCACGTTTTGAAGTGTCCCAAGCTCACCGGTTGCCAAGATGCTTTTGAGATGGGCTTCGCCGCATGCTTCACGAAATGCCGCGACCTCATCGTATAGGGCGGACCATTCACCTTTCAGAACGTGTGCCCTTGTGATCACGATATCGATCTCTTTTGCTCCAGCCGCAACACTTTCCCTAATCTCAGCCAAGCGAACTTTCATCGGGCTAAGCCCGTGCGGAAACCCGGCAGAAACCGCTGCGACCGGAATTCCTGACCCTTCGAGGCTGGCGACTGCGGTCGGAACCATCTCATGATAAACGCAGACGGCTCCAGTGGTTAGGTTCAAACTTTGGATCTGAAGAGCATCAACGACTTCTTTACGAAGCGGATGTTTTGCCTTTGCGCAAAGGCGTTTTACATTTGCAGGGGTGTCATCGCCACTCAATGTTGTCAAGTCGATGCAGGAGATGGCTCTGAGTAGCCAAGCCGCCTGATCGGCCTTTTTGACGGATCGTCGTGCCGATAAGCTTGCTGAGCGACGTTCAATCGCACTACGATTAGCTCGGGTTTCAAGCACCCAATCTAGGTTAAGTGGAACGCCTGGATTTCGAATTGGTGCCGAGAGCAGGGATTTGAGGTCAGACCCAGCCATAGAATCAGTTTACTGCGCATTCGTTCGCAACGTCGATTTGAGGCAGGTAGCTTATTGCTAGGTTGATAAATCAGGAATGGCTTCCGAAGTCGATCATCGCTCTTCGGAACTACAACAAGGACACGTTTTTCAGCGACCTCATTGCCGGTGTTACGGTCGGATTGGTGGCATTACCGCTTGCAATGGCGTTCGCCATATCATCGGGTGTAAAGCCCGAGGCAGGTCTTTACTGCGCGGTGATCGCGGGATTCTTGACGGCTCTTTTGGGTGGTTCACGCACTCAGGTGAGTGGGCCAACAGGGGCTTTTGTCGTTGTCGTCGCTGGCATCATCGCGAAATACGGCCTGGATGGTCTGTATATCTGTACCCTCATGGCGGGTGTGATGCTGATCACATTGGGCATCACTGGCCTTGGCGCTGCCGTGAAGTTCATTCCCCGACCGGTAGTCGTCGGGTTTACCAATGGCATCGCTGTCCTTATCGCCAGCACTCAACTCAAGGACTTTCTAGGTCTGACTGTCAAAGTGCCAAGTGAGTTCGGCCCCAGAATGGCTCTTATCTGGCAGTCATTAGGCCAGACCAACTTATACGCGGTCGGATTAGGCGCAGCAGCATTGCTTGCAATGATCGCTCTTCGAGTATGGGCTCCAAAAGTGCCTGGAGCAGTGATCGTGCTTTTCTTGGGAACATTGGCGGCGGCTGTCGCGCAGTTCCCTGTGGAAACCATCTACACTCGTTTTCACGGTATTCCACAAGGCTTGCCATCCCTAAGCGTCCCGAAGGCTAACCTGAATTCGATTGAGCACCTGATATCGCCTGCCATTACGGTCGCTCTCCTCGGTGCGTTGGAGTCTCTGATGTCTGCGGTTGTCGCCGACAAAATGACCAAGGATAAACATAACCCAAATGTGGAGCTAATAGCACAGGGAGTTGCCAATGTAGTGTCACCCATGTTCGGTGGTTTGCCGGTTACAGGAGCCATCGCAAGGACGGCAACCAACATCAGAAGTGGGGGCAAAACTCCAGTGGCAAGCATGATTCATGCGCTGACGCTTTTGGCTATCCTTTTGGTCGCGGCACCCCTCGCGAACAAGATCCCACTGAGTCTTCTGTCTGCGATTTTACTTATGGTATCGTACAATATGGGAGAGTGGAGAGAAATCCCCGAGATTCTTCATCTTCCAAAGGCTGATATCTCCGTTTGGGCCATCACGTTTGGTCTTACCGTTTTTGCAGATTTGACGATTGCGGTACAAGCCGGCATGATTCTTGCCGCCCTTTTGTACATCTCTAGAGTAACAAAAACAACCACTGTTCGAGAGGTAACTGCGGATTACCTTGAGGCAGGTAGGGACCATCTACTGCAATTTGCTGACGTACCCGACGGAGTTGCAATTTTCCGGATTCACGGTCCGTTTATGTTCGGAGCAACTGACAAGATCGAGGAAATTCTCGACCGTGTCGATACTTTGCCACCTGTAATTATTATTCGATTACGAAATATGACCGTGATCGATGCGACTGGGGTGCAAGCCCTCAGCGAACTGTTCCAGGAACTTACGGCCGGAGGGCATTCTGTTTTATTCTGTGGGACTAGGGAGCAACCTCGAAAAACGCTGGAACGAGCGGGATTTGTTCAACTCGTAGGAGAAGACAACATCTGTCGAAATGTGCGAGTAGCTATGGAACGAGCCCACGAGATATTGCGGAAGCGAAACGATCTTCAGCGAGAACCTCACTCGATTTAGGCCCGCTCGATTTCGGCATGATCTGCCTCGCTGAGGAACCACCGAATAGCTTCAATCACTTTCTTTGGGGCTTCTTCAGGTACGAATCGTCCTGTCTCCCGAAAAGTCTGCGTGTGGTAGTCGTGAAACACAGTCTGCCACCGCTCCAAATAATCTGACCCGAACATTGGGTCCTTTTCGCCCCACAGTATCAAGGTTGGAATCTCACTAAGTGCCTCTCGTTCGTTCCAAAGCTGCTCAAACCATTCGTCCGCCCGATCGAATCCAATAATCATCTGGTAGATGCCCTCTCGCTCTTTGAAGTTGGTGAACGGCGAGAGCAGTTGGTACTGCACTGGACGAGGTAGTCGATGTCGGTCTGCGAAAACCGCTGGCAAAATGAAACTTGGTGAAGCATTGAGGAGCCGATAGTAGAGTCGGTTGATCGGGTTCCCCATGAGGTGAGCGAGCCGCATAGCGCGTTTGTTCTCTCTCAACGACCACATCCAAGAGTTAAACAATACGATCTTGTTGACTCGCTCGGGACGCTTGATCGCCCACGAAAGAGCAATCGGTGCGCCAGCGTCATGCACTACAAGCGTCACATTCTTGAGGTTCATTTCTTCCATGAACTCGAAGAAGCGGTGGCCGTGGCTTCGATAGCTGAAATCGAGTTCAAAGGCTTTCTCGCTGAGGCCAAACCCGAGATGATCAATCGAGATGCATCGGTTCTCTTTGGATAAGTGTTTGATCAGGTGCCGAAACAGATAGGACCAGGTTGTGGACCCGTGAACAAAAACAATCGGAGACCCATCGCCGACATCAACGTAGCTCATTACGCCGGAATCGGAATGAAACTGGTTGATCTCAAACGGAAACTGAACCGAATTCAACCAAGCCGGTTTGGGAGGGTGATAGCTCTCGATGCGTGCCATGAGTCAGCGAACCCGTAGAGTCCACCACATTCTTGTGACTTTCTGCCGGAAGAGTTCCCACCAGGGCCCTTGACTGGCAATTTCTTTCCGAAAGGTGTTTTGCGTACCAACCGATGGTTTCGCTGAGCCCATCAGCCAGCGAATACTTATGAGTCCATTTGGTCTTGGAGCAAATCTTTGTGTTATCCAGAAACTGATCTTTTATCTCATTCGAAGCGAGGTTTTGGATCTTGGGCGACATATCTGATTGCATGAGGTGTGAGATTGTTTGAACCACCTGGAGCACGTCAGCGAAAGTTCCGTCGGACACGTTGAACGACTCACCCCAGAACGTTTCATCGTGAGCAACGCGTTCTCCGATTTCCATGTAAGCGCTGACGGCGTCTTCCACATACATGTAGGAGCGCCTCATCTTTCCATCGGATCGGATGATTGGCGCCTCATTTTGATAAATCGATCGAATCGTGCCAGGAATGAGGCGATTCCAGTTTAGGTCTCCTCCTCCATAAAGATTTGCACACCGCGTAATCGAAATCGGCATCTTGTAGGTGTGAGCGTAAGATTGTGAGATGAGGTCGGCGCAGGATTTGCTCACATCATAGGGATGCCGTCCCTGTAAGGGCGTCGATTCTCGGTAGGGAAGATCATCGTGGTCGCCGTACGCTTTGTCGGATGAAGCGACAACAATGGAATCGACCAGAGGACTACGACGGCACGCCTCAAGGACCGACCAAGTCCCCTTGATGTTGCTTTCAAACGTGGAAATCGGGTTTCTATTTGCAACTCCGACGATGGTTTGGGCAGCAAGGTGAAATACGGATCGAACCTCGTACTCGCCAATTGTCCGCTCAAGGCAACTCTGATCAGTGATGTCCCCGCGAACGATTCGAACGAATCTCCCCATTTCTCCGGCCAGCATGATCGAGTCTGGAACCCAGTCTCGGACTAGACAAACAACATCCGATCCTTCTTCGATCAGCTTTTTCACAAGCCAACCGCCGAGCAAACCGGTACCTCCGGTAACGAGGGCTACGCGACCATTCCAAAACCGTTCCATTTTCTTTCGATTCTCCAAGGGGCTTCGCCTGTCGCCCAAATCTCTTCAAGCGTTTGCCGGTCACGAAGTGTGTCCATCATCTGCCAAAAGCCTTCATGCTGGTAGGCCGCGAGCTGACCATCGGCGGCGAGGCGTTCAAGGGGTCTTTCTTCGAGAGGCATCCCATCTCCATCGATGTAATGCAAAACTTCAGGCTCCAATACAAAGAAGCCCCCATTGATCCATCCCTCACTTCCGGTGGGCTTCTCTTTGAAGGCACGAACAAAACCTCGCTCGACCCCAAGAGAGCCAAATCGGCTGGGCGGATGAACTGCTGTTACGGTTGCAAGCTTGCCTGAGGTTCGGTGAAATTGCAGTAGTTCGCAAAGGTTGACGTCTGAGAGGCCATCTCCGTACGTCAGCATAAAAGTTTCGTCGCCGATCCAGTCTCGCAGTCGCTTGATGCGCCCGCCTGTTTGGGTATGCAATCCGGTATCAACCAAGTTGACTCGCCATGGAGTAACTGCGTTCTCGTGATACAGCACCGATCCGGTTCCAAGATCTACCGTGAGGTCTGAATTCATGGCGTAGAAGTTCAAAAAGTAGCTCTTAACTACTTCGGACTTGTAACCGAGCGCGATCACGAAGTCGTTGATGCCATATGCGGCATAGTGACTCATGATATGCCACAAGATCGGCTTACCACCAATCTCAACCATCGGCTTCGGCATGAGCTTTGTTTCCTCAGCTAGCCTAGTTCCTAAACCCCCGGCAAGAATAACGACTTTCATGAAGATGGAATGTCTCGCTATAGGTTATTGGTTGGTTTGCGCTGCCTCGTTAGGGTGCTAGTTTTTTCCATCAGAGCGAGTTTTCTGGCTATTCTGAGCCTGGATGATCCCTTCTTGGTAACGTCTTGTCGTTAGGAGCCCTGTTCTTTCTACGGTTGTTGCCAATGATCTCAAGAGATGAAGAGATCACAGCGCGCCTTTGCAGTCGTGCATGATACGTTTGATATTCCTGTTGAGACGTCTCAACAAATATTGCTGCGAGGTTTTCAGTTCCACCAAAGTGGAATGATCATTGAGGCAGCCGCTTGCTACGCAAAGGTGCTCGAAAAAGATCCAAACTCATCTGACGCTCTTCATCTTCTGGGTTTGGTGCAGCTTTCAAATGGCGACCATGCAAGCGCGGTTGATCTCATTACGAAGGCAGTCACTATTCAACCGGACAATCCAGACTATTGGAGCAATCTTGGAAACGCCTATTTGGCGTATTCGTCTTTGAATGAGGCGCTCGACTGTTATCGAAAGGCAATGATTCTGTGCCCATCGCATAGTGACGCCCATTACAACGCCGCAAACGTGTTGCGATCTCTAGGGCAGATCGAAGAAGCCCTTGCAGAGTTTGACGAAGCGATTCGTTTGAACCCAACGATGGGACACGCCATGTTTAACAAGGCTAACACCCTCAGAGAAGCCAAACGATACGATGAAGCCATCGATACATATCGTCTACTCATCGAAATAGCCCCCGACTGGATTGACGCCTATATCAATCTCGGAACTTCATATGAGTTGATCGAAGATGATGATGCGGCTATTTTTACCTTCAACGAAGCGCTGAAACTCGCGCCGAATAAATCGACTGCTCTCAACAATCTTGGCAATCTCATGATGAAGCGAGGTCAATATGCTGACGCTATAGCGTTTCATGAGAGAGCAGTAGCCTACGCGCCATCGGACCCGACGGTCAAAATGAATCTCGGAACTTCTTTGTGGCGATTCGGAAGGCGCGGGGACGCGGAAATTGCTTATCTTGGTTCTCTCGGGCTGGATTCCAGTCAAGTAGATGTTTGGACATCCTTAGCCGGGCTTCGCTATGAGAATCGGCAATTCCACGCTGCGGTCGATGCCTACGAACAGGCTAAACGGCTCGATCCGGAATCCGTCTTTAGAGACTTGGGCTATGGGATTTGCTTACTCAAGACCAATCAGCTCGATGCATCGGCGACGTTTTTCGCCGACTACTTGGTCCGCAAGACCGATGATGCCGACGCATTTAATAATCTTGGATTAGCTCACCAACTCTGCGGTAATCCGGGGTCTGCGATCGACTGCATTGAAACCGCCATTCGACGATCACCGAAAAACATGCAGATCCGCAGCAATCTGGTAATGTGCTCGGCCTACTGCACCGACGAAGATCATCCATCTGTGATGAGTGCGGCAAGACAGTTTGCCGCATCGACGACCGATATGATTGAGCCTTTTGTTCTGGAACCACGCGAGCTACCAGAACGAATCAAAGTAGGATTTGTGTCCGCAGACTTTTCGAGTCATCCCGTAGGCTTGGTCTGTGAGAAGCTGTTTCGGGAGCTGAACAATGACCGGATCGAGGTCATTCTTTACGCTCAACAGCTCGCGGGCGACGAGTACACAGAGCGGATCATCGAGGCGTCATCAAAGTGGATCTCCATTCACTCGATGTCTGATCGTCAAGTCGCCGATCGGGTTCGTTCTGACGGAATTGATATTCTGATCGACCTAAGCGGACATACCGAAAACAATCGTCTCGGTGTTTTCGCTTATCATCCTGCACCCGTCACGGCTTCATGGTTAGGCTTCTTCGCCACAACAGGCATGAAGCAAATGGACTACCTCATAGGTGACTCTGTGCTGGTTCCAGAGTCCGAAGAAGGAGACTACGTCGAAAAGATTGCACGGGTAGATGGCTGCATGTATGGCTATAACCCAACCATGGCCGACGGTATTGATGTTTCTGAACCGCCGGTCATCGAGAATGGGTGGATCACCTTTGGTTCAGCGAACAACCTCCCCAAAATCTCGGACGAAACCATTGCGCTGTGGGCCAGAGTCATGGCTGCAGTTCCGAATTCGAAGCTATTGCTCAACCGTCCACAACTGACAAGCCGGTTCCTGACGAGGTACCTTTCTAGGCGACTGGTCGAAGCTGGAATCGACGAGGACCGCATCCAGATTGAACCGACTGTCGGCAAGAGCGGGTATCTGAAGGGTTTTGCCCAGATAGACATCATTTTGGATACTATCCCGTTCTCTGGTGGCACAACCACATGTGAATCACTCTGGATGGGTGTACCGGTGGTTACCTTACCGAGCAAAGGGATCTATGGTCGAATGAGTCAGGATATCCTCAAGACTGTTGGACATCCAGAGTGGATCGCGACCGATGCAGATGATTATGTGGCTATTGCTACGGCGCTGGCGTCAGACGTCGATAAGCTTCGGTCTACACGAGAGACCCTGCGTGACGAGACGAAGAACTCGCCCCTGTGCAACTTTGGCGATCTTGCACGCCGTGTTGGCGATATGCTTGTCGATCTCGCAAAGAGATAACAAGCATATCGTGGTTAATTAGACGTTAAACCTGAACAGCATCACGTCGCCTTCTGCGACGATATAGTCCCTGCCTTCGCTACGAACTAAGCCCTTCTCTTTTGCGGCGTTTATCGAGCCGTTTGCGACCAAATCGGTATAAGAAACGGTTTCAGCTCGAATGAAACCGCGCTCAAAATCGGTATGAATCACCCCAGCTGCTTGTGGAGCGGTCATGCCCTTGATAATGGTCCAAGCGCGTGTCTCTTTAGGGCCGGTTGTGAAATATGTTTGGAGGCCGAGAAGATCGTAGGTTGCGCGAATGAGTGAGGCTAAACCACCTTCTTTGACTCCAAGCGATTCAAGAAATTCAGCGCGATCTTCTTCAGGGAGTTCGACCAGCTCGGATTCGACCTGCGCCGAAATGACGACCACTTGAGCCGCTTCGACTGTCGCCAATTTTCGGACGGCTTCAACCCAAGCATTTCCCTTCGCGAGATCGTCTTCAGAAACGTTCGCCGCATAAATAACGGGCTTCAACGTGAGCAAACCAAGCGATTGAATCGATTCCTTTTCGTCGTCTGTCAGCCCAACGGTGCGCGCGCCTTTGCCGTCCTCAAGAGCGGGGAGGACCTTTTCCAACGCATCAACTTCGATCTGGGCTTCCTTCTTGGTTCGAGCATCCTTTCGAGCTCGTTCTAGGCGCTTCTCAGCCTGCGACATATCGGAAAGAGCGAGCTCTATGTTGATGATTTCGATGTCTCGAACTGGGTCAACAGAACCCTGAACGTGAATGATGTCATCGTTCTCAAAGCATCGGACGACGTGAACGATGGCGTCCACTTCACGGATATTTCCCAGGAATTGATTACCGAGGCCCTCGCCCTTGCTTGCGCCTTTTACAAGCCCGGCAATATCGACGAACTCGACTCGGGCAGGAAGGATATCTGCTGATCCGGAGATACCAGCCAATACTTGCAGACGTGCATCTGGTACTGCCACGATGCCGACGTTTGGCTCGATGGTGCAAAACGGAAAATTAGCTGCTTGCGCCTTTGCATTGGCGACAACAGCGTTAAAAAGGGTGGACTTGCCAACGTTGGGCAGACCGACGATGCCGCACTTGAGGCTCATGATTTCAACTCTTTCAAAAGCGAACCGCGCATGACGCGGGTCGGGACGCGAATTTCGCCGCCCCACGCTTGAGCATGGGCCCGCGAAATGCGCGCTCAGGTCTTGGGTTTCGGTTTGGTGTTCACGGCCGCCGTTGCACGCTCCCACTCACCAGCCTGCATTTTTGGCCAGGCATCAAGTGCACGGCCGATCGATTCGTCGATGAGGGTCTGCTCATCACGCGACGGCCGGTGGAGCACAAAGTTCGCCACCTGATTGCGGTCGCCCGGGTGGCCGATGCCAATCCGCAGGCGCCAGAAGTCCGGCGTACCGAGATGCGCCTGGATATCCTTGAGGCCGTTGTGACCGCCATTTCCACCGCCGCACTTGAGCTTCAATTGCCCCGGCAGGATGTCGAGCTCATCATGCACAACGAGAATCTCGTTGGGCTGGATTCGATAGAAACGCGCCAGTGCGCCAACCGCCTGCCCGGAACGGTTCATGTAGGTCTGCGGCAGCAGGATCCACATGCCGGCCGCGCGGGCATTGCCCACGACACCGTGGAAGCGCGACTCATGCGACAGCGACACACCGAGTTCGCGCGCGAGCAGCTCACAAAACCAAAACCCGGCGTTGTGCCGGGTTTCGACATACTCGGGCCCCGGATTGCCGAGGCCGACCACCAGTTTCGGCGCGACTTGCGTCATGCGTCTCCAGTCTCCGGCCTCGACTACGGGTTGGCCTCGCTCAGGCTCAGGCCTGGGCTTCGCCTTCGGCCGCTTCGCTGCCGCCCTTGGTCTTCATGATGGTCGCAACGACCGGGTCACCGTGGGTGACAGCCTTCACGCCTTCCGGCAGCTTCAGGCCCGACACATGGATCGAAGCGCCCGAGGCGAGATCCTTCAGGTCGACTTCGATGAAGGCCGGCAGGTTGCCCGGCAGGCACTCGACGTCCACTTCGTTCATCACGTGCGACACGATGCCGCCTTCGAGCTTGACGCCCGGAGCGATGTCGGCGTTGACGAAGTGCAGCGGCACCTTGGTGTGCATCTTGTGGGTGGCATCCACGCGCTGGAAATCCACGTGCAGGATCTGCTGCTTGTAGGCGTGCCACTGGGTGTCACGCACCACAGCGGTTTCCTTGGTGCCATCGACATCGATCGTCAGCACGGAAGCGTGGAAGGCCTCCTTGCGCATGGCGTGGAACAGATCGTTGTGATCCATCGTGATCTGCACCGGGGCCTTGTCGCCACCGTAGATGATGCCGATTGCCTTGCCAGCGCGACGCAGGCGGCGGCTCGCACCCGTACCTTGCTCGACGCGCTTTTCAGCCTTGATAACGAATTGCATGGTGATACTCCGTTTGCCTCGTCCGCGACCAGACGATGGCGGGTTAAAGACATGGGGCGCGGTCACCCGCGCCCCATGTCCGGAAA
>DDEQ01000043.1:174341-175672 GCA_002336105.1 Chthonomonas sp. UBA1950 | reverse complement strand
GCGCCGATCCCCGCCGCATCCTGCTGATGACCTTTTCACGCCGCGCCGCCAGCGAGATGATCCGCCGCGTCCAGACCATTTCGCGCACGGCGCTCGGGGACAAGGCCGGCGTGCTGACCGACGCGCTGGCCTGGGCCGGCACGTTCCATGGCGTCGGCGCCCGCCTGTTGCGCGACTATTCCGACCAGATCGGCCTCGATCCCGCCTTCACCATCCACGACCGCGAGGATTCGGCCGACCTGATGAATCTCGTGCGGCACGAACTCGGTTTCTCGAAAACCGAAAAGCGCTTTCCGCTGAAAGGCACGTGCCTCGCCATCTACTCGCGCTGCGTCAANNCTGCTGTGGTGGGCGCAGGCCGCGGCCGAGCCGGACCTGGCCGCCGACATGGCCAGCCGTTTCGATCACGTGCTGGTCGACGAATACCAGGACACGAACCGCCTGCAGGCGACCATTCTTCGCGCGCTGAAACCGGATGGACACGGGCTGACCGTCGTCGGCGACGACGCGCAGTCGATCTATTCGTTCCGCGCCGCGACCGTGCGCAACATCCTCGATTTCCCACAGGGTTTTGCGCCGCCGGCCGACATCGTCACGCTCGATCGCAACTACCGCTCGACCGCGCCGGTGCTGGCGGCCGCCAACGCGGTGATCGGCGAGGCGCGCGAGCGCTTCACCAAGGATTTGTGGACGGAACGCGACGCCGGCGAGAAGCCGCAACTCGTCGTCGTGCGCGACGAGGGCGACCAGGCCCGCTACATCGCCGGCCGCGTGCTGGAAAACCGCGAGGCAGGGCAGACGCTCAAATCGCAGGCCGTGCTATTCCGGACATCGCATCACAGCGCGCAGCTCGAAGTGGAATTGATCGCGCGAAAAATTCCGTTCGTGAAATTCGGCGGCCTCAAGTTTCTCGACAGCGCGCATGTCAAGGACATGCTGGCGCTGCTGCGCTTCGTCGAGAACCCGCGCGACCGCGTCGCCGGTTTTCGCGTGCTGCAATTGATGCAAGGCATCGGCCCAGGCGCGGCGCAAAAAATTCTCAACCGCATGGCCGAGGCCGCCGATCCTCTCGGGGCGCTGGTCGAAGCGTCCGCGCCGCCGCGGGCGGGCGAGGATTGGCCGGGCTTCATGACCGCGGTCGCAGGCTTGCGCGAGAAACGCGCGGGCTGGCCGGGGGAATTGACGCTGGCGCGCGACTGGTACGAGCCTTTGCTCGAACGCCTGCACGAGGACGCGAGCGCGCGCCGCGCCGACCTCCTGCAACTGGAAGCCATCGCCGGCGGCTACGCCTCGCGCGAACGTTTCCTGACCGAACTGACGCTCGATCCGCC
>DDEQ01000043.1:0-174262 GCA_002336105.1 Chthonomonas sp. UBA1950 | reverse complement strand
CGCCGCCTGCTCTACGTCGCGATGACGCGCGCGAAGGACGACCTGCACCTGATGGTCCCGCAGCGCTTCTTCACGCACGGCCAGAACGCGCAGGGCGACCGGCACGTCTACGCCAACCGCACGCGCTTTATCCCGAAGGGCGTGTTGACGCATTTCGACCACGTGTCCTGGCCGCAGTTCCGCGCCGGCTCCGCCGCAGCCGCCGCCGCGCGCACGATGCGGGTGGATGTCGCGGCGAAGATGCGGGGCATGTGGCGGTAGCTCGGTGCTCCCCTTCTCCCCGCGTGAGCGGGGAGAAGGTGGCCGAAGGCCGGATGAGGGGACCGGCGACACGCGCGCATGCCAGTCGTTTGTCCCCTCACCCTTCCCTCTCCCCGCGCGCGGGGAGAGGGTTCCGGAAAAGCGTCGGATTCGGGCATGGCGACAGTTTATGGCTAAAACCGTTTTGTCCGCAAGTGAGGATACTTTCTACCTTTGCCTGTTCAAGTGAAAAGAAACAGCCCAGTGAAACCCTCTCCCCATTTGAAAAATGGGGAGAGGGCAGGGTGAGGGGAAATCCTTCTTGATCCCGCTAACTGCCGCAGGAACGCTTGTGCTAAGGCGACGATGAGATCGCCGAGAGGCGGTTCAACATGATGCGACGGTTCGTCGCGGATGACACCGCAATTTATAGAGAGGCTAATGTGGCCGCAGGAGGCATAGGCGTAAACTCACTGCGTGTTAGGTCCAGTCATTATCGCTGTTGCTATGGCTGCTCAGGGGGAAGTTCCCAAGAGTGTCCCGTATCGTTGGAAGAGTGTTCAGGTTGTTGGTGCGGGGTTTGTGGATGGCATCGTCACCCACCCAACTGCAAAAAACGTTCGTTTCATTCGAACAGACATGGGAGGTGCCTATCGGTGGGATACGAAGGCAAATCAATGGATGCCCATGCTTGATTGGGTTCCTTATGAGGACCTGAACTGGATGGGGGTTGAGAGCATTGCCGTCGATCCGACCGACCCGAAAAAGGTCTTCCTTGCATGTGGAACCTACACAAATCCGACGACACCAGACGGCGCGATACTCCGTTCATCTGACGGCGGACGGACCTTCAAAGCAACGCGGGTGCCGATCAAGTTTGGCGGAAACGAAAACGGTCGTGGCAATGGCGAGCGGATGACTGTTGATCCGAACTCACCTAACACTCTTTATCTGGGAACAAGAAATCTGGGGCTGTGGCAGAGCGAAGACGGTGCCGTGACTTGGAAAAAGGTCAAGTCATTTCCGTGGAAGCCTAGCGGAATGCGTGGCGTTGGCGTCGTCGTTACTTTGTGTGATCCTGTATCGGGCAAATCTGGGCAAAAGAGCAAAACGATCTATGTCGCCGTCTCGGATTCACAAGGTCCGGGAATCTACCGATCAGACGACACGGGGCAAACTTGGAAAGCGGAAACGGGCTGCCCAACCGGACTCGTGCCAACCCACCTCGTGCGCGGAAATGACGGCGCACTTTGGGCGACATACGCATCCAGTGCCGGACCTTCGCCGATGTTTAGCGGCGCGGTCTACAGGAAAGCCGCAGGGTCCAATACTTGGCAGGATGTCACGCCAGATAAGCCGACTTACGAAAAGCGATTTGGGTATGTTGCGGTTGCTGTCGATGCGCAACACCCGAACACGGCGATCGTCAGCACGTTCCTCAGGCAAGAGGAGCAGATTTTCCGAACGACCGACGGCGGCAAGTCATGGCGTCCGGTCATCGGCGGTAAAGAAACGTATAACTACAGCAAAGCGCCCTATACAACTCACACGGGAATCCACTGGCTTTGCGATATTGAGATCGATCCACATGATTCGGACCACGCGATGTTCACGACCGGCTATGGTGGACACGAGACCTTTGACCTCACCAATGCCGATAAGGGACTGCCCGTCCATTGGGCTTCTCTTGCAAAAGGGATCGAGGAGTCAGTTCCGCTTACTTTCGCGAGTCCGACGAAAGGCGCTCAACTTTTGAACGGGATTGGCGATTACGGCAGCTTTGTCCATTACGACCTCGACAATCCGCCAACTGACGTCGCCACGAACCCACGGTTTGGCAATACAAACTCGATCGCGGTTGGCGATCTTGCACCCCACATCATCGTTCGTCTTGGAAGGTCAGCTGATGGAAAAGAACCTCCAATCGGGTTCTCACTTGATAGTGGTAAAACTTGGCAACCGCCCGCCAAAGTTCCATTAGGAGCTGCTTTCGGAACAGCTTCGGTCTCTTCAAATGGCAAGATTTGGATCGTCTGTAGCCGCGCTGGATCTTATCGAACGACTGATCAAGGGGCAACATGGAGCGAATGCGTGGGCTTACCCAACGGAACCAGTATTGTTGCCGACCGTGTCGATCCAGACAGTTTTTATGCGGTTGACCTCTATACTTCAACCTTCTACAGGAGCACAGATGGCGGTTCGCACTTTACGGCTTCGCCCTTAGTGATCCCTGGAAAACTTCCGACTTCGCGAGAGGGCAGAGGGGATGGTCGCGGAGGGCAGGATCAACTGTATACAACCCCAGGAAAAACTGGCGAACTATGGTTGCCGCTATACGATGGGCTTTACCGATCTCAGCCTGGAAAGCCCTATTCGAAGCTCCCAGGAGTCACTGAAATGCACGCCTTTGGCTTTGGCAAAGAGGCTAAAGGGGCAAGTTATCCAACCCTCTATATGGTCGGTATTGTCAACGGTTTACGGGGCATCTTCCGTTCGACAGACGAGGCAAAATCGTGGGTTCGCATCAACGATAATGACCACCAATGGGGATTGATTTTACTGATTTCAGGTGACCCTAAGAAGTTTGGACGTGTGTATGTGGGAACCCACGGACGCGGAGCCTTTTATGGCGACCCGAAATAGTCAGAGATTAAGCTTGGGCATCTCTCGAACAGAAATCGAGTCCACTTCGAAGAAATCCTTTGGTTGCCGACTACCGGCAACCAAAGAGGATGGAAACGACTGACAAAGAACGTTAAAATCTCGAATGTTGGCGTTGTAAAATCTGCGCGCCGCGGCAATTCGATCTTCGGTCTCTGACAACTCGTGCTGCAGTTCCAAGAAAGCAGTGTTCGAGCGCAGAACGGGGTAACTCTCCGAAATGGCGAGGAGCTTATTTACAGATTGGGCAAGTTCGGTCTCCTCTTTTGGACCGCCCGTAATGGCAGAATTGCGAGCCGCGATAACCCTGTCGAAAACGGCTTGCTCGTGGGCGGCATACGCTTTCACTGTTTCGACCAGGTTCGGAATCAGGTCGTGACGCCGTTTAAGCTGCACATCAATATTTGCCCAGGACTCGCGAATGAGGTTATCTAGGCGGGCAAATCGGTTGCTTGTGCTGATAAGCCAAAGCACCGGTATGAGCAAAACGACGAGACAGATGATTGCTTCAATCGGCATTAGAAAGGCCCCTGCCAGTTCGCGTTGAATCCATGGTCTGATCGAACATACCCAGGAATAAGGCTGGCGAATTGAATGATCTCATCAATTGCTGCCCCAATTTCGGCAGTCTCATAACGTCCTGATGTGTAAAGCAGAATCTGATAGCCAGCAATCTGCCAGTGACGTGACTGACAAGAAAGCATGAACTCAATCATCTTGGGGTGAAAAAGATCGTAGGCTTGTCGGTCATCACTGGACTGAATAAAGTATTTGCGATTGAACTCTTCCACCTCGAACGTGATTTCTTTCACGCCGAACTTGGTTCCAAGACGATGCATGAAGTTTTCGGGAACGAGCGTGATTACGGGAAGAAGAACTGGGATTCGAACGACAACAACGCCAAAGGGGTGCGTCTGCGTTTGTGTGGTCTTGCCGTCACTGGAAGTTGTTTTGTATGAGTAGTCAAACGCGGCAATATCGAGGTCGTTAACCTTCCCGTAGATAAGGTCGTTAACTTCTTCAGAATGCCCTCCTCCGAAGGGTGCAAATCCTTGGAATCGTGCAAGGAATCGCCCCTCGTCTGACCCATTACGATCACCAAAGACCTGTTCCAGAAATCCGCCGCTGATCCTACTGCTCATTATTCCTGGGTGGAACTGAAAGCCACGACTACTGGCAAACTGGTTGAGCGCGTTAATCCTCGCCTCCCGCGCCTTCTTTCCAAAGTAGGCGGCCACGAGTACAAGAAGAATGAATCCAATCGCGATGAGAATGAACTGATCAGGCACTATGAAAAGCATAACGGCTCGCCACCCAAACAGGTTGCGATGAAGTGATATTCGAGGCTAATCTGCTGACTAGAATCGGAATATGCTGAAACTGAAGATTCTGTTCTTTTACGGCAACGAACAGCCGTCCCCAAATCGTCCTATCACCAATGCCCGTACGCACCGTTTTTGCACTTCTTCTCACAACCACAGCTTCGTTAGCAGCAGCAAGCTCCCCTATTGACGACGCGAGTCCACTAACCGGAACTGACGGACATGGTCACGCTTTTCCAGGAGCGACACTTCCATTTGGGATGGTTCAACTGAGCCCAGATACTCGAACCGACACTTGGGATGGATGCTCCGGCTATCACTACAGCGACACGACGATCATCGGCTTCTCGCACACCCACCTCGCCGGGACAGGTGTTGGCTGTCTAGGCGACATTATGCTCATGCCTACTGTTGGGGATGCTGCGCTCAATCGAAAAGGGTATCAGTCATCGTTTTCACACTCAAGCGAGGTCGCTAAGCCGGGTTACTACAAAGTCTTTCTGCAAAAGCCGAAGGTTACTGCCGAGCTAACTGCGACTGACCGGGCGGGTTATCACAAATACACTTTTCCAGCATCGTCCGAGGCTGGCATCGTTCTTGACCTTGTTCATGGTGTTCAAAACAGTGTTCGTTCAGACGAACTAAAAGTAATCGATAAATCCACTCTTGCAGGTCATCGAACCTCGAGTGGATGGGGTGGCCAACGAACGGTTTACTTCTATCTGAAGTTCTCTAAGCCATTTAAGAAGATCGTTATTGAGGATTCTGGCAAGTTAGTCGACGGCACGACTCTGCAAGGCAAACTCGTTTCAAAAGCGATTTTCGATACTCAAAACAACGAATCGGTTGATGTCAAAGTCGGTATCTCAGCGACGGGTATCGACGGTGCAAAAAAGAACCTCGAATCCGAAATCCCAGAATGGGGATTCAACAAGGTTCGAAAGAAAGCTACTGCCAGATGGGCGAAGGCTCTTTCGAATGCGACGGTTGAATCGAAGGATCCGGAAGTTCGAAAGACTTTCTACTCAAACCTGTACTTAACTTTCCTTGCTCCAAACTTGTTCATCGACGTTGACGGCTCCTATGTTGGAATGGATCACAAGGTTCATGTTGACACGAAGAATCCTCATTACAGCACTTTCAGCCTTTGGGATACTTACCGCGCACTCCACCCGTTGCTGACCATTTTGCAGCCAGAAAAGGTCAACGGAATGGTCTCGGCGCTGATTCGAGGTTACGACCAATTTGGTCAGAAGACCACACCGATTTGGCCTCTATGGGACAATGAAACTTGGTGCATGATTGGCTACCATTCCGCGCCAGTTGTCGTCGATGCCTACTTCAAAGGGTTCAAAGGATTTGATGCCGAGAAGGCATACCAAGCCCTGAAAGAGACGGCTTTGCAAGAAAGAAACGGCCTCGATACTTACAAAACCTTGGGATACATGGTTTCCCAGCGCGGAAGACAAGCCGTCTCTAAGACAATCGAATACTCCATCGACGACTGGTGTATTGCCCGAATGGCGGAAGCTCTCGGTCACAAACAGGACGCCGAACTATTCTATAAGCGAGCGGCTTACTATCGAAATCTATTCGATGAATCGACTCTCTTCTTCCGAGGTCGCCGACAAGACGGATCATGGAGAAAGCCGTTTGACACACTTGGGCTTGTCGGAGACGACTACACCGAAGCGAACGCTTGGGGATATGCCTTTGCAGTTCAGCACGATGTTCCAGGCATGGTCGCGCTTTACGGTGGAGAAGCCGGTTTCATCAAGAAACTGGACACGATGTTCTCGATGCATAGCGAGGTTCATTCAAGTATCCCAGACATCACGGGATTAGTTGGACAATATGCACAGGGCAACGAGCAGTGTCACCATGTCGCCTATCTATATGATTACGTCGGACAGCCCTGGAAGACTCAGTCAAGGGTCCGCGACCTCATGACTAAGTTCTTTAGCAGCAAGCCAGATGGTCAGATTGGAAACACCGACTGCGGCCAAATGTCGGCATGGTACGTTTTCTCGGCGCTTGGCTTCTATCCAGTGAATCCTGCGAATGGCGTTTATGCAATCGGCAGCCCGGCAGTGGATAAGGCAACTTTCAATGTAGGCAACGGCAAGCGGTTCTCGCTGACCGTAGAAAACAACTCGCCTAAGAACGTGTATATCCAGAGCGCGACATTAAACGGTAAGCCACTGACAAAGGCTTGGCTGAATCACGCCGATATTGTTGGCGGAGGCTCGATGAAACTGGTCATGGGTAGTAATCCCAACAAAGCTTGGGGTTCTGCTGTCGCAGATCGGCCGCTTCCGACCATGCCGAAGAGCTTCAACTATCAACCAATTCCGCCTGCATCAGACGATAAACCAGTCGTTTTGAACTTGCCGATCCGTGTGATTTGCGGCGACGATGAGGAGGTAGGCGGTTTCATCGGCGACCCCAATGCGATGGAGGGGAGCACAAATGGTAAAGAAGTTAAGATCGACGTGAGCGCTCCAAATGCCGGCCCTCAACAGGTGTATCAGTCGGAGAGATACGGAAAGGATTTCAGCCACTCCTTTGTGGTCCCATCTGGCAAATCCTTCAAAGTTCGACTTCATTTTGCTGAG
Organism: Chthonomonas sp. UBA1950; assembly: GCA_002336105.1. Classification (GTDB taxonomy): domain Bacteria; phylum Armatimonadota; class Fimbriimonadia; order Fimbriimonadales; family Fimbriimonadaceae; genus Fimbriimonas. The sequence continues at coordinate 167,424 of DDEQ01000043.1, read as the reverse complement.
TTGTTCGACGAAGAAGTCGGGATGCGCGTCGCCAACTACTATATTAACGGCAAGAAGGTGCTGGCGAACTTTGACATCTATAAAGAAGCTGGCGAGCTAAACAAGGCTGTTGTGCGTGAGTTTACTGGCATCCGCGCCGATGCAAACGGCAATATTGTTGTGCGAATTCAGGCGGCATCAAAGAGCCCAGATCAGAATGCGAAGATCTGCGGCATTGAGATCATAGAAGAGTAACCTCTCAATGCTTGGTCCTTCTTGCAAGAAGGGCCAAGCATTATCATTTAGACCGAGCCGAAACCTCAATCAATTTGGTAACTTTCGACTTGGCAAATCGAGCATTCCGTCGCATCATTGGAGAGTCAAGTCGAGTAGGCGTGATTGTTTCATGCTCTTTGTGGAACACTCGGGGTGCTTTCTGACGTATTTTGACCGAACCTAGTAAAATGACGGATACGCATAGGATGCTGCGGAAAACCTTAGCCTTTATTCCATGGATGGCGTTGCTGGGCTTCGCGCACGGCCAAACCCGGTCGGCGGATGTTCTGTACACGCATTTCAACTCGATGCCTCAACGGGCATATCGTGTTGGTGATGAGTGCTTCGTGCCTATCGATACCGTTTCATCGTGGGGATGGAAAATCAACACTCACGGGACCGAAGTCGAAATCAATGCCGAAGGGACTACCGTGAATGTCACGACTCGTCTCATAGCCGGTCGTCCGTCCATTCCTGTTCGCAAAGTGATCTCGGATCTTGGCGGTGACTCCAATTGGGTTGCTACCACTGATACGCTCAACATTCTTTCGCCACTAGCAACAATCTCGACGAAAGGGAATCGGATCAAGGTTTCTGGACCGCTTGCGATCAAGCCGGTCGTTTCGATTTTGAACGGTCCGTCTCGCGTGATGGTCGATTTCGTTGGCGCAAAGCTCACAACCTCAACCCAAAAGAGCCTCGAAGGCGGAACTCAAGTTATTCAGTTTCGCCCTGATGTTGTTCGATTGGTGATGAACACCGTCGGGCCAGTCGACTTAACACAGATTGACTTGACCGCAAACGCCAAATTCGATCTTTCTCTTCCCGAAGTTGTGGCTCAGAAGCCAGCGACCGTCCCGACAGAACCTCATACACAGGCAGTTCAGACGCCCACGATTGCTGGCGAAGTACCCAAGCTCACCATTTCAGCAGAGGATAAGTCGGGTGTTCGAGTGGCCATGGAGCTACCTTCTGCGCTCACAGTAACTCCAACAATCAGCAAACCGGACCCTCGGACGGTGGAGATCACTGTTCCTGGTGTGTTCGCCCGTCTGCCCGAAGGTTTCAAATTGCCAACCGACTCCGTCGTGGGGGTGACGAACCGTATCGACGGAGACAACACCATCATCTCGTTTACCCTTGCGCGAGCATACGGTGTGCAAATCTCCCAAGACGCAAACATCCTAACTCTGGTTTTGGACAAATATGCAATTGCGGATGGGCACTTAGCAGGGAAGGTTATTGTTGTGGACCCGGGGCATGGTGGAAAGGACCGAGGTGCACACGTTGGCGATATTAACGAAAAAGATCTGAACCTGTCCATCGGGTTAAAGATTGCAAAGAAACTCACGGATGCTGGAGCAACGGTCATCCTCACGCGTCAAACTGACGTTTTTATCCCGCTTGACGAGCGTTCGAACATAGCCAACAAGAACTACGCAGACTTCTTCATTTCAACCCACATCAACTCGATGGCTAGCGGAAGTAGGTCTGGCGTGATCACGTTTCATCACAAAGGGCGGGAGGAATGCAAAGTACTTGGGGAATGCATCCAATCAGAGATTAGCAAAGTGAGCAAGTTGCCCAATATAGGCACTTGGTCTGATGCGAAAATCTATGGCAGTGGTTTTGCCGTCTTGAGAGGTACAACCATGCCGGGAGTGCTTTTAGAGCTCGGATTCATATCGCATCCGACAGATCGAAAGAGGATGATCCAATCTGAGTATCAAGACGCAGTGGCGTCAGCGGTTGTTAAAGGCCTCAAGAACTTCCTTGGAGATAATTCAAAGTAGATGAGTAAATCGAGTGGCAACCGAGGAATCGTTATTGTTCTGCTAGTTGCTTTGTTCGGCGGTGCGGCGCTCGCATTTTATGTCAAGCAATACGCTGTAGCCATCCCTAAAGCCGAACCGATCGTTCAACACACGTCAGTCAACCTGAAGGGAACACCTTCGCAACCACGGGCATCTACTCCTGCATCGGAACAGGTTTACCTGCCGTCGCTTAGTGGCGACAATGTCACGTTGAGCAAGACAACGACATCGATCCCATCGGGCGTCGATGCCATGCAGTTTGTAGCCGAGTCGGTCATCAACTCGATCAAGCTTGACGGAGCTAAGGTTCTCGGTGTAGACGTTCGAGATCATGTTGCGGTTGTGAACTTCAACTCACACATCAAAGACGGCATGGGTAGCTCTGAGGAAGGTCAGTTCCTGAAGTCACTACAAGTCGGTTTTGGACAGTTCAGAGACATCGACAAAGTTTGGATCAACGTTGACGGACAATCTGTCGATAGTATCGGTGAGCATGTCGAGGTAGTCGATCCAATACCGGTTATTCGACCTTTCGAATCAGCACCCGCAGAATCTGATCAAGCTAAACCCTAAAAACTCATCAGTTGTAAAACAGAAGATCCCCGGTGTTTTCTTAGCACCGGGGATCTTCTGTTTTATATTTGCCGAAGAATCTAGCGATCCTTCATTTCAACAAACTTAACGTTCTTTTCGCCTGTATAGATCGCTTTCGGTCGGATCAATCGGTTGTTTTCGAGTTGCTCGATGGCATGAGCACTCCAACCTGCAACGCGAGCAACAACGAAGATCGGAGTGTACAACTCGATCGGAATGCCAAGGTTGTAATATAGGAATGCCGCAGGGAAGTCGACGTTTGGATAGAGCCCCTTCTCTTCAAGCATGACCTTTTCAAGAGTATCAGCGATTTGACCCCATGTTGGGTTGCCGATACGCTTGCCTAGTTCCTTTGCCCTTGGTCCAAGCCAGAGTGCTCGGCTGTCACCCTTCTTGTATTCGCGGTGACCAAAGCCCATCACTTTCTTCTTGTTGACAAGAGCATCTCGAATCCATGCTTCGGCTTTGGCAGGACTGCCGATCTCAAGCAACATTCGCATGGCTTCCTCGTTAGCGCCTCCATGAAGAGGGCCCTTGAGCGTGCCAACACCGGTGACGATGCCGCTGTAAACGTCGCTTAGAGTAGAAACGCAGACTCGACAAGCGAAGGTGCTTGCGTTGAAACCGTGCTCGGCGTACATGGTCAGAGTCGAATCGAAGAGTTTCTCTGTTGCTTCGTCCGGAACATTACCGGTGAGCATGTAGAGGAAGTTAGCCGCTGTGCTTAACTTTGGATCTGGATCGATAGGTTCTTCGCCGTGACGGAGTCGGTGTCCAGCGGCGACGATTGTTCCCGCTGATGCGATGATACGAATCGCCTTGCGAATGTTTGAGCCCTTGTCTTCGTGGCCGTAGTTCGGATCAAAACCTGCCTGCATGGTGTAGGCAATCTTGATTTGGTCCATAGGGTGCAGATGTCTAGGAGCCATTCGGAGAGCGGCGCTGACTTCGCCAGGCAGTTTCCTTGCTCGGTTCATCGAATCCCGAAAAGCGTGCAGTTCATCCGCCGTTGGTAGCTTTTCGTATAAAAGAAGATAGGCTACTTCTTCGTAAGTGCATTTCTCCGCAAGTTCGTGAACGTCATAGCCTCGAAATTGCAGGCTACTACGATCGCTATCAATGTCGGAGATTTTTGTAAGTCCGCCTGGCACTCCCTCAAGTCCCGGGCTGTAGTTTGGATACTGTTCTGTTACGTTCACGCTCATACGGTTCCTCAGCGAATCCTTATGGGGTGACAGTGTACCTACTGGCTCTGTCCCGCCCACCTTTTATCGGCAGCATCATATTCTGAATACTCAATTGCCTCATACAACTCAGATCTCGTTCGCATCTTTGGCAAGAGTCCTTGTTGCGTTCCGGTCGCCAACAGTTCGCTATACGTATCGTCAAGTGCTTTTAGCATCACTCTGAAGGCAGTCATCGGAAAGATCACGATTTCGTAGCCTAGCTGCGAAAATGTATCTAGTGTAATGATCGGCGTTTTCCCGAATTCCGTCATGTTTGCAAGGAGTGGAACTTCGGACGATTTTCGGAACGTTTCAAACTCGGCTTCGGAGGTTAAGCCCTCAGGGAAAATGGCATCCGCGCCGGCCTGTACATAAGCTTTGGCGCGTTCGATGGCAGCATCAAGGCCTTCGACGCCACGCGCATCTGTGCGAGCAATAACTAGGAAATCTGGGTCCCTTTTGGATTCAACTGCAGCTCTGATTTTTGAAACCATATCCTGTGGTTCTATAAGGGTCTTTCCATCAAGATGCCCACACCTCTTGGGGCTGAGTTGGTCTTCAAGGTGGATGCCAGCAAGTCCTGCGCGTTCGAGTTCGATGACGGTTCGCGCGACGTTTTGAACTCCCCCAAAACCAGTGTCTGCGTCGCTGATGACCGGAATGTTGACAACCGAGGTGACTGCGGCGGCAACTTGCTTGAACTCACTCAAGTCAGCTAAGGCGATGTCCGGAACCCCGAGTCCAGAGTTTGTGATGCCAGCTCCGGTGATGTAGAGCCCTTTCGCACCTTGTTTAGCTGCTGAGACCGCACTGATAGCGTTAAACACTCCCGGTAAAAGCACTGTCCCCTGCTTCATGACGGCACGAAGTTCAGAGCCTGGTGAGTTCATCGGGGGATGCAACATGCGTTCAGATTACCGGGAATATTGTTGAAGAACAAAATGCTAAAACCTGAACGTCATTAGTGCGAGAGGATTGCGTAAACATGATCACAGCACTTGCCTTGATGATTGCCACGACTGTGCAGACAGAAACCCTCGACATGAAAGTCCAGTGGGTTCGACCAAGTCGATTGGTTTCGCTTATTAACGGTCGAACTCCGATTATCGATTCCGTGTTCGATCCACATCCAACGAACGGCCACGTCGGGGAGTTTCTAAGGGAAGGGGTTACATCTGTCGCTGACGATTCGGCTGGTTTGATTCATTTTTCTGGTTCGAACAAAGAGGATCTGAGTGATGCAGTAGAGATCGCCCGGTTATTTGATGTCAAAGCTAAGCGGGTTCGATTCGATTTACACATTCAAAGCGAATTGGATCATTTTGTCGGTGATAGTTCAACTTCTGTAGCCAATAACGAGCGGTGGACCTACGGACTATCGAGTATCGGGCTAGAGCTCCTAATCGTTCCAAGGGTCAATGAGGATGGCTCGGTAACGGCGTTCGTCTCACAAAAAATGGGTGATTTTGATGGAAAGTGCGTCCTCAGATTTAGGAATGGTCAGTCTTTCGAGATCAGCGCCAAGACGTTTGGCGAAATGGGTGGAAAGTCAACTGTAAAGTCAAATTTCCCGGCTGGGTTCTCATATCAAATCAAGCCCACGATTCTCGAGGACTAGCGTTTCAAGTGGAGTTTTCGCATTGCCCGGCTGAAATATTCGGTTTCGGGCATTGCGAACTTTTCCGTGACGAAATAGTAAGCCCAAGCAGACACTGTGCAAACAAGAATCACGTCTAGGATTGTGCCTGTCTTGCTCTGTGGTGTCCAAAGCATCATGGCTCCGTAAGTCACCGCACCCATAATCGCAGCCGCAAGAGTTGAGAGCAAGAGCGTCGCATAAATCTTCGGGCGGTCGAGTTTGCCGATCTCCTTTTCTAAGGCGACGAACAAGATCACAACAAGAACCAGCGCCGCAATGTTCGACGACCACAGAATGGCTCCGAAGCCCCACTGAAGGTTCATCGATGAGATCCAGCACATCAGGATGAAAAGCGCTGTCATTGAGGTGCTAAGGATAATCGGCTTATAAGTCTTTTTAAGGGAGAAGAATCCCCGCATCAGAACGGGTTGCATACACCATGCAAAGATCGCGACTGAATAAATTTGTAAACCATACGCGATGCTATGGAGCTGTCCCGAGTGCGCCGCCTTTCCGTAACCATAGATGACGCTAACGATTCGCTCCGCCATTACGAACATAAGCACGCTACTTGGCATCGCTAAATAGATCACGGTGCGCAGAGTGCGGCTGATCTGGTTTCGGAAGGCATCCATCCTTCCCTGAGCGAAGAATTGGGCCAGAACGGGGAAGACTGCCAGCGCGAGTGACTGACCGAAGATGCCTAATGGAGCTTGCATCAGCTCATTCGCTGAGTCCATCACCGTATTTGCGCCTATGCCGTAATGAGAAGCAAATTTCTGTGTGATGATTCGAACCATGCTCGGCAACGAAAAGCCCAGGATGACCGGCAGAAGCAGAACAAAAAAGGTCTTTACGCCAGGTGCTCGCAAGTCGGTCGAGAAGCGAAACTTGGCACCCGATTTGATCAAGAATAAGATCGGCAAAGCCAAGTTGCCAATCAACGCACCAACGAGCGCGCCCCACGCTACGCCGTAGATTCCAGGATCAAGAATGTGTCCGAGGTAAAGCGCCCCAAGAATGATGCCAACGTTGTAAATGTTAGGAGCGATGGCTGGCCCTAGAAACTGCTTTCTAGCGTACAAAGTTGCCAATAGCACCGAGCCGATCAGAAAGGCATATTGAGCGGGAAGAACAATTCGACTGATCGTCGTCGCAATTGGAAACGCCGAAGGGTCTTTACCTTCTCCCCAAAAGTGAACTAGATTAGGTGCGCCAACCCATACGGCGGAAACGATCACCACTGAAATGATCGAGCAAACTGTGACGATGACGGAAAAGGCCTTCCAGGCTTCCTTACGACGATCGGTGTGCCAAAACTCGGCGAACACAGGGATGAATGCTGAGCTTAATCCGCCTCCTGCTATAAGCATGAAAACGAAATCTGGAAGGGCCATTCCGATGCGATAAGCGTCATTTTGGAGACCAATTCCGAACATTGCCGCAATGGCAGTGCTCCGAAGCATTCCTAAGACTCTGCTGAGAAATAAGCTGAAAACCATGATCCCGCCAGCTCGGGATGTCTCATTTCGGTCTTGGTTCGATGCTTCGATGTTGCCTTCGGACACTGCAACAATTAAACCTCATTGGTTGAAAGGACATTATGTTGGCTGGTCAGGCTGTCTTGGTCATTATCATCTTTTTTGAAACAGAGTTCAGTAGGCCCTTGCCAGTGAAGTCAATGTCTGCTAGAATGGTTGTCAGACGTCTACTAATATACAGAGAGAAACTATGAGCTATTCACAATTTATCATCACCGCAACCAAAGTTGCAGTCGCCGAAGTGTTTAAGTATGCAAAGGCTGTTCCCGCCGACAAGCTCGACTGGAAGCCACTCGACGAGGGTCGAAGCGTTCTCGATATTTGCAAAGAGCTTGCGATGTGTCCAACCTGGACAACGATGATTCTTAAGGGACAACCCATGCCCGACTTCGACGAGGCAGCCATGGAAGAGTTTGGCAAGATGAGTGCGAGTTGGACGACCGCAGAGGCTTGCGAGGAAGTCTGTTTGAAGAATCTCGAAGCTTTCTATGCAGCCGCCGCCGAATTTCCAGAGGCTCGACTCACCGAAAAATATACGCTTCCCTTCGATGGAGGTCATGAGATTACTCAGAGCGAGAATCTGGCTTATCCGCTTTGGAACTTTGAATATCACCAGGGTCAGATCGCTTACATACAAACCTTGTACGGCGATAAGAAGATGTATTGGTAAGTTGATCCCTATTGTCAGCCTGACGGATTGTTGCCATCAGGTTGTTAATGGTAGAATCACCCCCTAGTGAAGTTGCGCTCGCGAACGCAAGAATTGAGTGTACAACTGATAGCTATCTGGCTATCGGTTGTACTCATATTCTTGACCTCGGATATTGCAACGCCACAGACACGGCAAGGGATTCAGTGTCCCACGGCTGTCGTGCAGAAAGTCGTTGCAGTGACATATACAAGAGACTGTTGCGGCAAACTCGTTCCAGTGACTACACTTCGTGCTCCACACATCGGCGAAAAGGAGTTCGTTCAGTGTCATTGTGCCGAGAAGAAGGCCGCTCAGACCCATGGCGATGCTGAAGTCTCGGAGCAGCGATTTGTAATAACGATGGGATTCGACGTGGAGCGTCTCGTTCTACCCAGCATTCACACGCTGGTTCAAACGTCGCCTTGCTTTGCTTATCTCAATTGCAAAATCTCCACTCCAAGTCATTCGCCAGAAACACCTCCTCCCCAAATTCAACTCACCTGATTCTTTTGTCGGATATGGTCACACGATCTAGCGCGTGTGCCTCTGTCGAGTGCTACGAAGCACCTGCAGACGCCCCATGGTGGTTTGCAGGTGACAAGTACTCATCCAAGGATTCATTCATCAGTGAGTAAACAAGTAAATACACCCAGAATGAGCGCATTTACGCTCATCGAACTTCTCGTTGTCATTGCTATCATTGCTATCTTAGCGGCGATTCTCTTTCCAGTATTTGCGCAGGCAAAACTAGCAGCCAAGAAGACTGTCGATTTATCTAACATGAAGCAAATTGGAACGATGTTCTTGCTATATGGTCAAGACTACGACGATAAGTTTCCGCTAACTTCATTTCCATCGAAAGGCAATTCCTGGCCTCTGCGTTGTCAGGCTTACATCAAGAACTGGGATATGTTTCGGTCTCCAGGGGATGCGAGCACGAAGTGGCCGCCCTTGGGAACGAAGCCGCCGCAGGCCGATGCCGCTGATACTGATCCTCGCTGGGGTTATCGCTGGACGAGTTATCTATTGAGTGCCTATATGTCTGGCGCCTACGACGGTTCCGGCACCTACAGTGTTCAGTCTGCGATCAACGCCCCTGCTAATGTCATTTACGTCGCCCTCGCGCGCGATGACGTTGCCCCGCGAGATCATTTCCACGGGTTCTATTGGGGTGATCCTAGTGAAACCACTAGTGCCTATATGCAGAACATGACTTGGGATTCGACCAAAAACGAAACAAGAGAGATCAAACTGACCGCATTTACCGAAGGGGCAAACTTTACGTATGTTGACGGACATGCGAAGTTTGGTAAGTGGAATCAGCTCTGGTGGAGAGATATCGCGAACGGAATTTATGCTGGTTCTTTTGACCCAAGAAACCAGGGGAGAACCAATTAATGCAAATTGCTCGCCGCGTACGGGGTCTCGTTTTGATTCTTGGCTTGGCTCTTGTGAGCCAAGCTGTCGCCCATGACATATGGATTGAGACTACGGAAACGATGGTCAAGCCAGAACAGAGGCTCGACCTATTTCTGAAGGTTGGTAACCACGGTAATCATCATCGCGATTTCGCTGTTATTGGCAAGCTAAGAAAAGGTCAGCAGAATGTGTCTGTCTTGAACCCGGATGGCAAGTCTGTGGATTTGACATCCGGGTTGGCCGAACGTGGCGGTGAGTCCAACGAGTCGAGTTTGGCAATCTCATACGTAGCAAAATCTGTCGGGGTTTACCAAGCGATGTCAACATTCGACCAGGTGATGTCATACGCTCCTGTTCGAGACATCAAATGCGCAAAAACCTATTTCTCAGTTGAGGGGGAGTCGGACCAAGCCTCATATAAAGCAAAGCCAACAGGCGCACCGTTTGAGATCATTCCAATCACGGACCCTGTGGCGCAGGTTCGGGTCGGGAGAGAGTTTAAGGTGCAGCTATTCTTTCACGGAAAGCCACTTGCCAACAACCTGATTAGCTTTATTCCAAAGGGAGTGGAACTCAAAGGAGAAATAGATCCCCGCTTCGAAGTGCGAACCGATGCGAATGGCGTGGCCCTTCTTAGGCTTGAAAGGTCTGGTCAATGGTTGGTAGCTTCTCATCTTCAAGACAAGAGTGCAAAAGGGACTGGCTACGAGTCAATTAACTACAGTGCTACGATTCACTTGCTTGTTCCCAAAAACAAAGCTGAGTAGCTGCATAAGAGCGTTCAACTAGCCAGTTGATTCCAATCGCTGGACACGGATTTCTGTGCCCAGCGATTGGATGGTCGAATTCAAATAGGTTTCGAAGATGGAAACCTGTGCAAGAAAAAAGCCAGCCAGGACGGCTGACTCTAAAATGGTGGTGGGCCCGGAGGGATTCGAACCCTCGACCAACGGCTTAAAAGGCCGCTGCTCTACCGCTGAGCTACAAGCCCACACGCGAGAAGAGAGTGTACCGGAAATTGGGTCGAGTCTCAACCCTAGAAGAAAGGAAACATCTCGGTATTTGATTTGCTGGAAAAAACCTCTCAATTCAGATAGGGATTTTCACACTAATGAAAAAGTGATGAATTCCTATCAATCGAATCACCTTGATCCAGTTTTGGCGTTGGCAAAGAGACGCGCAAAACCAACTATTTACCAGTGGATGCTCGCCACATTACCCACGACGAGCTAGGAGTCCAGACCATGAGCACCACCTCAATATCGGCGTCTAGCCTAAACATCAACTTTTCAACAGGAAGCGCCTCTTCCTCGTCTTCGGGATCAAGTGCAGAGATCGCCGCATTACAAAAACAGCTTGCGACGCTTCAGAAGCAGTTATCGAAAGAGCAAGAGAGCAACGACGATACGAAAACCAAACAAGCACAAATTCAACTCTTACAACAACAGATTCAGCAAGTTCAGAACCAGATTGCCCAGATTCGAGCCGAAGAAGCACAGAAAGCAGCAGAGAAATCTGCTAATTCTCAGCAGAACACTTCTACTTCCTCGAAGGAAACCGAGAGCACCGAACAAACCTACACCCGCGGCGTCGACGTTGCAGCTTAGGCTCTCAACTGTGGGCTGTGATATTGCATAGCCCACAGTTGTCTCAATCATTTGACGAGGAAGGTCTTTCGAAACTTCACTTGATCTTCCAAACGATGATTTCGGTGAACTGTTGATCATCACGAGTCGAAACACTAATTCGATATGTTCCGCTTGAGTAGAGTCGGCCTTTCGGATCCTCAGAGCCGAGAGATGCCTTTTTCCATTCCTTGAGTGCTAGCCCTAGGTTCTTTATGATCTGCGTATCGGTTGGGGCTCCGTAAACATACATATAAAGGTAGGCACCGACATATTTGCCGTCCTTATATCGAATTTCACCTGATTTTCGAACCGTCCACGAGTCGAACTCGAATCCCTTGATTCCAAAGGGAATCGCATTCTTATTGCTTTCATTTACCGCATTGAACCCGCCATTGGAAGGTGTCGGGATGTTCTTGGAGCCAATCGTTGCAAGCAGCTTTTTGCCAGCTGGCGTCGCTGCTTTTGGTTCGCTCATTGCCGACGCGCTGGAGACGAAACAAAAAAGCAGGGTGAGGATGCAGGACACAGAGGCTAAGTTAAGTGAGTGTTGATTGTAGATGGAGCGCACACTCAAGTCTAGTCTTGTGGTTGTCCGGTTTCCCCTGTTCTTAGCATCGTTTCGCTTAAGTTTTCTAAACATTTCGGAATTTACTGACTTTGTTCAATAGGAATAGATACGGCAAATAATCCTTATAGCAACAAAAAGTATAGTAGGCGTTCTTTCAGGCTGGTGAAAGATTCTTTAATCACGGGCTTATGAGCAATCTTAACCCAATGTTATTCCCATCTTTACACCCAATTAACCTTCATGGGTGATGATGAAGTGGTCGTGCTTCTACGACGCGTCGAACCTTGTGACGACAAAGGAGAACAATGTACAAATTCGTGCTTAGCTGTGCTGCAATAGCAACTATTCTCGTCAATGCTTCCGCTCAGACCATGAGTGGTTTGGCTACGGACAACGCTACGATTCAACCTGCTGGTCCTCGCTCAGGTTCATCTGGAATGAACTACTTCAATATTGAGGGTTCTAGTAATGGAAACAATGCTTCCTACGGTGTGATCGACTTTGCTGCAAGTGACTTTGCTTTCGGTGCCGGGTCTGTTGCCAAGAGTCTTTCACTCACTTTCACTGAATCCAATGCTTCGTGGACAAAGCCAGGCGACCTTAACTTCTACATCGCGACAGACGGTCTGTCCAGCGCGATTCGAAGCCAAGGACTCAAATTCAGCGATAACGCGAGTTCACTCTCGCCAGTTCTGATTGGAACCGGAAGTTTTGACTCCACTGGTACTGCCAACAATGGCAAGAAGGACGTTTACACGTTCGATCTTTCTGGTGCTGGCCAAACGGCAGTGAATAGTGTTTTGAGCAGTGGTCAGACCTTGCGATTTGTTATCATCGCAGACACTGCAACTACAGCTGCGACATGGGCCGGATACTCGAATAGTTCAGCTAGCGCTCGCCCAAGCCTAAGTGTGACGGCTGAGCCTGTTCCTGAGCCAATGTCGATGCTCGCTCTCGGAGCCGGTGTTGTCGCATTCGTTCGACGCCGCCGATCCAAGTAAGCAAGACAAAACAAGCGGGGTTCAGTTCTTAATTGAACTGAACCCCGCTTGAGTTTACGTCGAGAGTTCCTTTACTTTTGCTCAGTAGGTTTTGTTGCAGCGGCACCAAAACCTTCGAGGAAGTTCTCACCCATCAGCTTCTTAACGATGCTGAGTTGGTTGACCGCATACTTTCGGGCTCGTGGAGCGATGTAGCGGCAGTCGATAGGCTCAAACTCGAACTTTGGACCCGCCTTTTCATAGCTTGCCAAGGTTGTCTTCAGCCAGTTAGTGTCGTCTCGCGCCGGAGTGTCCATCTTAAAGTGCGCACCTCGCGATTCGTCGCGGATGATAGCTCCACCTACAATCGCCTTGGATTGCTCGATCATATGAATGACAGCGCGAGCGAACGGAACGGCTTGGTTGTTCCAGCCGCTATCGTCGACCATGTCGACTTGCTTTGCTCGAACAGCCAACTCGTCCAACTTGTCCTTCGCTTTAAGAAGATCAGATTGAACACGCCAGATGCCGCAGTTGTTCCACATGGTTTCCGCAAGTTCTGCGTGAAGCCGATAGGGGTTTTCGGTACCGTTGCTCTTCTTGAGGGAGTTGTACTCGGCTTGGTGCTTAGAGGTCGCATCGACAACCAACTGCGCCGAAGTATCCGCGCCGCTTGCCGGCATATTCTGAACATAAGCCATGACGCCTTGGGCCGCGATCTCGCCACCTACAAGGCAGGTCAGGAGAGCGTTTGCACCAAGTCGGTTTGCGCCATGATATTGGAAGTCACACTCTCCGGCAGCGTATAGACCAGGGATATTGGTCATTTGGTTGCGGTGACTGTCAACGTTCCACGAGCCATCAGAGTTCAGCTCGTAGTCAACCCAAAGTCCACCCATGGTGTAGTGAACGGCAGGATAGATGCGCATGGGAACCGTAATCGGATCTTCGCGCATGAACTTCTCGTAAATTTCGAGAACGCCTTCGAGTTTGTCGTTGATTTGATCTCGTGTGTAAGGACCACCTCGGCTCTGGTGGAGCTGAGTGATGTCCAGATAAACCTGTTGACGCCCCTTGATACCCTTGCCCATTCGGCAAGTGCAGTAGATGATAAAGCTGACAATATCTCTTGAGAGAAGGTTGCCGTACTTGGGGTCCATCTCTTCGCAGACATACCATCGATCTTTTTCTGGAATATCAGCCGCTGGGCGAGCGTCCATTGGATCTCGCGGAACCCAGACTCGTCCACCTTCACCACGAACTGATTCTGAGATCAGACGGCATTTGTCTTCGCCAGGAATTGCGGTCGGGTGAATCTGAACCATTTCTGGGTTGCCGTACTTAACGCCCTCTTGGTAACAGATCGAAACCGGTGAACCCGTGTTGATAATTGAGTTTGTGCTGCGACCAAAGATCAGGCCATTTCCGCCTGTGGCCATAACTGCGGCATCACAAGCAAACGATTGAATCTCCATCGTGCGAAGATCCTGTGCGGTGATACCAACACAAGCGCCTTCTGCGTTCTTGATGATTCCTAAGAAGTCCCAGCCTTCATACTTCTCAACAAGTCCAGAGGTTTCCCACTTTCGAACCTGCTCATCTAGGGCGTAAAGAAGCTGCTGACCCGTCGTTGCACCTGCGTAGGCAGTGCGGTGTTTAAGCGTTCCGCCGAATCGACGGAAAGAAAGCAAACCTTCCGCAGTTCGATTGAAGGGAACACCCATGCGATCAAGTAAGTAAATGATCGCCGGTGCGCGTTCTGCCATTCGCATGACAGGCGGCTGGTGGTTAAGGAAGTCACCGCCAGTGATGGTGTCTTCAAAGTGTAGGTAGGGAGAGTCACCTTCGCCTCGGAGGTTTACCGCTCCGTTGATACCGCCTTGAGCGCACACGCTGTGCGACCTCTTCACCGGCACCAAGCTGAAAAGCTTGACCTTGTGGCCAGCCTCTGCAAGCTTCATAACTGTCATGAGGCCCGCAAGACCTCCTCCGACGACAACGACCGTTCTCTGTGCTGCCATGACTCGTTCGCGCTACGCAACCTCGGGGTGTGCGTCAAGCGACACACGCAGTGTACCGAGTTGAATTCGCTCTTGCCGTTCCCAAAGGTTGCGCCTATTGGCGCTAGGGTTGTTACCGTGCTTGCTTTTTTGAAGGCATGTCAGAATAGAAATATGCTCTCGGAACCTTCGCGCAAGTATCGCGCATTTCCGAAGATCGACCTTCCCGACCGCCAATGGCCAAACAAAACCATTGAACGTGCTCCTACTTGGGTTTCGGTGGATCTTCGTGACGGAAATCAAGCTCTCGTCGAACCCATGAATGTGGCCGAGAAGCTTGAGCTCTTTGAGCTTCTCGTTCGGATAGGCATCAAAGAGATTGAAGTCGGGTTCCCATCGGCAGCTCAGGTTGAGTTTGACTTTGTCAGAACGCTCATCGATAACAACCTAATTCCTGACGATGTTTGGATTCAGTTCCTCACCCAAGCTCGTCCGCACCTAATCGAAAGAACATTCGAAGCGGTGAAAGGCGCAAAGAACGTCATTTTGCACCTCTACAACTCCACCTCGACCGTACAGCGACGCGTTGTTTTCAGAATGGATCAGGAAGGCGTCCTTGGTCTTGCCGTCGAAGGCACCAAGCTGGTCAAAGATTACGTCGAGAAAATGCCTGAAACTAATTTTAGGTATGAGTATTCGCCGGAAAGCTTTACCGGGACTGAACTGGACTTTGCAGTTCGGGTTTGCGACGCTGTCATGGATGTATGGCAACCGACTCCAGAGAAGAAGATCATCCTCAACCTTCCTTCTACAGTTGAGTTAGCGACACCGAACATTTATGCAGACCAAATAGAGTGGGTTTGCCGCAACCTTAAACGACGCGATCTAGCTGAGATCAGCCTGCATACCCACAATGACCGCGGAACAGCGGTAGCCGCCGCCGAACTTGGACAGATGGCTGGTGCTGATCGTGTAGAAGGGACCTTGTTCGGTTACGGAGAACGAACCGGTAACGTTGACTTGGTTACCCTCGCGTTGAACCTATATTCTCAAGGGGTTAGCCCTCGGCTCGATCTCTCTCATCTTGACGAAGTGAGTGCGCTGGTTACTAAGTGCACGGACAACCCGATTCATATTCGTCACCCTTATTCCGGTGAACTTGTGTTCACTGCCTTTTCCGGGTCACACCAAGACGCTATTAGCAAGGGAATGAAGGAATGGAGCGATGATCCCACAAAGATTTGGGATGTCCCGTATATTCCCATTGACCCCAAAGATATTGGTCGTGACTACACCACGATCATCCGAGTAAACAGTCAAAGTGGAAAAGGCGGCGTCGCCTATGTCCTAAAAGAGGAAGCTGGTTTTGATCTGCCTCGTGCGATGCAACCGGAGTTTTCACAGGTCATTCAGTCATTAGCCGAGAGAACTGGCAAAGAGATTGGCGGGGAAGAGATAGTCGTTGCTTTTATGAACGAATACCTCGAACGAAAATCGCCCCTCGATTTAGTGCATGACGAAGGAGAGCAACATTCGAATGAGTATGTATGCACCGCGGTTTTGCTACAAGAAGGTCGCGAGCGGCCATTCGATGGTTCCGGAAATGGTCCGATTGCCGCGTTTGTGAATGCGCTTTCATCCATCGCAAAGTTCGAAATTCTCGATTACAGCGAGCATTCACTTAGCTTTGGCGCTTCGGCGAAAGCTGCCGCATACGTAAAGCTTCAGTTGGGCACGAAGGTTCTTTGGGGCGTTGGTACGGATGAAAACGCGACTAGGGCGTCTTATCGAGCGGTGCTGAGCGCCGCGAATCGATTGTTGTCATAGTTGGCTTCTTGCCAGGCGCGAGTAACGGGGTGCTCAAGACATACGTCTTGGGTGCCTCTTTCCTTGTGAAGTTTCGTTGCTGGAAGACATCTAGAATCGAATCAAGTCTCAGTCGAAGGCCGATGCGGTAATCGTTCGGCTCTTTACGGTACATCACATAAGCTTCTGTGCAACCGACTGCTTGGCTCACCATGTATTCGCGATCAAACCATTTACGATCTCGGTCGTATTTTGTGAGATAGCTAAAGCGCATGGATCCTAGGTTCCCATCTGCTCTGAGATTCAGTCCGTTTCGACTAAATGGTTGGTCGATAGAGAATTGAGGGGTTCCGCCTTCGAGGGTTCCAACCAAAGCAGCGCCAACTCGAAAAAACGGGAACGGTTCATACGCAATTCCCTGACTGACGCGAGCCCATCCATAGGATCCTGCCCCGACGATGTACTGAGAGTCAGCCCTGGTGATGAGCGCGATATCTCGACCGATGAGGATTGGAGGTGCGGCAACGGTGTTGGCCAGTACAATTCGAGAGGTCAGCGGACCCGCTTGTTCTCGAATCGATTGCCATCGGATCTGCGTTAGGTAGCCAATATATTTGCTTGGCCCACCAATTTCGTAGGCAATATCAAAAGGTTTCGTGAAGGCTTCAGTAGTTCCGAGCCCGCTGGCCCCTTGGTTGAAGTAAGTTCCAACGCTAAATGATTTTCGCGGAGTCGAGAGGTTGGAGAACTCAGCTTTGCCATGAGGAACGAAAACGTTTTCAAAATAGCCAAGAGTGAATCGTTCAGCGAGGTCATTTCGAGGAGCAATGAGGACATTTGACTTGTCGGCTGGAACCCACGATTTGGCGACTTGGACTCCGTAGCCAGGAAGCGCTTTTGGAAACGAGGAAACATTGAACGTTAGCCCCATGTCTTCCTTCAATAAAATGCCGCCATCCCAAACAACTCCAAATCCGTTATCTTTTCGGTAGCTGAGGCTTGGCGGGTTAAGACCGATCACTCGTTGATCAAGATTGAACTTATAAACCGGAAGGGTGACAATCTTGCGTCCAAACAATTCAAGAGACGGGCGATATGCTCGCCCCGATTTGCCTGGTGTGATGTCGAGTTCTCTAACCTTTACTTGGTAATGTGGAATCCGCTCCGGGCACGATGTCGCTGCAAAATCCTTGATCGTCCAGTTACCTGGAACTCCGTCGGCGGATGAAGCGCGAACGATGGATGTGCCAATTTTGATGACCACGTTTTCCATGTGTGCGCTCTGTGCGTCTTTCTTCCATGAAAAGCGCAGATTATCTGCCTGAATATTCCCACTGGGATCAATGAGGAGTACACGCCCTTTCGCAATCGCGTAGCACTCTTCTTTGGCGCGATGAACTTCGAGACTATCAGCCGTCAGCTTTGTCGGGCCGTAATAGGCTTGAACACCGTTGCGAAAGATCGTTACTTGAGTTGCGAAGTCCTGGGAGACATCGGCTGCCGTGGCTTTGAAGTCTTGAGTGATGACCAAGACCGGCGGAGTTTGAAGGTGTATTACCGGTGGAAGTTCTGGGCAGAAAACCGGCATGCGGTGATTTTACTATAAGATGAATTGGATTGAACTTTGGGGATTTGTCCCTACGTCTTGTATGATGTAGTGTTTCTGGTGAAATCCCATGATTGAATATGCCTCTCAAGTTGCTGCTGCGGACCCGGTTGCCCAAGAACGTCAATGGGTTAGTAGGATTAGACTTGGAGATGAGGCTGCTTTGGGTTGTCTCGTCGCAAGACATCGAAACAGACTGATTCGAACAGCCACAAACCTACTTCGTGATCGACACGAGGCCGAGGATGTTGCCCAAGAGTCATTCTTGAAAGCGTTTCGAGAGATCGGCAAGCTGAGAGACGATCGAGCATTCTCGGGATATTTGTATCGAATCTGTGTTCGACTATGCATGGATCGTTTGCGACTGAAGAGAGCGGAATTAGTTGAATTCGACAGTGCCCAACCCCATCAGGGTGGCGCAGTCGAGAACAAAGTGATGGTTGAAAAGCTGCTCGCCCAGCTTCCAGCTGAACTTCGCGCAACGTTAGTGCTCAGAGAAATGGAACAACTGAGCTACGAAGAAGTCGCAGAGTATATGCATGTTCCGATCGGTACAGTTCGATCTCGCCTTCACACTGCTCGGGAGCGATTCCGAAAACTATGGATAGATGCAGTAGGTGAACGATGATTGGTGAAAAGGCTTGCGTTAAATTTGATCGACTAGTTCACGAACGCTCAGATCGAGCGTTGTCACAGAAAGAAGAGCTGTTTATCAATCAGCACCGAGCTATCTGTACAGCATGTGCCCAGGAGGAAGAACTGTCTTTCATGGCATTTGACATGTTGCGAGAAGCTGTCCTTGAGGCGGACGTCGATTCGGGGCACTTCGATTTGCGAGTTGTTCGACTTGCAAAGGTGCAACAGGCAAAAGAAAGTGTGCGTTATTGGTCGCCCGCATTGATTGGTGGTGCGGTTGCATGCCTTGCAGTGTTTGCTTCGCTCAAGTTGGCATCTTTCGATGGTAGTGTGAAGAAGACTCACCCTCCAGTTGGTCAGGCTCGTCGTGTTATCACAAGCTTTCCTGACCTCGAGTTACCCAACGTTATTCATCGCAATCCATGACCCCTTGGCGTCGCGTGCTCTTGGGAGCGTGCGTGGGAGCTATGCTCACGCTCATCTTCCATCCAGTATCGCGACCCTTCCTGTTTTTTAGTGCTCACACACGTCACGTCGAAGCGATCAAGTCGCTTTTAACAAGGAAGTACGAGAGCCTAAAGCAACCCAAGACCCTCCAAGACTACGGTCTTTGGATGCTCGTTGCCGCTCAAAAGTATGAGAGTGGAGCTTCGCTTCGAATGGGGGAACGGCAAACGATCATTGCATTGGCTCGAGAGGCTAACCGACTTGAGCCTCAAAACGCCTATTGGCAGCAAATGGAAGCTGTCTTTCTTCGTGAATCGAAGCAGAAGTTAACAGCTCGCGCCGCTTGGATGCGCGCTGCAAAATGCTCCGAGTGGAATGATTATCAAACGGAGATTCTCGAGAATCTCCGCCAGGAAATAGAATCTGTCACTGGTTCGAGGCAAGCCTGGTTGAACTCGCTACTGTATTACAATCGATCCGACGCAGCCGTTTCGGCGATCCAAAGGTTGGCACGTGCCATAGTCAGAGAAGCAGACATTCGCACACCCGATGGATTAGCTGCTAGGTATTCGACGCTCCGCAACGGATCACTAATCGAGACGTTTGGTAAGTCATTTAGAATCTTAGGGATTGGAGCGAACTTAGTGGAATTAGCCACCTATCCGCCCGACATGGTGGCAACTAAGAGTCCTAAGCGACTCTGGATTGCCCAAACCGAAATGCTCACTGCTTTGCAGTCGAATAATGTGGCTCCGAACGCGGCCGCCGTGGCGATAAAGACCTTTAGAGATACTGAATCTTGGCGGTTTTTAGCTAAGAAAGGAAACCCGGACGAAGAAGCAAGATCGAATGCGATGATCGTCTCGGCAATTAGTACCGGCCCTTCCGGTGCTCTAGCAGGGCTGATTATTGCCAGTTTTTTAATCGGCCTCTGTGCGCTTATGAGTCGAAGAATTCTTCCTCACGAGTTCAATCCAATTTGGGTCGGACTAGTTTCTTTGGCTGCAGGGGGACTCGTATGGTGGATTTCAGACGCGTGGATTGCAGCTCTTTCCGTGGCACTTTCGATTCAATTCATAAACGTTTGTCCAGAGAATCCTCGTTCCCATCCTGATGATGATCTGGGGCCATTCTTTAGGTTCATGTGCTTCGCTGTTGCGGTCGGCATACTGGTTTCGTTGGTAGCCTATGCGATCGGCGTTTCAACCGGCTTTCGTATGCTCTCTCCTTACCTTGATGGACTCGGCGGGGAGCTTTCAGATAGATCGGCTTTCATCGGTCTTTTCTCAGTGGTGTTGGGCCTACCTTGTCTCATCGGGCCTACCTGGGGGGTTGTCCATAAAATAGAAACTCCCGAAGCACTTCTGAACACCTACACGCGGGTTGCAAAGTCGCTCGCGGTGACCTGTTTGGTTCTTTGCCTTGTTGGAACTCCAATTGCGGTTATGATCGACTACAAATACGAATCTCAGCTGGCTAAAGTGGTTCAAAATGAACCTGTCTACTACTACGTGCAGCATTGAACGAATTAACAAAGGCCCGTATTTATGAGTTAGCCGATCAGCGACAGATTCTTTTATCGCAGCTTGCTGCTAACCCGAGAGGTGTAGGTTGGTGTGAACGTCACACCGATGTTTGTGACGCAATTCTGCACGCCATTTTCGATGATCTAGTCGCTTCAAAACCAGATTTACCTACTTTGGCAATTATTGCCACTGGTGGATACGGAAGGCGCGAGTTATCGGTTTACTCGGACCTCGACCTAACGATTATGCCGGGGGATGAGGCTTCTCCTGAACTCGACTCTGCTGTAAGAACTCTTTTTCAAGATATCCACTGGGCTTATTGTACGGTCCTTCGGCTAGACGTAGGATATGCCTACCGACTGCTTTCAGATGTTCCTGGTTTGGACGCGAAAACTCGAACTGGACTGCTCGATGCCCGATTGGTTGCTGGTGCGCCTGAACTTTTGCGTGACCTAGAGTTGGAGCTTTCCGCGACTTTCTCTGCAGGTGAATTTGTCCTCTCGAAGATACAGGAGCGAGAAGAAATGTTCGCTCGTTACCACGACACACCGTTGGTGGTTGAACCTCAGCTCAAAGAAGGTGCAGGTGGATTGAGGTGTTTCCATTGCGCTAACTGGATTCGAGAAGCGATAGGCGAGCGACCTTCAAGGCCAACTCAAGCCTACGACACCTTGATGAAGCTTCGTAATGTGCTGCATTTATCAGCAGGCAAGCCCCAAGACCTCTTCACTCATCAAAAACAAGAAGAGGTTGCGGCGAAACTCGGCATGGATCCTCTGGCGATGATGTCCATGTACGCCGAAGCAGCCTCGGAAGTGCATCGCTGGTATCAACGCGCAAAGGAAAAGCTATCGGAATCTAGGTATCCGTTGGCAAATGGCGTTCTTGCTGTACAAGGCGAAGCAAGGCTTGTTGGGAAGCCTGACGCAGCTGATGCGGCTGTCGGTGTCGCTATTGCCACCCGACTCGGGCTTCGAGTATCCGATATACGAATGACTGCAGGGCCAGTCTCAAACGGTCCGGCCGCTGCTTATGCCTGTGCATCTGGCGAGCCAACTCTACGCAACCTTGATCGTTGTGGACTTCTCGATATTCTTTTGCCTGAACTAACCTCCTGCCGAGGTGTTTTCCCAACTGATACAGTGCATCGGTACACCGTTTTTGAGCATTCGATGCGAGTGATTCGAGCTCTAGATAGCATCGAACCCGGGACATTTTTGGGTGATGTACGATCCACCTTGAACGACTTAGAGCAGGTCTATCTCGCAGCGTTACTCCATGACGTCGGAAAGATTGATTACTCAAAACAGCACGAAGAGTTCGGTGCCGAATTGGCAGGAGATGTTACGTCACGTTGGGAGCTCTCAACGGATTTCTCAGAGAACGTAAAGTGGCTCGTTCGCCAGCATCTTTCGATGTCGCGAGTGATTCGCATACGCGATATTTCCCAACCGCAAACCATCGAAGAGTTCGCCAATAATGTGAAGGATCTACAAAGGTTAGGAATGCTGACACTCCTCACTTGGGCCGATGTGTCGGCTGTTTCAGAGGGGGCGTGGACTCCAAGCCAAGACACCTTCTTGCGCGAATTGTACAAGAGAACCGCAGGTCGATTACAGGGCCAAGACGCTCCAATTGCCGATGCGACCGTTAGTCGTGCGCGTCTTTTGCGGCAGTTGAGAGGTGAAGCCGAAGACGAATGGAAAATCCAACGTTTTCTTGAGAGCTTGCCGATCCACTATCTCACTTCAACTCCGACTGAGTTAGTGCGATTGCATATGAAGTTCGCCGACAAAGCGGTGCATGGCGAGCCGACGGTTGAGATGTTTCATCGAAATGACCTGAGTGCTACTGAGTTGACTGTCTGTGCCCTGGACTCGCCAGGTCTGCTCAGCAGAATGCTCGGCGTTTTTTACGCTTTTGAACTCTCTGTGACGGGAATTCGAGCTTGTACGACGATGACTGTGCCAGCGACAGCAATTGACGTCTTCACGATCAATTTTGGGGGTAGACCCATTCCTGCGGCCACAGCTAATTACGTCTCCGCTGCGCTCCTTGCCGTGGCTAAGGGGACGCTTGACGTGTCACAGTTGCTTAAAGATAAGGGTAAAGACCCCGAGAGAAAGCAGCGAGACTTCAAGTACACCTTCCTGCCAGGAACACCAGGGATTCTAGAGATACGTGCGGCACGCGGACGCGGAATGCCCTATCGATTATCTCGACTCATAGCGGATCGTGGGTGGAACATTCTAACTGCTCGCCTCGGGCAATGGGCTGGCCTTGGGGCCGCAGCCTTCTACCTTGTCGGAAAAGGGCATAAGCCGCTAACGGTAGAAGAGGTTCAGCTGGCGTTGCAAACACTAGATAGTGAAGGAAGTTCTGGAAAGACAGCCTGATTCCACGTTTAGAAAGATAGACTAGGCTATGTTGGCCCTGGTGTGTGCTTACGCGATGATGCAACCCTCACAGTCAGAACTTTTCGCCCAATACGGACGCGAGACACTTGAAGCGATTCGACGAGACTATTACGATTCCAAATCTGGTCTCTATCGTGATGCTTTTAGCACCAAGGAGAAAAAGTCTCAGGTCGCTTTCAACTGGGGAGTGGGTGTCCTTATTCCAGCTTTGAACGCAGCTGTTGAAGTAGATGCCAAATTCAAACCTGTGCTCAAGGAATATCTGAGCAAAATTCCGGTTTATTGGAACACCTTGCCGCCAGTCGCTGGATTCGATGTTCTTCCGACACCAAAGCCCGTTGATCGATATTACGATGACAACGAGTGGATGGTAATGGCGCTAGCCGATTCATACGCCATCACCAAAGATATCAAGCAATTGAAACTTTCGGAGGACACATTAAAGTTTGCGCTTTCGGGCGAAGACGACGTTCTTGGTGGGGGAATCTACTGGAAGGAAGAGGAAAAGACTTCAAAGAACACTTGCTCAAATGGTCCTGGCGCTGCCGCGTGTTTGGCGGTCTACGAACATACGAAGAACAAGGATTATCTTCTCAAGGCGGAACAACTCTACCTCTGGACTAAGAAGACGCTACAGGACCCAACTGATCATCTTTTTTGGGACAACATCAACTTAAAAGGGAAGATCGAGAAAACAAAGTGGTCCTATAACACTGCTTTGATGATCCGAAGTGGGGCTTATCTTTACGAGATTACGAAGAAGTCGCGCTATGCCGACGACGTTCGGTTAATGGTCAAAGCAAGCCTAAATCGGTGGTTGAAAGAGAATCCAGACCACTTTGATGATGGTGGGCGATTTGCTCACCTGCTGCTTGAAAACTTGTTTACCGCTAAAGACAAAGTTCCAGGGATTGATTTGCCGCTAGACCGCATTGCGAATGCCTTAGTATTCCTTCACGACAAGGTTCGTGAAAGCGAAAACCGATACCCTGGTGACTGGAATAAGCCACGAACAGAGCACGTAAAGTATGAAATGATTGACCAAGCAGCGGTTGCGCGGGCATATTTCACGGCATCTAAGGTGTTTAGTCGCGTAGAATCTCCCAGATAAGGGGAATGACTACAGGTAAACACGATTTTGGAATGATCGGCCTTGGCACCATGGGGCACGCGCTCCTGCTCAACATGGCCGATCACGGGCATTCGGTTGCTGGATTCGATACGGATCCGAAGAAAGCTGAAGCTCTGTCGAAAGATGGCGATAAAGTCGAAGGATTTTCTGATCTTGCGGCGTTTGTTTCGTCGATCCGCAAACCACGAGCAATCATGATGCTGGTTCCGGCGGGGAAACCCGTGGACTCGGTGATTGCATCGGTGATGCCGCATCTAGAGGCTGGCGATTTTCTCATCGACGGTGGGAATAGCTATTTCAAGGACACAATCCGAAGGGTCGATGAGCTAGCAAAAACGGGCATCGGCTTTATGGGGATGGGTGTATCAGGCGGAGAACGTGGTGCTCGTCGTGGGCCAAGCATGATGCCCGGCGGTACACCTACAGATTACGAACGCGTGAGGCCAATTCTGGAGAGCGTTGCCGCCAAACACGAGGGCGAAAGCTGCGTCGCTTTGATGGGCTCCGGTGCAGCAGGTCACTATGTCAAAACGGTCCATAACGGCATCGAATACGCCGTGATGCAGATCATCGCCGAAATCTATGATCTGCAGAAGACTGGTCTTGGAAAATCCAACCTAGAAATCGCAGAACTGTTCGAAACGTGGAGTCAAAGCCAAATGGGTGGATTCCTCGTTGAGATTGCATCAACTGTACTCCGGTATCCGGCTGATGGCGGCGGTCAACTGGTCGATCTGATTTCTGATAAGGCGAAGTCTAAAGGAACAGGGAAGTGGACCTCGCAAGATGCAATGGACCTAGGATTGCCAATCCCGACCATCGATGCTGCTGTTTCAGCACGCGAATTGAGCGGATACAAGGACGAGAGAGTGCGGGTTGCCAAGCTGATTGGATCAATATCTGGTTCGTTGAACTTATCCGTCGAGCAATTGGCTGGTGCATTCACGGCTGCTTCGCTTCTTTCCTACATTCAGGGACTTGCGCAGATCGTCGCAGCGAGCGGCGAATACGGATTCGGCACCGACCTCACTCAGGTTCTCCGCGTTTGGAGAGCTGGTTGCATTATCCGTAGTCGGTTGCTTGATCCGCTTGCTCAGGCAGTCTCGAAAGCCCCTGAGATCACCAACTTGCTCCTCGATGCAGATATGGCTAAGCTCGTCGAACAGAGCGTTATCGGATTGCGAGGCGTTGTTGCTGAAGCCGTGAAGGCTGGCATTCCGGTCCCAGCTCTTTCTGCGAGCCTAGCCTATTTTGATGGCTACCGTCGTGAACGGCTGCCGGCTAATTTAATTCAGGGGCAACGGGACCTCTTCGGCGCGCACACCTACGAAAGAACCGATCAACCGGGTTCATTCCACACTCTTTGGGAGACTTCCGACACGAAATGACTCATCAACCTTTGCCTCCAACAATTGTCGTCATTTTTGGCGCGAGTGGCGACCTGACAAAGCGCAAGCTATTGCCGGCTTTGTATAACCTGTTCTTAGATAAGCATCTGCCGTCAAAATTCGCCATCATCGGCATGAGTCGAAATGGTGATACCGAGTCATTCCGAAGCCAGATGAAGGATGCAATGGCTCAATACAGCCGTCGCGGTGCCGCAGATGCAAAAACCTGGGACGAGTTCGCCTCAAACATTGACTTCATTTTAGGTGACTACACCGACAAGCAAGACTATGTTCGCTTGCGAAACATGATCGACGAAATCGAAGGCAAGTTCGGAGAGCAGGCTTCTCGCTGTTACTACCTTTCGGTGCCCCCATCGATTTTTGGTGACATTGCCGATAACCTTGGCGAAGCCGGACTCAGTTCTCACAGAAAGAATGACCGAATCATCGTCGAGAAGCCGTTTGGTCGCGATCTTGAATCAAGTGAGGAGCTGAATTCGAACCTATTGAGGGCTTTCAACGAGAGTCAGGTTTATAGAATCGATCACTATCTCGGCAAGGAAACGGTTCAGAACATTCTAGCTTTCCGGTTTGCAAACGCCCTGTGGGAGCCGATTTGGAATCGACGATATGTCGATCATATCCAGATCACTGTGGCTGAAGAGGTCGGAGTTGAGCTTCGTGGTGGGTATTACGACACTTCAGGCGCTCTACGCGACATGATTCAAAATCACCTTTTGCAGTTGTTGTGTTTGGTCGCCATGGAGCCTCCGGTGAGCTTCGAAGCCGACGAGGTTCGCAACAAGAAGGTTGACGTTCTGAAGGCGATGCGACCTATGACACCAGAGGAAATCAGCCGCAACACTGTACGAGGACAGTACGGCGTGGGTCCAAAGCTGAAAGCATATCGATCCGAGCCAGGCGTCGACCCAGAATCCGACACCGAAACTTACGCCGCAGTTCGATTCACCATTGATAACTGGCGCTGGCAAGGCGTTCCGTTCTACCTTCGAACTGGCAAACGAATGGCAAAGAAGACGAGTCAGATTCTCGTTTATTTCCGCCCGATTCCGCATCAGATGTTCCCGGCGACCGCTACCGACTCATTTGAGCCTAATCGGTTAACCATCAACATTCAGCCAGAAGAAGGCATTGACTTGAAGTTTGAAGCTAAAGAACCAGGAGCCGGGATGCGCTTGCGACCTGTTCACATGAGCATGCGCTACGGCGATGCTTTTAGGGCGGAAAGTCGAGAAGCCTACGAAACTTTGCTTCAAGAAGTGATGCAGGGCGACCAAACTTTGTTTATGCGCGCTGACCAGGAAACCTACGCCTGGAAGCTGGTCATGCCTATTCTCGAGGCTTGGTCGAACATTCCGGCCTCTTCGTTCCCGAATTATGCTTCCGGAAGTTGGGGGCCAGACGCTGCCGACACGCTTCTAGCTAGGGACGGAAGAAGCTGGTACAACCCGCCAGCTGTTCCGTTCGCGGGTTAATGCCTGAAAAGGCAACCGTTATTAAACGGTTGCCTTTGTTCGGGCGATAACGCTCTCAAGGAACGCCGAGTTGTTCGGGGTTCGTTTGAGGAGTTTGATGAGGCTATCAGTTGCCTCGACCGCGTTTTGCTGGTTCGCAAGCAAGCGGTGTAGTTGAACGACGCCTTCGAGTTCCTCTTTCTTGAAAAGTAGCTCTTCGTGTCGGGTTGAACTGCGCTTAACGTCAATGGCTGGCCAAATACGTCGCTCGGCAAGCTCTCGGTCGAGAACCAGTTCCATGTTGCCCGTTCCCTTGAACTCTTCAAAGATCGCATCATCCATCTTCGAACCTGTGTCAACAAGCGCAGAAGCGATGACCGTCAATGAGCCGCCTTCTTCGATGTTTCGAGCGGAGCCAAAGAATCGGCGAGGTCGGTATAAAGCCGCTGGGTCCAGACCGCCAGAGAGCGTTCGTCCCGATGGATTGATCGTAAGGTTCGATGCACGAGACATACGTGTGATCGAGTCCAAAAGGATGACCACGTCACGACCGCCTTCGACCAAACGCTTTGCCTGTTCGAGACATAGTTCGGCAACGCGCATGTGGTTCTCGGCTGGCTCATCAAACGTCGATGAAATCACCTGACCGCGCACAGAACGTCGCATGTCGGTCACTTCTTCAGGGCGTTCGTCGACGAGAAGAACCATCAGATAAACCTCTGGGTGGTTGCTCGTGATCGCGCTGGCGATGGTTTTCATCATGGTCGTCTTTCCTGCCTTAGGAGGAGAGACGATGAGGCCGCGTTGTCCTTTTCCGATCGGGCAGATGATGTCGACAATTCGCTGAGGGATATTCTCAGCGACGGTCTCCATCAACAGGCGCTCGTTAGGGAATAACGGCGTGAGATCTTCGAAGTTCTTTCGCTTCTGCATCTCGACGCTACCGGTCGCGAAGGAGTTAATGCTCTCAACGCGAAGCATTCCCTGATACTTTTCACCCTCTTTTGGAGCGCGAACCTGACCAAAAACTGTGTCGCCGGGTCGCAGATTGAACTTCTTGATCTGGCTTTGCGAAACGTAAACGTCTTGAGGTGACGGATGATAATTTTCGCGTCGTAAAAAGCCGTAGTCTTGAACGAATTCTAAGATTCCTCGACCATAAAGGGCCCCACTTTCCTCGTTGTTTTGGATAAGCAGCGTTTCAATGAGCTCGTGTCGGAGTAGCTTCTTGGGGTCGAGTTTTGCCGACTTACACTCTTTCAGCAGAGCTGCCGGAGTGAGTTGGTCGTAATAGTTGTAGTCCTTTTCGGGCAGCAGTTCTAGATCAGCTTGATCGTTCTTAGGCAGTCCTTCTCGACTGCCTCCGCCGCCTCGGCGTCGGCGCTGTTGGCCGCCGCCACCTTCTGACTTACGAGGTCGGAATGAATGGGTCATGTTTGTTCCTGAAACGCAGGTTTTGTCTTGAGTTAAGAAGACATCAATGGGCCGGAATTAGAGCTTAGCCCTCTCGGAGAATTCCAATGAACGGCAGATTTCGGTATTTTTCGCCGTGATCGAGTCCGTATCCTACCACGAACTCGTTTGGAATCTCAAAACCAACATACTCTACCTCAGGGTTGATTCTTCTTGCTTCTGGCTTAGAAAGTAGGCAAACAACCTTGAGAGATTTTGGTCTGCGAGTGGAGAGAAGCTCCCTCAAGTGGCTCAGGGTAATCCCTGTATCCACAATGTCCTCTACTATAATGACGTCTTTTCCCTCAATATTGATGTCTAAATCTTTACGAATTTGCACAACACCTGTTTGAGACTTACCAGAGCCGTAGCTGCTCACCTGCATAAAGTCGACGATGCTGTCGGTTTTGAGGGCACGGGCCAAGTCGCTCAGGAAGTGAAAAGATCCTTTGAGCACGCCGATAAGAAGAAGCTGTTCGGCATTGGTTTCAGAGTCGATCTGTGTTGCCAACTCTTTCACCTTTTCGGCGACTTGGGCTGCCGAGAGAAGGACATCTATGGGCATGGAAGAAAATAGGGTACCTCAGGCTGCGATTGGACTTGGTTTGGACTTCTGTGAGGCCGTGATTGTACGAGGGCAGAAGATCCTTTTGATTGTGAGGCTGTTCTGCGGTCAGCGACCAGGCGAGGGGAATTCCACGAAATCTGAGTTCATTCTTGCTGAGTCAGCCGCGTAGTCCTCTTGTTCCTTTTGCCATTCTTCCGGGGTGAATCGAAGTGATCGGAAGTAGGATTTGCGCAAGGCGCTCGCTAGGGCAAGCGAATGTTTGAGGTCCTGATTGTTGTTGAACTTGACCATAGCTTCCGAGACGTCTTTGTCTTCAACGAACACCATCGGTCCGTAATAGAGAAGATAGAACCTGTCGTGAGCGATTTGACGGATTTTTGGATCTTGAGAAGTGGCCAATTTTGCCGCTTGCTCCGATGCCTCCAGATAGATTTCGAGCCTTTTTGCAAGAAGAGGGCGCATGAATTCTCGTCTTGAGTCTTCACTTTGAGCTTTCGACCTTAGGTTCTGCTCGATCATTCCGGTGCGTTGCTGGGTTAGAAACTGGTTAGTCGTGATAAGCAGCCCCCCAATTGCGACGAGAGAGGGAACAACGGAGATGAGCTTGAAAACCCATTCGGTTGACCTGAATCGTTTTGTGTTAGTGATATCCAGTCTAAGCTTTTCGTTTTGGAGCAGGGTGTTGATCTCTTTTGGATCAAGGTTGCTGGTTTCAGTTGGGCCAGAATCTGAACTCATATCTGCTACATACTATTGAAAATAATAATTAATTGCAGTTATCGAGAAGGAAACTGACTGATTCCTTGACAGAAATTTGTTCGTCAGGTTGCTTGTCTACGCTTGGTCATATTGCCGCAATCGAATATGGGGTGGAGGTGCAAGTCGAGACTCTCATATCGCGAGGTTTCTAGATAAGTTCAAAGTGATCGTCGTGCCAGGAGATGCTTACGAGCTTTTTTGTTCTAACAATTCGCGACGCCTAATGACTGCGCCTGTATAGGGCTGAAAACCGCTTTTTGAATAAGAAAGGTAGCAGTTCTGGATCGCAGATCAGATCAACAGCATAGACTTGCGGCATCTCTGCCATTAGCCTATGCACCAATTCTTGGCCTAAACCCTTGCCCTAAAATTCAGGGAGAATCTCTAGAGACGAAACGTACGAAAACAAAACTCAATCCGAGAGTCCTGTGGCGTAACCGACCATCCGGTTATCCTCGATGGCCATGACTCGATAAGGTGAGTGAAGCAAAGCCTTCTGAGGATAGCCGCTGAAGGTGGATTCGGCCATCCAACGAAGAATCCATCTATTATCGCAGAGTTGACAACTTCGATATCGGAAGTGAATAGCATTAGCGGTTGATTGTTAGTTTGAGCACGAAATGAGGTGGCCGATTTCTAGGCTGAGATTCGAATGCAGGTGTCGATACAAATCCCAGACGACGAAGACTAGGTTGAAGGGGTAGAGAATATGGTGGAGCCAGTCGGCTCCCTTAGGAAGTAGTGAGGTGCTTCGGCTTGCCGAACGAGCATAGGTCGAAGCAGTGGTGTTTCTAACGCGCGAATCCAAGCATAGGCGCTATTCTCGGAGCTAGATCTCAAAATTGAGGCTAGTTTCAACTGACCCTGTGAGGGACACCGTCTACATTTAGAGGTTATCGCCTTGACGAATTCATACGATACAGTGTTTCTTCAAGTCTAGCCATTCGATACTCGCAGTTCTGTTGCCAATTAGACCAAGAGATCATGCCTTCGGTAGGATCCCGATATATCCCCGGAAAGCCAGCCTTCTCCCACATCGGTCCAGAACTCTTCGCGTATTCTGCCCAGCTTCTTAGTTTTAGTTCAGCTGAGGTCTTTCCGATTGTCGTCGGAACATTCGCTACCGACAATGTAAGCAAGGTCTGTGTTACAAATTGCGGAGCCTTGAAACCCTCATCGGTATCGCTGACAACAAATCCGAGGTTTACAGTTCGGTTCGAGCGCGTTGATGTATATGGCGTTTGAACCAATGCAATTGTTTTTTTGTTTTGCGTCGTAACAATTGGCTGTCCTGGTACTCGACGTAGAGCCTTGTGAGTTTCTGACAGCAATAGTTGTATTTTTGCCTTATCCAGGTTGTACGCCTGGCGATCCATAGTGTCGACAAACTCATTTACACAGTCTGCATCTTGGACTTCGACGCAGGCACTTAATCGTAATGAGGCTGCCTCTAGTGCGGGAGGGCGCGATAAATACCACCACCCTCCGCAAGCCGCCACAGAGATTGTGACGAGAATTATCAACTTCCGCTTAATAACAGTCACTCCCT
Organism: Chthonomonas sp. UBA1950; assembly: GCA_002336105.1. Taxonomy (GTDB): domain Bacteria; phylum Armatimonadota; class Fimbriimonadia; order Fimbriimonadales; family Fimbriimonadaceae; genus Fimbriimonas. The sequence goes on along the minus strand of DDEQ01000043.1, from coordinate 136,308 downwards.
GATGTACAAATGTACCATAGTCTCCATTCGGTGCGGTAGCTATTTCCTTTTATGATGGGATCCTCTATATCCTGCGGGCAGATTAATAACTTTTTATAATAAGACCAACATCCTTGTGGGGAAGCATTATCGTAAGATCCGCAAAAGGACTCTTTAGTTCCTGTGCCAGCACAAGACGGGAGTACAATGCATTCGACGCACCAGTCTGCAAGAGAACTGCAAACGAGAACGAGGCAGATTGAAAAGGTTAGGGTTGTTTATTTCATATTTTCTTGGGTCAATTGACCCACCATTCTAGTTTTGTAGGAACTCCAGCTTTTCGTTTTTTTATGACAGAGCCAGAAAGAATAGCTGCTGTTCCCAATTTGGGATGAAATTGGTTGTTTGTGTCCCAATTCGATTCTGTGCAGTTGGTTGTGAAAACGAGCGGCACAGCTTCTCCAAAAGTTATGGTCGCTTCTTGCCACGAGCCGGGACCCTGTTCATCGTCTGCATAGTAATCGAACCCTTCGGTCGTCACGCAGGTTTGTCCTGAAACTTTACGGGGGAGCACCGTATACAACTCCTCGTTTGGATGTGGAAGCCCCATTTCGGTTGCCGTGCCTAACATGCCGTCTCATCCCCAGTCCGATCTGTACAATGAAAGCGCAATCCAGTTTTGATGAGCGTTGTTCATCGTATTAGTGATCAGTGAAGAACGTCTCATTCGGCTAAATACTGGGAAAAGCAGTCCAGCCAGAACGGTCAATATTGCTAGCACGACGAGGATTTCGACAATGGTAAACCCATGTCTGATTTTCATAGAATCACCTTCTTGATCTGAATCGGGTCCTCAATCACTTCTACTATTCTGAAATCCTGATCATATTGGATGAGTAAAAGTCGTTCTGGCATCATGCCGTTTATGGTTGGCGTGGCAGATTTTATTTTCAGTAACGCATGGTCAAACCGGCTCCCGCTCACAGTCTGTACCAAATCGGTTCCGGAAGCGCTGGCAAAAAAAAATACGTTTTGCTTGCAACGATGGTCCCCAATTCTTGAGCGAGATTTGTGAAATCCAACACTAACTACTGGAAGGGAGAAACAGAATAGTCCCACCATTCCGGGGAGGATCTTTCGGCCACACCAATCGATCCCCTACCTGAACAACGGGCAAAGAAGCAGGTAATTCTCGAGAGATATATCCTGAGCCCGAGACACACCCTGTTGAGATAACTGCGAATAGTAACCCGAACTTATTCTTGAAAGTCATAGATCTATTGTATGCCTAATATTTGGATATTGGCTAAAGAACGTGGAAGCGACCTTTTCAACGTGTTTGAGCCCAGACTCCAGGGTCATATCAAGCCATGCATCGAAGATTCTTTGGGCCGCATTCTTGCCGTGTTGAAACATCCCTTGGAATTGAAGTTTGAAGCTATAGGCACGGGCAGTTTTCGAAAAGTCGTTCGACTCAAGAAAGTCTTGCAACGCTGCTTTCTGAGCGTCACTGAGGTTCGAAGGGTTCTTCTGCCAGAGCCATCGCGTCCCTCGCAAAGCTCGATACCGACCAGACTCCTTCCTTGTCTCATCGACCGCCTTGGTTAGCATCGCAACCAAGTGGAACTTATCCAGAGTCACTCTCGCGTTGGGAAACGCAGCCTCAATGCCAGAAAGGAACGCCGGACTCATATCGCACACGAATTCAAGCCTGTCGGTAAGAACTCCCTTGGATTCCAGAAAGGTGCGGAACTGAGCAAGGGCAACGCCACTTCGACCCTCGCAAGCAAACAAGACACGCCTAGTGTCAGATCCACAAAGACGCTGATGTACTCATGACCACGCCGAGAGGCCGTCTCGTCAACGCCGACTCTGAGAGGCTTACTGATCTTTTGAGCCATCGCAACCCATGTGCGAAGCATCCGCCAAAGATGAGTATCGTGTTCCCCAAGAAGACGAGCCGCCGCAACCGGCATCGATACGAGAGTCCTGAGATGAGGGTGGGAAGTTTGATGGAGATTCCTGGACGCAGCTCGGAAAGTTGGACTTGCGAATCTCGTCCCCTTATCTTGGATTTGGAGGAGATTCCTGGACGCGATTCGCAAATCGGCTACAATCTTGGTTGACAAATCTGGGAGCCTGGCTCCTAATTGATATGTTTGATACGTTCTATGATCATGTTGTCGAGCGTCTCAGAGGAATGCAAGAAGTTCGGCGACTTATCTCAAAGCATGGGGACGACTTCGATCAACACATCGGCAATCAAGTTTTGGAGCGCGGCCAACGTCCCTGCGAGACGGAATATCTTGCGTTACTGTACGCTTACCGCTACGCTCCGATGCACCATGCTGCTCTTCGGAGCGTAATGCCCGAAACCTCTCCGAATGTACTTATCGATTTTGGCGGCGGACCGGGCACGGCGATGTTAGCCCTTTCAGGCAACCGTGGCACCACGTTTGAGAGGTTGTCTCTTGAACTCGCTCAAGGCATGCGGGCTATCGCTTCAGTGGCCGCTAGCATGGAAGGAAGCATATGTAAGCGGAACTCAGAGCACGCCTTCCCTGAGTCCAGATTTTGGGAGGAAGCAGCAAGAATGGCTGATGGAAGAGCAGTGCTACTTGTCTTCTCCTATTTCTTCGCTCAGGAACTCACTCGGCCGTTTGTTCGTGCGTTGGCAAATCGAATCGCGGCGCTCTCACCGTCAGCGATGACCCTGATTTACACAAATCCGGTTGGCCCGTCGGCGAGTTGGATGCCACGGGGCGATGTACACGGGTGGTACAAGGAATTTACAAAGCACTTGGGGCATCAAGTACGCATCCTTCAGCAGTCGTATTCTTACAACGTCTTGAGCAATTTGGCAGAACCTGTCACCCGATCTGGAGACTGTGCCTATGAGGTTTGGAAAGTTCGATGAGTTCGCTGTTTGATGATCCTCGGTCGATCCCTGGGCTCATTTGTGTCCCGAGTTTCCTGAACGAATCCGATTCATTACTCAGCATCCTCGATCGCATGCCATGGCTCGATGACTTGTCTCGACGCGTCCAGCACTACGGGTGGCGCTATGACTACAGGGCTCGCAAAGTTCACCATGATGCTTATCTGGGCCCTTTACCTGAGTTCCTTCAAGGTGTTGCCGAGGAACTATTCTCCGCAAACTTGATGGAGTGCGTGCCGGACCAAGCCATCGTGAACGAGTACCTCCCCGGCCAAGGCATTGCCGCGCACATCGACTGCGAACCGTGCTTTGGCCCCGAAATCGCTATGATCTCACTTGGGGATGAGTATCCAATGCGGTTTACCAATGTCTGGACAGCAGAATCTGTTGACGTTTGGTTACCAGTCGGATCAGCCTGCATAATCTCGGGGACAGCGCGCTACGAGTGGAGGCACGAAATCGCTAAGAGAAAATCCGATTCATTAGGTGGAGTACGCAAACTTCGAAAACGCCGCGTCTCAGTCACATTCCGAACTGTAATCCAAGGATAAAAGTTTGTGAACTTGAGGCCCACTTTAAGCCAGTTCCCGAGATGATTTCTTAACCTGAAAAGATGGTGGAGGTAAGGGGACTCGAACCCCTGACATCCTGCTTGCAAAGCAGGCGCTCTCCCAACTGAGCTATACCCCCACGCGAAGAATCTGATGATACCTCACATCATTAGCCAGATGTATAGGCTAAATGCCTTCTTTCCATTCGAAAAAATTCCCCCTCGGGGAAAAATGCGTTGCACCAGTCCATTTCACCGCCATAAACATGCAAGGTAACGGCCGGTCGGTCGGGTGACGCGTTCTCAATGGTGTGGTAATCAAACGGTGGGATGAGAGTTCCTGCCTCGCCTATCCCCGCGACGACTTCGGTCTCTGGGACAAACCGGAGAAGACCATCGACTTCATCGTCCAGCGAATAGCTTTTTACTTTGATCTTCCCTCGATAGACGCATTCGACGCACCACATTCTAGCATGGTCGTGAAGCGGAGTTCCTTGACCAGGTCCCCAAACCATTACTAGCACTGAGAATCGATTTTCAGAATCTTTATAGAGCAAGCGACGGGCATATTTGTCTGGTGCTGGAAGCAAATACTCACCAGGAACGAACTCTTCACCTGAAGTGACAATCTCTTCGAGAGCACGTTTGACAGCTTTACAACATCCAGTGGAAGTTTGCTTTTCGACGGCCTCGTTCAACAAATGAATCATCTTTGGCAAGGCGGATTCTGAGATCATGCCTTTCAGCTTATACTGCCTTTGCCACAAAGAGAGAAATTATTGAAATAAAGAGCCAGAGTAACACACCTTCGATAAGCGGTTTGGCTCCGACTGCCTTGAGCGTTTTCTTAGTAAGACCGCTTCCTATCAGAAAGAGTGATAAGGCGAATCCACTGGTCGCAATGATCTTAGCAAAAGGAGTCACGACGCTGGCACCCGGAATTGCGGTTCGTAGCGCCGATGCGATGATGAAGAAAAGCACAAACCAGGGAAACTGCGCCTTTGCCCCTTTCGAACGAACGAGGGCGGCTCCAATGAGTGTCGCAGGCACTAGATAGAGAACTCGGGAGAGCTTGACCGCGGTGGCCACAGGCAATGAGTCTTGTCCGAAAGATGTAGCTGCGCCAACCACACTCGAAACATCGTGGATCGCAATGCCAGCCCAAGTGCCAAATTGCTGGCCATTCAAGCCGATGACGTGGCCTAGAATTGGAAAAAGAACCAGACCGACTGCATTCAACAGGAAGACGGTGCCAACTGCAACCGTTACATCTTCTTGCGGCGCATCGACAACGGCTGACATTGCTGCAATGGCAGAACCACCACAAATCGCTGTTCCCGTAGAGACCAAGAGGCTGGTGATCTTTCTAACGTTTAGAAGTTTTTGGAGAAGGAACCCTAGTCCAAAAACGGCAAGAATCGAAAACAGAGAGAAGACCAGACCCTGTTGCCCTGCCTTAAGGACATCACCAATGTTTAAAGAAAATCCCAACAATACGACGGCAGATTGAAGCAGAATTTTGCTGTAGCGCTTTGCCTCGGAAGGGAAGGGGCTTCCGAACACAATCCCCAAGACCATGCCGCCGATGAGGGCTGCCGGGGCAACGATAGCATCTGGAATGATCTGTAGTCGAAATAGAGGAAGAAGGCAGGCTACCGACATACCGAAGAAGAGGAATTTTGCCGTCAATCGCGAACTGTTTGTAGTCATTTGGCCAAGCCGAGTATAGCACCCGAGGTTGGAGCGTAGACTTAATGTGTGGTTAAGCCCTCCCATATCGTTGCTGGAATAGGAGTTGTCGTCATGATTGCGGCCTTAGTGATGGGATCGTATGTTCTGGCGGTGCTGATGGCGGCTGTAGCCTTCTTCGGCTTCTTCCTCAGCACCGTAAAAGGTGCTGCAAGTAGTAGAGAAGCGGATTTAAGCGAAGGGATAGATGCTGACAGCAAGACACTGCTTGTGCCCATAAAGCGGTTGACCGAAGAGCTTAACAACGTGGTGGGGCTGGCTGATCGGTCATCCGCAACTCAGCTCGTTGGTAACGAATCAATAGACGCCGCGAAGAGCATCCAATCGCAAGTCGTTCATGCTTTGCGTCTGCGAACTGAATTGCGAAAAACCGTTCGTGGCAAATCCCTGGCGAACGCGGAAATCGTGAAGTTGGAAGAGGGCATTGCAGAGGCGACCACAGACGCAGAAAGAGAAGCTCTTCAACTGGCCCTAAAAGCCCGTCAGCAAGAGCTCAAGCAATACGACATCGTTACCGAGAAGATTGCCCAGATTGATCAGAGTGTGCGACATGCTGAAGCAGCATTATTGGAGCTGAAAGCCACACTGCTTTCGAATCGGGTGAAGAGTGTTGTCGAAGGTCGAGAAACTGAAGACATTCGTGAAACGGTTTCCCGTGTGAAGGCCGTTTCATCGAGCTTTGATGAAGTAACCGAGATGCTAGACGGCTCTGCCTGATCATCAGGCATAATGTCCCCCGTGGCTGATTTGAAGCAACAGATCGATGATTTGGCAGCCCTTATGCAAGAGTTTCATCTTGCTGAGGCGAGTTTGACGGTTGAAGGGGCTACGGTTGCGTTTCGTCGAAAGTCCTCGAAAACGGTGACGACTCAAGTTAGCTCAGATGCGATTGTGGATGCAGAGGACGCATTCTTTGCTCCAGTGCCTATGACCGCAGTGATCGAGACTCCTAAAGGAACGCCTGTTTCCAGCCCGATGACAGGAATATTCTATGCGTCACCGAGCCCGTCTGCGTCACCCTTTGTAAAGGTTGGCGAAGTTGTGCAAGCCGGTCAAGTTGTAGGTCTCATCGAAGCGATGAAAGTGTTTAACGAGATCAACGCGCCGGTCAGCGGCACGGTTCTTGAGATTTCCGCTGAACCTGGAGCAGTCGTTCAGCCTGGAGACGTACTCATTCGCATTGGCTGAATCATAATGGACCTGTGACTCAGGTTCGAACGGACAAGATTCTTCGCGTTGGCATATTGGGCTTTGGAACCGTAGGTTCCGGTGCCTACAGAATGATTTGCGACAACCAAAGCGCGATTAGCCGAAAAACTGGCTTTGGCTTTGAGGTCGTCAAAATCGGCATCAAGGACGCCACGAAAGAACGCGACCTTCCACGTTCGATTTTTACAACGGATCTTGAGTCTATCGTCACTGATCCGTCAATTGATGTTGTCCTTGAGTTGATCGGCGGAGTCGATCCAGCCGGAGATCTAGTTGAAAAGGCGCTACTGAACGGCAAAAACGTCGTGACCGCCAACAAAGAGCTGATGGCTAAGCACGGCTCGCGGCTCGTTCAACTGGCTAAAGATAAAGGGTTAGACCTTCACTATGAAGCTGCTGTTGGCGGCGGCATCCCTGTTGTTCAGCCACTCAAGCACCAGCTGGCCGGGAACGATGTCCTGAAAATCATGGGCATTTTGAACGGCACCACGAACTTCATCCTTACGGCGATGGAAGAAGAAGGGGCTGATTTTAAGGAAGTCTTGGCTGATGCTCAAGCAAAAGGATATGCCGAAGCGGACCCAACGAACGATGTTGACGGCTTCGATACTGCATACAAGATTTCAATCTTGGCAAGCATCGCATTTGGAAAGCAGGTTCCTGTTGAAAAGGTTCATCGCGAAGGCATTCGCGGAATTACCAAGATCGACATGCAATATGCCGAAATGCTTGGCTATCGAATCAAGTTGCTTGGAGTTGCGGATGCGGTCGGACCAGACCGAGTGAGAGTTCACGTTCACCCTGTCTTACTTCCCAAGAATCACCCATTGGCAGCCGTCAGGGGTGTCTATAACGCCCTGTGGTTGCATGGTGACTTTGTCGGCGACGTTATGTTTAGCGGACGAGGCGCAGGTTCTGATCCAACTGCATCTGCTGTTGTCGGCGACTTGGTGGATATCGGCCGAAATATCGCTGCTAACGGTCCTGGAAGCGCAATCCCCTACGGAGTAGGCATGGAACTCGAGGGCATGGACAGTCTTAAAACGAGCTACTATCTTCGAGTTAGAGTGCTAGACCGTCCGATGGTTCTTGGGCAGATCGCTACGACATTCGGTAAGCACAATATTTCGCTTGCAGCCATGGAGATGAAGACTTTGGATGCGGAGCACGGTGAAATTGTCTTCCTCACTCACCCCTGTTTAGAAAAAGATTTCTTGTCTTCTTTGCGTGAAATCGATGCTGCTGTCGACGTTTACGAAATCTGCAATTGGTTCCGAGTCGAAGCTTAATAAGGCGTCACGCATTGAATTACTGGAGAAAGGTTCTTTCTCCAGTAATTCTGAAGAACCCGATCTAGCTCTTGATGACAAGATCGAAGTCGTCTGTCTTGAAGCGAATCTGAAAACTGCCTGAGCTGGGAAGTTGGATCAGCTTCTTCTGAGCGTCGGTCAAGTCTTTGGGCTGTAAGAATCCCTGCGACTTCATCAGAGCCTTCTGTTCCTTAGTTAAGGATTTTGCGAACTCTGACATCTTCGACGTATCGAGGGTTAGTGGCTTTTCTAGACCAAATGACGGCATGGAACGAAACCGGCTCTTATTTTCTTGGGTGAATCCGTCTTGCGCCCGCATTTCTCCAAGATTCTTCATAAGGTCCTTTAATGGACCTTCCTGAAGTTCCTTGGCCATTTTCTCAGCGTCCAGCTTATTTATCTTGCTGTTGAACTGCATGCTCTCAGCTTCTTTCTGAAGCTTCTCTGCCCACTGCTTCATCTTTTTTTCATCCAGCATCTGACCCATTACCTTGTCGTTGAACTGGAATGATTGTCCCGGAACTCCAAAAACTCTAGCCGCATCATTCGAGGAGCCAAAGAACTGTTGGCTGAAAACGTCTTTAGTAAAGATTCTTGTGCCGCCGTGTCTCTTCCAAGATCCGCCAAGCGCAATTCCAATCGAATCAACCACTTCGTCGAGTGGTCGATTGACTGCATTGAGAGAAATCGACTGATTGTTGAATTCTTTAGTCGTGAATACGAAGTCCACGCCTTGTTTGCCGAGCCACTTCATAACATCGGCGATCTTTGCATTGTTAAACTGGACTGACACCTTTTTGTCTGAAACGCCGGAAACTGCGACGCTGTCGAAGGGGTAGTAACCGTGTCCAGCGGTGAGGCTCGTGGTGTCAGCTACTTGGGTGAACTGGGGAATAGCCACTTGGAAGTCGTAGGCAGGTTCCTGAGCCAATGAAGAAGACCCACCGAGGGCGATTGCTATATTAAGAGCGGTCAACATCAACATATCTTCACTTCCGATCTGATCGCAGGCAAATCTGCTTGATCACCCGCTATACGTGTATTTCTGCCGTAATAGTGCCGACAACAATTGCAACAATAACATTTAAAGCGAAACCTGCTACCAAAACCTGTTCCTCTGACGTAGGGTAACCTAGCAACTCATTTCCGCAAGGAGACTTTTCCCTTTGAGATCCCAATCTGGCACGGCGGCGCCTGAACGAACAGACGACCCGAAAGAGCACAACCAGACAATCCGACCCCGAGATTTGTTGACGAAAGAAGATCATCTAGAGATCTTCAAATTGTTGTTTCTCGCACGTTACTTTGACGTGCGACTGATTAAAGAGAAGAAGCGGGGCCGATTACGCGGCACCCTGTATTCTTCGCACAACCAAGAAGCTGTCTTGGTTGGATGCCTTTATGGCTTAAGACCCGATGACTGGATCTCACCGATCCATCGCGACATGCCGGCATTCTTCTTGAAAGATATCAAGTTCAAGTGGGATGACCCTGCCCGTATGGGTATGAGTATCGAAGAGCTTTGCGCCCAGGTTTGGGGCAAAGCTGGATCACCCGGTCGAGCTCGCGATAACTGGTCGCACATCGGAAGTAAGTCTAAGCATATCATTCACTCGACTTCAATGCTGTCAGGAACAATTCCAGCAGCAGCAGGAGTTGTTTATGCAGACCGTTTGAACGGCGGCGACGTGATCGCAATGACGTTGAATGGCGAAGGCTCAACAGCCCAAGGCATTTTCCATGAAGCGATCAACTTTGCTGCGGTTCATAAACTGCCTGTCGTGACGATTATCGAAAACAACCACTGGGCTTACGGAACACCGACCCACATGGAGTACTCACAAGAAGATTTTGCCCGGCGTGCGGACGGCTATGGCATTATGGGTCTTGTTGCAGATGGCCAAGATGTGTTGGATGTTTACGATAAGGTCATGATGGCGGTCAACCACTCGCGAGCTGGAAATGGTCCAAGCATCGTTGAGTGTAAGACTTTTAGAGCTTATGGCCATGGCGACCACGACGACGATCGTGCCGCGAAGTATCGACCAGAAGCAGAGATATTGAAGGGGCGCGAACGAGATCCGATTGGTGTCTATCGTCAATATCTTCTGGAGAAAGGCTACATCAGCCCGGAGGATGCAAAGCTGTACATCGCCGAAAACAAAGGTGCTGGCGAAGTTGGCAACGAAGACTTCCCACCAGAAGTCGTTGCCTACCTTTCGAAAGGAATTGATTACGCACTGACATGTCCCGTCCCAGAGGCAGAAGAGGGTGGCATGTGGGTGTTCAAGGAGGGTGGTCGATGAGTGCTACTGTAGACGTCCCAGCTCAGGTTGGAGTTAAGAAGAATTACCTAACTGCGCTCAAAGAGGCTCTTTTCGAAGAGATGTCGCTGAACCCGCACATGATTTGTCAGGGGGAAGACATCGGCATCTTGGGTGGCGCTTTCGGGGTAACCGAAGGGCTCCAGGCTCAATATGGAGCTCAGCGCGTCATCGACATGCCGATTTCTGAGGCTTGTATCGTTGGCTCAGCTGTTGGCATGGCTCTCAACGGTAAGACGGTGATGGCCGAGATGCAATTCATCGATTTCATCTCGTGTGGCTTCGATCAGATCGTCAACATGATGGCGACATATCACTATCGAACTGCCGGGGAAGTCAACATCCCGGTCGTGGTTCGAGGTCCTGCCGGAGCGTATGGCGGCGGAGCTTTGTACCACAGTCAAATGAACGAATCTTGGTTTTGCAACTCACCTGGCTTGAAGGTGATTTGCGCCTCAACTCCATCCGATGCGAAGGGACTGCTTAAAACTGCATTGCGAGACGGCAACCCAGTCATCAGTTACGAGATCAAGGAGCTTTACCGTCGAAACGATATCGCCGAGGTCTTGCCAGACGAGGATTACACCGTTCCGTTTGGAAAAGCTGCGATTCGGAAGGCGGGTAAAGACATCACTTTGGTGAGTTACGGACAGAACGTATACCACTGTATTCAGGCTGCCGACGAGCTTGAGAAGCTCGGCGTTAGTGCTGAGGTGATCGACATTCGAACACTTGTACCGCTCGACGAAGAGACAATCTTCAACTCCGTCGCGAAGACTAATCGGGTCATTGTAGTCAACGAGGCTCCGATGACATGCGGGTTTGCCGGTGAGATTGTTTCAAGGATCAGCACAAAAGCATTTGATCTCCTTGATGCTCCGCCGGTTAGAATCACCCGTTTGGATACGCCAGTGCCATGGGTGAAGCCGCTTGAACTCTTTGTTCTTCCTTCGGTGGAGAAGATTGTTCAGGCCGCTCTCAAAACGGTCAAATATTGAGTATGCGACGCCCGCTCATCATGGGCATCGTCAACGTTACCCCCGACTCGTTCAGCGACGGGGGTAAGTTTTTTTCCACTGATCAGGCGATTGAGCACGGTATTCGTCTGCTAGGCGAAGGCGCTGATGTGCTCGATGTTGGCGGAGAATCAACCCGTCCGGGTGCTGAACCAGTTTCGGTAAGAGAGGAATCGAAGCGTGTGTTTCCCGTTGTTGAGGCGCTCGTTCAACGAGGCGCGAAAGTGTCTGTAGATACGAGGAACGCATCCGTAGCGCGGCACTGTTGCGAACTAGGCGCTTGGATGATCAACGACATTTCAGGGGGTAGTGATCCTGATATGTTCGCGGTCGCCGCTGAGGCAAAATCGGCTCTTTGTTTGATGCACATGAAAGGTGATCCGAAGAGTATGCAGGACTCGCCAACCTATGAAAATGTCGTTCAAGAAGTGCTGGATTACCTATTGTTAAGAGTAGGTAAAGCCGTTGAAGCCGGTGTGTCTAAAGACCTAATTTGGATCGATCCGGGCATTGGGTTTGGCAAAACAGATGCTCACAACCTAAGCCTTTTGAGAGGGACTCAACGCTTTGTAGAGACTGGTTATCCTGTTCTCATGGGGACCAGTCGCAAAGGTTTTCTCGGAAGAATAACCGGACGAAACGCTCCAGAAGATAGAGTAATTGGAACTATCGCGACGCAATGCTGGGCGCATCAAGCAGGTGCGCAAATGATTCGCGTCCACGATGTGAAAGAAGCGGTTGAAGCAAGGGAAGTATCGGCGGCCATATTGGCCGCCGACGACTAACGATGATTAGTCACCAAGCTGTCTCATCATGAGATAAGTGTGGTGATTCATCATCTTCTCGAACGAATTGAGCATATTAGACTCAGTTTTCGCTTCGATTGGCGATGAAACTTTCGCGAACGTCGATTTCTTCAGCACTCGCATAGCGCGAAGCGGAAGAGCGAATAACGATCTTTGAAGTGTTCCTACGATCATGGGTTGACCTCCTTTGAGGTTTGGGCACTTGCCCCGTGCAGTCGGGCGGACGACAACTTCGCGTCCGACAGCGATTGGTCAGCTCTGATCCTAACTAGTAGGGTACCGTACATCCCGTACGGTCGCAGGGCCAGCTGGCCCAGACGACGATGTTCGCCAATCATTGGCGCCCCTCGTAAAATGTTCTACGAGGTCAGGTAGTGCATCTCCGCACTTCCCGTCGTACTTTTATTATGGCAGAAAATCTGCGGTTACACAGGCATTCGACCTATGTGGACACCTTGATCAGTTGCATCTAGGATCCAGTATCGGGAATGTAATCCTGCCTCGGCAAATGCCGAGTTCATGGATCGACCGATTCGGTCGTATCCTTCCCGCGCAAAAGCGATGACACCAGGACCAGCGCCACTTAGTGCCACACAAACCGCCCCTGCGCCTAGCGCACGCTCACGAGCGTCAATCGCGCCGGGTACGGCAGGGAAGCGATACGGCTCGTGAATACGGTCATTCATGCTTTGCGCCAACATTGCGTCATCCCCAGTCCTCAGAGCTTCGGCAACTAGCATCGCTCGGCCAATGTTGAAGATAGCGTCAGATTTACTGTAAGTTGCGGGGAGCGCGGCGCGCGCCTGAGTTGTGAGATATGCGTAATCTGGGACGCAGACCACAGTCTTGATCGGCACATAGGGAATTCGTTGTGTGAGTACGCCGTCTTTATCTGGAACGACGATCACAAAGCCGCCAAGAAGAGCAGGCGCGACGTTGTCGCCGTGTCCCTCGATTTCAACCGCTCTCTTCAGCACCTGCTCACGGTCAATCTCCGCGGGGTCTTGTTCGCATTGACTCAGATGGATGGCGTGAGCAAAGAGGAGCCCTGCTAAGGTCGCGGTCGAGCTTGATCCAAGTCCGCTTGCCGCTGGAATGGTGTTATGGCACAGCACACGAAATCCAGATGGGGCTCGAGTTCCAAGGCTTTTGAGCTCGTCAAGGAGCGTGCTGACAACCAAGTTTGAGGCGTCTTTCGATAACGTTTGGGATCCTTCGCCGTGGGTTTCTACTTCAAAACCAGACTCGATGGGGTGTAGTTCAAAGTCATTCCAAAGGTCAAGCGCAAGGCCCATGCAGTCAAAGCCAGGGCCAAGGTTAGCTGTCGTCGCCGGAATTCTTACGCGAATCATTTGCTGAGTCTCTCCATAAGTGCATCAAAGTTAGGTTCGATGGGTTTGACTTCAGCGAAACCTAAAGTAGCCGAATCGGGGTCCTTCAAACCGTGCCCGGTCAGGACCGCAACAAACTTCTTGCCCTTTGGATCAAGGGTTCCTGCCGCGACTGACTTCTTCAAACCAGCTAAACCGGCAGCCGATGATGGCTCACAAAACACGCCGTCGAGCTGAGCGACCATCCGATAGGCAGCGAAAATTTCCTCGTCTGTCACTGACAGAATGTGCCCGTTCGATTCTGCGAGTGCGGCTTCGGCTTGTTTCCATCGCGCTGGGTTTCCGATTCTGATGGCCGTCGCCATTGTTTCAGGATTCGTCACCACCTTGCCAGTGACGATTGGGGCCGCTCCAGCGGCTTGAGCGCCAAGAAGTTGGGGCTTTGGTCCGTCAGCCTGCGTGAAACCAAGCCAGTAAGCGCTGATGTTTCCCGCGTTTCCGACTGGGAGGCAGAGCCAGTTAGGGACTTGGCCTAGCTGCTCGACGACTTCCCATGCGGCCGTCTTTTGTCCTTCTAGCCTCGCCGGATTGACAGAGTTGACAAGCGCGATGGGAGTTTTCTCCGCGACTTCGCGCACCATATTTAGTCCGTCATCAAACGAACCTGTGATCTGCACAACCTCCGCGCCGTAGGCGACTGCACCTGCGAGCTTGCCAAGAGCCACCTTGCCCTCAGGGATTAGGACAATGCAGCGTAGTCCTGCACGAGCGGCATATGCTGCGGCACTCGCGGCAGTGTTTCCAGTAGAAGCACAAATGACCGCCTGCGCCCCTTCGGCGACGGCTTGAGTGATTGCCGTCGTCATTCCGCGATCTTTGAACGACCCGGTTGGGTTGAGTCCCTCATATTTGGCGTAGAGTTCAGCACCAGGAGCGATCTCTTTTGCAAGTCTTGGCAAAGGAATGAGTGGGGTGTTCCCCTCATACAGAGAGATAGGATCGACGTCGCGCGAGATTGACATGCGATCGCCGAATCGGTTGATAAGTCCTTTCCAGACAGCCATTGGTTTCCTTTGCTAGGTGGATATTTAATGCACCCGGACTATTAGTATTGCCAACTAGGCGAACCGAACGGGTTAAAAAACTCGAAAGGGGCAAAATGACGCTGCTAAAAAGTGATTGTAGATGACTATGAAGCTCCGAAACGAACGTTCAATACGTTTCGTTATTCGGAACAAACAACTTGGTCGCGTCCGTCCTTCTTCGCTCGATAGAGAGCTCTATCTGCATCCGAAATGAGTTGGCTCTGGCCAGTCGCGCCTGATTTTAGTTCAGCGCAGCCGAAGCTAGCCGTAATCTTATGCCCGTCAGATTCAGCCTCTTTCAAAGCTTTTCGAATTCGTTCGGCAAGTGATTTTGCATCTGACGCAGTTGTATTGGGCAAGATTAGGCCGAATTCCTCGCCACCATAACGAACAACAACATCACTTGCTCGGCTTGCTCCAGCAAGAACCTGCGCAAAGGTCCGAAGCATCTGGTCTCCGGCAGGATGCCCATAAGTGTCGTTGTAGTTCTTGAAGTGATCTACGTCGGTCAAGATGAGTGCAAGCGGCGTTCCGTACCGTCTTGCTCGGTCAACTTCCTCGGCGAGTCGCTCTTGGAATGCTCGGTAGTTTTTCAGACCCGTCAAGCTATCTGTCGTTGCCAAGGTGCCGAGTCGCTGGTTGAGCAACTCTAGGTCCCGCTGACGCGATTCGAGTTGTGATTGGGCAACTTCAAGACGTTGCATTTGCGTCTCAAGTTGATCCTGATAGGCTCTTTGTTCGGTTACGTCTTGCAGAGTTCCCAGTGCTTGGACAGGCACCCCATTCCCAGAACGAACGAAGACGGTGCAACGTGTCCTGAATGTCCTATATTGTCCGTCAGCCCCGAGGAATCGAAGTTCTGTCTCTGCGACCTCCTCATCATCCATCGACAGAGAGATTTTTTCCAAAGAATCCAAGGACTCATAATCGTCAGGATGCAGGACGGCTTTCAGCCACTGCTCACCAAAGCGCATTCTATCTGAACGTGAGTATCCAAGCTCAGTGAAGAAGTCTCGGTTGCGATAGGTGTGGCTCTTACTCGGAATGTCCCAAACAAAAAGGATGTCTGGAATTGCCGAAGCCATTCGCTGAACAAAACGCTCGCTCTGCGCCAAAGCTCGCTGAGCCCCAGATTGCGAAGTGATATCGGTTGTGCCAACAGCTACACCATCTGGAAGTGGGAATATGGTTCGCTTCAGGTGGACAGCAAACATAGCAAAGTTACTCAGCACGATGTCGTCCTGAATAGGAATCTGCGATTTCATGGCGTTGAAAAAGTTGTCAAATGTTCCGTCTGTTCGCGAGGACGGCGCGACCTGAGAAAGTCTTGTTCCAACTGCTTTTTCCCGGTCAATACCAATGGTTCTTGCCGCTTTCTCGTTCAATCCCTGGAAGACGAAGTCGAGAACCTCTCCTTGAGACCCACGGACGGCCTTCATGATATAGAAAGTGTCAAACGCACTCTCGCACACTGTTTGGTAACTAGATAGTTCGGTTTGCCGAGAAATCTCGACGAGCTTGGAATCCGTAATGTCTTCGAATATTCCCTCGCATTGCGTGGATGACCGCTTTGATCCGATTAGACGAATCCATCGCGTTCCACCTTCTCTACATACGAACCGGAGAATAATGTTGATCTCCGTAGTTGATGTAGCGAGTGAAAGATGCTGGCGTATCGTCTCCCAAGAATCAGGGTGTGCGATACGGAGTAGGTCTTCTTGAGATGTCGGTGATTGGTCCTCGTCGTAACCAAGCAAGGTTGCGAACGGGCTCGAAAAAGCTACTTCACTGGTTACCGTCGAGTAAAACCAGGTGCCTAGGTTGGCGCTTCGAATTGTTTGCTCAAGTTGACTAAATTGCTGAGAACTGAACTGAACACTGCTTAAGTCGATAATCGTGCCACTGACGAAATCAGTTGCATCGTGCCCGGTGCTTGTGATCAACTCGCAAACACACAGGACATCTCCGGTAGGCAGAGTCAAATGATAACAACTTTCGAAAGTACCAAAAGAGCTTGCGGCCGATTTATGTTCCAGATCGACCCTCTCTCGTTCGGTAGCTTCAACAAGATCCAAAAACCTGCGAGATTCGGCTGGATGTCGGCCAGGTGTAATTCCTAAAAATGTCGCGAGGTGATTATCATAGATCACCTCATTTGCTCTTACATCGAGGCACCATGAACCAAGCACCTTCAAGCGCGTGATTGCGTCTGAGGTCGAGCCTGTTCGCGGCATGGTGATACTCTTTGAGACGAGTCCTTCTAGGGTCACGGGTCTTTCTAATGGGGATTAACAAGCTATCTTGCACCAAGATTTATCTACAGGGCCATATAGTTTGCTTCGACGTTTTCCACACTCGAAAGAATAGCAATTACGTAACTGCAATCCTACGATATTTACGAGGAGATTTTAGGTTCAAACTGGGTTTTACACAGATGTGAATAACTCGAAAAAGCTGTGAATAACTTGTTCGTTTTTTCGTACTACGGACGACCCGGGTCAGACCGGTAAACTAAGTGAAGTGGACAGATTGAACTCGGAGGGCATTCGACGCGACCAGCTTTCATTTGCATTGCGAAATAGCAAATACGTCATGGATGCGCGACGAATGGATTCTTGTCTGCTGTGCAAATCGAAGCGCGTCAACGAAGCTGGACTGTGCGATGTCTGCTATTCGAGTTTGGAAGGAACAGAGCTTGATTTAGCCGTACGCTGGCTCGGAGGGGTCGGCCCTTAGGGAAATGTCATGTTTGTCTTCGGTGTTCTTGTTGGAGCGATCTGTGCTTTCGCCGTCGTTCGTCTGTTTCGAAGGCAGCGATATCTGGCGATTACCGAGTATTGGGTTTATGTTCCAGAAGAGCGACTTCCAAATCAGTCTGAACTGATGGACCAAGTTCTGAAAAGCAACCGTTACTCCGTCAAAGGTGTTAGCCCGATTGGGCCTCCCGAAGGATTACTCTTTTCAGACATTCGACTTCATATCGCCTTAGTTCTGCGCCGAAAGAATGCGCATGTATTCCGGCCAGATCTTGAGTATTTGGCAGAGCCAACCGCAGAACAGATTCAATCGTTGGCCAACTCTAAGGCTCTGATTAAGATTCGCTATGCTTCTGAGACGCCACTAAAAGATGCAAGACACGTCAAGCTTGTGACACATCTGGCTGATGCAGTAGCGTTCTTAATGAACTCGAAGTTGATTTTCGACGTGACGCAAGAGCGGTTTTTCTCTGCAGATGAACTATCAAATGCCCTGAAGGAGGATCCAACTGCCTTATCACCGTTACTTCACACCAGAACAATCTGGTCTGAAAACTCCGCTTCTACACGAGGGTTGGCAAAGGTGGGACTTCGAGAATTGAAGACATACGAAATCCAAAGCGATGAGAGATGGTTGGTTCTGGACCTTTTTGAAAAGCTACGAGCAGAGGTATGGGATTCGCGATCTATCCCCGAGAATTTGGATCTCGACTCATTTGATGACCGCTTCAGGCTCAGCTTCTATCCGCGCCGAAAAGGGGAGACCTGTGTGCGGATTCATCGAATACAAACAACATGACATCAGTTCGACTCATTCCATGCCTTGATATCAAAGACGGCCGCGTCGTTAAGGGGATCAATTTTGTTGGTTTACGTGATGCAGGTGACCCTGTCGAGTTAGGTCGGTTTTACGATTCCGAAGGCGCTGACGAATTGGTGTTTCTTGACATCACAGCATCGCACGAGGAGCGCGCACCCGTGATTCGGTTAGCCGAACGAGTAGCCGAGCAAATCTTTATTCCATTCACGGTGGGAGGTGGACTGCGAAGCGTTGAAGATATTCGGGGAGCATTGCACGCTGGAGCCGATAAGGTGTCACTCAATACCGCCGCTATAAAAGACCCAAACCTCATCAGCGAAGGTGCAGCTAACTTCGGGGCGCAATGTATCGTCGTTGCGATCGACGCGCGCAAACGTCGTGATGCAGAAGGTTGGGAAGTCTTTACGCACGGTGGGCGTCATCCAAGTGGACTCGATGCGGTTGAATGGGCTCAGAAGGTTGTTCAGCTTGGTGCTGGTGAAATATTGCTGACCAGCATGGATGGCGACGGAACTTTGGCCGGATATGACCTTGATTTAACTCGGGCAGTCTCCGAGGCAGTTTCTGTGCCGGTCATTGCATCAGGAGGAGCAGGGAATGCCGAACACCTGGTGGAAGGGATTACAAAGGGGAAGGCCGACGCGGTTCTGCTCGCATCCATCGTTCACGACGGCGTCTACAAGATATCAGATCTCAAGCAGAGCATGGCGGATGCCGGGCTTCCTATGCGATTGCAGATCGCTTCTCGATAGTCTCAAGTTCCGATTAAGAACTTGAGACTATCGCTTGCTCCTAGCCTCGGAAAGTGATATAGACCGTGTAGGGAAAGGTCTTGCCGTTTGCGTTCACTGTCAACGTGATCGGATAGGTGCCGCTTGAGTTGCCTGGGATGTAGAGGTCGAAAGACTTCCTAATCCGTCCCCATTTATCGGTGATGGAGAATTTCTGCTTGTCGGTGCCGTTCAAAACTCGAAATCCTGTCGGCACCCCGATCGTCACATCGCCCTTTACGATCTTTTGTGAGCTGCTACCAATGTAGAAAGCAATCGGCAAGCCTCGGTCGGTTGTTTGCCCTGTGTAAACTTTTCTGGCTAGCTCTACATCGACGAGAGGAGCGATAAAGTAGCTGCCCTCTAGTAAGGCTTGGATACCGTCGGAGGCCTTAACTGCTCCGCGAACAATGCGATAACCGGTGGTCGCCGCAGGAGCAACACCAGTGACGTAGTCAACGATCGCTCGCCCTTTATTGTCGAAGGCAGGGAATGGCGTTGTGATTTTGTTCGTGTCGTCCTTCGCTAATCCCTCAGACCGGATCTCTATTTCTGCAAGTTTGGTTTCTTTCGGCGCATTGAAGGTGAACCGCATCATCTTCGATTCACCAGGAGTCACAGCTCGTTCGTTCCTTTCGAGATTCCATTTGATGTTGGCTGGAAGCGCTGCGGCACGCAGATTCACTAAGTTAACTGGTGTGAGAACTCGTGGTTTGAACGGTTCGATGGGTGCTTCCGAACTAGGAACTGCATCGACTCTCACCCCGATTTTCTGACTTCGAGAGAAATCGAAAATTTCCCAGCCCGGATCAATCACGCTCAATTCGATTGTGGTCCCCGTTGAGTCAACGGAAGCCGCGAATTTCGATGATAGGACGATCCCTGGTAGCTCCCGGTAGACTGGCCCTGCAACGTTGGTAGCATCAAGTTGGCGAGCAGTAAGCACAGGTTTTCCATCCTTGATGCTCACTCGAAACTCGTAATTATCATCACCAATCAACCAACCATTGGCTTTGAGATCAACGCTGAACACTGCATCTTCATTCGCGCCAACCTTGGCGGCAAAATGGAGTTTGCCTGGCTCCCACTGAAAATATGAATTCGTTGAGAGTGGATCCCATTCCTCATCCGTTAGTTTTCCGTCGATGAGTGGGCTCACGCAAAGACGGTTTGGTTCAACAACCGTAAATGCTTGTGTGAAAGATGGAGCAGCCTGCGCCGGAGTTGTGGCTGCCGGAGCAGTTGGCTCTTGAGGTGTTCCTAGCTGGGTGGCAAGGACGAATCCGAGTGAGAGAATCATGCCATTCATTAGGACGAATGGCATGACCAAAAAGCACCATGAAAATGAGTGCTAACTGTTTCTTTGTCGATGCTCGCGGATGAAAGCCGGGATATCAAGATCCGTGCTATCGAAAACATTGCTTGCATCTGGAACTGCCGGCACACCGCGCGACTGATTGAGTCTTTCGCGAGCTTGCTGGACGATCTCGTCGCTCGTTGCGAGTGGCGTCACAACCGGTTGTGGAGGAATGATCGGCGCTACAGGGGCGGTTGGGGCGCTTACGTTTGAAGTCGTTCCATACGTCGCGCTAGCGACCTGCTTTCCCTCTTTGGTATACGGGTTGAAACCTGTCGCAAGAACGGTAACCCGAACTGTGCCTTCCATTTCAGGATCCTGCATCGTACCCGTAATGATGTTCGCGTCATCGGTGTCGCAAAGGCTGCGAATGTAGGTCATCGCTTCATTCATTTCGGTCAGCGTGAGATCTGGACCAAAAGCAACATTCACGAGGAGAGCACCGGCACCATTGATTGACTGTTCGACGAGCGGAGAAGTCACCGCGCTTCGAGCGGCTTGTAGTGCTCGTTGTTCGCCAACACCGTAACCAATACCCATCAGGGCTGGGCCAGAATTCGCCATGATCGTTCGAACGTCGGCGAAGTCAACATTCCATTGACCTGCGCTGGTGATGATTTCGGCGATGCCTTGAACGGCTTGTCTGAGGACGTCGTCAGCAACTCGGAAGGCTTCGAGCAGGCTCGTCTTGCGCTCAACGACATCAAGAAGTCGGTCGTTCGGAATTGTGATGACGGTATCAACTCGACCCATGAGGGAGGTGATGCCTTCTTCGGCAAGTCGTGCTCGCCTCGGTCCTTCAAAGGAGAACGGCTTTGTCACAATAGCGACTGAGAGAACACCGGCTTCGCGAGCAAGGTCGGCAATAACTGGAGCGGCACCAGTACCTGTTCCACCACCCATACCTGCGGTGATGAAGACCATGTCTGCGCCTTCTAGAACCTTTCGAATCTCGCTTCGGCTCTCTTCTGCTGCCAGTTTTCCAACCTCTGGGTTACCGCCAGCGCCAAGACCACGAGTCAGATTTCCACCGAGCTGAACCTTCCTCTGGGAAGAGTGTTGATCCAACACCTGGACGTCTGTGTTCATCGCCACGAACTCAACACCGCGTATGCCGCTGTCGATCATGCGCTGGACCGCGTTGCTTCCACCGCCGCCAACGCCAAGTACCTTGATTACTGCTTGGGGCTTATCCAATTGCTTCTCCGACTTCTTCACAAGTAGCGCTATTTTAGAACCTAAACTCTCCGTTTACCTGTGGATAACCTGTGAATATCGTTAATAACTTCAACTTCACCCGTTAAACACTGAAAACAAACTACGAATTCTGTCTTTGAAGGATGATCCACCGTTTGCGGGCGTGATCTCTTCATAACATTGAATGGTGAATGTTGCTGCGCCAACTGCTGCGGCTAGCCCTGCTTTCGGAGCTTCAGTCAACTTCACTACCGGTTCAGCAATGCGGACGCGCATGTGTTTGAGGACTTCCTCAAACAACTTATCAACGCCCTCCATCTGTGCACCACCTCCGGTCAGAATAACACCACCGGGAAGTAGTCCCATTTGGCCGCTCTTTTCAACCTGTTGCTTGACCATCACTGCGATTTCCCGCATTCGGGCCTCGATGATTTCGCAAAGCACCTTCTGCTGAAGCGGACGAGCAATCGACTGTCCGACCTGAAGTACATCGACAGACTTTGTTTCAGGGACCAATTTTGCCATGGCAACGCCATGAGAGGTTTTTAGTCGGTCTGCCTCTTCGGGCGAGCATTTGAGGAGATGGCTAAGGTCAGTGGTTACGTGACCGGAACCGACCGGAAGGCTTGCACAATAGCCAATCGAACCGTTCATAAAGACTCCAATATCGGTGCAACCGTGCCCGAGGTCGACGACCACCGCTCCACCGTCCATTTCCTGAGTCGTCATGACACCGATTCCAGAAGCAAGCGGGCGAATAACCATCTGATCGACCGTCTTACCCGCGAGAGCGATTGCTCGCTCAACGAGTTGAAGAGCTGAAAGCTGACCGCTCGCCACGTACGTGACCACCTCAAGTTTTGAGGCGGGCATTCCAACTGGTTGCCGAACGTCTCGTACCCCGTCCACCTTGAACTCTCTGGGCAGGGCTTGTATCTGTTCCCGATCTGGCGGAAAGACGATGGAACGGCTATGTGTGACAACTTCTAGGACATCTTGATGAGTGATCAGCCTGCCACGAGGAATGACCGGCTTAAATCCTTGAGCATTGGTGCCTTCTAAGTGAGGACCCGATATGGTAACCACGAGAGCTTTGATCTCTTCTCCGACGGCTTGCTGAACTTTCTTGACGGCTTGGGAAATAGCGCCAGCGGTTTCGTCGACATCCGAAATGATCCCTTTTTTAACGCCTTTGCAAGGAACTGAAGAGATCGCAACGATCCTAATTCCATCGGCAGCCTTTTTTGCCGATAAGCAAACCACCTTGCTCTCTCCAAGGTCCAAAACGTGTACTAATTCTTCTTTCATGCGTTAGGTTCCACCGGCGCTGGAGCTGCTTGTTGCAGTTTTTGTAGTCTCTTTCGTTCGTTATTATCTTGCCATTTGGTGATCAGGAACCGGCGGATCATGCTGAGATTTGTGAACACCCGGCCAACCATGACAAGGGCGACAGCAAGAAAGACATCGATATAAATCTGGTCGCCTAACCAGGCAAGGAAGAAGGCGATGAGTACGTTCGAAAAGAAACCGGTGATAAAGATGTCGTTCCGAAATTTGCCTTCCATCCCGCTTCGAATTCCACCGCAAACGGTGTCAAGACCTGCCAAACAGGCAAGGGCCAGATATTGTCCGCCAACTCCGCGAAAAGGTGGAAAATGGCATAGCAGAGCGATTGCCGCTCCTACCAAAAGAGCGATTATAGGTATGAAGACGATCACTTGTCTTCCTTCACTGGTGTTGCCAGTCGGAATTTTGTTTTGCCCGTGTACGCTGGAATGACCATTTTCTTGAGAGGGGCGATCTCAACCATGTTAGGGTCGGTCATTCGGAGATCTGAAACAATTCCGCCATTGATATTGAGAGCACCAATGAGCGTGTTCGGGTCGCCAATAGCTCGAATCACGATAGGCGGGGCAACCTTCACGTCGTTGACCATGATGATGGTTCCTGCACACCGGATATTCGAAACTCCAACAACTCTTTCCTTATCGACAGCGACCGCTTCTGCACCTGCATTGAATAGCTCGTTGACAATCAATAGAGCGTCGGTATCGTGAACATTCGTTTCGTTGAGAATTGCTCCTCCGCCAGCGTTTTGGAGTTCAGGAAACTTCTTTGTGCTGTCTCGCAAGGTGACGCTTACGCCGGGGCCTTCCACTGCCACCAACCCGGCAAACGCCTTTGTGTCTTGGAGGCTGTCATTAAGAACCTTCGTTTTCCCGTCTTGCCCGGCCAAGGCATTTTCTAACTTAGTCTTTTCCTTTTGAAGGTCCGTGACCTGCTGCTTCATCGTTTGGAAGGCTTCGATGTCAACCGAGGCTTCACTAACCCGAGGCTTTTGGCTAGAAGACAAGTTTGCGTATCGTGAAGTTTGATTTGCGGGGGTAACCCATGCAAGCGCGATCATAAATCCTAAGACAAGGCACATTAGGGTTACCGGAATAAGCCATTTATCTTTTAGAAGATGCGGCCGAGGCGGTATTCGGGAGGTAAATGGGTTCACGACTTTTGCTCAACTTTTCAATTGCACGATTACAGGGCTGCTAGGCGAAACAATGTTGACTGACTCGTATCTCGTTAGAAATGCCGGATCAGAGGAGAGTTGGGTTTTGAGAAAAGTGATCTTTGCATCCAACTGTTCGAAGGAGCCAAGTTTAACTTTTCCACCTAGCATATTTAACCATATCGAGCCGTCTTGACCCAGCTTGATTTGAGCAGGATGTTCACCAGTTAGCAACTTTGTTTGAATCGCCAGGTCGGCATATCGCTGCCAAGGGAAACCAGACATAAAAGATGCCTGAGGTTGCAGGTTTTTGTCATCTATCAACAGGGATGGTAAACCGGTTAGGCGCGCTTTCGTCGGATAGACAACGCCATCGGTTGACAGCGCTAAGTTGCCCGCGTTTTCAATGATCGCAACCGGTGTTCTTCTCTTGATTTTGAGAGTCGCGCTACCGAAGGGGTTCCGAGATAGGGCGACGCTGTCATATTCAGGGTTTTGCAACACAGCGCTTTCAAAAGACTTCCCATCTACTTCTGAACAAGGGACATCGTTTAGTCGTTTTGCGATTTCCTTGATCCTAGCTTTGTCCCAATCTGGCGCACCATCTGTCCTCAGGTGAACGATGCTCGTGATGTGACTTAACATCATGCCCAAGGCCAGATTGATGATCAACCCAAGTTGCAGGAATGGTTTGGGTAGCAAGCGAGATTTTCTACGCTTTTTCTTTTTTGCCACTCAATGCATCCTCCAGAAGTATTTGGCACAGATCGTCGAAAGCGATACCCATTCCTGCGGCACTGTTCGGGAGCAGCGAGGTACCCGTCATACCTGGAAGGGTGTTAACTTCGAGCACGTAAATGTTATATTCGTCGCCTTCGTTTTTGGGCGGTACAACGATGGCGTCCGTACGGGTTGCCCCTTCGCATCGGAGGGCTTGGTGAGCTTTGAGGGCAATCTCTTGAGCTTGTTTCAAAACCGCTTCTGGCAGTCTTGCCGGAACGATCTCAGAAGTTGCTCCGGGAGTGTATTTACTCTCGAAGTCATAAAACCCAGAGTTAGGTGCAATTTCCACAGGCAAAAGCGGTTTGTTACAAAGCACAGGAGTGCTGATCTCCATGCCTCGAAGCCACTCTTCTACGAGGACTTGGCGATCGTAGGCAAAGGCGTTCTGGATAGCAGAACACAGGCAAGCGTGATCTTCAACAAAGGTGAGGCCCACCGTCGATCCCTGGGCATTCGGCTTGACGACGTAGGGAGGACCGAACGGAACGTCATCATCAGGGCTAGACAAAAGCACACCTTTCGGGGTTGTGATCCCTGCCATTTCAAGCACGTTTTTGGTCATGCCCTTATCCATGGCGATGGCGCTTGCCTGAATTCCTGAGCCCGTGTATGGAATGCCAAGAAGCTCCAGCAACCCTTGAATCGCACCGTCTTCAGCATGAGTACCGTGGATTCCGAGAAACACCGCATCTGGACGATTTGGACCGATGAACTCGGAAAAATCCGGATTCGTGAACAACTTGTCGGTCATATCCAGCAAGCGCACGTTGTGTTTCTTTGATTTCAGAGCATTGAAGATGGCTAATCCGCTGTGAAGGCTAACTTCACGTTCTGCTGAGTCGCCGCCGTAAAAAACGATAACGTTCTTCGGAGATTTTAGGTCTTTGTTGCGAGCAAGCTCCTTGATGAGTGCGGGCGCGAATTCTGATATATTGCCCGCCCCCATGCCAACCACGACATCTCCAGGCTCCAATATCTCAGCGACCTTTGTGGTCAACTGATGACGCGACGGAACATACAGTAGCGGTTTGGTTACTTTCTCAGCGATTCGAGCTGAGCTAACGCCTGGCATTGGGTCTTCACGGGCTGCGTAGATGTCTGTGATGACCACGTAGTCTGCATTTGACAAGGCTTCAGCGAATTCTTTAACCAATGGTTGAGTGCGTGAGTAAAGGTGAGGCTGGAAAACGACAACCAGTCGGCGATCTTTCGCCCATCTTTGTCGAATCGCCTTCAAAGAAGCTTCTACTTCGGTGGGGTGATGAGCGTAGTCGTCAATGACCGTCATTCCGTCGGATTGAAGCACTTGGAGGCGTCGCTCTGCTCCAGCGAAATGAGTAATTCCTTTCTTTGCTGCCTCAAGGTCCGCACCAATCGCCTTAGCCACCTCAAGAGCAGCGGTGGCATTCAAAACGTTGTGGTGGCCAGGTGTCCCCAGTTGTTCCTCGGTGAATGATCCATCGTCTGTGAAAGCAACCGTTGGAGACTTGGTCAAGTTAGCGACCTGATTGGCCCCGTCATCAGCAGACGCAAATATCAACTTTCCGCCTTTTACAACCGAGTCAGCAAACCGAACAACGCTGCCTCGTAGGTTTTCCCAGGTTTTATGGAAGTCGATGTGGTCGAGCTCAAGATTAGTTAGAACGACAAGGGTCGGTTCTAGGTCATGGAAACTGTCGTAAGCCTCACAAGCTTCCACGACGGCCCATTCTCCTTTGCCTTCACGGATCGGGCTCTTCCAAGCTGGAATACTTGCTCCGACGATGACGAGGGGATCAAGTCCGGCCGCTTCAAGCGCCATGCCCGTCATACCCGTTGTCGTGGTTTTTCCGTGGGTGCCAGTAATAGCGATGACCTTGTAGTTCCTTAAAAGCCAGCCTAGGGCCTGAGACCTTCTCACCATCGGGACAGACAATTCGTGCGCACGAGCAACCTCAGGGCTTTTCTCTAAGTCAATCGCGTCTGAAACAACCAATGCCATCTCGGGTTGAAGGGGTTCGCCACTGTGCCCAATGTGAACTCCGATACCCTCTGAGATAAGTCGTCTCACTTCCGGGCCATCAGTTGAATCAGTGCCCTGAACGTCAAATCCTCGATGCTTGAGCATCCGGGCTAACGCACTCATTCCAGCACCGCCAATTCCTACCAAGAAGAAGCTCGACTTGCCATTAAGGGCATCTTTGGGGCTGAACGCTGATTCAATTTCAGATGGTTTGCGCATTTCTAGTGTTTGGCCGCAGCCACAAGTAAGTCTACGATTCGCTGAGTGGCATCTGCGATGTCCCACTCATCAAGAGTTGTCGAAGCCTGACGAGATCGACTATCGTCGGATATCCAGGCAAAAATCGCGTCGGTAAGCACTTGGCGATCTTGCCCCTGTTCGATGAGGGTTGCGACCGACATATCTTGGAACTCTTTCGCGTTGTGCCACTGGTGGTTATCTGCCGCCGTGGGTAAAGGTACAAGCACACTTGGTATTCCAAAACAGGCAATCTCGGCAAGGCTCCCGCCGCTTCGCGAAACGACTAAGGAAGCCGATTGATACGCCGCCGCCATTGATTCAGAATCGAGGAACGGTTTGATGATGTAGTTTGGTTGCCCGCCCCATCTGGCTTGCATGGCATCAAAGTTCGATGGGCCGGAAACGTGTAGCCAATTGACCTCAGAGAATCTGGAATCTTGGGATAGTTCAGGGACAACGGAGTTCAAATACTGAGCGCCTTGGCTACCCCCAAAGACGAATACCGTTTGTTGGGGTCCAAATTCCCTTGCTTGCGCGGCGAGTCGAAGCTCCTGACGGATTGGTTGTCCGACACGCTTTGCACTTAATCCGGGGACGGAAAGCGTCTTGTTGAATAGACACGTGAACGCCGAAGCATCCTTCGCATACAAACGATTGCTTCGCCCAGGAATGGAATTCGCCTCATGAATACAGTAGGGAATTCCGAGTTTCTTTGCCGCTGAAACAACCGGACCAGCGCTGTATCCACCGGTCGAAAACACAACATCAGGGCGGTTAAGGCGGAAGTGAGCGATTACCGCGCGCCGAGCCTTAAGGAGATGCTTGAGGGATTTCCAGCCTCGGGGCGTTCGTAAGCTGTACAGGGGTTCAGCTGGAAAGGATGTGAATTCGATACCGAGCTTTGCGCAGATGCCCCCTTCTTGACCTCGTTTCGAACCAAGATAAGTTAGCTGTGCGCCTTGTTCCCCGGCTAACCGTCCAACCTCGAGAGCGGGGTAGATGTGGCCGCCCGTTCCACCGCCTGTTAGAACGAGTTTCATTCCAGGCATGTTATGAAGTTGCCACCATTTGCTTAGCCCGAACCGTTTTCTTCTTGGGTTTTGTGACTGGGATGGGTAGTAGAGAACCTTGGCTGGCACCAACGGCGATCCACAATGCTAATAAGCTCGATCCCCCTGAACTGATGAAGGGAAGCGGAATGCCGATGGCAGGCAAGAGTCCGTTAGCCATCATGAAATTGGTCGCGGCTTGGACCCCGATCCACATTGCCGATCCGTACAAAATCAGAACCGAATAGTGTGTGGTGGCAGTTTTTGCTAGCTGCAGCAGTCGACCAACTACCAGCGATATCGAGCCCAACACGAGTAACGAACCCCAAAGCCCAGTCTCTTCTCCAATCGTTGCCATGATGAAGTCGGTGGTCGTTGCTGGCATGATCTGTTTAGCGTGTCCGCCACCAACACCAACTCCAAGGATGCCTCCTGCAGCCTGGTGCAGTTCGGCCTGTACCGTCTGGTAGCCGGTGTCGTCTACGTTCTCAGACTCCCAGCGCTTAGCATGAACAGCAATTCTGTCCAGCCGATAAGACTTTTCGAAGACCGAAAAACCAGCCGCACAAACCAAGAACAATGCCCCAGCGATGACCGACTTATGGCTAACTTTTCCTGGGATAGCCATCATAAATGCGACAAAGGCTACGACAGCCGCGGTGCCTAGGTCTTTCTCTTTTAGGATGAGGCCGAGAATCAGGAGCACGACTAGAGCAGGGAAGAACCGTTGGATTTGTGGCCAAACAACAAAGTCTAAGTTCTTGTACCAGGTGTTGTATGTTTTGATCTTTCCGGACCTGATCGGTCTTTGAGAAAAGATCATTGCCAAAAACAGGATGATGGCAAACTTGGCGAACTCTGAAGGTTGGATATTCTTGTCCATCACCGTCAGCCAGCGTTTGGCGCCGTTCATTGTGGTTCCCCACAACTCGACAGCAATGAGGCCTAATATCGTAACGATGATCGCTGGGACTGCCCACCTAATTTGCTTTCCCGGATGTCGGGAACCAAGAATAAGGCTAACAAAAATTGAGAAAGCTAACCACACGAGTTGGGCTTTGAACTCGGTAGCAAAGTAGGTTCCGTAAAGCCGATAGGACCTCGCATAGCTTGCATCGTAGATGAGCGCTGACCCGATCCCTGATGCAATCAGGGCGAATAAGAGCAAGTATGGGTCACAAATCCTAAACCAACGGTTCATCGCGCAGCCACTCCATGGCAATTGCTTTGAAGACATCTCCTCGGTCGCGGAAATCCTTAAATTGATCACTGCTTGCACATCCAGGTGCCAGCATAATCGTCTCTCCGCTCATCGCTTGCTGTGAAGCCGCCTCAAAAGCTTGATTCATTGTACTAAATACTTGCCGATTACCGCCTAGCATTTGGTTCAATTCGTTGCCGTTTTTCCCGAAAAGATACACACTATGGGACGAATTGGCCAAGTAGCCTTCCAGAGGAGTGAAATCTAGGTTTTTGTTTAGCCCTCCCATCAAAAGATGTACTTTTCCGGGCAAGCTAGCCGTGCTTGAGACAACCGCAGCTGGGTTGGTGCACATCGAGTTATTGATGACCAAAACCTGATTCCTTGAACCAAGGATTTCCATGCGGTGAGCTAACCCTTTGAAAGACCTAAATGCCTCAAAGCAACCTTTGGCGATTTCATCAGAAGACTTCTTTGTTCGCAAAACCCCATAAACGAGTAAAGCCGATTGGCAAGCATTGTCTAGGTTATGCTTCCCATAGATAGGCAAATCACGTAAGTTGCAGGATGAACCGAACAGATACAGATTCTCTGCGTCGTAGTACGCCAGGTCACCGAGACATCCAAAAAAAGCCGTTTTTACGTTCGCTGGTGCGGCCACTTCAGAGTGGTTTCTAGGAACAACGGCTAAGTCGCCACGACCCATGTTTTGGAAGATCCTGCGCTTGGTTTCGGCGTACTCGTGAAATCCTTCATACCGATCAAGATGATCGGGGGTGATATTGGTTATGCCGGCAGAAGTTGGCTTGAATTTTTGTATCCATTCCAGCTGGAAGCTACTTATTTCTGCGACTAGAATGTTGTCTCTTTCTGCTGAGTCAGCTGCCTCGGTGAAGGTCCGCTCGGGATAGCCTGTTCCAAATACGTTGCCGCATAGGATCGGGGCTTCTCCGCAAGATTGAAGACACAGGAAGGTCATCACGGTTGTCGTGCTTTTGCCGTTTGTTCCGGTGATTGCAACGATAGGCGCTGAACAGATTTGGTAGCCAAACTCGATCTCGCTCCAAACTTCAACGCCTTGTTCCAATGCTTCGAGCAGGGTGGGATGGTCCTTTCGCACCGCCGGATTCGACACTAAGATGTCGATATGACTAACCTGGCCGTCCCATCCAAAGACCACCTTTGCGCCCGTGTTTTCTACCTCATCGGCCAGTTCTGGCTTAGCCAGATTTGCACGTTGCGCCTGATCGTAAACGGTAACAGATGCGCCGCGTTTTGTTGCCGCCTTAGCGACTGCTAATCCGCTGCGACCCAACCCAAATACGCCGATCCGTTTGCCGGTCAAGGCCGGTTCACCGCTGTGCGCATCCGGGGATCAAACGAGACAACTGGCTTTGCTGCTTGTCCGACGATAGCCATTGCGACAATCGTCAAAACGACCTGCACCAAAACGAATCGGTAGACGACTCTGGTCTCTGGCCAACCAGCTTTTTCGAATGCGTGGTGGATGGGTGTGTAAGGGAAGATCTTGCGCTTGAGAAGTTTCACCGATGCGATCTGCATCGGGACGGGCACTAGCTCCACGATCATCATGATAAAAAGAACTAACAGG
This sequence comes from Chthonomonas sp. UBA1950, assembly GCA_002336105.1. Classification (GTDB taxonomy): domain Bacteria; phylum Armatimonadota; class Fimbriimonadia; order Fimbriimonadales; family Fimbriimonadaceae; genus Fimbriimonas. The sequence goes on along the minus strand of DDEQ01000043.1, from coordinate 105,721 downwards.
GCAATCGAGACCAGAGGAACAAACCTTTCGCCAAAGAAGTAGGCAACTTTGAAAGGTCGGTCGATGTACCATTCGCTGGCTGGGTCAAACATGCTTGCTTTTCCAACAGGGAAAAGGAGCTCGTGCGTCATCGCGCCTAGCAATGCTCCGATCGGCAATGAACCGACATCCCCCATGAACACTTTCGCAGGTGGAGCGTTGAGATAAAGAAAGGGAAGTGTGGCCCCGAAAACGGCTGCAGCTAAAAGCGGAGTTCGCGCGACATACCCGACCCCTAGCCCAATTCCTGCCATGCCGATCATGATCCAGAGACCCAACGAACCTGCGAGGCCATCTAGACCATCGGAAAAGTTATAGGCGTTACTGAGGAATAGAACCAAGAAAACGAAAGCGGCGGTGGAGGCCCAAGAGACATTCGGACCCGCTCCGGCAAGAAGCGCAACGCCAAGTTGCATGAGGATTTTTTGCTTCCAACCAAGCCCACGCTTTCCTTTGATATATCTCGGGACAACAAAATCGTCGATAAATCCGATGACTGTGTAGCCGAGAAAGACGATGGAAAATGGACGCACGTTGGGCACCACAAACATCGATGCGATCACTCCTGCAACGATGATGAGTCCGCCCATTGTCGGGGTCCCCTGTTTGACCTGGTGCCCTTCAGGAGCGAACTGGCTGACGGTTTGACGACTTTTCAGTCTGATCAGGCTCAGGTAGATGGGGTAAGCAAGACATGCAGAAGTAAGGAACGCTACTAGAAAACTGAGCCACATTCCATCGAGCAGGAAAACAGGAACCGAAATCCTCAAACGAGGCCCTCCAAGGCTCTTTCCAGTTCTAGAGCGCGACTCCCTTTGACCAATGCAGCGTTATTCATTCGCAAACCGCGCAGGAACTCGCGAACATCATCGATAGAGTCTGTATAACGAAGTTTTGATGGGGATACCCCAGAGGCGATGGCTTGTTCCATCGCCAGTTTCATCGGCTCACCGATGAAAAGCACCGAATCTAGTCCGAATGTCGCAACTGCTTCGCCAACCTTTCGATGCGCGGCTTCCGTGTGGTCGCCGAGTTCTTTCATTTCACCTAGAACTGCCAATCGGTGACCACGAGCGGCAATACTTCCGACTGCTTCAATCGCTGCCAACATGCTCGACGGGCTTGCGTTGTAAGTGTCCAGAATGATGGTTGCTCCGTTGTATGAGCGGGTCTCCATTCTCATTGGCGGCAATGTCGCTTGCGAAATACAACGAGCCGCTTCGAAAGGCTCAATGCCAAGTTCACTAGCTACGAGGACCGCCGCTGCAGCATTGGCGGCGAGATGTCGCCCAACCGCAGGGAGTTTGGCTTTCCACTTTTTGTCGCCAATCTTTCCAGACACAAACGATGTAGACCAATCGTGGGCCTTGTAGTCGGTGATCACGCTATCCGCATCAGAGCTAAACCCAAAAGTCTTGATATTCGGATGTTTTGCCTTGAGTACCTCTAGGTAATCATCGTCTGCCCAAACGATCCCAAGGCCGTCGGCGGGTAATGCTTCGAGAAGTTCTCCCTTTGCCTTTGCGATCCCGTCGCGGGATTCGATCTGTAAAAGGTGGCTGTATCCGATATTTGTGATGAGCCCGATGTTTGGTCTAGAAATCGAAGCGAGGTGAGTGATCTGTCCAAAACCACGCATCGCCATTTCGATGACGGCGACTTTTGTGTCGTCCGACTTTTCGAACCAAACCAAAGGGCTGGTGTACTCTGTGTTTCGGTTGCCTGGGCTCTTGAGTATTTCGCCTAGCGAACTCAGCGCTGCAGCCAAAAACTCTTTGGTTGTCGTCTTTCCAGCGCTGCCTGTGATGCCGACGACTGGACCAGAAAACTGATCTCGCTCGTGCGCGCCAAGTTTAGCGAGAGCCTGGACGAGATTGTCGACGAGGATGTGAGTGCCTTCAACTGGTCGCTCGCACAAAACACCTGCTGCACCCGATGCGATGGCTTTTGCCGCGAAGTCATGACCGTCGACCTTCTCTCCTTTGATAGCAAGGAACAACGAACCAGGTTGAACCTGGCGACTATCGGTAGCAAAGCTGGTGACTTCGACATCGGAGCCAGATAGGGTGCCGCCACACGTAGCTGCAAGTTCGGAAAGGAGTCTTGGCTTCATTTCTTGTTTTCCAGTGCGGTTCTCGCGAGTTCCCGGTCATCCATATGGTGTTTTGTTCGTCCGATGATCTGGTAATCCTCGTGTCCTTTTCCTGCGATCACAACGACGTCACCGGTCTTTGCACGTTTGATCGCTTCTCGAATTGCTTCTTCACGATCAACGATCGCTAAGCTGTCGGTTTTTGGGATTAAGCCAGGCAAGATATCGCGAAGGATCTTTTTAGGGTCTTCTGTTCTTGGGTTGTCGCTAGTCACGATGACCAGATCGCTTCGCTCGCTCGCGGCCCGAGCCATCTTCGGACGCTTGGTTCGGTCTCGGTCGCCGCCGCATCCAAACACGGTGATCACTTTGCCTTTGGTCAGCGGCCTGACCGCATCGAGTAGCTTTTCCAAAGCATCTGGCGTGTGTGCGTAATCAACGATAACCCCAATGCCCTTGTGGTTTTGTACGGCCTCAAATCTTCCAGGGACAGGGTGTACGCTGCTTGCCGCTTTAACAACATCCTTGGGTTCGTATCCGAGAGCTACCATCGCAGTCATGGCGGACAACAGGTTTTCAACGTTGTAAGACCCGCCGAGTTTGGCGTCAACTTTTCCGATTGGGGCCGAACCAACATTCAACCATTTGCCGGTAATAGAATCAAAACTGACTTTAAGAGATTTACTTTCGAAAGCCCATGCGCCTTCTTTCCCCATCCTAGAATAGAGGTGAACAGGGGTTCCAATCTCTCCAAGTCGTTGGTGCCATCTTTCGCCACAGGCATCGTCGATATTGATGACTGCCGAGAAAGCCTTCTGGGTCTGCTTGGGTAGCTCGCGGAAAAGTCGCCATTTTGCTGCCTCGTAAGCTTCCATCGTTCCGTGAAAATCCAGGTGATCCTGAGTAAGGTTTGAAAAAACGGCGGTGTCAAATTCGACGCCGTCAGCTCGTTGCTCAGCAAGGGCATGTGAAGAGACTTCCATCGCCAAAGCGGTTACGCCGCTAGCGCGCGCCATCGCCAAATAGTTGTAGAGCTCTACTGCAAATGGAGTGGTGTTGCCGAGTTCAATGGTCTGGTCTGGCAAGTAAAAACCAAGCGTTCCGAGATAGGCCGATTTCTCGCCGAGTGCGTTCAGCATGTCCCGAACTAGCCAGGCAGTCGTCGTCTTGCCGTTCGTACCCGTGACCCCTACCACTTTCATCGACCGAGTGGGATGATCGAAGAAAGCGTCGCAGAGTCGCCACACGAAATCGGGAAAGCTGTTGCCCTTCGGCGAGACAAGGGCTGCAGCTAAGCCATACGATCGAGCTGAAACTAAACCTGCTGGACTGTGTACCAAGGCAGCGGTTGCTCCTGCATCGACCGCATCTGGAATGAATGACTCACTTTCGCGGGTCATCCCGGGCATACACACAAACAGACTCCCAGCAAGTGCCTTGCGGGAGTCCATAACAATGCTATTGATCGCCGCATCGCCCTGAAGTTCCGTCGGCGCAATGTTGGCTTTTAGCAGTAGTTCGCTAAGCGTCATCCCCATCATTCTGTACCTTCTTGGCGGTGCTTGGCGCAACTTTGTTTTTAGGTAGCTCGATCGGTTCTGTCGGGGCGATCTTGTAATGGCTAATCACATTGAGCGCAAGCTGTCTAAACACTGGACCAGCAACAGACGCCCCGTAATAGGCGTTCCTTGGATTGTTCACCATGACAAGGATCTCAACCTTCGGCTTAATAGCTGGCACAAAACCAACAAAGTTGGCGACGTGCCCTGTTTGTCCTTTGCCGATCTTCTGAGCTGTGCCAGTTTTGCCAGCGAGTCGATAACCAGGAATTCTAAGTCCGTGCCCGGTCCCCTTTTCAGAAGAGAAGACTGCTTCCATACAATCAAGAACCTGCTTGGAGGTCTCTTCAGAGAAAACTCGACCCGTGTTGAGAATCGGCTGATCCTTGTCTCCGATTCGCTTGACGAGTCTTGGTGTGATGTGAAAACCACCGTTACCAATTGCGCTAAACCCACCAGCTAATCCGACCGGTGTTGCGGACAATGCTTGTCCATAACCCAGTCGAGTGAGCTGTAGGAGTTTGGCCGGATCATTCTCGTTGTATCGGCTCCTCACTTCGCCGATGCCAATCCGAGTTTTCGAGTTGAGCCCCAGTTGTTCGATGTACTCAATCAACTTATCTCGGCCAATTTTGGTTGCCCACTGCGCAGCGGCGACGTTGCAACTCTTTGCGATTGCCGCTTTTGGGTCCTCAAGCCCGTGGGCTCCATGAGACGAATCACATCGCACTCGAACTTTTGGCGCCGGGAACCATGTGCCCGAGCAAAAGGTGGTGTCGTTCATATGAACTTTGCCATCGTTAAGCGCCATTGCTAAGGTCAAAACCTTCATCGTCGATCCCGGTTCGAACACGCACATCGTCGCGGCGTTGGTCGTGTTCTTGGGTGACATCTCTCCTGGCGCACCGTCTTCCGAGTAAGGAGAAAAGGCAGGCCAACTGGCCATGGCGAGTAAGTCTCCGGTTTGAGGGTCGAGAATAATCGCCGCGCCGTTATCGGCTTTTTGCTTCTCAACAGCTTCTTTGATCGCTTTGGTGGCTGCCTGCTGCAGACTACTGTCAATCGTCAACACAACGTCTTCACCGTCTTGCTTAGGTTTGTTGCCAGGGAAGTTCTGCATCGGCAAGAACAAGCCGTTTCTGTCTTTTAGCCCAACCTTAACGCCGTTTTCCCCTTTGAGATTGGCATTGAGAGCAGATTCTAGCCCTGATAACGTGGGCTTAAGAAAAAAGCCCGATTTGGGCTCATCATATTTTTCGACTAACTCGTTGTAACCAAGATCACCGGGGTTGACTTTGCTTTTGTCTCGCTCGCGGATGAAATAGCCTCTTGCAGGGACACCGTGAAGGGCGACTAGCTCATTCCAGCCGAGGTCTCCCTTTTTAATCTGATCACGGTCGAGACGGCGAACTCCAACAATCAGTGACGCATCCGAACCTAGCGGATACTCTCGCGTGCCCATAGGGGCTGCCGCGAGACCGTCTGCACGCCAGTCAGTTCGGACCTGATCGATGGCTTTTCGCTCGGCCTCAGATAATGGTTTTGGCCAGGACCGATTGCCTGTAGTCGTACCTTCTTGGGCCTCAAATTCGGACAGGGGAATGCCGCTCGCTTCACTGACATCCATCCAGAACGCAGGCGTGTGGGGCACTTCGCTAAACGAAACTCTCAACTGATACGTTTCATCGTCTGTCGCCAAAGCCTTGCCGTTCGAGCTATAGATCGTTCCCCGTTTCGCAAATAGGATTTCTTCTTTGACAAACCTCTTTTTCTTGTTTGCCATCTCGACTGTGCTTTTGCTCTCGAAGACTTGTAGTTTTGCTTGTGACAGGGCGGCGAGCACAAGCAGGCCACCGACAACCGCAGTGCCGAAATTGATGTTGTACTTTCCGGTTCGCTTTGCCTCACTCATGGCGGATGCCGACCTCGTTCATCGCCACGAAAGTCTTTTTGCTATGTGCGGTCTCGGTGGTGTCGGCAGAGACATAACCACGAGAGATCGCCCATTTAGCAATTTCCTGATCCGACGTGATCTTTGCCAGGTAGCTCGAAGACTCGTCAGTTTGCCGATTCATCGCATTTGTTCGGTTGATCGTTTTCTGAAGTTCTGTTCGAGCACCTTCGACCATCGTGTGGCTAGTCAAAGCGCTCACAAATGCGGTCGCAAGCATCGTCTTTGCAAACAGGATTGCTCTTGACGCCGTTACGTTGAGTTGGCGAGTTTTCGACCGTGACTTAGCCTTCTGTGTTTGCCTAGAATCTGACTTGCCTGCGGAATGAGTGTATTTCTCAGGAATCGAAACTGACGGATTGGGGTTGGACGTCGTGCGCGTTTGCACATACGCCGCGTGTCGAACCTGGCCCTCGACGGGCTGGTCTTTTTCAGTCTTGATGATTAGGTCTACGCTCATGGGATTCTCCAGTCCAAATAAGGCCAATCGGCCAAGTTAACTTTCTTAAACAGCCTTCCTTCGGATGGCGCGTAGCTTCGTGCTCCGGCTCCGAGGATTCGAATCAATTTCTGCCTGGGTCGGGGTTAGAGGCTTTTTGTAAAGCTCCTCAAACTCTTCGCCAGCAAGGCTTCGAAACGCGCTCTTCACAACGCGGTCCTCACCTGAGTGAAAAGACAAAATAACTAAAGTTCCCTCGGCGGCGAGATGTTGCGCAGACTCAATAATGGCCTCCTCTAGTTCGTCAAGGTCACCGTTCGTCATCATTCGCACTGCCTGAAAAGTCCTTGTGGCAGGGTGAATTCGCTTGTCTCTCGCACCGACGGGAATTGCAGCCAATACGCAGTCAACCAAGTCTGTGGTTGTACGCAGCGGTTTTTCCTTCCGTCGAGCAACAATCTTTTGAGCAATAGCTCGTGCCCATCGCTCGTCCCCCAACTCCCAAAGAGCTTTCTCGATTTCATTGGGAGACATTCTGTTCAGCAACGCCGCCGCCGGCTCGCCTTGGGAGCGGTCTTGGCGCATATCTAAGGGGCCATCCGTGGCAAAGCTCATCCCTCTGGATGCGTCCGTGATTTGCGCTAGGTTGAGGCCTAGATCAAATAACATTCCGTGAGGTTTCAGCTTGAGATCGGCGAGAACCTCGGGCACCTGTCGGAAATCCGCATGAAGAAGGTGCATCTTCTGCGGCAACCCTGCCAATCGGTTCTTTGCCTCTGCAAGCATAGTCTCATCGTGATCGAGTCCGATCAAAATCCCTTCTGGCCCAAGCTCTTGCAGCATGCGAAGAGCGTGCCCAGCTAATCCGAGTGTCCCGTCGAGATAAATCTGACCAGCTTTGAGCGCGAGGGCTTTAAGGACCTCATCCATCATCACTGGGTCATGCTTCATCTTTCCGCAACCTTATTGTAGAGAGAGACTTTAGGAGCCCTTTGAACCTTTAGCGACGCTGTAAGCTTCGTTAAAGGCTTTGCTCCAGGTATTTGGCTGGGTCAGCATTTCCGAATGTTCTCCGTAATACTCGCCTTCCGACCAAAGCTCAAGCCTATCTCCGCATCCGACAAACTTAACTTCTTTGCCCTGGACAAACCTAGGACGCAATGCCTTTGGAAGCACTATTCGCCCGCCGTCATCCAGTTGAACGTCCGCCTCTGCATTTCCATAAAGCATCTGTTCTAGCTGGTGGCGCCCTGGATTCAAAGGATCCATAGCATCGATTTCGCTAGCCATCTGCTCCCAAGCAGCATTTCGAACGATCCAGACGCGCCCATTTAAGCCGATACAGATCGCAAAGGATGTCCCTAGCAAATCGCGGTATTTCTTGGGCACGCTAACGCGATACCGGTCGTCTACTTTGGATTCTTCGGTGCCAGTTAATCTTCTAGCGGGTGTACCCACCTCTGAGTTTTCTGCCACCGAAACACCTAAATCCCTGTAAACTGTTTTTGGTGATTACATTGAAATCCTTTTCGATGCAATCTCCGGAAAGCTTGAGGAGGTCGGCCCTGCCTCGGGCTATTCTAGAAACATCCTGTCTCTAGGCTTGCTTGGAAAACAGTATATGCCCATCTTTTGGGCAAAAGTGGGAAAAATTGGCGGTTTTTGGGACGATTTATGAAGATTATTCGTTCTGTCTACATCTTCGTTCTTTAATGGTATTCCTCTGTAGCCTAAAAGAGTCACGTTTGTCTACTAGATAGACTAGTTGCCGTCTTGCACCTCGTTTCCAGCCAGGTTTACGCCCTCAATTTGCGGTTAGATAACCAATTCAAAAGTAGCAGGAGAACTGCTGATTGGAGCGAATTACCCAAAACGACCCAGGATATGGCGATATGCGACAAGCTTGGCACGGAGTTCTCCCAACTTGTACGCCAAAAAAACTCATCAAATAGTCGAAGCAGCTTGGATGCCCATTTTTCCCCACGGGTGCTTAAAAACGACTGAGTCGCGCCAGGTCATCCCTCTTCTCTTCAGGGCGGTCAACAGAAATCGAGGGGGCGTTCGGTTATGCTGCGAACGCCCCCTCGATTTAGATAGAAAGTCCTTGTCCTAGACGAAGAACCCGCCTGCGAACACCTTTCCGATGATGCCTTCACCAAATGCTTTGAATTCATCTCTTCGTAGCATTGCTCCGTCAGATTTTCCGTCTGCTTCGATGAATCGCACGTGAACGAACGGGCCATCAACCCGGAAGACTGCTTCAATCTCATCGCTTGATGCCGTATCCGTTTTGAGGCTGCAGGGCATTGCGTCACTTATGAAGTGACGCATATCTTCTTGTGTCACCCACCCGAGCCGGACAGGAACAGATTGAGATTCGCCGAGCGGATCGATTTGATCCTGTATTTCCATTCGGATCATGCCGTCCGCTTCGAGCGTTCCAACGAGAAAAAAATCGCCTCTAGAAAGGGCTAGAGGCGCCATTGCGTAGCCATCTTCCATAACCACATCATAACACTAGCTGTAAAAAAGGCTTGGTGAAATGTTGTGGTTTTTAGCTCAAACTATGTTTAAACGGCCGTTAGCTAACCCATTCGCCAGCTTTCAAAATTGGAACCGTTTTGCCATCTTTTGTGATTCCATCAACGTCCACTTCAGCTGATCCAATCATCCAGTCAACGTGGATGATGCTGTCGTTAGCTCCTGCTTCTGTTCTCTGATCTTCAGACATGTCGTCCCACCCTTTCAGGTTTTCGGAATAGCATCGACCCATCGCAATGTGGCAAGCCGCATTCTCGTCATAAAGCGTGTTGTGGAAGACTACGCCAGCTTTCGAAACGGCAGAACTGTTAGGTACAAGCGCGACCTCTCCAAGATGGCTCGCTCCCTCATCTGATTCCAGCAACTTGAGGAATGTCTCCTCTCCTTTCTTCGCCGATGCCTTGACGACTTTGCCGTCTTTGAACTCAACCTCGATCCCTTCTAGGATCTGTCCACGAAGGCTGAGAGTCTTGGTGCTAGAAGCGACTCCGTTGACACGTGCTCGGTGAGGCATTGTGAAGACTTCTTCCGTTGGAATATTGGCAGCACAGCGAACGCCGTTCTTGGCATAACCCCAGCCTCCAACCCAGATGTGTCCTTCTGCGAGGCCGACGGTGAGGTCTGTGCCTGGCCCCCTAAATCGGACTGAATCAAGATTCAGAGAGTTGAGGTGATTTTGATGAATCTCTAGGTTGTTGCAATGCTGTTCCCATGCGGCGAGTGGGTCCTCTTCGTTAACTCGGGCGGTCACGAAAATGGCGTCCCATAGCTTGCTGATTGCTTCGGCCTCAGATAGGTCAGGGAAGACCTGTTTAGCCCAGCCTGCAGATGGTGAACCGATGATATTCCAGTTCACCTTGAATTCGCCGATGTACTCCATCATTTCCTTTGAGGCTACGGCGTTTACCTTGCTGGATGTCGCTATCTTGTCTGGGTCAATGTCTCGAAGGAGCGCTGGGTTGCTACCCGTGATAGCTAGTCGGGCTGCTCCCTCTGAATACGCTCGCGCAATGCTGTCATAGAACCATTGAGGGGCGTACCCGATTGCATTCGATGAGGCCTCTTGGTAGCGGATGAGGCTGCTGATTTCGTCATTGAACATCACTGCAACGTTCTTTGCCCCTGCCTGATATGCCTCTTTTACCAAGAGGCGAACAAGCGGCGCGTCGTTGATATCCGCCGTCATGATCAGTTCTTGATCAAGCTGTAGATTCACGCCGTGCTTGATTGCAAGCTTGGCGTAGAGGGCGAGGTTTTCTTCAAAGCTTCGAGGCATGACTTAGTTTACTAATTGCCCGCAATCGAAAGTGCCTGATCAAGATCCCATAGCAAATCATCAGCAGTTTCCAGCCCTACCGAAAGCCGGATCATACCGCTGGTGATCCCGCTGGCAACCATTTCGTCATCTGAAAGTTGCTGATGAGTGGTCGATCCAGGATGGATGACGAGAGACTTTGCATCCCCGACATTTGCCAGGTGTGAGAAAAGTTGGAGCGACTCAATGAATTTCTTCCCAGCATCGCGGGGCGTACCTGACTTCGGATTGATTTCGAACGACATGATCGATCCAGCGCCTTTGGGAAGGTATTTCTTTGCTAAATCGTGCTGGGGGTGGCTGGGCAAACCGGCGTAAAAAACACGACCGACCAACGGGTGCTCCTCAAGGAACTTGGCGACCGTTTGTGCATTGCTGACGTGCCGATCCATTCGAAGTGCCAGAGTCTCCAAGCCTTGCAACAGCAAGAATGAATTCATCGGAGAGATACAAGCACCCGTATCACGGACTATTTCGGTGCGAAGTTTCATCAAGAATCCGTAATGGCCAAAAGTGTCGTAAAACTTGAGCCCGTGATAGCTTGGCGAAGGTTCGGCAATCGTTTTGTAGTGGGAAAAATCGAAGTCGCCCGAGTCCACAACAACGCCGCCAATGCTTGTGCCGTGACCACCAATGAACTTGGTTGCCGAGTGAACCACTATCGTTGCTCCCCACTCGATTGGTCGGCAGAGATAAGGCGTCGCGAAAGTGCTGTCAACGATGAGTGGGATCTTCTTTGAATCGGCAAGCGCCGCCAAAGCCGACAAGTCGGAAATCGTGTTCGTTGGATTTCCGATGATTTCGGTGAAGAGCGCTCTCGTATTGGGGGTGATTGCTTGTTCCCAAGCTGACAGATCGGCAGCATCTACAAACTTAACCTCGATGCTCAGTTTCTTCAGCGTGTGCGCCATCATCGTGAGCGTTCCTCCATAGAGTTGTGAACTCGCTACGATTTCGTCTCCTGGATTGCAAAGAGTCATGACGGTCGCAAATTCGGCAGCCATTCCGCTTGCGACGGCGACCGCCCCAGTCGCCCCTTCCAAAGAAGCGATCCGCTCTTCAAGCACGGCCGTTGTCGGATTGCTAATTCGCGAATAGATGTTGCCGTATTGTTTCAGCTCGAAAAGGTGAGCAGCTTCGTCTGTATCGCCAAACACATAAGAGGTGGTTTGATAGATGGGAACGGCTCTTGCTCCGACATAGGGATCAGGGATTTGCCCTGCATGTAGCATTCTTGTTTCGAAGCCAAACTCTCTCTTTTGCACGGCTTGTAGTTTATCTGTTCAGAAAGGATATGAGCGGACCCCGTGCATCTGAGCGCGTTCGTCTGTCACAATAACCCCCGGACAGGTCGCATAGTGGTCTAGTGCGCCGCACTCGAAATGCGGTGTGGGGCAACTCACCGTGGGTTCGAATCCCACCCTGTCCGCCACCACTTCTCACTTTCTTGGCAGATTACATGCTGAGAATTCCGCAGCTCGCTTTATCGTTGTCCGCCGCTACCATCATTTCGACAAGTTGTTCGAAAGATACTTCCGGTTTCCAGCCAAGTTTGGCTTTTGCTTTCTGACAATCTCCCAGTAAGTGGTCTACCTCGGCAGGTCGATAGAACGCAGGCGATATTTCGATGATCGTTCTCCCCGTAGACTTTTCGACAGCCTTTTCTTCCGTCCCAGATCCAGACCATTCGAGATTGAATCCATACGCCTCTGCGGCCAGGTTAACAAATTTCCGAACGGAGTGAGTTCGCTCTGACGCGACGACGTAGTCGTCCATTTGGTCCTGCTGAAGCATCATCCACATGGCCCGTACATAGTCTCCTGCGAAACCCCAGTCGCGCTCGGCATCAAGATTTCCTAGGACCAAAGGTTGAGCTTGGCCGTGCTTAATGAGAGCCAAAGTGGCCGTGATCTTTCGCGAAACAAACTCGGTTCCGCGAAGTGGAGACTCATGGTTAAAAAGGATGCCAGAACTGGTTTTCATCCCATACGATTCCCGATAGTTCACAGTGATCCAGTGGGCGTAGAGCTTCGCTACTCCGTAAGGGCTTCGCGGGTGAAATGGAGTCTGCTCTTTTTGTGGGGACGACGTAACCTTGCCAAACATCTCCGAGGTGGAAGCTTGGTAGAACCTACAGTCGGGAGTGATCTGCCTGAGTGATTCTAGGAGCCTGGTTACACCTACGGCATCAGCTTCAGCCGTGTAGATCGGTTGTTCGAATGCAAGAGAAACAAAACTCTGAGCAGCTAGGTTGTAAACCTCGTCCGGTTGAACCTTGGCAATCATCCGCTCGATGTTGGAGGCTTCTAGTAAATCAAAGGCGACACGCTCAATCTCGTTAGTGATGCCTAATTCAGCCAGGCGAGAGAAACTTGCCGAAGAGCTTCGTCTGTAGGCACCAAAAACTTTGTAACCCTTCTCTAATAAGAACTTCGCGAGGTAGGCCCCGTCCTGTCCCGTGATGCCTGTGATGAGTGCCTTCTTTGCCATCTTGTAGATTATGCTCCTTTGTGAAACTTGGTGATTGGTGTTGTCTGCTGGATTGGGATGACCGATTCTCCCGGGAAAAGCCTCTCGATAGCATTTGGCAACAAGCAAGCAACTAAACGTTTGAAGTTAGCCGAAACTGGGCTCAGACGGACAGCAAGCCATGCAGATGAAATCGCTCGAGATCGGTCACCGACCAAGACATATAGGGCAGAAAGATGACGCGAGCATTCCGCCAACGAGGCTTGAGGTTCGTTGAAGGAGTCTAGAATGGCTTTGCGCATTTCGATCTCTTCGCTTACCTGACCAGCAGATCGCCGAAACGTGTTGTGCGAGTGCATTCTCCATTCGTTGAGCGGCTCTGCGATACACGCTGCTTTCCCTCTTAGTGAAGCTTCAATCAGTGCAGACCAGTCTCCAGAATATTTCTGGTTAGTTCGGAAAGCTAACGATTCTCGTCGAAAAATAACTGACGACGCCAGAATTCGGTTTTCGATAATGAGATAGGGAAGAAGGTCGATCAATTCACTTTGAGGCCAGTCTCCATGTGTCTTGTCTTCAGCATCAATGACTTGGCTATCCTCACTGATCGTCTTGCCCAACGTGAAGCACCAGCTTGCTTCAGGGTGTTTTTTCAGAACACCGATCTGTTTTGATAACTTTTCTGGTGCCCACCGATCATCCGAGTTGAGGACGGCAATGTACTCGCCTTGAGCTTGATCGAGAGCGTTTTGCAAGGTCTGATAGGTTCCCGAATTGGTTGGGTTTTGCGAGACATGGATTCGTGTCTCGCCCTTTGTTAGATTTTGGGCTACCTCATAGCTTCCGTCAGTGGAGACATCGTCGATGAGGATGACTTCCCAGTTTGTGTAGGTTTGCCGTCGAATTGACGCCAAGCACTCGCCCAAAAAACGTGCATGGTTATAGCTCGGAACCAGAATGGAGACTAGTGGACTCATCGAAAAACTTTAAGGAGAGCGGCTTCTAGTCGGTCATTCGAAGCCCCGATGGTCCAATGATCTTGAACCATTTTCTTCGCTTGCTGCCCAAGGGAGTAGGCGGTTCTAGGATTCTCGATGAGGTTGCTTACCGCTGCTCCGAGTAACTCTGGATCGTGCGGAACCAGTTTTCCATTTACGCCATCAATAATTGTTTCGCGAACACCGCCTTCCGCAACTCCGACAACCGTGCAGCCGCAAGCGTTGGCTTCGAGAGGTGCAAACCCAAATGGTTCTAGGCGAGGCGCATACAACATGCAAGTCGCACGATTGAGGAGGTCGATCAACTCCTCATCAGTTACCATCTTGCGAATCTGAAAATCGACTCCGAGCTTAGTCGCAAGTTGTTTCATCTGATCGACGTAGACGTCGTCACTCATATTCCCAACCCAGACCAAAGGCGGTCGCTTCGTCTGAATCGTGCCAATGGCTTCTATGGCGAGTTTTACGTTTTTGGTTGGGCCAATTGTCCCCAAGCCAATCACAAACGGTTCCCGTTCTTTGCCTTGATCGTGAAATTTATCGGTATCGACTCCTAAATAGCAAACATCCGAACTGATGCCGTATGCGCGTAGAACCGACTCTCTGGAATAGAAGCTATTGACTAAGATATTGTCGTAGCTCCTAGCGTTTTCCAGTTCGAAGCGCGCCTGCTTCTTCCAAGCCGTCTGCTCGAGTCTCTTACGTGTGCGATGTTTAATACCCGTGAAGCCCATCTTTTTGTAGTCTTCCGGGCCTAAAGCAATCCACGGTAACTCTGGCATGGACTCGTAGAGATGACGGTTCGGCTCCTGTAGATAAAGGGCTTTCTTTCCGTGGAAAAAGCGTCCGATGGAAGGTGATGCAAACAACCGATCTGTATTGGCAAAGAGGAAGTCAAAACCTTGCTCTCTCATTTGCCGTGCGCAAGTCTCGGTATGGATCGGCTCATCTTTCATCAGTTTATGAAGCCGAGTCACGTGACTGGTGATTCTCGAGACGTATCCAGTCCCCTCGGGCTGAATCGGCAGATCCACTTCTTGCTCTTCGACTAATGATCCGACCTGGATGAATTGTTTGTCGAGGAGTTCAGGACGCCATGCCTTAAGAATGTATCCCCGTTCTTTTAGACCAGTAACGTGATTGTAAAGTGCTCGTCTAGCACCGCCGCTAGGTAAGTTATAGTAAATCGCAATACGAAGTGGGGCGGACATATAACCTACTCGATGATTCCGAATGTGCAAAACGATCAGCTCACGAATCTACACCGAGAATACAGCAATCCGATAAAGATGGGATTAAGAATTTAGTGGTTCGAAGATGAATGAAAAAGGCAGGTGAAGTCACTGATTACACCTGCCTTATGGGTCTTAACTGTGGTGTTGGAAGTGCTCGCTTGCCGCCTGTGTCATGGTGGTGAAGTGAGCGCCCAGTCCTCGGTAGTACTGGATGACCTGTCGGAGAGCGGCTACGCTGTCGAGATAGTCTCGAATACCAATCGTGATGAGTTCGAGATCCTTGTTCTCTTCAAGAATGGGCTTGAGAGTTTCAAAACCTAGATCAAGATAAGCATGTTTTCCGTTTGCAGTGGCAATTGGCAGGTGCAGTAGCTTGTTGGAGCCTTCAACTTTGAGGTCTTCTGCGCTACTGTGATAAGGATTCTTGGGGGCGCCTTGCCAGCCAACGAACATTTTATAGTCGCTGTCTGGAATAACGGAGCTATCAACCAAGATTCCGCTTTCCTGTAGGTAAGGAACGTCGCTGGGAAGGAGAGCAAAAGCACCCGCTCGAAACGCGGTCGCCTTAATCATGTGTGACTTCAGGGTGTCTTTAGCAACCCAAATGATGTTCCCTCGTTCTTTGGGATCTTCTACGTAGCCTCGCTCGTTTTCGAAGTTAACCTTCATGCCGAGCTCGTGCCAGTTAGGGATCTTGTGAACGAATTCGTGATAGTAGAGATTAGTGTTAGCTGATGGATCTTTTAGTGAAACGTGGATTAACCAAGTGGCAGGCACGAACTCTTCTTCAAAGACCTTGATCAGGTCACTTGTATAGCATCGGTCGTGCATTGCGCCTTCGCAATCGACAGTTAGTACAACATTGGGCATTGGCATCACTCTCCTTGGGTGACGGTTGTTTCCGTAGGGGTCGAAGTGAGGGTGAAGCGCTGGCCCAGAACGCTGAAGTTTTTGAACTTCACCGACTTCCAGGCTTTCGGAAGATTTGGCTTCACGCTAAGTATTGCGTCCCCCACGAGTTTCTTAGACCAACTCTCGTTGATCTGATGTTTTGAGTCTATCCTAAAGCCGAGGAATCCGTACAGTACCGTTTGTAAAGATCCTGCCGCACCTGTGGTGAAATAGGTGACTGGTTTACTCCTCTTCTCACTAAATAGCATTAGCGGGCTCTTGGTGAATTCTTTCCATGAATCTCGCCAGGTTTCATATGCTTTTTCTGGTTCGCCGAACCTAGCCCAAACCGTGGCATGGACTGAATCAGACATTGCTGGACCGTTTTTTGTAACTTTACCGGCATATCTCTTCATCATATCCATTGCTTCATTTTCGGCTTTCGGAAACTGAAGAGGATAAATTGCGAGAATTGCCGCCGCTTGTTTATAGCCTCTGAATGGGTCGTTTTCGTAGGTGAGAAAGGTGACCTTGTCCCTAGGTAAAAATGCTTGCGAATTCGCATCAAATTGTCCGCCTGATAAGCACCACTGGGCCAAAAGGTTCGTGTAGAGATCGTTGTCGCCGGTGTGGTTCTCGTCTGGAGACATCACTCCGTGTACTTCCAGTCCCCGTTTGGTCTTTGTGATCCGTTGTTTCCAATACTCGGTGACCTTGTTCAAAAGGTCATTGCTTTGAGACGCTGAGACAAGGCCCAAACTTGACGCCTGTTTTACGGCAAAAGCCACGGACCCACTGATATGGTCTTCGAACCTTGATGATGTTGGCGTAGTTTCGAACCCACTCACGGAGGACTCCCACGGAAACTTAGCCCCTGTGCCAGTTGCCTTCCCTAATTCGCCGCGAATAATCGGTCGATTTGCCACGAGCCATTTCTGCATGTATTGCTCAGCTGACTTTAAATGCCTAAGGCGGTAATTGGGGATGACTTTGGCTAAGTCGGGGTCCGTGAGCGCGAGAGAAGGGAACACCCAGATATCAGCATCCCAAAACACATGCCCGTTATACTGCTGGTTACTTAGGGCAAAAGGGCTTATCGCCATCGTCCCATCTTTGGCGATGCTGTTTCGCAGATAGAAGAGAAAAGAACGGATTGCTTGCTGATCTTCAACCGGACCGTCAATCTCAATATCTGTCTTCCATCGTTTATCCAGAGACACCTTTTCGAGTTTCGCGATGCTTTCGAAGTCAAGCGAACCATCCGGGTGATTTTGGATCCTATCATCTGCGGCAGTGACGATGCGGGTTAGCTCAAATGGATGACCAGCTGTGACGTCGATCACTAAACCACCATTCGACTGCTTCGGTGGCTCAGTATTCGTCTTTTGCGAGATTTGGTAAGTTACGTTTCCGCGCTTGGTTTGCCAACTCGTCAAATTCGTATTGGAACTTTCAAAGGCTGGGTCAGAGAACGAAATTGACCTATTGTTTCCACTTGAGATTCGAATGCGTTGAGCAATGATTGGCAAAGTCGGGTGGACGACACATTCGGTAGTGACCTCAACATCATTTCGCTTCCAACTTGTTTCAAGGATTCCCGTTCTCATGTCGAGCGTTTGTCGGTAGTCCTCACATCGAGCGAGGTTCAGTTCCTTACTCTGCCCAAGACATAGGTTTGGCAGCTCAATGATCTTTTCCTCGCCACTGGTTTGGTAGGCAGAGATAAGGAATAACCCGCCACTATCGGGTGCCAAACCAGCCCGATCGAATCGGACTCCAATGGTGCCATTCGAGAGATAGGCAGGGACTGAGTTCTCAGGGTCAAGGGTTGCCAGAACCCAAGGGTCAGCAGGAGCAGCCTTGACCTTCTTGGGAGGATCGATAACTCCAGATGGACCTTCCGATGGGCATCCGACAATCGCAAGGGCGATCAAAGTCAACGTTGAAGGAAACCAGAAAGAATGTCGACTTTTACTGCGGCAAAGCATAGTGATGTCAATGCTTTTTCCTACGCTAACATTCCCGACCGGTCGATCTCTGCGGAGCATTTCGCAGAGAATACACTTTCCCGATGGAAGGTTATCGAAGCTGGGCTGCCTGCCGTATTATTGTATTGGAGGCTGCCATGTATGAGCGAATGATTGTCGCTTTCGACGGTAGTGAGCCCTCAAGACGTGCGTTGAAGCACGGACTGGAGCTTGCGGGACGGCTAGGAAAGCCGTTATATACGATTAGTGTTCTGGAGTACGCTCCGACCTTTGCAATGCAGGCACCATATGCGCCTGTGGAGGGCGGATTAATCCTCGAAAACTCCGAGCGAATGCTTCAGGAACTCAAGAGTTTAACGAGGGAAGTAACCGCAGAAGCGGAAAGAGCCTGCGTTCCTGTTTTTGCCGATTCTGAGGTAGGTGAACCTGTTGAGAAGATCGTCGAAGCGGTTCACAGGCATCAAGCTGACCTGCTTATTATCGGCCTAAGGCATCACCAAGGACTTGTTGAACGGCTCTTCTCGCACACTGGTAAAGACCTCGCCGAACGGTCTCCTTGTAGTGTGCTAGGAGTTCGGTGACAAAGGTCTGTCATTGGAAATAGGGGCGGTATTGAGGGGGCTCATTTAGCTAAGATTCGGGTTGATGGCAACAAAAACGGAATCCTTGGGCTCGCTCAGTGCCGCGCTGGTTCAAGATCGAACAATTTCTAAGGATTTAGCTCTTATCGGAGCAGGTTGCGCGTTGACTGCGTTGGCTGCACAGGTCCGCATTCCATGGCAGCCCGTACCCTTCACCTTGCAGACCTTGGCGGTCTCGATGATCGGTCTTACGCTCGGCTCCAAGAAAGGTCTCCTGTCTCAACTGCTGTATCTTGCGCTAGGCGCGGTTGGAATGCCAGTTTTCGCTGAGGGAAAGAGTGGTTTTCTTTGGATGCTGCCCACCGGCGGTTATCTGGCTGGAATGGCAATCGCTGCATGGGCTCTTGGCAGGATGGCTGAGAAAGGCATGGATCGAAAAGTTGGAAGTATGGCCGTTTCGATGTTGCTCGGTAACGTTATCATCTTCAGCCTAGGACTTTCATGGTTGGCCGTTTCTACCGGTAATTCGTTCGGGTGGGCTGTAGCTAACGGTTTCGCACCATTTGCTGCTCCAGAATTGGCAAAAGCCGTTATTGCGATCCTGGCTATGCCATCACTCTGGTGGCTTACAGGCAAGAATCGATAATCTCCAAGAGACAGCTTGAAGAAGCTCGGCGTCGTGGATACGATGCCGAGCTTCTTTTTTTGACACAAATACTTAGATAACCTGTACCGAAAAAGCCGGTGGAGCGTCCAATAGTGAGAGCAGGAGAATTATGATTTTGACCGCCATCGTTAGTGCCATCGTTGCCGCCGCGCCAGCCCAATGTGAGATCACCGTTTACAACCAAGGGTTTGGGTTAGTCAAAGAGATCAGAAAGGTAAGCCTTAAAGAAGGACGCCAAACTGTTGCCATTGAAGATGTGGCTCAGCTAATTGATCCCAGCAGTGTTGGGTTCCGGTCAGTAGGTAATAGTAGTCTGTTTAATCTTCTAGAACAGAATTATCAATACGATCTGATTAGCCCTAACGCGATCTTGAATAAATCGGTCGGGCTCAAGGTTCGCTTGACTCGGACCATTGCCAACCAAAAGGAAGTGCTCGAAGGGACTCTGATCAGCTCGCCAACCAGCGTTGTGAATTCTAACGAAGGCGGTTCCACTTACACATACAACGGCCTTGTCATCAAGACAGATGACGGTCGTATCGTTTTGAACCCAACGGGCGAAATCGAGGTTCAGCAAGTCCCAGCCGGTTTGATCAGTAAACCCACATTACTGTGGGAACTAGAGGCACCTAAAGCGGATGATGCTGAGGTTGAGTTGAGCTACATCACCAAGGGGTTGAACTGGAATGCAGACTATGTTTTCACGCTCGATGGCAAAGGCAAAGCTGATGTTCAAGGTTGGGTGACGATGAACAACCAGTCTGGGGCCAGCTATAACAACGCAAAGCTGAAGCTGCTGGCTGGTGATGTCAACACTGTTCAAAATGCACCTAGAGCTCTTCGCGGTATGGCGGGTGGGTTTACAGCAGAGGCAAAATCAAGTTTTCAGGAAGAATCGCTTTTTGAGTACCACCTTTACACTCTCCAGAGACCGGCGACGATCAAAGATAAAGAGAGTAAGCAACTTTCGCTTCTCGAAGGGCATGATGTCCCGATTACCAAGAAGCTGATTATCGATTCAATGCAAGGTTGGGGCACTTACTACCCCAGTGAGGGCGAGGTCGGAACGGGACAGCTTAAACCTCAGGTTCGGCTTGAATTCGTGAACGACGAAAAGAGCGGACTTGGAATGCCATTGCCAAAAGGCAAGGTGAGGTTCTATCAGAGGGATGCCTCCGGTTCAGTCCAACTACTCGGCGAAGACCAGATCAACCACACCCCAAGAAACGAGAAAGTGAGTTTGGTTGTGGGTCGATCCTTTGATGTGGTTGGAGATCGAAAGCGATTGAGTTACTCCAGGTTATCCTCAAACTCTTTCCGAGAAACATTTCAAATGCAAGTTCGAAACCGAAAAAACACGAGCGAAACTGTTTACGTGCTTGAGCGACATTGGGGAGATTGGAGCGTTAAAGACACCAGTGATGAGTTCAAAAAGCTTGATTCGACGACCATGCAATATGTGTTAACGCTCAAGCCCAACGAATCCAAGACGATCACTTACACCGTCGATACCAAGTGGTAAGGCTGTAGCTTATCGAGCTAGAACAAACTGGACCACGCTGAGAATGTTATCGAAAGCGGGCCAGTTTGCTTTCTCATCATCCGTCATCTTCGCGAAATGCTGGGGGCCTTGGCCCGTTTGGACAAAGAGCCCCTGCGTGCCAGCGGCAGTAGCTGCTTCCATGTCTCGTCGTGCGTCGCCAATGAAGAAGCTTTTCGCGAGATCAATTTCGTGCTTCTCCGCTGCATCAATGAGCATCCCTGGCTTAGGTTTTCTGCAGGCACACCCGTCGTTAGGTGCGTGCGGACACATAAACGCATCGACTATCTTTGCCCCTCGATCGCGGAAATAATTCAGGATTTCGTCGTTGAGCGTCGTAACCTGCTCTAGGGTTAGAATGCCTTTGCCTACCGAGGACTGGTTGGTGATGACAATAATCGGGAGCCCTGCTTCGGTTGCGAGTCGAAGGGCTTCAATCGCTGGTTCCAAGATAACTACATCGTCCCATGTGCGGGCATAGTCAACTCGGTCCTCAATCAAAACACCGTCTCTATCTACGAATAGTGCAACCTTCGATGCCATGTCGTTTCATTGTGGCGTATCGCCGGAAGCGGTTATGCAATATCAACACATCGGATGAAAACATGCGGCTAGAAGGCGGTCTGAACCGTCACAATATAGGCATCCCAATTGGATTTACCGCCTCTGAGAATGAGGTGATTCGCTCGTATGTGCAAATCGTTCTGCCACATCCATAACCACACTGAGTATTCGCTCCTCGATGGTGCGAACCGAATCAGCGATATGGTCAAGCAAGCGAAGCTCATGGAGATGGAGGCGTTGGCTATCTCCGATCATGGCGTCATGTTTGGCATCATGGAGTTTTACATGGAGGCCAAGAAGGCGGGGATCAAGCCCCTGCTTGGCGTCGAAGCTTATGTTGCCCCTCAGGGAATCGACCAAAAGAAGGGTGACGGCGAGAAAAACGCCTATCACATGCTCCTTTTGGCGAAGGATCTGGAAGGGTATCGAAACCTTTGTAAACTCAGTTCGATAGCTGCTCTAGAAGGTTATTACTACAAGCCGCGTGTCGATCACGACATCCTGCGAGAGCATAGCAAGGGTGTCATCGCGACATCTGCCTGCCTTGGTTCGGAAGTCTGCCAAGAACTGCTTAAAGGGAACTACGACCGCGCTCAGTACATTGCCGGAATGTACGCCGAGATGTATGGAGAAGGGAACTACTTCATCGAACTGCAGGATCATGGTTTGCCTGAGCAACGGATGATCCTTGAACCGCTGGTTCGCATCGCGAAAGAGCTAAAGCTTCCGCTAGTGGCAACGAATGACGCGCACTATCTGTGCAAGCCAGACGCTAAGCCGCACGATGTTCTCCTTTGCATTCAAACGGGTGCGCTCGTCGCAGACGAAAACCGATTCAAATTCTCAACGGATGAGTTCTATCTCAAGAGCAAGCAGGAGATGGGGGACATCTTCCGCGAATATCCTGAAGCGCTTGAGAACACGATGCGCATCGCTGAGATGTGCAACGTTGAACTTGAAAAACAGAGGGCACCGATGCCTCAACCCGAAGTGCCTGAGGGAATGGATAACTTTGACTTTCTACGCGATCTCGCGATGAAAGGGTTGGAGCGAACCAAGGAACCAGAGCTTTGCCTTGGGAGACTCGAATATGAGTTGGACGTCATCAAAAAGACCGGGTTTGGTGACTACTTCTTGCTCGTTCGTGAATTTGCCAAAGCGACTCGCGAGAGAGGTATTTACTTCGGAGTACGTGGTTCTGCGGCTGGCTCATTGGTTTCATTCTGTATTGGCATCACAGATGTCGATCCGGTTTTGTACGGTCTCACGTTCGAGCGATTCTTAAATCCTGAACGTATTTCGATGCCTGACGTTGACATGGACTTTGAAGACGCTAGGCGCGAAGAGATCATCCACTACGTCACTGAGCGGTTCGGAAAAGACCGCGTTGCTCAAATCATCACTTTCGGAACTCTTGGTGCAAAAGCAGCGATCAAAGATTCTGGTCGCGTGATGGGTTACACCCCGCAAGAAACCGACCGCCTGACCAAAGCGATTCCATCGCTTCCGGGTTGGTCACTTAGTCGAGCGTATAAGGAAGTTGCTGAGTTTCGCGAAATGATCGACGGGGATGCACGTTCAAGAGAGCTTTACGAGACAGCGAGAACCGTGGAAGGCATGGCGCGAAACAGTGGTGTCCACGCTGCCGGAGTAGTTATCTCAAAAGACCCTCTGGTCGATTACATTCCGCTCTACCGGGGCAATGATGGCCAAGCCGTAACCGCGTTTGAGATGGGCATTCTCGAAAAGATCGGAATGCTTAAAATGGACTTCCTCGGGTTGTCTAACCTTACCGTTTTGGCTCGGTGCGTTGATAACATCAAAGCGGCTGGTGTTCCGAATTTCAATACTCAAGATATCCCGCTGGATGACACCAAGACGTACGACATGCTAGGTCGTGGGGAAACGACAGGCGTGTTCCAGCTTGAAGGCGGCGGCATGACTCGTTGGGTCATGCAACTCAAGCCAGGCAACGTCCGTGAATTGGCAGCTATGATTGCGCTCTATCGGCCTGGCCCGATGGAGCACATTCCAACCTACATCGACACAAAATACGGAAGAAAGAAAGCTGTTTACATCGATGATCGGATGCGTCCGATCCTTGAGGAAACCTACGGAATCATCGTTTACCAAGACCAGGTTATGCAGGTCGTTCAGGCGATTGCAGGCTTCACCCTTGGTAAAGCAGACGTTCTTCGTCGTGCGATGGGTAAGAAGGATGTGAAGGCCATGGACTCCATGAAAGTTGAGTTCATGGATGGCACTCATGCCCATGGGATTGCTGCCGAAGATGCGGAAAAGGTTTGGGAACTGCTCTTGCCCTTCGCAGGATATGCGTTCAACAAGGCGCATGCGGTTTGCTATTCGTTGCTTGCTTACCAGACGGCATATCTCAAGGCGAATTACCCGGTTGAGTACATGGCTGCGCTCTTAAGCGTTTATCTGTCGAAGGAAGACCGAGTTACAACAGCGATTGAAGAGTGCCGAAGGCAGAAGATTGCCGTTCTGCAGCCGGATGTCAACCGTTCGATGCGTGACTTCCATATTGAGCGTGACGACCTTACCGTTTTGAACGGGCATGCTGCGACGAAAAAGAAGGAGATGCCCGCATTCGGTGCCTCGATTCGATTTGGACTCTTGGCGATTAAAGGCGTTGGTGAGGGAATCGTTGAGGGCATCATCTCCGAGCGTGAGGAAAACGGTCCCTACGTTCACTTGTTTGAGTTTTGTGAAAGAACTAAGCCTTTTGGACTCAACCGAACGGCCTTGGAAGCCCTCATTCGCGCTGGTGCATTCGACGCAATCGAATCTGACCGAAAGAAGTTGCTTGCTTGTTCAGATGGTGCTCTTCAGTTTGCTGACCAGCAATACCGGATGAAATTAGCGGGGCAGGCGGACCTCTTCGGCGACGGAAGCAGTACCACTAGTCAATCCTATCCGGTGCTGATGTATCATGGTGAACCAGCTGGACGTAGCGAGAATCTCGCAATGGAAAAGGAGGTCATGGGAATCTATGTTTCAGACCACCCGCTTCGTGGGCACGAGCGAGTCATTTCTCAATACGCCACCCATACTGTTCAACTCGCTCTGGAGCAAGACGATAACGCCTTCGTTAAGATGGCTGGCGTCATTGCCAAGACACGAACCATCGTGACAAAGAGCGAAGGGAAGAAGATGTCAACCATCGTTTTGGAGGATTTCACGGGGCAGATCGGTGGAATCGCTTTCCCAGCTACCTTTGAAAAGCTCCGCGAAATGATCGTAAAAGATACGGTTGTTCAGTTGACCGGTTACATCATGCACCGCGAACTACGCGGTGAAAAGAGCGTAGAAATTCGAATCGAAGACGTTAAGCCCATCGAAGAGAGGCTTGATCTTGGGATGAACGACGGTTCGAATGCGCTCGGTATCGTGAAGATCACGCTGGCAAAGGCAACCGAGAAGCAGATTCGCGATTTGCGAAAAGTTGTTGAAGAGTTCCCCGGAGACTATGAGGTGTGCATCCAAATTACCCCTGAAGACACCCACCTCCCCATCTATTTACCAAACCACGTGAACCCGAGCCAAGTCTTTGTTTCTGCGGCTAAGCAGTGCATGGTTCGCGGCGAAGTTGAAGTTATTTCAAACTAGACGGTTCAGCTGTGCAATGTGTGATCTCTTTAAGATCACACATTGCTCCCCTTTAGCGTCTCTTGGCAAGCCACTTCGTCCGAAGCAATTTTTGCGCAGAGGTTGCATCAGACTTTTCAAGAATGGTTTGCAATGGACGTTCGATGGCTTTTGCGGTAACCGAAACTGTCACCGGTTTGCCGTCCCGCAAAACTTTGACTTCTACGTTTTCTCCTGACTTGAACCCGTTGATGGTGGCTAGTAGCACCTTTTCGCCGTCGTCTGTAGGCTTTTCAAAGCTTGTTTTGCCTATGGACTGGATGCTGTCACCTTCTTGAATGGGCGATCCGTCACTTGCTAAGCGAACTCGGATGCTGCCATTCGGAGCCCTTCGAGCCGTGAATCCTAGGCTCATCACGGTTTCGTTCGTTGTGGCAATTTCGAGACCCAGCTTCGCGAGTTGTGCTTCGATGGGGAGTTCGCCTCCTTTCATGACGATCGTGTCGTACATGGCCCCCACCTCGTTTCCGCCGAACTTGACCAACAACTTGCGAATCTCGCCTTCCTCGAATCCAGGTTGGTTGTTTCGACACTCTTTCCAAAGCGCTTTTTCGACATCATCGAGCGAACGCTGGCCTTTGGTTTGGCTCAGAATCTCGATGTCTAAGGCAAGACCACACAGAAATCCCGTGTTGTAGTAGCTAACCTTATAGCCATCGCTGTTGCCTCGACCGTTCGCCGCTTCTTTTACTCGAAGACTAGCCTCGTACGGCCCGACTTCCAGACGAGCCTGTCGTGATCGTTGTCCACGAAGATTGCGAACCACGTTTCCGTAAAATGTTTTGTCGTCGCTCCATGAATACCTTCGAAGTAGCGAGTGGGCATAGTAGTCGGTGACGCCTTCTAGCCACCACAGGGCACCGGTCTCTGGGAGCTTTGTGTAATCAAACGGACCAAGAACCTTGGATCGAATTCGTTTGACATTCCAGAGGTGGAAGAATTCATGCGCAAGTACACCCACTGCTCCTGGTCCGACCCCAGATGAAAGCTGAATCTGAGTGCTGCTGAGGTGTTCGAGACCACCAGCTCCGTCTTGACCGTTGTAGACGTTGAAGTGCCAGACATACTTGCTGTACGGGGATCCGCCAAAGAAATCAGACTCCATCTCACTGACGAACTTGCACGCTTTGGTCAGATACGCACGGTTCACAAGTGATTTCGATGCTCCACGCATGGCGATGGTGTATTCCTTGCCAGCGACTTTGTATTTGTCCTCCATGAATGCGCCAAGGCTCACGGGGTTATCGGCGAGTACATCGTAGTTTGGCGCGGGATACCCGTGCTTTGACTTGTCGAGGCCGACTGCGATTTTCCAGTCCTTGGGAAGGTTGACCAACAATCGGCTTGGCTCCTGAGTGCGTCCCTCAAGATAAAGATAGGTTGCGGGGCCGGCGTAATGCATAACACCGTCTGTGAGGGCAGAAGGCAGACGATACGTCACCTTCAACTTGCCGCCGTTCATCCCAGGCACTCGCCAAGTGGAAACATCCTCCTGGATGAAAGGAACTTCTTTGCCTGTCGCATCAAAAGCGTGAAAGTCTTTGAGTTTAGCACCGTTATCTACCAAGCGATAAGAGCCCGGAGCCCAGTTAGGCATGTGAAGTCTTGATTCGACACCTACGACGGGAAACTCCATCTGTACGCTTAGTTCGCCGGCGTTGGCGTCTGGCGTAACGGTATAGACAACTTCACCCAAGGAGAGAGCAGGGGCGAGAAGTAGTGCAGCAACCGAAAATCGCATGGGCTATGTTAGCCCATGCGATTATGCTTTTGTGAAGGGAGTACCAAGCATTCGCTGATACTCTGCTTGCTGCGAGTCGGTTAGGATGCTCAAGGCTTTCTGTTCTTGATCTTTGCGCTCTTTCGCTAGCTTTCTTCTCTCAGGATCAAATGAGTCGTAAAGCTTGTTGCGTTTCGCATCGAATGCCTTCTTCGCCTGAGGGGATTTGGGTTCAGGAATTTGAAGTAGCTTCTGAGTCACCATCTCCTCGAGCGCTTGGTCTTTAGCGTCGAGCTTATTGAGAACAGTCTTGATGCTCTTGACCTGTTGTGAGTTCAGGCCGAGCTTAGATTTTACTTCAGGGTCGATTACGCCAGCCAACCCGGCTTCTTGTAGCGAGATTTGGGTAACGCGCGATTGTTGTGAGACATCGAGTAACGAAAGAACCTTGAGTGCAAATGTTCTCTCTCGCTGATCGATCGCCTTCTGGCTTATAGGCTGATTCAGGTTCGAATTCTGGGCTTTTCCATATTCAGTGAACGCATTGTCAACCCTTGTCGCCTGCGATCCGCTCAGCTTGATTTCCTGCCGGATCTTCTGATCGGTCAAAAGAAATGCTGAAGATTCTCGAACTGTCAGGCTACTCTGCGCTTGAGCGGAAGGAGTTAGTGCCAGAAAGGCCATCGACAGCAGAAATACGAAGAAGTAGAACCTGTTCATCGTTGTATTGATTTGACGTCTTGTAGGACAGAGCCGGTTTGCTACTATTTGCCCGAAAAGTTGAATTTCTTCCCAAGCAGAATATTCCAAGTCTGCTTTTGTGCCGGAGTCAGTTGGCTAACCATCTTGCTTTCAGCCTGAGTGCCGATCTTGTCGAGGGTCGGAGAGATCCTTTTCTGAGCGGCAGCAAGCCCTTCTTGTATTGCCTTTTGCCATTTAGCTTCTTCGGTTTTATCCTTTGGTTTCTTGCCCTGGTAGGGTGCTAAGACCGATTTCTCAGCTTTCGCACCGACTTCGAGATACTCCTTTCGGCTCTTGGTAAAAATATCTCTGACCGCTTTGAGCTGAGTAGACGAAAGCTTAACTTTAGTCGCCACCGTTTCATCGCAAAGTGAACTCGGCCCAAGCGCTTGAAGGGAGAGTTCGCGAAGCCTTTTGAGTTGGGAGGCGCTTAGTTGCGAGATGACCTTTGACTTGAGCTCTTCCATGTAGCTCATGGGAATTGGGTCGGTAACCCGAGCTTCTTTCTTGGCTTCCCGCATACGGTCAATGTAGCTTTTAAGCTTTTGTGCATGAACGCCTGCAGCTTCGTTCATTTTGCCGCGTTGTGTTTGCGTGACTCCGATCTCTTTTTGAACGATCTTGTCTTGCAGGAGCGTGAGGTTGGAGACCTTATAGTCAAAGGAATCCTTTGACTGAGCAAAACTGCTCGTACAAAGGATTCCTAGAGTGATAGCAAGAGCTTGTTTAGGCGTTAATCTGAACCATTTCATAGGCTTCAACAACATCGCCTTCCTGGAACTCGGTCCAGTCATCGAACGTGATACCGCACTCCATACCCATCGTGACCTCTCGGACGTCGTCCTTGAGATGTCGCAGGGTTGCAACCTTGCCTTCGTAGACAATTTCTTTGCCTCGTTTGACACGGCATTGAGCGTTTCGAGTGACCTTTCCGTCGGTGACGTAGGAACCAGCGATGATGCCTTTCTTAGAGAATTGGAACCGAATACGGATGTCGATAGTTCCAAGATATTGCTCCTCGAACTTCGGCTCCAACATGCCTTTGGCGGCAGCTTCGATATCTTCGATCAGTTCGTAGATGATCGTATAGGTCCGAATTTCAACCTTTCGCTTTTCGGCTTCCTTCTTTGCTTCGCCGTCGGGACGGACGTTAAAACCGACAACAATCGACTCAGATGCGGCACCAAGGTCGATATCGGCTTTGGTGATTCCACCGACGCCGCTGAGGATGATCTTTGCTTCGACTTCCTCATTCTTGACCTTCTCAAGCATGCCTTTGACTGCTTCAACCGAACCTTGAACGTCAGCCTTGATGATGAGGTTAAGCTGCTTCAGCCCTTCTTCTTGCATCAAGTTTCGGAAGTCGCGTAGGGTGATGCCACGGCTCTTTTGGACGATGGTTCGCTGTCTTTCGGCATCTTGGCGACCGACTGCAACTTCTCGTGCGCTTCGCTCGTCAACCGCATATTCAACCTTGTCACCAGCACCGGGAACATCGCTGAGACCAAGAATCTCGACAGGAACTGAAGGACCTGCCTCGTTGATTCTTTCCCCTCGGTAGTCGGTCATCGCCTTGATTCGGCCATAAGTGTTGCCGACCACAATCGAATCACCAATCTTCAACGTTCCGTTTTGAACAAGGATCGTAGCTACCGGACCACGGCCTTTCTCTAGCTTTGCTTCGATGACGACGCCAGATAGAGCCCCGCGAGGATCAGCGGTCAACTCCATCACTTCTGCTTGAAGCAAAATGCCTTCAAGAAGATCCTTGACGCCTTCGCCGCTGTGCGCAGATACCGGTTGGGTCATGGTTTGACCGCCATACGCTTCGGGAATAACGTTGTATTCAGGAAGCTGCTGCATCACGCGGTCTGGGTTCGCGTCTGGCCGGTCGATCTTGTTGATAGCAACGATCATCGGAACGTTCGCGTTCTGGATGTGTTGAATCGCTTCCCGCGTCTGAGGCATGATGCCGTCATCAGCGGCAACGACTAAGATTGCGATATCAGTGACTTGAGCACCACGAGCACGCATGTTAGTAAATGCCGCGTGCCCGGGGGTGTCAAGGAAGGTGATCTTTCCTTCTGGAAGTTCAACCTGATAGGCACCAATGTGTTGGGTGATGCCGCCGTGTTCTTTGGCCGCAACGTTCGCCTTTCGGATGTAGTCAAGTAGCGAGGTCTTGCCGTGGTCGACGTGNNAGCAGCGAGGTCTTGCCGTGGTCGACGTGGCCCATGATGGTCACGACGGGAGGGCGAAGCTTTGCTCCGTTCTTCGGAGCCGCAGCGGCGGATTCTGCCTTGGCTTTGGGCTTCGGAGCTTCGGCTGTCTTGACCGCATAGCCATAAAAGTCACAAATGGTTTTGACATCCGCATCCTTTAGGACAGTCGTCAAGGTCGCCATGACTTTGCACTTCTGCACCAGAGTTTTCTGAATTTCTTGCTGTGGTTTTCCGAGCGCTGCCGCCAAATCGCGAGGGGTGACGTGGGGCTTTAAGGCAATCTCTTTGGTCCCGGCTGACTTTATTTCTGCGAGACCTTCGCGAAGGAGTTCCAGAGCGTCGTTGTCAGCTTCCATTGTGGAGCCGTCATGTTCGACGCCAATATCGTCCAGGGCGCTATAAATCTGTCCTGGCACAAGTCCGTACTCTTTCGCCAACTCAGCGATATTCAGGGTCATACTGCTTTTCTTTACCTCAGTCGGCATAATAATTCTTGTCTAAGAGACTCCTTCTCCTGTTGCGAAACCCTCGTCCTTAGGGTCCGATCCAGCCGGTCTTTCTCCAGAGCCTTTTGGATGCATTCGCCCAAAGGATGGACATAGGCACTGCGTCCGTTACCACTCCATGGCCCGATGTGACCGTCGACACCCGGTGCAATGCGGAGTAGCTCACTCTGTTCCTCCCGTTGCCGACAGCCGATACATGTGCGAAAGGGCATGGGATGAACATAAAAGGATACCTCGTAAACGGTAGATTCCTACCCCTCTTTTGGGCACCAATCATCAAAGTCAGTTCGATGAGTATCGCAAAACCTATCGTTTAAGCTGGTAACGGCATGTCCACGTGTTCTAGAAAGCAGATCGTGACTGCTCACTCGCTCATACCGGAAAGTCTGTATTGCTTGTGGCCCTGCCGATGGAACAGGAAGTACAGAAAATGGCGGAGTGAGTGGGATTCGAACCCACGACACGTTTCCGTGTACGAGCTTTCCAGGCCCGCTCCATCGACCACTCGGACATCACTCCGCGCCAAGTGCACAAGATTATAGCCGCTTGGACCGCGAAATCAGTTCATTTACGAATCTCGAATGAGTCGAAAAGTCGCTGATCGATGTCGTAGGCTCGGAATTCCAGCTTTTCCGGGCTTGCCCAGACGACGCCGTAATGGTGTCCGGTTCGAATTGTGTGCGAAAGCGGCGAGTGATTCATAGCGAAACTTTCGGTGCCACCACCGCCCCCACCCACAACAAGATAGATCGTCCCTTTGCCGTCCTGAGTGGCTTTTCCGTTTCGGATCGGTCGGCTCCGCTCATACGAGTGAATGTGTCCAGAGAAGCAGAGATCGACGCCGTAACGATCGCACAGTGGTGCTAGCTGTCGGGCGGATAAGTCACCTCCCTCTGTTGGCGCTACGGTCGAATCGCCCCAATCGTCGAGGTCGCTTCAGTAAGGCGGGTAGTGGTGTGCGACGATCTTCCACTTAGCCTTCGACGCTTTCAGGCTCTTTTCCAACCAAACGAATTGCTCTGAGCCGGGTTGAACGTCGTGTTCGGTATCGATCACCCAAATTTGCAGATCGCCCGAAGAATACGTGTAGTAATACTTCGGAGCAGGCGCGAAAAAGTGATCGTAGTAAAGCCTGGCGTTTCGGTCGTGATTGCCCAAAACGGGTAGAAGTGGAACGTATGACAAGAGCGGCCTCATACTGCCAAAAAAGTCGTTCGTCCATTGATCTTTGATCCATCCGCAACCGACCAAGTCGCCAACGATGAGAGCAAAATCCGGTTGAGCCGCAAGCATGCCTGCCGCGATTTTGTGGTTGACATCCGGATGGTCCTGAGTGTCGCCAACGACAGCAAACTTAACCGGAGAACCCGGTCTGGACGCGGTTCTGAAGCTTTGCCATGAGCTCGTATATTTCCCTGTTTTGTTTGTCGATTCTGCTTGAACGTAATAGACCGTTTCTGGCTTTAGGTTGCGTAAGGTTAGCGTGTGAACTTGGCCTTGGTCTCCAGTAACTTCAGTCGCGGTCGCGACTGACTCCCCAAGTTTTACCTTTGTGGTGCTGGTCGCGTTTGTTTCCCACATTACGGTTGCTTCGTTTAGAGTGGGGTACTGAAAATACGGCTCAATTGTCGCGGAAAGAGTGTTCTGGGGTTGCTCAACTAAAGGGGTAATTTTCGCGATTGCGAGACTCGCATCGACTTCCTGCGGTGAAAGCTTTTGGTCAAAGATCGCGACCGAACTGAATGAGCCACGGAATCCCATGCTCCTTGGGCCTTCCCACCAGTTGCCGAGGCAAATTCCTGACCGTCCGTTGTAACTGATCTCGCCTAATGCGGCTGGAGCAGATCCTTCGAGCTTTGCGTCTACATAAAGCTCGATCTTCGATCCATCGTAGGTTGCATCAATTCGGTGCGGCTCGTTCGGCTGAAGAATCGTCTTGCTGGTCGCGACGGCGATTCCGCTTGTCCCTTTTGAGCCGTGGTTCGCCAAACTAAAAATAAGCCTGCCTTCCTTGATCTCAACCTTCCAGCCCGTCAAGCCCTCATCGGGTTCGAATACGCAACCCACTAGCCCTTGGGTCTCTTTGGGTTGGATTACCGAGAAGTTGCATGAGACGGTGAAGTCTTTCTTCGGCATCTGCGGCCATCTCTGACGATGCTCCCACCACATCGTCAGCTCATCGCCCCGGTTTTTAAGTTTGAGAGCGGAATCGCGGTTAAGCTGTGTCGGCTCTGGAAAGCCTGAAACCATTAGGTTTGGCCCAACTACCGAGTAGAGCACACCTTCTCGAATGCGAGATTCGTCGATTTTCCAGAAGGCAACAGGCGACGGAATGACAATTGAGAATGAGACCAAAGCGGCGAGCATCGACCAGCTAGTTTATGGATGTCTTATAAAGAGCAGGTTAAGAGAGCCTGCTCTTTATAAGACATTTTGGGACAGAGTTCTGACCTAAGCGGTCTTATTTGCCCATCTTTCGAAGGTTGATAAGGCACTTCTTGACAGCGTCAAGGGCG
This sequence comes from Chthonomonas sp. UBA1950, assembly GCA_002336105.1. GTDB lineage: Bacteria > Armatimonadota > Fimbriimonadia > Fimbriimonadales > Fimbriimonadaceae > Fimbriimonas. The sequence goes on along the minus strand of DDEQ01000043.1, from coordinate 73,478 downwards.
ACGTCGGACTCGACTTCGTGTTCAACGACGTACCATTGAACTCCGCCACCATTTTCGCAGGCATCGAAGACTTTGTCCCATGGAATATCGTCTTCGCCGATTATTCCGCCATAGCCGCCTTTGTATCCCTTCAGGTGAACACTCAGGTTTCGTCCTTTGTTCAAAACAATCGGCTCTACAGCGTCGGCACCACCTGCCATTCCGTTTGCGGTGTCGTACTGCATGATGAACTCGGCGGGAGTGTTTTCTGCCAGCAGGGTCCAGGCGCTCTTGCCACCTTCAAGCGGCTTCATATCCCCTTCGTGGGCGTGAAATCCTGTCTTGAGCCCGAAGGTTTTCAGCTTTGCGCAAATAACACTCATCTTTTCGCCGGTCGACTTAGCTGCTTCAGGGGTGTTGCGCATGGATTCTGGAATCCAGGGGACGATACAGAATTCGGCTCCGAGGGTCTTGTGAAGCTCAACAGTCGCTTCGATTTTTTCATCGCTCAAAGCATCAATCGGGGTGTGGGTTCCTTCGGCTTTTAAGCCCAAGTCGTCGAGTGCTTTTCGAATATCGGTTGCGTTGTGACCGTAATATCCGGCAAATTCAACCCCTTCATAACCCATGTCGGCCACCTTTTTGAGCACACCAAAAAGGTCCTGTTGTGCGTCGTTGCGAACGGAATAAAGCTGCAGTGCAATTGGGATCTTATTCATTGATCTTCCTCGTTGTGAGTTTGCCCAATTTGGGTTGTCAACGGTGCTTGATCGGGCAATCAATATGCTGAGTTTCTTGTATTGAACGATCTACCTGTGTTTTTTTGGTACTTCATTTGGCAAGATCCCTATGGTTCTTGCGATAGCGCTAGACTAATCGGTATGTCGAGTCTTGTTGTTCGCCCAGCGCAGGAAGCGGATATGGATGGTTTTTGGGAAGTTATTTCACTGACCTACAACAACGGTGAACCCATTCCTGATGAACGCCGAGAACGTAGGCGGTCCGAGGCGTTTGTGGCAGACGACGGAACGCAAATTTGCGGTGCTTTTGTTTCTCACGAAATGAATGCGAGTCGGGGAGATGCCGTTCTGAGTTGTGGTGGTGTTGCGGGCGTTGGTGTTCTTCCTCACATCAGGAAAGGAGGCGTTGGCCGCTCGATGATGAACTGGTTTGTTCGATACCAGCACGAACGACAACGCGATTTGGCTTCTCTGTACGCTTTTCGAGAGACCTTTTACCGAAAATCTGGCTACGAAGTAGCGGGGAAGAGGTTAAAGATCACTTGCCCGACCCACCGGCTTCCAAATGTTGAAAGCAGTCTTCCGGTCACAAGGATCACTCCCGATAGCTGGGCCGAACTGGTGCCGTGTTACAGCGCATTTGCCCGAACTCGCAGCGGTGTTCATCTTCGAAATGAAGCGATGTGGGCAAGGGTTCTCAACGAGTCGAAACCGTCCACGATCTATGCTTTCGGTGATCCGATTGAGGCGTACATCGCTTTGTCCCATAAGGTGGACTTTTGGGTGGAACAACATATTTCAGAGTTTGTTTGGTCGACTCAAAGAGGTTATGAAGCTGGGTTGAGTTATTTAGCGCAGCTTGGCATCAATAAGACAGCGATCACCTGGTATGAGCCTTCTGACGGGCCTTTTTACCAGATGTATCTCGATCAGGGGATTGAGGCAAAGGTGGACCGCCCAATCATGTTCCGCGTATGCGATGTTCCGGGGGCACTTCGGAAGTTAGGCTCTGAAGAGTTCGGCGAGTTTTCATTTGGGGTGATTGATCCCGTAATCCCCGAAAACGAAGGGCCGTGGCGAGTTCGATTCACTTTAGACGGTGTCGAAGTTGAAAAGACAACTCATGCTGACTTCGAGTTAACCACCCAAGCTTTCACTCAGGCATTTCTTGGCGAACCGAGTTTGTCATCCCTGGCCCTGAATGGAGCCGTCACAGTACACGAATCAAACGGTTTGAAAGCAGCTTCTCGGTTGCTGAGCCCGATGTCGGCTTACTGCATGGACTTCTTTTAGTCGGTTCGGTCAACATGAAGATATGAAGCGCGTTGGTATTGTTGGCGTCGGCGGCATGGGCGGAAATCACGCCCGACATTACAGCAAGATGCCCGATGTCGAGTTGTTCTTTTTTGAGATCGACAAGGACCGTGCGGCTTCATTTCGAGAGCGATTTAGCGCATCGCAGGTCGATACCTTTGACCATTTAGTCAACCAGTGCGACTACATCGACATCTGTTTGCCCACTGGCCTTCATGCTGAATATGCGGTGAAGTCCCTTTCTGCGGGAAGAGCAACACTCGTTGAGAAACCGCTTGCTCGAACACTTGAAGAAGGCACCGCAATGATTGAGGCGGCAAACAAAGCTGGCGTTGTGCTTATGCCTGGACATGTCGTTCGGTTTTTTGCTGAGTTCAAGGCTGCCCATGATGTGGTCGAGCGAGGTGGAATCGGAACTCCAGCCGCAGCACGTATGCGACGCGGCGGTGGCACTCCAAAGGGTGCCGGATTGTGGTTTCAGGATCACGCGAAGTCGGGTGGAGTCTTGATCGATCTTGCTGTTCACGATTTTGATTGGCTCCGCTGGACTCTTGGTGAGGTCAAATGTGTTTACTCACGAAGCGTTGGCATCCAAACCGGCACTGGTCCCGACTACGCATTGACCACGATGACCTTTGATAGTGGTGCAGTCGGCCACGTTGAAAGCACTTGGATGGACCCTTCTGGTTTTCGAACGACGATAGAAGTCGCTGGAAGCGGCGGCATCATTCAATACGACAGCCGCGAAAATCAGGCGCTAAGAACTGTCACTGCTAACGGCACCCAGGTCGATAACAATCTCGACCCACTTGATGATCCGTATTACAAAGAGCTTCTTGGATTCCTGAATTCGACCGAAACTGGCACCCCACCAGTGACTGCTTACGATGGATGGATGGCGTTGAGTATCGCTACTGCGGCAGTCGAAAGTGCTAAGACCGGAAAGGTTATCGTCCCTTCTCGCGGGTAATGGGTGCAAAGAGGACTAGAAAGACAGTAGAATATCTAAACGATAAGGTGCCGTGCCCAAGTGGCCTAAGGGGATGGTCTGCAAAACCGTTATTCGCCGGTTCGAATCCGGCCGGCACCTCCAATCTTTTCCCATTCTTTCGAAGCCTTCGGGCTAGCTGGTACGTCTTAACTTCTCGCCGATGGCTCCCCGCCGCACCGAAGCTGAGCTTGCCGAAAGGGCTTTTTCTCCACTAGGAGTCATTGCGCCTCCTCCCATTCATGTTCAGACGCCGGTCTTTGAAGGAACACTAGCGGTCCTGTTCAAGTGCGTTCGAGACCAGAACGTCGATCTGTTGGGGATACCACTCTTCCCGATATGTGAAGCCTACTTTGCTTACATGATTGCAGCGAACTTGGACGACATTGACGAGGCGGCTGCGGCACTTGCTGCGCTCGCTTACCTTTTGGAGCGAAAAGCCTGGTTGCTGTTACCCGTGATTGAGCCGGAGCCAGAGTATGAAGAGCCAATGGAGGCACTAGAGCCGACTTCTTACGAGTTTTCAACCGTCATTGAGGCGCTAGAGACATGGCAGGAAGCTCGCTCGAAGATGTTCTTCCGATCCGCCGAAGCGAGCCCCGATCCTTACGAACTTCCATTCTCGTTGGCAAACGTCACTTCGGGCGACCTCGCTAAGGCTTTTGAACGACTGCTGAAGCGTGCGACACCGGAGCGATTTGAGTCGCTCGCTCGGCCAAAGAGGTCGCTCGAAGAGCAAATGAAGGCCGTTCTTCTCGCAGTTGGTAGCGAGTGGCGCACTCTAGACTCTTTGGTTCCCGATCCATTCACTAAGGAGGAAGCCGTCTATTGGTTCCTCGCGTTGCTTGAACTTGTCCGACTTGGAAAGATCCAAGCGCGCGTCTACGAAGAGAACGTGGAGTTTTCGAGCAAGTGAGTTCGGATTCGCTATGGGCGGTTGATGCCGTCGAAGCTTTGCTTTTCGTCGCTGATTCACCTGCTTCGGCACAGTCTCTGGCTGTTGTCCTGAACCTCACCGAAGGGCAAGTGGAGCAAGCGATCGAACTGTTGGCTAAACGGCTCAAAAAGAAAGGCGCAATTCAACTCGTTCAGCTAGCTGGTGGCTACCAGCTATCGACGAAACCAGAATTCGCCGAAGCCGTCGGCGCATTTCTTAAACCTCAGCGGGGGCGGCTATCGAAGAGTCTCATGGAAGTTTTGGCAATCGTGGCGTACAAACAGCCGATTACGATGGCTGAGATTGAAGATATTCGGGGAGTGTCATGCGACTATGGCGTGAAAGCCTTGGTTGAGCGTCGACTCATCCTTGAAGTCGGGCGAAAGCAGGTGCCGGGTCGTCCTCTACTTTATGGAACTTCAGCTCAGTTTTTGCATCAGTTCAACCTGAACAATATTTCAGAGTTGCCTCCGCTCGAGATTTCGCCTCTCGCTTTGCCAGAGGGTGAGGAATGACTTTGTTTGAGACCAAGAGGCTCAGAATCGAAGCGTTTTCATCGCAAACGGTTCGGCTAGCTTTAGAAGATTTTGAAGCCCTTGGTGTGCTTCTTGGTGCCCAGGTCGATCCGGATTGGCCGCTTAAGGACCTCGCGGATTGGCTCCCGTCGTTACGAGTTCAGCTAGAGACAACTCCAGGTTCTATTGCATATGGCGGGATGATTGTTTATGAAGGGCAAGTCGTTGGTGACGTTGGGCTTCACCAACTTCCAGGCGACATTGTCCTCAATGATCGAGAGGCAGAGGTCGGATACAGCATAGTGCCGTCGTATCGAGGAAGTGGGATTGCCACCGAGGCTCTGATTGGTCTGTGTAACTGGGCAACGTCTTCACTCAAACTTCGAAGGTTGTATGGGCATTGCGACCGCGAAAACGAAGCCTCTCGAAGAGTTCTTCAGAAAGCCGGCTTTAGCATGGTCCCAGCAGGGCTCGACCGCTTGATGCTGTTCGAGCGCATCCTGGGATAAGGCGTCGTTTTTGCTTGCTTTTATCCGTAACTGTTCTCTGAATAGGTTCAGAGCGACGAGCGTTTTTCGAATAGAGGTCCAGAACGGGTACCTTTAAAGACTATGTTTCTAGACGAAGCGGTCGTCGAGTTCATCTCCGGCCGAGGTGGGTCTGGGGCAGTGAGCTTCCACCGCGAAAAGCACGTACCCCGAGGAGGACCTAACGGCGCAGATGGTGGCCGTGGAGGCGACATTGTGTTGCTTGCCGATCGGGGAAGGCGAACCCTTTACGATTTTAAGCTACAACAAAAGTTCAATGCAGAAGATGGTGAACACGCGATTGGGAACAAGCGCGGGCACGATGGAAAGTCGATTATCGTTCGAGTTCCAATTGGCACCGTCATCACTGATATTGAAACCGAAGATCAGCTGATTGACCTTACGACACACGGCATGAAGTACGTGCTTTGCAAAGGCGGAAAAGGTGGCAAGGGCAACCAGCACTACACTTCATCTGTTCGGCAGGCTCCCAACTTTGCGCAGAAAGGCGCGCCAAATGAGCGCATTTTGGCAAAGCTTGAATTGAAGCTTTTGGCAGATGTAGGCTTGATTGGGTTACCAAACGCTGGAAAAAGCACACTGATTTCGCGTGTTAGCTCCGCGCGACCCAAGATCGCTGATTACCCCTTCACTACGATCATTCCTAACCTGGGAGTCGTTCGTCACCGCGATACGTCGTTTGTTGTGGCTGACATGCCTGGACTGATTCGTGGAGCGAGTGAGGGCGTTGGCTTGGGTCATCAGTTCCTGAAGCATGTTGAACGAACTCGGGTTCTAGTTCACGTCGTGGATTGTCTTCCAGTCGATGAAAGCGATCCGATTGAGAACTATCACCTCATCGAAGAAGAGCTGAAACTTTATTCCGAAGAGATTTGGAGCCGGCCACGCGTGATTGCGTTGAGCAAGCTTGATATCATTGATGGTTCGAAGTACAACGATTTACGCCAACGATTCGAAGAGATAGGGAAGCCCTTGTTCCCGATTTCGGCTGTCACCGGGGACGGTATTGAGTCTTTACTCGACGAGTTGTCGCATATTCTGGATACAACCAAGGAGGACGACGAGATTCCTGTCTTGATGCCTGCACTCAAACCTGGGGACGATCTCTTCTGGGATGTTGAGGTGAAGGAAAGCAGTTTCCTCGTTGTTGGCAAACGTATTGAGCGAATGGTGGCGATGACAGATCTCGGCAACGACGAAGCGTTGCGCTACCTACACCGACGCTTACAACGAATTGGCGTCATCGACAAACTTCGAACGCTTGGTGCCCAAGAAGGGGATCTGGTGCGCGTTGGGGATGTCGAGTTTGATTTTGCGGACGAATAAATGAAGATTGGAGTTTTTGGCGGTAGCTTTGATCCACCCCACAATGGTCACCTTGCCTTAGCGCGGTCAGCCGTCGTTGGGTTGGATTTGGATGAGATCATTTTCATCCCAAATAACCGAAACCCGCTCAAACCTAATGCCGCCTTGGCAACGGGCGAGGAGCGAATGGAGATGCTGAAACGGCTCATCGCTGATGATCCGAAGTTTGCGCTGAGCGATATGGAACTCACTCGTGGCGGTCCCAGCTATGCTGTAGACACCTTGAGTGAACTGATGATGGTTCAGCCCGGGGACTATTGGTTTTTGCTTGGCACTGACGCCATTAAAGAACTGCCAAAGTGGAAAAACCCGCATAGGTTGTCACATATGTGCCGATTTGGGGTCGTAGTTCGACCTCCGATCACCGATGCTGACGTCATGATGCATGTACCCGAAGAATTTAAAAGGTACGTTGACGTGGTTCAAATGCAACCAGTCGAAGTCGCTTCTTCACAGATTCGGCTCGATATTAAAATTGGAAAGGATGTAAGCAAACTGGTTCCAACCGATGTGTTGCGATACATTCAACAGAAGAAACTTTACAAGAACTGAATGACAACACAAGAAAAGCTAGACCACATTATGGCGATCGTGGATGACATGAAAGCCGAAGGAATTGAGTCCATTGATGTCCATGAAAAGACGTCGATGGCAGAATTTTTCGTCATTTGTAGCGGCACAAGCGACCGACACGTTCAGTCGATTGCAGATAAGGTGCTTGAAAAGATGACCGAAATGAAAGAAAAACCATTGCGAACGGAAGGCGACCGTTCTGGTTGGGTTCTACACGATTACGGCGACGTTTGGTTGCACGTCATGCGAGACGAACAGCGTCAGTTTTATGACCTGGAATCGTTCTGGAAACATATGCGACCAAGCTATAACATCCCGCAGGATGAAAACTGAGATTGGGCCTCAACTCTGAGGCCCAATTTTGTTCGCGCTGCCTTTGTCAACTTTGACGCCAGAAGCGGATTGACTCGTCCAAAAATCGGTTGAAGTCTCTCCTCTTGAAGAGCCTTACATCATGACAACGTGAGGCTTATCACCTGTACGAAGAATGTCGTCAGCAGCCTCTCGCACATCTTCATGCAAGACGCTGGTGCGCATCTCCATTCTGGTTAAAATCGCTGATGTATTTCGATCAGCTTGTTTGGCTAATTGCCGTTTTGCCAGTCGAAGTGACCGGCCCTGAGTTTTGAGTGACTTTCCAATCCTTAGGAGCATTCGCACCTTTCGAAATGGCGTGGCTTGCGACTGTTGGATGTCTTCCATCCGTTGACGCACCTCAAACTCTGTGAGCATTCATTTTCCTCCTCCAGGCTCAGCCTGGTTCCTGCATGCGCCTACGAAGTTAGCTGACGGGCTCGGACCAAGAACTATCCTTACTGGTTACCCAGCATTCGCCCCGATTTCGGTTCCCCCGTTGCCGCTTTCACGGCATTCGGCATAGGCGTACTCGCAACCTTGCGAGCACGTTCAACATGATACTTTTTCATACGCTGAATGTCTTCCGAGAATTCTGATTTTGCGAACCATCTGTCAGCTAACACAGGGAAGTGTTGAATTGGCAGGCGAATATGGTGTGTTACCATTGCCTGCTAAGTCTGCGTCCGACTAGTTGGTGAAGCGATAATGATGACAAGTATCTTGGTTGCAGTGTTAACCGTTGGATCGGCAGGATCCCGATCGGCAGTTGTTCAGCAGGGTGGTTCGATGCGTGATAACTCTATCAACTCGACCCGAGCGATAGAAACTGAATTATCTCGATATCTGGGTGGCGATGAAAAGCGATGCCTTTTGACTCCGGGCGAACCTTGCGATTGGACTCTGCAACTTAAAGACAATCAGACGGTATTAGCTGAGGCCAAGAGTGACGTTTTTGACCCAGCTTTGGAAATTGTCGATTCTAAGGGGCAGGTTGTGGCGATGAACGATGATCGCTACCCAGGGGAGCAGAAACCGCTGTTGTTTTGGCGTTGCACAACTCCGGGAGAGTACAAGCTCAGATTACGAGCTCTTCACGATAAGTCGGGAGGAGGTGCGGCCATTAGGTACACCGTCAACGATTGCTTAGACGTAACGGTCGGGTCGGTTGCAGAACGGAAGATCGAGGTAGGACAACGCTTCTTTGCGCGAGTTCCAATGAAGAAAGCTCAAATTGCGCAACTGTTTTCGGAGAACCCGAACGACCAAAAGTACACAACACCATCGGGGCTCTTGACGATTTCGCAATATGGCTTGCCAGATGCTCACCTTGAACGAGCTATCAATCCACCCATTCCGAACACAATCATTGCCCCCGTGGACGGGGACTACTACGTTTTGGAGGAGATGTTTGAGCGGGGCAAAACTGTGCGAATCGGAGCTAGAGCAGTTGAGCCTGTTCAACTGAACCTGAAAGACAGCGGTACGACGACAGCGATCAACGGTAATTCTCAATTTGTCCAAATTGATGTCAAAGCTGGCCAGATTCTAGAAGTCGAAACACGAAACCTCGGCTCGGACTCACAGATTTATGTAAACGAGAAGCCTGATTTCTCGAAATTCGATTTATCCAAAGACGAGACAAATCCTTTTTTTCCAAAGGCAAATGGGCAGTCGGTATCAGCCAGCAGCCCGGTTCGATTTTTACCGTCGAGAGATCGTGATGGTAGATCGAAGCTCTTTTCCGTCTATCGGGATTCAACTTTATGGATTTCCTCGAATGGGTTGGGGGCTCCTGACGGCAAATACCAGCTTGTCGTCCACGAAGGGACAAGGAAGTTCACCGCGGGAGAAACACAGAAAGGCGCCCTAACGATTGGACGGTACGACTACTGGGCTTTTGATGCCCAAGTGGGTGAGGTGATGACGTTCAAGTTTCAAAACAAGATGTTTTCTCAATCGACATCGGTTAGGATGGCTGCAGATGGTGCTGGCTATTGGAGCGATCAGTTTGGTGTTGATCAAACCGAAAGCAATTGGAAAATGGTGGTGCGAACTCCTGGGAAGTATCTGGTTGGCGTTTCCTGCATGGGTAACGGGGGGGGCGGAGAGTATCAACTCGTTCGCTCTGTGCTTCAGCCGAAAGAGTTCAGTAAGGCAGTCGCAGCCATTGGAACTATCAATGGATCAGAGACTCAGGTGTGGAAGTTGACGGTGAAGCCCAACGAACCAATGCTGATGCGATTGAGGCGTTCAGGTAACTATGGAATTGACGTCTACGATCAGAATGGCTCGCAAACCGGGTTTGGGTTAACCAGAATCGACGATGCCAATAGCTTTGGGATAGTGAAAGTGAACGAGGTTACTACCTTTTTGATCGTATTGACGGGGCAAGGTTCCGAAGGGAAGTATGAGATCAGTTTGCAGGATATTCCCGGCTATAAGGGGTAAAGAGTGGCACTGACTCTGCGTTTGTTGCGCAAAGATATATCGCTAGGTTCAGAATAGGTATTCACAACTCGCGTTTTTTGCAGGGTTGAGCGTAAGATAGCATTGTTAATATGAAGAGCCAAAGGAGCTTCCTTCTTACGATGCTAGGATTACTAGCTTTGGGTGGATGTGCATCGACCACCCAAAGTGAACATGCTAAGCAACAAGAACTCATTATTTGGGGTGTGGCCCTTGGACCCGACTCGAAAGGCGACCAAGCCGTCATCGCCGAGTTTGAGCGGAGACACCCTGATGTTAAAGTTCGAGTTCTGAATATGGGAGCGGGGGGAATGAACCCTCAGAAGCTCCTGACGAGCATTGTGGGAGACGTCGCCCCTGACGTCATTTTTCAGGATCGATTTACTCTTTCGGACTGGGCGAACAAAGGTGCATTCCGATCTCTAGACGACCTGCTCAAGCGAGATCAAGCCGATCCGCTATGCCCCAAACCGAAGCAATACTATAAAGCAGCTTGGGATGAGACGATCTGGGACAAACAGGTCTACGGGATTCCTACCGGAGCCGATGACCGAATCCTCCTCTACAACAAGAAGGTATTCAGAGAGAATGCAGATAGGCTCCGAGCGGCCGGTCTAGACCCAGACAATCCTCCGAGAACTTGGAGCGAAACACTTTCTTATAGCAAAGTCCTCACCTCCAAAAACAAGGATGGGAGTCTGAAACGTGCGGGCTATATGCCCAATTACGGCAACACCTGGCTCTATTTGTATTCGTTCCAGATGAACGGTAGCTTCATGACTCCGGACGGACGAACCTGCACCCTGGATACGAAGCAGAACGAAACCGCCCTGAAGTTCATGGTCGATGGTTACGACATTTTAGGGGGATACGAGAACGCGAACAAGTTTAGTTCGGGCTTCTTGGGGAAAGAAAATGATGCCTTTGCCATCGGCAAAGTCGTGATGAAAGTTGACGGCAACTGGATTCTCAACGATATGTCGCGGTATTCGCCAGACATCGACTTTGGCGTTGCCCCAGCTCCAGTTCCGGATGATCGATTCTATCAAAGAGGCGAGTTTAAGAACGAAAAGGACAAGTTCATCACCTGGTTAGGTGGTTTCTCGCTGGCGATACCTCGAAACGCGAAGCATGTTGATGCGGCGTGGGAGTATATCAAATTTGCGACGTCTACCGAAGGACGTCTCATCCAATGTGATGCACAGCGAGATTGGGAACGACATAAGGGCAGATCCTTCATCGCTCCTTTGACGGCGTCGAGCGAAGCAAACGAAGCCATTTTCAAGAAGTTCAAACCTGCCGACAAGAAGTTTGCCGATGCGATGCGCATGCACATCGACATGTTTCCTTATGGCAGAATTCGACCGGCAACCTTTGCGGGGCAGCTTCTTTGGGATCAACACGTCAAGGCGTTCGAGACTGCTCTGTATAAAAAGAAGAGTCCGTCTGAAGCTTTGAGAACCGCGCAGGCAGTTGTGCAACAAGAACTGGACGCTAACTACGAGAAAGAGAAGTATCCCGTTCTGGATCTGTCGATTCCGGTTAAGGTCGGCATTACCGCTGGCATCGCTGTTTTGGTAGCCCTCCTGGTTTGGTTCTCGCGATTGAAGATGGGGCGATTGGCCCGAACCGAAGCACTGTGGGCTTATCTTTTTGTAGCGCCTTGGGTGATCGGTTTTGTCGTCTTCACGGCTGGCCCTATGTTGGCATCGCTCTTTTTCAGCTTCACTCGCTATGACGTGCTGAACGAGGCTCGTTGGATAGGTCTCAAGAACTACACCGATATGTTTGGGACAGACCGAGCCTTGGTTATCAAAGCCTTCTCAAATGCCATCTATTTGGCGGCGGTTGGTGTTCCCCTTGGTTTGACCACCGGGCTTTTGATTGCCCTCCTGCTGAACACTGCTAGCCGTGGAATGCGCTTCTATCGCACATTCTTCTACATGCCAGCGATCGTGCCAGGCGTTGCGAGTGCCGTTCTTTGGACATGGGTCTTAACCCCAGACCCTAACAAAGGACTGATCAATGCGGGTTGGCAGCAAACGATTACACCTTGGTTAGGTTTAGCTCCACCTGCTTGGTTGCAGTCGGCGGACTGGTCAAAGAGCGCACTCATCGTGATGGGAGTTTGGGGAGCAGGAAGCGGAATGCTTCTTTGGCTCGCTGGACTAAAGGGTGTCCCTACGACGCTTTATGAGGCTGCTTCCATCGATGGAGCGACGCCGAAACAGCAGTTTTGGAACATCACCTTCCCTCAGTTGAGTCCGATTATCTTCTTTAATGCGGTCATGGGTTTCATCGGCGCGATGCAAGAGTTCGACCGGGTTTATATCATGAAGCCCGCGTCGGATGGTTCAGTCGGGCCGGATGATTCGATGCTCATCCCTGTGTATCATCTCTTCCGCAACGGATTTGGCTACTTTAAGATGGGCTATGCTTCGGCACTAGCTTGGATGATCTTCGCAATCATTTTGCTTCTGACCTTTACGCAATTTAAGCTTGCCCCTCGCTGGGTGCACTACGAGGTGGACAAATGAACGACAAACTACTGTTTGCCGTCGGTACGTTGCTGAGCTGGGCGGGATGGGGCTGTGCATTTCGCTTCGCCTTCTTGGGTATCTCTTTGGCGGCTAAGTCGCCTGGTCTAGATGCGAAAAAGGCTCAACGTGGACTTATTCTGTCGGGCATCCTCGGTGCAGTTTTGTTACTTGTCGGGCTGGCAATGCCGGGAGTTCGAGATGGAAAAGAACTCAAGTTCCCGCTAGTTTGGTTTGCGATGCCATTCCTGGCTTGGGCCGTTCTTGTTTCTGGGGTCGTGGCGATCTCAAGATTGGTTCAGGCTTGGCTAGCGATGAATGCTCAGGAACGGTCTCAGCGCTTAAGAGCGGCAGGTATTTGGGCTGTTGCTACCGCAGTCGTTTTGTTCCTATATCTGCGGGACTCTGAGAACAAGATCGAGATAATCAAAGGCGGCATACCGCTTTCATTAGGAACTGCAGTTGCGATCATTCTGCTGGCTCTTGCTTCGATGGCGGCGATGATCTACGTTGGCCGCGCCACTGCGGGTCGAGGCATGGTTAAAGCAGTCGTCATCCAGATCACTTTGATCGCCGGATCGGTAGTCTTTGGTTTGCCTTTTGCCTTCTTGCTGATCACTTCTTTCAAAGAAGACCGAGACATGTCTTCGCCTAACGGGATCGTTTGGGTTCCTAAGGTGCAGCAAACGATGAAGTACATTGACAAGAAGTTTCCGCTCTATGAAGCTTCTTATCAAGGCGAGACGGTTCAGGTAAATCTGATCGAAATGAACACCGATGGGACCGCGCAAGCGGACATTCAGCGTCCAATGGCGTTGCGCGGGCAGACCTTCAAAGCCAAAATGGATGCCTTCAAATTGGTGCCAAAGGACGTCCCCATTGTGACTGTTAAGATGGACGGATCAGTGGTGAAGGGAATCGTCATCGAGGAGATGGAAGATGGCCAGAGACGAGTCTCTGTTCTTGAGCCTGCATCACTCAAAGGGAAGGAAGCAATCTATCCTCCAGCAGAGGTGACCCCAGTTCGTGAAGTTGGACTGCGATTCCAGAACTACCCCGAAGCGCTAGAATACTTGCCGATCGAGACGCATAACGGTCTCGTTTACCTTCAGAACACACTAATCCTTGTTGTCCTGACGGTCATCGGCACTATCTTGAGTTCTTCAATCGTCGCGTATGCGTTTTCGCGAATGGTATTCCCAGGAAGAGATGTCTTGTTCTCAATTCTTCTGAGCACGATGATGCTTCCAGGTGCAGTGACGTTGCTACCGCAGTTCCTAATCTGGCGAACTCTTCACGGTGTCGACACTTTGTACCCACTCTGGGTGCCCGCCTTTTTCGGTAGCGCGTTCACGATCTTTTTGCTTCGGCAGTTCTTCAAACAGGTTCCGATGGAGCTTGAGGATGCTGCGAAAATCGACGGATGTACTTACATCCGCACGTTCTGGCAGATCATGATGCCGCAGACAAAAGCAGCCATTGCTTTTATCGCGGTCACGACCTTCATGGGCACTTGGAACAACTTCATGGGGCCGCTGATCTACATCAACTCTCCGGAGCACATGCCGTTGAGTTACGGACTTCAGCTCTTCATGGGTGACCGTGGCGGCGAGCCAGGACTTCTCATGGCATTTGCTACAATGACGATCATTCCAGTGCTGGCACTCTTCTTTGCCAGTCAGAAATATATCGTAGAAGGCAATGCACTCACTGGACTAGGTGGCCGCTAGATAACAGTAGAGAGTAGACGGTCAGCAACCTAATCGAGTTAGGGCTGGCCGTCTGTGCGCCTTAGCGACAAATGAAAATTAGGGCCAGACGTTTATTCGATCTCACAGGCTGATAACAAAACACAAAGAAACGGCCCTGACCTCTTGTGAGGTTCAGGGCCCTTAAAACAGGTTTGGCAAATTACGCTAGTTGAGCACCCATTCACCTTCGAATACAGTTTCGGCAGGGCCAGTCATCATGACCTTTCCAGATTCTAGGTACTCGATTTCCAGGTTTCCGCCAGGAAGCTGAACCTGTACTGAGCGTTCTGAGTGACCATTTAGGAAGGCTGAAACTGCAACCGAACAAGCACCTGTTCCACACGCAAGCGTGATACCAGCACCTCTTTCCCATGTTCGCATCTTGAGCGTCTTACGGTCGATGACTTGAACGAAGTGAACATTTGTTCTCCGGGGGAACAGGGGATGGTGCTCTAGCTTAGGACCGATCTCTTCTAGTTTTACCGACGAAACATCATCGACGAAAATGACCAGATGAGGATTTCCCATCGAAACAGCTGTCCCTCGATACAGATCATCAACTGGTCGATCGATAAACTGTTCGTCGGCCAGTCCAGACATTGGAATTTCGCCTCGGCTTAACCGGGCAAGACCCATATCGACTCGAACTTTGTTGCCAATAAGGTTTAGCGTCAAGATTCCCGCGCCAGTTTCGCAGTCGAAGGAATCAGCAGCGATATGTCCGTGAGCTTTGAGCAAGCGGGCAAAGCAACGTATACCGTTGCCACACATCTCGCTTTCACTTCCATCAGGATTGAACATCCGCATTTTGAATGGCGCTTTTTCTCCCTTTTCGAGGAAAATCAGGCCATCCCCACCGATACCAAATCGGCGGTCATTCATCTTACGGGAAAGCTCGGCGAGGTCTCCTTTGGGGAGCCCGTCGGATAGGGCATCGATCATGACGAAGTCATTGCCGATGCCTTGCATTTTAGTAAACGAGATCATTCTTCCGGTCGTCGAAAGTCTCCCTCGTGTTCGTTGGCGGGTCGGTAAGTGCCCACCGGTTTAGCAGGAACAATACTGGCGACTGCGTGCTTATAAACCAATTGAGTTGGCTTCCCTGGGGTATCCAGAAGAACCGTGAATGCATCGAAACCGCGGACTTGACCCCTTAACTGAACACTGTTCGTTAAGTAGATCGTTACCCCGATTCCTTCTTTTCGTACCTGGTTCAGGAACATGTCCTGAAGATTAATAGCTTTGCCCATCTTAGTACAATTACTCCTATTGCAAACAGTCGCCTAGTATGTTCATTGCTCTTGGCAATAAACCTTCCTGACTGTCTAGCATAATTAGGTCCGGCTCAGAACGAAGCCAGGTCCGTTGCCGTTTGGCATACCGTTCCGTGTCGACGATCGTTGTCGCGACAGCTTGTTCCAAATCCGTTTGTTGCCTTAGATACTCTACGATGGCTTGATAGCCAATCGCACGAAATCCTGGATCACTTGGTCCGTAACCTTGTGTCAAGAGATCTTGAGTTTCTTCGACCCAACCATTGTGCATCATGTTTCGCGTTCGTTGATGAATTCGTGGGACTAACAATGCCGAATCGACATTTATGCCGACTTTCAGTCTCCTAAAGGGGGGTAAATGGAACGGGATTGGAGGAGTCTTGTCGTATGTGCGTTCCAGCGCTCTCTTAACTCTGGCCGGGTTTTTCAAATCGATCTTCTCGGCAGCGGTTGGGTTAGAACTGACCAACTCTGACACGAGGGAATCGAGTCCCTCACTGGCATATCGAGCATTGATTTGCTCTCGTAAGGCTGGATCTGGTGCTGGAGCGAGACCGTCGTAACTTTCGAAGAGAGCCCGGATATACAGTCCAGTTCCGCCGACCACGATCGCGTTTTTCCCATGCTCATAGAGGTCTTCGAGTATGGGAAGACAGGTCAGACAGAACTCACCCGAACTGAAGGATTCATTGGGGGACTTGATATCTAGGAGGTGATACCGGTCTTTGTTTGTGGGTTTTGCGGTTCCAATATCCATCCCACGATAGACTTGGAACGCGTCTGCGTTGATAAGCTGCGCGTCGAACTTGTCTGCTAGTTCTTCGGCTAATGCCGATTTTCCAGATGCCGTTGGCCCCATCACGGCCAGCATGAAGGGGCCAACGTTCATCGTTTTACTTAATAACTTTGACGTCGTGCTTTGGATTCTTTTCGCGAAGAATCTGAATCTCGTTCATGAAGATTCGACCGCCGCTGTGAACTTCTTTCCCAAAGGTTCCAAAGGCTTCGACCTTGTCACCTTTCTTTGGGATCTTGGCAAGTTTGACCCGACCGAATACCGCAAGTTCGCCCTTTCCATCAGTAATTTTGATGGCAAAGAAGGGCTTCTTTAGAGAGTTCTCGCCGGTGAGAACTGCTTTTACCTTGCCTTGAACGATCACTTCTTTACCGTCAAACTTTTCTGGTTTCAGAACGATTTCTTTGATCGTGGCCTTGATCGGCGCGGCTACTGTCAGAACGGGAACTAGGGCAAATGCAAAAGTAAGTGCTCTCATGCTTAGAACTCCAAGAGGGCTTTGACAGGATATTCCAGCAAAGCTTTTCTTCCGTTCAGGAACGATAGCTCGATCATGAACCCAAATCCGACAACTTTGCCGCCTAGCCTTTCGATTAACCTTGCTGATGCAGCAGCGGTGCCGCCAGTCGCCAAAAGGTCGTCGACGATATAAGCTTTCTCATCCTTCTTTACAGCGTCGACATGCATTTCGACGGTGTTCGTGCCGTACTCCAGAGCGTACTCTTCGCTAATTCGCTCATAAGGCAACTTGCCGAGTTTGCGTGCCATCACGAAAGGAAGACCCAGCTTCAGAGCAATCGGGACACCGAACAAGAATCCTCGGCTCTCAATGCCTACGATGACCTCAGCTCCTTTCGCTTTCGCGTCTTCAGCCATCAGGTCACAGACCTCTTGGAATGCGACGGCGTCGCTCATCACAGGAGTGATATCTTTGAATAGAATCCCTGGCTTGGGGAAATCTGGAACGTCGCGAATAAGCTTTGCGGCGAGTAGTTCTGGCATCTCGAATACAGAATACCAAACGGGGCGATGCAGCAGGCGGCGCCAAGGGACACGAGTTCTAGCCCGATCTGAGCGAGAGGTAAACTGTTCCCAATATGGCGAGCACACTCGGCACGCTCTTTCGCATTTCTACCTTTGGCGAATCGCACGGTGCCGCGGTTGGCGTTATTGTTGATGGATGTCCGCCACGCCTTCCCATTTCAGTAGAAGAAATTCAGTTTGAGCTCGACCGTCGACGCCCCGGACAATCTAAGATCACAACTCAACGAAAAGAGTCTGATCAAGTTGAAATCCTAAGTGGCGTGCTTGACGGTTTAACTCTTGGAACGCCTATCGCAATGGTCGTTCGAAACCAAGACCAACGCTCTCGCGATTACGACGAGATGAAGGACAAATATCGTCCTTCTCATGCGGATTTTGCATACGATCAGAAATATGGAATTCGAGCTTGGTCCGGCGGGGGACGAGCCTCTGCGCGAGAAACTATTGGTCGAGTTGCCGCGGGAGCGATTGCAAAGAAGCTACTGGCTTCAGTTGGAGTAGAAGTTATCGCTTACGTGGAAACGGTTCAATCAATTCGAGCCGAGATCGACACCAATGCGGTTACGGTAGATCAGGTCGAGGCGAACATTGTTCGATGCCCAGCCCCAGAAAAGGCTGAGGAAATGCTGGAACTCATTGAGAGCATCCGCAAAGACGGGAACTCGGTCGGAGGCGTCATTGGTTGTGTGGCAAGAGGAGTTCCTGCAGGTTGGGGTGAACCTGTTTTCGACAAACTAGAAGCTGATTTAGCTAAGGCAGTGATGTCGTTGCCGGCTTGTAAAGGATTTGAAATCGGAAGCGGCTTCGGGGGAACACTGTTAACCGGTCGAGAGCACAACGACGAATATTTCGCGACCAACAAACACGTAACGACTCCGACGAATCGAAGCGGAGGGATTCAGGGGGGCATTTCAAACGGAATGCCGATTACGCTACGAGCGGCGTTCAAACCGACGGCCACGATTATGAGCGAGCAGCATACGGTAACGACGGAGCATGAAAACACGACTCTGAAAGGACGGGGTCGTCACGATCCATGCGTTCTTCCACGAGCCGTCCCTATGGTCGAAGCAATGGTTGCTTTGGTGTTGGTTGATCACATGCTGAGGCAGTCAGCTATTCAAGTCTCTTGAACTTAGCAAGGTTCTTGTTCGCGGGTAAGCCTGAACGGTGTATATTTCGGTTCAGGTTGAAATTGCGTAATGAGTAGCGAATCGATAAATCCATCCTCCGGAAATCAAACTGATGGTAGCGCCCCGCAAGAAAAGAATATTCTTGCTTTGAGCCTTGTGGTCATTTTTGGCATCTTTGCGACCACGATGGCGCAGCCACAAACTCTTGGTAGGTTGCCTTTCACTTTCTACATGAAAGAGCACCTCCATATGAGTCCAGGTGACATTGGGCAGTTCTTTTTCTTGTGCGGTTTGGCGTGGTACTTCAAACCGTTCGCTGGAATCCTGGTCGATGCTTTTCCTCTCTATGGAACTCGTCGCCGTTGGTACATGATGCTCGGAGCTGGACTATCGGCAGTCAGTTGGTTAGCCCTAGCCTTAGTGCCAAAAACACACTCGAACTTGCTGTACATGGCGATCATCATCAATTTCTTTATGGTGATTGCGTCAACAGCGACCGGAGCCTTTCTTGTGGAAGCAGGGCAGCGAATGGGTGCCACTGGGCGACTGACCTCTGTCCGAGGAATGACGCAGAACACCTGTTCGATGATTATCGGCCCTTTGGGAGGTTTTTTTGCTACTGCGGCATTCGCTTGGGTTTGTGGTGCAAGCGCGTTATTTGTGTTTTCACTGGTCCCGGTCGTGTTTTTCCTGTTACGTGAAAAGCCGCAACAGATTGATTCGACTGAAAGATTCCAACTTGCAGGTACACAACTTAAAACGATTTTTTCTAGCAAGACCGTGTGGGCGACGATCATTTTTAGCGGTCTGTTTTATTTTGCTCCCGGTTTCGGAACATTATTAACCTTCCGCCAATCCGACGTTCTTCACTTTAGCAAAGAGTTTATTGGCATCTTAGGTTCAGTCAGCGGCGCGATGGGGATTGCAGGTGCAGCATTTTATGGCACTCTGGTCAAAAAGTTTCCCATGCGAACCATGCTGTTCGCATTTATCTCAATTAGTGTGTTAGGGAACTTCTTGTATATGCTCTACCGAACACCTGTGTCGGCAGTGCTGATAGACGGTCAGAACGGGTTCTTCTTCACCCTGGCCGAGATGGCACTTCTCGACCTCGCAGCAAGAGCAACTCCAAAGGGGTGCGAAGGCTTGGGATATTCCCTGATCCTTTCAATACGAAATCTTGCGCTATTTGGTGCCGATGCAGTTGGCTCCCAACTTGGAGATCCAAAGGGAATGAATCTGAGCTTCAATACAATGATCATTGTCAACTCAGCAACCACAGCCGTTGTACTGATCCTCTTGCCGTTCTTGCCCAAAGTTCTGATGCTTAGCAAAGACAAACAAAAAGCTTGAGCTTAGACGCGGCTTTCTACATAGAAAGGGCTTGGCAAATTCACACTTGCTAAGCCTTTTCTGTTTCTTGATCTCCGCCAAGAAGTGAACCAGCCCAAAAGATGAAAACAATGAAAGTCTCACCTTTTGGGGAGAAATGGGTTTTGAGTTTTTAATGTTTCAGCAAAAGTGCTTGCTTTAATTTCTCAGGAGTGCTAAATTCCTTAGAATCCTTTTTTAAACAAAGTGGGATTTGCTTGGAGGCTTCCATTGGCTTATTTGTTGCGGCGTGCCCGTTTAAATCACCCTGCGCTCCTTCGCGCACATGAGAGACTCATTTCTGAAAAGCGCCTAACACGGCGTACCATGTTAGTTGGTTCTGCTGGATCTGTTGTAGCTGGGATGGCTATCAACAAGGTTTCGGCAGCCAGTCTGGCCCTCGGCGGCTACAGAGTTCGAACCGCGAAAGGGCGGAACGGTGCCCTAAGAAAGGTTACCGTTGAGCTCAACAAGAGCTGCTCGTGGGTTATTGACACATCGGGCTTTGCGGGAGATCCAAAGCTTGAACTATCAACCATCGACAAACGAACCGAGATCAAGCTAACAGGGGCTAGGTTCCCGGGAAGCAGCTTTGTCGTTAATTTCACCGCGACGATTTCAGCGGGATTAATGGGCAACAAAGTTCGGTTTCAGTTCTCAGAAGTCGGGACCGGCGGGTGCAGCTTCTCTTGCGAAGCACCTCTCGAAGGTTGGTTATCTGGAAAGGACGCCGCCGAGGCAGTGCTGTCAAGCGACGCATCGGATCGAATCTTGCAGTCCGGCGACTTATTTGCCGGTGTTCAGATCGATCCACTAGGCATCACCCACGTTCGTTATTTGCCGAGCGGTGGGTTCGAGTTTAACGGTCAAGCCATTCTAAAGGCGCAGGGGCAAACACTGCCAGTTCAGGCGATGTCAATCGCTTTGGAAGCTCGATCGGAAGATACGCTGATTTCAGGCAAGACCAAGGCCTATACGCAGTTTGAGGCTGAGCCACGCGGAGACTGGAACCAAGTCTTTTCGGTATCGTCTGAGGATGGTTGGAGCCTCCACGGTCCCGGTAGTAAGTTTGATTGGGTGGCGCTAGAAGCCCACGAAGACAACCAAACCGCTTTGGCTCTTTCCGGATCAAACGGTTTCCATGCGTCGCTACCCGGTATGGCGACTTGGCCGGTCGAGTCGATGGTTGCGGCAAAGATCGTTGGCGGGGATCACGACCTGGCGGTTGTGGCGACGCTCGTTGATGAAGAACAGTGGGTTCACAAAGATGGCGTGTCATTTATGATGGCCCCCGTCAAAGACTCGCCTGTGACGATTCGGTCTGGTCGAAATGGCGTTGTGCAGGGCCAACCCGCTCTCGAAGCTAGACAAGTTGCCATAACCGTTGATAACGCAATTGTCAGCATTCACCCCGAGTCTTATCCACTTGCTGTGAACGTGGCTATCGACGATTCGGCGATCTACACGCTTGCAGAAGATCCGGTATTGTACGATTCACATCCAGAAATCCCCGATTACCAGGGAATTCAGATCGCGACAACATCCACGATCTTCTTTGAGGTCATGCGACCTCAGGACATGCTGAACCTGTCTTTCCAGACGGTTAACATGTCAATTCAGACTCGGAATGGTAACTCACTAGTCAAAGCGAACGCGAATCAGCCTAGTTACCTGATGGTTGGTTTTCCGCCGCAAGCTTTGTCGGAGCAAACCTTCGTTGAGACGGCGCTCTCCTCTCAAACTGAGGTTCCAGCCGAGCTATCGGCTCCAATCAAGACCTACCTCTCTGGAAACACCCGTTTGGTGTTTTATGTCCCAACCCCGAACATCGAATTCAGTTTGGAGAAGAAAGGTGGTTTGCTTGACTGGAGCACATTCACTCAGTCCGTTTCGGGTGTTGCACTCTCATATAAGCCGAACATCAAGATTGATCCGACCTGGAACATCCCCGTGAAGTTCAAGATTGGTGATATCAAGAAGATCAACCTGAACCTAGGCAAGACGGCGGGCGCTGAGGAGCCGGCGCCTTCTAAGCTAGGTGCTGGTCTGCTCAAAACAAACACGCCTATTAGTAACCAAATCAAGACTGGCGGAAACCTGGGCGCAAATCAGATTAAGATTGGTGCGACCCAACTCAAGAAGAAGGCTTCGATCAGCTCAGCTTTCCAGGATGATGATTTTAGGGACTTCGAAATTGCAAATGTTGCACCCAACATCAATCCGGTTCTGATTGTTCCGATTGTCTATTCTGGAAGAAGGCAACCGGCTCCAAACGAAACCTCCATTGAACTTCCAGCCAAGGTCATTCTATCGCCTGACGAAGACGCTACTTGGTATCACAAGTTTGCCAGCGATTCAAAACCTGGACCCAACAGCGGAAGCCGAACGGTGTTGTGGCACACTCGCCTTGGCCTTAAGGTGGATTCCAAATCTGGCAACATTCCCATCTGGCTCTCAGATGATGGGAAGTGGCTCTATCGAATCACTCCCGCACAGCCGGGGCAAGCTGGTGGTGAACCGTACGTTCTCAACGGGCCAGAAAGAGTGGTCAAGGAGATTCACCCTACGGTTCGTGCCATTGATCTGACGGACTATAGCAATCCAGTGGATTCGGTTCCGAATCCAACATTGCTTGCTGTTGATCGAAAGATGATTGTCGATCAGATGACAGCTCGATCACTAGATCCGAAGAAGGACGACAATCCGTTTGTTGTTCAGAACTTGATGCTTACACCGCTCGGTGGATTCCTCAAAGGTGATTATCACAAAGCAGGAACCTTTAGCGGGGTTACACAGTGGAGCCACCTCACTACCTTAGGCCGAGACCACTACGTTAAGGTTGTTAAAGCTGGATACCTTTACCCGTTCATGCACAAGGCCGTCCTTGTGCGCATCTCAGAAAGAAAGTTCCAGCACACAAAGACGGGTGGCTACTACGGTGTGCTACGAACCCGAGAGTTCGTCGTCATCACTCAACCCACGGTTCTGTACGATGCGCCGACCACTAACCTCCTTGGTTTTTCGAAGCTCACTTGTATCACAACGGTTACGCCGACCCTTGACCTTCCGTTAAGCGGTGAGGCGCAGGGCAAACGATGGTTAAGGTCCGCAGGGAAGCCAGTTCTGCTCGCCATGCGCGGAACCGACATGAACGGCAATGAGGTCAACTGGCCTCAGGCTGCAGCGTTCGTTGAAACTGGGCTTGCTTATACGACGATGCCGTCCTTAGGGGCAACACCGCCGTTCCCAGCGTCGGTTGTTGGCGGCCAAACCGTCGCCTTCGCGCCTGATAAGCCAGGTAGCGATCCGAAGAAGCCTGGCGGAACCCACTATCCATGCGAAAGCATGATCATTGGAGCCGTCGCTGGTACGCCAAATGAAGCCAACTACATTCCGTCTTGGAGGCCGATATTAGTAAAAGCGAACATTTCGTTGCCTGCTTTGAAGATGCTTCAGCCGGCAAGTGGAATGAATGGCTCTGTTGCCGTTCGATGGGCCGCGCCGTATCGAACTAGCCTATTCGGTTCGGGTAACCCCTCGGAAACCTTCTTCGAACTCGAATCTCCAATCGGAGCTAGGTTTGGCGACACAAGCCGATCAGGCGGTGTCGTTCAGCCCAACATGAACATTGGAGCGGTGAGCCGAAAGTTTGGTACGCTACCGGCGGTTCCAAGCGGCTCATCACTCAGTAGCAACCAATACAAGATCAACGGAGCTGGAGCAGACTCTTATAACGAGCTCTATGCCTCCAACGAAGCTATTGTCGGACCTCCGACAAACTTGCCAGACCTCGCCAAAATTCTTGGTGCCGTTAGTCTTTGGGACATCCTGCCGAAGAGCATTGACATTGCCGGCGATGGCAAAAACACTCCGAAGCTGACCACAACGCTTGTTTTGGAAGGTGAGGAACTTGACGGTGCTGACCCTACACGATCCGGTGAGCCCGCTAAGGCAACTAGCGACTGGCCAGTCGGCGTTTCGGCGATTCTAACCTGGAAGCCCGAAATAAACGACCTCTCGGTGTTCAAAGCGAACAATAACGGGAAGAAGTGTGAACTCAATCTCTACGGTCGCGCTACAGCGATCTTTAAGGAATACAAGACGGCGAATGGCGACACCATCAAGACCGGTGGAAGTTATCGTTGTGTCGGAGAGATCAAGAACTTCACGATTGACCTAGACGTTATCGGTGTCTACTTCGATGTCGTGAGGTTCACGGCTCAATCCGAGCAGTCTGTGAAGTTTGAACTTGATACGACGATCAAGTTCAAAGGTGCGCTATCGTTCGTTGGCAAACTTCAACAGTTCATCAGCGGAAACGATGGAAACCGCCTCCAGTATCCATCGCCCGATGCGCTGGATCAACGGGAGATTACAGCCAGCGAAGATAGATTCCTTCCAGCGACCTATGAAGGCTTCAGCGTCAAGCCTTACATGAACGTCGACGGTTCAGGAATCGACGCGGGCCTCGACATTACTCTGCCAGACATCAGCATCGGTGTCTTCTCACTGACCAATCTGTCGTTCCACGCAGGACTCCACTTGCCGTTCCTCGGCGAAAGCTTCGAAGTGACCTTTGAGTTCTGTACTCGAGACAATCCGTTCCACGTGTCCGTTTACATGATCACGGGCGGAGGCTACTTTGGCCTGACGCTTGCAGCATGGGGAATCAAGTCGATCGAAGCTGCTATTGAGTTTGGAGCCAGCGTTTCGATCAACCTCGGAGTCGCTAGCGGCGGTGTTAGCTTGATGGCTGGCATCTACTACCGCCTGGATATGGATTCCAGCGGAAACAGCACAACAACCTTAACCGGTTATGTTCGACTCAACGGCGAACTGAGCATTCTTGGCATCATCACGATGTCGCTTGAGTTCTATCTGTCGCTGACTTGGACAGGCGGAAACAAGGTTGAGGGCGACGCTTCGCTTAGAGTCGAAATCTCAATTCTGTTCTTTAGTATCGGGGTTACCGTTTCGGTTCACAAGGAGTTTGCTGGAAGCGGCAGCTCTGCATGGATGCCAGGCGGAGCCTACGCTGCTCTCGAAGAGAGCTATGCCGAGTCGGCAACCACAATTCCATTTAGTACCGCTGTTCCTCAAGATCTGTGGGCAGCCTATTGCAATAGCTTTGGAGAAAACTGATGCCTTTAGAAAAGATCATTTGGACTGCACTCCCTAACGGGAAGAACGGTACGAAACTTCGCCTTTCAGCCCATGTCAGCTTTCGTCTGACAGGCGCTGCGGCGGTCGACAAGGTGTCGAGTTTCCCTACGCTTGTCAACTACGACCCAACGAAGCTGAAGTTCACTGCCTTCATCGAAGGCAAGGCTTATCCGTGCACGATCGTAACCGATAAGAAGGTTGCGGCTGTTCAGGGGTACTTCCAGAAGTATTTTCCTGCAACTGCACCGGTCACTTCGGCAGACTATGTCCCTCAGAAACCAATCCCGATCTACTCCTTCCATGCCACTGGCGTGGGCAAGTATGTGACCGATCTTCAAGCTTTGGCTGTTACGTCAGGTTTCGACGCCAAGCTCAAGCTCAGTGATGCGGTTGAGCACCCGCTCATCAAAGCTGGGCTAGTGTTTAATGACAACCTTGCCCTCGATCAGAAGGCACTGAAATCTCAGGGGTTTACCGGTTCCAGCAATAAGTCTGCTCCGAGCCAATCGACCCGCGTCAAATTGAAGAACGACAACCGGCTAAAAGCTGCGGATGCAGCTCGTACGCAGGGGACGTTCGTCAAAGACCTTTCGAGTCAGTTTGTTGAGGCTCATGCTTTCTTCGATAAAGATATGAAGCCGAAGACTCCATTCACTGCCAAGAAGCCTGATGTGGACTTCCACCAGGCGATAGCGGCTGTGGGAACGCACTCGGACTTGATGCGTCTGCTCGGTATCGTTTTTGATCTAGAGATCGAAGGGGCTGGTGTACCGGCGACGGGACAGATTTATCTGACAGTTGAGGGCATGCCAGATTCGCCGATTGACGACGTTCACTATCCAAGGACTGTGTTCGTCAATTCCGATGACTTTCGCGCAAAGCCAAGAGAATTTGTCGGTTCATCCAGCGATATCGTTGACGGTTTTATGGACATGTCTGAAGACAAAGTTCAGCTTGGAACCATTGACGTCAATGGCGGCATCTTCTCGGTCGCTTCTTTCGCAGTCCAGGTGTATGCGAAGTTCGCTGACTTCAACATGAAGTCGGCTAAAGCAACGCAGTTCTCAATCCTGTTGCCAACCTTCACGTTGGAACTGGCGAAGTCGATCTCGCACCCAGACGAAAACATCCAACAGACTCCAGCATTCTTGCCTGATGTCGAAGAAGCTGATCTGCCACCAGCACAACGTACGGGTGGTATTTCACTGTATCGGGTCAACCGAGTTCAGCGAGTCTCGGAGATGCGAGCCGTCTCTGACGCACTCTATGCCAAGATTGCTGCCGCTCCGACAGCCGCTATTCGTGGAGCTGCCGTCGGGACTCTGCTTAAGAAAACTCCGGACTCAATTCGGGCCGCAGCCGCTGCAGCCGGTTCTAACGAGCCGATCTTCTTTGCGGATGATTTGCTTAAAGGATGGCGACCCGATGTCCATTTCAGAGGGAAGTGGCATTCGCTGACTCGACGACAAAATGTTCACAAGATCGGCGGTGTTCCTTCGCTAATCGAAACTTCTGACGAGGGGCAGATTTCGTTTGGAACAACAAAAGATTCTGCGAGCGACACCACCCAGAAGCTTCACGAGAGCATTTTTACTTGGGAAGGTTGGAGCCTTATTGCTCGCCGGCCAGGATACGCCGTTAAGGATGATGGATCACTGGACTCTAGCTATCCTCAGACGAAAGCACAGTTTCCGGCTTGGGCTGACAACCCAGCAAATCTTGATGCGAACTTCAAGAATGCGAGCTATGCGTTGGCTGAGCCGAAGACGTTGCCGCTGCTCCGTTTTGGTTTGACCTATGCTGTACGCGCTCGAGCTGTTGACCTCGCTGGAAACAGCGTTGCCCTTAGCGTCGATCACGATGACGACAAGAACGAAACAACTCAGCAGTCAACGATTTACCTGCGCTACGAACCGATTGTTGCGCCTCAGCTCAAGAATACGGTAACGAATCCGCAGCGAGGAGATTCTGACGGCGTGATGGTTATTCGTAAATCTCTTGCGAAAACAACTCCTGATGACTCCAACAGATGGGTTATCCCGCCGGATAGCTCAATTCAGCAAGCAGAGTTGCACGGATTGCTTGACGATGCGAACGGAAATCCAGACGCGTCGAAATGGCAAATGCTTGCCGATTACGACAAAAAAGCACCGCTTCCTCAAGTACTTCCCGTCAGCCAAGCTCCAAGTCTGCCGTATCTTCCAGATCCGGCAGCAAATGGCGCGACTCTGATTTGTACTTCTGGTTACCCGCTCGGCGTGACTAAGACTTCCTTCTATGGTCAGGGTACATGGCCTAACGCTGGCGCGTTTTTGCTGGTGCTGAAAGGCTCGACCATGTCGAAATCTGAAGTTCAAGGCAAAAATATGGTCGTTTCGTTGCGACCTGGCCAACGCGTAACGATGGGAATTTCAAGCAATACTGTGGATAAGTGGCTCCCGCATTTTTCACAGACATGGGCTCTAGAAGACCAACTTGAAAAAGAGAATCAGTCGATGATTCCGATCATCAAGACGAAGAATCCTGCTCTCGGAGCGAAGCTCGACATCATTAAGCTCAATAAGCCGTTCATGGGTGGCTTGAAGGCTCCGAAGGTAACCAATCCGGGCTCCACCTTTAAGAAAGCGGGTGCCAACCGCGACCTAAATGTGAGCAATTTGGCGTTAGGGAACATTGCTGCGATTCAAGTTGGTCCGAAGTTCTCAAACAAGCTAATTGGAGCTCCTCGTCAACTACGAAAAGGAATTCCAACGGATATCCTCTCGTCAACTCAGAAGCTGATCAATGCTTATCTGGACGGATTGAATACCGGCTTGACTCCAAACAGGCCAGTTCAGCTTGTCTACGCGGTTCAAGTTCCTGAGCCTGGATACAACGCGCAGATTCGTTCGCACCGCCTTGACGGTCAGACAATGGCTCGAACTGTAGTCGACGGAAAGATTCACGGTTGGAGCACCAACGAGATCGAGCTACTTGCCGAGTACACCGATGATGTGGACGATGTCAAAGAAGCGGTTCGAAAGACTGTCTCAGTGACTCAGAAGCATCGGGCATTCTCTTTAGCGGTGCCTTACTACGAGAATGATCCGATCAACGATATTCGTCGATTGGAGAACGAAGAGTTCCACGATACAAAGTGTCACTATGTGAGCTATACCGTCATCGCGAAATCACGGTATGCGAACTATTTCCCAGAGCCTGATCCTAAGAATCCAGCTACCAGGACATCTGAGGTTTATCCTTATAAGGCTCCAACGAACAACGGTTTTGTCATCGTTCCTTCGTCGACACGAGCTCCAGCTCTGCCGGTTGAGTACATTATGCCGGTGTTTGATTGGGGTGCGGAAACGGTAGGCACGAAGAAGTACAGTGCTCGCCGTGGCATGATGGTCCGTGTGTTCCTTCGACGTCCCTGGTTCCTTACCGGTCAGGGCGAGCAAGTTGGAGTTGTGATCGCGAACGGAGTCGATGACTCTGCCAAAGGGCAACACCTCGCACGATATTCAACGTTGTGGGGAGCTGACCCAGCGTTTAAGAACGAAGGCATCCCCGGCCTTCCGGCGACGACTCACTTTAAGAACAACAACGGCGTCTTCAAGGGCTTGCCTTTAGCCGAAGTGGCCGGCGCGACTTGCGACATCGTCGCTTATACGCCAAGCTTTGACGAAGCAAGACAAATGTGGTACGTCGACATTGAGGTTCGACCTCCAGCGAAGTCCTATACTCCGTTCCTCAGGTTATCTCTCTGCCGATTCCAAGCCAACTCGATTACAGACGCCTATAAAGTCGGCGCGGTTTCCGTTTGCGACATCACGCAACTTCAACCCGACCGACTCGTTACGGTTGAATCTACCGTTCCAAACAAGACTGTTGTTGTGAAACTAACTGGGCAAGTCGGTTCGTCAGCACTTGGAACGAACTGGGTGGTTGGAACACTGGAAGAAAAGATCGGCAACGATCCAAACCTCGGTTGGTCGCCTGTTTATGACAGTGAAGGTTACGTTTACGAACGAACAATCCCCGTCATTGATGGAAATGCATCATTGCCAACGATCAAGCTGTTTACTGGAGCCTTCTCTGACGCGCCACCAGCCATTCAGTTCATGAACATCGAGAAGCCGACTGCGGAAGAGCCGCTAGCTAGTTATGCAGGAATGGCTAAGCTTTTCACTGTCCCAGGGCAGTTCGAGTTGCCAGACGCAGGCAAGAGCTACCGAGTTGTCGTTCGCGAGTACGAGCGGCATCGAGGCAACTTCTCGGGGCCAGGACGTCTCATTCACGTTGACGCAGTTGTGATCAAGTAACGGTCACAACTTCAAAAAAGAGAAAGGCTGTTCTTTCAAATGAAAGAACAGCCTTTCTTATAAACCGGGTTTATGCTATTCGGCAGATTCGGTTTCGGCAGGAGCTTCTGCGACAGGTGCGTTCGGATCGTAAACTTCGACATGAATGAAAACAGTCACGTCTCTGTGGAGATCAAGCTCAACCTCAAAAGTGCCGAGTCGCTTGATTGGGTCAATGAGCGCGATGTTCTTTCGATCCAATGTTTGACCAAGCTGTGACTTGATAGCGTCTGCGATGTTCTGAGAGGTGATCGCACCGAACAGCTTGCCGGCCACTGCGCCAACATTTCCTGGGAGTCGAACAGTTGCTCCACCTAGCTTCTCGCCGAGTGCCTCGGCAGTTGCTTTCTGATCGGCAGACTTAGCTGCGATGCGAGCAAGTTTCTTCTCGAGAACTTCGAGTTGCTTCTTGTCGGCGATGATCGCGAGGCCGCGAGGGAAAAGGTAGTTGCGAGCGTAACCGTCAGCCACGTTTACAACAGTGCCCTCTTTACCGAGCTTAGGCACGGTTTGGGTAAGAATTACTTTCATTGGTGTTCCTTGTTTCGTCAGGCTTGGGCAAGGCATGCCTTGCCACGCTTGTCAGCGCAAAGACCGACTCTAGATTTATCTTTGGATTCCGATCCCGATGGTTGCAGAATTTTGGTTGAAGATACTATTCATACCTAGCCAACCAACGAGACCTTTACCAAAGTCGTATCGCAATCTTCCATCGAGTCGTGGATCGTTTAGGTTCCACAGGTCTNNGAGCCGATAGTCTACCCCTAATCCTGGTTTGCTTGCGAAGATGCCATATCTGTAGCCAAGACCTTTGCCAATGTCTTTGCCCAGTTGTACCGTCAGTTTGTTGCCTTCAAACGCGTCGTACATACCGAGATAAAGTTTCCCATCGTTAAGAGGGAAGGACGTTGTAAAGTCGGTTCGCCAGTGTCCGGGGTTGCTTTCACGGATCAAATCCATGGTGGTAACCATGTTGTCCAATGCCCCTGCTGACGGTTTCTTTCCGAGGATTCCGCCAACCTTTCCCATCATTTCAGAGAGTTGGTCTTCTAGCTTGCTCGCTTTGTCCATGATCTCCGCGAGTTTGAGCGGAATATCCTTCGACCGATCAGTGATGACGGCCATATTCTCGGTGATCTGTTTTGCGTTGTCGGCAATTGCAGGACCGCGTTCGCTCGTGTCAGCAAACCCTTTCGTCATTTTCTTGATGTTCGCTTGTAGCTCTGGGTCGCTCATGAGCTTGTCCATGCTTGCCATGAGCCCGCTGGCTTGGGAAGCAATGGTATTCGCTTTCTCAAGGAGTGCGTTCGTTTGGTTCTGCAATTTGCCTTCTTTCATGTAGACAGCAAACGCATGGGCGCTTGTGTTCACGTCCTCAAGTGTTTTGCGGGTGCTCAGAATCATCGCATCTAGGTTCGCCTGATTCCTCGTAAGCATTCCGTTAGCACTCCCAGCCAAGGCTGCAAAGTTCTTCAGCGTGGTTTGGCTCGTGGCAATGGTCTTGTCGGTTGTCTTCAGTAGGTTTTGTAAGTCTGTGGTAATGCCGCCTGGGGCTAACAGCTTTTGGAAGGCGACGAGCGTCTTGTTCAGTTCCTCGAAGGTTTGTTTCCCTCCGTCCGGCATGATGCCATCGAGTGGGCTACCTTTCCTTCCGAGCAACGTCGCGCCAGGCTGAAGTGGGGTTGCGTTCACTGAATCGGGAACGAGTTCTACGATTGGGGTTCCGAGGCCGACAAAAGAAGTCGGGATACGCACGGTCGTGCCGGTCGGCAGTACCGTTCCGTTTTTGATCGCAAGCGTCATTGAAGCAGTCTTTGCGTCTTTAAGTTCGATCTTGGCGACAGATCCAACCTGAACACCTGCCATCAATACTTGGCTTCCTGGCGTCACACCAGCGGCATCTGGCAACGTAACGAAATACAAATCCGCTGGCGGCTGAAACAAGCTTTTTCCGACTATGACGTATGCCCCGAGCAAGAGGCCGACGAAAACGACCAGTAACACCCCAACTTTCGCCGCACTGTTCATATAGCTGAAGTTTAGCGCGGATTATGCGCCTTTACGGGTATTTGTACGCGGTCAAAGGGACGGTTCTTTCGAGTGAGCAATCCTGAATCTGAGGTTTTGGGCCTTTTATAGCCTTCGGGTAAGAGTTTCGCTGCATCCGTGACGCTTCCGGTCGGGTCCTTTCGCCAGACGTTCTTCTCGGCAGCGATGTCGTTTTCGGTGAGGTGATCTTGCAAGCGGAGCCACTTGGGGCCGAAGCAAACGTTGCCTCGGACGATATTGCCTTTTGCGGCAGATGGATCATCTTCAAGAATCGATTTCAATTGCGGATATCTCGTGGCATAGGGGGCTTGCGTCGCATTGACTTCTTTGATCTTGCCCATAAATCCCCAAGATGATTGATCAAATATATACTTTGAAGCCCATCCTTTTCCGCGCTGATCAACGTGAACCGCAGGAGATTTTCCGATAAAGATATTCCCTTCAACGATATTGTCTCTGCCACCGCCAACCATAATCCCGGTCCCTGGCCCTTCAAGAATGTTGCCCTTAATCGTTGTCCCGCACCAACAGTCGTCAAGATAGATCGACATCACCTCGGTGAAGTTGCCTTCAGTTTTCACTTTTTGACCCAATTCGTGAAGCCAGTTTCCCTCGATTTGGACGCCTCGCATGGTCGGATTTCGGCCCATGTAAATCGCCCCAGCATCGCCTGTTTCTTTGCAGACTCGATATATATTATTTTTGGCGATTACGTGATCGTTCCCCCCTAAAAGAATCGCACTATGTGGAGCGTCGAAGATTTCGTTGTGGGACACTTCGACCCCTACCCCTTCGATAGCGATCCCGGGCCGATAGGTTCGGTAGAGGCGACTAAACCTCCAAATCTTGCAGTCTTTGACTGAAGAACGACAGGGCGCAAGTGTCAGCCTGTCTCCTCCTTGCACTCGAATTCCAGAGGATCCGGTGCCGGTGACATCGCACATTTCCACTTTGGTGTCGGGTGAGTTTGTGACGACGATTCCAGTTTCACTAAAGTTACGCACGAGGCAATTCGAAATTCGATTAGCACGTCCACCGGAGATTTCGACGCCATCTGACCGACCGGCGGCAAGTTCAATATCGCTGATCGAGACTCCTTCAGCATTCGACAACCTAAATAGCGGTGCGTCAAGTTGGCTTAACTGAACAGGCGCGTCGGAAAGTCCTGGCGTCGGAAAATAGGTTAGCAACCGAGATTCAGCATCGATGAAATATTCGCCGGGTTCGTCTAGGAACTCGGGTTCGTTTGCAAAGAAGAAGCGTCGTCCCTTTTCTGCCCCATAGTTTCCAAGTGTTTGACAACTGAAGGTACCGGCTGAGAAGTCAATCTGGGTTACAGGCGAGGTGGCGTCGGCCCAATCAAACTTCCAATATCCAGTCGCCAGCAATTTGTCGCTATTAGCGGGAGTGGGTACCTCGGACGGATCGAATGAGATTTGTTCTTCGGTGCTGACAAGTTTGGTCCTTAGCCACTTGGTTCGCGCCAAAGTGAGCGGATTTCCGTCCAGAAAGGGTTCGACTGGCCACTTGTGACCGGAAGAAAAGAATCCATAGGGCGACCATTGGCCTATTGGGACATTGTTTGGAATCTCGATTTGTCTGAGTCTTTCTCGGGCCGAGATCGGGAATCGACTTCCCACTTGATATGGATTTGAGCGTAGTTCGATTCCCCCGATCAGCTTAGGCAATCCTGTTCCGTATGAGGTAATCGAAAGGTGATTGAGCCGGTGATCGATATTCAGAGTCTTTGTGACTTGGTAAGTTCCAGAGTGAATCTTGATCGTAACTGAACTCTTCATGGCTAGCCCTGTCGCGATCTGTAAAGCCCGGTCGATACTCGCCAATGGCTTGCTCCGGGTTAAACCAGAGTTTGAGTCGTTGCCGTCCGGTGACACATAGATCGTCGATGCGGCAAAGGGGATCGGAAGCAACAGCGCCACCATAGGTGCACTTTACGTCATTTCGCCGCTGTAATTGTCCAGCACCCAATATTCTTTAACATATCACTTGGGCTTTCTGCCTATACTGTGATACATTTCAAGGCCCTGTCGACGAGGATAGGAAAATGGGCCTGCAAAGGAGCGGTGCCGAGTAGTGCGCTCCTATGTATACGGTTAGCCGAAACGGCAAAGAAATCCTTGAGTCCGACGCCTGTGGCATCGGATTTGTCGCCACACGAAAAGGCGTCGCTGAGCGGCGTGTCGTGGAGTTTGGTCTTGAACTAACCAAGCAATTTGACCACCGAGGTGCTCCTGGGCACGGCGCTGGCGTTCAACTGGACATCCCCTGGGGTCTGCTTATTGACCGTTTCCCAAGGCACATTCGGTTGTTGGCGCAACGAGACGTTGCTCTCGGGATGTTCTTCCTTCCTTACAGCGCTGGGATGCGTGCTGAATGCGTTGAGAAAATTGAGGACCTTGCCAAGTTAGCGGGAGCTGAGGTGTTACAGTGGGCAGACGTACCTATTGACCCTCGAGCGCTTCCGGCAGATTCCCCCGCTCTTCGAACGGTGCCGGTTGTTCGAATGGCGTTATTCAAGCGACCTGAAGGAATGAGCGAGACGGGGTGGTTCGCATGCCGATACCTTTTGCGAATAGCTTTGGACGAAGAGCTTGAGCACATGGGCGATGCGTTCAAGTTGGTTTCGCTCTCTAACCGAACGGTGATCTATAAAGGTCTCGCTGAGCTATCGAAGATTTCTGAACTGTATCCAGATCTGCGAGATGAAGCTGTCACTAGCAGATACTTGCTGTTTCATAGCCGGTACTGCACCAACACCAGCACGGCATGGATGAGAGCCCAGCCGTTCTGGGCTTTGGCTCATAACGGTGAAATTACGACCATCCGTGGCAATGTTGCCTGGTTTGAAGCGATTGGAAAAGACCTGATCACGAAGCTAGTTGCCGACCATCCGGAACTTTCGGAGATCGCGACCAAGGTTAGGTCGATTGTTTGTCCCAATGGGTCAGATACCGCAAATCTGGATGACATGGCGATTGCCTTGATGGCAGGCGGCATGTCTCTGCCACAGTCGGTTCTCGGGTTGTTGCCGGAAGCAAGAGGAAAAGAAGGTTCGCATCCAGGGATCGACGCGTTTTATCAAACGATGAGCGTCTATCTCGGCGCGTGCGACGGCCCCGCAGCCATCGTTTGCTGTGACGGTGACGACGCTATTGCTCACCTTGATCGAAATGGACTTCGCCCTCTCTGGGTTTGGGCTGACAACGAGATGGTGTTCGCGGGGAGCGAACTGACTTCGCGCGTGATGGATCGAAAACCAGAGGTCCAGAAGTGTCTCGGCCCGGGCAACACTTTTGTTGTTCGTCTGAATAGCGGGCAGCTTCTTTTTGACGAAGAGTGCGCGCCATTGGTTGCTCAAGACCCTACGACAGTTCCTGCTTTCGAGCCTATCGGAACCTCGCCTTTCCTTGACGAGCCAGAAGAGATTCTGAAGGTTGCGAGAAAAGCCTACGGCATGACCAAAGAGGACCTTGAGGTTGTGCTCGAGCCATTGATAAAGACAGGAAAGCCCGCCGTCGGCTCGATGGGTGATGACACGCCACCGGCGGCATTACTCGATCACATGCCTCGAAGGTTGGATGACTACTTCACGCTTCGCTTTGCCCAAGAGACCAGTCCTCCTGTCGACTCGATTCGAGATGAATGGGTCTTCGAACCGGGTGGTTGGCTAGGCGACCGTAGCGGGCTTTGGACGGGGCAATCTCGTGGGTTATTCAAGCTCGAAACACGCGTTCTTTCTCGCGCTCAGTTGGCATGGCTAGAAGGCCGCCGAGGAGTAGAGAAGGTCGAGCTTCTGCACGATATTGATGAAGATCCTGAACAAGCTCTCAACGCGATCATTGATGAAGCGGTGGCACTTGCCAACAAAAAGTGGGTGCTTGTACTTTCGGATCGTGGGGCGACGGGGGCTAAGATCAGCGCAAACGCTATCCGAGCCGTTAGCCGCATCCACTCGCGACTTGCTCGAGAGGGGATGCGCCACAAGGTTGGACTCATCGTAGAATCCGCAGTTTGGGATATTCATCAAACCGCTTTGCTTGTAGCACTCGGGGCAGATGCAGTTCAGCCCTGGCTTGGATCGTGTACCGCTGGTGCCTCAGAAGACACCTACTTGAGGGGCCTTCGAACAAGCTTTGTCGAGGTCATGTCAATGGTTGGCGTCACGCCGTCATCCGCATACTGCGGAGCCGCACTTGTCGAAGCAATTGGACTCGATCCTGCTTTTGTAGCTCGAGAGTTTCCAAACGTTCCAGCCCACCTCGGAGGCGTTGGACCAGACATTCTTAACAAAGAGTGGAAGGAACTGCACGATTCTGCATTTGGCGAGAGTGCTGAACTCATCGATGCGGGCGAGTTCCGGCATACGAAAGCCGGTAGACCGCACTTCAACGATGCAAACGTTGTCCGAGCGATCCAAAGTGCTTCGGGTTACACGACGAAGATGCACCAGGCAAAGCCGGGAAGCTATGAAGCTTACAAGGTTTATGCGGAGCTGATTACGTCGCGAAAACCAATTACGGTTCTCGACTGCATCCAGATTAAGCCTAGCGACGCGATCTCAATCGACGAGGTTGAACCGGTGGAGCGAATTGCTTGGAGGTTGATGGCGCCTGGAATGAGTGAAGGTGCGCTGTCTGAACCGGCTCACCGAGCGGTTGCTAGAGGATTTAACACTCTGTATCGCTATTGCCGAATGAAGCTTGGCAACGAGCCTTTCGGGACTGGTCCGATAGCGAACAGTGGAGAAGGCGGGTTTGACAAGCAGAGAATCGGACGCCGGGATGGAAACCGCAGTGTGCAGTATTCTGGTGGACGATTCACGATCACTCCGATGGTTGCGGCGAGAGCGGTCGAAGCGGAGGTTAAGTTTGCTCAAGGGGCGAAACCTGGAAAAGGTGGGCAGCTCCCGGGTAAAAAAGTGAGCCAGCACGTCGCCCATCAGAGAGGCTGCGAGCCCGGTTATGAGTTGATTTCACCTCCGATCAACCACAATCTTTATTCCATCGAAGACGTAAAGCTGATGGTTGAGAGTTGGAAAGCACTCAATCCTAACGTCAACTGTGCGCTGAAATACGTTGCCACCCACGGTGTTGAAATGGTCGCGGTCGGCGGAGCCAATGCTGGTGCTCACCGATTGCACATCTCGGACGGTTGTGGCGGCACTGGTGCAGCAAAACGAGTTGACCAGAAGCATGCTGGTGTTCCGGTGACAGCGGTTTTGCCAAAGGTGCAAGACATGCTCGTCGAAGAAGGACTCCGCGATATCATCGAGTTGAGCGTTGATGGCGGCGTTCAGTGTGGCGAGCAAGCGCTTAAGCTGTTCCTTCTAGGTGCCGACAAGGTTGGTTTTGGAACGAGTATCTTGATGGCGATTGGTTGCAGTATGTTGCGCAAATGCCACCTCGCGGGTGCCGATCCAGGTGATCCAACAGGGAAGCGAAGATTGGGTTGCGCGCCAGGCGTAGCAACGCAAGACCCTGCCCTTGTCGCGAATTTCAAAGGCAAGAGTAAGCACATCGCGCAGTTCATGCTTCATGTTGCTCAAGACATACGCGAGCAGATGGCAGCCGCAGGGATTTACTCGCTCGATGAGGTTGTCGGAAGGCGCGATATGCTCATGAAGAAGCTGAACCTTGAAGGAAAGGCTGGGAAGCTCGCCGTTGATCATTTGCTGAACGCGCCACCCGCCACATGCTTCAAGCGAACTCCGAAGCCAGAGAACCAAGAGTTCTATCGAGCTGAAGAGAAGTTTGCTGCCGAGAGAGCTTTGATTGGAGACGTGGTGATGGTGGCACGTGATCTTGAAGAAGATAACCGGTGCGTTGGCCTGACCGCCGCTGGAATCATTGCCAGACAGCACGATGATTTTGGACTGCGAGAAGGAGGTCTGCACTTCCATCAGCGCGGAGCCGCTGGGCACTTCTATGCTGCTTACAGTGTGGAGGGAATGGAGTTTGTGCTGGACGGTGTTGCCGCAGACTCAGCCTTCACGGCAGCCTATGGCGGAACGCTGGTAGTTCGGCCGCTCTTCGGTAACGAACAAGCTTCCATCGTTGGCAATGCGTTCGGATATGGTGCCCGTGGAGGCAAAGTATTTATTGCTGGTCGTGCTGGAAACCGTTTCGGGATTTGTCTGCGAAAGAACCACGAGGGTGGTGGCCCAATCATCGTCGTTGAAGGCGTTGAGGCGAACGCGTTCCAATACATGACAGGCGGCAAGGCTCTCGTGCTTGGGTCGATGGGGCGAAATGTCGGATCTGGCATGACCGGCGGTGTGGTCTACGCACTTGACCTTGATGAGTCTGTGCTGAATGACAAGTATGTGGCTGCGACCCCACTGCTAGCTGGCGACGTCGAGATCGTCAAGTCGATGCTCGCTGAGCATGCTGAAAAGTCCGGAAGTGCGTTGGCATCTGGCTTGTTATCTGGTTTTGATGCAAGCCGTTACACGAGAATCGCGACCAAACTGATCCCAGAAACGATTGGGTAGGCGCGTTGTTCAGCCAATCCGGGGGGGTTCATTGTTATGAAGATCCCGGACTTCTTTTCGGGTTAACCGCTGTTTCGGTCTGGAAACCACCACAGTGAATTGTCGGTTGGGTTTACCACTAGCCGCCCCCCAGTAATGAGTGCCTTTGCGCCAGCTTGTGCGGCAGCTAGATTATAGGCCCCGACTCCAGACAGTGTTCCAATCTCAGGTTGTGTCAAGTTTCGACCTTCTAGTAGGGCCTTGATTGCCCACGGGTCGGCATGGCGAATCTGTATTCGAATAGGTTGGGGAACCGACCCCTGACAAGCAGCAATTCCCGCGCAAGCGAAGATACTAACTGCTAGAACTGTACGTTTCATGATCTGATATACGCCTAAAACAATTCACCGTTACGTGGTTCATAATTCGCTCATGAAGCAACGAGAACTCGGAAAGACCGGGGTTATGGTTTCTGAAATCAGCCTGGGATGTTGGACAATGGGTGGTCTGAACTGGGTGAATGGATCGCCTAACGGTTGGGCTAATGTCAATGAGGACGAGATAACCGCAGCGATTAAGGTCGCGGTCGATGCAGGCGTCAATCACTTTGACAACGCCGATGTGTATGGCAACGGAAAAGCGGAACGAATGCTTGCCAGAGTGCTCGACAAGTTGGGCCTCAAGTCGAATGACTTCGTCATTGCGACAAAGGTTGGACACCATCCAGGTACGGCGGACCACGCTTATGAACCGCAGCATGTTCGCCATCAGCTTGAGCAGTCGCTTATCAACCTCAAGCGCGATTACGTCGATATTTACTATTTCCATCATGGCGACTTTGGTCCAAACGACATGTATCTTGATGACGCAGTTGAGATGCTTGATCGATTAGTCGAAGAAGGGAAGGTGAGGATCAAAGGACAATCTGCCTACAGCGCTAACGACTTCGAACGAGTAACACCGAAGGTTCGACCTGCTGTTTTCCAGAGTTGGGCACATGCTTTGGATGACCAATTCATTCGACCTGGGTCTCGAATCAGCGGACTGATGGCTCGCGAGAATATCACGTTCGTCGCTTTCTCGCCTCTCGCACAAGGGCGGCTGTTGGACAAGTTTGATCCTAGTAATCCGCCAACCTTTGAACCTGGTGATCACCGGCAGAACTCAAGTGCATTCTCATCGGAAGCCATTCTGGCTCTGAAGCCGAAGCTCGAAAAGCTAAAGGCTCGTTTTGGAGATAGCGTTGCTGACCTCGCTGCGGTTGCGCTAAATTACGATTTGGCTATGCCAAATGTAGCCTGCGTAATTCCAGGTTTCAGAAACGAGCGGCAAGCAGCCATCAATGTAAGCGCAGCAGGGAAGTACCTATCTGCAGACGACGTCGCATTCATTCAAGAGACACTAGCTTAAGACCCGAATTCCCCCTCCTGATAGGTAGCAAGAGGGGGAATTTGAATCTAGCCGAAGTGAAGTTTGTCTTCAAGATCGGCAAGCGGCATAGGTTTGCCAAAGTAGAAACCTTGGACCCCACGGCATCCTTCTTCGACGGCAAACTTCCACTGTTCTTCTGACTCAACGCCTTCAGCGATCACAGCAAATCCCATGCTGTTGCCAAGAGCGATGAGGGCTCGAACAATCGCCTTGTCATTGGCGTTATTCAGCATGTCTGATACGAAAGAGCGATCGATCTTCAACTGGTCGATCGGCAGCCGTTTGAGATATGACAGGGACGAGTAGCCTGTTCCGAAGTCGTCGAGTGAAACATGAACACCCATCTTTCGGAGACCTTCAATCTTCGTTCGCGTGTCCTCAATATCGTCTAGCAGTGCGCTTTCTGTAAGCTCTAGAGTCAGTTTGTTCGCTGGTGCACCACTCTTTTGAAGCTCTGTCTGCACAGTGCTCACAAAGTCCTGAGCACGGAACTGTCGAGCGCTCACGTTGACTGAAAGCGTTAGTTCGGAGGCGAAGGATAAGTCAGTCCATCTCACCAACGTTCGACATGCTTCTCTAAGGACGGCTTGACCTAACGCGAGAATCAAGCTTGTTTGCTCCGCAATTGGGATGAATGCGCTGGGTTGAATCATTCCCAACTCTGGATGATTCCAGCGAACCAAGCCTTCTGCGCCAACGGTCTTGCCCGAGGTATCGACCTGTGGTTGATAGTGAAGGACAAGGTGATCGTTTTGAAGCGCCTTCCGCAATTCGGTTTCAAGTTGAACCCTTGAGTCGATGTTAGCCTGCATCTGCGTATCGAAGAAGCGCATCGCGTTTCTTCCTGCCGCCTTAGCCTGGTACATCGCAAGGTCAGTTTGCTTGAGCAAGTCGTCAACAGACGTCTCGTGTTTCAGGAACAAGCTGATGCCGATACTTGGCGTACAGATATATTCCTTTTCGTTCAGGACACACGG
Organism: Chthonomonas sp. UBA1950; assembly: GCA_002336105.1. Classification (GTDB taxonomy): domain Bacteria; phylum Armatimonadota; class Fimbriimonadia; order Fimbriimonadales; family Fimbriimonadaceae; genus Fimbriimonas. The sequence goes on along the minus strand of DDEQ01000043.1, from coordinate 33,337 downwards.
CTGGCTAATCGTTTGGAGGATTCGCGATCCTGCAACTTCCGCTTGAAGCGCGGCTACATCACGATTCTGCTGTAGGCCCTCAAGGAGCACGACAAACTCGTCCCCGCCAAATCGGGCTACAGTATCTCCACCGCGAACGCACTGAATAAGCCTCTTCGCGATCTCGCTCAGCAGTAGGTCACCCGTTTCGTGTCCCATCGTGTCATTCAAGTGCTTGAAGTTATCGATGTCGATAAACAGGACGGCACCGTAATGAGCAGTTCGATTGCTAACTGCCATGGCTTGACGTATCCGATCCATCAAAAGGCGTCGGTTCGGCAATCCAGTCAGGAAGTCAAAGTTGGCGAGATTCTTTATTTCGGCTTCGGCAGACTTTCTCGCCGAAATATCTCGAACGAAGAAGTAGAGTCTTCCACCGTTGCTGTCCGAATAGGTGAGGGTCAGTTCGATAGGTTGGGTCTGATCGCCTTTAACAACATGATCCGTTTCAAATCGTGTACTTCCATCTTTAATGGCAGTAACGATCCAATGATCCCAAGTCGTCGGATCTGGAAGTCGGATGAAGTCCTGGATAAGGCACTCACCAAACATGTGAATGGGGAACCCAAAACGGCTACAAAAAGATTCATTTGCCTCGATGACTGTCCCTTTTGAATCCGTCATTACGAATCCGTCGGGGCTAGTGTCAATAACGAGTCGATACTGTTTGTCTCGTTCGTGAATCTCTTCTTCAACTCGGACACGATCTGTGACATCAACGACGTTGCAAATCACATAGGGCTTGTTGTCGATTCGAGTCGGGGCAAGGCTGATCTCACATGGGATAAGTTGTCCAGATTTTGATCGCGCCATCAGCACTTTTCCATCCCCCATCGGGCGACTCCTGGGTTGTCGCTGATAGTTCATTCGGAAGGAGCTGTGTTTATCCGAGATGCTCTCTGGGACGAGCGTTTCTATTGGAGCGTTATTTAGTTCGAGCTCAGAATAACCAAGCATCGCCTGTAAAAGGGTGTTTGAACGAACGACCCTACCTCGCTCATCAACTATGATCATGCCATGCGGCGTCGTTCGAAGGATGAGGTCAAATCGAGCTTCGCTCTCAACGAGAGCCGACTTTGCGTGTCGTAATTCGGAAAGATCCGAGATATTGATGATAACGTGTTCTGTATCGTTTTTCGGGAAAACAATGGTGAACAGAGTATTGATGAGGTCGCCATCAATCGCCCGCAGGTCCATTTCAATACTAAATGACTCCTTTCCTACAAGGTAAGCAGTCAGCATCGCAAGGATCGAATCTTGGCTTTGAGAAACGCCAAGGATACTGGTCAGAGTTTCCTGAATCTCCTCTTTACTCGATGCCCGGAACATGGCGAGCGTCGCGTGGTTGACCTCGAGAATCGAGATCGAAGCCAGTAACTCCGTTAGTAATGCTGGATTCTTTTTGAAGAAGCCAGCGACATTCGCCCTAGTACTCGTTGGAACCGAGTTCATCCGCAGATTAATACCTGACCAGTCAGCAATCCAAATGGAGGTTGGAGAGTTATCGAAGACTGTTCGGAACCTCGCCTCCTGCATGAACAACGCGGTCTCAACCCGCCGAAGTTCGGTGATATCTGTGAAAGCGAGTACAGCACCATTACAGACGCTGGATTCGGACATATAGGCCGAAATTTGCATCAGATAGTGCGTATCATTAATTTGAATGTGACTAGTCTTCGTTTCGCAGGTGCGGATGACTTGCTCGATGGACTCGCGAAGCTTTGGATAGTTAAGATAGCTCGGCAGACTCAGAAGGCTATGGCCTATATCGCCAGGGAGTAAGCCAAACAGTCTGACCGCCAAAGGGGTGAATCTTGTAACTCTTAAGCTGGTATCAAGAATCACCAGCCCAACTTGGATCGAGTTCTGGATATTCACCAACGTTTCGTTGAGAGCCGAAAGCTCGATCGACCTTATGTGTAACTCGTCGTTGATTGTTGCGAGCTCTTCATTCGTAGCTTGGAGTTCTTCGTTGGTGGTTTGAAGTTCCTCGTTAGATGCCTGGAGTTCTTCCGATGAAGACTGAAGTTCCTCGTTAAGAGATTGGAACTCTTCATTGGTTGTGTGCATTTCCTCGAGAACGGCTTGCAGATGTTCGCGAGTACCGAGAAGCTCTTGCTGAAGGGCAGAAATATGTTCTTGGTATCGACTATCCGGCACCGAGCCCACATCTTCCATGTTTATCTGGTCGACAGAAGACTGCTGTTCTTCGAAGCAGATGAGAATATTTGCCTCAGTATCTGGACTTCGGCGGACCAACTTTATCCGTAGCCTCACCCGACTTTTGGTTTCGTTGAGCAGCATGTCGACGGGAAAGCCGATGACTTCGCCGTTCGCGTCATGAGAAACTTGCTGCAGGAGGGTTCGAAGCTCAGTTTTCAGGGCTGGTGGGCAGAGTGAGAACAGCGAGAAATCAGCTAATCCGTCGTTTATTTTTAGGAATCGGTTTATATCCCCTAAGAATTGGAGTGGCTCCAGACTTGGAGAAAGCAAAACGCTTGGCGGAGCGTACTTTTCAAGCAGCTCCACTTGTATTGATTCTAAGAGGCTCTTTTTGCTCTCTACTTTTTGCGATTTCGTTACATCAGGGATCGAGAAAGGCTGAAATCTACCGATCCTCGCTCGGCTTCCTTGGAACTGCTTTTTACGATATATTCGCTGCTTTCCATCTATAGTTGAAAACAGGTTTTTTGAATTCCCTGAGAGCGATTCCGATCTGCCTAACATAAGGATGCCAGATGGATTTAGTGCGTAATGCAGTCGACTGAAAACCTCTTCTTGGAGACCAGGCTTAAAATAAATCATCACGTTTCTACAAACGATCAGATCCATGCGCAGAAAGGGCGGATCAAGGACTAAGTCATGACGAGAGAAGATACATAAGTCGCGGACGAATTTGGTGATTCTAAAGTGTCCACTCTCGCGAGACAAGTAGTTCTCTGCTAAATCTTGAGGAACTTGGTCCATCACCGTCATTGGATAAATGCCGTGTCTCGCGATATCCGTTCCGTGTTGGTCAATATCAGTAGCAAATATCTTGCATGGAATGACCCCGATCTGATCTCCCAACTCTTTGGCAATCATCATTGCAACGGAATACACTTCTTCGCCAGTCGCGCAGCCAGGAATCCAAACGCGCAAAGTGTCGCCAGCAGATTTTGATCTTATGATGTCGGATATGGACTTCTGAAGGGCTTTGAAGGCTAATGGGTCTCGGAAAAAGGACGTAACCGATACTAGTAGGTTCTGAGCTAGCTTAGGAAGCTCGGATTCATTGGAAACACAGTACTCGACGTAATCATCAAGTGTTTCTATACCGAGGGTACGCATTCTACGAGCTATTTGGCGCTCGATAGTAGCTTCTTTGTATTGAGAGAAGTCAATGCGAGCTAGTTTTAGCAGCAAAGACATGAGCGTCCGATAGTTGGCCAGTGACGAGCGTCCTTCGACGTTCGTATGGGCAAGAGCAATAATCTCGTTGTGCTCGCTGAGGTGATTGAGCCGATGAGCTAGATCTTCGATGCTGAGTTGCAAATCGGCTAGATTTGCGCGACTTACGGAGTCAGGCATCCCGTCGTGCTTAGCGGATTTTGGATCTTGAACAATTACCAATCCACCAGCAGCTTTGATTGAACGACAGCCGTGAGTTCCGTCTGATCCCGTTCCAGATAGAATCACTCCGACTGATGCGGCACCATATGACTTGGCTATGGAATCAAAAAGAGCGTCAATAGATGGTTTTGGGCCAGTCGGAGATGCCGGGGTGAGTTTTATGCGACCGCGGGAAATCGAGATGTCTTTGTTGGGCGGGGTAACGTAGATAACGTCTGGCTCAAGTTTTTGATGATGCTCAGCCGTCACAACCGAGATCTGAGCATCTTTTAGTAGAAGGTTGGTTAAGATGCTCTCATACTGAGGTGCCATGTGCTGGGCAACAATGTACACATTGCCACTCCCAGGAACTAATGCGGATGTCAGCGGGCGGAGAGCCTCGAGTCCTCCAGCGGATGCACCAAGACCAACGACGCAAGTAATCTTAGGTTTAACGCTCGTTTTTTCGGCGCTTACGTCATTGTGGATACTCCCATAAGGCGGAGTCAATTCAGTTGAACCTTCTTGGTTTGGTTTAGTGCTCCTAGGCATATCGGTAACCTATTATGAATATTTTAGCAAATGAGCAAGAAAATCCACTTGGATTTATACTCAACTAAAGGAAAGTCCACACGATTCTATGATTCGTGTGGACAACTAGATGATAGTACTATGTAATTTTCTAGCGAGCTGCTCGCGCCGCTCGAATGCGTTGCATCGCTTTCTCAATTTCTTGAATAGCTTCTTCGGAGCCCGAAGTACTATTCTCGCCTCGCAACGCTCTGCGAGCAGATTCAAGGTCTTCCTCTGCTCGACTAAGGTCTATGTCTTTTGCGAGGGAGGCTTCATCGGCAAGAATCATGACTTTCGAGCCTTGGATTTCGGCAAAGCCGCCACCGACATAGACGGTGTTTCTCTGTCCATTCTCATCTGTAAACTCGAGAAGTCCAGGCTTCAGCGCGGCAATCACTGGAACGTGACCAGCCATAACGCCGAAATATCCTTCGGAACCAGGAATGACGACCGAGGTAGCGGTGGTTTCTACCACCGCTTTATCTGGAGCCACGACTGCTAATGTAAAGGCGCTTGCCATTTTGTTTTTAGACCGTTGCGCGGAGCTTGGCCGCCTTCTCGCGGACGTCGTCTAGGCCACCGCAGTACAAGAATGCTTGCTCTGGGATGTCGTCGAGGTTTCCTTCGACGAGTTCCTTGAAGGCGGCAACCGTATCTGAGATCGTTACATATCGACCAGGGTTACCCGTGAACTGCTCCGCAACGAAGTTTGGCTGAGACATGAATCGCTCAATCTTTCTGGCTCGGGCTACCAACAGCTTGTCATCGTCCGAAAGTTCGTCGATACCGAGAATCGCGATGATGTCCTGAAGCTCCTTATATCGTTGTAGCGTCTGCTGGACTCTTCGTGCAACATCGTAGTGCTCCTGACCAACAATGCGTGGGTCAAGGTTCTTTGAAGTCGAAACGAGCGGGTCAACTGCCGGATACAGACCCTTCGAAGCAATTCCTCGGTCGAGATAGACGTAAGCGTCAAGGTGAGCGAACGTCGTAGCAGGTGCAGGGTCAGATGGGTCGTCAGCAGGAACGTAGACTGCCTGAACAGAGGTAACCGAACCCTTCTTGGTGGAGGTGATTCGCTCTTGGAGGCCACCCATTTCGGTAGCAAGTGTCGGCTGGTAGCCTACCGCGCTTGGCATACGACCAAGAAGTGCCGAAACCTCGGAACCTGCTTGAACGAATCGGAAAATGTTGTCGATAAAGATAAGAACGTCTGTTCCAACTTCGTCACGGAAGTATTCAGCCATGGTGAGCGCGGAAAGAGCAACTCGAAGACGTGCTCCAGGCGGCTCGTTCATCTGACCGAAGACCATCGCCGTTTTGTCAATAACTCGGAGTTCCTGACCGCTTGCATCCTTGAAGGTGGTTTCCTTCATTTCGCGCCAGAGGTCGTTCCCTTCACGAGTTCGCTCACCGACGCCGGCGAACATCGAAACGCCTGATGCTTCAACAGCGATGTTTCGGATGAGCTCTTGGATAAGAACGGTCTTACCCAGACCTGCACCACCGAATAGACCGATCTTTCCACCTTTGTTGAATGGAATGAGTAGGTCGACGACTTTTAGACCGGTTTGAAGAAGCTCAACTTTGGTCGACTGCTCGTCGAACGTCGGAGCGGTTCTGTGAATCGGAAGTCTGTGAGTCGTTGCAGGAACCTCATCGCCGTTGTCGATAGGATTACCGAGAACGTTAAAAACGCGTCCAAGAGTAATGTCGCCAACTGGAACAGTGATAGCTGCACCGGTGTCGACAGCATCCATACCGCGGACTAAGCCGTCGGTGCTCGCGAGAGCGATTGCACGCACAACACCGTCTCCAAGGTGCTGCGCCACTTCGCAGGTCAGGTCGATACCAGCAGCGACATCAGCGATTTTTATAGCGCTGTAAATCTCCGGGAGAGAATCCACAGAGAATGCGATGTCCACAACGGGACCCACGACGGAAATAACTTTGCCAGTTCCGGGCATATTTGCTATAGGCTCCTCAAGCAACCGTAAAAAGCTGTACTCTTCACGGTAATCAGCGACCGAGTATACCAGTCAGTCATGCTTCAAATGTTGCGATGAAGCGAGCATATTTGAATAAGATTTTTGACCACATGTTTTGACTAGTTCTCGACGAGAAAGCGCCTCGAGTTAACAAAGAATATGTGGATTCTGAATATGTTAAGTAAGACTGGCCGTCTCTCTGCCTTCGTATTAGCGACTACCGATGATAGGTGATGCTAAAGGGTTTATCCAGCCAACGGATCCCAAATATCTAACGGTTTCGCTAGCTATCGCGGTATTTTCTCATTTTTTTCATTGAGACAAAAAGCACGATCACAAAGACGAATGGCGTCGGGGCATGAATATTGAAATTAACAAAAATTGACGCGATGCAAAAAGCTATGATTAGGCTGAGTAGAGCTACCCCCACAATAAACCGGAAAGTACGTGCCTTCTTTTCCTTTTTTGCAGACTTATTCGCTTCGATTTGGCGCAAAGCCTCTTCGACGTATGCCTGATCGATGCCAGCTTCTTGAGCAGTGCTCTTCAATTCTTCGATCGTAATATGGTTACCGCTTTCAGATTGTAAGCGGACCGCTAGAGTAAGCGCTTCCTGTGCGCTCTTCTCATCAATCTTCTTTGATCCAAGCGGATCGAGTTGCATCGTGAACTAGTTTATCACGGCTCGGCCATTGCTGATGGATGAATCGGTCTTTGGGGCGAGTCTTATTCCCGTTATGTTGATTGGTTCAGACTTAAGAATCCTGATATGGAAGAATTTGACGTACCTAGGATCCAGAGACGATTCAAATGTGAATGTACCAGACTGATAGGTTGACTTGAAGCCAAGGGGGCGAATCGGAACGGGATCTATCCCCCTGACACCGCCACGGCCCCCAAGATCCTGTTCTGTGAGTGGTCGATTTTCTGGAAGCCTGATAGCTACATAGTCGTTCTTGAGTTCATCGCATACTGATCCAGTTACGGTGAATCTTGCTAGATGAGGGTGTGCGATGCTAAACAGATGTTTCTCAACTTCGGGTGCTTCCTGCTCGCCCTGGGCTTTTTTCTTGCCTAAGTAGGTCACGCCGTATCCGTTGACATGACTAGAAGCCCCGACGGTTGGTTGCAGAATTTGATCAGCTAAAAGCGTATGCACGGTCACTCTTAGTTCTGGTGCGGGTTGGCCAACGGGAACTGAGATTGCACTTAAGATTGTCGATTGTTTGTCGTTGTTCAGCGAAGGCAAAACACTGGTTTGAATCCAGCCCCCCTGACTCCACTTTGGGGGCAAAGCTATGATGCTTGTTTTACTTTCGGGATTTTGGACAATGCGGATGACGACGTAACGTTCGCGGATGCCGGACTTCTCCTTCCTTGCAGGAAGAATTTCCTTGAGCATGAGTGCGAGGCTCTTAAGTCGCTTGCCATCGAGATTCCAGCAGGTAACTTCAGTTTCAGTTGACTTACAGACTCCATCAATAAAGACACCATTGCCATTTCCCACCTGGTAGCTGCCTTTGAAGGTTTGGACAGGTTGTTCTTCGACTAGAGCGAGCAACCCAGACTTCTGAAGAAAACCGCTATTGCCGAATGACCAGATTGACAAGACTGATAGACTCGAAGCAAGAATAGTCGATCGAAAAGGGACTGTCCGAAGTTGCACAACACTAGAATAACGACTAAAATCCTGTTCTGTCAAGACCAGGAAATAAAGGTAATAACTATTTATCAATCTCTATTACTTTTATGCAACCTTTCACATTGTTACACCCATCACTGCTAGACCTGCAGTGTCGTTAATCCACCGAGCTCGAATTGCCATATCGTGAACCAGGTCATTCAGCGAGCCAGAGCAGAACAGCAGATTAGGCACAAAGCAACGGAATGCGAGTTGGGAGTTGTGGATGCACCATGACCCCAGGTCGTGGCACCAATTCCATTCATCACGTTCCATGTCATTCAGGCGCATCGCGGTCTCACCCTTATTTTCTGCTTCGTCGCTCCAGGGAACATTGAGTTCAAGCAACAATCCGTTCCCGTAGTCCATGTGCGGTTTTACTGCTGAGACTTCGAAATGGATGGGGTTATTACTAAGCCAGTCGAAATCGGCTGAAATATACGTGCGGTCATCTGTTTTGACGTTATGAGCCATTCGCCGAATGACGCTGTAGGCATCTTCCCAATCAGGAACGTCGATCCATTTGCTGTCCTGCTTGCCGTATGGCTTAACAAACTGGTCATTGACCGTACACAGCGTATCGATAGAGGAGCGAGCGCCGCTCGTCGGGTGCTTCGAGGTGGACGGTTCGAGCCCGACATTCTTTTCTAGCCATGCTGACCATTCTCGCGCACTCGCAATCTGTAGACCAACGGCGCCGGTAAACACCTTTGTAAGCCATTCAGCATTATCGACATGAGCGTAAACGCTACATTGCAGTCGATAGGAGTCTGAGTGAGAGTCATAGATAATCGCACTCAATGCGGAGTGACTCATTTGCGAAGCCATCACTGCCGCAGCCTCTTCGTGCCTACCATGTCCTTTTGCTATTTCGGTCTCGGCGTGTAGCCGAAATATCGAATACGCATTATGAAAGTTCGGCTGGTCTGCACTCACGGTCGTCGAGTGTTCCGAACCCCAAAATGTAAAGCCTCTGCCGATGTCGATCAACCATTGATCTTGCAGCCGGAGCTGGTCATGAACCTTTGCAACGGTGCTGGTTCCCAAATCTTCCTTTTTGCGCCAAGACATGAAACTGCCTCTCCTTGTATTTAGTTGCCAGTATAGGGCAGTTGATTTTTTTGCACAAGATAGGTAGGTCAACTTTGTGGTTTGCGTCAAAAAGAATGATATGTTGAGAACGAATATCAACAGAGATCCATTAGTGGTGAGTTTAGGTTGCCGACTTTTTCGAGGACAAATATCTGTCGAATATGAGGGTTTAGTCTTTTTAGCGCAAGAATCGCGAACATTTGTGCCCTCAATATTAAGAGGATCTATGATTTCACCATGCGTTGGTTAGTTTTGTTGGTTCTGGTTGTTCCTTTCGGATGTAAATCTGTTCCTGCAAGCTATCTAAAGGCGGCTCCTCCTGCTCAAATAGAGCAAGGTTGGGTTCCATTTCGCAAGGCTAATCTTGGGGCGACATTTGCTTTGCCCGCTGGTTGGGAGATCGAAGATGTGAAAACGTTTAAGAGCGATCTGTTTCGAAGCGGTGGCCTTACCCCATCTCTATTCCCGACAAGCGCATCTTTGGAGGCGCTGAAAGAAAAACCGGAGGATGAGGTCGAGCTTATCGGCATGGGAACTGCCGGTACTAACTTTGGAATGCTAAAAGCGACAAAAAAGGTCTACAGCAGAAATCAGGATGTCGAGGCAGTTGCGGACAAAGAACGGTCAACCTACAACGCAAACTCAGGTGTTTCAGACCTTCAAGTAGAGCGAATCGATCTACCCGTCGGTAAAACCGTCCGGGTGAAGGCAATTCTGAAATCTATAGGCGGTATCAAACCAGCGATTACTTCGTACACGTTAGTCGATGGCACCAGCGTCTACAATTTTATGTTTATGGGACTTGATGAAACGGGGCAATCCATTCCAACCAGACAGATTATGCGGTCGTTCAGGTTGATCAATCCCCACAAAGGTTAATCGAAGATTTCGGCCAACACGCTTAGATGCTCATCAGTCGCATCCCCGAAGAGCGAGGCGCCGTAAGCGCCCCGATGCTTTGCTATCGATAATCCTTCTCTAAAATCCGCGATGGATTGGAACGCTGGAAGGTACAAGCCTGCGATGACAGGGAATTGGACGGCTTGTATATTCTCCTTGACGGAATCGCCGATCCATTCGACAGATTCGTTGTAGAAGTTGTGATAAACCATTGGACAAGCTGCCGTTAGCAGCCACTTGTCCCAATCTTGTCGGCAAATCGATCTTGCCAAACTTGGGGTCGGAAAGACAGCTGCTGTCAGAGGCTTTGATACGGTTTGACGAATGGCCGAGACTAAACCGGATATTGTATCAAACCGAAACTTGAGCCAGTCTTGGTTTAGGTCTGGTCGATCTAGCTCAATAGGATCGACGCCAAATCGGGTCTTGAAGGCTTGTCTTGTGTAAGCGTCATACGAAAAATCATAATCGGCAAGCTCTTCGGTTTGGTCTACACCGTACTGAGCCCAAAGTGAATTCGGAAGTATGACGTCGGGATATCGAACATAGTCGAGGTGGACGCCTTTGATGAGCGGGTGTTCGTCAAGCTCTTTTGCTTTCGCGCAGATGTAGTGCGTCGCACCAGGCGCAAGAGGATTGATCCAACGGTAGTAATCAACATAGGGTGGCTGATCAACACAGCTCTTGCCCGAGCGACTGACCATGAACCAATCTGGATGTTCAGTTCGGAGCTGCGGTTCACCCCGATTCGTCGTCCACATCCATGAGTGAATCTCAGGGTTGTACTGCGAAGCTATCTCAAGTTCTCTCTCATCGATGCCCCCTCCGAGGAAGATGCCCGTCAAGCCAAGATCAGAAAGCCTTTGGTATTTGAATCGAAGGGCCTTGTCTTCAAGGCCCGAATCGATCGAGGTCCAAATCCACCGCTTAGGCAGATTTGAAGAGGTCAAACAGCTTCTCCGAGGTAGGCGGCAATAACCTTAGGGTCGTTGCGAACCTTCTCAGGTGGTCCGAAGCAGATTTCTTCGCCGTGGTCGAGCACGAAGATTTTCTCGCAAAGGCTCATTACGAACCGCATGTCATGTTCGATGAGCAATACGGTCATGTTGTGATGATCGCGAATCTTCTTCACCATCGCGTTCAACTCTTCTTTCTCTTGTGGATTCATGCCAGCGGCAGGTTCATCCAGAAGAAGGAGTTGGGGTTGCGTGGCCATCGCTCGCGCGATTTCCAAACGACGTTGCATGCCGTAGGCAAGGTCGCAACTTCTTACGTCAGCAACATGAGCGAGATCCACAACCTCAAGAAGCTTCATGGCCTCTTCTTTGAGTTGCTCATTCTCTTTAATCGCGGAAGGCAGATAGAAGAACGCGCTTGCCATCGACGTCTTGTGTCTGAGATAACCAGCGGTAACGACGTTCTCAAGCACCGACATCGACTTGAAAAGTCGAATGTTCTGGAAGGTTCGAGCTATACCAAGGTTGGCAATCTTGTTCGCAGGCGTTCCAGTGATGTCTCTGCCATCAAAGCTGATTTGACCGCTCGTTGGTTTGTAAACGCCGGTGATCAGGTTAAAACAGGTCGTCTTGCCCGCTCCGTTTGGTCCGATTAGTCCGAAGAGGTCACCTTTGTTTATCTCAAATGAGACCTCGTTGACCGCGATGAGACCACCGAACTTGATCGTTGCTTTATCGAGCTTGAGAAGGTTCATGCCGACACCCCCGGTAGCTTTGTTCGCTTCTTCTTGAGCGGGCTTAGTAGCCAATCCCAACTGAATTCGTGGTGAGCAAAGATTCCTTCGGGCCTAATAAGCATAAGGACGATAAGCACTCCCGCGAAAACGACAAGTCGAAGCTTTCCTCCCTCGACTGAGGTTTGAAAAGCGGGAACGAGTTGGAGTATCTTGCCCAAAATCGTGATTACAACAGCCGTCACAGCGGTGATCCCTGCGTAGTAGGCAGCACGAACTTTAATCGGCTTGTGGACGTTGTTGATCACGTATCGAACCGCCGCAACCGCGAATCCAACGCTAATCAAGATGCTCACGAGAACGGACAGGCGAACATCGGAAAGATCTCGCATCTTTTCTGGAATGTAGAACAGCAGAAGTGCGGCAAGTACAGACCCGGTTACAGAACCCGTTCCGCCAAGCACTACCATCGTCAAGATGATGAACGACTGATCCATTCGGAAGAGATCGGGGTTGATGGCACCAAGCTGAAGCGCATACGCGGCTCCAGCAGCTCCAGCAAAACCTGAGCCTAGGACAAATGCGATCACCTTCGTCTTCGTGACGTTTACTCCCATCGCCGCGCTAGCAACTTCGTCTTCTCGGACTGCGAGGAAGGGAAGTCCGTGTGCGGTTATTTGGAGGTTACGGCATAGAGCGATGCAAAGAATCGCAAGAAGAACGACTACCCAGATCTGCTGAAGATGCGGGTGGACGCTTAGGCCCCCTGATTCGCCGAGCACCTTTTGGTTCTGAACAACGATGCGTACGATTTCGCCAAAACCCATCGTGACAACTGCGAGGTAGTCACCTTTGAGTCTCAGAGAAGGTAGTCCAACGATGAAACCAGCTATGGCTGCGACAATTCCGCCGACAACCAACATCAGAAGCAACCAAACGACAGGGCTACCGTGCCAATTTGGGTAAAAGGCCGTACCACAATAGGCTGCCGCATAGGCGCCTACCTGATAGAACGCCGCATGCCCAATTGAGAACTGACCAGTAATGCCGTTGATAAGGTTCAGACTAACCGAAAGAGTGACGTACAGGCTTGCCAGAACAAGCAGCTGTTGCGTAAAGCTATCTTGCCCTTCGGCGAGTTTCTGAACGAGAAACGAGAACCCGATCGCGGCGAGGATCGAGAGGACTCGGGTTGCGAGGAACTTCAAACCTTTTCCACCTTGGCCGAGCCGAGCAATCCACCTGGTTTGAACAGCAGGATCGCGATTAGAATCACGAAGGCTATCGCGTCTTTGTATCCGCCATAACCAGCCCAGACAACGAGATTTTCAGCGAGACCCATAAGGATTCCGCCTAGCACTGCACCGGGGATGTTTCCAATACCGCCGAGAACAGCAGCAACGAATGCCTTGACACCAGGGAGCACACCAAAGAAGGTATCAATCTTCGTTCCGCTTTGGAACGTGGCAGCCATCATCGCGCCAGCACCTGCAAGGGAAGACCCCAAGGCAAACGTGAACGTAACAACGGCGTTAACATTGATCCCCATTAACGATGCGGAATCGAAATCGAGAGAGACGGCGCGCATGGCTCGACCTTGTCGCGTAAACATAACAAGCCATGTAAGACCGACCATGATAATCAAAACAGAGCCTAACATGAAGACTTGCCCTTTGGGCAGGTTCACCAAGATGGCCCCCTTGTTCGCATCGTTCTTAGCGCTTTCGAGATCGCGCTGTTCCTTGCGATAGAGATCTCTTAACTCTTTGCCCTTGGGTTGCAGGTTGAATTCGTCGCCACCCTCAAGCTTTAGCTCAGCTTCATAGTCGGTTTTAGCTTTATCCACTAAGCTCGACATTTGGTCTGCTTTCGCTAGCAGTTCTTTGTTCGGGCCTTTAATGGTGAGCTGTATGTTGCCGACGGTTGGGTCTGAGGAGTAGAACGGGCTGACCTTGGGGTCGATGTTCTGGGGTGTTCCGTTCAGAAGGAAGATCTGACCACCGTATTGAAGGAAAAGCGATACGCCAATGGCAGTGATCAGCGAAGCAATGCGTGCTTGGTTCCGCATCGGGCGATAGGCAAGTCTTTCGATGATCATGCCGATTAGCGCGCATACGATCATCGCCCCTATGAGCATAAGGATGAGCGCCATCCAACTGCCATGTTCAAGTGAATTGCCAGGTGTGTATCCCAGTGACCAAGAGATCAACAGAGCCGCGTATGCGCCGAGCATAAACACTTCGCCATGTGCGAAGTTGATCAGCTTGAGAACGCCGTACACCATGGTGTATCCGAGCGCCACAAGAGCATAAATGGTACCGATCAGAAGACCGGTAACTAACTGCTGTGGCAGGGTTGAAATTTCCAACCCTGCCAACAGATGAGGTGCAAGATCTAGCAACGGTTACTTAACCTGATCCGGTGAATAGGCCTTGCGGAAGACTTGGAAGCCTTCAGATCGTGGACGAACTTCAACAACCAGTGCCTGCTTAAGCGGAGTACCGTTCTGACCCTGGAGTGTAATGTCGCCTGAAACGCCGTGGAAGTTCGTTGTGCTGTCGAGAGCCTTGATAATGGCTCCACTGTCGAGCTTAGCGGCTCTCGAAATTGCATCGAGGGCAAGAGCTGCAGCGTCATAGCCGAGGGCACCCATGGTCGTCGTCGGAGCTTGACCGTTGTGAGCTTTGCCCCACTTGGTCAGGAATTCCTTAACGATCGGTCTGGATTCTTTGTTGTTGTAGTGGTTGCAGAAGAAACCACCTACGATTGCCGTTCCACCGCTGTCAAGAAGCTTTTCGCTGTCCCAACCGTCTCCACCAAGAAACTTCGCGTTGATACCAGCGGCTCGAGCTTGCTGAGCAATTGGTCCGACTTCGGTGAAGTAGCCGCTCATGAAGATTCCGTCTGGATTCTTGCTTTTAAGCTCGGTCAACTGGCCGCCGAATTGAGTCTGACCGGTGTCGTACTTCTGCTCGTCGACGATCTTTCCACCGAGTGACTCGAAGGACGTCTTGAAGCTTGCACTCAGACCTTGCGAGTAAGCCTGCTTATTGTCGGTCATCAAAGCTACGTTTCGAAGCCCGAGTTCTTCGTAAGCGAACTTAGCCATGACCGGACCCTGGAAAGCGTCGGAATAGCAAACGCGGAAAACGTTCGCTCCGATATCAGTTAAGTCTGTTTTAGTTGCACCGATTGCAACCACGGGCACGTTCTTCTCGAACGCCGAGTTAGCAATTTGAATCGTACAGCTACTAGAGACTTCGCCGATGATTGTCAAAACTCCTTGAGACAAGAGTTTGTCAGCAGCGGTCTTGGCACCCTGAGCGGTCGAAGCGTCGTCTTGGACGATCAGCTCGATTTTCTTGCCCTGAATGCCGCCTTTGTCATTGATTTCTTTGACAGCAAGCTTAGCGCCTTCATAGCTATCGTCGCCCCACGGCTTATTGTCACCGCTAAGGCTTGCGACGATTCCAACTTTGATAGAGTCGCCACTGGCCGTTACGACGGGAGCTGTTGGCTGAGGTCGAGTTCCGCCACCGGCGGGCTTAGGATCTGAAGAAGTAGTTGTTGTTCCAGAAGGACTGCCCGTAGCGGCTTTATCGCCACCACTTGAACAACCCATTAACAATCCAATGGCGAGAGCGCTGAGCGCGAGTCTTGAGAAACCACCGTTCCGAGAAAGCATCAAGTATCACCCCACTAATTTGAGAAAATGCGGATGGACCCACGGCGGTCCACGGTGGCGATAGTATACGCAATCTCTTAACGTTCTGGTACCAAAAATCTCATCGATCGTGATCTTGTTTGGCTTACAGATCGCCTAAATAGGCTCAAGAGTCTCGAATAAGCTCCAAAAAAACAAAGATAGAGAGTTATCGACCGTGTGGTCAATAACTCTCTATCAGTTCTTAAAAATAGACTTAAGCGGCTGGGGTGGACTCAGCTACTTGGTAAGGATAAACAGCCACTCGTCGTCGATCCTTTGGACCTTCGAACGTGACTTGTCCTTCGCGAAGAGCGAAAAGGGTGAAGTCTCGACCGATCCCAACGCCTTCGCCTGGGTAGAACTTGGTTCCGCACTGGCGAACAATGATTGCACCAGGCTTAGCTACCTGACCACCATAGAGCTTGACGCCTCGAAACTTAGGCTTACTGTCGCGACCGTTGCGCGATGATCCTTGTCCTTTTTTATGTGCCATTTACTTGCCTGCCACCACATCGGTTACCTTGACGAATGTTTGCTGAGGTCGTGCACCCCATCGCTTGCGAACATTCTTCTTGGGTTTGTAGTTAAAACCGTTAATCTTCTTGCCTTGTGCATGACGAACGATCTCACCCTTGACACTAGCGCCCTTAACCAATGGAGCGCCGACGGTGGTTTTCTCGCCATCAACTACCAAGAGGACTTCGGACAGTTCGATTGCCTGTCCCGGCTCGCCGTCGATTCTCTCGACGATTAGGACATCGTCCTTAGCCGCTTTATACTGCTTTCCACCGCTTTTAACTATCGCGTACATCGTTCTTCTCCGCACACAGAGGCGCGAAAGATTAGTTTGACACAGTGCGCCATCCGTTTGCAACGGGTTCAGTTAACCTTTATTAGATATATAGAATCAGAGTTGGTTGAGCTGCCCAACGGCGAAGCTCAAAGTCCGATCTAAGTGACTCAATTATTGTAGCATTGGAGGCTGTTTGGTTAAGAATGCCAAGCATTTTCTCGGCTTTTAGAAAGTGAGTGATAACCTTTGATCGCTGCTCGTCTCCAGCACAGGTTCCCCTCAAATGCTTAAACGTGCTTTCACGCTCATTGAATTGCTAGTCGTCATCGCAATCATCGCCATCCTTGCCGCCATTCTGTTCCCAGTTTTTGCGCAAGCGAAAGAAGCTGCTAAGGCCGCCGCCTGTATTTCGAATATGAAACAGTGGGGGGTCGCCACTCAGCTTTACTTGGCGGATAACGACGATCGGATGCTCTTTAGGGCATCGAGTAACGCACTCACAACCAGATCCAATATCGCGGTAGCAAGCAATGTGTACTCAGCGAAGTGGTGGAATATGTTGTTACCCTATTCAAAGTCTAAAGACATGTATAAGTGTCCGAGCGCGAGCGTTAGTGTTTTACAGCCAGACGAAAAGGGAATTGCGAATATTCCGTTATCGTATGTCGCGAATGCAGCCGCCGAATCTCTCAATATGTCCCAAGTCGAGAAGCCAGCGAATCTTCTCATCTTCGGCGAAAAGTGGGATAAAAACGCGCAAGGGGCCACCATTAACGAAACATGGCTAGAAGGATTTGGAAACGAAGGCGACATGAGTGAGGATCCGAATAACCTCGGCCATATGAAGGCATTTGCTGACATTCATTCCCGCGCCATGAGCGCTTCCTTCTTCGATGGCCATGCCCACAAAGTCCGCCCGACTCAAATTTGGGCCAGTGTTTGGCTGACAGGGTGCAAGCTAGTTCACGACTACCCCACGTTGAGGATGTGCGATCTTTCTTTGAACGGCTGCGTCAGAGACGGTGCTGGAAATATCTGCAACAAGTGGGCGTTTGCTTCCCCATATCCAGAAGACTAAGTGCAGATCTGTCGATCGTTAAGCAATCATGCTGAGCAAATACCAGTTTGAACCAGCAATTCAGGCTGGCAGGTAACCTATGAACCTGCATGAAGTATCGACGATTAGGAAGGTATGGAATCCGGGTTAGTGAAGTCGCCTTAGGGGGCTGGCTAACTCACGGTAAATCGCTCGACGACAATACAACCGAGAAGATTGTTCACAAAGCATTCGAACTTGGGATTAACTTTTTTGACACGGCGGACGCCTATAACGCGGGTGAAGCTGAGATCTCGCTTGGTAAGGCGGTCTGCGGGTTCGCTCGGGAAGACTTGGTGCTTGCAACCAAATGTTATTTCCCGATCACCCAGTCTCCGAATGACAGGGGACTAAGCCGAAAACATATCACCGAATCGGTGCATAAATCGCTTAAGCGACTTGGCACCGATTATATAGACTTAATGCAGTTCCATCGTTTTGATGCCGAAACCCCTCTTGATGAGACGATTCGGGCAATCGATGATCTGATTCGACAAGGAAAGGTCCTTTACTGGGGCGTTAGTGAGTGGAGGGCAGACCAAATCGTCGATGCTGTTCACATTGCAAAGTCTTTGAACGCGAATCCACCCGTTAGCAATCAGCCGCAGTACAACATGATCAATCGCCGGATCGAAGAAGCGGTCATCCCAGCAAGCCTACAGAACGGCTTAGGGCAAGTCGTTTTCTCCCCGCTTGCTCAAGGAGTTCTCACTGGGAAGTATGTTCCGGGACAAAGCGCGCCTTCGAACAGCAGAGCTGGTGACGAAAAATCGAACATGTTTATGGGTTGGCTCCTCACCGACGAGACACTTACGCGAGTTCAGCAGCTGAAGGCTTATGTTGAGGGAAACGGCTACGAATTACCCGCATTTGCTCTTGCATGGTGCCTACGGACCCCAGCAGTGAATAGCGTCATTATCGGTGCGACATCGCCTAAACAGGTCGAGCAAAACGTTTTAGCGAGCGGTCTTAAGGTACCGACAGAAGTGTTCGAGGCGGCGGAGAGGATCATGAAGGGAGAAGCTGCGTAGCTGTGTCTAAAAAGAAGTTTATGACCGAAACTATCGATTGCGGCGAAGGCAGCCCGGTAGTTCAGAAGACGACTGCTGAAACGGCTTTTGAGCGACCTCGAGGGGTTTACCAAATAGAGGTTCGGCCTTCGTTCGCGCAAGTGCATGTTGCAGATTTGCAGGAACCATTGGTTTCCGAGCGAGTTCGAGTTCTTCAGGCTTTAAAAGACGCTAACATCAGCATTGACTTTTTGAAATTCACTCCTTCTGGTCTATCGTTTATTGTGCCAGAAGGGAGTTCGACCGCAGTTGAAACGGCTCTTAAAGCATGCGGCGTTCCTCATCTAACAAAAACCGGACGAAGTATCGTCCTCGTTTATGCTGTCAACATACGCGACGAAGAAGGGCTTATTCCACGCATTGTTCAGGAAGCGATCGCAAGTGGCACTCGAGTTGACCACATCGGCGACGGTCATGACCGAATGTTGCTTGTTGTTGCCGCTGAAGATGCTCTCAAGCTCAAGGCTCACTTTGAGGAGAAGGTGATCTGACCATGGCGAAGCCCATAAAAGTGATGAAATTCGGAGGCACAAGCGTGGCCTCCAGCGAAGCCCGGTTGGCTTCAGCGATGCGCGTTGTTCAAGCCAAGGAACAAGGATTCGATCCGGTTGTCGTCGTCAGCGCAATTGGTCGAAAAGGGGCTCCTTACGCAACCGACACGCTCATCAGCGTTCTTCGAGAGATTGACCCAAGCGTTGAGCCAGACGCTCGTGAGCTGGACATGCTCGTTTCGTGCGGCGAAATTATGAGCGCGGTTATTTTTGCCCATACGCTGAAAACTCTTGGGCACAGTGCTAAGGCGTTTCGTGGTGGACAAGCTGGCATTCGAACCGATGGAGTTTACGGGAATGCCCGTATCACGCATATCAATCCGGTTGGACTTCTCAGGTGCCTGAGCGATGGAAGTATTCCAGTCGTTTGTGGTTTTCAGGGGGTCTGGGTTCCGCCGTATGAGACGCCGGGCGGAGAGCTAACTACGCTTGGTCGCGGTGGTTCAGACACAACCGGTTCGGCAATTGGTGCGGCGACGAAAGCGGCAATGGTGGAGATTTTCACCGATGTCGATGGAATTAAGACAGCTGACCCTGATGCTGTCAAACACGCGCCGACATTGCGCAAGGTGACCTATGACGAGGTTGCCGAGATCGCTCACTTAGGTGCAAAAGTTGTTCATCCGCGAGCTGCAGAGATCGCAATGCATTACGATATTCCGTTGTGGGTCAAGAACACGTTCAGCGACGATGAGGGGACTGAAATCGTGACTCGCGAGAAGTTTCCTGGTCGACGGGTTACGGGAGTGACGCACACAGGCAAATTGGTTTACATGCAGTTTGATCTGAGCGTTGCTGTTGATGCTGACCGAGTAGCCCTTGAGTCACAGATCTATCAGACCATGGCGAAGTACGGGATCAGTCAGTTCATGTTGAACCTGAACCCGACAAGCACCGGATTTGCGGTTCCAAGGTCGCAGTATGCGCTTGTGCTCAATGTTTTGGATGGACTCGTGATTCCGGTTGGTGACTCTGACCGAAGAATCTACGTCATTCAGATCGGAGATAAGGCAAGCAGGGAAGTTGAGACCCAGGCGGCGTTGCTTGAGAACTTTGGCGACGTCAGACGGGTGGTGGCGCAACTTACAGAGGGGTGCACCATGGTCAGTTTGGTCGGTCACGAGTACATGCAGCAATCGGGGGTCTTCCTTGATGTCCTTACCACTCTTGCTGAGGGGCAAGTGACGGTGTTGCAGACCAGCGATAGCGACTTTTCCCTGAGCGTCTTGGTTCCTGAGGCGGAAACTAATCGAACGGTTCGAATGCTCCACGATCGCTTCAAACTCGCCGAAATAAGCTGAATATTGCTTACTGACTCGGTTCAGTAAGGTTAGGATCATGTGTTATGATGTTTGTATTAGTTGCCGAAGAGGTCGCTGCATTTGTTTGTTTTACTCGCCTTCTCTCTAGGTGTCATCATTGAATAAACGTACAACCATGATGGATGTTGCCCGGCGCGCTGGAGTCGGCAAGGTTACCGTTAGTTATGTACTTAATGGGCATTCACGTGCAGCTCGAATCAGTGAGGAGACTCAGCAGCGAGTCCTGCAGGCAGTCGCAGAACTCGACTACCGTCCGAATGCACTTGCTCGGATGCTTGTAAAAAAACAAACTGACGCAATCGCGGTCGTCTTCCAGTCGGGCGGGTATTTCACTTCTTTATCTGGCTTCACCTCTGAGGTAATGCGTGGAGTCTGCTCCGCGTGCGTTGAAGCAGATATTGACTTAATGTTGCATACAAGGCCAGCAAACGACCCGATTCAGGAAGCTCAAGCTCTAATGGACGGCCGGGTTGACGGAGTCTTGATGCTACGCGATGGTGGAGATCCGATGATGGCAGAGGTTATCCGCAGGAGGTTTCCTCTTGTTCTCTTCTTTACTAGATCCGACGATCCAAACGTCCCATTTGTTGATACAGACAACTATACGGGCGGCAAGATCGCAACGAATCATTTGCTTGATCTGGGCCACAAACGAATCGGAATGCTTGCAGGTGGAACTGGCTCAATCGCGTCGAATGACAGATTTAACGGATTTCGTTCTGCTCTCGAATCTAGGGGAGTTCCGTTCAATCCGGGATACGTAGTTCGTATTGCCGATCCCTCCGGCGAAGCAGATTTTAAGCAGTTGATGACACTACCGAAACGACCGACTGCATTGTTTGCGTGGTCGGATGATGATGCTTTCCAATCGTTCAGATATCTTGAAGAATTAGGATTACGGGTCCCGGAAGACGTGTCAGTGGTCGGATATGACAATTCGACATTATCAGAGCGTAGTAATCCGCCACTCACGAGTGTTCAGCAACCTGTATTTGAGATGGCTAAAACAGCAACGCAAATGATTGTCCAGATCACAAGATCTGAGGTACCAGATCAACCTCGTCTTATATTTGTACCGGAGATTGTAATCCGCAAGTCTACGTCTTTGATCAGAAACTAAACACAACCGCACACAACAACTAAAGGGTTCAGCCTTATTGAGACTGAACCCAATGCATGCCAACTTTGTCTTAGTGTACGCCAGGGCCGGACGGAGCTAGTCCGCCTCCGGATGGTGCACCTGCATTGGTTGCAGGAGTCGAAGGGAACATATGCGAGAATGCTTCTTTGGAATTTGCCGAGCTACCGGTAAGTTTGTCGAGAGCCACTTTATCCGCGTCTGAAAGCGAATCGTAGTTACCGCTAGACTTATCGTAGAATTCACGAATTTGTTTACCTGTGTCAACTCTAGCTTTTGTTTTTGCTGGATCTTCTTGAGCGGGAGACGTATCCGGCCCGCACCCAGTAAGCGATAGCGCTGCGGGTAAAACTACCAATGCAGCAAAAGCGGTAAGAAACTTGATATTAGGTGATTTCATTTTACAGTCATGCAGACCTGCATGACTGTAAAACCACAGCCATGCAGGATCTATATATCAGCGGTATTTGACGGGCATTGCCTCGCAGTATTGCTCGACCGCATTAATCATCGAAGTCCAGCCTGTAGAATTACCGGCAGCAACTACTTCATTGGCAGTAAAGTTCCAGAAGGTCTTATAGTCTGGATTTGTGACATCTCCGATACCTCCAGGACTTAACGTCGGCGTAGATGGCATCTTAAGCCATGTACCGCAGATGCTGCTGAAGCCAGTTCGCTTTGCGTGGCCATCGAGGTAGGCTACATTCTGCGCCTTATCTCCATATTTGCCGTTGAGGTTTGAGTTCTTAAGGCCAGTGACAGGCGCAGCCGAACCCAACCATGAGGTGTCAGAGTCGACATCGTTGTCCCATCCTTGCGCAAAGGCACCGGTATCGGTAAACGCTCCCCGCCCTTCGACAACGTCGCCAACAGTCGCCACCTGGTCAACGGAACTAAGGCTAAATCCGCCGTTGTCCCAGTATCCGCCACCACTTCGCGGGCCGAAGATGTTGTTCCAGTAGTAACCACGTCTAAACTGCTTTAAGCCGTTTAGTGCTGATGAAGTCGAGGGGCAAATGACTGAACGTACAGCTAAGTCGGAAAAGCCATCGTAATATTTGGCCGCCTGATTAACTGAGTCAGTCATGATGTCAGTGCTCTTGCGATACATGTCGGAAATCTGTTTCCAACTCGCACACTGACTGGAGTCAACCGACTGACGTCCCATCCGGTTGTCATCATAATCAGCGTAGTACATCATATTTCCCGTAGCTACCTGCTTTAGGTTGCTGAGTGAAGCTGTCGTTTTCGCGGCTAGCTTTGCTTGAGCGAAAACTGGAAATAGAATTGCAGCAAGAATAGCAATGATGGCAATTACCACCAGTAGTTCAATGAGAGTGAAGGCTCGATTTCTTTTCATGCGTTTTATCCGTCGTTGGAATTGTTCTGTTTTGGTTTCGTCTAGGAATCCCCTAAACACACCGAAACAGACGTTGCTGAACCGATTCTGTAGTATAACACTGATCCATTAGTTCACCAACATCGAAATAGGGTTTGAACAAAAAAAACTCAAAATTCCTCAGCAAATTTTAAGGCTTAGAGGAAAAAGATGCAAATGCTGAACGGGATCAGCATATAAAATAGCGATATGAACTGCGATGTTGCTGTGATTGGTGGTGGGCCTGCGGGAAGCACGATTGGCACCTACCTTAAGCTCTGTGATCCGAGCCTGAACGTACATATTTTTGAACGGGAGGTATTTCCCCGCGATCATGTGGGTGAGAGCCAACTTCCCATTATTTCGTATTACTTGGATGAGATGGGGGTCTGGGAAAAAGTAGAAGCTGCTGGATTTCCTATCAAAATTGGTGCTACATATAAGTGGGGGAAAACCAAAGAACTGTGGGACTTTGACTTCATTTCTGGGGGGAAGTTGGTAGATGAGCCACGACCAGCTAAATTTGAAGGACAAAGGCGGTTCACAGCATTTCAGGTAGATCGGGCGGTCTACGACAAGATTCTGCTTGATCATGCCGGTGAGACAGGATGCCAAGTGCACGAAGGTGTCGGTGTCAGCAAAATCCTTTCAGAAGGCGATGCTATTACAGGCATCGCGCTCGATAATGGCGAGGACGTTAAAGCCAAGTATTACATTGACGCTTCTGGGCATTACGGCATAGTTCGCCGGGCCATGAACGTTGAAGTTGAATATCCAACAAATCTGCAAAACATAGCCGTTTGGGATTATTGGGAGAATGCCGAATGGGCGGAAAGCATTGGTGTGGGCGGTACACGTGTTCAAGTAATGAGTGTCGGATATGGCTGGATTTGGTTTATCCCGCTCGGGGAAACTCGAACTAGCATAGGGCTTATCATGCCGGTGGAATACTACAAGGCTTCCGGAAAAAAACCTGAAGAATTGTATGTTGAAGCCTTAGAATGCGAAAGTAGGATTAGTCACCTAACTCGCAACGCAACAAGGGAAAGAAAACTCGCGTCTACTAAGGATTGGTCCTTCTTAGCTACGAAGCTATATGGCGAAAATTGGTTTTTAGTGGGCGAGAGTGCTGGGTTTGCTGATCCTATACTCGCGGCAGGACTTAGCATCACCCATGGCGCGGCACGTGAGGCAGCGTTTACTATTCTTGAACTTGAGAAGGGTCGATTTGACCCTGTTTGGCTGAAAAAGGAATACCAAAAACTACAAGTGAATCGTGTTAGAAATCACATAAGATTTGCCGATTACTGGTATTCCGCAAACGAACAGTTCACAGATCTGAAAGATCACACGCGCAAGATTGCTGAGATGAATGGCCTTGATCTCTCGCCAGATAAAGCATGGCAGTGGCTGGCACAAGGAGGGTTTATCGACGACGATCATGTTGCGGGTACTGCGACACTAAGTCTTTCTGCAATCGGCGGACTTGGCAAGTATATGACCCCGATGGATGTTGAACATCCGCTTGGCCAGAACAATGTGTTCAGGTTGAACCTTGAAGGTGCTGAACTTGTCAAACGGGCGAAATTTGAAAGAGGTGGTGTTCGTGAATATAGTGCGTATATTCGTGACAACATGATGCTCCCGTTGGAGGGAGTCTATGAGATGCTATTCAATATTCTGGACAAGTTTTCGGAACTTGAAGACATCTTGAAAGAGCTTACAAGAATCGAGAACGAACATAAGGGAGACCAGTTTTTCAAAACTTGGTACATCAACCGTGTTCCAGTCGCTTTTTGGGCAATGATCGAAGGAGGGTGGGTTCAAGCGACCTGTGATCCTTCCAAAAGAGTTTTGCCAGCATCCACAAATACCTCAGTGATGCACTGGCACACTGATACCAAACAGGAACTTGCTGAACTTAGAAAGCGGGAACTCGGCCAGTTCGAGCAGTAACCTTGGGAACATTGCTGAACTGATTCAGCAATGTCGACCAAACAGGACAAAAGCTAAATCGTTTCAACTATGTTTTTAACTTCACTAATCTTAGCAACCGTTGCTCATGGGGAAGACATCACGCTTCTGAATGAACTGCAACATCGAGCCGTTAACTTCTTTTGGGAGCAGTCAAATTCTAAGACTGGATTCACAAAAGATCGTGCATCGAACTATGGAACTGATAAATATGATGTTTCGAGTTCCGCTGCAACTGGATTCGCCCTGGCGGCCTATCCAATAGGTGTCGAAAGAGGGTGGCTTAAGAAAAAAGATGCGCTCCAGAGAACTCGGTTGACGCTGAAGAGTCTTCTAGCTGTTCATGCCAAGGAGCATGGGTGGTACTACCATTTTGTGAATTGGGAGACAGGTGAGCGAGTTTGGAATTGCGAACTGTCTTCTATTGACACGTCTATTCTGCTAGCCGGTGTTTGGCAGGCAAGGCAATATTGGAAGGATGCAACCGTCACCAAAGCAGCAGATGACCTCACCGAACGCATTGATTGGTCATTCATGATGCGAGACGTTAATGGGAAGCAACCCCATGAGTTCTTTAGCATGGGATGGACACCTGAGAAAGGTTGGATCAAGGCAACATGGGCAGGCTATTGTGAGTTGCTGATGCTCTATATCCAGGCTTACGGCGCGAGTGAAGTTCGGAGCGATGGTTGGGACAAAATAACGCGAAAAGTTGCGACCTATAAAGGTCACGAATATCTTGAAGGTGGTCCGCTGTTTATGCATCAAATGTCAAACGGCTTTTATCCATTTGGCGATTATCGCGACCGTCAAGGTTATAGCTATTGGGTCTCAACAAAAGAGTGCACGTTAGCCAACCGTCAATATTGTATTGATCAAGCGTCTAAGTATCAATACAGTTCAGGCTTCTGGGGGCTATCGGCATGTGATGGGCCAGACGGATATGATGCATTTGGAGGGCCACCTAGAACATCTGATAATGGAACAGTAACGCCAACTTCTGCCATTGCTAGCATGCCATATACTCCTGTAGAAAGCATAGAAGCTGCCAAGTCTATGATGAAGAACTATGCTTATGCTTATGGGAAGTATGGGTTTAGTAATGGGATAAACCCGTCGAGAAAGTGGAAAGGTCCAGATGTTCTAGGGATTGATTTAGGAATGATGCTTCTTGGAATTGAGGATTATCGAACAGGTTTGCCTTGGAAGCTTTCCATGTCGCATCCGTTCGTAAAACGAGGCTACAACCGAGCAGGATTAAAGATATCAAAAACCGCTCGTAACGGGCCATTACAGCAAAAATAGAGTCTGCCGTAATTGTTAAAATGGAGCTTTAGCTGTTTGGCTAGGTCCGGTTATTCGGCAATAAATCGGTAATTGTGTGAGGTGTATCGCCTAGATGCACCTCTGGTTCTTGACATAAAATCGCTGTCACAACGGCAAGTTGACGCAGGTGGTCTTATTCCCGTAATGAGCTTTTGCGTTCAGAGAGCCTAACGATGTGGGCTAGGTATTGAGACTGAGAAATTTAAAATTTATCACAATGTTGACTAGAGACTCTGCTTGTCTCAAAGTGTAAATAAAACCGATTTTTCTCTATGAGGCGCGAGCGTTTTCTTTTGATCCGCTACTATTTGCTTAGCGACAAACTGTGAAAAGCATATTCTGTCACTTGCCAGCGATAAACCAAGTGGTCCAAATCAGCAAGTAAGCGGCAGAACCAATCACGCAAACTCTCCTCACAAATGGCAAATTCGTTTGAGCGTAGCGTTGCATCACGTACCATGCGACGACTAGTGTAGCTCCTTTTACGATTCCAAACAGGAACGTACTCTGCTCCAACACGGGCCGCATCAAGGGATTTAGCTCAACAATAAGCCCAGCTCGGTACAGCATTGCTGTCGATGTAAGGTCAATGAAGCCAATAAACATCAACAGCGCCAGCGCCCGAGTTGGAAAGAACCTTTGAAGAGTCATCGGAGAAGATACATGCATGGTATGTGCCAAATAGAAGTCTTGAATACAGCGTACAACGTGATTTGAGCTAGCCAATAGAGAAGTTCACTAGGTTTTGACTCTCCCCGAGGTGCTACCATCTTGGCGTGAAACGCATCGTCTACACGATGGCTGTAGGCAAGCCGAAGTTTGCTGAATGTGCGCTCGGCTTAGGGCGCTCTTTACGGCTGATTGGTGATTCAACCCATCGTGTCGTCGTAACCGATTTGAAAGACTATCCGTGGGAGAAGAGCTTCGATGAAGTCATCGAGCCAAAAGACCCGATTGAATGGATTTTCTTTTCGAAGCTGACTGCTCTGGATCGAACCGAGGCAGACCAGGTGTTGTTCATCGACAGTGATGGATTGGCTTTTAAGCGGCTAGATCCTATCTTCGATTATTGTGCGGGCAAGGGGTTGGTCGTGGCTGGACGGCACGTATCGCAAGGTGATTGGTATGGAGACGTTGCCACTCATTGCCGCAACCATGGCGTAGCATCGTTGCCTCAGTTCAACGGCGGACTGATTTACTACGAACGAACCAAAGAGTGCCAAGACTTCATCGAGACAATTTATGACTATGGCAAGCGCGCCAAGGAACTTGGGTTTATGAGAGATGACCCTCTCATTCCTGACGAGCCGTGTATTGCGTTGGCGATGGCGCAAACAGGGAAGGGACACCTGGCTCCGGATGAAATGGATTGGTCAAACAGCGCTATGGGGCTCATTGGAAAACTTGACATGGATGTGCGCACTGCCACATGCAAATACTTGTGTAGGCGATACGGCGTTCGGTACGTCGAGCCAACGATCTTTCATGCGTCTCGATATATGGCTTTTTTTGTGTACTGGCGGCAACTGAGCTATCTTAGGAAACTTGAAGAATACGAACAGGAACATGGGTTTGGATACATGTCGCAGAGTCATAAGTTAAGTCGATCTATTCAGAAACGACTGTTGAAACTGAAGGGCAAGCTCTAGTCCATCACTTCAAATTCGGTTTCGCCGGTCTCGAACATCCGCTTGATATACGGTTCGCATAGCCGGCATGATTTGGCACAGTCAAAGACTAACTGAGCGCTTTCTAGGTCACGTAATCCAGAATCCCAAATCTCTTTGAAAGTCACTTGACCACAAACGCACATTCGAACAGGCTTGGAATCAGAAGCCATGACCGTCAATCCCAGGCAGATCTGCATTCGGGTAAACGTCAAGCGAGAAGTCAGAGCTTTCGCCTCTAGCTAATCGGGCAGACGCGGCGAATCCGATCATGGCGGCGTTATCTGTGCAAAGCGAGATCGGTGGAGTCACGAACGTCATGCCTGTCTTTTCGCACGCTAGCTGAAGTCTTTCTCGAAGGCAGACGTTTGCAGCCACACCTCCAACAAGGGTTAATGCGGTCGAATCCAACTGGTCGGCTGCACGCATTGCTCGTTCAACCAGAACAGAAACAATCGTTTCTTGCAGACTCGCGGCCGCGTCCGAGATATCGATTTCCGATCCCTCCTTCTCAACGAGCCTGAGCATTGCGGTTTTTAGTCCACTGAAAGAGAAGTCGATGGTGTCTCCAGAAAGCCCTTTTGGTAAAGGATATCGCTTAGGATTTCCTCCGATTGCAGCTTGTTGGATAGCCAACCCTCCAGGATAACCTAGGCCGAGCAGCCTCGAACCCTTATCAAATGCTTCACCCGCGGCGTCATCAAGAGTTTGCCCAATCAGTCGGTAGGACCCGGGTGCTTGTACATCGACGATCTCGGTATGGCCACCTGAGACGACAAGAGCCGTGTGAGGGAAGGGAAGGTCTTGATCTGCTCCGAGGGTGCTCATGATGTGCCCTTCGAGGTGATGAACACCAATCAATGGTATCCCTAATGAAAAGGCAAGCCCTTTGGCCGCACAAACACCAACACTCAGCGCCCCGACTAATCCAGGTCGGTTAGTGACCGCAATCGCTCGAATGTCCTTTAAGTTGACTTTTGCCGTCGTGGTGGCTTCCTGAATCATCGGCAAGATCGCTTCGACGTGGGCTCTTGCCGCAGCTTCTGGCACGACTCCACCCCACTTTCGATGAAGGTCGATTTGGCTGGCTACGGCGTTTGCTAAGACTTCACGTCCCCGTAAAATCGCGACGGACGTTTCGTCACAACTGGTTTCTATCGCGAGGAGCAGGTCAGGAAAGAGTGTCACCGAATCGGCGGCTCCCACTTATCGAGTTCGTACATCCACATGACAACTGCATCTTCCTTGTTGTCAGGGTAATAGCCTTTTCGGGTTGCGGTGACGGCATATCCAAGGCCTTCGTAGAGCTTGATCGCGCCGACATTACCAGCTCGAACTTCAAGCGTCGAGCAAGTCATTCCTCGTTCTTTGGCGGCTTTCAGTAGGTCGAGCATAATTCGCCGACCAATTCCATTTCTGCGAAGAGTTTCTTCAACAGCGACCGTTGTGATATGGGCTTCGTCGACTAAGAGCCAAACTCCTCCGTAACCAACGACCTTTCCCTCCAAAAGGGCGGTGAAAAACACCCCGTGAGGATGACTTAACTCATTTCGAAAGCTTCGTTCGGACCACGGAGCCCCGTTAGCGACCTTCTCAATCTGAAGGATCGCCGGGATATGCTCCTCTCGGAGCCTTTCCAATCGAAGAGTTTTGAGGTCGTGCACCAATCCCTATTATGGAAGTTATCCGCCGAGATAAGCTTCTTTGACTTTCGGGTTTGCCAGGAGGTTTTTGCCGGTGTCGTTCAATACGATGTTTCCCGTCTCTAAAACATAGGCGCGATGAGCCACTTCGAGAGCACGATTTGCGTTTTGCTCGACGATCAGAATGGTTCTTCCTTCTTTGTTGAGATCGATCACGATGTTAAAAATCTCAGCAACTAAGTTCGGGGCAAGACCAAGACTTGGTTCGTCGAGGAGCAGGATTTCCGGTCTGGACATCAAAGCACGTCCAATGGCAAGCATTTGTTGCTCGCCACCACTGAGCGTTCCTGCGTTTTGCTTGATGCGCTCTTTCAATCGGGGAAACCGCTGCATGACAGCGTCCAGATCATCATGAATATCATCACGACGAATATATGCTCCCATTTGAAGATTCTCTTGAACCGACATATTTGTAAAGATTCGCCGACCTTCGGGGGAGTGAGAAATCCCGAGCTTGACAATATCATGCGGAGGCGCTTGGGTGAGGTCTTTACCTTTAAAGGTGATGCTTCCGCTTCGTGGTCGAAGCAGGCCACTAATCGTTCTTAATAGAGTGCTTTTACCGGCTCCGTTTGAACCGATAATGGCTACAACTTCGCCAGGTTGAACTTGGATCGAGACATCATTGAGTGCCTGAATCGCACCATAAAAAACGTTAATTCCCTGAATCTCTAACATGCTAATGAACTAAACATAATAGCCTCATTTCAGGCTGAATTCGCACTCATCCGGCGCTCTGCTTCCAAAACTAAATCTGAAGCTTGGCAACCCAAGGCATTGGCGACTTTGAGCAACGTTCTATAGGAGGGACTTTTCAATCCTCTTTCGATGTCACTCACATAAGTTCGATGGACGGCATCTCCTAATTGGTCTTGCCGTAATCCCAGGGTTTTCCTCCTTGCTGAGATTGCTTTTCCGATCGCCCTGTCGTATTTGGCAAGCATCGCTTCTTCGGCGCTCAGACTCATGATTCAGATTATAGTATGAATTCAGAATTCGTATACACATGAATACGAATTCTCGTGTATAACATTATCATTCCGATGGCAAAGATGCAGCCGGGTCTTGGAGCACGTGTAACGCAGCACGATATCGCGAGAATCGCGAACGTGAGTCAGGCGACTGTTTCCCGAGTTTTAGCGGGAGATGACAAGGTCGAAGAGTCGATCCGCCAACGCGTTATTGAAGCTGTTGAGGCAAATAACTACCAGCCTGACGTTCGTGCTCGTTCACTTCGGAATCGCCGCACCGGTCTCATCGGTTTTGTGGTCAACCGTCCCAGCGGCGGCTTGATGAACGATCCGTTCTTTTCAAACCTGACCGCAGAGATCATTGAATATTTAAGTGGAAAACCGTATCACCTTTGCCTTGATATGGTTTCAGATGAGTTTCATCAGCAAGCCGTTTATGACGAAATGCTTCGAACTCGACGTGTCGACGGGCTTATTCTTGTTGAGAGCCAAGCGCGGGACGAGCGGATTCAGCGACTTTACGAAGACGAATTCCCGTTTGTGCTCATCGGCAATCCTCTCCTCAGTGCTTCAATTCACTCCGTCGATAACGACAATGTACTGGCTGCGGAGATGGCCACCCTTCACCTTCTGAACTCAGGATATAAGCGAGTCGGCATTCTAGGTGGCAAACGGGGAATAACCGTAAGCGACGACCGCATCACGGGTTACCAGCGCGCAGTTCGCGGTCGTCAAGATGACCATCTCGTTTGGCACTCCCAATTTGGTCCAGAATCGGCCCGCGCCGAGGCGCTACAAATTCTGTCGAGCCCAAACCGTCCAGATGCGCTTGTTGTTCTTGATGACTACATGGCAATGGGCGTCGTTTTGGCGGCAAGGTATCTGGGCATTAAGATTCCTCAGCAACTCGGGCTCGTTAGTTTTAACGATTCAAGTCTGTGCGACCTGCTTGAGTGTGGGTTGACTTCGGTTAGCCTAAATATCCAACAAATTGTCCGGTCAGCTTGTGACAGATTGCTTCGAATTATTGAAGGGAGACCAGCAGTCGGTGAGCGGCGCATGATCGTGCCTTGCGAACTCAAAGTTCGCGGGTCATCAATGCCAACCTGGGAGGGAATACGCTAGTGGCATCCTTCCAGAACGAGTGCGGATATTCAACGAATACAAGATTACGTATTCAGCGGATTGATCATGATTCCTTGATTGCATCGAGAGACTTTACGCTCAGGAATCTGGCTCCGATTCTAGTTGCGCTCGGAAGCCAACGATTTTGTAACGCAACAACGGATCGATCTAGTAGAGACTGCTCTCTCAGGACTGAACCCGTTTCGTCGTTTACACCGTTGAAAAACGGGCTGGTCGTCAAAAATAGCGATGACTGCGGATCCGTTCCCCAAAGTCATCCTCATTCGTCGTCATTTGGTGATTGCGGCACAAGTTGTGCACATTCACCTCTACAACAATATCCGAACTAGATAAAGAACTCGGAGGAATCCAAACCATGTCTCGAAGAAGAGCCTTTACACTCATTGAACTGCTCGTAGTTATCGCGATCATCGCGATCTTAGCCGCTATTCTGTTCCCAGTTTTTGCCCAAGCGAAGCTTGCTGCCAAAAAGACGACTGACCTCTCGAACCTGAAGCAGAACATGACGGCAACGTTGATTTATTCGAACGATGCCGACGATTATCTTCCGCACACGAATTTTCAAGAAGATTATGTTTTTGCTGCCAGAATTCTTCCATACACGAAGAGCAAAGATATCTTTAAGAACACCGCTGTCTCTTGGAAACAAGGCGCGGTTCAACACCAGAAAGCTGACAATCCTGACTTCAGTACACCTCCAGGATATATGCTCAATCCAAGTGACCCTTGTGTTGGGCTAGGAACATCTTCTGCTGGGGGCGCGAAGTATTACAACGATATCTATCCCCCTATGGATTATCGACTCAATCAGAACATTTTTGGCTATGAGAAGGCCGCCGTAGGGACCCCGTGTCGAGACCAAGGAAGATACGCCTACTATGCGCCGGCGCCTAATACCACGTCGGCGGGCGGAGCCGGCACGGGGGTTGGAGGCGATGGTGGTGTAGAAGGAGTTGGTTCGGGGGCAACGTCTTTCACTAGTGTCGCTAAAGTCGTAGTCTGGATCGACTTTCCTCCATCAGGAAAGACATGGCCAGGTAACGTACTCACTGGTTTTTGGGGCAGCAAACTAGGTTATTGGCAAGATGGATCAAACGCCGCTCATATGGACGGACATGCAAGCTACTATAAGGCTACAAGATTGTTGCCAAACATCAAGGGAGACGGAAACTTGATGTTCACAGACACTTGGAACGGCGGCGAGGGCGGCTCAAATCCTTATGGCGCGTCTTGGTCCGGTGGGGCACCTCATTCAGAGCAAAATGGTAAGGCATATAATTGGTGGGGTACCAACTGGGCCTCACCAGACAACCAATAAGAGCATTCGAAAGGCGAGTAGCACTGAGCTACTCGCCTAATTCGCGTTAAGAGGAGGAAGACACAGATGACATCAAAGACGCTCGTATCTCTCGTTTTTTTACTATCGGTAGTCGGAATTGGCTGTAATGCGGGCATGGCTCCGTCAGGAATGAGCCGAGAAGACGCCAAGAACGCATTAGCGAATTCTAGTCCTGAGGATCAGATCCGCTACTACGCATCAAGCCCAATGCCTCAGGCTCAGAAAGAGGAGCACTACAAAGAGATTGAGGCAAAGTATGGAGTTAAGGCTTCGACGGTCTTAGGAAGCGCACCCCGAACTGGACAGTAAGCTTGGTTTGATCGTTAACTAGATCAAGCTCCTCTGTTCGGGGAGAAATTAACATACGGGACGCACTCTGCAAGCACGTTCCGTACGCTATCTGTAAATTAGGGTCTATGAAGAATTGAGTGGGTTTTGTTCGTCTAGTGTTTGTGCGTGACACGGAGATCTTCTCGTCTCTTCTTTCTTTGAGTTCTTGTTGGCGCGTGTCGTCGGTAGATTTCCGGCAAGAAGCTGGTGAGCTTGAGATTCGTGTAGAGCACGTGGGTCCTGCGGTCTGTCCTGAGTGCGGCTTGGAATGCT
>DDEQ01000010.1 GCA_002336105.1 Chthonomonas sp. UBA1950 | reverse complement strand
TCGTTCTGACGCAGGCGACATACTCATAGCTAATGTCTGACCCAAATAAAGTGCGAAATGACCCGATGATTGCCGACTACTGGAGGCTTGGCGAAGCTGTTCAGGATGCGGTGATCGACGCCGGCTATGATGCCGATACGGTTGAAGGGATCGCGGTTGACATTCACGACATGCTTCAGGCAGCAGATCTCATTCGTGACGAACTGGCGAAAGCCGTCGTGGAATCGAGCAAAGAAGAGATGGTGTCGAAGCTCAAGTTGCTTCAGTGGGAATTTGACCACATCAAGTGGCATTGTGAAGCCGCGTCAACTTACATCAACGCGGCTATCGAGAAGCTAAAGTCCTAAGACTAGCTGCATCAGTGCTTTTTGAGCATGAAGGCGATTTTCCGCCTGGTCGACGACTCGGCTATGACTGCCATCAATGACGTCATTCGTGACTTCGTAACCTCGTCGGGCTGGCAAGCAGTGAAGGAAGATGGCGTCTTTGTTCGCCATATCCATGACCCGCTGGTTCACTTGATACGCCTGGAAGACCTTCATGCGATGCTCTTGCTCGTGTTCGTCTCCCATGCTCACCCAGACGTCGGTATAAACGACGCTCGCACCATCGAGGCCTTCCTCGATGCTTGCAGTTTGGGTTAAGCCCGGCATCTCTTCAAGCTGGAAGTTGGCTGGACCACAGAGCGTGAAGTTGTAGCCAAGTCTCGTCGCTACTTTCGCCAAGGAACGAGCCACGTTGTTGCCGTCTCCGACGTACGTGATCTTGACCTTATCCTTTCCAAAGCTCTCTCGGATCGTTTGCATGTCAGCCAGGGCTTGGCAAGGATGCTCCCACTCAGTGAGGGCGTTGATGACTGGGACTTCGGCCTCGTTAGCGAGCGTCACGATATCTCTCTGCCAATACAGTCTCGCCACAATTAAGCTACACCATCGAGCAAGGTTGGTTGCGACGTCTCGAATGGATTCGCGTGAACCCATGGCAATATCGCCCTTGCCAAGGAATACTGGATGCCCGCCAAGCTCTCGAATGGCAGTTTCAAATGATACGCGAGTTCGAAGAGACTGTTTCTCGAAGACCATCGCGACCGTTCTGCCCTCAAGAGGTTGAATCACGGCAGGAGCGATCTTTCGGCGATGCTTGCCTTCTTTCGCCATATTCAGAACGAGTTCCAACTGAGAATCCGACAGATCATCAATGGAGAGAACATCGTGTAGCGGTCCTCTTGTCAGAACGCGAACTTTCGGCTCTAGCTTAGGCGCCTGGACTCCTAGAGCGGAAGCAATCGCTTCGATCGCTTTCGCGGCTTCTGCTTCAGAAATGATAAGCGGTGGCACAAGGCGGAGCGTAAGATCGTCGGTCGCGTTGATGATGACCTTGTTGTCGAAACACGTTCGAACGACCTCCCGGGCGATAGGTTTGTCAAGTACTGCACCGACCATCAAGCCTTTGCCTCGGGTTTCGATGACGGGGCCAAGCTGTGCCAAACCTGCTCGAAGGAAGTCGCCGACGGTTTGTGCTTGCTCCAATAAGCCTTCGTGTTCGATGGTATCGATGACAGCGAGTGCGGTTGCGCAAACCAGCGGGTTGCCACCGAAAGTCGTGCCGTGGT
This sequence comes from Chthonomonas sp. UBA1950, assembly GCA_002336105.1. GTDB lineage: Bacteria > Armatimonadota > Fimbriimonadia > Fimbriimonadales > Fimbriimonadaceae > Fimbriimonas. Next base: position 98,539 of record DDEQ01000010.1, on the reverse strand, counting down.
CACCGGGTTCCAATATTTCTGCTGCCGCGCCTTTAGCGACAACTGCACCAATCGGAACGCCTCCACCGAGTCCTTTTGCTAACGTGATGATGTCGGGGTGAAGATCAAAATGCTCAAATGCGAACCACTTTCCAGTTCGTCCGATTCCAGTCTGAACTTCGTCGAGGATCAGCAGGGCATTATGCTCGTGAGCAAGTTGCTCCGCAGCGTGTAGAAACTCTGGCGTCAGGTCAAACGGTCCTGCTTCTCCCAAAATAGGTTCCAGAATGATCGCGGCAGTTTTGTGGGTCACCGCTTCAGTGAGAGCGGTCACATCATTGGGTGCGATATGGACGAATCCTGGTACGAGCGGATCGAAGGGTCGTTGATACTTTCTCTGTCCGGTTGCCGTTAAGGCACCGATTGTTCGACCGTGGAACGAGCGCTGTAGAGCGATGATCTCGTAGTCGCCCTCGGGACGCTTATTGTTGCCGTGTTTCTTCGCAATTTTAAGCGCCGTTTCGTTGGCGGTCGCGCCGCAGTTTGTAAAGAAGACACGATCCATGCCGCTAAGTTGAGCTAGCTTTGCAGCTAGTTGAGCCTGAGGAGCGGTCAGAAGGTGGTTTGAAACATGGATGAGCTGTTGGGCCTGGCGGGTAATCGCCGCAACAACAGCCGGATGACAATGTCCTAATGAGCAAACGGCGACACCTGCAAGTAGGTCGAGATACTCGTTGCCTCGGTTGTCCCACAAACTACACCCAGCGCCCTGCACGAAGAGTGCAGGCAACCGTTTGTAGGTCTGCATTAAGTTGTCGTCGTCAAGGGTTTTTACGGTATCGAATTTCAGCATTTGGAAGGATGGAAACGGTTAAGTCGCATCATCGCGAAACGTCGTGAAAAGCTGAGGGAGCCTGAGGGGAAAGCGGCACTGCCGGACAAAAAGTCGGAGGCTCAGGCCCCCACGATACGCTCGCGTCGACGGAGCGTGTCGGCGCGGTCCTCAAAAGCCAGGCAACGGGTGAAAGCCACCATGCGAACAACAACAATACCCGATCCGTTGCAGGCCGAAAGTGCTCTTAATGGATGTTGCGAACCGAGTGCCTACGTGCTTTAATGGCGACATGCTCACCAATGTCGCAGGTCAACCATCGTTTCGAATTTCGAATCCACATGTTGAAGCGTGGGTAAGTCAGCTCGGCGGGCATTTAGGACCGATCACTTTTAGGCTTGAAGATCGAAACGTTCGGCCAATGCATATCGCGCCTTGGGCCGAAGAAACCATTAGTGAGCCCCCAATCATTCAGGTGCTTCGTGGAGACTTCTTTTGCATGCCTTTCGGCGGAAATGACACCGAATTCGAAGGGGAGAAGCACCCTGTTCACGGTGAAACCGCGAACCTAAAGTGGTCGCTAGAAGCCTGCTCTTCAGACAGCATCAGCCTCTCGATTCGAACAAGGATTCGAAGTTCGTCCGTTGGTAAATCGATCCATTTACGTAAAGATCAGACTGCAATTTATCAGGAGCATGTGGTTTCTGGTGGAAGCGGTCCAATTTCGCTTGGTCACCATGCGATGGTTCACTTTCAATCAGAAGGATTGCTGAGCGTTTCACCTATCGGTTTCGGACAGGTATTTCCAGGGCAGTTCGAAAAACCGTCTGCTGGAGGATATACAAGCCTAAAGCCGGGTTCGAAGTTTGATGCCCTGGAGAAAGTGGAACTTGCCAACGGTGGTTTTGCCGATCTTAGTCGTTATCCGGCAAGAGAAGGGTTTGAAGACCTTGCGATAGTCTTTGCCGCAAAAGGAACCGTTCTTGGCTGGAGTGCGGTGGTGTTCCCCGAGGAAGGATATGTTTGGTATTCACTTAAGGATGCAAGAGTCTTGACCGGAACGGTGCTGTGGCACTCGAACGGGGGACGACACTATGCGCCCTGGTCCGGCAGACACCGAAAAGTTCTCGGAATCGAGGAGGTGACTTCGTACATGCATTACGGCGTTTCCGAATCAGTGGCTGCAAACGATGCGAGCAAAGAAGGATTCGAGACCTTCGTTGAACTGAGTCCATATGCTCCGACGGTCGTTAGGAACATCATCGGAGTTGCCCCAATCCCGTTTGGGTTTGGACACGTTTCAACGATTCATGCCGATCGTGGGTGCCTTGTCATTACCGACCGAACGGGAATATTGGTGACTACCGAACTAGATGCTGATTGGGTTCTGAACGGCGACTAAGGGGTTGGTGTACCAACAAGAAATTCTCGTAGCTTAGCCAATTGGTCGGTTCCGATGAGGTCTACTCCCGTCTCTCTCAACTCCTTCCAAAGCGTCGGATTTTCTGCGGTTCCCCAAAATCGTAAGATTCTTCCTTGGGCATGACACTTATTGACCATGTCCACGAGCTTTGCGTGTTGTTCAGGCTTCAGAGGGAACTGTAAAGTGAATCCGAAGACCTCGCTGAAATCTTGGCTGATCAGTGGAGTCACGGATGAATCAGGCCCGCCATCAAGGTCCGAAGGGCGGCCATCAATAAATGCAAATCGCTTCTTTTCCTTAAGAACGTTCTCGATTGGACGGTCGCCCGAGAGAATCACGGTTATCGCTCTCTTGTGCAGGGTTCCGTCTTGGTAGGTCAAGAGCCTTTCGTACGGTTTTAGCTCGTTTTTAAGCTCTTGGTAGACCTCTTCTCCCTTTTCTTTGATATCGATCAGTAGGATGAATGGCTTCTTTTCAGCATAAACCGAGCCTCGGTTTATTCGAACCCTATCGGCAAGAGGTTTCAAGTAGAGGTTCACTAGCGAACGTTCTGGCTTGAGGTCGTTTCGGTTATGTGCGACTAACAGCTTTCCATCGACTAGAAAGACGTCAGCTTCGACGCTGCAAAACCCTTGATCAAGTGCGTCAAAGAGTGGACGTGCATGCGCGTAATCGTTATGAGCATGAGCATGGGTCAACAGTGGCGACTGAAAAGCAAGAACCATAGCGATCGGCAACATTAGAATCATTTTGATCAGGCCGAAAGTGGTTTAGCCATAAATCAGATGCAACTATTGTGATCCTTAACCCCATGATATACAAATCGTTTACTAACACGGGGCCAGCTAAGTATTCTTTGTGATAATGCTACGCAAAACGTATCTTCACTCGGGTTGGGTCTTTGGTGAGACCGGCAAAGTTGGCACTCAGATTGGGGTGATACGATTGCCGTGGCTACCTGCTCAAGTGCCGGGTCATGTGCACCTTGATTTAGTTCAAAACGGTGTGATCGCCGACCCTTTTGAACGCATGAACGAGATTGGTTGCCAATGGGTTGATCAGGCTGATTGGACCTACAAGACTGAATTTGACTTCGTACCCGATCCCGCCCTGCCTAAGCGTGTCCTCCGATTTGATGGACTCGATTCGGTCGCGACGATTGAACTCAATGATGAAGAGGTTGGCGCGATTGACAACATGTTCGTCCCAATCGAGATCGACGTCACAGAGAAGCTCAAGGAAGGGAAGAACACACTTTCTGTGCACTTCAAATCTGCGGTTAAGCTCGGGCTCGAACGACAGGAAAAGTATTTTGCCGACCAGGGCTTGGACCTTGAAAAAGTGGGTCGCTTCGGGGATCGCAGCTTCGTTCGAAAAGCTCAATATATGTACGGTTGGGATTGGGGGCCACGGCTTGTTTCCTGTGGCATTTGGAAACCTGTTTCGCTCATCGAATATGCGGCGAGACTGACCGATGTTCATGTCACGCAGAAGTTCAATCAGGACGGTAGCGTTACTCTGACGACCACCGCTGAGTTTGAGGGCGATGCAGAATTCTATTACGTCGACGTTCTTTTCCCAGACATGGAGACGTTGGACGGACCGCTTTACGATGTCAATGGCGCGAACTGCATTGTTAAGGAGCCAGAGCTTTGGACGCCTCTTGAGACTGACCCACCTCTGTACACGGTCTCTGTCAACCTGATGCGACCAGTGGGCGAGACTGAGGAAGGCACCGAATACGAACACGTCGATCAGCAGATCGTGAAGATAGGGATCAAATCGGTTGAACTCGTTCGAGAACCAGATGAATTCGGCGAATCGTATGAGTTTAAAGTCAACGGGAAACCGTTATGGGTGCGCGGGGCAAACTGGATTCCGGACCACAGCTTCCCGAGCGTGATCTCGAAGCAGCGCTATCGTGAACAGATTGAGCGATGCAAAGACATGGGCTTCAACATGCTCCGAGTTTGGGGTGGCGGTATTTATGAGGCGGATGCATTTTACGAGGCTTGCGACGAGGTAGGAATTCTGGTTTGGCAAGATTTCCCGTTTGCCTGCGGCTTTTATCCAGACGATCAAGAGTTCGTTGAACCTTTCAAGAAAGAAGCGACCGCGAATATCAAGCGACTGCGAAACCACGCTTCTCTTGGAATGTGGTGTGGAAACAATGAAAACCAGCAGTGTTTCGCTCAGCGATGGATGGGTGACAAGACCCCGCCTCGATTCTATGGCGAGCATTTCTACAATGAAGTTATCCCAACTCTTTTGGCAGAGCTAGACCCTGCTAAACCGTACACACCTGGGTCGGCTGTTGGGGCAAAGGCTACGCCTCTCGAAAAGGTCAACGATGGTGGCGTAGGCGACTCCCATTATTGGGATGTTTGGCACGGTCGAGGCGACTGGAGGTTCTACACAGACTCTACGGCTCGTTTCTCTTCCGAATTTGGATTCTGCTCTGCGGCAGCGCTTTCGACTTGGGATAAATATCTCGGCGAGGACGACTGGGCTGCACATTCTGAGGCTGTCATGTGGCACGACAAAACTGGCAAGGGCGATGAGAAGTTCCACAGCTATGTCGAGCTGCATTATCCAGTTTCAGAGTCGCTCGAAGATTGGGTCTATTACTCGCAACTGAACCAACGCGACGCCCTGCGCTTTGGTATCGAACACTTCCGACGGTCAGAATTCTGCAAAGGGACGTTGATCTGGCAAGTGAACGACTGCTGGCCGGTGTCCAGCTGGGCGTTTGTTGACTGCGAAGGCAACTACAAGCCGCTTGCCTATGAGTGTAGAAGAATCTATGCTGATCAACTTATATCGCTCAAACGCGATGGGGACAAGATGGCGGTTTGGGGCATCAACGACGGCGAGAACACTTGGCCGCTTGAGCTTTCTGTCAAGGCATATTCGACTCTGACCGGTGAGGTTCTTAGAACTTGGGAAGCAGATCCTGAGATCGATGCCCATTCTCGATCAGAGGTCCTCGTATGCGATCTCAACGGGCTTAATGTTCATGAGACGATCTTGGTTGCTTCAGGAGATGGTGTTGAAGAAGCATGGCAGTTCTTGGGTGAACCGAAAGATCAACGGCTTGCTCCGCCCAGCAAAATCACAGTCTCGACTTATGAAGACGGTGCGATCTTAGTCAAGACGACGGAGCCAGTTTTTGACCTTGTGTTGACTGAAAATGGCTCGACTATCGGACTATTGGATAACGTTCTGACTGGTCCAGAACCGGGTGTGTACGTTTTGGCGGTTGAGAAGACTCCAACCACTTTGGAAGCTCGCTCCTTAGCTGGAGACCATCCCGTGGTCATCACTCGATCCCCAATCTGATGAAAAAGTGCAAATGGAGCTCAACGCAATAGGCTCCATTTGCGTCTTCTTTGGTGATGGAACCGAGGCTGGTTGGAATACAAGGTGCGAGAATTGGGGAATCATTCTCACTCGCGCAACCTGTCACGATTGGTCGCGATCCCGCATGTTCCATTTCCATACAGGATCAAACCCTAAGTCGACACCACGCCCGCGTTTCACAGACCGCTCAAGGTGTTTTGGTTGAAGACACTGGTAGCGCGAATGGCGTCCTCATTGCGGGTCAACGCATTAGCGGTGCCGTTGTTGTTCAACCCGGTACCGAGTTCTCCTTAGGCGCTCAGGCATTTCGTATTGACGTTTTGGGGCCAAGTGTTCGACCTATCGAAGTATCGTCATCAGAACGTGCTACTCAAGCCCAAACCACGTCTCCGATGGGGCAGAACAACGGGTGCCTTCCACTCCTCAACGACCTTGAAAACGGTCTTTCGGGGATCATGCCGTTTCTTCTCAGGCTGTTTCCGTGGCTCCTTGCCGCTTTGCTCGCACTCGTGATTCTGATGTTGTTCGGCAAGGTCGTCATGGCTGGAATTGATATGATTGGCCATCGTGATAGTGCGGGACAATCTTCTCCTCCGACACAATCTCCAGAAAAGAACTATCCGCCTCAAGACCAGCCGCCTTCTGATACTGACAAGAAAGAAAACAGTGCTCAAGGGATTCGAATTGTTTCCGCGGCTATCGAGATCACTTCCGTCGGCCCGCTCATCAAGATAGAGTGGGAGAACGGCACTAAGACGGATGTCCAGGAAGTGAAGGCGGACGTCACCGTCAAAGATCAATCTGGAGAAGAGATATTAAAGCTCGATAATGTCGTGGTTTTCCAAGGGAAAGCTGTCCATCCGGGCGATAGGCACACACCTGGTAAATACGAGGGGATTTCTGTTCCGCTTGGAGTTGGCAACGGAAAAGTCAAAGTTGTCCCGTTGTCCGTGCGATGAGTTGCGCAACCATCACCTATTAGTTTCCTATTCGTGGGTTAGTTGATCCGGGCAAAAGTATAATCGGGCCGATGTGTGCCGCCGTGAATCGTGTCTTATCTGAAGACCTAACTCGATTAGGAAGTCAGGTTGGAGTCGAATGGTCTGGCTACGATGTCGTGGAACCGTTCTTCATGAGCATCGTTAGCGATTGCGATCTTTGGTTATATCTTTCGAGTCTGGGTTCTCTAACAGCAGGTCGAGTTGACTGTAATCAGAGCTTGTTCCTCTACTCAACCGAAGACACCATCCATCGGTCGGCGGGAAAAACTGGCCCGATAACAATCATTCGTGTTCCAAAATCCGACGGTACCTTTGAGTTTTGGGAGCCATTTCAGAGCATCCCAGCCGGCGAAGGGATTACTCGTAAGATTTTCAAATCAGTTCTGAATAACTTCCTTGTATTCGAAGAGAACAACTCAAAGCTAGGCGTTACATTCCGGTATCGGTGGACGGCAACGGATAAGTACGGTTGGGTTCGCACCGCGCAGTTGATTAACGAAGGCGAGAAAGAGATTTCGTTTGAGGTTGTTGACGGCTTGCTTGAGCTTCTTCCTTGTGGAGTTTCAGCGAACTTCGCGGCGAATTCTGGTGTGCTTGTTGACGCATACACGAGTTGTGAAGTCGTTCCAAGTAGCGGCCTAACCACGTTTGCGCTCTCCTCGCTTATCATCGACCGTGCGGAACCCGGCGAAGCGTTGAGAGCTAACGTCGCATGGAGTCGAGGACTAGATGACTCGAAAATTTTCTTGCATCCTAGCCAGTTTCTTGATTTTAAACTTGGAAAATCTGTTGCTGCACAGACTTCTTTGAAGGGCAGACGAGCAAGTTTCCTTCAGTGCGCTCAGGTCACGCTTACTCCGGGCCAGATGAAGAGTTGGGATTTGGTTATTGATGCGAACCTAAGTCAAGCCCAGGTGGTCAGTCTCAATGAGCAGCTCCTCAAAAATGAGGATATACGGCTGGATCTGAGAGACCAAATGGACGGGGCGGCAGATCGATTAGAGACGTACGTCGCGGCGGCGGATGGTCAGAACCTCACGTCAGACAAGCAAGCCGATGGTCACCAGGCAGCTTCGGTGCTCTTCAATGTCATGCGTGGAGGTATCTACCCCTACGCGGACAAACTGCAAGCTGACGACTTTCGAGCATTTGTCAACATCCGAAATAGACAGGTTTCCGAGAAACACCAAGGTTGGTTGGAAAAACTACAGGATGGCATGCCGTACCGCCAGCTTTTAGAGAGCGCTGAGTACACTGGCGATGCTAGCTTGGCTAGAATCGCAACCGAATACCTGCCGCTGAGTTTTAGTCGCCGTCACGGTGATCCAAGCCGTCCGTGGAACTATTTTGCGATCCACTTGAAGAACCCAGATGGCTCCCCTCTCCTGAGCTATCAAGGCAACTGGCGAGACATCTTCCAAAACTGGGAGGCTCTCTCGTTAAGCTATCCGGTCTTCTTGGAAAGCATTATCGCAAAGTTCGTCAACGCATCAACGGTAGATGGCTTTAACGGATATCGAATCACTCGAGAAGGGATCGATTGGGAAGTTCCTGAACCCGATAATCCTTGGTCAGGTTACGGCTATTGGGGCGATCACCAGATTGTCTACCTTTTGAAGCTACTTGAGTTAGCGAATGAAGTCGATCCAGACGCACTAGCAGGGTCATTGGCGAAGCGTCAATACAGCTATGCCAATGTTCCGATGCGTCTGAAATCGTATGCGGCAATGGTCAAAGATCCACACGACACGATCATTTTTGATCACTCGTTGAATGGAAAGATCGAAACCGAAGTCTCCGAACTAGGGAGCGACGCCAAACTGGTTCTCGACAACAACGGAGAAGTCCATCATGCGACCTTGGCCGAAAAGCTGATCGTTCCAGTGTTATCAAAGCTATCGAACCTCGTTTTGGATGCTGGGATTTGGATGAACACTCAGCGGCCAGAGTGGAACGATGCGAATAATGCGCTCGTCGGCAACGGAATCTCAATGGTCACTTTGTGCTACCTTCGACGATTTCTGGCCTTTTGCAAGCCGCTATTTGAAAGTCACTCAGGCGAGTTTGTTTGCGATGTCGAGGTTGCGGAATGGCTTCGAAGCGTCGTGGCGATCTTATATCGTCATCAGGCTGAATTGGACGCTCCCAAAGTTAGTCCTGAGCTTGTTCGTAACCTCCTGGATGAACTCGAAACGTCATTTGAAGGGTACCGAAACAAGGTTTATGCAACCGGATTTCGCTCGACAACCTCGGTTCCAACATCCGAAGTCGTCGCTTTGTGCGATATCGCTTTGCCCTACCTAGACCACTCGATCAGGGCCAGCAAGCGATCTGACGGCCTGTACCATAGCTACAACATCCTCGATTTACGTGTTGAAGGACGTGCAACCGTCTCTCACATGTATGAAATGCTGGAAGGCCAAGTCGCGGTCATTAGTAGCGGATTGCTGGATCCAAATGAAGTGATCTCACTTGTTGAGGCACTCTATGAAAGCAAGATTTTCCGTGAGGATCAGTCGACGTTCATGCTTTATCCTGAGCGTATATTGCCAACCTTCCTGGAGAAAAACAAGGTACCGGCGAGTGTCGTCGAGCTTAATCCTCTGTTATCGGTTTTGATCGAAAGTGGAAACACTCAAATCGTTCTAAAGGATGCAGCGGGCGGTTATCGATTCGCGCCGAACCTACGAAATGCAGGAGTGCTCGCCGAGATGCTAGACACGATCTCAGCAGATTCTAAGTTTTCTCGTCTAGTTGAAGAGCATCGAGCAGAGACATTGTCCAGTTATGAATCTGTCTTTGGGCATCGATCCTTTACCGGGCGGTCTGGCTCGATGTATGGCTACGAGGGACTTGGAAGCATCTACTGGCATATGAATTCCAAGCTCCTTGTTGCGGTTGAGGAGACGTTACTAGCGGCTGTTGAACGGGGCGATAGTCAGGAAACAATTGCGAAACTAAAGTCGGCCTATTACCGGATCAGAGAAGGAATGGGTTTCCGGAAATCGCCGAACACATTTGGCGCATTCCCGACCGACCCGTATTCGCATACTCCAGCAGGGCGTGGCGCGAAACAGCCGGGAATGACTGGCCAGACGAAGGAAGATATTCTTGCGCGCTGGATGGAACTTGGCGTTCTTTACAGGGGAGGGAAGTTCGTGTTTCGACCAAGCCTTCTGAAAAAAGACGCTTTCCTGACAGAAACGACTTCCTGGCTGGTCAGGGACTTCTTTGGCAATAGTCAAGACGTCGATCTCGATGCAGGGACACTCGGATTCACTATCTGCGGTGTACCGGTGATCTACCAGCTCTCCGAAGGAAACGGCACAGTCGAACTAAATCTGGCGAATGGTCAAACCCAAATGATTGACGGGCTCAGTGTCCCCGAAGAATTGAGTCAGAAAATCTACCTGCGAACTGGCGAAGTGACCTCTATCTCGGTCTGCATTCCTGAAGGATTGATCGCGGAGTGAAAAGTTGGCTTCTAGGCCCTAACCTAGAAGCCTATTCAATTTAACCGTTGACGTATTTCATGCTGGCTTCGGGGTATCGCTCGCCCGAAGCTGGCTTGATCGCCGAGAGTTCTTCGATGTCGGCGGGGGACAATTGAACCTCAGCAGATCCGGCATTATCCTCGAGGTATTTCACTCGCTTCGTACCAGGGATTGGCACTACTTGCTCGCCTCGGCTGAGAACCCAGGCAAGTGCGACCTGTGCAGGAGTCGCTCCAACCCGCCTTGCTACACTCTCAACCAGATCGACGAGTTCTAGGTTCTTCGTGAAGTTCTCCTCGGCAAATCGAGGGTTGCTTCGTCGCCAGTCTCCATCCTCCAGGTCATCGATAGTCTTAATCTGGCCGGTGAGGAATCCTCGTCCGAGCGGAGAGTAGGGAACATAGGCGATACCGAGTTCGCCACAAAGCGGTAAAACGTCTTCCTCAGTGTCTCGGGTCCAAAGTGAGAACTCGTTTTGAACAGCAGCAATCGGAAATGTTTTGTGCGCGCGTTGAAGTGTTTCTGCTCGGACTTCACTGATCCCGACATATCGAATCTTGCCCGCCTGAACGAGGTCACCCATCGCTCCAACGGTTTCCTCGATTGGGACACGAGGATCGACACGATGCGCGTAATAGAGGTCAATATGGTCGACTCCTAGTCGCTGAAGCGAGAGGTCAATCGCTTTTTTCATGTACGCCGGCGTCCCATCGACGATCCACGGCACGTTTTGCTCAACGAGGTCTTGGTGTGAAGTCAAAGTTCGATCGTACACGTTCACAAACTTTGTTGCAAGGAAGACCTTGTCGCGCTTTCCTTTTAGGTAGCTGCCGATGAGCTGCTCGTTATGGCCAGCGCCGTACATGTCTGCGGTGTCCCAAAAGTTGACACCAAGTTCGAGTGCACGTCCGAATACGGCATCGGCCTCCGTTTGATCTGCCTTTCCATAAGCAAATGACATTCCCATGCAGCCAAGGCCAACGGCTCCAACGGGGTTTCCAGCAATGGTTCTTATTTTCATGATTAGTTGTTTTGAATCGAATCAACACCGCAAAGGCGGCGAATCTCTTGAAGACTGGGGTCGGACTCGCTTTGGGGCACCCACCCCTGCGAATAGAGGCCGATTTTGAACTCAACAACCTTCAAGCATTGTTGTAAATCGGCGATTTCGTTAATAACTTTCTGACGATGTCGCTCAAGTAGTTCTTGTCGAGCTTTGATTGTTGATGGGCCCTCTCTCATCAGTTCTGCGTATTCACGAACCTGATTGATCGGCATCCCCGTGAGGCGTAACCTTTGCAGAAAGATCAGCGAGTTGATGTCACGAATCGAATATCGTCGATGACCACCATGATTACGTTCGATAGGCGAAAGCAATCCTGCCTTTTCGTAGTAGCGCAATGTGTGAGCTGTCAACCCAGTTGTTTCGGCGACTTCGGAAATCGTGAGCGTTTCCTGCATGATCAATAGAATGCATTCTTAGAGTGCGCTCTAAGTCAAGGTTTGTAACTAATTTTTACAATTCTTTTCATTTCGTCTCAACGCGGCTTTAGTTCGTCACCTAATCTGCAGTCGGCGGTAGTCTGTCGGTAAAAGCGATGTCGAAACTTCCTTTTTGGGCTATTGGCCCGTTCGAACGCCCAAAAAACGTTAATCCTGTTGTTCGTCCATCTGGGGAGGACAGCTTTTTGTGCCCGGTTTCTTCGAAGGAAGTTCGTTGGCGTGCTCAAGACACATTCAACCCCGCCGCCGTTGTCAAAGACGGCAAGGTGATCGTTCTATTTCGAGCAGAAGATGAGTTGGCGAAGTCCCTGGGACACAGAACTTCAAGACTGGGATATGCGAGCTCGACTGATGGGTTGCATTTTCAAGCTGAGTCGGCACCTGTTTTCTATCCTGCGAATGACGCACAGAAGGAGATGGAGTGGCCCGGAGGGTGTGAAGACCCGAGATTGGTTGTTAGCGAGGATGGTTTGTATGTGTTGCTCTATACCCAATGGAATCGGAAAGTAGCCCGGCTTGGAGTTGCCACTTCACGGGATCTGAGAACTTGGCTAAAACACGGCCATGCTTTTGGAAAAGCATTTGATGGTCGATTTACCAACATGTGGGCGAAGTCAGCCTCAATCGTTACGGCGGTGATCGACGGGAAACTCAAGGCGGTTAAGGTCAATGGCAAATATCTGATGTACTGGGGCGAGTCGTGGGTGAATCTGGCTACATCAGACGACCTGATCAATTGGACGCCAACTGTCGATGCAAAAGGCGATTTATATCACAGCGCATTCCCCCGAAAAGGGCATTTTGACAGTGTGCTAACCGAGTGTGGTCCGCCAGCCGTCCTCACCGATTACGGCATTGTTCTGTTGTATAACGGCAAGAACGCTTCTGGGCAAGATGGGGATGTGCGATATCCGGCGGGAACATATTGTGGTGGGCAATTCCTGTTTGATAAAGACAATCCAGTGAGGTTGATTGAGTCGTTGCCCGATCCTTTCTTTTATCCCCAGGAGCCGTTTGAGAAGAGCGGCCAATACAAGGACGGAACGGTTTTCATGGAAGGGCTCGTCTGGTTCAAAGACAAGTGGTTCCTGTATTACGGGTGCGCCGATTCTTTCGTCGCGGTTGCGACAAGTTCTTAGCTAGGCATTGTCTTCGAATAGACAAGAGCGGTCAAGCCTACGTACCCCAAGGTTATGGCTGTCTATTTCGAGACAGCCATAACTGTTATTTATGACTCGCGAATAAGCTTAGGCTGTCCACCGACCACGGCGGCCATTTCACCCGTTACAGGCGGGTTTTCGAATGCGAGCTTGGTCATGTCCCCTGGAACAGGAATCGGGTACTTGCCGTTAAAGCAAGCTAGACAGAAATTATCTGTGGACCGTCCAACTGAGGCGACGGCTCCCTCTTCACTAAGAAAGCCGAGCGAGGTCGCTCCGATCTCTTTGCACAACTCATCGACTGTCATTCGAGAAGACGCCAGTTCACCCTTGCTCGCCATATCGATGCCGTAGAAACACGGGAACTTGATCGGCGGAGCCGTGATACGGACGTGAACTTCGCGGGCACCACAATCAAACATCATCTTTACAATCTGTTTCGTGGTGGTTCCTCGAACAATCGAGTCATCGACAAGCACGACCCGCTGATGTTTGATATGGTCGATGAGAGGCGTCAGCTTCATCCGAACGCCAAGCTCACGAAGCTGTTGGTCTGGCGCGATGAACGTACGGTGGATATAGCGCGATTTTGTCATTCCTTCGCGGAACGGGATCTTGCTAACCTTTGAGTAGCCGAGAGCAGCGGGAATGCCACTATCCGGCACAGGAACCACTATATCAGCATCGCACTCGTGCTCCCGGGCGAGTTGCATACCCATTCGCTCTCGAGCGCTGTACAGAAGCGTCTCATACATCACCGAGTCAGGACGGGCAAAGTAGATGAACTCGAACAAGCACATCCCCCCAGGTTCTTTTTGATGGCCTTTGCTGATCCGCATTCCATTCGAATCGATAATCACCATTTCCCCAGCATCTAGTTCCCATTCGGGCGTTCCGCCGACAGGTCCAAAAGCACAGGTTTCGCTGGCGATCATGTAACCGTCACCGTGGCGACCAGCCACCAATGGGCGGATTCCTGAAGGGTCTCGAAATCCGATCAGACACCTTGGAGTGAGAGCAGTACAACTGTAGGCACCACGTGCTCGTTTCATAACTTCGCGCACCGCAGCTTCTGGCCCTTTCTCGATATTTCGAATCAGGATTCGTGCAATGATTTCTGAGTCGTTCGTTGTTTCAAAGTGCTCACCTTCTGCTTCGAGTTCTATGCGAAGCTCTCTGGCATTGATGAGATTGCCATTGTGTGCAACGGCGATTTCACCGACTTGACTTTGGCAATAGATAGGTTGGGCATTGCGCAAGACACTCGCGCCAGTTGTGGAGTAGCGGGTGTGTCCAACCGCTAGGTGCCCGGGGAGCTGTTCTAGCTCTCCAGGACCGAAAACTTGGTTAACCAGCCCCATGCCCCGGTGCATTCGCACACGGGAGCCATCGCTAACAGCGATGCCGGCTGACTCTTGACCGCGGTGTTGAAGGGCGAACAGACCAAAAAAGGCGATGCGCGCCGCATCTTGCTCAGGCGTGTAGATCCCAAGAACTCCACACTCCTCTTTGAGCCGATCGTCGGTAAAGGCGTTGCTCACCTCAAAAGTATATTCGCGATTGGGGCAAGAAAAAGGGGGTGAGCTGTGAAAAGCTCACCCCCTTTTATTAAGATTTTATAGTTTCTTTAGATGCCCCAGGTTGGCTTCTTGGTCCAAGCCTTTGGAATTGGTTTCAGTCCGCATGCGACGGCATTAAACTCCGCGCTCTTGATTACCGATGTCGCGACCGTCAGACGAATTGTTGTTCCGTCGGGTCGGCGAATTCGAATCGTTTGCAAATTAGGATTCTGCACACGGTTCTTCTTGGGTGCTTTATACTTCCAACCCTGGGAGTGCTGGTTGCGGATATGCTTCGCATTGTTAGCACGCTTGCCGCTCACCTGACAAATCTTCGCCATTATCTTTCCTCAGTTGCCGGCAACATCACGCGCGGCGAAAAGAAATGATACCCGAATGCGGATCGTTTTTTTGCGTTGCGAATGAAATCGTTAAGGTTTAGGTGGATCAACTACAGATTCGTTCATGATTGGATCATGCGTGTACGAGCATGGATCATCGTTTTCGCGATCACACTTATCGGGTTTGCTTACCTCAAGTTTGAACGAGTCGGTGACGCAAATAACGGCAAGACGCTCGTACCGACAGGGCAGTGGGTCAGACAGACGCCTGACGATATTGTCATTCCTGCAAGACCTGTCGATATGGTTCTTTCGACAGATGGTCGATATGCTTACGTAAAAGAAAATGCAGGATTGACGGTTGTCGATCTTGATGCGCGAAAAGTAGTTCAACGCCTCTCCATAAATGGCGGAGCCTCTTACACCGGAATCGCCCTTTCTCCTTCAGGTAAGCAGCTTTTATATACAGGTGCAGGATCGGTACTGCATGTCCTTAACATTGAAGGGGACACTGTAAAAGAAGGCGCTCCAATTACCCTCCCTCCTGTAGAGGTCTCTGGAGCATCGTATCCATGCGGTGTCATTTACGATTCACCTACAACGGCGCTCGTTTGCCTCAGTCGAGATAATTCCATTGTCAAAGTCGACCTCGAAAAAAGAATGGTTGCCATTCGAGAGCCAGTTGAAGCAGCACCGTATTCGGTTGCGATTCTTCAAGACGGTCGAGTTGCGGTTTCCTGTTGGGGAAGAAAAGCGCCAAAAGGGAAAACGAGCTCAGACACGAAGGTTGCTGTTGATAAGAGAGGGATAGGAACAGGGGGCTGCGCCGTTCTGCTCAGAATGGGTGAACCCGGAAGAGCAGTTTTGCCGCTCGGACAACAACCAACGGATATCGTCGCTCGTGGGCAGTCTTTCGTTACGGCCTGTTCTAGTTCTTCTGAGATTTATCTGAATGGAGTGGTTCAGAAACCCATTACCCTTGGAAAAGGGGATGCGCCTAACGCGCTATCGAAGGACGGATCAAAGCCGCTGCTCATCGCTAGCGGGGGGCGAAATAGCATCATTCGCGTGGATGCAGAAGCCAAACTGACCGAGACTGAAACGCCTTGGTATCCAACTGCCGTCGCCTATCGCGGAGATGAGATCGTTGTCGCATGTGCCAAAGGCATCGGATCACGCGGCGGAGACGGCAACAAAGGCCGAAATGTCTATCAGTATTCCGGGACAGTGAGCATCATTCGAAAGGATGCGCCATGGAAACCGGTGTCGATAAAGCCGTCCAGCTTTGCTTCAAGTGATAGCTTTCTCAGTCCGAGTGGCCCAATCAAACACGTCGTCTACGTGATCAAAGAAAACCGAACCTACGACCAGGTTTTTGGAGACCTGAAGCAGGGGAATGGCGATCCATCTCTCTGCACTTTCCCTCGTCAGGTCACGCCGAACCATCACGCATTGGCTGAACAGTTCGTTTTGTTGGACAACTATTACTGCAACGGTGTGAATAGCGCTGACGGACACGCTTGGACGACAGAAGCGAATGCAACTACTCATTTCGAGCGCAGTTTTGGCGGTTGGACAAGAAGCTATCCTTTTGGTGATGATCCGCTAGCTACTTCGGCAACAGGCTACATATGGGATAGCGCGCTAGATCACGGACTCACTGTGAGGAACTTTGGAGAGTTTGATTACGCTGAGACGGTTCCATCAACACCCTACAGCAAGGTCTTAGAGGACTTTCTGAATGAAGGAAAGGTGCCTCGCTTCTCACACAACATTGGTGTTGATCGGATTTCGAAGATTTCCCATAGCACCTATCCGGGGTGGGGGCTTGGAATCCCTGACATAGTCCGTGCATCGATCTTTATCAAAGAGATGAACAGTGGTAGACCGTTGGCTGACCTTACGATTCTGTACCTTCCGCAAGACCACACAAGCGGAGGTGCTCAAGGTGCGCCGTCGCCCAAAGCCCATGTTGCTGATAACGATCTTGCCTTGGGTCGGTGCATTGAAGCTCTATCAAAATCCAAGGATTGGGCTTCTACCTGCGTTTTTGTCATCGAAGATGACCCACAAGATGGATGGGATCACGTTGACGGTCATCGATCCTTGTGTTTGGTCCTTAGCCCCTATACGCGACGAGGGACCGTCATTCGTGATTTCTACAACCAAACATCCGTTATGCGAACCATCGAGCAGATCCTTGGGTTACCACCGCTCAACCGATTCGACGCCGAGTCAAATCTCATGCGGTCCTGCTTTGTGACTAAGCCTGATTTGCGACCATATATCGCTGAAAAGAACACATATCCATTGACAGAGACGAACAAGAAACAGGCAAAACGGCTTGATCTAAGCAAGCCAGATGCCATCGACGATGAAGAAATGAATCGTCAGGTATGGGCGGCTTGTATGCCTGGGCGCGATTATCCTGGTGGTGACTAATCCGAACTAAATAGCAATTGTGAAAAGAGTTTGGCTCGCGGGTACTTTTTTTGAACAAGTCGCTCGACTTGCCTCGTCTGTGAATTGTTAGCAATCTTTAGCACTAATCCTCAATACCCTGCAGATAAACCGTGTCTTCGCACGTAATGAACCATTAGCCAACCTCCAACAATAGCTTCAGCACACCACTAGAATGAGTTCTCCCCCGACCACGCTTGGGCAATACCAAATCATCAGGGAGATCGCACGCTCGAACGACATCGTTTACGAAGCGTACGATCCGCTGATGAATCGTCGCGTCGCCGTGAAGGAACTTTCGATGCCGACGGGGGCTACTGCCCAGCAAAAAGACGAACGCATTGCACGGTTTAAGCGAGAGGCACAGGCGGCTGGAACCCTTAATCATCCGAACATCATGACCGTCTACAGCTTTGCTGAAGATCAGGGAAGGACGTTCATGGCGATGGAGTACCTCGATGGTACGACCTTGCGTGCTGAGCTAGACGCAAAGGGCTCCTTGCCCATCGCAAGAGCCGTTGAGATCATTTGCGATATTTTGTCCGGGCTAGATCATGCTCACAGCAAAGGGGTCATTCACCGAGACATCAAGCCCGACAACGTTCAGATCTTGTCGAATGGACAGATCAAGATCACGGACTTCGGGATTGCGCGGTTGACGTTTCAACCCAACCTGACGATGGATGGCCAGGTGTTTGGAACGCCAAGTTACATGTCCCCAGAGCAGGTTGTAGGTCGAGAAATTGACGCAAGAAGCGACCTTTTTTCGGTTGGTGTGCTTCTGTATGAGATGCTTTCAGGTCAAAAGCCATTCCCGGGTGATAGCGTTGTAACGATCACTTACGGGATCATGAACAACCTGCCTTCACAGCCACAGAATATTTCGTATCCGTTGTGGCAGGTGATTTCAAAGGCGCTCGACAAGAGTCCTCAGTTGCGATTTGCCAGCGCAATGGACATGATTGATGCGCTGAGGGCTGCTGTTCAGCCGAACGGTCAGCTGATGCCAGACCCAGTGATGCCACAATCGCAGATCGGGTTTGCGCCTCCGCAGGTTTCTCCAAACTCGGCGCCATACAATCCATATGGGAATCAACCGGCGCTGGCACCACCTGTCGTTGGAAACCCTTATATGGCCCCCCAGGTCCCGGTGAATCAGCCTCCGATGACCTATCCGTATAACCCTTACCAGCAGAACCAGCCGATGACGGCCCCTTACCAGCCTGGTCCAGTTCAGCCGGTTGGAATGCCGCCTCCGAATGCCCTGCCGCAGTTTTATCCGCCAGCGCCTCGGCAACCTTTATTCAAGCCGGAAACGGTGAATTTCACTAAACAGCTACTGATCTTTTTCCTGTTGATCGGCACGTTGTTTTGGTTGGTCTACGAAGGAGTCATCTTTTTGGCCGGGCAGTTTGAGCGTGCAGACGCTGAGCGCAGAGATTCGCGGGTGAAGAGCTCAATCGCTGCGATGGATCCAAGTTTGCCAGTCGATGATCGCATAAGCAAACTGGAGTCAGCTTCGCAGAAGCTGTCGAGTGGAAACGAGAAGAATGTCGCAAATCAGAATCTGGCCGTTCTTTATGAGGAACAAGCCCAAGGCTATATGCGGTCGGGTGACTTTGTCCACGCAGAAGATGCCATCAACAAAGCGGTAACTCTTGATCCGCATAATCCGGCGATTTTTAGCAGCCTCGCGCAGCTCTATCAGATGCAAGCCGAAAAGGCAGCAGACCCAGACACGGCGGCAGAGCTTTGGCGGAAATGTGGTGAGGCGTTTAGCACTGCGGCGTCTCAGCAAACGGACGCAGCGACTCGGGATAAGTGGAAAGAGTACGCGGCAACAGCATATTATCGAAGAGGCATCTCTCTTGATTCCGCAGGCGATCGTTCCGGGGCTCGGGAGGCACTCAATGATGCTCGGGAACTAGTTCCAAGTGGGAGCTCGTTACTCAACGACATCGAAAACTATTTGTCAAAACTGCGCTCCTAATCAGTCATCCTTATTACGATGAAGGTTCTGGTTGTTGGTGGCGGCGGACGTGAACACGCCCTTGCATGGAAGCTATCCCAAGAAGCAGAGGTTGTCTGTGCGCCGGGAAACGCTGGAATTGCGGATGATGTCGAGAATATCGCGATACCAACAGCCGACCATTCGGCACTTATTGATCTATGGCAATCGCGGAAGTTTGACCTTGTCGTTGTCGGGCCAGAAGATCCCCTTATTGACGGCCTTTCTGATCGTTTGAGATCTGCCGGTGCTGTGGTCTACGGCCCCGAAGCTGCTTCTGCTCATCTTGAAGGCTCAAAGGCCTTCTCCAAATCGGTGATGGCATCTGCTGGTGTTCCGACGGCATCATTCGAAACCTTTTCTGATCCTGAGCGTGCATCGGCTTATGTTCGAAGCCGATTTGCCGAAGGAAAACAGGTTGCGGTGAAGGCGAGTGGTAATGCGCTTGGCAAAGGCGTCATTGTTGCGGAAACCTTGGACCAGGCATTAGCAGCCGTTCAATCGATGATGGTCGATCGCGTTTTTGGTGAGGCCGGGGCGACGGTCGTCATTGAAGATCGGTTGAAGGGGCGAGAGTTTAGCTTGCTCACAATCGTTGGCGACCACAACATCCACAGCTTGCCCGTCTCTCAAGATCATAAACGAGCTTTTGATGGTGATATGGGGCCAAATACCGGGGGAATGGGGACGTACTCACCTTGTGATTGGGTGACAACAGCCCTGATCGAAGAGGTCGAAGAGCGTATGGTTAAGCCAACAATTTCTGAGCTTCGAAGTCGCGGGCTAAGCTACCGAGGCACCTTGTTCACCGGCGTGATGCTCGATGATAGTCGGCCGTATTGCCTAGAATTTAACGTCCGATTCGGCGATCCGGAAACTCAAACCGTGATGCGAAGGCTTGGCAGTGGATTTGCTCAATCGCTTTTGGCTGCAGCAAGTGGGGATGTGGTTCCAGCCATCCCTGTTTTACAGCAAGCTGCTCTCACAGTCGTCATGGCAAGCGGGGGATACCCTGAAGCGTATCCGAAAGGGTTACTGATACAGATTGGCGAGTTAAAACCAGCGGTGAAGGTTTTTCATGCTGGAACTAAACTGACCGATGGGCAACTTGTCACGAATGGTGGACGCGTGCTTGGCGTCTCTGCCGTCGGGCAAACCTTGTCAGACGCAAAGAGGCTAGCCTACGAAGCGACGAAAGCGATCCAATTTGACGGAGCTTTCTATCGATCCGATATCGGCTAGCGATTATTCTGTCGAGTTCTCTTTGCGATACGCGTTGAGCTCGGCGGTCGCCTTTTTCCCGAGATCTTCGAGACTTTCGCGCCAACTCTTCTCATAAGGGCGAAGGGTCTCGACGATCGTCTCAAAAAGCGCCAAGTCTCGGTACCACTTTCGATCAGCGGGAACGATATGCCACGGAGTTGCTTCCGTGCTGCATCTTTCGAGGGCTAACTCGTAGGCTTTCGTATACTCATCCCAAACTTCGCGTTCAGTCCAATCACCAACATTAAGTTTCCAAGACTTTGTTGGATCTTTCTCTCGGGCGTACAGGCGTTCCTCTTGTTCTTCTTTCGAGATGTGCAGATAGAACTTGATCACGATGGTGTCGTTATCAATCAGGAGTTTCTCGAACGCGTTGATGTCGTCATATCGCGTCTTCATCAAATGGTGGGGGACCAAGTTGTGAACCTTCGCCACAAGCACGTCCTCATAGTGTGAGCGATTGAAAATGACCACCTCTCCTTTTCCAGGAGCTTGTTTGTGAATGCGCCAAAGAAAGTCGTGGGCTAACTCTTCGTCGGTTGGTACTTTGAAGGCTGCAACACGACCAGATTGGACGTTCACATACTGGAGCATGTTTCTTATCGCGCCATCCTTTCCGCTGGTGTCTCGCCCCTGCAAGATAATGAGTAAGGAATTTTGGCGCGCAGCAAACAGTAATTCCTGCAACTTAGCCATCTCCTTCCCCAACTGCTCGGTGAGCACCTTTCCCTCTTCCTTCGTCAGACCACCGTCCTCCTTTGGATTGATGTCGCCGAGATTGACCTTCTTGCTATGGTCGAGCAATTTTGCGTAAGGCATAGATTTGATGATAGCTTGGTTAAGTGGCCCGAATGTCGTTCTGTGCGCCGATCAGGCAGTTCGGCGTCGCATTAAGGGGAATCCAAGTGATCCTATGATCAAAACGGTGAGCGGAGAGTTTTCAGGAACAGCACTCCCGTGAACTTGTATTTCGCTTAAGAAAGTCCATTCGTGCCCCCGCATGACTTGGATTGAAACCATGTTGGTAACTAGTCCAAGTTCGCTTAATTCGATCTGCTTTGGGGTCCCAACCGCAGGATTCGGATCGACAATCGTATGCGGCAACCCTGCAACGAGAATCGAGGAAGGAAGTCCAACGCCCCCTTTTCCTTTTGAATCGTCGAACCAAAAACTGATTGAGTCGATGAGGCTCCGGTTTGAAAAGTGCAAAGTGATGGTCGGATTCGAGTTTCTCCATCCCACGTATGGACCGGTTCCGCTGATGTTCTCGACAAAGTTCCAGTTCTGACTTGGATAGATTCCATCGGTTAAGTCACCCACCCCACCAGTCAGAATTTCTCCATCTGTGGTCTTTGAGCCCGACCCATTGTAGGCAAGATCCCAGTAATTATAGGCGCCTCCAGAAGCTCGTCCCGCACCGTTCGGCATGTCATAAGACTGGATAGTTAGGTTAGCCTGAACGAAACTGAAACCCATGGTGATCATGGAGATCACAGTTAGCTGGCGAGCGAGTCTCATAGATATAGCCGTTGTCAAGGCATATTTTCGGTCGATTGAGACTGTTTTCTCCCGAATGGGCAAAGAAGAACCTGACAATTATGAGGTGAGCTCATCGTCCAATCAAATCGAGGCCGTCATTTGGTACACTGCCTAATACCGGAAACGCCATGCCAAAACGAGTAGAAACCGTTGTCTTGCATGACAGTTCGACACCTGTGATTGGAAATGTCCAAACAGGTGGAAACGTCATCTTAACGTCTCTTGAGTACCTCATAAATCAGGCGCGCGCAAACTCCCTGTGGCCGCTGACTTTTGGTCTTGCTTGCTGCGCTATCGAAATGATGGGATCGGTTGGAGCTCGTTTTGACTTAGCTCGATTTGGGTCGGAAGCTTTCAGAGCTACCCCTCGCCAAGCGGACGTGATGATCATTGCGGGTCGCTTGAGCAAGAAGATGGCTCCTGTCCTACGTCAAATTTACGATCAGATGCCGGAACCCAAATGGGTGATTTCTATGGGTGCATGCGCATCCTCGGGCGGAGTGTATAACAACTACGCCATTGTTCAAGGCGCTGACCAGGTCGTGCCGGTTGACATCTACGTTCCCGGTTGCCCGCCATCACCAGACGCCCTCATTTACGCTTTCTTGAAGCTTCAAGCGAAGATCAAGCGAGGCGGAAACTCGAAGAATCTGAAGACTCTTCGAATTATTGAGTCCGTGACCGGTCCACGAACGCTCGAAGAGGTGAATGCCTAATGCAACTCGTTAAAGACGTTGTGAAACCAATCGTTTCCGGTTTTGGAATTACAGCGAAGCGTCTCAAGCATGACAAGGTCACCATCATGTATCCCGAGGTCAAGCGTGAGCAATACACTCGAACTCGATGGCGCCATGTTTTAACCCGCTACGATAGCGGTCTTGAGCGCTGCATTGGTTGTTCGCTTTGCGCTGGTGCTTGCCCAGCTCGATGTATCTACGTCGAGGCACATGAGAACACCGACCAAGAAAGATATTCACCTGGCGAGCGATACGCGACGCGGTACGAGATAAACATGCTCCGATGCATCTTTTGCGGATTCTGCCAAGAAGCTTGTCCAACAGGTGCCATCGTTCTTCGAAAAGACTTTGAACTCGCAAACTACAAGCGAGAGGACTTCATCTATACGAAGGAAATGTTGCTTGAGCCGATGCCTTTGATTAAAGAATAAGGCCGCCATTAACAGTCAGAAAGGGTTGCTGATCTTTTGATCAGCAACCCTTTCTTGTTTTCGACCGTAGTCAATTACTTGATGCCGACAGCTTCAAGGGTGTATCTCGCGTGTCGAAGGTGGTGCTCTAAACTGAAGAGCTCTTCAACTTGCTCTGGTTTGAGTGTTGCCACGACGTCTGGATCGTTCGCAACCGACGTCTTGAAGTCTTCGCCATCCCAAGCCTTAGCCGCATTCCTTTGGGCCACCTTATAAGCCGCCTCTCGCGATAAGCCTGCGTGAATGAGTGCGATCATGACGTGCTCGCTGAAGACGAGATCGCCCATCTGGCGAAGGTTCTGTGCCATTCGATCAACGTTGACGTTCAGTCCGGAAAGGATAGTGGTCATGCGCTTGATCATAAAGTGGGCAAGCTGGCAACTATCCGGGAAAATGATGCGCTCCAATGAAGAGTTGGTGAGGTCGCGCTCGTGCCAAGTAGCGACGCTCTCAACCATCGAATGAGCGTTTGCCCTAAGGAGCCTTGCCAATCCGCAGACGGTTTCGCTATTCCAAGGGTTGCGCTTGTGTGGCATCGCGCTGCTCCCGGTTTGCCCCTTGGCAAAGTATTCCTGAACTTCGAGGATTTCGGTGCGCTGAAGGTTTCTCAGTTCGGTTGCAATGCGCTCGAGTCCAGCACCCATCAGAGCGAGGACATTGAGAAAGTTAGCGTGACGGTCTCGATTAATGATTTGGGTGCTAACTGGATCTGGAGATAACCCAAGCTTTTTGCACACTCTGCTTTCCATGTCAGGGGATGTGTTAGCGTGGATTCCGACCGCTCCGCTCACCTTTCCAACAGCAATGTCTTCTCGCGCTTGTTCTAGCCGCTTCTGGTTGCGGTCTAGTTCTGCGTACCAGTTTGCAGCCTTGAAGCCAAACGTAATCGGCTCAGCGTGAATTCCGTGAGTTCGCCCAATCTCTGGGGTATCGATATGGTCCTTCGCCAATCTACCGATCTCGCGTTTCAATTGAGCAACACCTTCAAGCAACACGTCGGCGCTATCTCGTAGCATCATGCCCAGCGCAGTGTCGATGACATCGTAGCTAGTCACGCCAAGGTGAATATATCGTCCTTCCGGGCCGGTTGTCTCGGCGAGGTTTCGAACAAATGCCATGAGGTCATGGCGTGTCTCTTTTTCGATCTCGTCGCAACGGTCCAGCTCAAAATGAGCGTTTGCATGAATGACATCAACTGCCTTTTGGGGCACGTTACCCATTTCTGAGTGAACCTCCACGATCGCGATCTCAACGTCCTTCCAGCGTTCGTATTTCGCTTGTCGGGACCAAATGGCGTTCATTTCAGGCGTCGTATAACGATCAATCATTCCACCTAATAGGGTACCGGTTTATGAGTCTCCCGGGTTTATTCTTGGTATGAATTTGCAGGATGGATTGTGGGTGAGATCGCTCCTCCTCCCCGGGGCACAAGATGAGATCTACACTTCTAATTGGGAATTCCGCATGGCAGATATGTATCCTCAGACTCAGGTCGTAAGCTGTCGGTTGGAGTCGAGGAATGTTGTAGATATTATGGATATGCAGCTTAGTGCCTTGTGAGCCTACAACCACGGATGAACGAGCTAATCACGTCTTGTTCTGTTGCGGAAATATACTGCCTATGAAATTGGGCACTTTCTAGTAAAAATCTAGGCTATGATGACGACATGAAGTTCGCTCTTCTTGCGGCATCCGCAACAATACTCTTTGCAGCAGTAAGCCAGACCCAGCTCCCTGCGCCCCTAAGCGACCACCTGCAAACTCTCGCCGATTCTGGCACTGTTACCGTGAACTATACGGTTCAAAAAGTTGGTGGGGCAAAAGCGCCCTATAAGCTTGTGCTGTCAAAGCCAAATCTGTTCCTTTTGACGACGCCAACTGGGACCGTTCAGAGCGACGGCAAGACGGTTACAACTTATACGAAGTCCACGAACAAATACTCAGAAACGGTGGTCAGTGAAGGGTTTCTCAACGCTTTCGCGCTACAGCCTGAGGTCGTTGCTTGGGGAGCATTCCTTATCAACAAACCGTCCGCGCAATTACTCGGGGCTCTTGTTGGAAAGCAGAGAAGCATTGGCGGCGTACAGGTCACAGAAGTTAACCTAACTTACAAGAAAGGTCCACAGGTGACTCTTTTTGTCGACAATGAAAAGGCGATTGCACGCGGCGCTTCTCTCAAGAGTGGCGATAAGGATCTGCTCGTCATTGCTAGCGACGTTCAGGTGAGCAAGGATCCTAGCCCTGCGGATACCTTCGCGTTCAAAGCTCCCGCTGGTGCTGAGAAAGAGGAGGTTGCTGCGATGAAAGCTGACTACGCCGGAGTGCAGGCGATACTCAATGACAATTGTCTTCCATGTCATAGCGCGAACTCGGCAAGAGCTGGTGTTGTGACGAGCTCATATGAGGGGATTTCTGCGATCGTTACGGCCGGAAATCCTTCCCAGAGCACACTCATTCGTGTTCTTCGAGCAAGCGGACGCGATCGAATGCCAAGAGGCCGCGCACCGTTAACCGAAGACCAAATCAAGCTGATTGAAGCTTGGATAACCGCTGGCGCTAAGCAGTAGTCTGCAAACGTTTGGCATTTAGGCCCGATCATTTAGGCCTAAGTGCCTTTTTTGTTGCTCGGTCAACTTTCCCGACAGTCTAACTTTGTGTTGGTCTTTGTTTTTTGACATCTAGTGTCAATAAGTAGTAGAAAACAGATTGATCAAATGATGAACGGCTGTCTTGATATTTGAAAGATAGATGGTTGTTCGTTGGAGAAAAATGATAAGTAAGCGAATAAAGGTTCTCTCTGTTGCCTCTTTTCTTTTGGCCAGTTTTCAGTATGGAGCGGCTCAATCGGTAACCAACTTGCGGATTGGGCAAGGAGAGGCGGAAACGGTGGTTAAGGATTCGTTGCGCGGAGAAACCTACCGAGACTACAGATTTCGAGTTCCGCGTCACTCACAAGTCACCATCCGCCTTCACGGTTCGAACAATCAGAACTATTTCAATGTGATGCCGGATCGGGAGAAAGTGGCGCTTTTTAACAGCAGTGTTAGCGGCAATAAGTTTGTTGGAAAGTTCGACAGAGATGGTTCTTACACCGTGCGTGTCTACTTGATGCGAGCGGCTGCCCGGCGAAACGAATCGAGCGATTACTCACTCTTCATCAAGTGTGACGCCGACCGTAATTCGTCGCAAGAGTACCGTCCGACCCAGCCCTATGGAACCGAAAAGACCGTCAATTTTAGCTCTGGTTCTTCTCGATCAACTGTTCGGGATTCGATCCGGGGTAGGCAATACATTGATTATAAGTTTCATGTAGATCGCGGAATGCGTCTGTCGGTCAGCATTGATGGATCGTCAACAAAAAACAGTTTTGACGTCACGCCGCCGAATCAGAATACGCCGATCTTCGTTGGGAGCAGGCAAGGGAAGTCTTACCGATGGACCGCTGACAGAAGCGGTGCTTATACTGTTCGAGTCTATATCTCGGGCCGTGAGGCAGACCGATACGAATCTTCAGATTTCAGCATTACCTTCTGGAAAGAAAGTAGCCGAAACGATTGGGACAGGCCCAGCTTCCCACAACGAGATGACCGACATATCTCGTTTAGTGGACCGATTGGTACTCGAACTATCAATGCCAGCCTAGTGAATCAAAATGAGACCGAGTATACGGTCGATCTCGCTAATAACTCGAACTTGAGTGTTGCGGTGTATGCAACCAATTCTCAGGTGTACTTTGATGTGATCCCAAGCTATTCTCGAAATCCAATTTTCGTTGGGCAGCGAGAAGGCTCGAAGTTTGAAAGGAAGATTGGGAAAGGCGGAACCTACCGTATACGCGTCTACCAAATGCCAGGAAGCAACCGAGTTAGCGAAATGACGAATTTCCGCTTACACGTTTCCATCAAGCCCTGATCGTTTTGTGAGTCGTGAGAAAAAGAAAAGACTCCTGAGCAAAACTCAGGAGTCTTTTCTTTACAGACCAGTCGATTCTTAGCCCTTGCGGCGTCGAACGATGAACTTGTCTGACTTCTTGTTGGATCGCGTCTTGGTACCAAGAGCTTTGTTGCCCCATCGGTCGACAGGACCCTTCTTTCGTCCAACAGGGGACTTCGCTTCACCACCACCATGTGGGTGGTCTCGGGGCGATTTCACAACACCACGAATATGAGGCTTTCGGCCAAGACCACGGTTCTTACCTGCCTTACCGATTGCTTCGTTTTCGTGCTCGGCGTTGCCGACCTCACCGACGGTTGCGCGGCAGGTGTTGTGCACCATTCGCATTTCGCCGCTTGGAAGGCGGAGGGTTACGTAGGAACCTTCCTTTGCCATGACCTGAGCAGCGGCACCAGCGGAGCGGACCATTTGGCCGCCCTTGCCAGGCTGAAGCTCGATGTTGTGAACGAGCGTACCAAGAGGAATGTTCTTGAGAGGAAGGCAGTTGCCGGGCAGAATGTCTGCGCCTTCACCGCTTTCGACTCGTGAGCCAACCGCAAGGTTTCGAGGAGCGAGGATGTAGCGCTTCTCACCATCAAGATAGTGGAGAAGTGCAATTCGGCAGGTTCGGTTTGGATCGTACTCGATCGCGGCGACCTTAGCCTTGATGCCATCCTTGTTTCGCTTGAAGTCGATGATTCGGTAAGCCGTCTTGTTACCGCCACCCACGTTGAACGAGGTGATTCGGCCGTAGCTGTTACGTCCACCGGACTTGCTCTTTCCGACGGTCAGCGTCTTTTCTGGCTTGCCTTTTGTAATTTCCGCGTAAGTCGCCTTGATAGCATGACGCTGTCCCGGCGTTGTCGGCTTCATTGGTTTCGTTGGCATGGTTAGACTCCGTAATCCTCAAGGATCTGACCCTTGGCCAACGTGATGATGGCTTTCTTGCGATTGGGTTCATAGCCAACGCTTCGACCGCGGCGGCGCTTCTTACCGAGCACCTTGACGGTGTTGACATTGGTGACCTTGATCGCTTGGTCTTCCTTCTTGCCTGCGTTATAGATCGCTTCAAATGCCTGCTTGATTTCAATCTTGTTGGCATCGCCTGAAACGATAAACGTGTACTTTCGAACGAGATCCTCTTCCGAGACCTTTTCGGCTGGCTTGCCAGTCCCTTTGGCTTCGTTGCTGAGTCTCTTTGCTGCAGCGAGATCGTCGCCGTAGCTGAGAGCAACCGACTTCTCGGTGATATGAGGGCGAATTATGATCGAGTAAGGATCTTTCACTTAGCCCAAACCTCCTCAATCTTCGTCAGGGCATCCTGAGCCACAAGGATCTTGGTTGCAAGGAGCAAGTCTCGAGTTGAGAACGGAGCTGCCTTGGCACCCTCGCTATTGGTCGGAGCCGTTCGGACTTCGACGTTTGGCAGGTTGCGGAATGACTTGTAGGTGACCTCATCGTAGGACGCGAGGATAACCAACACTCGGCGAGCTTCGCCGAGACCGACTGCTTTCAGCATGTCGATAGCGCTCTTCGTCTTGGGAACATCGAACACGACATTCTCGACGATCACGACGTTGCCAGCCTCTAGCTGGGCAGCGAAGGCACCGAGGATAGCGGCTCGGCGCTCCTTTCGGTTGATCTTCTTTGCGTAGTCTCTTGGCTTAACCGCGAGGGCCATACCACCATGGGTATAGTGCGGAGCTCGGATCGTACCTTGTCGAGCGTTACCAGTCTTTTTCTGTTTATAAGGCTTCTTACCACCGCCGCGAACTTCACTTCTAGTGAGCGCGGACTGTGTACCCTGTCGCTTGTTGGCCTGCTCGGCAACAACGGCGCGATGGGTTGAAACTGGCTTCACGCCAGCGCCGGTGATGACTTCGCTGACCTTGACCTTTCCGGCTGATTTGCCGTCTTTCCTTAGGACTTCTAGTTCGGCCATGGTTTAGCGCACCGCCTTATTAATGGTCACGAGGCCGCCGTTCGGACCAGGAACGCTACCATCGATGAGAAGGAGGTTTCTTTCCGTGTCGACCTTAACAACTTTGAGGCCCTTTTGCGTCACTCGATCGGTACCCATATGGCCCGGTCGTCGTGAACCCTTGAAGACCCTCTGCGGACCAGTTGCACCGTTTGAGAGCGGTCGTCGGTGAGTCATGTAGCCGTGAGTCATATGCTGACCCTTGAAGTGGTATCGCTTAACACCACCGGCGAAGCCTCGTCCCTTGCTCGTTCCGGTAACAGTCACCTTTTCGCCTTCAACGAAGATCTCAACGTTGATCTCTTGACCGAGCGCTAGCCCGTCTACTGAGTCAACTCGAAACTCTCGAAGAGTGCGGAGGTTCTTGGTCACGCCAGCCTTCTTGAGGTGGCCGTACTTCGGGAAGGTGAGGTGCTTCATTTTTGCCTCGCCAAACCCGACTTGAACGGCTGTGTAGCCGTCTTTATCTTCTGTTTTTAGTTGGGTCACGTAGACTGGACCAGCCTGCACGACGGTTACTGGAACCATCTTGCCCTCTTCGGTGAAGAGGTGGGTCATGCCAATCTTCGTTCCCAGGATTCCCTGGATCATATTTTGTTCCTTCGCTTCAATGTCCACCGCCGTGTCCGTTTCGACGAATCGAAACCTGGCGTTGCCCCGTCGTAACTTGTACGCATGGGGTCGTCCCGACTGGTGAGACTACGAAGCGTTGCTGCGCTAGTATGTGACACACAAACGCAACAACAAACTATACCCGATCTGACTGAGCGCGAAATGAGCCCGCAAAGTCTTAGAAGAACTTCTGCGTCTTACCAAAAGAATCAGCGATGCGGCGCATATCGGTATCTGCTAGGCCGGTTGACTTGTTACCTGCTGACAGATTCAGATACTCGTAGTGAGCGGCAGCTTCGACATATTCAATGAGGTCGACTGCACGTTTGATCGATAAATTAGAACGGGTCATGACGCCGTGACAGGACCAAAGCACAATGCGATGGTCTTTCATTTTCTCAGTCGTCGCGTTCCTCAGCTCTTCCGAACCTGGCATAAGAAATGGAAGGACTCCGATGCCTTCGGGCAACGTCACCATAGTTTCGGGTTGCCAGCGAAGAATGCGTCGGTTCATCGTCAGTTCATCGCGATAATCTTCGATATGACTGAGATACGTTAGATAGAGCGGCTGAGCGTGAACAACCGTATGCAATCCCTTTCCACCGTTGTTAACGTGCTGAGCGTGTACCGAAAGGTGTGAGTTGAATTCGGAAGTGGGTCTCTCAAAGAGGCGTTGAGGAGCACTTGATACCAAGCATCTTTTTCCGCCTTCAAGGATCGTAACGAAAGCAAGAATGCTGAGCGGATCTCGGTCAAGCTCACGAAGTCGTCGCCCCGAACCGGTGACAAAGAAGCTAGCGCCAGACAATTCTGGGACCGAAATCGGGCAGTCAATTTCTTCGACTTCGTTGAATTCTTCGGGAGCAGGAATGTTCCAACCGACCAAAACGGAAATGTTTCCGGAGGCTCCTTCACTTGCCTGAATCTCGACGAGACGTCGACCGATGTCGCCAAGACCAGCAATGATGTCACGTGTAGTTGGCCAAAGAGAGCGATCAATCCGTTCCATTAATTCAGGCTACCTATGTGTCACTTAATGCGATCCTTAGGTTATGGTTCTGGCGGGTAAGTGCGCATGGAAACCTTCCTGAGGCTAGAATCATTGCGTGAACCTGCCTAAACCAGCTGTCTACACTCCTTGGACTAAAGGCATCTATGATCTCTCGCCGGCTATGAAGCCGCTTGGAACCGACTTTGGGAATGGCGTTGCAGACAAGTTCGCCTTTCAGATTGATAGCGATTGGGCGAAGTACCGCGAGGCAAAGCTATCTTCGCTGAAAAGGAAGAGCCTTCACGTTTGTCGCCAAGAATTATCACCGGAGGTTGAGAATGCCGTCACGGAGTGGGTTCACGAAAAACTATTGGTTGAACATCCAGAAGCCTTTGTTGCCGATAAATACGGGCTTCGTTGTCTTCTGAACGGCGAGTTCCTAGAGGCTAATCTTGATTCAATGCTCCGATTTGTCCAAGAGGACATGGCGGTTGTTTCTACTGAGGGTGAAGGGGAATCGAAGCGGGACTGGCTTTCGTATGTGAATGTCTGTTTTCCTAGCCATTGGAACCCGGCAGAAAAAGTTGGGCAGTCCTTCTTCGACGGCCATACGGTAGTTCCAGGAATGGAAAAGGTCAACCGAGGCGCAAAAGGGCTCGTTGACATGATGATCGTTCGGGGGCCGTGGACTCGGTTTGTTTGGGGAGTTGAGACAGATGTTCAACTAAACCACCATCCCGTTGTTCCCGAAGGCGTTGATGCCGCAGAATGGAACGGACGGCAGTTTGATTCGAAGCCATTCGTGGTTCGAGTCGAACGACAAGTCACTTGGGGGCTTCCCGAGGTTGGAGCAGCAATCTTTATTATTCGAGTGAGTTATGTGCAGTCACAGGTTGTTCTTGCCGATGATGAATTAAGAACCTCTCTCCTGTCAGCCTTGGAATCAATGTCTCCTGAACAGAGGCAATATAAGGGACTTGACAAGGAATGGTTAGGTCTTGTCGAACAATTGACAAGAACCCGGTAAACTCTTATCCATGCCCGTTGAGATTTTGATGCCAGAGCTTGGCGAGTCGGTTCACGAAGGCACCGTGAGTCGATGGCTTAAGAAAGAAGGCGAGTTTGTCAAAGAAGATGAGCCGGTTGTGGAAATCATGACCGACAAAGTCAACACTGAACTGCCAGCCCCTGCGTCTGGAATCTTAACGAAGATTTTGATTCCTGAAGGGAGTCTAGTTGAAGTTTTCAAAGCCATGGGCATCATCTCTGCACCTGGTGAGGTTGGTGATGCTCCGGTTGCGACTGCTCCTGCATCGGCTCCGGCGGTAGATGCCGTTGCTAAAGGCGAACCGACTGAAGTGAAAATCGCTTCCGACGGTAGTAAGAAGTGGTTCACGCCGGTTGTCCGCTCGATGGCTAAGGAACGAGGAGTATCTGACGACGAACTCGCGGCAATCGCTGGCACGGGTGAAAGTGGTCGAGTTACCAAGAAGGATTTAGAGGCGTACATCGCCAGTGGTCGAAAGTCACCTGCCGCACCTGCTTCGGTTCAGCCAGTTGCGCCTGTCGTGACGCAAGTTTCCAAACCTGCTCCCGAGCCAAAGCCCGTTACTCCGACTGTTGCCGCTGGAGACCAGAAGTTGGTGCCGCTCGCCGGAATGCGAAAGATGATCGCTGATGCGATGGTCCGAGCCTCGCAGGTTCCGACTGTTTCGACGGTTACACAAGTCGACGTCACCAATATGGTGAAGTTCCGAACGCTCAACAAAGACTCTTTCTTGGAGACCTACGGCGTAAAGCTCACCTATACTCCGTTCTTCATCAAAGCTCTCACCGAAGCTCTGCTTGAGTTTCCGCTTGTAAATGCTCAGCTAACGCCGGATAACCAAATCTTGATGAATGGTGGAGTTCACATTGGCGTGGCCGTTGCACTCGGAGCGAAAGGCGACGAAGGTCTCATCGTTCCCGTCATTCGAGACTGCCAAAACAAGAGTTTGATCGAACTCGCGAAGGACCTTGAATCAATTGCTAAAGCTGCGCGAAGTAACTCGCTCAAGCCGTCAGATGTTCAGGGCGGATCTTTTACCTTAACAAACCCAGGCACCTATGGTGCTCTTTTTGGAACGCCGATGATCAATGCTCCTCAGGCAGGAATCCTTGGAACCTATGCCATCAATAAGGAAGCCGTCGTAATCGATGATATGATCGCCATTCGGTCGATCATGCACCTAGTGCTCACATACGATCATCGATTGATTGACGGTCTACTAGCCGGCAAGTTCCTTGCCGCTGTTCGCGACAAACTCCAGAAGTTCGACTTCTTTAAATAAGAGTTCAAATACGAAACGAGGCGGAAAGATGATTCTTTCCGCCTCGTTTCGTATTTGTAGACCAGGGCTACTTCGCACTCATGAACTTGAGAGCGGGTTCGATCATTTTGCCGAACATCTGCTCGCCGTAGCGCTTCGGGTGGTCAGCATAACCGACAAATCCAAACCTTCGATCATCATCTGGAATCATGATACGGACCACAATCGTATCTGAGGCTTTGCTCGTCTTGATCTTGTCTTTTGGCAACAAAGACTGATCAGGAAAAGTTATGATCTGGTTCTTAAGCATCCACTTGCCGATCGTTTCCCACCCTTGCTTAGGTTCGCCTGGAATCGCAATGGGAGTTGTGCCGGTGGCGAGATATCGAGATCCAAACCACTGGCCTTTGTTTCGTTTTGCTACCAAACCTTGGGTTGCCTGACCAGGGTGAAAGCGCCAAACAACAATCGTCACCTGGTCGGTTTTCAGTTTTGGCTTGACGACGCCGATAGCCGTATCTAGACTTTTGACTACAGGAAGATATGCTTTTTGCCACACAGGTACGATTTGTGTGGCAAAAAGCGCGGTTAATAGAATCGGCATGGCTTACTTCTTCTTTGCTGAAGCCTTATCTGCCTCTACCGAGGAGAAGGTCCAGTAGAGACCCGCCATTCGAACGAAAATGCCATTTTCAATCTGAGCGGTAATGGCACTTTGGGTGCTGTCAGCGGCGAAGTCGTCAACTTCAATGCCACGATTTAGCGGGCCAGGATGCATGACCAGACAGTTCTTGTTAGCAAACCGGATGGTTTCTTTGTTGATCTGGTACATCGCTGCATACTCATTGATCGAGCTGAGCATGCCTTCTGCCATCCGCTCTTTTTGAAGGCGTAAACACATGATGACGTCTGCGCCTTCCAAGCCTGCTTCGAGGTCATAAAAAACTTTGCCAGGTAGCAGTGCGGTGTGCGGAGGAATTAAAGTTCGCGGACCGACAAATCGAACATCTGCTCCCATATGGCTCATCAGCCATGCGTTGGAACGAGCCACTCGAGAATGCTCTACATCACCTACGATAGCAATTCGTAGGTTGGATAGGTCCCCTTTTCGCTCGATGATCGTTAGAGCATCGCTGAGCGCTTGTGTTGGGTGCTCGTGTTGGCCGTCCCCAGCATTGAGAACTGGCCCCCCGAAGTATCGAGCAGCAAGGCTAGGCGCGCCAGAGAGCTTGTGACGAATGATTAGGCCATCCAAGCGCTCATAACGTAAAGTCAGAATCGTGTCTTTCAGCGTCTCGCCCTTGTTCATGCTTGAGCTGGATGCCGCGAAGTTTGTTGACTTGAGCCCAAGGTAGTGAGCTGCTTGCTCAAAGCTTACGCGAGTTCGAGTTGAGTTCTCGAAGAACAGCATCCCGACTACTTTGTCCTTGATTTGCGGAACAGCCTTGCCCTCGATGACTCGCAGCTTAAAATCTGCCGAGATCGAGAGTAGCTCCTCGATTTGAGACTTTTCTAGATGACGAATGCCGAGTAGGTGCTTCATACTGCCTTTTCTGTAAGGGGTTTACCAGGGGAGTCAAGTTCTGCGCCAGATTTTTCTAAGACAACGGCGTCTTCGTTGTCGTATTCGTTCACTTTGACAATGATGTGGTCGGACTTTTCAGTCTGAATCTTGCGGCCACAGTAATTGGGCTCGATTGGAAGTTCGCGATGACCGCGATCAACCAGTACAGCCAGTTGAACCGAATTGGGCCGGCCAAACCGCATCAGCGCATCAAGCGCTGCTCTGGCTGTTCGAGCGGTGTAAATCACTTCGTCAACCAAAATGACGTTGCGCCCCGTGACCTCAAAGGGGATCTCGGTCGCATCGTTCTCGATGATGGGTTTATCGTCGCGGTATGCCCGAATATCAATTTTTCCGCAGGGAACAGTTGTTCCTTCAATCTGAGTCATCAGGAAGGCCAAACGTTTGGCGATAGGCCATCCTCGCCGAAGAATTCCGACGACTACAAGCTGATCAGCCCCTTGGTTGGCTTCAAGAATTTCGTGCGCCATACGACCCAAGGTTCGTCGCATATCTCCGGCATCGAGCAACACTGCGCCCATAGATTCGATTATGACGGATTTAATGGACTTTCAGGCTTGACTGTGTGTAACATCGCCTTCGCGATTTTTCGCTGAGGTGCTGGCATTGCTCGTTGAGCGAGTTCCTCAAAGGAAACCCACACCAGAGATTTTTCTGGCAGATCGAGATGAATGATGCTGGCAACAACCTGAATTCGGTGGTGTGTAACCTGATGGCGAAACGAAATCAGACTGGTCAGCCATTGGTTGCCAAACCGTTCCTCTAGTTGGGATGAAGACGATGCGCGAGGGAACTGCCACATCCCCTCCCACCATTGCCCCGATGGGATCTGCTCTATGCCAGCCCGGCCTCGGCTGATAGGCACCCAAACGTAGTCGGTAAGTTCCTTTACGATGCGCTTTTGTTTTGGGGTCGGATACCCCGTCGGGGTGCCTTGCCGAAAGGCTTTACAGAAGGTTGAGACTGGACATTCCTGGCAGTTCGGTTCTTTGGGTTTGCAGACAGTTGCGCCTAGTTCCATGAGTGCCTGATTCCAGTCACCTGGGCGCTCACCGGTGATGTTTTGCTCTGCCCAGACCCAAGCCTGTCGGCTAAGCTCAGCATCTGATGAGTCGTTAGCCGTTAATCTTGAAAACACTCTCTCCACATTTCCGTCGACGAGAGCTTCCGATTGCTGGAGGGCGATGCTGCAGATCGCACCGGCGGTGTACCTTCCAACTCCGGGGACTTTTAGCCATTCGGCAAGGTTTTTTGGAAGGCCGTTCTCATGAATGAACTTTGCCCCTGAGAGTAAAGATCGAGCCCGGCGGTAGTAACCAAGTCCCTGCCAGAGTGAAAGAACCTCTTGCTCATCGGCTTCGGCTAAAGCTGCTACCGATGGGAACCGTGCCATCCAACGCTCAAAAAAGGGAATAACCGTTACGACTTGGGTCTGTTGAAGCATAACTTCGCTAACCCAAGTCCGATAAGCTGAAACCTCATCTCGCCATGGCATAGCCCGACGATTTTTGTCGTACCAAGCTAAAAGCTCTTGCCTCATAATGCCAGTGCTGCATGCCATTCGCGGAAAGCTACTTGTGCGGCTTCGAGTTTCTTGGCCTTTCGTTGGTCTTTGTCTCTCTTGAGGCTTGAGCCTTCCGGATCTGGGAACAAGCCCCAGTTGATGTTCATCGGCGCGAATTCGCGTGGAGTGTCATCCATCAGATGAGACATCAGCGAGCCATAGGCGCAATGTCTTGGTGCGAGAACGTGTTCCAAGCCATTTAGAGCCCGAAAAACCTCCAGACCAGCGAGAATTCCCATCGCTGCGCTTTCGACGTACCCTTCAACGCCTGTGAGTTGACCTGCGATGAACAAACCTGGGATTTCGCGAAGCTCAAGGTTAGATGAGAGAACCTTTGGCGCTTCAATGTAGGTATTTCGGTGAATAACTCCAAAGCGAACAAATTCCGCGTTTTCCAAACCGGGAACCATGCGGAAGACGCGCTTCTGCTCCCCCCATTTGAGACGTGTTTGACAAGCCACGAGCGAAAATAGCGATTTCTCTTTGTTCTCTGGTCGTAGTTGTAAAGCTGCCCACGGACGCCTCCCTGTTCTGGGGTCAGTCAGACCAACGGGTTTGAAATTGCCAAATGCTAGGGACCGCGCCCCTTTGTCCGCAATGACTTCGATGGGAGTGCAACCGGCGAAGTACTTGATCTTTTTAAGGAGTTCGGCTTCCGCTTCTTGCCCATCGCCATCGCGCTTTCCGCCAGCTTCGAAAGCATGAAATGGTGCTCGTTCAGCGGTAATCAGCGCTTCCACAAATGCCTCATAGCTCTCTTTATTGAACGGACAATTGAGGTAGTCATCGCCGCCTTTATCGTAACGACTTTGAGAAAAAGCGATGCTCCGATCAATGGTTGCTGCATCGACGGTTGGACTCACAGCATCGTAAAAATACAGGTGACCTCGTCCAGTTTTTTGAGCAAGCCACTCTGCAACATCCGGCGATGTTAAAGGACCCGTCGCGAGAATCACCTTGTTTCCAGCAGCTAGGTGCTCTTCGATGAACTTAGGATCGGCTTTGGCGCGAACCAATTCGATGTTGGGGTGATTGGCGATCTTTGCCGTGATTGCCTCGCCAAAGGCGTTTCGGTCTACTCCAAGAGCTTCACCGGCAGGAACTTCATGTTCTCTTGCCGTCGAGAGTACGACAGAACCCAGCGCTTCCATTTCGCCTTTCAGTTGTCCAGCCGGGGATGTAGGTAGCTTTGATTTCAGTGAGTTCGAGCAAACGAGTTCGGCCAGATAAGTTGTTGTGTGAGCAGGCGTATTCTCGACAGGCCGCATCTCAAGGAGCTGTACCTTGACGCCTCTTTCGGCGAGCGCCCATGCGGATTCAACACCGGCAAAACCGCCGCCTATAACAATAACCACGTCAAAAGGGTACCGGCCCACCACTCCTGAGCGATGTGATCAAAGCGCAAATGTTAGCACGGATCATGAAATGTACTAGTCGCGCATGAACGTTTTCGCTAATCTCAATCTGCTGTGAATTACATCAAAGTATTTTTAACATCGGCATCGTTGTCGATGGCTGCTTTCGTGCTTGCAAGCGACGGGCTCCAACCTATTGGATTCTCTGTTTCACAAATGGCGGTTGGAGGAGCCGTGACCGCGAATCCGACCTCCGCGATCACGGTCTTAACTAATCCGGCTGGGCTTACCTATGTTCCGCTGAGCTCCGAGTTTTCGCTGGTGTTCTCAAGCCCACGAATTCGCGCTGGGTTTAACGCGGCTGGCGTCGAATCACGAAGTGCAAAGGATTTCCAACTCATCCCAAGTGTCGCGATTGCCGCACCTATGAAGAATCCGAACATGCGTTTCGGTTTTGCTGTCGGTGTTGTGGCAGGATCAGGAACTGACTATTCTTGGCCGACCTTGTCTCGATCTGCCTTCAGTGACCTGCAAATTATTAGAATTGCTCCTGGCTTAAGCTGGAAGGTCTCCAATAAGACAAGCGTTGGCGGAGCATTGAACTTGAACATCGGTCGAGTTAGCCTGGCGAATGAAGGATTTGGCGCCTCAACACTCCCAGCAGCGTTTGGTCACGGCACCGAGACTGTTGGAGTTGGGTTCACGCTCGGTGTCATGCACGAGATCGGCGAAAAGACTAAGGTCGGCGCTAGCTATATTTCGAGAACAAACTTTCCGGATTCGAAATACCCTTCTGCGGCGGGTGAATATCGAGGTGCTTTCAACATGCCCGAGCAGTGAACGCTGGGCGTAAGCTACGAAGCGACCAAAGCTCTCACTTTCAGCGCTGATGCCAAGTGGATTCAGTATGGAGAAACGCTAAGTAAGTTGATGATTTACGGACCAGGACTTGGTTCCGGGCTGGATCTCGGCACGAAGTGGCGTAATCAAAGCGTTGTGGCGCTTGGCGCTCAATACAAACTTGGTGGCGGTTTCATCCTTTCAGCGGGATTCAATCACTGCAACAAGCCTTTTGAGGACCAATATGCAACGAAGAACTTGCTGTTGCCAGCCGTTGCGACTGACCACTATACGTTTGGATTAACAACCGAAGCTGGCCAAAACTGGAGCCTTGGCGCAGTGATCGTCCTTCAGCCTACTTCGACCGTATCCGACGGAATCACTACCTTGAAGAACTCCAACACGACGTTCGGCTTGAACGCTACTGTCAAGTTCTAATATCAAGAGAGCCAGGTTCATCCGAACCTGGCTCTCTTATCAATAGACAAAAGATTTTTCGCTCTCAAGACGTCTGTTTGTTGGCCTAACGCCCCTGTGATCACGACGTTTGAATCATCTATATCAGTCCAAATCCCGTATGTCAGAAGGCAAGCTTTAGCAACTGCATTCAGGATGAGATGTAGACGATCAATTATGTGAATATTAGCTCTATCCTGAGATACCTACCAGCCTAGCGAATTGGCAGGTATTTTTAATTGCTTCTCTACTGTGTTTATCGAATAGATCGCAGAGAAGAACCCTTTCCGGGACTGGTAGATCTGCCGAAGCAGATCGTAGAAGGAGTATTTATGAGTCGAATTGATGAAGACGCTCTCGCATATCACGAGATGGGGCGTCCTGGGAAAACGGAAGTCATCCCAACTAAGCCTTGTTTGACCGCCAGAGACCTTTCACTTGCTTATTCGCCAGGAGTCGCTGCACCATGCCTTGCGATCAAAGACGATGCACATAAAGCTTATCGCTACACCAACAAGGGGAACCTCGTCGCCGTTCTTTCGAACGGTACCGCAGTTTTAGGGCTTGGCGACATCGGCGCGCTTGCAGGCAAACCGGTTATGGAGGGCAAAGGCGTTTTGTTCAAAAGGTTTGCCCATGTTGACGTCTTCGATATCGAAGTTCAGACTCATGATCCATTGGAGTTGATCAGAACCTGTCAGGTTCTGGAACCTACGTTCGGCGGGATTAACCTTGAAGACATCAAAGCTCCGGAGTGCTTCCTTGTTGAAGAAGCCCTGCGAGCAACGATGTCGATTCCAGTCTTCCACGACGACCAGCACGGCACCGCGATCATTTCTGGTGCGGCACTCTTAAATGCCCTTCATCTGGCAGACAAAAAGATCGATGAAGTCAAAGTGGTTGTGAACGGAGCAGGAGCATCGGCGTTAGCCTGCGCACGGTTCTTTATCGAGCTTGGAGCGAAGCGAGAGAACTTCCTTCTAGTCGATACCAAAGGCGTCGTGTATGCTGGCCGAACAGCCGGAATGAATGAGTATAAGGCATTCTTTGCGGTCGAAACTCCGCTACGCACTCTCGAAGAAGCGATGCAAGGATCGGACGTCTTCTTGGGCTGCTCAGTCGCTGATTGCATCTCTCCTGAGATGCTCAACTCGATGGCAGTAAACCCAATCATTTTTGCATTGGCAAATCCTGATCCAGAGATTCCTTACGACGTGGCGAAGACGGCGCGCCCCGATGCGATCGTTGCAACGGGAAGAAGCGATTTTCCGAACCAGGTGAACAATGTTCTCGGGTTCCCTTACATCTTCCGAGGGGCACTCGATGTTCGGGCCACTTGTATCAACGAAGAGATGAAAATAGCCGCAGCTAAGGCATTGGCTGAGCTTGCTCGCGAACCAGTACCGGTTGAAGTGAGCATGGCTTACGGTGGACAGAGGTTCGTTTTTGGACCGGACTATATCATTCCTAAACCGTTTGATTCCCGATTGTTGCCCGTCGTCGCTTCGGCGGTCGCCAAAGCCGCTTGCGAAAGCAATGTCGCCAGAGAACCTCTTACGGATTGGGAAGTCTACAAAGAGCAACTAAACGGAATGACGAGTAAGAGTGAAATGCTCATGCAGCGTATTCGCTCGGTTACCAAGACGCACCCGAAACGTATCGTTTTCACTGATGGCGAGAGTCCTCGAGTCATGGAAGCGGTTCGACTGTTGCTCCATGAGAAAACCTGTATTCCGATTCTCTTAGGCCGCAATTCGGTGGTGGGACCTCTTGTTGAGCGGTTTGGTATCGACAGCGAAGCGGTGGAGATAATCAATCCCGCCAAGAGCCCTGACGCAGTTGAGTTCGCAGAATTGCTATATCAACTGAGGCAACGCAGCGGCTACACACCTCAACGTTCTCGCGAGATGGCAAAGACGCCCCTTCGTTACGGGCTAATGATGTTGAGAACAGGGAAGGCAGATGCACTCCTCGCTGGCGCGGAATCGGCATACAGTGACACGATCACCCAAATCATGCCGCACATCAAGCTTCTAAGCGGTCATAGTCGTGTTGCAGGTTTTCACATTTTGCTAGTCGAAGGCAACGTATACGTTGTCGGAGACACGTTGCTAACGATTGACCCAACCGCAGAGGAGCTAGCTGAAATCGCTGTCCTCGGCGGGCGATTGGCCACCTATCTTGGCTTAACTCCCAAGATTTCGATGCTATCGTTTTCGAACTTTGGCGACAGTAGGCATCCCAAAGCTCGAAAAGTAAAGGACGCGACGGCAATCGTGGCAAACCAGTACCCAGAAATGGTTTTAGATGGTGAAATGCACGGGGATGTCGCGGTACTTCCTAGCTTTGCGCAAGAGTTCTTCCCGCATAGTCGCATCCAGGGCGACGCAAATGTATTGATTTGCCCGGACATCGACTCAGCAAACATTGCTGCCAAGCTTGTTGGATATATTGGTCAGGGAAGAGAGCTAATCGGACCGATTATCGAGGGTTTAGAACACCCAATTAATGTTGTTTCTTTCAGCACGACAGCTAGAGAAATGGCAAACTTAGCGGCTTTGGCGTGTTACC
The DNA here is from genome assembly GCA_002336105.1 of Chthonomonas sp. UBA1950. Taxonomy (GTDB): domain Bacteria; phylum Armatimonadota; class Fimbriimonadia; order Fimbriimonadales; family Fimbriimonadaceae; genus Fimbriimonas. Next base: position 57,213 of record DDEQ01000010.1, on the reverse strand, counting down.
GAGCCGCTAAGATCTGAAGGGAGTTTGGATAGCCTAGACTAATTACTGTCGCTTCGCTTACATGGCGGGGCGACGGTAATGTTGGCATGAGGTGGGGCGATCATGTAAATATGGTCGCCGACTCTTTCCCAGGTGCCGTCAATTGTGAAGTTGACTCCGCACATGAAATCCACGATTCGCTGTCGGGTGTCCGCATCGCATTGCGTGAGGTTCATGATTTGAAGCTCACCATTCTTAAGGCCGTTAGCAGCCGCGGCGGCATCATCAAATGAAGTAATGGTCGGACGCACCATGACGTCATAACCTTTCGCGCTTCTAAAGTTGTTCTGCTGCTTGGCTGGAGTAGTCGGAATCTCTAAAACTTCTGACTCTTCCTCTTCTTCGACCGGTCGAGAAAACCTGCTAACGATGGCCGTGAATAGGCCGCTACGACTGCTTTCCATATTTTCATCCATGACTTTTGACCACACCCCTTCCAATTGGGTTTGACTTACTATCGTGATCCAAACAGAGCGGTTCCCACTCGAATGTGCGTTGCTCCTTCCTGGATCGCTACTTCGAAGTCCGCGCTCATTCCCATGCTAAGCCACTCGCCCCCGAGCGCAAAATTGCATTTCTGCAGTGCGTGAAAGAATGGTCTCATTGCTTCCACGTCGTTTTGCTGGGGACCAATGGTCATTAGTCCTCGAAAATGAACGTTTGGATATTGTAGGAGTTTTTCCTTGAAATCGTCAAGTAATTCGGGATCAATTCCACTTTTTTGCTCTTCCTTAGCAATATTCACTTCGATCAAAGCTTCAACTTGATTTGGAAGTTTCGCAAATTCACGTAACTGGCTTTCTTTACAAATTGTGTGAATAACACTGAACAACTCACCAATCCTCTTCGCCTTATTGGATTGCAGTGTTCCAATAAAGTGCCACTTGATATCAGATGGTAACTCAGCGATTTTGGGTTCGGCTTCTTGCAAACGGCTTTCGCCAAAGTCTCGTTGTCCTAACGAATAAAGCTCTCGAATTGCCTCGATACTTTTTGTTTTAGACACAGCGATCAGAGTTATTTCAGACCTTGTGCGGTTGGCTTTTGCACAAGCGGCTTGAATTCGTTCTTCGATCTCTCGATAGTGATCCACAATTAACATAGCCTAATAAGAAGGCTACCAGCAGGAGCTTAATTCGATGTCAACAGAATTCGACTTTCAACTTTGCGTCGAAGGTGGTCAGACGTTTCGTTGGCTCAATCCAAGAGACAGCCTGTGGGTCGGCGTTGACGGAAACCGCTGGTACGTTGTTGAGAACGGAAATATGATCCGAACTAACGCTTCGAACGCCGCATTTCGGGAACTCTTCGATTTAGATCGTCCTTGGAGCCAAGTGCACAATGACATCTGCCTACTCGGACCAGAGATCGAGCCTCTAATCCGCAAATATGGCGGCGTACGGGTGCTAAAGCAGTCGAACCCTGTTGAAACGCTTTTCACCTTCCTTTGCACCGCGAATAACCATCTTGGTCGAATTGGACCGATGGTTCGACATTTAGCATCGTTTGGCGAACGAATTGGCGAAGTTGAGGATATTGAACTCACCGCATTTCCCACCGTAGACGTGCTGGCGGAACTAAATCCAGGTGGGCTTCGCGAAAAAGGGTTTGGGTATCGGTCTGAAACCATCCTTGCATGTGCACGCGAATTGAAACGAAGAGGCGGTGACGATTACGTCGCTACTCTAAAGAGTTGTGACTATTTATCGGCGATCGAGCAACTGAAATCGCTCCCTTTCATAGGACAGAAGCTTGCTGACTGCATTTCGCTGTTTGGCTTGCATCACTCGATTGCGGTCCCGGTGGATACGCACATTTGGCAAATGGCGGTCCGCTATTACTTTCATGACTGGGCTGCAATGACAGCAACCGAGAAACGTAAAGCGATAGTCGCTGAATTTTTTCGAGAACGGTTTGGTCAACACGCTGGGTATGTGCAACAACTTATGTTTTGCGACAACATGCTGAATTGGCGTCATCGAAAGCGAACTGAAGTCAGCTAAACCAACGATAGGGAACCTTGCTGGCAAGAAGCAAGGGCGGCATCATGCCTTCGAAGCGCTCGTACGAAAGCCTGTGAGCGTTCGGAACTATTCATGTTGTCCCACCTTTCCACGTCTTGCATGATTAGGGCGTACATGAGGCTTTTCGCTTGAATTTCAAGTGCCATGCGTCGCATCTTTTCTTGAGTATCTGCACCAAGTTGAGCTATCCGCTGTCGTCTCATGCAGACATTCTATCACGGAATTACTTAGATGTCTACATAAAATAGTAGACGATTATGTAAACATATTTTCTTTCTAGAAACCGCTTCTTGAAATGAGGCACCGAACCTCCTCCCACACGCTTTGTAAGTCAGCGATAAGAGGAGATTGTGCTCTCGCCACTGTAACCATCTCAAGATCAATCTGAGTTAGGATGAGAGCGTCATCGGCTAGAGGAGCGGATGCAGTGACTTTTCCGTAAGGATCAACCGACATTGATCCGCCAATGAAGCCTTTGCCACCTTCGAATCCGCAGAGCTGAGCGTTTAGGCAGTAGACGCCGTGCTCTTCGGAAATACCTCTCAACAGTCGGGTGTAACGGTCGTGGTTATCGATTGTCGAACCTTTGAACCCACGCGCAGGGGAAGCGGCTGGAACGAGCAGTACGTGCGCACCGCTTACCGCACAAAGAGCGGGCATGACACTATGCCAGACATCTTCACAGATAAGGATCGCCATTTTGCCGAGTCGAGTATCGAAAACGGCAAGGTCCTTACCGCGAGTCACAAATCGCTCTTCATCGAAAACGCCGTAAGTGGGCAAGAAGAACTTTTGATATACAGCTTTGGCAATAAAGGTCTCGCCTAACTCAAGGTAAGCAGCGCTGTTGTACAGGTTGCCGTCCTTTTTTTGATAAAAGCCTAAGCAGACATCGATGGTTTTATCTAGTTTGCTCTTGAGTCTGCGTTCTAAGCCTGCAACAAGCTCAGTTGTGGTGATGGCTGCTTCAAGGACGCCACCTTCCAAAAAGTAGGCCGATGTGATAGTCTCGGGAAACAAAACCAATTCAGCTCCTTCCTGTTGGGCTTGAACGATGATTTCGGCAATTCTATCGAGGTTTTTGCCGAGTTCGGCTTTTTCAGGGGAAAACTGAGCGATGGCGGCGGTGAAAGCCATTTTTGAATTTAACCCCACGTTCATCGAACGGTGAAACGATTGCCAATTCTGAAAGTCTATAAATATATGCGTTCAGTCTTTGTAACGTTGATGCTTGCTTTGTCGATGCCATTGACTTTTGGGCAAGAAACTCCACAAAAAACAGAAATCGGCAAACCTGTTACGGTTAGGCTGAAAATCGTGCCGATCAAAACTGCATTGGCTGAGATCTCCAAGCAATCAGCGGTTTCATTGGACGTTGCAACGGCGGTAGAAAGCCTGAAAGTCACGATCTTTACCGAGAAAGAGCCTGTTGAAAAGGTGATGGCAGGGATCGCAGGAGCACTTGATCTTGCTTGGAAGAAGACCTCTACAGGTTACATCCTAGCCTTCGATGCAGACTCCAAAGAGGCGATTCGAAGGTATGAAATGAAGCAAGCTAGTTCGCTGAAGAACAAGATCACTAGCTTGCTCTCAGTTGCCTCACAAAACATCCCGTCTAGGCAGAATCGACCGATTGATTTCGGATCGGGAGCCGGTCAATTTAGCCCTCAGCAGCTTGACGGCTTTATCAACGGGGATCTGATGACGAATGTGAACACGATTCCGATTTCCAATAACTCCGAGAGTATTCGTGCCAGCAACGGAAGGCGTTGGCGCGGTCAAAACAATAACTACATGACGGTACTGTCAGCGGCAAAGTATTCGCCTGGGCTAGGGAAAATAGATCTGCTTGTTTATCGCAATGGCGAGTCTCAGGTGATCAGTCCCGGTCTGGCGATGATGGATTCTCCGCCGGACGGATATGCTGCGACGCTCGAAAAGTGGTGGCTCCTGCCGACCGATGATGCCACCTTACTGAAGGCGTTTAAAACCCAGCCCTCACTAACGACGTCGATTTGGCCGGACGGTCAACGCTCGTTTGCCGATCATCTGGAATCACTGTTTGACGCAACGAAACTGCCCATTTATTCGGACGCATTTCGATATCCTTCAAAAAACAAACGCAACTACCCAGGAACGAACGTCGGCCAGTGGCTCGATAACTTTGCTCAGACTGAACACGCCTGGGTTCATTTTGAAAATGGATCAATCATGGTCCGGCATCCAGAGTTTTGGCAACTCAGGCATCGAGAGATTCCTGAACTTCTTCTATCGCAGATAGAAACAAAATCTGCAAAAGGGCTTTCACTTGATGACTATGCGAACTTTGCCTCGAAATTGACTTCGGATCAGATGAAGAGTTTCAGTGGAGGGATCGATTGCCTGACCAAGTTCAACAAAGTTCCCCTTCAAAAGAGTTTGCCTCTTCTAGTTTTTTATGGGAATCTAAGCGCCTCTCAACGACAACAGGCGCTCAATGGTGGCGCGGTGATGCAGTCGCAGATGTCCGAAAATCAGAGACGCTTGTACATGGTTTGCCTTCTCAACGGCATGTTTGAGAGGGCTCCTCTGAGTGGCAGTCTGCGGAATGTTCTGAACCGACCTGACGTGCTGACCGGCAACACAGCGCTTGGGTTTTCAATGAAAAAAGATGGGACGGTTGAGCCGGGATACGGTGATTCACAATTCTATAACTTGGTTTTTGGCGTGTCTGAGCGTGATTGCATGCTGTTGAGGTTGTCAATTCCTCGTTCTGATGGAACTAAGTAAACTGTTGAGTTCTAATGGCATCCATTGAGGTCTTTCCAAATCCTGCTCCTCATCGTCCGTTTGTGATTAAGCACTTCACAAATGAATTCACCAGCGTTTGTCCAAAAACTGGCCAGCCGGACTTTGCGACGATAGAGCTCGAATACATCCCGGCTGCAACTTGCATCGAACTCAAGTCGTTAAAGCTGTACTATTACTCGTTTAGAAACGAAGGCATTTACTACGAAGCGGTGACGAACCGATTGCTAGATGAGCTTGTCGCGGCTTGCGAACCAGCGTGGATGAGAGTCACCGGCCACTTTAACATTCGCGGTGGAATCGGCTCAACCATCATCGCTGAGACGGGGCCAAAGCCCGAATAAAAAAAGATGGCGACGTCCCTCTCTCCTGGAGCGTCGCCAAATTCAGTTTAATAGACGGGGCTTAAGCCTTTCGTCGTCGTCGAATCAGTCCTACGAGGCCAACTCCAATCGCTGCCATTGAGGCTGGTTCTGGAACTGCTTCAACCGATACGTTGTCAATGTGGCTAACGTTATTCGCACCTGACATAAATTTGAGGTTTGTAGCTCCAGTTGCAAGGAACGTGGTGGTGTATGTCTGTCGGTTCCAGCCGTCGTTGCTTTGCAAGTTGCTCACAAGTGGTGCATCGTTGAGAAGAACGTTGAGCGAGCTGTTCCCATAGTTTGTGAAGTAATCAAACTTGAGTTTGTAGGTGGTGCCAGCTACAGTTGCAAGCGATTGTGAAATGCCTGTGGTGCCGTTGTCCGCATAGCCGCTCAGGTCGACTTCTTGCGATGGGGCGCTCAGATATCCAACACCGATTCCTGCAACGTTATCTCCAATCACATTCCAGTTAGGAAGCAACGAACTGGCGTTGGAAGAGTCAATTCGAACGTGTCCGTTTGAGCCATAGGAGGGCGACTCGAAATCTCCGTTGAGAACAAGATTCTGAGCATTTGCGGCAGTGACTACAACGAGCGAAGAAAGAATAAGGGCTTGCTTAAGCATGTATCGTAAAACTCCAATAACGCGATACTCTAGTGCAAGAATCGTGCTAAGGGAGCTGTAATAGATACCTGCTTTCTTCGTCCCTTTCGTAAACTAGCATGTCTGCTGTCAGCAATAGAAAGAGGAGTTTGCAGGTTCAATTGAGTCCAATTGAACCTGCATTTCAAGACTAAGCAAGTGTTGCCAAAAGCTCTGATGTTTCCACAATTGCTTCGTCGAGAGTGTGAATTGCGAATTCGATCTCGCTCTCGGTGATGATAAGCGGTGGTTCGAATCGGAGCACTCTTGGGTTATTTAGGGTGTAGGCTACGCACATACCTCGCTTCAGAAGGGCGGCGACGACCAACTCACCAACTTCGTCCATGCGGAACTCAAGACCGAGCATGAGGCCCCGCCCGCGAACCTCAAAAACTAGATCCGCGTGTTTCTCGGCTACCTGTTGTAGTCCTTTCTTAAAGACCGTACCATAACACTCCGACCGCGAGGCAAGACCTTCTTCGATGGTCACAGATAGTGCTGCCAAGCCCGCCGAACAGGCTAGAGCATTACCGCCGAAAGTAGACGTGTGAGAAAGAGGGTTCTGGCCGTAAATCTTTTCCCAAACGGCTTCTGTGCCAACGATAGCGCCGATCGGCATGACTCCGCCGCCGAGCGCTTTCGCCAAGGTCATGATGTCGGGTGAGACGCCTTCATGCTGGCTGCCCCATAGCGTGCCAGTGCGCCCCATTCCAGTCTGTACTTCGTCGAAAATCAGTAGTGTGCCATGCTTGTCACATGCCTTACGAAGGGCGGTCAGATAACCATCTGGCGGAACGATGATGCCGCCTTCTCCCTGTATTGGCTCGACGATGAAGGCCGCGGTTTGGTCATCAATTGCAGATTCCGCTTGTGCTTCATCGCCGTAATCGACAAATTCGACGCCGGGAACTAACGGGTTAAAGGCTTTTCGATACTTCTCCCGCCCGGTCACAGATAGCGCGCCAAGCGTCTTTCCGTGAAAGCTCCCGCTCGTGCTGATGATTTTCTCGCGCCCAGTTGCACCTTTAGCAAACTTCAGAGCGCCTTCGACAGCTTCCGCTCCAGAGTTGTTAAAGAAGCAAAACTCCAAACCTGCCGGGGCATTTTCGGCGAGTTTCTCAGCGAGGTCTGCACAAGGCTTGCTGAAAAAAGCCTTGCCGCTCATCCCCATTTGGTCGAGCTGGTTCTTGACCGCCTCAACGACTTTGGGATGACGATGACCTAAGGTGAACGTTCCGTAGCCACCGAGGCAGTCGAGGAATTTGCGTCCGTCGTGGTCGTAGATATAGCATCCCTCGCCACGCATCTCAACGCCAAATCCGGCAAATGCCATCAGCTTCGAGAGGTAAGGATTCACATGTCGGGAGTATTTCCCGATGACGTCTGCATACAGGGCATCAGCGTCCATAAAAGGAACTATACCGGGAGAAGGTCGGTCAAATGGACATCCGCCCTATCGAGGCTATTCCTATTTCGTGTGCGGCCACTCCTCGAACGTAGCAGGGAAAAATGGCAAGGAAGCACCTATGATGTATCTAGATCAGGCGCAAACAGATCTACATGGCGGCAATTCGTACAGACGCGTGCAGTGATCTCGACCCGTCCCTCGCCAAACATCTCAAAGAAGCCAGGCTTTGATTCTTGGATACGTATTGGTCGGCGGTCGCAAGTGACCTCACCTGTCATGAAAGTGGTTCCCCTGCAGATTGAACATGGGCTTTTTGTATCTGTGAATTTACCGTCTTGACTCACCGGCTCTGGCTCCATCCATTGAACGTTTCGCAGTCAACTGGCTGTCCGTTCACATAGCAATTGCTGCTACTCATGGGCCGATTGGAACGAGAAGTCCTTGACTCGGCCTCACCGACAAAAATTAGGAAAATGATTATGGAAACCATTGCTAAGACTCCAAACAAAATGAACCTTTCGGTATTTCTCTTGTCTGCCATTTCATCAAATTGCCTAGCCCGATATGGACCGACAAACGTTTGTCGGTTAGATTCTGGCGCCTGCGGAACTTGATAAGCCGGTTTGACCTGGGGTTCAGCGCCTGTAATCTGCTCGAGTTTAGTGATGCGCAACTCATGGTCGATATCGTTCTCCGTTAACTCGGCGAGTCTCGAAAGAAACACATCGGAATCCACGCCACGAATCTCGGCCAATATCTCAGCGACAGTGAGGACCGGTTCATCCAGCGCCTCAGCTACTCCTCCCAACGTTGGTACATCGGGAGGGGTAATTCGACTGTCCGTAAGTCTAGAAATGAGTTCGTGAACCTCAGCGTTCGTTAGCTGCTCACTTCCAATGGAATCAAACTCGTTTTCCACTTGCGTTATAAATTACAGGCGATCGGACTTTTAGGATGCGGGAAACTAATTAATTGACGAACTATTCGACAAATCCTAGTCCATTTTTTGACCGTAATACATCGGCAAGCCGAGATACTTTAGCTTTTCCCATGGGAAGCCCTTTGGATCGTTTTTTCGCCCAACAGGAACTGCGATGTACTCGTGACTCACAATGTATTTGATGGGGAATCGGCGCTTCATCTCGGCGATGATGCCGCAAAGAGCCTGAATCTGCGCCTCAGGATACGGGTCTTTGCCATCGTTCAGGTTCACTAATTCAATACCCACCGAGGAGTTGTTCAGGTTTTTGATTCCAGCAGGACCGACGCTGACTCCGGCGTGCCAAGCTTTCTCGAAGGTCGAGACGTTCTGCACAATCGAACCATCTCGTCCAATTGTGAAGTGAGCGCTAACAGGGTTCTTGTTGTCTGGCTCGCCTCTCTGGAAAACTTCTGTCGTGAGTTGAAGCGTGTTGATCACAGTTGAATGAACGACGACTGTGTCGATAACGGTGTCCTCAGGGCGTGGGCTTCGGTTTGGAGACTGAATCCAAACTAGCTTTAAATAGCCCGGATCTTTCCAGTCTGCCTTCGACGGCATCGGAATTCTAGGATCGACCGAATCAGACGAAGACAGAAGAGCGGCGGCAAGTGCAAAGCCGGTGAACACCATACGATGCTTTTACCCTAGTTAGTTCTTCGAAGCCCAATCGTTTTCAGTAAGCCATCTTCTTAGCTCTGTTACCCAGGGCAAAAGGTTATCTGAAGATGGATCACCACCCAAGCCTAGTCCGTGATTGCCGTGTGGGTAAACGTGCAACTCATAGGGAACACCGGCGGTTTGAAGCGCTTGAGCAAACAGGATCGAGTTTTGCGCCTTAACGGTCGCATCATCCGCAGTGGTCCATATAAACGTAGGCGGTGTATTCTTGTTCACCTGCTTTTGGTTTGACAAGTTCTCCACTAAGGCTGGGTCAGGCTTTTCGCCAAGAAGATTGGTGCGAGAACCGCTATGCGCGAACTCACCAAGGTCAATCACTGCATAACAAAGGATGCCGAAGTCTGGACGAGAACTGGCACGCTCGACGATATCTACAGAATTCCCGTCCCCTGCTGAGTAGTGAGTTAGAATCGTGGAAGCAAGGTGTCCTCCTGCCGAAGAACCCATGACCCCGATTTTGTTGCTATCAATTTTGTAGTCTGCAGCCCGGGTTCGAACGGTGCGTATCGCGCGTGTGACATCTTGTGACATGGCCGGGTTATGGTAACCGTCACTCGCGAGCCGGTATTTGAGCACGAAGGCAGTGATTCCAAGGCGGTTCAGGTATTTCGCATAACCGCTGCCTTCGTGGTCGGCGAGCATCCAATAGCCACCGCCTGGGCAGACCACAACGGCAGTCCCGCACGGCTTTTCGGGTTTGAATACCGTCAGGGTTGGGATGTCTTTTTCGCCGTGGGCGATTGCTCCTGGTGCGTCACCGTTCCAGAGTCGAATCACTTCTGGTGCCATCGCTAATGCTGCCATTGCCATCAACATATGCTTATCATATCAAGTTCATCACTTCATCGGCTAGGTTCAATTCGATGGTTCAGATTGTTAACCGAGCCGGTACACTTCACTTATGAGCAAGGCTACTCCCGGCGTACGATATGCTGAGATATACCGAGAGACCGCTGAAACACGAGTTCAGGTGGTTCTTGACTTGGATGGCGGCACGCGCAGAGACATCCAAACCCATATCGGATTCTTCGACCACATGCTCATGCAACTGGCTTTTCATGGCCAAGTCGATATTGGTGTAAACGCAGAGGGCGACTTGCATATCGACGATCACCACACCGTTGAAGACGTCGGCATCGTGATCGGGCAGTCGCTGCGACACGCGCTTGAGCAAGGCGACCCGATCCAAAGATATGGCAGTGCCACCACCCCAATGGATGAAGCACTGACTCTTGTTGCACTTGATATTAGCGGTCGAGGAATGCTGATCTGGGATGTCGAGTTCAAACGCGAAAAGATTGGTGATCTTTCGACTGAGTGCATTCGAGAGTTTTTTAGAGCTCTGTCTACCCATGCCGGAATAACGCTTCACATCAGAAAGATTTGCGGTGAGAACGACCACCACGTTGCCGAATCGATTTTCAAAGGCATGGGTCAGGCTATGTTTCAAGCGACTCGGAAAACGGACCGTAGAGGTTCCACCTCGACGAAAGGGAAGCGCGATTGATTACGATTCTAGATTACGGAATCAACAATCTTCACTCGATCTCAAGAGCAGTTGCGCTGGTTGGCGGTGAAGCTGAAATCAGAACAGACGTTGGTTCGGCGGATCGGCTCATTATTCCAGGTGTCGGGGCTTTTGCAAAGGCGATGAGTGCACTTTCGCCCGTTGTTGATGAGATTCGAGCGTTCGCCAAATCTGGCAAGCCGGTGATGGGAATATGCCTAGGAATGCAACTGTTGTTCGAGGAAAGCGAGGAGCTTGGCTTTGCGAACGGTCTTGGCTTGCTCAAAGGCTCGATCAAATACCTGCCGAAAGATACGGGATTGAAGATTCCGCATATGGGCTGGAGCCCTCTCACTTATCGCAGCCATGAAGGGATTGCGAGCGAAGGGGTGGATGGGGAACAAGTTTATTTTGTTCATTCTCTAGCCGCTGTCTGCGCCACCGATGAGGACATTTTGGCGACGGCTGACTATGCCCGAGAATTCCCTGCGATGGTTCGCAATGGAAATGTATGGGGGACTCAGTTCCACCCTGAAAAGAGCGGAGCGATTGGTCTTCGCATGTTAAGGAAATTTATAGAATGTTGATTCTGCCCGCCATTGACCTCATCGGAGGTAAGTGCGTCCGCCTAATCCAAGGCGATTATTCAAAAGAAACTGTTTATAGTGAAGACCCTGTTTCGGTTGCGAAGGGATTCCGAGATATGGGAGCGACATGGCTTCACATGGTGGACCTGGATGGAGCGAAAGCCGGTCGTCCCCAGAATCTCGCCATCATCGAAGATGTTGTCAAGAAGTCCGGGTTAAAAGTCGAACTCGGCGGAGGTGTTCGAACTCGTGAGACCACCGAAATGCTGTTGAAAGGTATCGGAGTCGAAAGAGTCGTCATCGGGACCAAACTGGTGAAAGATCCTGTATTTGCAAAAGAGCTTTTTGCTGAGTTTGGTGAGGGTATTGTCGCTGGAATTGATGCGCGGAATGGTTATGTCGCAGTCGAAGGTTGGCAGCAGACCTCCTCAGTCAGTGCCGTCGAACTCTCGCAGGACATGGAAGCCCGAGGCGCAAAGAGGATCATTCTGACCGATATTGCTCGTGATGGCATGTTAACCGGGCCGAATCTTCAACTACTGTCTGAAGTTATTGCAGCTGTGACCATTCCCGTGATACAAAGTGGTGGTATTTCAACGATTGAAGATATCCGTGCTCTGCTCAACCTAGGCGACAAAATGCCTGAGGGAGTGATCACGGGGAAAGCAATATACGAGGGAACCCTAAACTTGATCGAAGCGATTTCGGTTTCTAAAAACTGAAGTCTTTTGGCCTAAAGACTCAATTATTTTGAGTGTATATTGAATAAATCTTAGATCGCTAGTGGAGAACATAGATGAATCCGATAGTGCCAATACTACCGTTTATGATTCCGTTGACAGCGCTTTTAATCCCTGTCATTATCATTCTGACCAAGCATCAGCGAGATATGGCGGAGATCATCCACGGTGGTCGGAATAACGTGAATTCGGAAGAAGTTGCTCAACTTCGTGCCGAGGTTGGCGAGCTACGTAGCTTAATTAACCAGCAGTCGATTGCGATAGATAATTTGATTTCTATTCAAGAAAAAGCCGCGTCTGCGTCGATCTCTGAGCGGCTCGAGGTGCGCGGTTAACCAATGGTCATTGTGGGCATGGTGCTCGGAACAATCATTTTGATTGTCGTCGCGGCGATGTCCTTCGTTTTTCTTCCAAATATCATTTCCGCATGGAGCAAGCACCGGTTGCAAATGGTTCAACTAAGGAAGGGCACGAAAACCGATAGTGCCAATATCAAGCGATTGGAAGAAGAGATTTTAAGTCTGAAAGCTCTTGTGCAAGAGCAAACTATTGCTTTAGATACGTTTATCTCCCTCAACAATGCAGGACATCAGACAGAACTAGAGCGACGTTTGGAGATTAAGTAGAGCGATGAACTTTCCTATTGCTTCCTTTGGTGATGACCTTGCCCCAATCATCATTGGTGGCTTGTTTTTGATGATTCCGATTGTGGCGATCCTGACAAAGCACCAACAAAAGATGGCTCAGATTTTGGGTGCTCAGCAGCAACAAAACCCTCAAATCTCGCCAATCGAACTTGAGCAACTTAGGAATCTGTTACACCAGCAATCAATTGCTATAGATAACTTAACCGAGTCGCAAAAGGAGCTTGCCCGCCGGCTCGATCAGCCGACGAGCCTATCAAACCGGCTAGAACAGTCGAGCTAGACAGAAACCCAAGATCGGGAGTTTGAACTTCGTTCGACTGCATCAAGGACCTTCTGATTCTGGTAACCATCGACAAAATCGGGCGAAATCGGCTTGCCTTCTGCGAGATTTGTAAACGCATCTGCTAAAAGGTTAATGAAGGTGTGTTCGTAGCCGATGATGTGGGCCACCGGCCAGTAGTGCCCTGCATAGGGGTGCTCACCGCTGGTTGCCTGAATCAGTCGAAACCCTTTCTGTCCGTCTGGATCTTGATCTGAATAGAACTCCAACTCGTTCATTTTTTCCATATCCCAAACAATCGAACCTTTGGAACCGTTGATCTCAATGCAGTTTCGGTTTTTTCGTCCCATCGCAAAACGTGTGGCCTCGAATGTGCCAATCGCACCACTTTCGAACTTGGCGATGAAAACCGAGGCGTCATCAACGGTGACCTCTCCCATCTCTGTCCCTGCTTTGCCGCCAAGTTTGTCGTCGATTTCTGCGACGACAGGACGCTTCTTGATGAACGTATGCAGTAAGCCGCTGACCTCGGAGATCTCGCCAACGAGGTACCGAGCTGTGTCGATGAGGTGAGCCGCGAGGTCACCATGAGATCCGCTTCCAGCAACTTCTTTTTGCAGTCGCCAGACGAGAGGGAAGTTTGGATCGATGATCCAGTCTTGCAGGTAAACAGCCCGCACATGAAAGATCTGACCTAGTAGACCGTCTTCAATGAGCTTCTTGGCATAGGATACGGCTGGCGCTTTTCGGTAATTGTGAAATACTGCGTGCGGCACATCGGCTTCTCGCACTGCGGCTAGCATATCCTCAGCTTCTTGTAGCGTGTTACCAATTGGCTTTTCGCAGAAAACAGCCTTGCCGGCTTTTGCGGCGGCAATCGCGATCTCGGCGTGAGTATTGCCCGGAGTCGCCACGTCGATCACGTCTATTTCTGGATTTGCGATCACCCTGCGCCAGTCGGTCTCCACATTCTCCCAGCCAAATGTATCGGCGGCTTTAGTCACGGCGGCGAGGTTCCGACCGCACAACGTATGTAGCTTCACATCGACTGGAAGCTCCGGAAAGAACCGCCCCACTTGTCGATAGGCGTTGCTATGCGCCTTCCCCATAAACTGGTAACCGATTAACCCGATATTGATTGTCTTCTTTGTCATTCGTGCCTCAATGCAGCGTCTATCGCTAGGTTCGATTTTATGCCGATTGTGGCTGCACCTGTCAACGTGTCTATAATTGCTGCATGACGAGGATTGCGCGATTTTTGGTGGCCGGCATTGCGCTCGGTGCAGCGACAGTTTCCATGGCAGATGATTTTTCTGTACGACTTGGTTACGCCTGGAGTGGGGATTTCCGTGACACCAGTGGAAACACAGCCAAACTCGAAGGTCCCGAGATTGCATTGGGCTTGAATCTGGGGAACTTCTCGAAGCTACAGTACGGCATCGAGGCCTCCTATTTTGGGGGAGGTCGCCTTCGTCACGGTGCCGATTTTGATGGCGACATCTATCGTTTTATTTTGGTTGGAAAATATCCGTTTGCTAACGGTCAGTATCTGAAAGCTGGTGTCGGGTTTGGGCATTCTGTCGATAGGGCAAGCGAGTTCAACGCCGAAAGTGGAGTCGTCGGTCAATTTGGCGCAGGATTCCCGATCTCTGGTTTCTTGCCTCAGTTCAAACCTAATTTCGAGGTCAACTACTACGCTGCCGCTAACGGTCAACTCCGCTCATTGACACTCGGCATTTCCTTTGGTTTCTAGGTTTTGCCTCTAGGCTCGGTAAACTCATGCCTTGCTTAGAAATGACCTTCAGACCCTGATTTCTGTTGCCCTCGAAGCGTTGATCGCCGAGGGCAAGCTCCCCGAAGCGGTACGAGTCGTGCCGGTTGAGGTCTCGGATACCAAGAGTCCTGATCACGGGGATTTCGCCTGTAACTTCGCCATGGTAGCTTCAAAGAAGGCTGCAATGAATCCGCGGGCCATCGGCGAGTTGCTGGCAAGCACCTTAGCTACAAAGACGTCCGTTTTTGCTGGGGTTGAGATTGCCGGTCCTGGATTTGTGAATCTTCGGCTCCAACCAACCTATATTTCTGCCTACCTGGAGGGCATATTGCAGGCGGGGCAAGCGGGTGTTGCTCAGCTGCCTCCGACGGGTGAAAAAGTCAATATCGAGTTCGTTTCGGTTAATCCAAACGGTCCGATTACGGTTGGCTCAGGACGAGGAGCTTCTTTCGGTGACGCGCTTTCACGGGTTTTCAAGTCTGCCGGAATCGAAGTTCACAAGGAGTACTACATCAACGACGGTGTGAACAGCGAGCAGATGCGATTGTTTGCTGAGTCGGTTCGTCACTTTTATCGACAAAGCTTGGGACTAGAATCAGTCTTCCCCGATAAAGGTTATCGTGGCGAATATGTTCAACAGGTTGCTGCCCGATTGATGGAACTGGAGGGCGATAGCCAGGGCGATGCCGAAGCAAGTTGGTTCCAATCTAAGTCTCAAGACTTGATGATCGAACGGCAGAGAAACGACCTAGGGCTATTCGGCGTTACATTCGACACTTGGTTTAGCGAGCAGTCGTTACACGATAGTGGCGAAGTCCTTCGATGCGTCGAAGAACTGAAGTCAAAGGGCGTTGCTGACGAAGAACCGTATCGCACGAAGCTCAAACTCGGCAAGGGGGGAGTCGTTGAAGAGGTCATCAAAGAAGCACAGACGGATCAGATGGAAGAGGATGGAGATGAAGCCGAGGGTGTAACCGTTGAAGATTCTCAAGCTTCTTCCACTAACAAAACACTCTGGCTAAGAAGCACCAAGTTTGGCGATGACATGGATCGAGTTATCCGCCGAAAGGACGGGCGACTTACTTACATTGCTTCAGACATTGCCTATCACAAGGATAAGTTCAATCGGCCAGCAGGAGCTAGCAAGCTTTACACCGTTCTTGGTCCGGACCATCATGGATACATCGGACGCTTAACTGCTGTTCTGGCAGCCTTACTTCGGAAAGGTCCAGACACAGATGAAAACAACCAGGAAGCCCTCAATGAGGCAAAAGCTAAGCTGGATGTTGTGATCTTCCAGCTTGTGCGCTTCTTAAAGGATGGCAAGCCAGCCCCAATGCGAAAGCGAGACGGCAATATCTATGAACTAAGGGACCTAATCGAGGAGCTTGGTGCTGCTGCCGCTCCAAATTCTTCGAAAGAAGAGCAGAAGATCAAAGGTCGTGATGTAGCTCGGTTCTTTTATCTCATGCGAAGCCACGATACTGCAATGGATTTTGACATCGACCTAGCCACAAAGCAGAGTGATGATAATCCCGTTTTTTATGTGCAGTACGCTCACGCTCGCATTTGTAGCGTTATAGATAAAGCGAAAGAAGCTGGCATTCAACTCGGTGATCAGGTTAATTCTTCTGTTCTAGTTCACGCCAGAGAGCTTGCACTGATCAAGAAGATTCTTGACCTGAAGACAGAAGTAGAACGAATATCGAAGGACCACGGCGTTCATCGACTAACGACGTATGCCATCGAACTTGCCAGGACATACCATAACTTTTATGATGTATGTCGGGTAGTTCAACCTGACGAACCGGAACTTTCCAAGGCTAGGTTAGCGCTCTGCGAAGCGGCAAGAATGGCTCTAAGTGGCACTCTTGATCTGTTAGGGATTAGCGCCCCTAGACGCCTAGATAGAGAAGCCTAGTAAGTTGCTCGATAATTGCCAAGTGGAAAACCTAAAGAACTACTTTAAGTATCCGATACTTGGAACGTGCAGGTCGACACTTACGAACTAAAAATAAAAAGGCTCGATGCCGTAAAAGCAAGAATTTGGCAACTCGTCAAAAATCACTGGCTAGCCAGAACTCCACTTGCTGTGGTCGCAGATGGGCTAACCATCATGGTTGCAATCATGGTGGTAGAGCTGATCTTTGGATGCCCGGATATGTTGAAGTTAGCGTATGTGTTTCCGGTATGGCGAGCGACTGCGCTTGGTAACAAAAAGACTGGATTAGTTGTTGCGACCGTCGTAGCGGTCTGCTCCACAATCGTGGCCGAACATAGTGTCAACCCGCATTTGGGCTGGGTTGTAAACCTGTTTCTCGCACTCGGAGTCTTGTACTTCGTAGTGCTCAACGTTTCTAAAGATAAGCAGCGTTTAGCGGATGCCACATCAGCAGCCAACACCGATGCGCTAACAGGAGTTCTGAATCGACTTTCAATTGACATGCTTCTTGATGAGTCAATTCAGAACTGCGTTTCCCGAGGTCAAGCGTTGACAGTGGCGATGATCGACTGTGACAAGTTCAAGACTCTGAACGACGTTCATGGTCATCGTTTTGGCGACCAGATCCTTCGTACTCTGGTGACGATTCTTGACAGCTATCTTCCTACGAACACGGTGATCGGTCGTGTGGGTGGAGATGAGTTCCTGGTCCTGATGTTCGGGCACTCTGAGCAGACTCACGAACAGTGTTTGATCAACGCTGAACAGCGGTTCAGAAATGCGACCATCGTGATGGGAGCTTTGGCAACCTTCAGCTATGGCTTAGCTCGATTTGGCGAAGATGGAACAACCGCTTCGGCACTTTTGGAAGCGGCAGACCAAGACATGTACGTTCGGAAAGCAATGAGATCAATTGATACAGAGCTTTTCGGAGTCGCCTAGGCTTCTTGCCCTGAACGTAAGCTAGCGATTAGTTCCTGGGCGTGAGGCCCAAATTCTACCAACTGTCGATATAGCGTTAACTGAACCATTGCTCGAACCTTATTGAGATCGGCAGGATCGTCTGGGCCAAGCTGGAAGTATGTATCTCCGCGAAGATAGTCGGTCAAGAAGCGAAGACCCAGTTCGAGAGTGATTGCCTCGACTGCTTCCGACATCATCGCAACTTCGTTATCCGTGACCTCCTTCGCGGTCTTGAGGAAACCACGCGTCACTGCCTGGTAAACGTCGGTATCCACTTGAACCCGAGAGATATCTCGTTCCTTTTCACCGGCAACATTCACCAGTGATCTCTGTAAATCGCCCCAATCGGCCAGCCATGTGAAGGGCATGATCGTGTCGAGGTCAACAAGAGATTTCACTTTGCCTGTGACCGAGCAGAATAAGAAGTTTTCTAGCTTTGTGTCGCCGTGAATAAGCGTGTGCCGAATTCGGCCTTGTGCGACGGCAGACCACAGACTCATTGCGAACGGTTCTTGCTCACATACGAGCTCGATGAATGGCCGAAGTTCTGGATCAGATCTTCTTGCCTCAAACTCTTCATGAGAAGCCTTCACTAAGAAGTGCTTCTCGGTGCTGCTTCTAACGATTGGGTCTTGAGGAAGCAAAGCTTGAGCCGTATCAAATGACCGATTTTCGGCCATGACAGAGTGAAACTGTCTGTAATAAAGGCCCGTATCGCGGTAGCCAGGCAATGAGCCCTGAACCGAATGAGGATCAATACTCGCTGTAATATCTGCGTAGATCGCCAAACCTCGACCGACCTGCTCCGCAAACTTCATCTGTATAGATCGATCTTGGATTTCAGAAAGGCTCTTGAATCCAACTGATTTTGGAATCCGAACCATCATGCGCCATACGGACCATCCGTGTTCGTCAGTAAGGTCGAGGAAATGCTTGCCAGACTTCGTGAGAATGAGTTCGATTGGCTCCCAAGTTGAATCACCTTTGCCCTCTGCCAGTGAATTTTTTTGGGCGTCTAATGAGGCTACCATCGAGCTCATCACTCTTTGGGGCATCGCAAACACGTCGGAGTTGACCTTCTGGAGCAGAAACTCGTTTCCACCTGCTAACACTTGGTAGGTATGAAGGTTAATATTGCCTCGACCAGGGAAAGGGGCAATGATAATCGAGCCTGATACATCAAATTGACGGACGATCCATTCAATGTCTTCGGTCGTGTAATCCTTGCATGCACCCGTTAGGTGAACAGGTCGATCTTGTTGAAAAGGCTTCCGTTCCTTCGTGTTCCGATCCATTTTGTCAGTTAGCCTAGGCGTAATGGCCCATTATACGGCCTTAACATCGCTGGTGACTGATGTTAAGGCTAATGGCGATGATGATCGCACGAATTGCTACTCGCGCCGCAAAGCAACGATTGGATCGAGTTTGGCGGCACTCATGGCCGGGTACAAGCCGAATATCACTCCAATGAAGGCACTGAAAACCGCAGCCGCAAGGGCTGCCATTAGTGGGAAGGGGGTAGGTAATCCTTCCTTTGAGGGCCAACTCATTTGCGCTGTAGCAAACGTGACGAGCATGCCAAACACATAGGCAATTGCCATGCCAATCAGGCCGCCCACTAATGATAGAGTCGCTGCCTCAACAACGAACTGAGCAAGGATTGATCCGTTTTTTGCACCAAGGGCTTTACGGAGACCGATCTCTTTGGTTCTTTCGGTTACTGACACCAGCATGATGTTCATAATTCCGATGCCACCAACCAAGAGAGATAGGGCAGCGATAGCGGCAAGAACTCCGCCAGCAACCCCGAAAATCTTACCGAATACACTCAGGATGGATTCATTCGAATCCACACGATAGATGCGCATATTGTGAGATTTCGACATGAGAGCCTGCCAGACGGAATCCATCGCATCTTGAACTGAGACACCGGCTTTGGGGCGGGTGGTGATCATCATGAGGTTGTCACCGCCAACCCATTTGTCCTGCGCCGTTGTGAGCGGGACGAGAATATCTTTCGAGTTCGATTGCCCCATGAAATCGACTCGACCAAAAACTCCGACGACCTCAAGGGTTAGGCCATTAAACGAGAGATATTTACCAATTGGATTCGCATTCTTAAACAGTCGACTTTGAATCTCGGTACCAATGACGCAGATGCTCGCCCTATTGGTGACATCCTGTTCTGTGATGAACCTCCCTTGATCCAAAGGGACATTGTTCATCTTTTGATAATCAGAGTTTGTGGCGTAAACGCGCGGATCTGTGACCTCATTGCCGTTGAAGTAGGCCTTCTGCCCACCGATTTGCAGAACCGGGGCAAGCACGTCGATTTCGTGAACTCGTTCGCGAAGAAAATCGACGTCTGCCATTTTGAGTCCGTCAACGTCGGCTTTCCTTTCATTCGGAGGACCCCAGTTGTCGTACATCACCATGATCGTGTCGGAGCCAATCTTCTTAAACTGGTTCGACATGAACGACTGAAAGCCTGACGAGACCATTACGATTATCGTCACGCTCATGACGCCGATAATCACGCCGAGCATGGTTAGAAAGGCCCTCAGCTTGTGAAGCATCAGCATTTCCAAGGCAACTCGGACGCTTTGAAGAAGCATCATTTATCTTCAGGTCCTGCCTGCATCATTCCTTTTCGCTCTGGACCGGTGTATTTGGGTTTTTGGATCTTCTCGCCCTCTTTTAGGCCATCAATAACTTCGATCTTGCTTCCGGTTTCCGCGCCTGTCGTAATCTTCCGTCTGGTTGGCTTGCTACCAGGAGTTGTCCCAGGAATCTCGACATAGACGCCGTCTGCTTCACGGGAAATAAACTCGATTGGGATAACAAGGACTCCGTTTTTGCGAATGACATCGACACTGCATTTTGCCGACATGCCTGATCGAAGGTTGTTGTCCGGATTCGTGATGACGACCTCAACCTCAAACTTCACGACAGCATCAGATGTTGTCGTCGTCGTGGTACCTGCTGCTGTGCTCGCAGGGGCTATGCGGCGAATTATTCCTTTATAAGGATGTCCAGGAAAGGCGTCAACGTTGATGGTAGCTGACATACCGTCTTTCATCTTGGCGACGTCGATTTCATTGACCTCCAGCATAACGCGCATGTTGCGTCGGTCTTCAATGCGAACGATGCCGGTTCCTGATTGAAATCCGCTCAAACCACTGGCGAGTTCGCCGACTTGCAAGAGCTTTTTCGTGACCACGCCGTCCATTGGAGCGCGAACATCGGTTTCTCCTAGATTTCGCTGACTGTCGTGCAGGATTGCGGAGAGCTGATCTACCGTTGCCTGACTCTGGTCACGACCTTTCTCCATGATGGTTACATCGTCCAAAAGGGCTCTAGATCTTATAACTTCGGCTTCAGCCGATTTCAAATCTTCTTGTTTGGACCGAATTTGAATCTGGTTAACTTTTGCTCTTGCTAAGGATGCTTCAGCCTGACGTACTGCTTCGTCAGCTTTCGCTTTATCCGTCCGAATTTGAGCTTCTAGGCGATCCATGTTTTGTTTCGCACCATCCAAGCGGACCTGAGCCAGATCCAGAGTCAACTTTGCGCTGTCGACTGAGCGACCCGCCACGTAGCCCATGTTGCCGAGCTGGTTCTGTCGTTTGAACTCTGCGAGGGCGTTGTCATAGTTGGCTTTCGCCTCGCTAAGTGCACTTTGAGTCGTCGTGCGAAGATTGGGTTGTGTGTTCGTGAGGAGTTGTTCTCTTTGTTGAAGAGCAGTATTTAGACTGGCTTGAGCCTCTGCGATGGCTGCCTGAGTCAGGGCAGGCTGAGCTTTGACCTCTAGTTTGAGTTGAACGACCTTTGCCAAAGCCTGATCGTAGGTTGCCTTTGCAGTTAGAACGCGCTGTTTAATCTCTGCATTAGCCTTTGCGACCGAACTTTGAGCACCTCGAAGGCTTGCTGCGTCTTGCTGAACCTTGAGTTCCGTCTCTTGAGGGTCGATGACAGCGATCAGTTGTCCTTGTTTGACAACCGAACCCTCGTCAACTAATAGTTTCGAGAGCCGTCCAGAAACACGACTTTTTACTTCGACTGTTCGAGTCGCGTCAATGGTCCCAGTATCTACAACCGTGACGACCAAGTCATCTTTCTTGACTGTGTAGTTCGATGCGCCTTTGTCTTTGTCATCGGTTGCTCCCTTGCCCTTTAGCATCAGCCCACCGACACCGCAGACCACAACAAGCACAACCGAAATCCCAATAACTGCCTTCTTCATGTAACCCACTCGCAGTATCTCGCCAAAGATGGCTGAGGATTGCGGTCGCTAGGACGTAATACTTAGCTATTCCTCTGAAAAACCGCCATGCCTTTGCGCACGCCGAGGAATGGAGATCTCCCTATGACTGTTGACGAATATATCAATTCCATTCCGGATGATCGACGGCAAATCGTCAATGCGATTCGAGAGGTAATCTTGCAAAACCTGCCGGAAGGGGTAGTCGAGGTGATCAGCTACGGCATGATCGGCTACGTCATTCCTCACACGGTCTACCCAAAAGGATATCACTGCAACCCTAAACTCCCCTTGCCGATTGCAAACTTGGGAAACCAGAAGGGGCATGTATCTCTGTACCTCATGTGCGTCTACGGTAATCCAAAAGAAACCGAGTGGTTCCAGACCGCGTGGAGGGAAACTGGGCGAAAACTAGACATGGGGAAAGCCTGTGTTCGAATCAAAAAGCTTGAAAACGCAGCTCTCGATGTAATCGCCGAGACTTTTCGTCGGTTCAACACGACGGCTTTCATTGGCGGATACGAGCACATCCTTTCAGAATCGAAAACTTACGGCAACAAGAAGGGTTAATCTGCCTCGTGTATTCGCTATAGTCTAGTCGGATACGACGATGCTCCATACATTACTGATTTCAACTCTCGCCGTTTCGCACGTTACGAATCAGACGGGCACTGCTATTGTCGACCTGAGCTCATTGCATCTGGATGCAATGAGTTCAGGTTGGAATAGTCCGCGCAAAAATAGATCAGCGGACAA
This sequence comes from Chthonomonas sp. UBA1950, assembly GCA_002336105.1. Taxonomy (GTDB): domain Bacteria; phylum Armatimonadota; class Fimbriimonadia; order Fimbriimonadales; family Fimbriimonadaceae; genus Fimbriimonas. Next base: position 34,830 of record DDEQ01000010.1, on the reverse strand, counting down.
CAACGGACTCAAAATCGCTGGAAGAGCCTTCGCGAATGGCGTTGGCACTCATGCGGTGAGCGACTGTACGGTTCAACTGAACAAAACCGCAGAAAAATTCACTGCCCTCGTTGGCGTCGATGATGAAGTCGGTCAGAAAGGATCGATTGTTTTTCGGGTCTACGTGGATGGCAAGAAAAAAGCCGAAACGAAGGTGATGCACGGTGGAGAAGCCGCCGTTCCTATCGAGGTCAACTTGAAAGGAGCCAAGTATCTTCGCCTCCAAGTTGACGATGGCGGCGACGGTATTGATTTTGACCACGCAGACTGGGCAAACGCTCAAATTACATACGCGGCAGGCTCAAAAACCCCGGTTCTCATTACATCGGCACAAGAGCCGACGATGAAGATCGCGCATATCGACCGAGTCAAAACGGCGATCAACGGCCCGCGAATCGTCGGAGCAACCCCAGGCAGACCGTTTCTGTTTATGGTTCCGGCGAGTGGTCAGCGACCTTTGACGTATAAAGCTCATGGACTGCCAGCCGGACTTGGCATCGACGTAAATCGAGGCATCATTTCTGGAAGCCTAAAGACAGACGGTAAATGGACTGTGTTACTTGAAGTCAGCGGCCCAAAGGGCGTTGCCAAGCGTACGCTGACCATCGTGGGTGGCAAGGATAAGCTTGCCCTGACTCCGCCGATGGGATGGAACTCTTGGAACGTGTGGGCGGGTGCGATTGACCAGAAGAAAGTTGAAGCTGCTGCCAACTCGTTCATCTCGACCGGACTGGCCGATTTTGGATACTCGTACGTCAACATCGACGATTGTTGGGAAGCTGGTCGAGCTCCGAATGGACGCATTTTGACGAACTCAAAGTTCCCAGACATGCTTGCTCTCTCAACTTACGTGCATAGCAAGGGCCTTAAGCTTGGAATCTACTCTTCCCCTGGACCTCAGACTTGTGCAGGGTTTACCGGTAGCTACCAGCACGAACTCGACGACGCCAAACAGTACGGCGAATGGGGCATTGACTACCTAAAGCACGACTGGTGCTCCTATGGTCAAATTGAGCCAAACCCAACCTTGTTCGGACTCAAGAAGCCGTACATTCTCATGCACGAGAGTCTCGAACAATCGGGCCGCGATATCGTCTTCTCACTGTGTCAGTACGGCATTGGCGATGTTTTTAACTGGGGAAGGTCGGTTGGAGGCAATCTCTGGCGAACAACAGGCGACATCACAGACACCTGGCAAAGCATGTCGAGCATTGGTTTCTCACACAGTCCAAAAGCAAAAGGTGCTGGACCTGGTGGTTGGAATGACCCAGATATGCTCGTCGTTGGGAAATTGGGCTGGGGTGCCAACCCGCGCCAAACGAAGTTAAGCGGAAATGAGCAGATTACGCACATCACTTTGTGGTCGCTGCTTGCAGCTCCATTGATCATTGGTTGCGACCTGACTCAGATTGATCAGTTCACCCAAGATCTGCTGATGAACCCCGAGATGATTGATGTCGATCAAGACCAACTGGGCAAGGCAGCCAAGCGACTTACTGTCGAAGGGGATGTCGAAGTGTGGGGAAGACCACTTTTTGACGGTTCATACGCCGTCGGTCTTTTCAATCGAGGGCCTGCAAAGGGCTTAGTGAAAGTCAAATGGTCTGACTTAGGATTGATGCCTCGCGGAGATTATAAGGTCCGCGATCTTTGGCAACGGAAGGATCTAGGCCGAAAGCAAGGTGGCTACTCGGCGACCGTTCCAGGCCACGGAGCAGTGTTTATCAAGGTAAGTCAGTAACAACCCTTGCGGAGCTTATAGCAACGCGGCGATCTGTCGGGTAAATCCTCTTTGATATGTCAGAGAGAGCGCAGATCGCCGCCCAAGCCGCCGACATCCTCGAGCAAACCGGGGCACAACTCAAAACAAGCCCTGCGACGGTTGGGTTTGATGGTTTCGTAGATGAGATCATTTCTGTCGTAGACAAGCGATTCGATTTCGAGCGCTTTCAACCCATCGCAAAGATTTCCGATTTCGGAGACAAGGTCCATGCCGCCTCTGGGCGTTCGAGTAATTTTGAACTCGTTGTCAAGCAGGTCAAGCTAGGCGGGAATGGACCGATCATGGCGAATGCTTTAGCCGCTGCCGGTAACCCGGTAACGTATATCGGCAACTTAGGCTATCCGTCATTGCATTCAGTCTTCGAGGAACTCACTGGTCGAGCAACTGTCTATAGCGTTGCAGAACCAGGTCATACGGATGCTCTAGAATTCGAAGACGGGAAGTTGATGATGGGGAAGACCACTCCGCTGCTCGACTTGACCTGGGAAAATTTGAAGGCAAGGGTCGGCCTTGACAACCTTAAGAAGGCATTCGGCGAAGCAAGATTGTTCGCCTCTGTGAACTGGACGATGATCCCGTTCATGACCGAGATTTGGGAAGGAATTCTCGCCGAGGTAATGCCGCACGTTCCTGCAGCTAAGAGAACGCTGTTCGTTGATTTAGCTGATCCGGAGAAACGAACGGAGGAAGATAAGCGTAGCGTTGTCGACTTCTTGCCGAAATTTAATCCTTACTTCGAGGTGATCCTTGGCTTGAACTTGAAGGAATCCGTTCAGATTGCAAAGGTCCTCGGCGTTCCTGAGTCGAACGAACCGGAATCTACTATTGAAGCAACCGCTGGCCGAATTCGGGAAGCGATTGGAATCGCCGGCGTCGTCATCCATACGCTCGGCGCTGCCGCTGCGGATATCAATGGGGAAACCGGCTGGTTCGCTGGGCCACTCGTTCGAGAGCCAAAGATCAGCACCGGTGGTGGAGACCACTTTAACGCGGGATTCTGCGTTGGTCATGTTTTGGGAATGACGGTTACCGAAAGCCTCTGCGTAGGAACCGCGACAAGCGGTTACTACGTTCGAACAGCCGTTAGCCCAACGCCTGAAATGCTGGCAGAATTCCTTCGAGACCTGCCTTTGCCACAATAACTAATCGTAACAAAGCCCTTTGGCACTGGCATTACGCTCTGCCAAAGGGTATTATCTCTGTCGGCACCCGCACGTAGCTCAGTGGATAGAGCATCGGTCTTAAGCGGCAGAAAACTGCATATTGGAGCGCTTAAGGGGAAACCCTTAAGAAGTAACTCGTCAAATTCGGGGAAACCTTACTTCGTGGTAATCCCGAGCGAAGTCCAGAAATCTGGAAACGTGTAGAGACTCGACGGCGAGCACCTAAAATCCTGAGGGATGATGGTGAAGAGAGAGTCCAGACTCCAAACACTCAGAGGAGTGGCGGCGAAAGTCGTAGAGAGTACGCGGAACCGAGGGTCGGGGGTTCGAATCCCTCCGTGCGGGCCAACCCTTTTCGCGCAATCTATCCACAAAACATTTGTCAAATCGATGTTATTCGATGTAGAGTCAAATGTCGGTTCGCTAAACAGTGAGCCAAAAGATAACGGTTCCAGTGTCGGATTTCCGGTCTTTCACGTAGTGGAATCGACAAATCTTTTGTTTGTGGGATTCCCACTTGATTGCCGCTCATGAATATCACGTTTGAACTTCCTCTGCTTGGAATAAACGACACACTGCCCGAAGAATTGTGGGTACTACACCATCCAGCCAGCAATCGCTATGGTTGCTTCTGTCACGATGGAATTCATGGTCTTGCTTGCTTTTCGACCGAGACTGGAGCCAATCGGTTCTCAGAATGGATCGATCTGAGCGGGATGGTCGTGAAAAGTCTGTCCTTCGATGAGGCGCGCGAAGTAGCGAAAGAACGGCCAATGCCGGTTATTTCGCTCATGTTGCTCGACAACTTATCGGAACCGATCATTCATTACGTGCGTTGAACCCGCTCATTGAAGTAACCTTAGTCGCTCCGAATCTCGATGCGACTTAAACGAGTTCGAATTTTTGGGTTTAAGACATTTGCTGACCGCACCGAGTTCAGTTTGGACGGTGGGGTGATTGCTGTTGTCGGACCTAACGGGTGCGGTAAGTCAAACCTTGTCGATGCGATCCTGTGGGGGCTTGGCGAGGGTAATGCTCGGCAACTTCGTGCTCAGAGTAGCCAAGATGTTATCTTTAGCGGCAGCTCAACCCGTAAGTCCGTAGGTTTTGCGGAAGTTGACTTACTCTTTGACAACGAAGACGGTGGTCTGCCTCTTGGAACCTCGGAAGTCACGATTTCGCGCAAGCTTAACCGTTCGGGTGATAGCGACTATCAAATCAACCGCCAATCGTGTCGCCTTCGAGACATTTACGACCTCCTAGCCGACTCTGGCCTCGGACGAGCGGGATACGCAATTGTTGGTCAAAAAGAGATAGATGCCGCGCTCAGTGCAAGTGCCGATGAGCGGAGGGGCTGGATTGACGAAGCTGCTGGCGTTCAACGGTATCGGTCTCGCAAAATTGAAGCAAACCGCCGCCTTGCAACTGCTAATGAGCACCTCACGCGAGTTCGAGACATAGTCTTGGAACTGGAGAGTCAGCGAGAGCCGCTTCGTCTGGAAGCCGAAACCGCTCGCAGATACAAGAACCTTCTTGAATCATTGAAAGAAGTCGAAATTGGACTCCTGATCCAAGATGTCAACAGTGCAACTCGGGAGTTAGTTGACCTTGAGCTTAGGATCGAAACTTCGATCAAAGTAGCTGCTGAAGAAGGCAAACGCGCGGAAGAACTCGATGCAAAAGTTCGGGAGACTGGAGCCCAGATTAGCGAACTCGAGTTGGAAATGGACTCGGTTCGAAGTTCGCTTCAACAGTGCCTCACTGCTTTAGAGCGAGCGGAGTCGGACATCCGGCTTGCCGAACAACGATTACAGAACCTTGACGAGATTGAGAAAACTTCAACGGCTGACTCCGAGGAAGCTGATACCCGTGTTGCCGAGGCAGAACAGGAATTAACGAAGTTAGCAGAGGAAGAGAAGGCCGAACTAGAGGCTCTTTCGCAACTGAAAGAAGGATACGCTGGCGTGGGCGAAGAGGCGCGTCAACTCAAAGACGCGTTACGAATCGCTGAGCGTACGCTTGAAGAAGGGCGACGCCTACATTCGCTGTTCTTGCGTCAGTCAGCTGAAGATGCTCACAAGAAGGATCGGCTAAAAATCCTGGTTCGAGAGCTTCAAGGAATCGATGACTCGAGGCCTGACATCGAGGAAGCAGTTACCGAGGCAGACAAGACGCTCAAAGAAATAGAAGCTAGGTTTGCCGGAGTGCACCAGCAAATCCAAGAAGCAGAACAAGAGGCTCAACGTTTGCGCAAAGAGGGCGAAGCTGATTCTGCACGTGTCAGACAAGCGCTTGCTGAGCGCGCCGCACTCGAAGGCCGAAGACGTGGCATTGAGGCTACTATTGAGGCGCACGATGGCCTTACTCAAGGATCAAAAGCTGTTCTTGAGGCAGCTGACCGAGGTTTGCTTCAGGCGGAATACGTTCCTGTTGCCCAAGTGATAGAGAGCGAGAAAGACCTTGCTTTGGCGATAGAAACAGCTCTTGGGGCAAGTGCCAATGACCTCATTGTAGACAGCGACCAGGACGCCAAGCGGGCCATTCAATGGCTAAAAGAGAACCGCGCTGGTCGAGCCACATTTCAGCCGATTCCATTAATGCGGCCAGTTGAGCCTAGTTTTGAACTAAGGCGACTACTCAATGAATCGGGCGTGGTTGGCCGGGGAAGTGAACTGGCCCAGTGTAAAGCAAAGTATCGGCCCGTTATCGATAGCCTTCTCGGACGAATTCTTGTGGTCGAGGAACTTGACGACGCGCTTCGACTAGCTCGAACCACCGGCTGGTCGCGCATGGTGACTTTGGATGGTGAAGTCGTTCATGCGAGCGGCGCTGTTACCGGTGGAACCCAGCGCAACACAGGTTACGGACTGGTCCAAAGAAATGCTGACTTAGCAGAGATTGCTGAGCAACTTCGGCAGCTCGACAAGGTCATTAAAGAACAGGAATCTCGGACCGAAAAACGGGATCGACTTATCGCGCAGGCGCTAACGAGAGCCGAAGAAGCGCGAGCTTCTATCGGCACGAACGAAGAGATGGATGAAGCGAGGTCATACCTTTTTGCTCTTCAAGAAGAGCTGAAGGGCATGAATCGCGAGCGTGAGAAGCTTGAACGTGAGAAGCTCTCGCTGACGGGTGGCACTGGTGAAGTAGGCCAAGAAGTTGATATAAAGGCTCTTGAACTTGCCCGAGACGAAGCGATGACCGCGCTAGCCAGTCGATCTGCTGATGCGGAACAAGCGACCGAACGACTCCGCGAAGCCGAGGCTAGAGCATCTCAAGCTACGAACCGAAAAGTCACAGCAGAACGACGGCTTGGATCAGCCAAGGAAATTCTGACTCTCAGGCTGAAGCGTTCAGAAGGTTTTGGACCAGAACGTGAGAAGGCAAACGATGACAAAGTTCGAGCCACAGAAGCAGCGAAGCTGGCCGGGGAATCACGAGACGAACTAAGTAAGAAACTGGAAGGCTTAGGGACTGTTCGACGTGAAATGCTTGAGCATAGTTTGGCTTTGGCTGACGAGGCTAAGCAGGCAAGGAACAACGCAACAAGCGTCTCAGACGCCGCTCACCAAGCTGAACTCTCTCGGACCCGGATCGAGACCAAGAAGGCTACAGCCGTTCAAAGACTTTACGAAGAATACGCCTTAACTGAAGAAGAAGCTCTCGGAATGGAAGGGCAGCATGAAGTCCCCGATGATGCGGCCACTGTGGTCAATCGACTACGCCGAGACATTCGCTCGATGGGGGATGTGAACCTCGGAGCTATCGAAGCTTACGATCGTCTGAATCAGAGATACGAGGAGCTTTTTGCGCAGGAAGACGACATTCGTAGCGGGATTTCTCAGATTGAAGCCAGCATTCGAGAACTGGATAAACTAACCCGCGAGAAGTTTCTCAACACCTTTTATGCAGTGCAATCTGAGTTCACTGTTATGTACGAGAAGATGTTTGGAGGCGGCGAAGGAAAACTCTCTTTGAGCGACCCAGAGCACGTGCTCGATAGCGGCGTTGAAATTGAGGTTGTTCTGCCTGGGAAGAAACGTCAGCCTTTGAACTTGCTCAGTGGAGGCGAAAGGTCATTGTGCGCTTCGGCTTTCCTCTTCTCGCTTCTTAAGGTCAAGCCGTCTCCTCTGGTGGTTCTTGACGAGGTTGACGCTCCTCTCGACGGAAGAAACGTCGAACGGTTTGCTGGGGCTCTGAGAGATTTTACAGGTACTACGCAGTTCATCGTCATCACCCACAACCACGCGACTATCGTAAAGGCTGATGTATGGGTGGGCGTAACCATGCAAGAAGGGGTCTCACTACTGGCTCCGGTCAAGTTGCCAGATGCAACCAAGCTTTCGGAACAACCACCGATTACAGACCTGTCAGAATAACCCACATGGTCACGATCAGCGAGATCGAAAGAGTGGTTCACGCGGTAGAGGAATCTGACCTCACCGGCGCGCCTTTGAGGAAGTACGCGATGGAGTTGCTCGACACGTTGCCAGGATACAACTGGAGCGGAATCTATCGCTTGGAAGGGGAAACCCTTGTTCTGGATGAATACGTAGGCGCGGCTACCGACCACACTCACATCCCGGTGGGGAGAGGAGTTTGCGGTACGGCTGTCGCCGAAAATGCAAATCAGGTGATCGGTGACGTGCGAGAATTGTCCAACTATCTTTCTTGCTCGCTGCAAACTCGTTCTGAGATTGTTGTTCTGATCAGAAAGGGCGAGGACATTATCGGGCAGATCGATATTGACGGGCATTCAGTTGGTGCGTTCGATGATTCGGATGAAGCGTTACTGGAGCAAGTTGCGACCATTTTGGCTGACCGCTGGTAAAAAGTTGGAACAAAGCTGAATCAAACCGCATTCTGGAATTGATGTATAGACTTCCGTCTCTCGCAATAATGTCCGTGGCTGTGACGATGAGCGTCGCTCAGGTTGCAGATAAACCTGGCAATGCTCATCCTCTTGGGGTCGGCGCAAAGGTGCCAGACGCAGCATTGATGACCGCGAAGGGTGGCAAAACAACTCTCAAGAAGATCCTGGGCGGAAAGCCAACCGTTCTAATCTTCTATCGTGGCGATTGGTGTCCCTATTGCAACAGCCATTTGGCAGAAATGAACAAGATCGAAGGTGACCTCACCCGTCTCGGATATCAGATCGTAGCCTTGACGCCGGATCTTCCGCAGGAAATCACAAAGACCGTAGGCAGACAAAAGCTGGACTACAGCATCTATTCCGACTCTAAAGCCGATGCGCTCAAAAAGTTTGGTGTTGCCTTTAGGTTGGATGACGGCACATTTGGAATGTACAAGAGCAAGTACAACGTCGATCTGGAGCGCTCGTCGGGTCAGATGCACCACATCTTGCCGGTTCCGAGTTTGTTTGTCATCAACAAAGCAGGAGTGATCACATTCGCACACTCAAACCCGGATTACAAGGTTCGAATGTCTGGCGAGGATGTCCTCAAGGCCGCGAAAGTCGGCATGTAAAGTGAAGAAGGCTCAGAGTTCTCTGAGCCTTCTTTTTATCGAGTTTCCGTCACTTTCTGAAGGTGTCGAGGGTCGTCGGGATTAAGTCCTCGGGCGCGGGCCGATTGAAGGGCTAACCACTGGCCAAAAATGATGTGCCAGATTGGCGTTAGGGTCTCGGGGATGTTACTCGGTACCTCTGGAGCCGGAACGATCAAGCAACCATGAGAAGCGAGATCGGTGAGTTGCCCCCCATATGAGATAGCTGCGCTGCCGTGTCCGGCAAGAGCTTTTGGACCGTGCTCAAAATCAGCCGTCGAATAGGACTTGCAAGCTATGAGAGCGCACTCCATGAGCTTGATCGCCGATTCCTGAGCTGTTGAAAATTCAAATCCTCGACCAAGCGAGAAGATTGGAGAGCACCTAACAATGGCTCCGCTTGATTCGTTAGCGGCTTCGAGAGCGTGATTCACCCACTCTTCAGTAGGGATAAGTCCAGCGGGTGAGGGAAGGTCTGCTCCAAGTGCTCTTGCGAGTTCATACATGGCTAACAGGCTTGCTGAGTAAGTTTTGGTTGCTGCGACAGACTTTTCATTTCCAGCACCAAGCAGTAGCGAGAACTCAGCTTCACGGGTCAACCTAGATCCTTCTGTGTTCGTGATCGCTATGGTCGTATGGCCGTCGGCTCGAAGACTTGCAATCACTTCAGAAACATCAGGAGCGGCGCCAGATTGCGATATGCCGATGGCGAGGCAGTTACGGTATTTCACATGAGATCCGTATCGTGTCAGGACCGAGGGTGCTGCCAACGAAACCGGAATACCGAGAAACACTTCGATAAGGTAGCGACCAAAGAGTGCAGCATTGTCACTGGACCCCCGGGCCGCAAGCAGCACCATTTCGTATTGTTTGCCCGAAACGGCGTCTTTTAGTGTCTCAAAATAACTCTCGGAAGCTCGATGCAACACATCCGGTTGCTCACGAATTTCCGATTCCATAAACTGACCCAGCATACGGTCGAAGTTTACCGGTCTAGTGGCTGAAGAGGCCGGCGAGTGTGCCGTCTAAAACGCTCTGTTCAGTTAATTTAACTTCGCTCGTTCGCTGACCGTTCAGCATCAATACCGCGTATGCCTGATTTGTTGCGAGCAAAACATCAACGCGATTTTCGCCTTTAACAAATCGAACAACATAAGAGGGGTTGTTGTTTGTCGAGCGATCTTTCTCGAACTGGCCACCTTTGATTGCACGAACTATTTCATCGATCTGGGCTTTGGTCGGTTCAACGGCTTGACCACTGGCAGACTTCTTCGATATTGGGTCCATTGCTAAACCGTCTGGGATTGGGTTTGGGATGCCCACAGTGAGGTGTTGTGCCCTCACGCGATCAGAGGTATCCAAAATGGCCAAGATTTCGACGGTGGGATCTTCGGAAGTCCCCGAAGGCTCCTTCGCAGGATCAGGTTGTTTCTTTGTGTCTGGCATTGTAAGGTTCGGCATCCCGTTTTTGATCTGCGGCAACACAAAAACACCGAGAGCAATAAGTGCTCCAGCGATAATGACGACAACAATGGTCCGAAGACTAATCCACATGAACTGTTAAGCGTAGCAGATACGGGGATAATCGAGATATGAGCTCGCTAGAAGATCTTTCCCGCTTGCTAGAAGCGGTAGTTAAGGAAGCCGACGGAGACAAGGCTCTGCGAGCGATTACACAATCCGCTCTGAGCCTGACCAAGAGCCAGTATGCGATGATCGCGATGCTTGACGAGACTGGCGGAATGCTTCAGATCCGGTATGGGGCTGGTCAAGGTTTTAATACGGCTGAGGTATCGAGTGTTCCCGTCGATATTGCTAAAGAAAACGGCATCGTAGGTTACGTCGCGGCAACTGGTAGCACTTTTCAAAGTGGGAACGTTGATAAAGAACCGCACTATCTTAGGCTCTTTAAAACTACACAGAGCGAGATTGCGGTGCCAATCTATGATGGCGATGAACGTGTTCGCGCCGTTTTGAACCTCGAAACCGACCGCAAGAATGCTTACAGTCCTGGCGATCAGGAAATGGCACTTTGCCTGGCAAATATTGCTTCGATGGTGATGGCGCAAATCGACCACCGTGATAGGGAAGAGGCTCTCATCCAGATTGGAAGTGCGCTGGATAGTTCTCTCACCGAAGAGAGCTTAATTGAGCGAGTTATCGGGGTTGCCGAAACGGTGTTGCGATTTGAAGCTTGCAGCATTTTCCTTCATGACAGAGTCAGTGATACATTTGTGCTTCGCGGAACCATTGGGACCTTGAAGCCGCAGGTAGGCAAGATTTCGTATTCGCCTGGCGAGGGTTTTACGGGTTGGGTCTGTAAGCACGGAGAACCGATCTTGCTTGACAATCCTCAGGTTGATGGACGATGGAAAGGCAAGTTTGTCGAGATTCCTAATGATGAGATTTGTAGTTTCCTAGCGGTTCCGATTATTTCGAGGACTGGGCCAATTGGGGCGATTCGTGCTCTTAGACGAAAGTCTTCTAATCAGTTTCTAGATAATCGATTCCGACCGACTGACCTTCGACTCTTCCAAGCCATCGCCGAGCAGGTTGCTTCTGGACTTGAGAACACCCGAAACGTGACCCGCCTTGTTCGGGATCAAAGAATGATCGCTTGGGGTGAACTCAGCGCCAAATCAAGTCACATGATTGGCAACCGAGTGTTTGCACTCAAGGGTGATGTTAACGAACTGGGCTACCTAGTTTCATCGCCGAATCCGTCTCAAGAGGAGCTAAAAGAACTTCAGGAATCGCTGGTCACAAATGTGATGCGGATTGAGGAGATTCTCCAAGACTTCAGAGACTTTGTCACCGCAACCCAGTTGGATCTATCTCCAGAAGACCTAAAACAGATCGTGCTAGAGACTGTCAATGAAGTTTTCCCGAAGAGGTCTGCAGTGAAGCTAGAACTTGATTTGCATGACGTGCCGATTCTGAATGTCGATTCTCGGAGAATTCGACGGGCGGTGAGCGAGCTTATAGAAAACTCGTTGAATCACGTCGAGAAAGGCGTGTTGACGGTTCGAACAAAACTTGCCCCCCAGGGAACCTATGGCAGCCGGTTGTCGAGGCAAATGGATTGCGTTGAAATCTCAGTTCAAGATGACGGTCCAGGCGTTGGTGAAGACCGAAAATCACTCATTTTTCAGCCGTTTCACAGTGGCCGTGTGAAGGGGATGGGGTTAGGTTTGAGCATTGTGAAGGGGATTATTGATGCTCATGGTGGCGAAGTCTTTGAAGCTGGAAACGAAGGATCAGGGGCGAATTTCGTGATGCTACTTCCCTTGACGGAATGACTCGTCGATTCATCCGTCCATAATCTAAGAGATAACCTGTTATGAAACTTGCTGCCTTTGCTGCTCTTATCGCACTCCTTCCGTTCAGCGCAGACGATACTGTCACTTTCTCTGATGCGAAGCTTGGGCTGTCATTTAGCCATCCTAAGGAATGGGCAGTAAAGAAGGTCGAAGTCGGAAAAAAGAGGAAAGGCCAAAAGCAAGATGATTTCACCACCTTCACAATCCCGATTGAGGGATCGACGAAACCTGCCGAACTGACGGTCGTTCGAGCTGAGTTCAGTGGCTCAGCGGAAGAATGGCAAAGCATTCAGGTGAAAGCGAATCAGAATTTACGACGAGAAGTCGTTCGTCAATGGGATCAAGAGATACTTGGCGTGCCGATGCTGTTAACGCGGATCAACTACAGCGAGGCGGGTAATGCTAAGTCGACGCTGACAGGTCTTTTGTATTCGAAGACACCTCTCAAGCTTCTGTTTCGGTTAACTGGTCAAGCGGCTGACTTTGATAAAGCTCAGTTTGCCTTTACGACTGCAATGGAGTCGCTTAGAACGCTTGATGGAAATCTTCCGTCTGAGCAAGTTGCGGGCGTAGACCCGACGCCAGCAAAGAAAGAAACTGAAGATCCCACCAAGCAGCGCCGCATCCTTTCAGAGGGCGGATATGCGCCAAAGAAGATCACTCCTGAACAAGCCGCAAACCGAATTGATTTGGACCTAGGCTCGTCAATCAAAATTGGAGTGCCTTCGGGTTGGTCAATAACTGAACGGGATAGTCAATATAAACTCACAAACCCAGAGGTCTCTCAACCGGTTGAATTGCAGCTTTATGTGATCGAAACATCTGAATCTGTTCAGACCACACTGGAAAAGCAGTCATCAAAAGAGTTGGCATTGTTTGACTTGGCCGACAGAAACGACCAAGATTGGCATGTCAACCTGGTCGGAGCGAAATGCACGCTCATCTGGCGTAACGGCAAAAGTAAAGGAAAACCCTACTCCACCCTCAATGGTGCTGTTCTTGGGCCGAAGCACTATTTGGTTCTTCATTCGGTCCTCTCGACCGGAGCGAACGCCGATAAAGAATCTGTCCTGCTCAAGAAGCTCGTTGAGGAGATGAGCATCGAAGCGAAGTGATCCTCGCAATTAGCACTTCCAGCCCGGTAGCGAGCGTTGCTCTTATTCTCAAGAGCGGCGAGATATTGTTTTCAGAGTCTAGGCTGAGTAGGCAGCAGGCGAGCGCGGTAACAATGGAAATGATTGAATCGGCGCTCAGGGCAGGAAGTACGACCTTGAGTCAGATCTCTCTTTTTGCCGCCGACACCGGGCCGGGTAGTTTTACAGGGGTTAGGGTGGGCATTGTCTTGGCGAAGACTTTAGCCTTCGTTCATGGCGCTCAATGTATAGGCGCCGACGCCTTTGACCTGGTAAGCAAGGATCAAACCGTGGTGATGCCAAGCAAAAAGGGAGAATTCTTTGTTCGGCGAATTGGTGAAGAACCTTATAGGACGAAAGATTTGCCGACCGGGGAAGACTTCAAGGGTTTTGGTTTTCCAGGTGGTGAAGACTATCCGTTGGCATCTGGGTTTTCCCGTTTGCTAGCCCAATGCGAACCTGAGACCCCAGAAGCATTTGCACCGATGTATCTGATCGAACCGAGTATCTCACTGCCAAAGAGGCCGTTTAGTGCCTGAACTGGGAATCCAGCACCAGGTTAGGCTTGCGCCCTACACGACGCTAAGAGCCGGAGGTCCGGCAGAACGGTTTGTCATTGTGCGGCACGTCGACGAATTCGCGGTCGCCTCGATTCTTGCGCAAGGTTCAGGGCTTCCGATGACAGTTCTGGGACTCGGAAGCAACGTTTTGCCTGCAGATCAAGGGGTTACGGGTTTGGTCGTTGTAAATCGAACGTCGAGTCTTAGCGTGAGTTCTGATGGTGAAGTCATTGTCGATACTGGCGTCGCGCTACAAGATTTGTTCCTGAAAACGGCCCAGTCTGGTCTTGCCGGGTTGGAGTTCGCCGTGGGTATTCCTGGGACGGTTGGTGGTGCCTTAGCAAGTAACGCCGGCGCATATCGCAACAACATTAGTACACACATAACCGAGGTTGAGGTTGTACGTGATGGATTCAGAGCCTGGGAGCCAGCCCTCTGTATGCGGTTTTCCTACCGCGATTCCGTTCTTCGTGATCCTTGTCATCCGCCAATGACGGTCCTCAGAATTCGAATGAAACTGCCAAAGGGTGATCCCAAACAGATCTACGATCACGCACGAGATTTTCAGCGACAACGAATCGGCAAGCAGCCCCCAAGTGCTTCGGCGGGTAGTTTCTTCAAAAATGTCCAAGACCCGATTCTTGCGCAGTCGGTTGAGGGCTTGTCTGATGGGATGAGGTCCAGCGGAGTAGTGCCTGCTGGCTTCTTGCTAGAAGCGTGCGGAATGAAAGGTTTTGGACATCATGGAGCCGCTTTTGGTAGCCGACACGCAAACTTCATCTTGAACATTGGCGGAGCCTCTGCACAACAAATCCGAGAACTAGCTGAGATTGGCAAAGACCGAGTTTTGAACCGGTTTGGGGTCGTTCTCGAGGAAGAAGTGTTGTACATCGGCGACTGGGCCGAGTCACTAAGCTAGTGACAATGACTCTTCGTAACCACACATGACGTTCATGGCGTGAACTGCCTGCCCCGCTCCGACTTTGCCGTTTTTATCACTCATGAGTTGGATAGTCAGGAGCGAAGAACGCTCACCTGGACTGATTCGCAAGCGGTAGCAAGCTGTCGCAGTTCCGATGACCTTCTGAATATCCCACTCTCCGTTATCGTCTTCTCTGATGAAAAACGAGCGGCCGTACGATTCACGAAAAAGCTCGTCCAGTTCGTCAAAATTCTCTGGAGGGTTGATCTCGGCGAGAACATTGGCAACAGCAGCGCCTTCATAGGAAAGTGTTTCGCCGTGAAAAACGACGCCCTCGCGCCAGCCCAAACGTGAAAGAGATTGAGAAAGGTCTTCTTCGTCCGCGTCGATGTTCGCAATTAGGACAGGTTCTTCAACAAGCAAACCAGCGTTGATGAGAGGGGCTAAACCGATCAGTGCAAGCGTTGACGCGGGCGTCGGCACCGATACTTGGTCAGCGCAGACAATTGGGTTATTGTCCATTACCTCGATAATTCCAAAGCTTGCGCTGGTGGTGTCGCCAATCAAAACGCTTCGATGCCAAGACCCAAGGTTGAATTGAATGCCTGGAGTGCTGGACTCTTCGACATTATCAATAAGCGGATGGCGTCGAAGAATCTTTAATATTTCAGGATCCAAAGAGGCTGCTCGTTCGATTCGCATTATGCTTTTCGAACGAGTTTCACGTTCATCTTGAGTGCCTGACTGGTATTGCCAACTGAAAGCTTTAGGTTGAGACTATCGATGGAGCCATCGGCTGCCCTCAGATAGAGCATTCCAGTGCCCTTTGCGTTGCCCGTGACCGTAGTGGCGATTTTGGCTACTTTGTGACCGCTGATTGTCGTCATTCCAAGAAATTTACAGATCATATCGGCCTGAACTGGTGCAGTTTGGGTCATTGGAGCCGTAGCTTTCCACGTTTCCCCAATCTTGATCTTCTTAATTGGAAAAGTCGTACCAACAAGCTGCTGAGATGAATAACCGACCGGTCTGTTGCGGTTATCGACAGAAACTGTAATGTCAGTTCCAGCTCCCTCCATGGGCACCTTCATCGGCTTCTTACCCGGCGAGGTTGCCGAAGGTTGTCCCATCGAAAACTGAAGCGTTGAAACTCCAGATTTCACATCGAGAACTTTGATGGTCATCGGCATCGTGATGTTCATGCTCCCAGAAGGTGAGGAACTCAACCCCGAAACCGAACTGACCATGTCGTATTTGATGACCTGCTTTGCCTTATAGGCGACTCGTAATAAATACGAGTCACCTATTTGCGTGATCTGTGAAAAGGCTCCAGCGGATAACCCTAGAGCCAACAGAGCGATTAATTTACGCACTATTTTCCGACCTTCACGACCTCAAGGTCAAACTTCAGTGGCTGATTGCGTGGAGTGTTTTCCCCCAACATCGTCATCGTGAAAGAGGTGGGAATTCTGATGCTACGTTTGCCATGTAGCTTCATTCCGACAACAGCTTTTTCAATCGCTAAGTTGATGTCACCTTTTCCAACCACGAACGTAAATGGCTTATTTCCGTGCGATTCAGAGGTATCAAATACTCGACCACCGAGAGATTTGCCTACGTACTTCAGCGTGACAGTGTCGCCGTTTTTGATGGCGGGGCCAGTTCCGGGCTTTTCCGCGTCAGCATATTGAAGAATCGTGTCTTGATCTTCGGGCTTTACAATGTCGATCAGCGTGACGTCGAAATAGAGGTCGCTGTTGGGAGGAATATCCCCCTGATCTTTGTCGCCATAGGCCATTGAGGGCGGAATGGACAGTTTGCGTTTGCCACCAACCTTCATTCCGACGAGCCCTTCGTCCCAGCCTTTAATGACTTGGCCGTTTCCAAGTGTGAAGGTGAATGGCTCGTTTCGCTTCTTTGACTCGTCGAACACCTTGCCGTTAGCCAAGGTGCCTTTGTAGTCCATAACCATAAAGTCACCCTTCTGGGCAACAGCACCTGTTCCGACAACGACATCTTCAACGACTAGCTTAGTCAATGCCGGTTTTTTGGTTTCCAATTCTGATTCCGCAGGTTTTGAACTGGAGCAACCAGAGAGAATAAGGAGAGCGGCAAAGCCGATGCCGATATTGGTCCGAGTCATAACCGAGAATTTACCTCTTGCTTGCATTTCGATTCAGTCAGCAGTGAATACCGAGAAGCGGTTTTCGTCGGCGGGACCGAACGAATCTCGCATCTCACGTAATTGCCAACCACACTCATGCAATATTTGTTCCCATTCGTCATCTCGATAAATCATGTCTGTTTGTGAGATGAATCTGGCCGAAGAAGACTGTAGGTCCACGACGATGAATCTCGTGGTCAATGACATCGTGTTTTCATCAAGGTTGGTTTCGGTGAGCAAAAGATGAGGATCTAGACTAAACAGTCCTGAGTCGTGGGCTTCCCACCTTCTTCCGGGTAAGTCCGCCGAAAGCAAACCTTCCGCGTGCTGGTACTCCACAACTAGAGTCTTTGCTGCCTTGCGACATTTGCGAAGGATATTCTTGGCGACTTCTGGGCGAAAGACGTTAATCTCGCCAAAAAGCATGAGAGCGACATCGAACCCCTCTCCAAACTCGACTTGTGCTAAGTCCCCTTCGATCACTTCAACTGCTTCGCCAGATGTAATTTCTCGGGCGTAATTAACTGATGCAGGGGAAAAATCTATTCCGACGCAAGAATGGCCAAGCCGTGCAAATCTCTCTAGAAACAGTCCAGGACCACAGCCCAAATCAAGAATACGAGAGGGTTTGCTATTGAGAATAGTGGAGTGAACCCACTCCACAGAACTGTCGATGTACTCCGTTCTTCTTGAGGCAAGGTTATGATCTTGCGTCAAGTGCTCGTGTAACATCCGCTCGCTGAAAGATGGTTCGTTCCACGGGATTTTTCCGCCTTCGTCCCACGGAACGGGCGGCCAGGTTCTAGTTACTATCGATTTCAATTCCATCAGAGAACACGAGCCAAGGTAAAACCGTCGCCCACAGGAGCCATGCAGATTTCGACGCGTGGATCGGTGGAAACCTTCGCGTTGAACTCGCGCATGATGTTTGTAGCATCATCTGTAACCGAATCATCTGCGATCGCACCATGCCACAAAACATTGTCGACCACGATCAATCCTCCTGGTCGCGTTAACCGAACGGCCGAGTCAAAGTAACTCCAATAATTCGGCTTATCTGCGTCGATAAAACAAAAATCGAACTCGACGCCAGCTTCGAGGAGTTTAGTCAGGGTTTCAAGGGCTGGAGCAATGCGTAGGTCAATCTTGTGATCTACTTGAGCCTTAGCCCAGTACTCCTTTGCGATGTTGGTGTATTCCTCGCTAACATCGCAGGCGATCACTTTGCCATCTACCGGCAACGCCAACGCAGTAACTAGAGTCGAATATCCAGTAAAGACGCCAATTTCTAGAGTTCGCTTTGCATTTATCAGCCGAATGAGAAATGCAAGCATCTGTCCTTGATCGAGTCCACTTTGGAGTCCAGCTTCAGGCATCAATCCAGTCCTTTCGCGAAGTTCATACACAACGTCAGGCATCTTCACCCAGGTTTGATTGATGTAGTCAGCTAACGCCTCGGAATACAGGAAACTCTCTCGAGCCATATCTCGCAGTCTACGACATCTGGCACGCGCCATACTCTTAGTAGGTTCGTATTACATATGGTGGATATCAATCTCGATGTAGCTTATCCAAGGCGCAAAACTGTGCCCTGCAAAATTGGCCCACTCACCATTGGCGGGGGCTATCCGGTGATGGTTCAATCGATGATCACGGAGGAAACCCGAAATGTGGATGCGTGTGTCGAGCAGATCATCGGGCTCCATAAGGAAGGTTGCGAGCTAGTTCGTGTGACTACTCCGAGCCTAGGTGAGGCTCAGTGTCTGGAAGAGATTAAGGCAAAGGTCATCGAGCGTTATCGCCGTGTTCCGCTCACTGCCGATGTCCACCACCAGGGAACGGCGATTGCTGTGGAAGCCGCTAAGCATGTCGACGAGGTTCGAGTGAACCCGGGTTTGTTTGTTTTCCGAAAAGCCAAAAACCAGTTGGAATACTCTCCGGCCGAACACGCTGAGGAACAGAAGGCGATTGAAGAGAGCTTTGTTCCTGTCGTTGAAGCCTGTAAAGCGCATGGCTGTGCGATAAGAGTTGGGGTGAATCACGGTTCCCTATCCGAGAGAATGCTGGTGACTTACGGAGACACCCCGGACGGAATGGTGGAGAGTGCCCTTGAATATCTCAGAATTTGCGAAAAGTTCGGTTTCTTTAACCTAAACATATCGGCAAAGGCGTCGCGTGTGCCTGTGATGGTTGCTGCCAACCGCCTCATGGTGAAACGGATGGCGGAGGAAGGGATGGCCTATCCTATGCACCTTGGAGTGACCGAGGCTGGCGACGGCGAATATGCCAGGATTAAGTCAACCGCGGGCATCGCTACCTTGTTGATGGAAGGTATTGGCGATACCATCCGCGTTTCGCTCAGCGAAGACCCTAAGAATGAGATTCCAGTTTGCTACGACATCCTTCAATCACTTGGTTTAAGAAAAACGAAGGTTGAATACATTGCATGCCCCTCGTGTGGGAGAACTAAGTTTGACCTGCCTACCGTACTTCGCGAGGTCCGAGATGCAACGCGACACCTTGTTGGTCTGGATATTGCGGTGATGGGTTGTATCGTCAATGGACCTGGAGAAATGGCTGACGCGGATTATGGGTACGTAGGCGCAGCAGGTGGAAAAATCACTCTGTACCGAAAGAAAGAAATCGTCAAGAATGGGATTCCGCAAAGCGAGGGAGTGAAAGAGCTTATTGATTTGCTTAAATCTGATGGGCGATGGACCGAGCCAGAAAATGCTACTGCCGAGCGAATTGTGCTAAAAGTGAATTAGTCTTCATCAGTTGCGCCTCCTGGGGAAAAGGTTATTTTGGTAGAAAGAGTTCGGAATGTAGGTATCCGTGGGGCGTCAATCGTTGATCTTGTGGCGATTGCCTTCTCGAGGTCAGAAGAGGACGCCAGCGCAGCCGAGCAAATGGCTCGACGTATCTTGGCACGCTACCGTAGCCTTCAAGGTTTGGGGTCTGCGTCTCAAACTGAACTCGCCGAAATGACCGGGCTCGATTCTTTTGAGATTTTGCGTGCCAATGCTCTCATCGAACTTGGGCGTCGGTATGCGAACTCGGGCAAAGGCCCTGTGACTGCGATTGAAGGGCCAGAAGATGTTTTTGAACTACTTGACCACCTTAAATCAGAAAAGAAAGAGCACTTCGTCGCGGTGCTACTGGACGCCAAAAACAAGATTTTACGGACTGCCGTCATCCACATTGGCACGTTGACTTCCAGCGTTGTCGGACCGAGAGAAGTATTCCGTGAGGCGATTCGTGACGGAGCAAGTAGCATCATCGTCGCTCACAATCATCCGAGCGGTGACCCGACGCCTAGTCCGGAAGATTTCGAAGTCACGAAACTTTTGGTCGAAGTTGGCGAAATACTCGACATTCCGGTTCTTGATCACGTCATCATCGGAGAAAGAGGCTTTCGAAGTCTCCAAAGGATTGGAAAATTTGGATAACCAATGGGAATCTATTGTTTCTGAGCTCAAGCAACGAGCTCAGGCTATGCACGAAGCAAGAGAACTGTCTCTCGTCCAGTGCCGAAAGCTGGTTCAGTTGGCGGCCCGCTCCATTCGTCACGTACACCGCCATCAGTTTCCAGAGGCTGAAGCATTACTACAGGAAGCTAAAAGTGTTGCCGACAGTGCAAGAGGCATATTGGCCCCGTTCCCTGAGCTAAACCCTGCGTATCTACACGACTCTGAAAAAGAGATGGTAGAAGCAGCAGCGGTTCTGGCTATCGTCCATGACCGACCGTACCCATCGGCAACAGAGCTCGGTGCTCAGGTCATGAGCTATCTCAACGGAATGGGAGAAGCGGCTAGCGAAGTCAGAAGATTTGCTCTCGATGAAATGAGAAAGGGCCGAGTGGATAAGGCCGAAAGGATCTTATCGCACATGGAGAACATTTACGAGGATCTCATCACGTTTGATTATGCAGATTCAATGACTGGCGGTTTAAGGCGAACTTGTGACTCTCTTAGAGCTGTGATAGAACGAACACGCAGTGACCTAACGATGACGGTGACTCAGATGGAATTGGTTAGAGAATTAAGAAGTCTGAGCGATAAGCTAGACCCAAGTTAGTCCTCGGCTGTCTACCAAATATAAGCGTGAATCGTAAAAATATGTGTTTTTGATAGCAAAAAAGCACATATGCAATGCCTTTACATTGCGATATTCTTTTTTTTGTAATAGGATCAACGAAACGTTTCGAGGTAACGATGCCTTCAACGATTAAAGATATAGCAAAGAAGCTAAATCTATCTGTTAGTACAGTTAGTTACGCTTTAAATGGTGGACCAAAGCCAGTTTCTTCTGCTGTGCGGGAGAAAGTTTTCGAGGCTGTCAAGGAGTTGGATTATCGTCCAAACCACCAAGCCCGAAGTTTGATCACGAGACAAAACAGGTCTGTTGGTCTCTACATTGAGGACCTCGTTAGCCATTCCTTTTCAAGCTCGTTTGTCCAAGCAGCGATGAGCGGATGTATCAACGCCGCTTCGAAGCTCCAACAAGACATTCTATTAATGACTTCGCAGAACTCCAATCAAAGGCATATTTTGGAGTGTCTCCAAGATTCTCGAGTCGATGGAGCTGTTCTAGTCACACCACGACCGGAAATTGAAGATGCAGTAGCGAGCACGTCAAAGCGATTTCCGTATGCGGTTTTATCTGGAAGTTGGCTTGATTCTGATGTGAGTTTTAGCGCGGACAACTCACTCGGAACACGTTTGGCACTAGAGCATCTTTATGAATTAGGCCACAGGAAAATCGGCCACATCCGCGGTCTTGCCCAGCAAGGAGACAGCGTAGCCAGAGAAAGCGCCTACCGAAGCTTTATGTTAGAAGCTGGGTTGGAAGTTCGAGAAAGTTGGGTGCGGACCGGAAATTGGCAGTTCCACGATGGCAGAATAGCTTGCCTTGAGATTCTCAACGATTCTGTTCGTCCGACAGCGATTTTTTGCGCAAACGACATGAGCGCGTTTGGGGCTATTTCCGCTGCCAACGAGTTGGATGTTTCTGTTCCCGACCAACTCAGTATTGTCGGCTTCGACGATACCGAAGCCGCAGCAACTTATACACCAGCCCTTACCTCGATCCGACAGCCCGTCGAAGAAATGGCTGAATTCGCGTTCGAAGCTGTTGTGCTTGCCGCAACGCAACAAAGGCCCGTTACCGGAAAAGTTTTTGAAACCTCACTCGTCATTCGGTCTTCGACCGCACATTGTTTAGAAGGATAAAAATGAAGCAAAGACGCTCTGCATTTACACTCATTGAATTGCTTGTAGTCATCGCAATCATAGCGATTCTGGCAGCGATACTATTTCCTGTGTTTGCTCAAGCCAAAGCGGCAGCAAAGAAAACACAGTCACTATCGAACGCAAAGAACATCGGTCTGGGATTTCACATGTACAGCGCGGATAACGATGACATGTTGCCCATGAACCAATACATAGCCCCATTCAACCCCTACACCTGGCACGGTTGGACTGAAGTTGTCTATCCATACATCAAAAACGGATTCACCAAAGAAATAAACCCGTCTGTTTCAACTTGGGATTTGTACGGAATGAACGGAATTTTCCGCGCTCCGGGAGATTCGACTAAGCAACGAAATGGTTCCTACGCAGTTCACCAAGACCTCTTCCGAGACGGCGTCGCACCTTGGAATCCAACAGTTCCGCCGGTTTTCAGCGTGACTCAAATCGACAAGGCAGCCGATAAGGTTATGGTTGAGGAAAGAGGTATTAACCTCGGTTATGCAAACTGGTTACAGTTTTCAGCTTGGGAATGGGACTGGACTGACTGGCTTGATTGGGACAGAACGAACGGAGTTCCTCGACGACAGGGTAGTAACCGATCCATTGAACCTAATCACGGCGACTGCGATTATCAATACTACGAGCCTTCGTCTGGCAACAGTGAGACTCCAGAAAGTTGGAATACTTGGGCAAGTTGCGGCATGTTCCCACGGTACCGCTACAACAATCAGGTCCCGTTTGTATTCCTAGATGGACATGCCAGAACGATGGGTAGAACGAAGACGGCTACTCAGATCGATTGGGTGAAAAATATCTACATTCCTGAGGCGTCTCCACAAGATCCTGCTGGGTATCCCTATTAAGTTGCAGGCCATGAACATGAAAACTCTAGTATGGTCGGTGGTCGTGTCGGGGTTTCTTTTTGGTTGCGGTGAAAGCAACTATGGAGGAGAGGTCAAGATCGACGCAAAAAAATTGCAAGCGAATCAGGAGGCAGAAATAAAACGGATAGAGGCAGATCCTCATATGCCACCCCAGGCTAAGGCTGCACAAATAGGAGCTATCAAAGCTCATATGGGTGATCAAGCCGCCCAGTACGGCAAGGGCATGAACGGCCCAACGACTAAATAACCTCCGCTACGAGACACCCGACCTGCGTGTCGGGGTCTCTTATCCTTAGCTATCAGCTTCCTCAAACCCGAGGTTGTAAAGCCTCGCGTATTCGCCTTCCAGGCTAAGTAGCTCGCTGTGTTTGCCCTGCTCAATGACCTTTCCTTTTTGCATAACGACGATCTGGTCTGCTCTTTGAATGGTCGAGAGCCGGTGGGCGATAGCAAAGGTCGTTCGACCTTTCATCAACTCGCTGAGGGCACTCTGAACTAGCCGCTCAGACTGAGTATCCAGCGCCGAAGTGGCTTCATCAAGAATCAGAATTCGCGGGTTCTTGAGCAAAGCGCGCGCAATACTAACCCGTTGCTTTTCGCCACCAGAGAGCTTATATCCTCTTTCACCGACCACGGTGTCATATCCGTCTGGTAGCGAAACGATATGGTCATGAATCGCGGCAGCTTTGGCCGCCGCCTCGATCTCGTCGTTGGAAGCATCTGGTTTCCCGTATCGAAGGTTCTCGCGGATCGTATCGTGAACGAGATAAGTTTCTTGAGTTACAACAGCGATGAGTTTGCCTAGAGAGGCTAGCCTTATGTGCTTAACGTCTGTGCCGTCGATAGATACAGAACCAGAATCGGCATCGTACAACCTGGGAATCAGGTAGGTCACCGTAGTTTTTCCTGCACCGGAAGCACCGACTAACGCTACAAGTTGCCCAGATTTGGCAGAAAGACTGACCCGATTCAGTGTTGGTTCGGCTTGAGTTGAATCATAGCGAAACGTTACCGATTGGATAGAAACGTCGCCCCTAACCTGCTTCTCATCAAGCTCGATCGCGTCGGTGGCGTCTTTGATGTCGATAGGCATATCCAGGTATTCGAAGATGCGATCAAACAGAGCCATTGCGCTCCCCAATTCAACTTGAACGTTTAGCAGTCCGGTAAGGGGAAAAAACATCCTGCCCTGCAACGCAGTAAAAGCCACTATTGTGCCGATTGTCAGCCGAGCATCTTGGTGTCCAACAATCAGATAGCCCGCAAGCCAATACACCAGAACGGGAGTAACAGAAAACGTGAGTCCAAAGATGGCTCCAAACATTCGAAAGATCATCGCCATCTGAACGTTTGTGTGTGTCAGGTCTTCATTCGTTTTCGCAAATCGAGCGGAAGTTAAGGCTTGTCGTCCGCTTGTTTTGGTCAGCAAAGCTCCAGAAACCGAGAGTGTCTCCGCCATCGTTGAGTTGAGGTCAGCCAATTGCTCTTGCGACTTCTGACGAATCTTTCTAGCGCCCTCGCCGACCTTGGCTGCGATAACCGCAAACAGAGGTGTGACTCCAATGGAGAGTAGTGTCAAGCGCCAATCAAGAAGGGCCATGCCAACGATAGACGAAACCACCATGACCAGATTTGACAGCAGATTTGCAGCGGTGTCACTCACTACGGACTGTACACCGCCGACGTCATTGGCTAAACGAGATTGAATTTCGCCAGTTCTTGTGCTGGTGAAGAAGCGAAGTGACATCGCCTGCAGATGTTCGAATAAGCCGTTTCGAACGTCACGCATGATGCGCTGTCCAACCAGAACGCTCATGTAGCCGTAACCCAGGTTAGACGCAATCCCGGAAACAGTGATCAAAAGCGTAAGCGTGCTCAGCGTTGTGACGATACGCAGATTCTTCGCGATGATCCCATCATTTACAATGTGTTGTAATAAGAATGGGGGAGCAATAGTAAACGCAGACCCCACAATCACCATACCGGATATGAGAAAAAGCTGCGACTTGTAAGGGAGAAACAGTTTCAATACCCTTCTGAGGGTTAATCGGTTGATCGGTTGCGGTTTTCCTGCCCTAACTTGACCACCTCTCATCGCATGCATCACATCAGTCTACAAGGAACTCGGTATCCTAGAAAACAATGAAGCTTCACGAGTATCAATCCAAAGACCTTCTGTCGCGTTACGGAGTCCCGGTGCCGGCAGGCGACGTTACCTCGGACCCTGAAGAGGCCCGCGCTATTGCTGAAAAGCTTGGCGGTAAAGTTGTCGTGAAGGCTCAAGTCCTTATGGGTGGCCGCGGAAAAGCTGGTGGCGTTAAGCTATTTGAGAATGCAGATGACGCTGCGACCTTCACCAAAGAACTGATCGGCAAAAAGCTAGTCAGCATCCAAAACCCAGCGGGCATGATCGTCGAAAAGGTTCTCGTTGGCGAAACAGTCGACATCGCACAAGAGTTCTATGTTTCCGTTCTAACTGATCGAAACATTCAGCAGAACATCGTGATGTTGAGCGCCGAAGGCGGAATGGAGATTGAGGAAGTAGCGGCAAAAAATCCGGATGCAATCGTGAAGCTTCCGATTGATCCTGCTTGGGGAGTTGCCGATTTCGAAGTTCGAAAAGCTGTAGTTGATGCGAAGATTCCAAAGCCAGTCCAGAACCAGATGGTAGCGATGATCAAGGCGCTTGTAAAAGCGTTTGTCGAGACCGATGCTGATTTGAT
The DNA here is from genome assembly GCA_002336105.1 of Chthonomonas sp. UBA1950. Classification (GTDB taxonomy): domain Bacteria; phylum Armatimonadota; class Fimbriimonadia; order Fimbriimonadales; family Fimbriimonadaceae; genus Fimbriimonas. The sequence continues at coordinate 9,382 of DDEQ01000010.1, read as the reverse complement.
TGAAATCAATCCATGTGCAGCAACTCCAGAAGGAAAGTTGATCGCTGCTGACGCGAAGGTCAGCATCGACGAGAACGCTCTTTTCCGACACAAGAGTTATCAGGAAACAAGTGCAGATAGCGCAGAAGACCCAATCGAAGCCGAAGCGAGTAAGAGAGGAATTGCTTACGTTCGACTCGGCGGCGAGATTGGAATTATGGGTAACGGTGCCGGTCTGGTCATGCAATCTCTTGATGAGATCAATGCTGCCGGTGGTAAGCCTGCAAACTTCTTGGATGTTGGTGGTGGAGCAAAGGCTGATCGAGTCAAAGCTTGTGTTGAGCTGATCATGATGGACCCCAATGTTAAAGGGCTTCTTCTGAACATTTTCGGCGGCATCACTCGAGTTGATCAAGTGGCACTTGGTCTTGTCGAAGCGTTTTCGACGATGGATATCAACATTCCTGTCGTTGCAAGGTTGGAAGGAACTGCTGTAGAGGAAGGTCGAAAGATCCTCGCCGATACAAAGATCATTCCGTGTGCGACAGTGAAAGAAGCTGCCGCTAAAGTAGTTGAACTCGCTTACGGAAAGTAAGCGAGTTATTACCCGCTCGATGAGGAGAAGAATGAAGACAGCTGAGAAGCTTGTGTCTTGGCTGTATTCATGGCTTCTTCCATCGCTGCAAACTTTTCTTGCAGTTGGGTTTTGTAGTCAGTAAGGTGATCGCTCAACTTTGTGAGTTGTGAGTCTAGATCGTCTATTTGGGACTGTAAGGATTTATCTGCGGCAGAAAGTAGGCCGTTTGTTGAGTCGGTCAATGTTCCGACATACGTTGAGACGATGTTGCCAATCCCTAGCCTGACGGCCATGGACCCCACTGAACCCAGAGAGTTCCCGGTGTACTGAATTTGCAGTCCGGATGTATAAGCGTTCGCCGTGTCAGCGGTTAGAAACTGTCCATTACCAGTCGCAGGTTCTCCGCCTATCGTTCCGGCGATGTTAACACCAGCTACCGTTGTGCCTTCGCCACCAACTCCCACGCCACTATTACTGGTAGACGAGCTGTGATCGCTAGTTACAGTGAAGTTTCCGTTAGTACCGAAGCGTTTGGAGTCGATACGCAGCTTGCCGCCTTCGATTGTCGCGTACACCAAGTCCTTAAGCTTAGAGTCTCCGTTGATTTTGGCTACAGTGGTAGCGAGCGTACTGCCGGCGTCAAGACTGAGTGTGTACTGAGTGTTCCCAAACATTGCCCCGTTGAACAATAAGTTCTCAGACGACGAGTTTGCTGTGGTTTGAGCTGTTCCTGCTACAAAGGACTGCTTGGTGGCTAACTGGGTTATGTTGACATCGTAACCAGTCGATGATGCTTTCGTCTTGCTCGTAGAAGACACAAAGTTGAGCGCATCATTCGAACCCTGACCAGTCGCCATGAACAACTTCGCGACACTGGAAGACGAGTTCGTTAACGCGGAGGTGAGCTTCGCGTCATCGACCGCTAGACTCCCATTCGAGTCAAAAGAAAATCCAATGTCCGTAAGATTGTCGAAACTCGAGTCAAGACCGGGAATCGAAGTGAAAAGTGTGCTAGATAATCCCGAAGTGACCTGATTCGCGATTGAGTCTCCAAATAGCAGTCCCGTATTAAAAGTCTTTGTATCGAAGCTACTATTCGAGCTTATAAACGAGATCAGGTTGTTGTACGCAGAGACAAAGTTGTTGATGTTGGCCTTTGTCGATGACAGATCCTGCGTGAGATTAATGGTGGATGTCTTTGGAGTGGTACTGTTCGCGGCGAGTAAAGTTAGAGAAGCACCTGGGATTGCATCTGTGATCGTATTTGAAGAGTTTGTTAGGGCAATTCCGTCCAGGGTGTAGCTTGCGTCTTGCGCTGATACTAGCTCTTTCGTAGGATTCTTCTGGAGTAAGCCGATGGCAGATAGCAAGTTACTGGAATCCGTGATCGTAGGAGTTCCATTGGTGTCGGTTAACTGTAATTGATAGGTTGTCGTTCCTCCCTTTGTCGTTGACTTGACTGTTGCCGAAACACCAGAGACGCCTGCCGCATTGATTTTGTCTGCCACCGTTTGTAGTGAATCTGTGGTTGGGTCGATGCTAATCGCGCTCGAACCGTCAATCGTTATCGTGCCAGCCGTCAGCGAGCTACCAACCAACGATGTGAGGGTTGAAGTGTTTGATGAAAAGGAGTTGCTCACTCCACCATTGGTCACGGCACTTCTGAACGACGAAGCGCCAGAGACCACTCCCAAGTTGCTTAGAACCGACCCGGTTACGTCGGCCAGCTGAATCTTATTCGAGATTCCACTAGAACCAGCTGCAATCGTCAGATAAGCGCTGCCAGTACCGCCATTGATTAGACTAGCAGTGACTCCTGATCCTGCCGAGTTTATTTTTGTGGCAATGCTTGTCAGGGTATCGCTGGCGGTGATATCAACTTGTTTGCCATTAATGATGAAGGAACCTGTTTGACCCAGAGCCGTAGTTGTATCTGATTGAGCAGAAGAAGAAATCTTCTGTGTCTGAGCCAAAGAACTTACAGTAAGACTATATGTTCCGACTGTTGCTCCGCTGCTAGCTGATACTGTTGCTACGCTAGTGTCCGAACTGGTTCCAGACACTGTTTGGTATGTCGAAGCCATGTTGAGCGTACCAGCGGCAGTCGAGAGTGTCGACAATGCTGTGCGCAAAGAGGAATAAACAGATTGCTGATTCTGAAGTTGAGTCTGCTGCGCTTGAAGGCGCGATGAGGCGGCACCCTCTGCCGAAACAAGTTTTGAAATGATACCGTCGGTGTCGAGTCCGCTAGTAATTCCAGAGATTGTGATTCCGCTTGTGGATGCCATATTGTCTACTCCTCAGGCTGCAACTAAGTTGTACATTTGGTTGACACTTTCAACGATGTCTTTCAATTCGTTGATCAGCGCCTCGACTGCTTCCTCCGGCTGATTAAGCCATGCGTCTGCAATTGGATCGAGCAATGTATTGGTCGGGGGCCAGTCGCCGCAGTAAATGTGTTTGGTCAAGCTATCAGCCACATGAACACCGAGGATCATCGGTTCTGTAGCTTCTGTGAATGGACCTTCGTGCATCGAAATGATGTCGCATAGAATCTGAGGCAGATTCCATTTCATCGCCATCTTTAAGCCGATCTCTGAATGATCGGCACCAAAAATGCGTTTCTCAACCTTCTCCATCGGAACACCAGTGTCGATGGACTCGATCATCGCACGTTCATAGATATCTGGAAATCGCCAATAGAGAAATAGCCGACCGATGTCATGGATTAATGCTCCAACTTGCATGATTTCCATTGATCGACCATGTATCCCTTTGCGTTTTGCTATGAGCTGTGTCGCAGCAGCAGAGGCAAAGGCATGCATCCAGAAACGCTTCATCACTTCCTGTTGACGCACAGATCGACATTCCAATGTCGAGACCGCCCCAACACTAAGTGCTAGGTTCCTCACCTGCTGCATTCCCAAAATCACGATGGCCTGACCGATAGCGCTGATCTGCCTTGACAGCCCGTAATACGAACTGTTAACGACTCGAAGCAACTTGGCCGCGAGTGCTTGGTCACTACTAATGTGCTGCTCAACCTTCAGTCCATTCGGCTCCGGTCGATTGGTCTCTTCGACAACCTTGAGAACCGATTGAGGCAGGGCTGGCAGATGATCAAGCGCATCATCGATTTCTGACCGAAGTTGGTCAGCGAGTGATTGAGGGATCAGAGGTCTTGAGTTCATGCTGTTGCTTCTTGGAGCACACCGGACACGTCTAAAATGAGAGCAACATTGCCGTTGCCGAGGATCGTTGCACCTGAGATTCCTCGTATCTCTCCGCAGAATCTGTTGAGTGATTTGATCACGACTTCCTGCTCTCCGACGAGAGAGTCGACTACCAATCCTGCTCGCTGTTCTGCCAGTCCAACAATGACCACATAGTGTGATGTTGGCTCGTTATCTGGAGCAATATTACGGCCAAAGGTTTCTCGGAGCCGGACCAGTGGAGTGGTCGAACCACGAATGACGATCACCTCTTGACCGGCAACGCTTTGAATCTGATCGTTCGTCACGAGAAGAGTCTCGACAACTGCTCCAAGCGGGATGACGTACACAACTTCGCATACCTTCACAAGGAGCCCACGGATAATCGCAAGTGTCAACGGAAGACGAAGTGTAACTTTCGAACCTACACCGACTGTCGTCTCGACATCGATCAGACCTCCAAGCTTTTGAACGTTGGATCGGACAATGTCCATGCCGACTCCGCGTCCTGAAACTTCTGTGATTTCTTTGGCGGTGCTTACTCCGCTTAGGAAGATAAGGTTGAGGGCCTCCTTTTCGGTCATTCGGTCAGCAGCTTCTTGCGAGAGATGTCCGTTTGAAACCGCCTTCTGTTTAACCTTACTGACATCTATTCCACGGCCGTCATCGATGATCTCGATAACAATGTGATTTTCTTGATGTTTTGCATTGATCGTGACTTGACCAATTCTCGGTTTCCCTAGTTTTTCTCGATCACCAGGAGCCTCGAGTCCGTGGTCTATCGAGTTTCGGAGGATATGGATGAGCGGATCGCCGATCGCCTCTATAACAGATCTGTCTAGTTCTGTTTCTCCACCATTAAGTTCAAGCTTAACCTCTTTGCCGATCTTCTGAGCCAAATCCCGAACCATTCTTGGGAATCGATTCAAGACTGTCTCGATAGGCAACATTCTTGCCTTCATTAACTGATCTTGCAGATCAGAGGTGATTCGACTAATGTGCCCGACCGTCTCGCCCAGTGCTTCAATGCTTTCGTCGCTGGTGTACTTACTTGATAGAATTGAGCCAATCTGGGCAATTCGTGTTCGGTCGATGACAAGTTCGCCAACAAGGTTCATCAACTCATCGAGCCGCGAAACATCCACTCGAACCGTTTGGCTAGCTTCAACCTTCTTCGGAGCGTGAACTGGCTCCAGGTTTGATTCCTCAACCTTTAGTTGAATTTCACTGGCAGGTCGTGCTGTCTTGTAAGTCTCAACTTCGAATGAGTTGACTTCGCCAATGCCTTCAAACCTCGTCTTCAGAGTAGCTACAGATTCTTTGTGCTGGAAATAGAGTTCGAACTCAAAATCAAACTGTTCTTGTTCAAGCGCATTTGGATCCGGAATTGTCGCAAGAAGTTCGCCACCGTCGTGGACCACATTGATTGCCATAAACGCGCGAACATACTTCATCACACAGTCGGGATGAAGGACGAACTTCGCTTTATAGACAGGGGCCTCTCCGGTGCATTCATTAAGCGCTTTGACAACATCCAGCGGGAGTTCGTTCGCAACCGAAACTGTCTCTTCTTCATCAGATTGTTCGCCTTGAAGAGCAATCACTTCGGCGACTAGTGCCTCGACATCGGCTTTGTCGCCGTTACCTTCGGCAATAGAGGCGCGAATCGTTCTCAGCGAGTCTTGGCATCGCAACAGCGTATCGGCGATCTTAGTATTCACTTTGATCTTGCCCGCACGTAACGCATCGAGCAGATTCTCCATTTCGTGCGTCACGCTTGCAAAAGTATCGAACGACATCGCACGACTTGATCCCTTAAGTGTGTGTGCTGCCCTAAAAATGGTGTTCAGACGATCCATTGTCGGATCGTCTTCAAGCTTGAGTGTCTCCTGCTCAAGAATCTCAAGTTGTTCGTCTGCCTCTTGCAGGAACAACCCGAGATACTGGGTCATATCGAGTTCTGCGCTCATATCTCTCCTTAAATGTTCAGAGCTTTATCCAGGTCTAAAAGCGTGATCAGTCGGTCCTCGTTCCGTGCTACTCCCCGCACGAACTCTGTGTCTGGGTCGTCAATGAGAGAGGGTTTGTCTTCAATGGACTCGCTCTCAAGGGTCAAAACCTCACAGACAGCATCAACCACAATGCCCACAAGGCCATGCTCACCTTCAACAACGATAATCCTTGTGTTATCGCCGTCTTCGTCTGTGGCTAGTCCAAAACGGCTTCGAAGGCTAATGACTGGGATGGTTTTGCCTCGTAGGTTAACCAAACCCCGTAGATGCAATGCACTACCAGGAATTGGAGTGATCTCTCGCAGTCGAATGATCTCACTGACTCGGAAGATGTCGATTCCATAGTTTTCGGTAGCAAGTCTGAATACAACGACTTGTTGTTCGGCAAAATGAACAGGTGCGGCTGACATACTCAAATATTCCTCGTGGTGCAAAGGCACTATTTCCATCTTTGGCGATCTGCCCTGGCATCTTCACGGTTGTTTTAAGTAATGCGAGCTAGTCTTCTTGCCGTGGACCTAGATGGCACTCTCTTGGATGACAACCGCGTGCCTCAAAAAGACAGTGTCGTGGGTCTTCATCGGTTTTTGAATGCTGGAGGGGAAGTTGCGCTGGCAAGTGGTCGTGGGCTTGCTAGCTTGAAGGCACTGGCGAAAGAAATAGGTATTGCCCCGCATTACATTGCTTCAAATGGAGCGCATGTCGAGACTTCATCGGGTGAAACAAAGGTAGATGTAATCTCAAAAGAGACGGTCGCCCGAGCTTGTGAAGTAGGGCATGTTAAGAATCTTCACCTTGTTTACTACACCGATAGTGGAGTTTTACAAGAACAGAGAACTTATTGGGGTGAGGTTTATCAAGGAAGAGAGCGCGTAATCGAAGTTCAGACGACGGATGTAGACACTATCTTGAGTGCCCCCATCACGAAAATGATTTTTGTGGCTTCGCCTGAAGAGATTCAAAGCTTGTCAAAAGATCTCAGTATTGAAACGATTCCGAATTGCACTCTGACTGAATCTGAACCTGAATATCTTGAGGTTATGCCACAGGGAATAAATAAGGCAGTTGGCTTAGCAAGACTAGCTGATCTACTGAATGTTCCTGTCGACAAAACTGCTGCGATTGGCGACTACCTAAATGACCTAGAAATGGTGCAATGGGCCAGATTGAGCGCGGCAATGGCAAACGGGCATCCTACACTGATACGGGCCGCAAAACTAGTGACAAGAACTAACGTTCAAGGTGGAGTCGGCTTATTTGTTGACTACCTCGTTGGAAATCAGCAAGAATAGTAGCAAGTCGCCTAGGCGAGGATGGAATCAGACCATGAAGATACTCACCCGTGCTGTACTAGTTTTTGCGTTGCTCACTCTTTGGGTGGTGTCTTTCGCTGGCAACCTCACTGTAACCTCGCCGACGAATGGTGATTATCTCGGAACGAGCAACTCACTTACCTTTAATATTTCGGGTGCTAGTGTTCAAGTTACCGTGACAGCGGTGGTAACTGGCCCCTCGGGTAGCACGACCCTGACCAAGAAATTCACGCCAGACACCGACGGAACGATAAACGGCTCGATGTCTTTGAATTTCAATAATTCATCACCAGAAGGCTATTACACGATCGTAGTTACGGCGACGGAGCCAAACAATACTTATTCGCCGACGACCTTAAGCGTTAAGGTGGATGTCGTCGCTCCAAAGTTTCTAGAAATCAGCCCGAATGACGGTCAATATGTTCGCGGAATTGTAAAGATTCGAGCGACAGTCAAAGAAAGCAGCATTAAGAACTGGACTGTCCAAGTGAACGGTCAGGACATTCCCAACAACACGGGAACAACTAACGACATCTCTGTCGACTGGGACACATCGCTGGTTACCTCTGATGGACCTCAAACAATCACGATCAAGGTAACCGACCTTGCCGAGAACTCAGCAACCAAATCACAGAGCGTGACCATCGACCGAGTCGCACCAATTATCACGATTAGCTACCCTAGAACAGATACAAAAATCGTTCCGGGCACAACGATCACTATCCTGGTTGATGTTCAGGATGCGAGCTCCTCTTCGGTAGATTCGACAGGGGTTGACGTCATAGCGAAGCGGACTGACGGAACTTTTATTTGTCGAGTCGCTCGCATCAGCTACAAATCATCGGGCTCGACAACGAGCCGTTGGACCGGCCGAATTCAGTACAAGTCAGGCTTGCTTCCATCTCAGTTTTATCTTGTCGCGACCGCAATTGATAGAGCAGGAAATAGTGGAACGCCGCAGGAAGTTAAACTAACAGTTGGTCGTTCACGTTAATCGAGTTCAGAATCACATGAATAAATTGAATTTAAGAGCATCATCCACAGCTGTAGGAGCACTGGCGCTCGCTGTTAGCTCGTTTGCCCAAGTTCCCGATTTGCTCAACGCACTCGATGCGGGAGGGCGGTCCATGGGCGCTGGTGGCTCATTCAACTCGACCGATGCCAGTACGCTGTCAAGTTATTACAACCCAGCAGGTTTGGCATATCTGGACAAAAGGTCGGTCGGTTTGACCTACCGAAACTTGCCTGAGTCGAATACTCACATTGGAGGGACGCTCAGCTCTCCTCAGTATTCTTCAACTGGCAGTCGCGGTTCAATGGAGTTTTCGCATCTCGGCTATTCCGTTCCGATGAGCGAAGTGTTTAAGCGAGGTAAGGGAACATTGGCGTTCAGCTATACCGTTGGCGGATATATCCATGATCGTGGAATTGGCCCGAGTTCTGGAATCGGATCAGGCGGTACCGGAGGCTTCACCGTATCAAACTATGTTCGAACACTGGACGCAAGATCGGACTTCTACACTTTGGCTTGGGGTAACCACAACGCAGCCCAGAACCTTGCCTTTGGTTTGGGTTTAACCTACGTGGAACAGAAGGTTGCTTTCTCTGAATCAGGTTCAGCGGTAGATTCCAGCAGTGCTTCGGTTCCGTTTGGAAGTTCGATTTCTTCTACGGGACATGGATTCGGCGGCATCGTCGGTGTCCAATACACTTCGCCGACCGCGAGCAACATGAGCTTTGGTTTAAGCTACCGAACGCCAATCGATCTATCTGCAAACGACAAGACTTCAGGACTTTACAGCCGGTTGCCTGGTCGTCTCATGCTCGGGGGCGCTTATCGAAAAGACAACCTTCGCGGTGGAAACGATTATCTGGTATTGGGTGCTGATCTTCAGTATTTTTCTGGCGGCGACGGATATCTAGCCTATGATCGGTCGAACCAGTCGGTTTTCGGTACAGGAATTGAATACAACTTTGTGCGAGAGAATATGAGAATCCCATTGAGATTGGGGTACGTCTCCTCTAGCAAGGGTGGCGATAACTACGGTAGTCGAAACTCGTTCACTTACGGAATTGGGTACCATCCCGCCGACTCAGATTACGCGATTGATTTCAACTGGGGTGCGCCGCAGGGAAGCGGGGCTGACTTCTCGATTTCAGCGACTTATAGGTTCAAGTAAACATGAGAATGCTCCGCCTTTCAACAATTATTGTTTTGGTTTGTGCCGTCGCATCGGCATTTTCGCAATCCTGGAACACTGCTTACGATGCGGGCCTAAAGGCTGCAAA
>DDEQ01000039.1:46697-346230 GCA_002336105.1 Chthonomonas sp. UBA1950 | reverse complement strand
TGGGATTGCATCAATGCGGTTTACGAAAACGCGGAAATGGCGGCGAAGGCCGGGGCAAGTTGGCTGACGATCCACGCTCGCACCAAAACTCAGGGATACCAACCGCCGGTATTCTGGTCGCCGATTAAGACGGTTCGAGCAAGCGTCGGTGTTCCAATCGTCGCCAACGGAGATATTTGGACTTTCGACGATTACAAACGATGCCGAGAGGAAACGGGTTGTGTTCATTTCATGGTCGGTCGGGGAGCCCTTGCTAACCCGTTGCTTTCGTATCAAATCGCCCATGAAATGGGGCACCATCTGAACTCAGTGAGTGCTTTGAATTGGGTTGAACTGCTCGAAAACCTATCAATCTGGACCGAGCGTTATCATGGTTGTGTGAGCAAAAGGGCTGTTTGCAGATTCAAACAGTGGCTTGCAATCGCTTCCAGACACGGCTCGTTCGGTGATTTTTCTGACGTAAAAAGAATGGAGACTGTAGAAGATATCCTGGCATTCCTCCGAGGAAATGAGTCTTCTCGAATCAGCATTGCGTCCAACCTAACATTCGTTGCGTAAAATGCAATAGCGTTCTGCGTGAGGAATGATCACACTATCGTTGCGAAACGTGCGGGATTGTCGAATCTTGCTGCGAAGGTATTTGCGAGGACATTGATGCAATCAGATCCGAATATCCCACCAAATCAGGCGAATCAACGAAACGCCGAGAAGGTTCGGACGTCGGATATCCAAGAAACGTCAACGGTGATTGACGTAAACAGGGAAGTAGCGTTGATCGACAATGCAGTTACAATGTCTGGTTCGGCCCCGAGGAGGGGTATGGAGCTAACCGCGGATAGTGCGCTAGTTCTACTTGCCCGTGAAGGCGACTTCTCTGCCTTTGAAGAGTTATTCGATCGACATCGAACGATGGTCTATCGATTTGCTTATCAAATGACAAACAGTCGTGACGATGCAGAGGATGTTGTGCAGGAAGCGTTCGTGAGGGCGTATCAAAACTTGCACCGATATCGAGACGAAGCTAAGTTTACGACATGGATTTTGAGAATTGTTTCGAATTTGTGTACCGATAGGGCTCGATCTAGTCATCGAAGAACCGCGCTTGAGCAGCAAGAAGCTGCTGGGGCTTTGGACTGGATGACGCTTGGGTCAACCGATGATCCTATTGAAAATTTGGAAGGAGACCGAAAGCGAATCGCTATTAGAAAGGCGCTCGCGGCACTTCCTAGCCACCACAGATCGATGATTATCTTGAGAGATTTAGAAGAACGAGATTATCCTGAAATTGCAGGCATTTTAGGTTGCACAATCGGCGGAGCAAAGCTAAGAGTACTCCGAGCGAGAAGGGCATTAAGAGATCGTGTAGCCCCACTGTTAGGTGATGAGAAATGAAACCATGGAATCGCGATGACAAGATGGCTCAACTCGCATTCGGCGAGCTTAATGTTGAGCAAGCTCGTCAACTTGAGCAAGAGGTTTCGAAGAATCCCGAGGCCGCTCGCCGCCTGAATGAGTACCGAGAAATCAAGGATGGGCTCAAGCTCCTTTCGGATATTCCGGAAGATCAACTCTCTCGCGAGAGACTTCGAGAAGCGATCCTAAACGGTGGCCTTCATGCCGAGCCTGCGAAAACTCCTTGGTGGACGAATGTTTGGATGCCATCGGCAACTGTCGCTGTCGTCGCCCTCGTCTTTTTTGTCCGGTCGAGCACGCAGAAACCGGTTGCCCCGGAGCTTAAGCTGGATATGTCGAAGGTTGCGATGAACCTCGGAACTGCTGACTTTAGCCACGAGTTCACCTCCGATGCGAAGCCGAAAGTCGAAGAAGCCATGCGCTCACCTGAACCGGTAGCTACGGTTGCGGCCACGCATCCATCTGTGGGTGTAACTAAGAAGTCAAATCGACATAACTATTATGCGAGTCGAAATCTAGCCAAGCGGAGTAGTAACCAAAAGTCGATTGTTCGCTCGCAAGCCACAAATGAATTGATCGCGGCGATTGAGAGCAATTCTATCGCGATGACCCCGGCTGGGCTTACGTCTAAGAGTCGTGATTTACAGAGTCAGTCCAATGGCCCGATTATTTTGATCGATGAGGAAAAGGATTCGAACACCGGCACTCAACGAGCAACGGAGGTTTCTAGCGCAAGCAATGTTGTTGTTGGTGGCTAGTATCGCTGTTGCAGACGGTCAAGGAGTTCTCCTTGAGGGTCAAGCAAAGGAAACGTATGATCGACTAAAGCCCGCTGTGGCAGTCGTGATGAAGGGATCGTCAGAGGTCGGCATGGCAGCCCTTATCGATGCCAGCGGACTCTTCGTATTTCATAAATCGTTACTTGTTGGATCGACTGTGAATGTCCGGCTCAATTCCGGCAAGGTTCTAAAACTAAAGCTGGTTGGTCAAGATAGCGCTACCCAGCTTGTGTTGATGAAAGCTGAAAGGTGGCCAGTTGACGGACCTCGCCCAATTGGACTGCCTGGATCTGATGTCCCACTGAACTCTTCTTTGATTGCAGTGCTTCCAACAGGTGCGATCAAGGCTCAATATGTTAGTGGAGCAACCTATTCAGTCCAGCGATACGGGATGCGTCGATATGTTCCGATGAGCGAAGTTCGGTTCGAAGCCCCTATCCAAGCGGTTAGCGGAGCGCTGTTGTTCACCAATAGTGGAGACCTTCTTGGGGCGCTAAGCGCGACTCAGCCGCTCAACGATTTTGCACAAAATCAGCAAAGCCGATCAATCCGGCTGTTTCAAGGAAACCAAGCTGAAAATGGAGGGCAAGTCGGAATTAAGGGCGGAGCTGCTCAGAAGGCAACGAACACGCTCGCCGGACAAGCCACGCAGGGCTTTGGACCTGCGCCTCTCACAGTCGCTTATACACCTGCACTAGAGTCTCTGAGGCGGACGTTTGAAGGGTTTCGAACCCCTTCACACAAAGTGAATTACGCAACGCTGGGCGTTTTTACCGTTGATTATGTAGGTGGCGGTGCGCTCGTTCAGAGAGTTTTTGACGGGTCTGCAGCGATGAAAGCCGGGATTAAAGTTGGAGATGTCATTCAGTCCATCGGACCGGCTATCATCGGATCGCAGATCGAGTTTGGTATGACGATGTTCCGCCAAGAACCGGGAGCAAAGGTTGTCATCCGGGTCAAAAGAGGCGGGGGAGTCATGCTCCTGGACGTCACCTTCGATTCTTCTTCGGACTAAACCCGAAGAAGAACCTTTTCACGATTAAACATTCTTATCGCTATGGTTATTGCGATAGCTGCTAATACTATTCCGATCCCTGCTGTCGCCCCGTATGCAGCAAAGTCGGTTTTGCCTTGTAACGCCGCTCGAATGTTGCTCGCTGTGTTGAGCACCGGAACTAAGTTGATCCAGAACTGACTAGCCAATCCTGTAAATCCGATCATCTGGCTAAAAACAGCTGGAATGAGAACAACTAGGTTGACCAACGCTAAATAGGTTTGTGCCTCGCGCATGTTTCGAGCGTAAGTGCTTACGATCAGGAGTATTCCAGCGAAGAACGCAACTAATGGCAAGAGTAATCCAAGCATCAAGACAACGGATTGAGGGGTGAGACCTAAACCCGATTCCATCATCTTTGCTGTTCCGGGTAGGTGTGCAATACTCGCAAAAACAAGACCAAATAGGGCGGACATTGAGCTGCAAAAGCAGACTGTCATTAGCGCGAAGAACTTACCCAGCACGATTTGTGTTCGGCTTGCAGGAGTGATCAACAAAGTTTCGAGCGTTGATTTTTCCTTTTCTCCGGCAACGATATCACTTGCAATACTGAAGCCTCCCGTAAACGCAAAGAGCACGATCATGTAGGGAAGAAGCGACAAGATCATTGTGCTTGCGCCCTTTCCTGATCCAACCTGAACCGGTGAATCTTCAAACTTGATTGGCTCGGCTGCTTCCTTTGGCAAGCCTTGAGCAACAAGTTGCTTCTCAATGCCGTCTCGCATGGTCTGACTCAAAGCCTGCATGAACTGGGCTTTGGCAATCTGTGCGGACTCTTCCTTATCGTCGTACATGAGACGAATTATCTTTTGTTGGAAATTTCCGAAATCCTTTGGCTTATCAAAGACCACGACGAGTCGTGCCTTGCCCGACAGGATGAGTGACTTTCCAACCGCTTCAGACGAAATCTCATGGAGTTGCAGCTTCGATTCGCGAATCTGCGTCATCAGGGGATCCGAAGTCTTTACAAAGTGGACCGGGATATTTTCCTTTTTGCCGACGCTTTCCATGATGAAACCAAACAGCATCACCATCATCAGCACAACGAACATGGGTGTGATGAACGCACCGGAGCGCACTCGCTTGTCGCGAAGCATCTCCATAATTTCTTTCTTATAAACTTGCAGTGAAGGGTTCATGATCGAGCCACCTCGGTATCGCGGTTCCAGGTAGATTCAAACCGAACGAGTTTCAAAAATGCCTTTTCGAGCGTTTGCTCGTTGGTCGTTGTTTTTAGCTCGTTGACGGTTCCTTGGCCCATCAAAATCCCGTCGTGAATGACTGCGATTTGATCACATAATCGCTCGACTTCGCTCATGATATGAGTGCTAAAAATGACAGTCTTTCCGTTATCGCGAGCCTCTTCGATGAACTCCATAACGGTTTGGCTAGTGACGACATCGAGTCCGGCTGTGGGTTCGTCAAAGAAGAGAACCGGTGGATCATGAAAAATCGTGCGAGCGATGCTCACACGTTGTTTCTGTCCGGTTGAGAGCTTATCGCACTGCCGATCGATGAACTCACCCATGTTGAGTTTATCAATGGCGAAAGCCATTCTGGACTTCATTTCGGAGTTGGTGACCCCGTAAAGCCCAGCGAAATAGGCGATCATTTCGCGAGCTGTTAACCGACCATAGAGTGCCGTTGAAGTTGACATAAAGCCAATACTCCCGCGCACCTTTTCACCTTCGGTTGCAACATCAAATCCGTTGACGGTCGCCCTGCCAGAAGTAGGTTCGAGCACGGTCGATAACATTCGAAGTGTCGTCGTTTTTCCGGCACCATTCACACCTAGTAGGCCGAATATCTCGCCCGGTTTCGCCTGAAAACTAACACCATCTACCGCTTTCACAAGTCCCTTCTTGGGGTCTGGAAAGTGTTTACAAAGCTTTTCTGTAATAACCATCTTGGTCGCTAAAGGTTTTACCGTAGCAGAGCCCGATGGGTTGCACCTCTGGTCCATGTGGCCCAGAGGTGCCGGTTAAGCCGTCTGAAGATTAATCGTCATCATCCTTTCTAGACAACTTAGTCTGCCATTTAGCATTTGTTCTAGATGGCTTTGGAGTATGAGCGCCTTTGATTGCACCCCAAAGGATATCGTTCAGTTCGATGTCGGCATATGTTTCCTCTTTGAACCGCGAGATTAACCGTTCGCTATCTTTCGATCGATAGGCGTTCTTTGTGTTGATCTCTCCGACAATTTCTTTGGCGGGCAAGATCGCCATATACGGTTCGGAGTTGGCTAACTTACGGGAGAAGACCTGAATCGGCGAGGCAATCGCATCGTAACTGTTCATCGGTTTCATTCCCAGTAGCAACTCGATAGTTCTGAGCATACTGTCCGTATTGTAGAAAGTCGAGTTTAAGGTGCCTTTTTGGATATATGGACTGATGATGTAGGCCGTGCTTCTGTGGCAGTCGACATGATCAAATCCTGCTTGGGCGTCATCCTCCAAAACGCAAATTGCGGTCTTGTTCCAGTAAGGTCCGTTTGAGATTTCTTGAACAAGCTGCCCCACGGCATAGTCGTTATCTGCAACGCAGGCTCGAGGCGAATACTGACCATCGGCGGTGCCTGAGGTGTGGTCTCGACCGAGTCGGACCATCATTAAGTTGGGCATTTTTCCGGATTTTACGAAGTTTCGATACTCCCGAAGCCAAACGGTCATGCGGCTTGGATCACCGTAGGACCCGCTTGCTTTCAACTGTTTCGGTGCCGGTGAAAGGCCATATTTAACCCATGCTTCGCTGTCTGCATAAGCCATGTCGTAGTGTCTAAAGTCGAGATTAGTTTTGCCTTCAAGAGCTTTCTTCGTTGGATACATGTTTGCGTTGTAATCCACGAAGAATCCGTAGTTTCGGAATGAAACTCCATCTTTTGCGGCGCGATCCCAGAGGTATCCACCCGGAGCCGTTGCGGGATCACGAACACCTTTGAGGTCAACAGACCTGTCGTTGATTAACCCCTCGTAGTCGTAGGTGCGTCCATGTCCGCCGTAGTTTGTGAACACGTTTCTTTCTGTGTAGGCATTCGCCATGCCGGATGTAGACCAATTCCACCCGTCCGCCGAAACTTCCGCGCAAACGTAGAAGTTGTCGAGGAGGACAAATCGCTCAGCAAGGGCATGAAGGTTCGGCGTCACTTCTCGCCCGAACATGAGGAGCGAAGGATCGCGAGACCCCCTGGGCAGATCCGAGAGCACTTGGTCATAGGTGCGGTTCTCTTTTATAACGTAAACAACGTGCTCAATTCCCGGATTGCCGTAAGCCAATTTTGAGGTCCCAACCAGGTTTGGAAGTGCTCTTGCCGTCTCTAACGTGTTCTGCGTATGCTCTTTCAGTTTTGGCAGTTCGACGTTCAGGTCAATCGTCGCCACGGTTCCTTCGATAATGTTCGGCCCATATTTCCCAACTTCGCCAACCGGCTTGTCATTCGGATTTCTGACCTTTGTGCCCTTTGCGTTAGAGACGAACAGCTTTGAACCGTCTTTACTGACTACCGCCGAAGTTGGATACCATCCTCCGGGCAGATACCCTTCTACTTCACCCTTCGTGAGGTCCACCAAGGCGACCGCATTCAGATCACCGACAGCAACAAAGAGTCGCTTTTCGTCTCGAGAAAGGGCCAGACCGAGCGGAGTCACTCCTGGTGTGCCGCGCAAAGCACCAGGTCTCAGAAGGAGCGTCTTTTTAACCTTTTGCTGGGCGGTATCGATGACTGAGACTGTGTCACTGTTTGTATTTGAAACGTACGCTAATGTCTTGTCTGCGTTTGTGATGACTGCAACTGGGCCAACTCCTGTCTCCAGGTCTTTTCGGGTTCCATCTTCTTTTATAAAGCTGACGCCAGTGCCGCCTTCGTTGGCTACTAGGTAAGTGTCTCCGATGGTGACGATTCCCATCGGAAAGCCGTTGACTTCAACCGTAGCAGTCTGCGTTCCGTCAGTGAGGTTGAGGAACGCCACGGATCCGTGGAAATTATTGCCTTCGTGGCTTTGATTCAACGCTGCCGCGATTTTTGTGCCGTCAGAACTAAATGCGACCCCGGAAACGAATCCTGGATAATTTGATTTTACTGGCGGCTTTACAGTTAGAAATCTTGGCTCACCCAGCTTGCCTTCACTTGAAAGAGTGTAGATTGCGACCTTATCACTTTGGCCGCAAGAGGCAGCAAGTAAAGTGGTGCCGTCTTTCTGATCTAGACAGGCAAGTCCATAGTAGAGGTTCTTCTTAGCTGGTTTGTTGTATTCGTCTTTATCAATGATCAGCCCTGTCGAGGCATCAAGAACAGAGATCTGCTGCCTAAAGCCTGTGTTCGTCACGATGACAAACTTTCCGTTTGGCGTCAGGACCATATTTGCAGGGAAGCTGGCTACATCAACATGAGTCCCGAGCGGATCTATTGATTTACCCGTAACAAGCGGAGTTAGTGTTTTAGCATAACGATTGACGGCAAACCCGACAGTTACGGCCGTAAGGCTCAAAACTGACGCAAACAGAAGTGATCGACGCATCCTGTCCCTATCGTACACGGATCGCTCTTTGAACCGCTGTTAAGTTTATTTCTTCTGAACAGCGGATGGTTTGCCACCGGGCAAGAGGCGAGATACATCGAGAGTTACGACGCTCACGACAAGAACCAAGATGGCTGCAACGCCGACATAAGCAATTGCATTCTGCATTCTAAAGCTAAGCCGCTTCCGCTTGAAAAGCTCGATAAACGCAACAACCATTTGACCGCCATCAAGTGGATAGATCGGCAGGAGGTTGAAAATGCCCAACGAAATTGAGAGCTGTGCAGCCAAGAAGACAACGCTTAGAATTCCTTCGTCTGCGGCTTCTTTTGTTTTTGCGGCAATGCCAATTGGACCCCCAACATTCTCTTTAAGTTCAGCTGGTTTGTTGACCATTCCAGCAAGTAGCTTGATCACTTGGAAAGGGGTGCTAGCCGACTCGACTAGAGCCGAACCAAAACCGAGCTTCATCTTGATTTGCTTGATAGGGATTCCCAGCTTAGCTTGTTGCCTCACCGCACCAGTCGGTTCTAGATTTTCGTCGAGAACCAGAGATTTGGTCGGTTCTAGCTCGGGTATGGCCGTTAAAGAGAGCGGTTTACCGTCTCGAAGAACTCCGAAGGTGATCTTCTTGCCTGCCTGATCTCTTACTGACAAAATGATCTGTGAGAATTTTGAGACAGGTTGACCGTTCATCGAGACGATTTGGTCGTTGAGCTTAAAGCCTGCCCTATCCGCTGCTGAGCCTTTCGCAGGAGCTTCAAGAATCGTGCTTTGGCTCCCTTTGACGATGCCAATTCCCATGAACAAAGGCACGAGAATAATAACCCCGGCGAGAACACTGAACAGCGGACCCGCAAACAGGACGATAAGTCTTTGCCAGGCTGGCTTGCTGTAAAATCCGCCAATCGTATTGACTTCGTGGCTGTCCTCAAAGGCCATCATGCCTTTGATACGGACGAACCCTCCAAGAGGCCATGCTCGGATATTGAAAATCGTTGTCTCTTCAAGAGCCTTGCCGTGAGCCGTCTTGATGATCTTTCCTTCACGAGGTTCGCCGCCACCTTCAAACGTCTCCGCAGACTCGATTTTTACGATTTCGCCTTCTTCCTTGGCGAGCATTTCTGCATCTCGTCTTTCGTCAAGAGGCAGAACGTAGCGACGCTTGCCGAAGCTGAATAGGATGGGCTTGCCTAGGCCGATCGCGAACTCTTCAACTCCCATATTAAACAGGCGAGCGAAGAGATAATGGCCGAATTCGTGAGCTGCTACCAGAATTGAGATCATCGTGACAAAGGCGATAATCGCAAGCAGAATCCCAACCGGACCCGAAGAGGCAGCAATCAAATTAGACATAGCTCTTGTACTTTAACGTTAAGAAACAGCGTATTCGTTCCTAAACACTTTCAATCAGACTAGTTGCGACGGCTCTGGAGTTCGCGTCTGTTTCCAAAAGCGATTCAAGCGTTGGGGCCGTCGATTGATGTTGATCGATCACCCGTTTTACGATTTCGGTGATCTTAGTAAACGGAATCCTTCCTTTCAGAAACGCATTTGCCGCTTCTTCGTTAGCTGCATTTAAGCAACAGGGAACAGTTCCACCTAATTTGATTGCCTCGCGAGCAATCTTAAGAGCGTCAAAAGTGCTCTCATCAGCAGGTTCAAAACTGAGGTTAGGAGTAGTAAATGGATTCCACGATGGAAGTTGATTGACCTTTCTCTCCGGATGAAGCAGTGCGTAGCTGATCGGCAGCCTCATGTCTGGATTGCCAAGTTGAGCTAAAACGCTTCCATCGGTCAGACGCACCATCGAATGGATGATGCTCTGCGGATGAACCAAAACTTGAATTGAGTCTGCGGGGATGTCAAAAAGCCATTTTGCTTCGATGATCTCAAGGCCCTTATTCATCAGGGTCGCCGAATCAATAGTGATTTTGCCGCCCATTCGCCAGGTTGGATGGTTCAAAGCGTCTTCGACACTGATGTTCTCAAGGTCCGATTTGCGGCGTCCCCGAAACGGGCCGCCACTGGCGGTTAGGATGAGCGAATCAATTTGATCTTGTCCGACTCCCTGTAAGCACTGGAAAATCGCGCTGTGCTCACTATCGATGGGGGTGAGTTTAACGCCGTGTCTCCGGACAGCTGGCATCACGATCTCTCCGGCCGCGACGAGGACTTCCTTGCTGGCCAAAGCAATCTGCTTACCTGCCTCAATGGCTGCCATGGTTGGGAGCAAGCCGATGACGCCAGCAACTGCAACGACGACAATATCTGCCTCCGTTTGGGTTGCGATTTTCGTGAGGGCTTCCATCCCGTAGGGGATTCCAGAACCCGTGGCATTTGTAAAAAGGGCGATGGACTTAACACCGAACTCGCGAGCTTGCTCTGAGAGCAGTTGAGCGTTCTTTCCAGCCGCTAATCCAACGACTTCAAGCCACTCGCTTTGCTGGCGGATAATATCCAGTGTTTGGGTGCCGATGCTGCCAGTTGAGCCTAGAATCGCGACTTTCTTTCTACGTTCTTGGCCCGGGTTTTCGGTCGGCATGATTACAGTAAAACGGCTAGTTGCCTGCAAACAGTCTAGCCGTTCTCGGGCTAACTTTGCTTGTGTTCCGAACAAAACGGGAATTGGATGTTCAGTCTGTCATAATCAGCCTATGACCTCCTCCCAGGTGAAGGATGCCCGTTTTCGACTGACGCCAACTCAAGCAAAAGAGCTTTCTCAAGAATTTGGAACCCCGCTCTATGTGATCGACGAAGCCCACTTTCGGGCTCGGATCAGAAGTTATAAGCAAGCTTTTGAAAAGGCTTACAAAAACGGCTACATCACCTTCGCCAGCAAGGCTAATTCTACGGCAGCGCTCATGAAAATTGCCAATCAAGAGGGTTGTGCCATTGATGTTGCTTCAGAAGGGGAGCTGAGAGGTGCCCTGCTCGCGGGTGTTCCTGCTAGTTCTTGCCACCTGCATGGGAACAACAAGCAGAAAGAAGAATTGGTTTTTGCCATCGAACAAGGCATTGATCATATTGTTGCGGACAACTTTGATGAGCTAAATCTCATCAGTCAGATTCTTAAGGAAACGGGCAAGCCCTCACCAAAGATCGTTTTAAGACTTGCCCCTGGTGTTGATCCGGTAACGCACGCAAAGATTTCGACAGGTCAGGCCGACACAAAATTCGGTTTCAACATCGCTGATGGCTCTGCAGAAAAAGCCGTGACGCAGACGTTGGCGTTAGGATTGGATCTTTACGGATTCCATTGTCACGTAGGGTCTCAGTTACTCGATCCAGAGGCTCAGCGATCAGGCGGGCAACTCATTGCGGACTTCGCGGTTGAGATAAAGAAAGCGCATGGATTTGAGGCTCGTTACTTGAACGTTGGTGGAGGACTCGGAATCATGTACACCGAAAACGATGTTCCGATGTCACACGAAGATTACTGTCAGCTTATCGTTAATTCGATCCTTGAGGCCCTAGAAGGTTCAGGGATAGACCCGATCCTTGCGCAAGAGCCCGGACGTTCTCTTATCGGAGAGAGCGGATTGACTTTGTACACAGTCGGCGTAATAAAAACAGTTCCTGCCAAAGACACCACGACCCGGACCTACGTTGCTGTTGATGGCGGTCTCAGCGATAACCCACGACCTGTGATGTACGGCAGTAAGTACACAGTCGAAAGAGTTTCGGGAAAACCAGCCTCGCCGACCTCAACTTATACTGTTTCGGGCAAGCATTGCGAGACTGACAAACTATTTCCAGATATCGAATTGCCTTCAGATTTGGAAGTCGGAGATCTGCTCCAGGTTCTTTGCACCGGCGCGTATAACAGCTCGATGGCAAGTAACTATAACCGGTATCAGCGCCCGGCAACGGTGCTTGTTCGGCCAGACGGTAGCTATTCTTTAGTTCAGCAGAGAGAGCCTTGGGAGGTTCTTTTCGCTCGCGAAATCATTCCACAGGATCTCTAAGATAGACCATGTTTAACCACCTGCCTCCTCTTCCCATTTTGCTTGCGCAGTGCTTGGTTCTTTTCCTTGCGATTGGTGTTCATGAGTACGCTCACTGCAAATTCGCTGACATGGCGGGCGATCCGACGGCACGTTTGCAGGGACGCGTAACCCTAAACTTGTTCAAACATTTTGAACTCGTCGGAACCTTGATGATGGCGTTCACCATGCTCGCAGGAGTGGGTGTGGGTTGGGGAAAGCCTGCGCCTGTTAACCCGAGATTGATGAGGAACCCTCGATGGGATTGGTTTGTATCGGTGGCTGCAGGTCCGATTTCGAACCTCATTCAGGCGACGTTGTATGCGGTTGTCTTGCGAGTCGTTTTCGCAGCTCACATTGATTTTGGGTCCAGCAATTTTTTACGTCAGTTCATTTCTGCATGGCTGATCTTCGGGGTTTTGATCAACATCAGTTTAGCTTTCTTCAATCTCATTCCATTTGGTCCGCTTGACGGCAAGTGGTTAATTGGGTTGCTGCTTCCCGAAAAACAACGATTAGCTTGGTTCCGGTTCCATCAGCAAATTGGCATTTTCGGGTTGTTCCTCGTTGTGTACCTAATCCAGCAGTCTAACATTGACTTCCTCGATGGCCCAATCATGTGGACTTTCACGTTCTTAACCGGCCTAAAAGGCTTCTGAAATCATGAACGAACCTAAACGAATCTTAAGCGGTATGCGGAGCACCAATCCGCGTTTACACATCGGCAACTACGAAGGAGCCCTTCGGAACTGGGTTCAGTTGCAAGAAGAAGGCTATCAGATGTTCTGCATGGTCGCCGATTGGCACGCGTTGACCACGATGTATGAAAATGCCGCCGAGATTTCTGCGAACGCGCGAGAGGTTGCAAAAGACTATATTGCGGCTGGCATTGATCCAAAACGTTCGCCTGTGTTTATTCAATCGCACGTAAAAGAACATGCTGAGCTTCATCTTTTGTTCAGCATGATCACGCCGCTAGGTTGGTTAGAAAGAACGCCGACGTACAAAGAGAAGCAGCAAGACATCGGAAGTGCAGAGCGCGAGCCATATGGCTTGCTCGGCTATCCGGTGCTTCAGACTAGCGATATTCTGTTGTATAAGCCGTATGGCGTCCCGGTAGGAAGAGACCAAGCGCCGCACCTCGAAATCGGAAATGATATCGGTCAGCGGTTCAACCGATTGTACGGAGCGGATGTTTTTCCGGTCTACAAATACATGATCCCAGACGACGAGACGCGGGCAAGGCTTCCTGGACTCGATGTTGACGCCGAAGGGAAGTTGCGAAAGATGAGTAAGTCATACGACAACTGCATTTATCTTAGCGACACCGAGGATGAAACCGCAGAGAAGATCAAGCGTGCGTACACGACTCCGACGAAGATCAAGAAGACTGACCCAGGGATTCCGGAAGGGTGCGCGGTTTGTCAGTATCTGAAGCTGTATTCGCCAACCTGGGAAACGCAATGGCAAGAGGACCGCGACGGCGTACGCGGATGCATGCAGAACAAGAAAGAGCTTACAGAAGCGATTAACGAATACTTCAGACCGATGCGCGAACGCAGAAAGGCGATCGACGACGTTACGATTGAGGAGATTCTTCTTGACGGAGCCGATCGCGCAAGGGAAGTCGCTGCCGCTACGCTCGCAGAAGTTCGGGCCGCAATGGGTTTACGCTGATCTATCTGCGGACACTTTGAAGACAACCTTGGACGCCACTACGAAATGCTCATAGAAGGCGTCCAATCCTCACAATCTTTCTAGCGTGGGACGACCTGCGCGTCGACGAGAGAGCTGATGACACGGTCCACTTCAAGTCCTTCGACTTCTGCCTCTGGACGCAAGATCACTCTGTGTCGTAACACCGGAAGAGCGCAATGCTTAACATCATCTGGCGTAGCAAAGTCTCGTCCATGGATCGCAGCAACAGCCTTGCAGCAGTTTAATAGCGCGATTCCAGCTCGAGGCGACGCTCCAATAAGAATGTCGTTCGACTCACGAGTAGCCCGTACAATCTCATTGATGTAGTTAAAGATCTTGTCCTCTACCGTCACTTTGACGATTTCGGCATAAAGCTCTTTCAATAGGTCAGGGTTAAGAACAGGCTGAACTCCAGCCTCTTCGAGTTGTTGAGGCTTGAAACCTTCGTGATGTCGTTTCAGGACTGCAATCTCGTTTTCAGAGGTTGGGTAATCGACGATCACTTTGAGTAGGAATCGATCTTGTTGTGCTTCTGGTAAAGGATAGGTACCTTCAAAGTCGATTGGGTTTTGAGTTGCAAAAACGATAAACGGAGGAGGCAACGGATGCCCCTCACCGTCAATCGTGACCTTTCGCTCTTCCATCGCCTCAAGTAGGGCGGCTTGGGTTTTTGGCGGAGTACGGTTGATTTCGTCAGCAAGCAAGACATTCACGAACACCGGACCGGTTTTCAATCTAAAGTCTCCGGCTTTCTGATCGAAAATCTGAGTGCCGATGAGGTCGCTCGGCATCAAGTCTGGAGTGAATTGCACTCGACCATATTGCAGATCAAAGGTTCTGGCTATAGTCCTGACAAGCAGAGTCTTTGCGACTCCGGGCACGCCTTCAAGCAGTACGTGGCCGTTTGCAAGAACGGCAACGATTGCGAAATCGATCACAGACTCTTGGCCAGAAATGACTTTTCCGACTTCTCGTCGTATAGATTCAGCGACTGAAGCAACACTCATTTGTTGTACTAGGTTACCGCTCATCTAATCTTCACTTTTTCAGAAAGTTTTTATACC
This sequence comes from Chthonomonas sp. UBA1950, assembly GCA_002336105.1. Lineage (GTDB taxonomy): Bacteria > Armatimonadota > Fimbriimonadia > Fimbriimonadales > Fimbriimonadaceae > Fimbriimonas. The sequence goes on along the minus strand of DDEQ01000039.1, from coordinate 331,722 downwards.
CCTACCGGGTAAGTGTGTATAATGATTGTCTGAGGGGATAACTCATATGAAGAAGGCATTCACACTCATAGAACTACTTGTTGTCATTGCAATCATCGCGATCCTGGCGGCCATTCTATTTCCGGTATTCGCGCAAGCCAAGGCAGCCGCGAAGAAAACAGCAGACCTTTCTAATCACAAGCAATTGGTTACTGCGATCATTCTGTACGCTGGCGATTACGATGACCGCACTGCGCGAACTCATCACGACCTAGAACAAGGCGAGACCATTGCGGACCTATACACTTGGTATCAGCCTCTTTCTCCTTATTTGAAGAGTCACGATGTTCTGAAAGACCCAACGATGAACGATACTCCGACACTCTTTCCGTATCCAGTCACCCTGACGGATTGGAAGGCTTATCGGACGGACTACTTGATCAATGGTTTCTTCTCACATGGAGCGGTTCTGACGATGGCTTCTCAGCCAGCTCAACAAATCATCATTGGTGAGCGCCATGCGGGGATTGCCTTCTTCGATTACCACCCATGGGCTTCTGCTCCAGATAATAACTGGGAGCGCGGCTTCCTCGATGGTTCGGGTTACCAAATTGGCGATATCGATTCAGATAGTCAAGTATTGGATGTGAAGAACATAGGAAGACACACTGGAGGCAATAACTATTCGTTTACAGATGGACACGCGAAGTGGATGAAGTTTGCGCAGACTCTCGACACCACTAAGGCTCAAACAGACGTGACTAACTACGGGATGCACAACATCGATAGCTTGCCATCGAACGAGGACTGATGAAAATTATTGCGGTCTTGTTGGCTAGCTTAATTCTATTTGGTTGCTCTAACCAGGAGAGTGGCACCGTAAGCAATGAGGTTCATCAAGCGAAGCCTCATAGTCGCAAATAGCTTCTTATGTTAACGGAGGGGTAATCTCCTCCGTTCATGAGCGTACAGGTTCGCAATCTCGTCAAACAGTACAAAAACTATCGCGCGGTTGACGATTTATCCTTCGAATTGCAGCCTGGAGAGATTGTCGGGTTACTCGGCCCGAACGGAGCGGGTAAAACCACTGCTCTCAGGTGCCTGACTGGCATTCTTCGACCCACAAGTGGGGAAGTCCTGATCAACGGATTTGACATCGTGAAGGATCAGGCGAAAGCTAAAGCGGGAATGTCATTCGTTCCCGAAGTGCCGAGTTTATATGAGTTGCTTACCGTCGATGAACACTTAAAGTTCGTGGCCATGTGTTTCGATTGTATGTCGGTGTACGAAGCCAAGCGAGACGAACTACTCAAGAGATATCACCTGGCCGACAAAGCTGAAGATCTAGTCGCGACCCTAAGTAAGGGAATGCGGCAAAAGCTCTCAGTCGCTTGTGCGCTCATACACAATGCCAACGTTCTGTTGTTTGACGAGCCGTTTATCGGGATTGACCCGGAAGGCACCAAGGAACTACGAGACGAGATCATTCGGGCTCGAGACGCGGGATGCACGATTCTCATTTCGACTCACTTGCTCGACACCGTCGAAAAGTTATGTGATCGAGTTCTGATTCTGCGAAAAGGGAAAAAGATAGCGGAGGGGACTCTGAGTGAGCTCAAAGAGATGAGCGGAAACTCCGACGAATCGCTGGAATCATTATTCTTGAGGTTAACGAAAGATGAGTAAGTCTGTTTCGTCCCCGCAAGCGCTCATTTTTCTTTTCACTAGGACTTTTGTGAACGGAATCCGTCGGGCATTGACAACCCCTAAGCGGTTGATCAATCTTGTTCTTGTCTGCGCATACTATTTTTATTTCTTTATCAGGCCAACCGGCGCCGGAAGGAGCCACATTGCGCCTGATAATATGCCGCATTTTTCGCTGCCGTCAATGAACTCGATTGATGGAGTCGTGTTCTGCGTGTTTGGTGCGCTTTCGATCTTCATGCTGATGTCGGTAACCAGCTATCGAGGGAGTTTTAAGCCTGCCGATGTTGATGTTTTGTTTGCGACGCCTGTAAGCCCAAAGGTCGTGATGGTCTTTCGGCTAATTCGCGATTATATCGCAACACTACTACTTCCTTTGTTTTTCGCAATCATTGGATGGCGTGGAACGAACGTTGGCTTGAAGTACGTGGTCACTCAGTTGCCGAATTCGAGCGGTTTAGTTTTTAGAGCAGCCACTGTAGCCTGGATTCTTCTGGCACTAAGTTTTGTAACTCTCGGCTATGCGCTCAGCATGTTCGTGAATCGAACTGATAATTTGAGCGGAAGTAACCGCCGAAATATCCTTATCGCCCAGTCTACGTTTGTTGTCGGAATTGTAGCTTGGATTGTTTGGTCCCTCAAGTCTGATCCAACTCTAGATGGCGTCCAGAACCTTTCGCATTCGATACTCATGCGTACATTGCTCCCGGGCGCAACTGCTGCGACGGCGCTTGTCATGGCTCCGCTAAAGGGAGATTTGGTTTTGGGGAGCTTAGGATTTGTTGGTTTGATTGGGTTATCGTTCGTCAGTTACCGCGTTGCGCTCACCCAAACCGGTTGGCTCTATGATCAAGCGGCAGCAAAGGGATTTGATAATCTTCGCGCAAGGAATTTGCAGAGGCAAGGGGACACTTTCAGCCTAATTGGTGAGCGAGCCCGTGCTGGAAGGCTACGAAAAAGCCGACTAGCGAAGAAACTTTCTAGTTCTGTATTGCGCGGTGGTCCAGCCCTGGTCTGGAAAGAGAGTCTCTTACAGTTACGGGCTCTGAACTCTGTATATTGGCTACTGGGGCTTATGTTTGCCGTGATAGCCGGGTTCATCTTGGTTCAGGAGCACCGTCCAAAACCTGGTCCGGAAATCGGTTTGATAATCTGGTTCTTTCAAGGCATGGGAGTGTTTATGCTAACTGCCGGAGTTGGACAATCTGCCTCAATTGAGTTACTGCGGCGAGGCGATTTTCAGAAACCGTTACCCTTTACTCCAACCCAAACTGTCTTTTGGGAGACCGCAGCGAGAGCAATCATGCCAAGTATCGTTCTTGCTCCAATCGCACTAGTGAGTATTGCTGTTCTCCCGGGGGCCTGGCAATCAGCGGTTAGCGGGCTGATTGCTGTCCCTACGGTAGCTCTCAATTTGTCGAGTTGCGTTTTGTTTTCATATCTACTATTTCCAGATGTTGAAGATATGACTCAACGAAGCCTTCGAAGCCTTGTCTCAATGCTGAGCGTTGTTATTGTTAGCGCTCCAGGACTTGGTTTAGTGGCTTTAGCGATTTACTTTGGAGCTATGCCACTCTTAGCTATAGTTCCGCTGGTTATTGTAAATCTCGGAATTAGTTTTCTTATTTGCCTTGTCACTGGCATGTTGTATGCAGGCTATAGTCCGAACGAATGATAGGTGAGCGGTAAACTGCAATTTCGCACGAACCAAATAGCGAATTCGTTTGTTTTCTTGCGTTAGAGATATGAACAAAACTCGCAGTTCTACAAAAATCGCGATTGGATTTGTAGCCTTAGTAGCAATTTTATTCTTTGGGTGGGGGAAGGTGTCCAATATGATTTTGGGCAACGTCGAGTACCCACCTGCCATCCCTGGGAATGTTAATGTTATCGGGATTGACCCAGGGGCGGGATACAAGATCATCGTTGCTAACCAAGTTGCGCAACTGACTGAGTCCTCCAATAATTTCGGTTCTAATGACTCTGCCGAAGGCGGAGCGACGGAAGGGGCTACGAAGCTTCGCATCCCGATATCGGACATGCTTGGCGCAATCCGTGGAGACACCAAAGCTGTCGGCGATTTCATCATGAAAATGAACGGAATTCGTCAAGACGATAATTGGCCAAGCCAGCCAGAACTTGTCACATGGAAAGCCGAAGACCTTCAAAAAGCGTTTGAAGGCGACAAAGTTCTTCGAAAGAAACTAGAATCTCAACTCAACGTAACTCTAGAAGGTCGTCCGCTCCCTACGGTTTCGGTTGCAGCTATTTCAAACGGTATCTTGGTCGACTACCCGGTTAGACTAACCGTCAATCAGAACGGGAAGAGTGTTGAAGTAGTTGGACGGTGCTTAGAACCATATAAGCCAAGATTCATACGTGATGTAGAAGAATCATATAAAGATAAAGCCAATCTCACCCATGAGATGATCGCAACTTACTACACTAATGCGGCTCAGGAACTTCTCAGCCATCCTAGTAAATGTGAGAATGTCCTAAACGCACTCAAGATTTACATTTCGCCACAACATGCGAAAGATAAGAGTCTCGGGCCAGAAAGAGTGCTGAAAAGCGCTACAGTAGTAATTAACGAGTCGCACATTATTGATGCTTCTTATAAGAAATTGCAGAGTAACGACGGTAAATGGTTCTTCAATCTTGATTTAGAATTAAATGATGAAGGACGAAGAAGGCTTTGGCAGTACAGCAAGAAACGCCCTGGAACGCAAATTTTGTTTACGGAATCGGGAATTGCAATCGCTGCTCCGCGCATTCAGCATGAGTTGGCGCAAAGTTCTTTGACCATAACTCAGTTACACGACGAAGGGTTAGTTCAGGAAGCAATTGATGCAATCAAGAAAAGAGGAAAATAGACGATTGACTAAACCGTCTTTTATTATATTGAGTGGGTTCATCGGTATCGGACTGATGGGTTGTGGCATAACCAAACGCGGATATGTCCCTCAACCCGTAGAGAAGCCGGAACCGGTCGCACTAGCCAAGGGGCAAGAACGAAGTTTGATGCCGCTATCTCGCGATTCGGTTTGGACGTACAAACTTACAACCGAAATCTATCGCGATGGGGAACTGGTCGGTAGCGGTGACCAAATCGTGACATATGTTGTCCTCAAGTCTGAAAAGTCTGGAGATCGAACGACGGCAACACTAGAGCTTCGTTCTGGCGACAAAGTTATCGATCGACAAGAAATGTATCAAGATGCGACGGGACTTTTCCAAACGACCGTCGGAATCAACCCGATCGTAAAGTTTAGCCCGCCTCAACCTATCCTGCTTAGCCCAGTGGACGAGCACAAAGAGTTTTCTTACAAAGGTATGGGCCTGAAACCTGATGGCAAGGCCGGAGCGTTCTCTTCTAAGTCCTCAATCCACGAATCTCAAAGTGTCGATACCGACCAAGGGGCGTTCTCCGCTATTCCGATCGAAACCACAATTAACTATGGCCCCGAGTCAACAAAGCCCGGTCATAATGTGACCTTTTTTAGGCCCGGACTTGGCATCGTACGGTTCAGGCAGGAAACTTCTTCTGGCCGTCAATTGGTCGTAACAACTCTTCGTTTGAAGAACTACGCTATCAAACCACAATGAAAACTCTCTCAGCTTTTACGTTAGGTCTTTTGTTGATCGTCGCTCTAGGGTGTTCGTCCGGCCAAGATAAGGCAAATGCGGATTCGAACAGTCCGACAAAAGAGACAGCATCGAGTACACCGGCAACTGGAACGGATGCTGCCTCCAAATCGCCAAGCGAACCTGGAAAGAACGAGAACGGTGAGCCCAAGACCGGGGCCGAGAAAAAGATAGAAGGGGTCGCCGATGATTCAAAAACTAAGCCGGTTTCTAGTGTGCCAGATAGTCTGAAAAACGATGCCTACGACTATTTCGGGCTTGGTAACACCACGCCACTGAAGCTAGAGGTTGCTTCTAGTGGCCCAGGAGCTCAAACAATTACTGGAACGCAGTCGGTGGTCCTGAAGTCAGTCAGCGACGGGAAGGTTCTGTTCGAAGTTTCGAGAGAAGGTGACCTTGCTCGACTCGGAACGACCACTTTGTCGCTTGAAACCAAAGGCATTTATGTTGAGTCAACTTCTGGCGGTTCGATTAATAAGCACTCGCTTGAACTCCCTACGGAGTTGAAGGCTGGAAAATCCTGGAAGGACCATACTGAGCTTACGCAGAACGGCAAGTCGATGAAACTCGATAATGTTGTGACGGTTGTTGGAGTTCAGAAGGTCAAAACTAAAGCAGGCGAACATCAAGCGCTTCTCATTACGTCAACCGGAAAAGGCACAATGGATGGCCAAGCGATTACACTATCAAGCAAGACTTGGTATGTCAAGGGGCGAGGAGCAGTCAAGACGATCCTTACCCAAACGCCGAAATCCGGTGAGTCGCAGGTCATTACTATGCAGGAAACAAAGTAACCATGTTATCGCTCATCACAGGACTGGCATTTGCGACAACGGCGGCAGACTTTATGCCGCTCACAATCAATTCAAAATGGACTTACGAGGAAAAATCGAAGTCCAAAATTAAAACTGTAGATACCGTGATGAGCACTCACCAGTTGAATGACAGACAGGTTTTTCTCATGGAGACGACCTCGATGGGTGATTCAATTGGAAAAGCCTATTACTTCTCTGATGGAGACACGTTTTACATGGCGGCTTCGGATCTCGACAAGCCGTTTGCGAACCCAATGCCTCTTTTCAAGGTTCCAGCTCCCGGAAAGACCGCTGACTGGGATTACTCTGAAAGGCAACCTCACAACGAAAACAAAGTAAGCCTTCACGGATACGCTCGGCTTGCCGGCTCAAAGAAAGTTAACGGAGTTTCAGTTGAAACGCTTATTGTGCATGTTGAGGCGCTCGTCGGATCGACTGCTCCATATCAACAAATCATTCAGGACTACACATACGGCAAAGGCGTAGGACTGATCGAATCAAAAACGGTCAGCCAAATTGGAAAGGTTAAGCACGAGACTACGCTGAAATTGACAACTTATCAATTGGTGCCGCCGAAAGAATGAGATGTGCGGCGGAGGTTGTGCTAGTCAGTTCAGCTTTGATTATCGGCTGTTCTAAATCTTCGTCACCGATAACGCGAAACACCGACCAACTAAGCCCACAAGCTGAGCTTGTCATGCCCGTTCCGGAGGAACTTACCAAGCAAGGTTGGAAAGGGAAGAGCCAACCTTGTGAAATCCAGCTCGGCAATGTTCGTGCCTCTGTTGCCCAAATTAGCATTCAAAAAGACGACAAATACATCATTCAGGTACGCCGCTACAACGAAGTAATCGACTCCGAAGAATATCTTCTTAAAGATTCGGCGCTGAAATTGGTCTGCGCGAATGGCGAGGTTTTTGATCCTCCAGTGGACTTGTCTACGAGTGGAAACTGGAAGGGTTCTAGCGTGTTTGGTATCAAGCGTCCAGCAACGGGTGCCGTCAGAATAACGTCAGAAACTGTCCCGACCAAAGCTAACGACAAAAAGCATTCAATTGAATGTCAGAAAATCGAGTTTCAAAGAGTTTTTGATCAACCCGGTAAACCCAATATCTCTTTTAGGTTTTGGATTCACAATGGAGAGGTAGTAAAGCGAGAGTTCGGCAAGAATAACTTGAGATCTACAACTGGATAATTCAATGGCAGGGTTTGGTGTCAGTTCACAAACGTTTTCAGGTGAGACAAAGAATCCGACCGGACGGTTTGATTTTGCCATCATGGCCTCAACCGCTTTCCTTGTGTTAACTGGCCTTTTGTCGATCTATAGCGAAGGACAGGGAAGAGAGCACGCAACATTCTTCATCAACCAGATCAAGTTTACGATCATCGGAATAGCTCCATTCTGCCTTTTTGCTTTCACTAATCCGCGGTTTTGGTTGAGAACTTCCAATGTTCTATACGTTCTCAATGTTCTACTTCTGTTATCCGTTCTCTTTTTGGGAAAGGACATCAAAGGTGCTCAGCGATGGGTCGAAATCGGCTCTATGCAGTTCCAACCAAGCGAACCTGGCAAGTTACTCGCCGTTTTAACGCTTTCATCGTTTTACGCAAATCGCCAAGACTCAATCACAAGCCTATCCACTTTTTTACTTGGTATGGCGCACATGATTATTCCAGTCGGCTTAGTTTTCATGCAGCCTCACCTCGGGTCTGTCATGGTGCTGATGGTGATGTGGCTGGCAGTTTCGGTTGTGGCCGGGGTTCCCGGAAAATACATTGGCGCCATTGTTGCTGGGACGCTAGTTTTATCTGGCCTCGTATTCACAGTGCCGGCGGTAAGAGAAAAGGTCCTGCACGGTTACCAGTCTGAGCGAATTCTCGGAATGTTAGGAGTTTTCAACGGTAAAGGCAAGGATGTCAAAGGAAAGAACTATCAGACCGAGCGCGCTGAAATTGCCTTTGGCGTTGGCGGGGTGATGGGGAGTGGATTCATGCGAGGCGAGCAAAAAGAAAAGCACTTCATCCCCGAGCAGCACAGCGACTTCATTTTCACTGTCGTTGGAGAAGAAGGTGGCCTCGTTGGCTCATGCATGGTTCTTGCTGTCTTCGCATTCTTGTATTACCGCATTTTCTTGGTGATGCTGCGCGCAACTGATTACTACTATCGACTGATCGTAGCCGGCGTCTTCGCCGTACTCGTGTTTCACACCTTTGTGAACATAGGCATGATTCTTCAATTAGTGCCCGTAGTCGGGTTGTGGTTGCCATTCCTGAGCTACGGTGGCACAGCTTTGTGGCTATGTATGTCGTGCGCCGCACTCGTCCTAAATATTCGTGCTCGCGAACGTACAATTCTGTTCTAGGATTTAGCGTAAAATCTTGCTGAGCTAGGCTCAAGACGAGCCTGGAAGGAGTAGCTCTCAGCTAGACTTTTGCCATGTGCGAAGACGCCTATCCGTTTCAGAATCCCCAACTATCCATCGAAGAGCGTGTTGACGATCTTGTAGGTCGAATGACACTACAAGAGAAGATCGCCCAGCTAGGAAATGTCTCGCCCGCAATTGAACGACTAGGGGTTCCTGAATACGATTGGTGGAACGAATGCCTACACGGAGTTGGTAGGGCTGGAAGGGCGACTGTCTTCCCGCAAGCGATTGGCATTGCTGCCACCTGGGATATCCCGCTTGTTGGGCAAATTGCAAAGGCGATTTCGGACGAAGCAAGGGCAAAATACCATGCGGCGGGAAATCAAGAGAATCGCGGTCGATACATGGGGCTCACTTATTGGTCGCCGAACATTAACATTTTGCGAGATCCCCGCTGGGGACGCGCTCAAGAAACCTTCGGCGAGGACCCTTACTTAACCTCTCGAATCGGTGTCGAGTTTGTCAAAGGCCTCCAAGGCGACGATCCGAAGTATCTGAAGTTAGTTGGAACCCCGAAACACTACGCAGTACATAGCGGTCCTGAAGAGGGAAGACATGCTTTTAACGCAATCGCCAGCGAGAAGGATCTTTGGGAGACCTATTTGCCAGCCTTTGAAGCCACGATTTGTGAGGCTGGAGCATGGTCAATCATGGGAGCCTACAATCGCCTCAATGGTGAAGCCTGTAACGCAAGCCCAACGCTCCTAACGAAGATCCTAAGAAAGAAATGGAACTTCCAAGGCTTTGTTGTCTCTGACTGCGGCGCCATTGAGAACATCTACAACCATCACAAGATGGTCGACAGCATGGCTGCTGCAGCTGCTTTCGCTGTTCGAGAAGGGTGCGATCTATGTTGTGGTACGGCTTACGATGCCTTGCCTGAGGCCGTTGAGAAGGGGCTAATCACCGAGCAAGAGATAACGACGTCCGCGAAGAGACTCTTCACCGCACGAATGAAGCTGGGCATGTTCGATCCAGACGACCTGGTTCCATATTCAGCGATTCCCGAGTCAGTCGTCGATGGTCCAGAGCACCGCGCACTAGCGAGAAAGACAGGTGTCGAATCGATGGTGCTACTGAAGAACGACGGGATCTTGCCGCTAAAGAAACACTGGGGTCTGGTCTACGTTACCGGTCCAAACGCTGATGCGCAAGATGTCTTGCTAGGAAACTACAACGGTTATTCGGCTAGTATGACCACGATCTTGGAAGGCATCGTCGGCAAAGTCTCGGTTGGAACACGGGTGGGGTTTTCGGCTGGATCGACTTTGCGTGGACCTGCACAGGAGTCGTTCGGCCCTCTGGGCTGGGATGGGCCGAAAGCTGACCTGATCATCGCGTGCGTGGGGCTCTCTCCGAAGTTAGAAGGCGAAGAAGGCGAAGCAGCTGAATCGGATGGAAATGGCGACAAAGGCGGCGTCGAACTCCCAGATTCCCAAGTTTCGTTGCTCAAGTTCATTGACACATTTGACAAGCCTATCGTCATCGTTCTTACTGGCGGCAGCCCGATGCGACTTCCAGAAGGTTTAAAGAACGTCAAGGCGATCTTGCTTGCATGGTATCCCGGAGCAGAAGGCGGAAACTCAGTTGCCGATGTTTTGTTTGGGGATGAGAACCCATCTGGACGGCTTCCGGTTAGCTTCCCTGGACCCGACACAATCATTCCGCTGATGGATAGCTATGATATGCAAGGGCGAACTTACCGGTTTGCCACCTCACCTTATCTGTATCCATTTGGTTACGGGCTTAGCTACACAACCTTTAAATACGAGACTCCGAAAGTGTCGTCTTCGAAGATATCGGCTGGCGAATCAGTGACCGTCTCAGTCAGTATCACAAACGCGGGTAGCCGAGACGGGGAAGAGGTGGTCCAAGTCTACGTGAGAGATTTGGAGGCAACAACCCGTGTTCCGATTCATAAGTTGGTAGCTTTTGGTCGAACGCAAATCAACGCAGGAGAAACGAAGTCAATTGAGTTCACGCTCGATAAAGCGGCGTTCGAACTAGTTTATGATGACGGTTCGAAGGGCATTGAGGCTGGACTCTTCGATGTATTCGTCGGCGGTGGTCAACCGCTCGATGACAAGATCAAGAGTGTCAGACTAGAAGTTACCGCTTAAATGCCGACTCTTAGGCTTTGGAAACCATATGGGGTCCTGAGCCAGTTTACGCCTCAGGATGGTCATCAATCGCTTGCTGATTTTGTGCAAACGAAAGGTGTCTATCCTGTCGGTCGTCTCGACCATGATAGCGAAGGGCTACTAATACTCACCGATAGCGGGTACATCAATTCCCGGCTCACTCAGCCTAAGTTCGTCCACCCAAAAACCTACCTTGTCCAGGTTGAAGGAACCGCGACTCTTGATGCGATGAACGCACTGAAGTCAGGCGTGACACTCAATGACGGTCTGACCAAGCCAGCGTTATGCGAGTTACTCAAGGATTCTCCAGTTTTGCCTGATCGAATACCGCCAGTTCCTGATCGAGGAAAAGAAACCTCTTGGTTGAGACTGACGATTACTGAAGGACGAAACCGTCAAGTTCGCAGGATGACGGCTTCAGTTGGATTACCTACGCTTCGCCTTGTGCGGTGGTCCATCGGCAAACTCACGCTTGAGGGACTCTCGCCAGGAGAAGTCCAAGAAGTTTCGCCAGAAGAGAGCCGTTTGCTGTTTTCGAACAAGGTGATCGGTCTAGAATAAACCCTTCTACCGAAATGCTGAACTCTGAATCACGTCGTTGGGTCATCAAAGAACGAGACTCCGTTGCCGAAGATTTGCTGATTCGAGAATTGGGTATTCCGAGACTAGCAGCGGCGATTCTCGCTCAACGAGGAATAACGGACCCTGCTCAAGCCGACAAATTCCTGAATCCGAAATTATCCGACCTTCATTCAGCAAAAACACTTCCCGACTTTGAACCTGCGGTGAAGGCGATATTAGGCGCACGGGATCGTGGCGAACTCATCTATGTTCACGGCGATTACGACGTTGATGGTGTCACCAGTGCGGCTATTCTGAGCCGGTTTCTTGAGCGAATCAAATGTAAGGTTCATACTCACGTTCCGCACAGGATGAAGGAAGGGTATGGCATTCATGAGAGTGCAGTTGAAGCGGCTAAAGCACTTGGCGCAAAGTTGTTCCTAACCTGTGACTGCGGCATTGCAGCCATCGAACAAGTGAAGCAAGCACGTGAGGCTGGTATGGCAGTGGTGGTGACGGATCACCACTCGGTTGGAGAACAAATCCCGGATGCAGACGCTGTCGTTAACCCTCACCGTTTGGATTCAAAGTATCCGTTTTGCGAACTCAGCGGAGCAGGCGTCGTCTTCAAGCTCTGCGCGGGAATAACCGAAGAGTTGGGTTACAACGTTGACCAATACTACCGTGCTTATCTCGATCTAGCTGCTCTTGGGACGATAGCTGACGTAATGCCGTTGACCGACGAGAACAGAATTATTGCGCGTCACGGATTGCACAGACTGGCTGAGACTCAAAAGGTTGGTTTGCAAGCTCTAATGCAGGTTGCCAACGTGAAAATCGAGCCAGGAGTCCCGCTCAGAAGTTATCATGTCGGCTTCGTACTAGGGCCAAGGTTGAATGCCGCCGGTCGAATTGACGACGCATCAATTGCATTGCAACTTCTCCTTGAAAATGACTTCACCAAGGCGGTTCCGTTGGCTGCCAAACTCGAAGAGATCAACACGGCGAGAAAGCAAGAACAACAGCGCATCATCGAGGAGGCTTCTCAGCTTGTCCTGGAGCAAAACATGACCGATAACTGGGTCATTGTTCTGGCGAAAGAGGGTTGGCATCCAGGAGTCGTCGGCATAGCGGCGGGCCGAATTGCTGAGCAGTTTAGGAGGCCAACGTTTGTGATGGCAATTTCGGAGGATGGAATTGCGAAGGGGTCTGCTCGAAGTATTCCGGGCTTCAACTTAGCCGAATCTATTTGGGCCTACCCCGAGTTATTTTTGTCGGGTGGCGGGCATGCTGCAGCGGCTGGGTGCAGCTTTGATATAAATCGAATTGGGGAAGTCAGATCGGCACTCAACGAGTTTGCCCATCAGCACCTCACCGAAGCTGACTTCGTTCCCGTGATTCAAGCGGACCTGCTCATTTCGCCGGAAGAAGTCACTCTTGATGCGGTCCAGGCTTTGAGCCTTCTTGAGCCGTTTGGGTCAGAAAATCCAGAGCCGACGTTCATAGCGCCCAACTGGCAGCTTGCAAGTGTCACCCCAACGAGGAATCCGATTCATGCGCAGTTAAGTCTCAAACATGAAACGGGTGCGATGGCTAAGGGGATAGCCTTTCATTTGGGGGAGAGGTTGACGAAAGTGTCGATCGGATCATCTTTACAAGTGCTGTTTCAACCTACCGTTGACGAGTGGAATGGAAGAAAGAACCTAAAGTGGCAGGTGAAGGATTTCTCGGTTACCGGTTCCGAGTAGGTCCTTCGGCGTGAGTTGCCCTAAGATTCAACGTAAATTCGAGAGTAACAATGGAATTGGTTCGTTATCGGGCAGGAGAAGCGATACGTTGGCTTCAAAGCGGAGCAGATGTTAGCCGCAAAAATGCAAACACGCATGGCAAGCAGTTGTCGAGAACTGACCTTACCGACAAGCGAAGCATTGGTTCGGGGCTTAAAGAGGCAGTAGGTGCGGTAACAGATTTGGGGCGCGGCGCATATGCTGACCTGATGCACCGTCAGGCAGATGCAAGCGAATATGTCCTGCAAGAAACTCAGCTAGACATTGTCAAAGGCAAGTCGATTAAATCCGTGCCTTATGAACGTGTGAAGAAGATTGAATACAAGGGCGAGAAGGCTACTTTCGTGCTTGATAAGGGATCGATCACGATTAAGCCGTTTGCCTACATTGTCGCCGGACACATGAAAGTGCCGGTCGGTTGGTCGCGCAATGGAATGGAAGTTCCTTATGAAGTTCTCATCGAAGAGTTGGCCGCGCGCTGTAACCTAGAAATAGACGAAGAAGCATAGGGTTTTGTCCATCAAAATCATGACGAACTCTTAACCGTTGCGAAACTCTTAGCAGTCAGCTTACGATTTACCATTCTGGGTGAGTCCTTACGCTATAATCGGTTCGTTAACCCGAAGGAGGGTCTGTTGGCAGGAGTCGAGTTTCGCAAAATCAGCAAGGTCTACGGCAAAGATGTTAAAGCCGTTGATAACCTGAATCTTGAGATCAAGGATAAAGAGTTTATGGTCCTCGTAGGACCCTCAGGTTGCGGAAAGACCACGGCGCTTCGTATGATCGCTGGTCTTGAAGAAGCAACCGATGGTGACATCATGATCGGTGACGTTCGCGTCAACGATGTTCCACCGAAGGATCGCGACATCGCCATGGTTTTCCAAAACTATGCGTTGTATCCGCACATGAACGTGTACGACAATATCGCGTTCGGTTTGCGACTGCGAGAGCTCAAAGGGTTCTTCTGGCAAATCGCCAACATGGCTGAAGCTAAGAAGATCAAAGCGGACATCGATAACCGAGTTCGCGAGGTCGCCAAGATGTTGGACATTGAGAAGTATCTCAATCGTCGACCAAAGGAATTGTCTGGTGGCCAAAGACAGCGCGTCGCTCTAGCTCGTGCTATCGTCCGAAAGCCGAAAGTCTTTTTAATGGACGAGCCGCTCTCGAACTTGGACGCAAAGCTTCGTGTTCAAACTCGAGCTGAGTTGATTCGTTTGCACCGCTCGTTGGGAATCACCACCATCTACGTTACGCACGACCAAGTCGAAGCGATGACCATGGGCCAGCGAATGGCGATCATGAAAGATGGCATTCTTCAACAGTGCGATGAACCAGAAACGGTTTACGCTAAGCCAGTCAATAAGTTTGTTGCTGGATTCATTGGATCTCCTCCAATGAACTTCATCAACGCCGAATTGGTGGTTGAAGGTGGTCGTACGTTTGTTGATACTGGCGAATTCAAGTTACCGCTGTCGGCAAGTCATGCTGCCAACGGATTGACTAAGAAGGTTATTCTCGGGATGCGGCCAGAAGACATTTTCGATGCTAATTTGCCTTCACACGTAACGGCCAGTGCGGATAACACCATCACCGCCAAGGTTGACGTGCTTGAGCCTCTCGGCCATGAGTACGTTGCTTACCTCGGTGTTGGAAAACACAATATTGTCGCTACCATCGACAATGAAACGAAGGTCAAAGAGGGAGAAGAAGCCAAGTTTGTTGTCAATCTTGAGTCGATCCACATCTTTGACGCCGAGACAGAAGTCGCAATTCGATAAATGAATCAACAAAAAGCCCCTCGACGATCTGTCGAGGGGCTTTTTGTTGGGCGCCTAGTCCAATGCCTGTGTGTAGACCGCTTTAATGACCTCGTCCGGGGTTGTCCAACCTGCCATACACTTCGCCTTTCCGTCTTCCATCATGGTTCGATAGCCCTGCTTTTTAGCCATCTCCATCATCGTTGCAAAGTCTGCGTTCTGGCTCACAGCAGTTCGAAATTCTGGCGTGCCTAAAATGAGTTCAAAGACGCCGATTCTGCCTTTGTAGCCGGTTCCTCGACATTCCGCGCATCCTTTTCCTTTCGCGAATTTTCCTAGCTCTAGATCTTGCGGGGTGAGTTTGAGCGTGGCAATTTCGTCCTCGGTAGGTGTGTATGGTTCGCGGCATTTCGAACAATTCAGTCGAACCAGTCGCTGAGCTAAGACTGCGACAAGAACACCGGCAACTAAATAGGGCTCGGCATCCATATCGACCATACGACCGATTGTTTCAATCGCATTGTTGGTGTGAATCGTGCTCATGACGAGGTGACCCGTAAGCCCTGCCTGGATACCAATCGCGAGCGATTCCGGGTCGCGCATTTCACCAACCATCATAACGTCAGGGTCTTGGCGGAGGAACGTTCGCATGACCTTCGGGAAGCCCATCTTCTCGGTCACCTGGACCTGAGCAATGTTCTTCTCATATTCGTATTCAATTGGGTCTTCAACGGTTACGATGTTTCTTTTCTTTGCATCGAGCTGATGAAGTGATGCATAGAGCGTTGAAGTCTTTCCGCTACCGGTAGGACCCGTGACCAAAATGAGTCCATAGGGGACTTGTACTGCCTTAAGCCACTTCTTGAGCACGTCTTCTGGCATTCCGAGCCGTGTGAGGTCAACCTTCATTGCCTGCGGGTCAAGAAGACGCATGACGAATTTTTCACCGTTCAAACAGGGGATACATGAAGCACGTGCGCTCAGCCGTCGACCGTTGTATTCCATGTCGATACGACCGTCTTGAGGCTCTCTGTTTTCATCGATTCTCATTCCAGCCGCGAGTTTTAGGCGGGCAAGAACGTTCTGGGCCTGCTCTGCGGGAAGTTCGCCGTTATCGTTGAGTTGGCCGTCTTGTCGGTACCGAATCCTTAACTGGTCTCTTTCTGGTTGCAAGTGGATGTCGCTCGTCCCTGTCTCAAGGGCTTGCATGAAGATGCTGTCGACAATACCAACGGCAATCGACTGTCCGTCTTCGCCGCCGCCCATATCTCGCACTGATCCAGCTTCTCTCAGAATGAGTCGGAAACGCTTTGCCGCTCCCCAGTTAGTGTTATATGCAGAATTGTTGAAGGCCATTGGATTTGATCCTTGTTTCTTCAGACTATAGCAAAAGCTAACTTCGTTCGAGATGTGAATTAGATGAAAATAGAAAGAGATTCAGTACCGTTAGGCCCATTCCCGAGAGACTGGTGATAAAGCTGGTATAAGGCAGTGTAATGAATCAATTCGTAAAGTTTGGTGTGGTTGCCGCCACCATCGGAATGAGCTCGGTCCTTTTGGCTGCTGATGCTACTGGTAAGTGGAACGGAAAAGTCAAGATGCAGGTTCCTGCAATGCCGGCTTCTGCAACGGCTCAGCAGAAAGCTCAGATGGCTAAAGCAATGGAAGCGATTTCGAAGACTAAGATTAGCTTAGTTCTTAAAGCCAATCACACTTATATTGTCGATACAACCAACCCAATGACCAACAAGCCAGAGAACTCGACTGGAAAGTGGTCGCAGTCTGGCAACAACGTAACCTTGACTTCGGACAAAGGTCAGCAGTCAAAGACTCCCCAGACTTTCACTCTCAGTAAAGATGGCAAGACCATGACTCTTCAAATTCCGGCCAATAGCCCGGTCAAGGGAAGCGTCATTTTCACCAAAGCCTAAGCAAAAGCAATAGGAAAAAGAGAATGGCTATCTCGTTAAAGAGATAGCCATTCTTGCGTGGCTATTTCGAGCCATCGTAGCTATTGCGTCTTACTCTGTACGGTCAACCTTCATCTTGATATCGAGTGTTTTGACTGGCGCTTTCTCAGGCATCGGAAAATTGTCTACCTTCACGTCCGCTTTATTGCCAATGAATGTGGACTTGTCGTACCAGATCGTTCCAGAAGCTTTGATTGGTGCGTCGCCTGAGTCTTCTGCAAACGTGAATTCAACCTTTAGCGAATCCCACTTTCCGACCTTCTCCTCTCCGACGAGCTTAAAAGTGACCTTTGAGGACGGAACAGATAGATCGGTTTCCGCTGGATAATTGAAGCTCCACGAGTCGCCGATTGTGATTGGCTTTGCTGGCGTTGGCAATGCACTAATGCGAGCAACTCGCTTTGCCGTAGACAGCGAAGTGCCCTCTCCAATGATATGAACCATTTCACCCGTCGCGGTTCTGGTCTCTATTTGAGTCCCTGAGTCTTGTGAAGGCATGTCCTGACCATTCACTTGCAGAGTGACTTCAGTCGCTTTGGATTCCGTAGTGACCAAACCCTGATCGTCTACCTTTGTGACTTTCTCGATTGCCGTTCTTGTCTGCAAGACGGGCATCCCTTGAAGAGTAGTTTCGACAGATACCTTTGTTTTGAAGGTGTCGCCTACTTTTTGGACAACCTTAAAAGAGTAAGAAGCTTGGGCTGCAAGCAACAGTGCGACGCTGCCTAAAGCTGCGACAGAGGCAATGAGTCTCTTGTTCATATTTACTTCCACCAGGGACGTTCACTGGATATTACGGCACCTGAAATCTGTTTAATGCATGCCAGATAGGGCATTTGACTCATTTGGGCAGAAGTTTACAAGGCACCTTGATCAGAAACAGACCTGCCAGCATCTTGGGTATAATTTCTTCTTGCCTCAGGCTCTCTGTACGGTTATTCCGTATCTTATGCCCAGAGGGAGCGCATTGCATGAAGAAGTACGAAGCCTTTTACATCGTTAAGCCGGACATTACAGACTCCGAAGTTCAAAAGATTGCCGACCGCTACAAGGGCGTTGTCGAGCAAAATGGCGGCACCGTCGAGAGCGCCGGAAAGTGGGATAAGCGAAAGCTTGCTTACGAGATCAACGGTTTTAAAGAGGGAACCTACATTCTTATGCTGTTCGAAGCTAAGTCAGAAGTTCCTGCCGAGCTCAACCGACTTCTCGGAATTAGCGATGATGTTATTCGACACCGAATTTATCTTCGAGAGGCCTAAGAGGAACACCAAACTTCCGTTTAGGTGTAAAGTAGCCATCAGATGAGCCTTAATCGCGTCATTCTAATTGGTCGTATGGTTCGAGATCCCGAACTGCGCACGACGACAACGGGGAAGAACGTTTGTGAGTTCTCGATCGCTGTTGACAAGCGCATCAAACCTCGTGATGCAAGCGAACCAACCGCAGATTTCTTCCGAATCAAAGCTTGGAGTCAAACCGCTGACTACGTCTCGAACTACGGTTCTAAGGGACGACTAGTCTCCGTTGATGGTCGACTTGAAACTCGACGGTTTACAGACAAGGACGGAAACAATCGCGAAATCGTCGAGGTTGTTGCTGATAACGTAAACCTTCTCGACAGAGCCAGAGACGACGCTGGTTCGTCAAGCAGCTCTAGCAGTGCGCCAAGAAGCACACCTCCGCCCAGCGCAGAGGAATACGATCCGTTCGCTGACGAGTAAAAAAGAAATGGCTACTTCCTCATGAAGTAGCCATTTTTTATTTGATCAGCCTTTTGCTTTCTTCGCGAATGGGAAGGAACTCAGGGTGTAGTTTTCTGTAGGCGCTGGTGATTGCCTCAAGAGCCAGGGTGGTCGCGACAGCGACATTCATGCTCGTTATTAACCCGAACATTGGTATTGCCACATGTGCATCGCATTCGGCAAGTATTTCGGGCAATACCCCTTCGCGTTCACTCCCCAAAACCAGGCATGTTGGAAAATGCCAGTCAAAGTCGTAAATCGATTCAGAACTATCACTTAGGTGCAGTGCGACTATTTGAGTGCCATTAGCTTTGGCTTCCGTAACCGATTCGTGACAATCGAGCCAACGGTGCGGTTGCCAATGTAGTGTTCCTCGGTTTCCGGCGAAGTCAGTCGCGTCATCCTCTTCCGGGGAGAAAGATACGCGTTCTGCGCGAAACGCCTCGGCGGCACGCAGGATCCCTCCATGGTTCACATCGTTAATGAGTGGGCAGACAATGAGCTCGACTGGTAACCGTGCCATCGTTGCATATCGGTCGCGCATGACTGTACTCTCGCCGTCAGACAATGCGGCTAGTTCCGCTCTCGCCATTCGGCGTTTTCGTTCTCGATGAGAGATCAGCTTCAGTTTCACTGTAATCAAGCTACCCGTCCGTCTGGCTAAAACGCCGGTTTGGTGGTAGTCTGGCGAACGTGAAGAAGTCGATTCTTGTTGCTTTGGCGGTTATTGCTTGTCCGATTGCGTCAGCCGGGTTAGGTGCCCACAATGTATTGGTTGTCGTCAATGGCGACAGTCTAGATTCATTGGAAGTAGCGAATCTCTACGTGAAGTTACGCCACATTCCAGACAAGAATGTCGTTGTTATTCACGGACTCGGTAAGTCGGCGTCAGAGTTCATTGCTGTAGATCATTTTCGGTCAAAGGTGCTTGGAACTGTTTTCAGTGAAATCAAAACTAGGGGCTTGGCTGGGCAAATCGACTGTGTGGCTTACAGCGTTGATATGCCCTATTCTGTGAATCTCAACAGCGATGTGAAGGGCATTAAGTTGCCACAAATTTTAACCACAGAAGGTTCTGCCAACGGCTTAACCTACCTTCACGAGTGGGTTGAAAAGAAAGACCTAAATTATCTCCAACTCGACGTCAACAAGTATGCGCGAAGGTTGCTTCCGCTCCCAACAGGTAAGCCGCTGAACAAGAATGAGCAAGCCCTTTACGCCGAAGCCGTTAGCCAATACGATCGAAAGGACTACAACGCAGCGATTGCCGGCTTAAAGCGCTTACTGCAGGTACCTAGGAGTGATCCAAACATTGCCTATAACCTCGCCTGTTCTCAGGCACTAGCTGGTTACAAAGAAGACGCATTAGCGTCGCTTCGGTTGGCAGTAGGTGCCGGTTGGCGAAATTACGGGCAAACATCAAGCGACCCGGACTTGAACTCGCTAAAGAGCAGCGAAGAGTTTCAACGGATTTTGCGACTCATTAAGAACGCGCACATAGAAGTTCAAGCTGGAACTCATTTTCAAGCCTCAACCAAATGGAGCAGTATCGGAGAAAGCTCGGACGAAGGGCCATCCTACATGCTCAGCACGTTTCTCGGCGTTCATGCAGGAAGAGGCAATTCTGTTGATGAGATTCTCGACTCACTCAAGAAAGCCAGTTCAGCCGACTTTTCACGGCCCAAAGGAACCTTTTACTTTGAGAAGAACGGTGATGTGCGTTCTAGAACCCGAGAATGGGGATTTCAGCCTGCCGCAGAAGCGCTGAAATCGCTTGGCTTCAATGCGGTTGTCGAGGATGGAATCTTGCCAAAAAACAAGCTGGACGTTGCGGGAGGCGTCATCGGCATCGCCGACTTTAACTGGCCCTCAAGTGGGTCGAAGATTCTCCCTGGCGCCATAGTTGAGCACTTGACGAGCTGCGGCGGCATGATCAGTAAGGGCGCTCCACAGACTCCATGTACCGAATTCATCAAGAACGGTGCTGCAGGGTCGTCCGGTGCTGTAACTGAGCCGTACGCCTTGCAGGAAAAGTTCCCAACGCCATTTATCCATGTACAGTACGCAAAAGGGTTCACTCTTGCGGAGTCCTTCTATATGTCGCTTTCCGGACCCTACCAGTTGCTTGTGATTGGCGACCCTATGTGTCATCCGTGGGCCCAGCGGGCATCCGTTAAGTTGGGTTCTTTGGTTGACGGTGCTGTGATTTCGAAGCCAGTTTCAGTAACTCCGACTCTTGTCGGGCCAGTCAAAGCGAAGGAGTTTCGACTCTATATCGACGGTGTCTTGAAATCAACTTTTAAGCCCGGAACTGCGATAAGCTTTTCTTCTGCGGTAGTCGGTGAGGGTTGGCATACGGTGGCTGTGGCCGCCGTGTCTGCCGATTCAACTGGTGCAACCTATGAAACGCAACTCGCTGTGTTGATTCCAGGTACCACACCGTTCTCTTCGGTTTCAGCAAGCACATCGAGTGGTGTAAACCGTGATGTGTCGGTATCGGTCGTGGCCAAAGGGGCGTCCGAGATCCAGCTCGTCCACTTTGGAGAGGTTCTTGGAACGGTATCGGGTTCAAGTGGCAAAGTACTGATCGAAGCCAACAAACTCGGAGTCGGCGAATCGATAATCTATCCAATCGCGATATTCAAATCTGGATCATCTACAAAGCAAATAAGGCTGAAACCTATTCGAGTCCAAATTGGCAATTAGCCTGTAGTGATTACTGGGGCGAAGTCGAGAACTGCCTGAAGAAGCTCATCGACTTCGGTCCGAATAATAAGCTTGTCGAGGTGCCTCTGTTCTAGGAGACCATCCTGCACTGCTCGCTGAAACTGCATGATCAAGCCGTCAAAGAATCCTAAAATATTGAGGATCCCGATGGGTTTATCATGCAAATTCAGTTGAGCCCAAGTTAACACCTCGCACAGTTCGTCGTAGGTTCCGAATCCACCCGGAAGCGCGATGAATGCATTGCTTCGGGCTACCATCAACGATTTGCGCTCATGCATCGTGTTGACCACGATGAGTTCAGTCAGGCCGTCGTGAGCAACTTCCCACTCAACTAAGTGTTGAGGAATGATCCCGACAACCTTACCGCCATGGGCAAGACAGGCATCTGCAGAAGCGCCCATCAAGCCGATACGCCCGGCTCCGTTGATCATTTGAATATCTCTTTTCGCGAGGGCTTCGCCAAGCTCAGTTGCTGACCTAACGTATTCCGGTAAGCGTCCAGACTTCGATCCACAAAAGACACAAATCGACTTCAAGCAGACACCACTTCGCCATCTGCAAGCCGGATAATTCGGTCCGCTTCCTCAAGCATGCTCGGATCGTGAGTGACCATCACCAAAGCTCCTCCCGCACGGTGCTGATTCAGCAGTTTGACGACTGCTTCGCCATTTTTATGGTCAAGAGCAGCGGTAGGTTCGTCGGCGAAGACTACTTTTGGTTTGCCGAGGAGAGCCCTCGCCACGCAAACTCTTTGCCTTTCTCCCCCCGATAGTTCGTGTGGAAGCCTGGAGGCTTTCTCTTTTAGCCCAAGTCGATCTAGAAGCTCAACGGCTTCTAGATTCCTTTCCGAATCTGGCACTCCAAGCAAGATGTTCTCGAGTGCGGTCAAATATCCCAAAAGATAAGATTGCTGGAAGACAAAGCCAAACTCTTTCAGTCTCAAGCGGCTGCGGTCTTCTTCTGGAATCTGAGAGAGGTCTTTTCCATCGAAATAGATTTGGCCATTGGATGGAAGTTTGAGTCCACTAAGAAGATAGAGCAACGACGATTTGCCGCTACCGGACGGTCCAAGAATCCCGAGAAACTCGTTTTCTCGCACTTCAAGGCTGATTTCCTTGCAGGCAAAAACCTCCCGACCATGGTCCCGGTAGATAAGACTCACGCTTTCTGCTGAGATCAAACGAGCCTCCTTTCAACAATGCTAACAGGATCAAACTTCCGAAAACGAATAACGACCGTAGCAAGCGCCACGATGAGAATCGCGAAGGGAAGGGGAACGGTGTAGCTGTAGGCGACCGGGTCTAGGCAGTCGAGTTGAAAAGCGCGTGGGGTCATGATGACAGCCTTCGCGAGATTAAGAAGCCCATACGCAGCGCCAACCCCTACGAACCATCCGGCCAAGACAAAGATGAGAGACTCGAAAACGACCCTTCTGAGTAATTGATTTCGAGTGTAGCCAATGGCCTGGAGTAAACCAAACTCAACAAGCCGTTGAGATTGGTAGATGTTCATCAGCATTCCCATCATGAAGGTAATGACTAAAACAAGCGTTCCAATAACGACGTTCAAGATCATATAGAGCGTTTTGAACATCGTTCGCGTATCCTTTTCAACTTTGAAATAGGCAAAGATTTGGGCTTGCCGTCCTTTAAAGTGGATATCTGCCCAATGATCCAACTTGTCTTGGTCTTGTAGGTTTTTGGCGAACACGAGCCCAAGATCGACGGGCGGGAAGTGGTTCTCACGCTGGTACTCGATGGTGTCAAGCATCAGCCACTTGTCGGTTTGTGCGATTCCAACGATCTTGACCTCCTTAACGGACCACGAATCAGTATTTCCGGGTGCGAGCAGGATTCCTTTCTCCCGCTCAGCTTTCGACGCGTGTGGATCGTAGAGCACACGGTCCAAATTCTTCGCGACTGGGGCACTGATAATTGCTTCGGCGGCGCCTGGTGTTGGTAGCCTACCAATGATCCGCGACCCGTTCATCCGCGACAAGTAATATTTCATGTCGTCTTGGCTAAGCCCAAGCACGACAAATGGCCATTTGCCGACGATACTTTGAACAACGGCACTGCTTGCCCGGCAAATCATTGTTCGCTCAATTGGAACAGGTGATTGCTCTTTGATCTCAGCAATGAGTTTGGGCGTAAGGGTCGTGTCTCCTCGAGGCCCCACTCCGGTCATTTCCTGACTGTATTGGTAAATGGTTCGAATGCTGTAGGGAATAGAATTGATGAGCGAGACGATGCTCGCGACGAGCAACACGGCAAGCATGATCACGCCGATCAAGGGAACCGTCTTGCCCGCGTTTCGGAACAAGTAGACCGTCGGTGAGAGGGGACTCACGCGCTTTGGGAGTTCCGACCGAGACGCCAACTTACTTCTTTCGCTCCCTTCGATAACGCAGAAAAACTTCGTTCGCTACGGTGTGTTGTTCGACTAATCGGAAGTTCAACAACTCATCCTGTGGAAGTGGTTCACCGCCCGCGTAGGTAGGAACGTCGCGCCCGAGCTTAACCTTCGGAGCGATAGTGACAAACAGTTCATCAACCAAATCCTCTGCTAGGAGTTGTGCATTGACCTCGCTTCCACCCAGAACAAGGAGACGATCAATTCCGAGCCCCGTTTTCATTCGGCGGAGAAGTTCCTTCATATCGACCTCTTCTTTTCCAACTCGAATGAGCTTGACTCCTTGAATAACGATGATGTGCGAAACATCGTTTGTGACAACGTATGGAGCGCCTTCAGAGAGGAATGCCGACTTCATTGGAAGGTTGCCAGAATTTGAGAGGACAAATCGCTTATCAGGACGAGGGTTCCAGTCTTTGCTCGTGGCTCTTAAGGTTTGGGCACCAATAAGTACAGCGTCTGATGACTCTTCGATTCGGCGCATGAGCTTGTGATCTACTTTGCTTCCGAGGTCTATCACGCAGTCTTCGCGGTCGCCAGAGACAGTTTTCCCGTCGATAGTTGCTACCATGCAGATATAAACATAGGGGCGATCCCGATCAACTTTTGGGAAATCTAGACCCGCGTAAATGGATGACCATCGGTCGTCTTCGAGCACAGAGGTGATCGCTTTTCGAAGCACTCCGTAGGGTTGTTCAGCTAGTCTTTCTGAACCAATGAAGAAGGTTGGCACGTTGTAAACGCCTTTTTTGTGAGCGTCATCGTCAAACCCTGTAATCAGGTGAGCGAACTTCTTCTTTTCGATGGCTTTGAGCATGTCGTCAAGATCATCGACAATTGGTTTTGCAATCTTTTTGAGGACCTTAGGATCGTTAATCTCTAAGCCTTCTTCCCAATAGGCTCGATAGATCGCTTCAACGAGTTCGTCGGCCACCCCTTCGGTTTTTGCGTACTCAACGGCTTCGTGAGCATTATGAGTTCGTTGTTTTTTGGGTCGGTCGATCTTTGGAATCTCGATGCTTTCGAGGTGAAGCAGAAAATCCAGACGGCTCAAAGTCGGAGGTTTATTGGCCGGCGGTTCGTGGGCAACGTAATCTGGCCACTCAAGTTCTTCTGGAAAAAGCTCGTAGCCGCGCCAATCGAATTGAATACCTAACTCTTTTGCAAGCCGCTTTGCTTGAAAGAGGCCAACCCAACACCAGGGGCAGATAAAATCGTGAGCAATGGGGACCGTTAGCGGCATGTTATCTCGATTGTGTCCTACGAAGGCTGCGTCTGTCTCGATAGCAGTTATATGTTTGGGATGTACGGGGCAGACCATTGAAGGCGCCTGGAAGGGAGATTTCCCTCTGAATAACGCAAAGTCCAGCTTGATTAAGCTCAATTCTCGAAATGGATTTGAAATTACAGCTGGTGCATACTCGCTCGTAGCAACAGGAAAATACACCTTTGACGGGCGGCATCTGGTTTTTCACTTCGATCGATTTGCGACCGATGGCAAACCGACAACTGCGCCCGGCGATATCACGCTTGGGGTGATTGGACACGGAAACAGCTTAGAAATATCTTATTACGATCAGAGAATGCGATGGAATCGCCATTTTCGGTGAATATAGGCCCGATATTGGTCTGTTCGCAAGTAACATGACCTGCATAGAATGAAAGGGATCAAACAAACGCTGAGGTTTGTATTCCTTGTCGCGGTAGCTAGTCTTTCTGGTTGCATGAAAAGCGACGACGGAAAAATCCAACTGCGCTATATGGCTTGGGGGAACCCAGAACAGCTCGAGCTCGAAGAGCGGATGTGCGCGAAGTTCAACGAGCGACAAGACCGTGTACACGTTCGCTTTTTCAAAGTTCCGTCCTCTGCCTACGGCAACAAAATGCTTGTGATGTTGGCATCGCACACCGCGCCAGACATTATGCGCGTGGACCATTACGGCTTTCCGTCGCTGGTTAAGAAAGACTACTTTTATGCCCTTGATGATCTCATCAAAGAGGATAAGGGTTTTTCTCTGGATGACTTCTTTAAGTCAGCTATCGACGAAGGTCGATATAATGGCAAACTTTACGGGCTGAATGTTCTGTTTGGCGGTCCGCTGATTTACTACAACAAAACGCTAGTTAAGAATGCAGGGCTAGAGGATCCTTACGATCTTTTTCGCCAAGGAAAGTGGACATGGGACGCCTTCCGTGAATACGCGATCAAGATGACCAAGAAGGGAAGTCACGGGCGATATTCACAATTTGGAGCCTCGATCCCCTACATGCCGATTACCTATGCCACGGTGCAAGTTCGAGGCGGGCAGATCATGGACCCTTCGCAGACTCGCGTCATGCTGAGCAATGAATCGGGCACAGAGACGTGGAAGTTTTGGTACGAGCTTCGTCACAAATATCATGCTGCTCCAACACCAAGCCAATCTGCCAACTCCGTTTTTTCGTTTGAGTCGGGCAAGTTGGGGATGTACTTTGACTTCATGGGAATGACCCCGAGATACCGTCAAGTGATTAAGAGCTTTGATTGGGATGTCGTGCCTATGCCGTGCGTTCCCGGAAGCAAATACATCGTTAAGGGTAACCAGCTTTCCATGTATGCAGAAACCAAGCATCCAAAAGAGGCTTGGGAGTTCATGAAGTTTCTTACCAGCCCCGAAATCGAGAAGCAGTTAGCAATCGATTTGCGTAGAACGTTCCCATCGCGTAAGTCGATTGCTTACAGCAAGGAATACCTTAAGTCTGATATCGCCCCACGGCACATCGATTCCTTTCTTTACACGATTGAGCATGGCGTTCCTTTCCCGATAACCAGTCGATGGAACGATTGGGTTGGCGAATACAACAGCGGCCTTGATAACCTGATGAGTGGCAATTCTTCAGATGTTAAAGGTGCTGCTCAAGAGGCTAAGAAACGTGCAGATCTGGCTCTGTCTACCCGGGAGGGTTTGTGAAGAAGCGCGAAGCGTTGTGGGGATGGATTCTCATTAGCCCATGGATCATCGGTTTCCTCTGCTTCACTGCGGGGCCAATGCTAACCTCGCTCTACCTTAGCTTCCACACTTACGATTTACATTCAATGGAGTTCGTTGGAGCCGCAAACTATCAGCGGCTCTTTTTCGTGGATCGGATCTTTTGGAAATCACTCCAAGTGACGATGACGTATGCCGTGTTGTCCGTTCCTTTAGGGATTGCCGCTTCGCTTGCGCTTGCGGTGTTGCTCAACCAGAAAGTTGGTGGATTGAAGCTTTTTCGAACCTTGTTCTATTTGCCGTCAATCGTTCCTGGAGTCGCCTCGGCATTGCTTTGGCAATGGTTGCTAAACACCGACAATGGCGCTCTTAATCAGGTTGTCGAATGGGTCGGGCTACCCCCTGTAGACTGGCTTCAGAACGAGAAGTTTACAATTTACGCCTTCGTTCTGATGTCCCTTTGGGGGGCGGGCGGCATGAGAATGGTGATTTTCCTTGCTGGCCTTCAGGGCATTAGCGACAACTATCACGAGGCTGCAATGTTGGACGGTGCAGGAGCATGGCGTAGGTTCCGGTCGGTGACGTTACCGCTTCTGAGTCCCGTGATGTTTTTCAACGTGGTCATGGGTGTCATCGGGTCTTTTCAGGTCTTCACCAGTGCCTACGTGATGACGGGTGGAGGGCCAAACAACGCGACACGCTTTTATGCTCTCTACCTGTTTACAACGGCTTTTGAGCAGTTCAAATTAGGCAAAGCAAGCGCAATGGCATGGGTTCTATTTATCATCCTGCTGGCTCTCACAGGCATTCAATTTGCAGCAGGTAAGAGATGGGTTCACTACGAAGGAGCTAGTCGATGAGGCTCACCAAGGCACTCGTTTTGATGCTGCTCATCGGGTTCTCGATTGCGTTCGCTACGCCGCTTCTCTGGACCGTTTCGGCGGCAGTTAAGTCTCCGCAAGAGTTTGCGATTGCTCCCGAGAGGATGATTCCTCAGCACATCGAGTGGGGGAACTTTCCAAAGGCGTGGACCGTGCTCCCTTTCAGCACATTTGTGCTGAACACCCTGTTTCTAACCGTCGTTTGCACAGTTGGTACAGTGCTTTCTTCGTCACTGGTTGCCTACGGTTTTTCAAGGTTTAGGTTCAAAGGCAAGGATCTGGTTTTTGGATTGATGCTCGCCACGATGATGCTGCCTCATCAAGTCACGATGATCCCAAACTTTATGATTTGGCGGGCTTTACACGCTATCGATACTTTTTATCCCCTTACGATTCCAGCCTTTTTCAGTAGCGCACTTTTTGTGTTTTTGCTTCGCCAGTTCTTTATGAGCGTTCCGCGAGAGTTGGACGAGGCCGCAATGCTGGATGGAGCGGGATACATTCGTATTTGGTGGCAAATATTAATGCCATTGGCTGTGCCGGCGATCACGACCGTTGCAGTGTTTTCATTCATCGGAAATTGGGATTCATTCGAAGCGCCTTTGATCTATCTCAACTCACCAGAAAAGTACACCGTCGCTGTCGGATTGAGAATGTTCCAGGACACCTTTGGCGGGAATTTTGAGCTGGTCATGGCCGCTTCTTTGATTCATATCTTGCCGACAATCATCATCTTTTTCTGTGCCCAAAGATACTTCCTTAAGGGCATTGCGATGAGTGGGATGGGTGGTCGTTAGTGCCGACGATTCGTCCGGGATTGTGTTCTGTTACGCTTCGTCAATTGCCTTGGCGTGATGTTCTGAACGTAGTTATGAATTCGCCCCTGGAAGGCATCGAATGGGGAGGAGATGTCCACGCGCCTGCGGGAAACGTCTCTATCGCCAAGAAGATTCGCGATGCCTGTAAAGAAGCGAATATCGAGACCCCTTCTTACGGTTCGTACTTCAGACTTGGCGAACCGATTGACGAAGCAAAGCGCGCATTTGAGACTGCTGCAGTTTTAGGAGCTGAAACTGTACGAATTTGGGGAGGTTCAAAAAACGGACCGGAGCTCACCGAATCGGAGTGGTCTGATCTCGTTTTAGCCGCTGAAGAAGTGAGTCAAGCCGCAACTGAGTTTGGCGTTGTCCCTGCACTCGAGTGGCATTCTGGAACGGTGACATCGAGCATAGAGACTAGCCGACGATTTTTGGCCGAATCTAGCTTGCTTTCCTACTGGCAACCACCCGTTCTGGCGTCAGACGAAGAGTGTTTAGAGGGAATTCGAGTCGTTAACGACAAACTAGCCCACCTGCATGTGTTTCATTGGGCAACTTCATTTACTGACCGACTGACGCTCGCAGACGGTGAAGCTCGATGGTTAAAGTTTTTTAGTCTTGTTCCGCGCGACTGCTGGGCATTTCTCGAATTTGTATTAAATGATTCGACTGAACAGGTCGTCAAAGACGCCGAAGTGTTATTGAGGCTTGTTACAACACACTAAAATCACTATTTCATAGAAACATTTTTTGTTCTCAGCTCTTCTTATGGAGTGGTGGCGGTAAGGACATACGGTTCTAGTCCATAATGTGGGTTCGTATTGTCTTGAACTAGCTTCGGCATTGGCTTCCATGAACAAGGTTTTAGTAGGTGTATTAGCGAGCTCCTTATCGGGAGTTCTGGGTGTGACGATCATTGCCGCTCGGTATGAGCCGCTGGTGAAGCCCAACGTTTTTGTAGGACCTCTTGCACTTGGAGGGTTGCGAAAGGATGAAGCTGCCTTCAAAGTGCGTTCTTGGTGGGAACAAACCAAACGTGACGAACTGAAGATCAGTAGTCAAACACCCAAATTTGAGCTTCCTTCTAGGACTGCAACAAATTTAGGCGTAACGATTGATGACGCTGCCACCGTTGCCCAACTTCCATTCATGGATGTCGTCGAGAACATTAAAGATAAGGTCCAAGATGAAACTCATGACAAGCAGTCTTTTGAACCAATTTACAAGGGGTTTAAGTTTGACCTCAAGCCACTTGAGCTTGAGATTCGGAAAGCTGTTGGCCCTACGAAGCCTGCAACAGTGAAGTTCGTTGATGGGCAAATAGTTAGGACGCCAGAGACTTCGGTTGTTCAGTTGGATAGCGCTAAGCTTGAAGATGCCGTCATCTCCGCATTGAAGACGGACCATGAAGTGAAGTTGCCACTGAAAGAGTCTGAGAAGTCGATGAAGGATGAAGAACTGGCAAAGATCAGTGATGTCATCAGCACCTTTACGACCCACTTTCCAACTTCAAAAAAGACTCGCTGCGCGAACATTAAACTAGCCTCTAGCAAGATTAACGGTTTGATCTTGATGCCCGGAGATAAGTTCAGCTTTAACACTGTGGTAGGGCGCAGGACGATTCAATCAGGATTCCAGATTGCTGGCGTATTTAAGAATGGCAAACACGATATTGATGTTGGAGGCGGCATCTGCCAGGTCAGCACCACCCTCTACAACGCTGCAATCTTTGCCGATCTGCAGATTAAGCAACGATCAAATCACTCGATGGCCGTCCCATATGTTCCAATTGGAAGAGACGCAACCGTCGACTATGGCACTCGTGATCTGATCTTTCAAAACAATACAGAGACACCTATTGCAGTGACATCGGAATACAAGCCCGGCGCACTCACTTTTCGGTTGCTTGGGAAGAAAGATCCAGGGTTATCCGTCAAGATCACATCAAGCGGTTATCGTAGCTGGAGTCGTGGTGTACAAACAGTGGGTGACGCAACCGTGTCACCAGGTAAGAAGAAGGTCGTTGATGCTGGTGGCGCCGGTCACGAAGTGACGACCTATAGATCGGTTTACAAGAACGGCCAATTAGTTAGAAGGGAAGTCTTGGCTCACAGTAAGTATCCTGGCTCGCCAAAAATCGTAGCAGTGAGCAAATCAACTCAAGCTCCTGCTTTAGGTTCGCAAGCGGCTCCAAAAGGTTAGAACAAAAGCAAACTAGCTGGGATTGAAAGGCGAATGAGGTGACTCATTCGCCTTTCATCTTTGTGATGCACATTGAATTCGTCGATCGATTTGGTCGAGGAAATCGCATGAAAAATACAACTTTGCTGGTCGGAACCGTAGGCTTTGGAATGATGCTTGTAGGTGGGTACGGTGCTTTTCCTCCGCTACTAAGCTGCCAAGTGCCGTCGGAAAAAGACAGACCGCTAGACAACCTAGCATACAAAACCTGCGAACACTTGCACCAAATAATGGGACTGCTTCAATTGAAGACA
This sequence comes from Chthonomonas sp. UBA1950, assembly GCA_002336105.1. GTDB lineage: Bacteria > Armatimonadota > Fimbriimonadia > Fimbriimonadales > Fimbriimonadaceae > Fimbriimonas. The sequence continues at coordinate 300,890 of DDEQ01000039.1, read as the reverse complement.
AAACCAACTTCATCGACCGTAATAAAGATCAAAAAAGGGGTTTTTCAACGGGAAAACCTAATGAATGACAATGCTGGGATGAGTGTTGCCTAGGTGAAGCAACACAAAGGAGTATGAAAATGACCCGAAGAGGTTTTACATTAATCGAGTTGCTGGTAGTAATTGCGATCATTGCGATTCTTGCCGCCATCTTATTTCCTGTCTTTGCACAGGCAAAAGAAGCAGCAAAGAAAACTCAATGTATCTCGAACGTGAAACAGATCGGAACCGCGATCTTCATGTACGAATCCGATAATGATGATGTGCTCCCAAACGCGACTTACTCTGCAAACGGAGTTGGGATCGTCGGTGGATGGGCATACTACGATGTCTATCCAGCCAATACGGCAACCACTGGTCATGGCTTCGATATGTCACAGGGCTCGCTCTACCCTTACACGAAAAACAAGGACATCTTTAAGTGTCCGTCCGATTCGCAAGCCAAGGTCAGTGGCAACTCGTATGCACTTAATGGTTGCGCAACGACGGTCTACACAACAGGCTTTGCCATTGGGAAACCTTCAAGTGCCTACGATGATACGACCGCTTGGGCACTCTTCTTGGAAGGGGTAAACCTAGACGCAGCGAGCACAGATTCCAACTTTACGAAGAACACTTCAACGCCTGACGGCTACCTGACTCCACCTGCGAGTTACGTCTCCACTCGACACACAAACGGTTCAGTGGTTGGTTTTGTTGATGGACACGCCAAATGGCTCATGCCCAATACCTTATTCAACAAATTCTATCTCACGGGTGGTGAAGATACGACCTGTCAGTAGAGGCGTGCCGGGAAACCGGCACCCTTCTTACTGATAGATTCGGACGTATTTGACCTCCATTTTTGCCGGGAACTTCGAATTCGAAGGATCGCCACCATTATCGCCCCCAATGGCGAGGTTAAGTAATAGATGATGAGGTTGCCTAAACGGATTTTGTCCATCCGGGCTTTGGTTAAAGGTTTTATCGAGAGTTACTCGGTTCAACGATTTTCCATCAATTGAGAGCTCGATGTAGTCTGAGGTCCAGTCCATCCGCCAAACATGAAATTGATTAGCCCAACTTTTTGTGTCCTTAAATCCGGACTCTTTAGCAAGCTGATCGACCGCGTGAGTAGTTGACTTCCATATTCCGCTCCAACGCTTTGACGAACCCCACACGAAATTTGCCAGGATGTTGCCTCGGTAATACTCCATGATGTCTATCTCACCAGAGGCCGGCCACTCCTGACGGGTTCCGTACGTCCAAATTGCGGGCCACATTCCGGACTGTATATCGATTTTCGCCTCAATCTCGAATCGGCCGTAAAGGAACTCTCTTTGCGAGACCAATGAAGCCGACGTGTACTCGATGATCTTCCGAGACTTCTTCCAATCCGACGATTCAGCTTCTGCATAGGTTGGATTTGGCTTGTTCTCACGTCTCGCCTCGATGACCAAATTGCCACGCCGAAGGAATGCGTTCTCGGGTTGGTACCACTGCAACTCGTGGTTTCTGACGAACCCAACTTCGGGCTTCCACTTTGACTGATCGAAAGAACCAGCCCCACTAAACTCGTCGGACCAAACGAGCGTCTTAAATGATTCATCTGGCATAGAAAGCGAAACAAGAAGCGGAAATATTGTCATTTGATTTCTTTGATTTGGTGCGGCGTCAAGTGCCGCACCATAAGTTAGTTGCGAGAAGGATTTGCTGGAGCGCTTCCAGGTTTCCATCCGGGAGGAGGTCCAGGCGCGATCGGTGCTGGGGGATGAGCTTTCATTTCCAACACTTTCTTGGCGGTGGCCTCTGAGCCAGTCGATTGCACAAGAGTTTTCTGCTGTTCAGGCGTCAGCTTGTTCCAATCGCCACCAGAGTCCTTAGCCCAAGCGGATAGGTTATCAGCGACCTGTTGTTGGTCGCTGGTTAGGCCAGAACCCTCGTCTTTTGAACATCCAACCAATAGAACCGCAGCAATCGCTAAGAGACTAAGGCGCATTTGTAATCCACCGCTTGGCTTGATAGAGGTCTCCGGTTGGGACGATCTTGGCATGTCCGTCGGTAAAGATCGATACAGGCCCAGGTCCGTATTTGTGCCAAGCACTGTAGGCAACCTTGTCGGTCTTGGCAGCGAAGGCAAACATGAAAACCTCCCAATCAAATGAGATCACGCTACGGTAGTTCCACCAGTCGTAGCAGTAGTCTCCTTCGGTGGTCAACGACCATGGGCAACCCCAATAATCTCCGACAATCTCCTTACGTCCGTCCGTCATCATGACAACGTCGCCTGGATAAGTGACTGCAGAGGTTGAAATATCTTTATAGTCGCCACCCGCATATCCGAAGTAGGTGAAAACTCCGACTCCATCTGTTACTCCAAATGGCGTGTTCCACTTGGGGGCGATGGCATTCATGATGAACGCCAACTTGTGAGGAGTTCTTGTCGGAGTTGGATTCGAAATCATCGGGGAAGGGATCGAATCGATTGGGCTATTGAATAGATCTGAGTTCTTGAGATATTTGCCAATGATCTCGTCGCTAGTCCACGGCTGTAGCGGCCAAGCGCTCCAGTTCATATCGTAATTTGCTTTGGGATAGATGTCGTCGTAGTCGCTACTGTACATTAAAATCCCCAAACCCACTTGCTTTGTATTCGAAAGCACAGCGGTTTTCTTTGCTGCTAACTTGGCTTGAGCAAATACTGGAAATAATATGGCGGCAAGGATAGCGATAATGGCTATAACAACGAGTAGTTCAATTAATGTGAATGCTTTCTTGTTCACGGAATAACCTCTTCTTCGGGGAGTTTTTGACGAGTAATTGTCTTTAAGAAGAATCTCTAACGATGAGTTCTGCTTTTAATTCAACTTGTTGAAGGCTACGAGTCGGGTCCTCTATCCGGTCGTCGAGGAACTGAGTGGCGAGAGAACAGAGTTGTTCGAATGGTTGAGAAACTGTTGTGAGCGGTACTTCGAGGTATTCGGTATCTTCGATGCCGTCGAAGCCGACGATTGCGACATCCTCAGGAACCCTTAACTTAAGATCACAGAGGGCTCTGTATGCGCCTATTGCCATGTCATCGTTGTGACAAAATAGACCTTCTGGCACACCTGCCTTGGCGATATAGTCGGTTAGGCGTTCGCGCGTACCTCGACGAGTGCCATTTGTTTCAAGGAATTCGAGTCGGTTTCCCGCTGTTTCCATTTGGCGAACGTAGGACTGAAAACGACAATCGCCCTGTCGACTTCTAAGGTCATCTGTAACGTAAAGAATCCGTCTTCGGCCAGGCGCCAAAAGATGAATCATCGCGTGCTCTGCACCGTCGATCATGTTGACTCTGACCTGATCAACATGTTCTAGCCAATGATATGCGCCAGTGGAAACAATCGGCACATTGGGATAATTCCCATTGGGATACATAGTTTCAAAAGCTGGTCCGGACTCATGAGAAATGATCCCATCAACGCTCCAACTGTCAAAACTGCGCTCGCTAGAGGATAGAAGGGAAGGCCTTGCGACGCAATCCACAATCAGCTGGCGCGAGCGCCGCATTGCCTCGGCATGCATCATGCGCGAAACCGCAGCGTGATATGAACCTTGAAATACCTCAGTCCAAAGCCACAAACCGATGAGTCCTGTTTGGCCGGTTGATAAAGATCTTGCCGCTCGATTAGGACGATAACCGAGTTCGGCTGCAGCCGATTGCACTCGTTCGATCGTCTTTTGAGAGATCATCGGATCTGACGAGCCGTTCAATGCCCTAGAAACTGTTGCGTGCGACAAGTCGAGAACTCTCGCTATGTCTTTTAAGGTCACCCGCTTCTTAGCGAGCTTAAGGTTAGAACTATCGTTGTTCATTTATGCAACCGTGTGCGGTATCACGGTTACTATAACACAAACATGCAAAAGCTGAGTAACTCAATTCTTGCGAAAGGGATCTCAATTTAGGGAGTTCATACTTCGCGCTTCATTTCCCAATCGGTTTTTAGCAACGCATATTCGCAAGTGTCGCAAAAGATTGGCAAGCGGTGCTGATCTCGTCTGATAACCATATTGTTGATGGGATGTGCTTCTCGGCAAAATCTAAGTCGCGCGAGCAATTGCCATGAACGAAGGTTTTCTGGATTACATCTAGCTTAAAATCGACGAGCTTAAGCTTTGCTGAAGTTGTACTCGGTGAGTGCTTTGCAGACTTTCTGAGCGAAGCCTTGGCCCCAGTAATCCGGATGAAATACATACTCGAAGTTGCAGCACTTCGCTTTTTCAGGCCGCTTTTTGCCGCAATGAAGAAGCCCAATCACGCGACTATCTCTAAGAATCCGCACACTTCAGAAGTCTCCTGATGCAGCAAAGCTTGAAATGAGTTCTTGGATACGTTCTTCGACATTCGTCAGATTCTGCTCGTACCGAATACAGGCGGCATGACGAGATAGCTTGCGATGTCTCGATAGTCTGCGGTCTGCATAGGCGTAATCTCTAGCCGTCTTGTTTTGATTCCGCGGGACAATGAGCCAATCTGCGTAAACGTTGTTTGAGTAACGTTTTACAAGACCAATCTCCAATTACGCCAAAGATGTCATTCGCGGTCATGAAAGATCGTTTCGCAAACATACTCTGCATGAGTGAGTGCCAGATCAGCGTTTGGACTAGATTTTGCGAGCATCTGAGTTGCCGAAAGAGAACCAAGAAAAAGCGTTGCTAGCTTCTTTGCGTCGACTTTCGTCGGTTCGTAGTGATCAAACGCGGATTCTAGCAGTTGCAGGATCTTTTGCTGATGATCGTGAATCGTACTCACGACTTCCAGATCAAATGAGGAGCACTCCATCATCGAGTTCAACGCAAGACAACCTTTTTTTCGCGCATCCGCGTTTGCATTTGCCGTCGATAGAATGAGATTTCGAGCGGTTGCAAGTGGGTTCTGACTCGACTCAAAATCGCTCGTCAGTGAATCTCGTATATGCTCGCAGTAGCTGTGTAGGCATTCCATAAAAAGGGAATGTTTGTCCTTGAACCTATGATAGAGACTTTGTCGGGGTATTTCGACCGCTCGAAGAATGTCTTCCAAGCTACTCATCGCAAAGCCTCGTTCCCAAAAAACCTCGGTGGCTTGGTTTATGACCGTTTGGTCGTTGAACTTGGCATTTCTTCCCATGAAGTGGCTCCAACCGATTCTACGAGATTTACAAACCCTTTACAAATATAGTTGACTGAATGGTCATATAAAAAGTGAATATGCAGTCAACTCATCAAACACGCCGTCTTGCCATCACGCTCAATGCGAAATCTCACGCTACAGAAAGTGTCAGGGGTGCATTGGAATTGTTATATGTCGCCATGAATGAAAAAGCTAAGCAAAGAGGTTTGCTCAGCTATGAAGTTTTTGCCGATCAAGGTATTGAAAACCAGTTTTGGGTTCTTGAGGAATGGAAGAGTGCAGAAGCCTTTGAACAATTTCTTAAGGAGCCTATTCCTGAATTGACCGAATTCCTAAGTACGGTGGGAGGTTGGCTCGAAGGAAACCCAGCGATTTCGGTCTTGGAAAGTCTGAGTTGATTGAACTGAAGTAGTTAGCCGTTCTCACCAAAAACGACGCAGTCCGTGGCCAGGGTTTCAGCAAGAGGTCTGGAAACTTGCCATGAAGTCATTATCGACTGATCAAGTGTGTCTTACAGGCTTGGTTAGCTCCCTCACAAAGAACGGGGGAGCTAAGTCAAATAGTCGATTCTCAGAACACTTTCATCGGCGTAAAAGTGAATGACCTCGATTCGTTCACCGTGTATCTCCATTACGCCTTAGCCTTCCGAAAACTCCCGATCGTGCCCGGCAAGTTTCCGTTCGTTCTCAGCTCACTGAGATCATCGGAATCCTTTGGCATCTGCAAAGATATGCGCCAATCTTCTCTCCCGGCCTCGTGTGAAGCGAATTCAACGCGTTTGAATGGCCTCGCCACCCGACAGGGAATATTCTAATTCCTCGCGTCCTCTATCGAGACCTTTTCGATCTCAAGGGACAATGCCAGACTCAGTAAGACATTTCTAATGCACCTAGATCCGGTTGGCATGTCTACGGCGACGATTCCCGGGTAGGGAAAACAGACAGTTCTGGCTACAGGCTTTGATCCCATTTCGATGTCCACAAAGGGATCGGTTGCTTCTTGTAATTGCCGCCAAAGATCATTGAGCGACCAGGTTGCATCGGTGTCGAGGCTCCGAAAAAGGGGCAGAAACGGATTAGTTCCTCTGGGAAAAATGAAATCGGCGGAGTTCCAGTCTGGGAGCCTCCAATTCAAATCCTGAAAGAAGCAAACGCCAGCGCGTACTAGGCAACATCGTTTATGTGTGAAGAGGACAAAGTCCAACCGGATTAGGCCATTGATATCTGAGACCGAGACTTCGTTCAGCTGACGAAGCTCGATCCCATAGTGCTTCGCAATAACCTTTGCTTCTTCTGAGAAACCCGAGGAACTCACCGCGATTGTCGCGCGTGCGCCAATCGACTGACTCTTTTTGAAGCAAGTTACTCGATCCAGGTCACGTCTTGCCTGAATCGCCGTCTTCGGCATTCGATCGTGATCAAAGCTTCCTCGCTATCGTTCCTTATCCGAATGCTCGCATCGACTTCACGCAATCTACCAGTTATCAATCATCGCACACGATCTGGAGATTTGACTATCCAATGGGCTGACCGGGCATCGGCTTCAATTCGAGCTACTAGTTGCTCGAATTGTTTCCAGTCTGGGTTGACACTTCTTTTTTGGGCCACGGTTTTCGCTCGAATCCAAGCAGTGGATTAGCAGGTTCCTGGTTAAAAAGACCTGGCTGCCGGACTAGGATTCGAACCTAGACATGCGGCACCAAAAACCGCTGTCCTGCCATTAGACGATCCGGCAACAGGTCAACAGTATACTCATCTTGGAATGGATACAGGCAAGAGAGTGAAAACTCTAGCTCACAAGCTTCAAGAACAGTCCGTAGACGCCTTCTTTGCCCATAACCCGATTTCGATGGGTTACCTTGTTGGCAATTTTGAAGACCCACACCTCAGATTTACTACAATAGCGATCAATAGCAACGGAGATGTGGTGGCGATTGCGCCAGCACTGTCCGAGGTTGCATTACGAAAAATCGGTCTTTCAGATGTTCGAGTTTGGAAAGATGGAGAAGATCCTATTGCGATCTTCAGCCAACTCGCCGCCGAATGGTCACTCAAATCAGGCGTGCTTGCAGTGGATACCACACTCCCTGCTCACATGCTGCTGAAAATGCAAAATGCGCTGCCAGCAGCGCTGTTCCAAGATGGACAACCTATCTTAGGCGCAATCATGGCTCAGAAGGATCATGCTGAGCTTGACATGCTGCGAAAGGCTGGCGCAATTGCTGACGAAGTATTCAAAGAGATTCTTGGCTTCATCAAGCCCGGGCTTACCGAACTTGATGTCGAAGAGTTCATCTTCCGCAAGTTTAAAGAGAAAGGCTCAGAGCCCTACTTCGCGATTATTGGTGCTGGTCCGAACGGTGCGGAACCGCATCATCTTAGCGACAATACTGTTCTCAAATCTGGTGATGTTGTGGTCTGCGACTTCGGCTGCGATCTAGAGGGCTATAAGAGCGACATCACCCGAATGGTCAGCCTAGGAAAAGCTTCCGAGGAAGTCAAAGCTGCCTATGAGTTAGTCTACAAAGCTCATATGGCGGCCCGAGCTGCAATCAAGCCTGGGGTTGCTGGTCAAGAAATCGACCGAGCGGCGAGAAAAGTGATTGTAGATGCTGGTCACGGGGATGCCTTCTTCCATCGCCTCGGTCACGGTATCGGAATGAATGGCCACGAAGACCCTTACATGGTCGAGGGAAACACAGTCCCACTTGAAGTCGGAAACTGCTTTAGTATCGAACCTGGCGTCTACTTCGGTGGCAAGTTTGGAATTCGCATCGAGAACATCGTTACGGTAACGGCAGACGGACACGCGAGTCTGAACGACGAGCCATCGCCAACCCTGATCGAAATCTAAGCGATCACGGAATAGATGAGGATGATCCGAGCGGTCGTAGGAATTTTAGACCGCTCAGATCTTGTTGGGTGTGGGATACTTTCAACACCTTGACCACTTACGATGTCGTTTTGCCTGCCGGAGGATATATTCCGGACGATTTTGCTGAAAAGGTCGGCACAAACATAAAAGCTCTCATTGAGTTCGAGGGCAAAACCATCCTCGAGAGAACGTTAACCGCACTGAAAGAATCCGGAAGGATAAAGAAGACGGTGGTAGTCGGTACTGATCCGATTCGAGAGCATTCTGTATCAAAGCTTGTTGATACTGTTCTGCCGTCCGGACCAAGCGGCGCTGAAAACATGTTTCTTGGTGTAAAGCACCTTTTGGCGCAGCCGAATCCACCAACAAAAGTGATGGTCGTGGCCGCAGACTTGCCATTTCTGAATTCGGCAATGATTAATTCATTTTTGGATGCATGCCCATCGGGCAGTCATATCTGCGTCCCGCTAGTGAGTAAGCCTGAGTGGGATCAGAGGTTTCCTGAGTCGTCGGCGACTTTTGTTCGACTTAAAGACAACTCTTGGACCGCTGGTTGCGTTTATCTTTTTGATACCGCCGCCATGGAAAAAGCTATGCCAAAAATCGAAGGTCTCTTCCAGAACCGGAAGAGCATTCCAGGTATGGCAAAACTGCTTGGGCCAAAGTTCTTGTTCAAAGTCTTGATGAAGTCGCTCACCATTCCTGACGTAGAGCAAAAAGTTCAAGACATGCTTGGCATCACAGGAACGGCTATCAGGAACTCCGCCCCAGAATTGTCTTACGACATCGACGATTTCACTGATTACGAATACGCCATGAGGACGCAAGTTCATGTCAACTGAACCAATACACCCCCACGACGAGATTGCCCATGTTCCTTCACCCTATGAGGGAACCAAGATTAAGCCGGTTCAGCACCTGGCTATTAGTGCTTATTGGTTTGGAACAAACTTTATGTGGGGCGGGTTGCTCGGGTTGATGTTGCCCGGAGAAATCCGTCACATGGTGCCCGAGCTACGCATTCCGGCTTTAAGTCTTTTCACTGGATTAGGGGCGATTATCGCGCTCATCACTCCGCTCATTGCTGGCGCGCTCAGCGATCGTTGTACTTCGAGATTGGGGCGCCGCCGACCGTACATGATCGCGGGCATTTTACTGAACCTGCTCGGGTTGGCGTTAATGGCATTAGTTGTCAGTACGATGCCTTCGATCCATCCAGCAAATGCGGGTGAATTGAGCACTCTGCAGATTTATGCTACTCTCTTGGCCGCCCCGACGTTCACCTTTTTTCTACTCGCCTTCATGCTGGTCCAGTTAGGGAACAATCTTTCGACGGCTTCATTCTCAGGTGTTATTCCGGACCTCGTGCCGGAAGACCAACGAGGCATGGCGAGCGGTTTTATGGCTCTGATGCAGCAACTTGGGACGTTGCTAGGTTTTGTGGTTTTGGGACTCGCTCTCGGGAATGAGCCGGAATTCATCAAGTATTCCGTTGTCGGCGTTGCCCTAGTTGCTTCTGGGGCTTTTACGATTCTGGGGATGAAGGAGAATCCGCTTCCGAACGCGCCGCCGAAGATCAACTGGATTGCTTATGCCAAATCACTTTGGATAGATCCTAGGAAATATCCTGATTTTGCTTGGGTTTGGATCACTCGCGCGCTCGTGATGCTCGGGTTCTATTCAATCCAGCCGTTTGTCAATTACTACCTGATTGACGTCATGCATATTGAAAAGCCAGAAGGGCAAGCATCGATCGTGCTCGGGTCTTTGCTATTTGCGTCGGTCTTCAGTGCCGTCATCGGCGGACATCTCTCTGATAAATATGGGAGGAAGAAGGTTGTTTATGTCGCCAATGTGATCATTTCGATTGCGGCTCTAACCTTTATTTTCTGTACAAAAATGACCCATGTGTATGCAGCGGCGGTCTTTTTTGGACTTGGATTTGGCGCTTACTCAAGCGTGGACTGGGCACTCGGGACAGACGTTTTGCCGAGCAAAAAAGACGCAGCGAAAGAAATGGGTGTCTGGCATATTTCGATGACATTGCCACAATCAATCGCCCCACCGGTCGCGGGTTGGCTTATCGCTTTGGCTGGCAAAACGACGCTGCCAGCTCAAGAGCCTGGTGGAGACCCAATTATTCACTACACTCACACCGGTTACGCGTATGTTTTCCTGCTTGTGGCTATCTGCTTCGCTCTGGGAGCCCTTTTGTTAAGAAATGTGAAAGGCGCGAAATGATTATTCCGATGATGTAGATATGAGTATTACCCGGCGAGAAGTTCTAGGCGGCATGGCCGCATCGGGGCTGAGCCTAGCGTTTAAGCCTAGTCCTCAACTACTGAGTCCTTCTGCCTCTAAATTCCGTTTTGTTCACTTCACGGATATTCATATCCAACCGGAACTTGACGGGAATCTTGGAGTAAAAGAGGCTGTAAAGAAGATCAAGGCAATGAAAACTCGCCCAGACTTCATCTTGATCGGTGGAGATCATGTGATGGACCTTTTGAAGGTCACGAAGCAACGGGCGGACATGCAGTTTAAGCTTCTTGCCGATGCACTTAAGCCGCTTGAGATGCCCGTCTATAGCGTGGTGGGTAACCACGATGTTTTCGGTTGGGGAGATAAGGATTCTGACAAAAATTCCGCCTATTACGGCAAGAAAATGATTCAGGATCTGGTCCTCAAAGGTTCGCTGTATCGAGCTTTTAGTTTTAACGGTTGGCGGTTTTACCTTCTAGATACAGTTCAACCTGATCTTGTGGACGGATGGCGATCTGAAATCGATCCAGCTCAAATGGCTTGGCTAAAAACTGATCTTGCCAAATATCCAACGATGCCCAAAACCCTCGTTTTGCATTGTCCTGCGATCTCAACTATCGTGCAAGTTAGCGAAGGAGCAAACAAAGCGGCTGATGACTCGTGGCTTATCACAAACGGCAAAGAAATCGTTGACCTATCCATTCAAAATAACGTGAAGTTGGTTTTGCAAGGACATACGCACGTTGTCGAAGATATCAGCTATGGCGGAGTTCGGTTTATCACGGGTGGTTCGGTTTGCGGTAACTGGTGGCGTGGCCCGAGATTGGGATTGTTCCCAGAAGGCTACATGGTGTTTGATGTCTCTGGAGACACATTTACCAACTATTACGAAACCTACGGATGGGTCGCCAGAAAGTAACCTCAGACCCTAATCTTGCTGGTTCAAATGCCATAATAACCGTTGTTGAGCGAGGAGCGCTGCGATGCTTGTCACCAGGCTCGCTCGACGGTTAGATCATTTCAGATGATCTGCAAGTCCCAACGGCGCTCGTGATTGATAAGACCTGTCAAAACTGCACTGGTTTCTCACGAGTTTTTTTGCTCTATGAGAACAATGCATTCGGGTCCAAGGAGATGATATGGACACAATCGCAAACCCAATCAAAACTGACTTTCACGTAGCTGATCTATCGCTTGCGGCATGGGGAAGGAAAGAGATCGCAATTGCCGAGACGGAGATGCCGGGCTTAATGGCAATCCGCGACGAATTCGCGGCTTCGCAACCACTTAAAGGAGCCAAGATTGCTGGGTCGTTACATATGACGATTCAGACAGCTGTGCTTATTGAGACGTTGGTTGCTCTTGGTGCAGAAGTTCGATGGGCTTCCTGCAACATTTTTAGCACTCAGGACCACGCCGCCGCCGCGATTGCCGAAGATGGAATTCCTGTCTTTGCTTACAAAGGTGAGTCGCTTGAAGCGTATTGGGAGTTCACCCACAAAATCATGGAATGGAGCGATGGTGGTACTCCAAATATGATTCTCGACGATGGTGGAGATGCAACCTTATTGATCATTCTAGGGTCAAGAGCTGAATCTGATCCATCATTGCTCGACCATCCAACCAGCGAAGAAGAAACCGTTTTGTTTGCTGCGATCCGAAAGAGACTTGCCGAAAAGCCAGGTTACTACAGCAGGATTCGCGACCAGATTAAGGGCGTGAGCGAGGAAACGACAACTGGCGTTCACCGTCTTTACGAAATGCAGAAGAAGGGAATCCTTCCGTTTGCGGCGTTTAACGTGAATGACAGTGTGACCAAGTCCAAGTTCGACAATCTCTATGGTTGCCGAGAGTCACTCGTTGATGGAATCAAGCGAGCGACGGACGTGATGGTAGCCGGAAAGATTGCGGTTGTTTGCGGATACGGGGATGTAGGCAAAGGCTCTGCTCAAGCATTACGGGCACTGAGTGCTCAGGTTTGGGTAACCGAGGTTGACCCGATCTGCGCTCTGCAAGCGGCGATGGAAGGTTATAAGGTCGTTACAATGGAATATGCTGCCGACAAGGCAGATATCTTCGTGACTTGCACAGGCAATTTCGGCGTTATTCGTCATGAGCATATGATCAAGATGAAGAATAACGCGATTGTTTGTAACATCGGACACTTCGATAGTGAGATTGATGTCGCATCAATGTCAGGCTATCAGTGGGAAGAGATCAAGCCACAAGTCGATCACATCATCTTGCCGGATGGACGAAGAATCATTCTCTTGGCGAAAGGGAGACTCGTCAATCTCGGTTGTGCAACAGGACACCCATCCTATGTGATGTCATCGTCTTTTGCGAACCAAGTGATGGCTCAAATCGAGTTGTGGACGAAGAAGGGAAATTATGCTCCTGGAGTCTATGTTTTGCCGAAACATCTTGACGAGAAAGTTGCACGTCTTCAGTTGAAGAAGCTCGATGCACAACTTTCTGTTCTGTCTACCGAGCAGGCGGCTTACATCGGTGTTTCTGTTGACGGTCCCTATAAGTCAGAGACCTATAGATACTAAACACAGATTGACAACCCCTCCGAGTCGTTTGCTCTCGGAGGGGTTTTTCTTTGTCAAAATGAACTTATGAGGCATGGAGAGCTGCTCATTGCAGGGCACTTTGTCGGTGGTCCCTGCGACCAATCAACCGGAAAAGACGTGGTACGAAACCCGTTTGACGGCAGCATTGTCGGTACAGTTGCTGAGGGTGCCGAACTAGAGCTTCGTGGTTGTATTGAGGCAGCACATGATGCTTTTGGTTCTTGGCGAAAAAGTTCGGTTACCGAACGGAAATTGCTATTGTTCCGTATTGCTGAACTCGTTATCGAACGCAAAGAAGAACTTGCAGAACTTCTCGTTTTAGAAGTTGGAAAGCCTATAACTTGGGCAAGAGCTGAGGTGGATCGCCTTGCAATCACCTTCGAAATCGCAGCCGATGAGTTGTCGACATGGGGGACAGAGAAGGTTTCCCTCAGACAAGATCCACGCGGAACTTACTGTTCAGCAGAATTCGTAAGGTTTCCTATTGGAGTTATCTTTGCGATCACACCTTATAATTGGCCCTTCAACTTGGCAGCACATAAAATTGCACCAGTTTTGGCGACAGGAAACACAGTCGTCTTAAAGCCAAGCCCGATGGCAGCCTTATCAACCTTAGCTTTAGCGCGACTGATTCACGAAGCAGGTTGTCCACCAGGGGTTCTGAACGCTTGGAACGGTGACACTCGACATCTGGTAAAAGCACTTTCTGACGAAAGAATATCGATGATTTCTTTCACTGGATCTGAAGAGGTTGGTTGGGGCATCAAAGAGTCTTATCCAACAAAGAGAGTAACTCTCGAACTCGGAGGAGACGCATTTGCCATTGTTCATAGTGATGCTGATTTAGAGAATGCAGTTTCACGAATGGCTTCAGGAGCCTATGGTTATGCAGGACAAGTATGTATCTCTGTACAGCACGTTCTGGTACATCAATCTCTTTACGATCAAGCAAGATCTTCCTTGATTAAGGCAACAATCGATTGCCCCTTCGGTGACCCAAGAGGCGAGAACATCGTCTGCGGCCCGCTTATCAATAAGTCAGCCTTGGAAAAGGTCACCGCCATGATTGAAGAAGCTGTATCAAACGGAGCAACAATTCTGGCAGGCGGCGGTTCCGATGGGAACGTCTATTTGCCGACTCTCATAGAGAATGTCCCCAAAACCAGTCAGCTATTCACAGAAGAGGTTTTTGGGCCAGTCCTGACTCTGGCTCCATACCGTTCGATTGACGAAGTAGTAGCAAGAATCAATGCGTCTCGATTTGGTATTCAATGTGGAGTCTTCACCGAGGATCAGGCATTCGTTGACCGCCTCTTTGATGACCTTGTCATTGGAGGAATCGTACACAACGATGTTCCAACTCTACGCTTTGATGCCGTTCCGTATGGAGGTGAAAAGCGTAGTGGATGGGGAAGGGAAGGTGTTCGGTCAGCAATGATTGAGATGACAACGCCAAAATCATTAGTTAGGAGAATGAATTGAATCCGACTCAGTTTCCGATCAAGTTTCAGTACGCTGTTGTTGCGTTCGTCGCCATTTGCGTTGCCTTTATCGTTGGAGCGGTGTTGTTTTACGCTTTCCTCGGTGAAAGCTTCAACGCTGGCTTACTTGCCGGCTTTCTCATTGTCTATTCATTACTTATCTGGCCCCAAAGGCTTGTTTTCGACGGGGAATATCTCAGATTGCGTTCTGGGCTGTATGTCGTGTATAAGGTCCGACTGAACGATATTTCTCGAGTAGCGCCCGGTAAAGCTTGGTCGAAATCACAGATGGCAATAACAAAACAAGATGGTCTCTGGATTGAGACGGGGGCCAAACGACGGTTTGCTGCCGTGGAAAACACAAAAGCGGTTTTGGATTTTCTACAAACCGCATGCCCTCAGCTTCATCGGTACGGAAGCGAACTGCGACTTGATGGGGTTTCTGAAACAAACTATAACGAAAGGTCCTAGGGTGATTATTCTAGGTCTTGTTTTGTCGAAATGTGCTGCATTTATACGACAGCTTGTTTCTTTTTGCCTTTGCAGGTGTCGGACTCTTAGATTCTTGATCGGTTTCGGTGGCTAGGAATCCCTAGCCACCGATTCGTTTTTAGTACGAATAATCGCCGTTGTGTGCGTCTTCGATGTACTTTGCCAGCAAATCGATCGATGCCTGAACGTCGGCGGCGCTCACGGTTTCATTCACGGTGTGAACGTAGCGAGTCGGGATTGAGAGTGTGATTGATGGGATGCCCCCATGGAGGCGTTGAATGGCTCCGGCATCGGTGCCACCGCGTGGAAGAACCTCCATCTGGTGCCTGATATTGTTCTTCTCAGCCAACGTGCGGAAGTGATCAACAACCTTTGGATGGCAAATAAGGGAGCCGTCCATGATCTTGATCGCGGTGCCAGCCCCAAGTTTGGTCACGTGGTCTGCTTCACCAACGCCCGGAATATCGTTGGCGAGTGTGATATCAAGAGCTACCGCAATGTCGGGGGCGATAGCTGAACCAGCCGCAGCCGCACCGCGAAGACCGACTTCTTCTTGCACGGTGGCAACAGCATAAACATCGACATCATTTGACTTAGCTGCTTTTAGCGCTTCGATCATGACAAATAGTCCGACGCGATCATCCATCGTTTTGCAGGTCAACATACTGCCCAAGGAGATGAAGTTGCGATCCATCGTGACCTGGTCGCCTAATCGAATCTTGGCTCGAACTTCGTCGGCTGACATGCCTGTGTCAACGAAGAATGACTCGTGGTTCTGCCCCGCTTTAGCCTCTTCAGGTGACAGCATGTGAGTTGGCTTTGTGCCGTACATCAGGACGCCTTGTATTGGACCATCTTTAGCTCCTATGATGACTCGCTGAGAATTCATCTGTCGAGGATCCCAGCCGCCAATGGTCTGCAACCGAAGGAATCCATCTTTCTCGATAAACTTCACCATGAAGCCGATCTCGTCCATGTGAGCGGCGATCATAAGTTTCTTTTCGCCTTTTCCCTTCTTTAGAAGAGTGAGGTTGCCCATGCGATCAGCCGAAAGCTCTCCCATGCCTGAAAATTCGCGTCGGACAATCTCGCGAACGGCATCTTCTTGACCAGAAATTCCACGAGCTTCGGTTAGCTCGCGCAGAAGTTCGATATTCACAAAGAAAAGTTTAGCCGACTACTGAGAAAGGAGTCATGTCTCGGACGATCTTGTTACGTTCATCGAGCAAAACAACCTTTGGAGTAATAGGCTCGTCGGAGAGATCAAAAGCCGCGATGATGATTTTGTCTCCTTCTTTGAAGAAATGAGCCGCACCACCGTTTAACCCAATTGCTCCTTCTGGACCAGCGAACGCGTAGGTTTGAATTCTCGCTGTATGGTCGACCGCCCAAATATGAACGAGTTCGCCGTCCTGAATTCCCACATAGTCCATCAGTTTCTTGTCGACTTCGATGCTTCCCACATAATCTGGATTCGCATACGTGACACGAGCGTGGTGGATTTTGGCTTTTAGGAGTTGAGACAGTCGCATGACTAAACCCTTTTAGGATACCTTGCCAGACTAAACCGGTCTGAAAGACTATAAGGATGTATACGTGTGAATTTTTCAAGGCGACTAGAGATCAGCGATAATGCTTTTGATGGAGTTTGTGCGAAGATGCCTTGATCTAGCCTATCCGCACAAATGCGCTTTATGCGGATTACTCGGCCTAGATTCGCCATGCGCTGTGTGCATCTCGCAGATGGAAGAACGTGTCAACACCTGGCGCGACCCTCACAGAACCCTTGACCAAGTTTCTTACTGCTATTTCTATTCAGGCAGAGCCGCTCAGGCAGTTCAACGTCTCAAATACAGCCGATCAACTTCGCTTGCCAAATGGATGGCTAACCAAATGTATAAATTCCATGGCCATATGGTCCAAGAGAATGCCATCGTCATCCCGGTCCCGATCCATTGGACTCGCCGCAATCATCGGGGATTCAACCAATCGGATTTACTATCTGAGCCGTTTGGGGACAGGGTGCGAAGTAACTACCTTAAAAGAACTCGAAGTACACCTGCACAAGCCGGGTTGAGTCACGAGGAACGATTACTAAACCTCGATGGTGCCTTTTCAGCTAGCAAAGAGGTGAAAGGGAAGTCGGTTTTCTTGATCGACGATGTTGTCACCAGCGGGGGCACAGCGATTGAGTGTTCCAAGGCTTTGAAAGCTCAAGGTGCGTTGCAGGTCAGCGTTATTTCGTTCTGCGGAATCACTTAGGCTGTTTATCTGGAGCTTCGTCGGGTGGGAGTTTTCCGCCAAAACCGGTTACGGCCTCCGACAGCGCATCATTTGCCTCGCTAACAGAGTCGCTGATTTCTTGAAGTGTTTGTTGATATTGCTTCGGAGCTGTTTTCTGCAGTTCAGTTATCGTTTCATCCACTTCGTCGAGGGTCTCAAGGGCACCTATACAAGCCTGAATAGCTTGAAGTCTTTGGTCGTCGTAACTTGCGAAATTCTTGTGTAGATCCTCTTTGGATTTTGGACCTTCGCTGTACTCCGAAATGGCCGATGCGGCGTCATCCAGTTGGTCAGTGACATTTGATAAGGCGTCAGCTGCACTTCCACCTGCTTTCTTAGACATCTCGAATGAAGAGTCTCTTGCAACCTGAATCGAATCCAGTGATGCGTTGATTTGGTAGGTGCCAGTCTTCCACTGCTCAAAGGATTTTGCTTCTGGATCGATAGGAACTTCTTCGCTTGGGCTGGATGTCGAAGTCGTTTCAGGTGAAGGCTGGTGTGAGCAACCAATCATTACGGTTGCCAAGACAAGCAAACACCATCGCATCACTCGATACTACCCCGCAGAAATGCTTACGCCAAAGGCTAAACTGAGTGCGATGATATTCGTTGCTGCGCTCGCCATTGCCGTCGACCCCCTCCGCCTTCCGCTTGGAGATAAAGGTGAATCTACCGTCATGCTTGGTCAAATGCTGAGTATGAGGACGCACGAATCAGCTCTGGCAGAGGATGTTGCCGCAGCAGCTGATGGACACAGATTTGTCTTTCTTGGCGAACAGCACGCAACTGAACTTCACCAAAAGATGCAGGCAAAGGTGATTGAAGCCCTGATAAAGAGAGGGCGCAAAGTCGTCATCGGAGTCGAATATATTACGAGACCGAAACAGGAATGGCTGGATAAATGGTCAGCCGATTCGGTTGATGAATCCGCCTTCCTTGAAGGCGTTGATTGGAAAAAGCAATGGGGATACGACTATAAGTTCTACCGGCCAATCTTCGAAGTTGCTCGACAAAACAAGCTTCCAGTTCTGGCTCTGAACGTACCACGCGATTGGGTCCGAGCAGTTGGAAAGCAAGGCTTTGCAGGATTGACCGCAGAACAAGCATCCCAACTACCTTCGGAAATGTTCCTTGGAAACAAGAACCATCGGCAGGTCTTTTCCGCTATGATGCAAGGCCACGAACCAAGCCCAAACATCTACTCAGCACAGGTCCTTTGGGATGAAGGCATGGCCGATACCGCTGCCAAATGGCTTGCGACGAACGGAACCAAGAATACTGTCATTGTCATTGTCGCTGGATCTGGGCACGTGATGTATGGGCAGGGAATCAATTATCGCCTGAAAAGGAACCATGGGGGAGACGGTCCGACGGTTGTCATGACCGATGGTACCGAGCCTGTAACGGTTTCTAACGGATTGGCTGACTTCGTTTATGTCACTCGTCAGCGAACTCGTGGCTGAGGCCTTTGTGTAGTTGAGTCGCAAATTGCATAGCGTAGTTTCTGCCGACTCTTGACCTGATCAACTTCGAAAGGTATCATATATGGGTTCGGATCGGTAGCTCAGTCGGTAGAGCAGCNNGCTGACTCTTAATCAGCGGGTCCAGGGTTCGAGTCCCTGCCGGTCTACCAAGTTTTAGGTTCAAAACCTCCACTAAACGTGGAGGTTTTTTGGTTTTAAGGACTTCAAATCAAATTCGACATCACTAGATGAATACCCGTCATCTCACATCCTTAGGTTTTGAAGCGTGAGTTATCTCAGTTTTATGTTCGCTAAGTCTGTTTAGACACGTCAACATCTTCGAAAACACTGGAGACAAAACGAACTGTAAAACACACCTCGCGTGTACGGAATTCTGAAGCTGAGGCTAGACGGAATGATGAGGTTGAGGCACCGATCACCTCTTGGCCAATGCAGACTTCTCTTCAACGGAACACACCGATCGTGGCGATTTGGGTGCCACTAGCCGTCGTCTGGGGCGTGAAACACAGGCAAGAATAGAAGCTAATAACTAATCCGAATTTGTACAAAATGCAGGAGTCACATCGATCAACTGCGTTTTGGCTCCACCCACTATAAACAAGGCGTTTGCAGCGTGCGGTCCAAACTCATTTTCTTTTAAATGATTGCTTGAGGTTGTTTATGGGCATTTTGTAGACAGCACGAGAAGGGGACAAGCTCTCTGACTGCACTGTGTTCAAAAGCCAAAGTCACCTGACGGCTAGGCAGCGGGAAACCGCCCATTCTGCTTTTAACAAGCCTAAAGATTGCGAAAGGATGGCCAAAAACCTGGCAGACTGCAACCTGAGTTGGTTGAAAACAGTCTTCTGGTTGTGAAGAAGTCTAACGGCGTACTTATCCTTATTCTTGGCATTCTCTCTTTGATACTTTGTAGCGTTTTTACTGGTATCCCCGCCTGGGTGATGGGTAATCGTTCGATCGAAGATATCGACTATGGTCGAATGGTTCCCAATGAGATTGGGCTGATTCAGGCTGGACGAATTCTTGGGATGATTAGTGTAGCGATCTCGATCTTCCAACTGCTCTTCTTTATGAGTTTAGTCGGTGCTAGTAGTGGTCGTCAAAGGATGAAATCTGAGCCGCGGTGCACTTCCATGGATCCTGTCACTGGGAAAATGATTGAGAAACCTTGTCCTTCTAGTCTGACTGATTTTATCCACCGCCAAGAAGGTGCAGAGTTGACCAGATGAGCTGGTCGTCGGCTGTGCAACGAAGGACCGAGAAATGAAAAAAGTGGTGGGCGGTATTGGATTCGAACCAACGACCCCTTCGGTGTGAACGAAGTGCTCTACCACTGAGCCAACCGCCCGTAGTTCGATTATGTCTCAATCAGGTGATGAATTGTCCAGTGTGAAGCCTGGGTCTTGACCTGTCGGTCATTTTGCCTGATAATTCAGTTATTGGTAGAAACAGAGTTCTTTAGCCTTCTGCGCAAGGGGCACGGACGCGCGATGGTCCGGCTATTGGCAGAGCAAACGCCGGAAATGCATGAGGCAATTATCTATGCATCAACTCATTGCATACAGCTAGACCCGCAGTGCGAAAATTCGCGTGGGCCGTACTTGGCCGGACTAAGAAACAAAGCAGGTCTAGAACGAAGAATCGTAAAAACAGATTCGAGATGCGATTCATCCATCGACTCCGCCTCGCGATTACTCAACGATGTGTTCCGTCTTAGCCGCACTGGCGAGAGAGCAGGTTCCCGGAGCCTTTTTCTGCGTTAATTGACTTGCATGTCGAAGGATACGAATCTGCGATCCACTGAACCGCGGATGCCGGAATGCAAGGACTCGAATGGCTCATCAACCACCGACTCCCCTTATTGCCAGATGACGATCTGTACGAGGTTGGAGGGTGGGTTGAAGATGCCGTCGGCCAGGAATTTGATGAGTGTCGAAATGAGCTACCTCAGTCAATTCGAGAGGTTATCGAAGATGCAGTACTTCGAAAACAGACGAATGCTAGGCCAACTGCTCTACGACCTAATCCGTCGCTTTCGGTTATGGAGACGATTGATCGTGTTTTTAAAGGAGGAGTGCTCTTTGATATTGTTAAAGCCGCGAAAGCTGCTTCGGAATCAGAACTTATCGAGGTTGCCGAGAGGTTGCTACCCGCTCAGACTTCAATCGAAGCGAGAAGTTGTGGCAAAGCTTTTTCTCGGCAACCTATTCCGTTACCTGCCGGAAGGCTGATCCGGCGACTTGAAGACCCCGAAGTTCAGCATTGGTATCTGCAAATACTGGAACGGCTGGATCATCCGGAAGTACATGATTTTGCTCCGGTTTGGGCAGCTCGGCGCCCCATTGATGGAATTCAACTTTCGCTTTTCCGCTCCACCTTTCAGATCACTGATGAGGCCATTGTTGACGAAGTTCTTGCTGATTTTCATGGTGCAGACTTAGATGATCAACACTGCATCGTTTTAGATTTGCTTAAGATAACGTGCAAACCCATCGACGTACGGAGAACAAAATGGTTGAAGTGGATTTACGAACATTCCCCCTGCTCACTCTGTCGGTCAAACGCGGGGGGAGGCTTGTTTAGGATGGGCGAATTTCCCCCTGAATGGATGGATGAAGTGCTGTTTGATGCTGAAACGGAACTTCGTGAGCTTCGCCTAAACCGAGCCTGAAAACCCTTGACCCAGCACTTCGGTAGCGTCTGTCAGAATCACGAAGGCAGAGGGATCAACCTCTCGAACGAGCATTCGCAAGTATGGGATTTCGACCTGGCTGGCAACAACCATCAGAACGTTTTGAGGTTTGCCCGTGTACCCACCCTCGGCGGACAAGATCGTTAGCCCTCGGTCGAGGTCAACCAGGATCTTCTCTCGCATCTCGTCTCGCTTGTCAGTGATGATGTACGCGATCGCTGAGCGTCGAAAACCGGTGAGCACCCAAGTGATGCATTGCCGCATAACAAACGAGCCAAGCAGACCCAACAGCGCTTTGTCCGCGCCAAAAATTGGCACACCACATACGATTGTGATGGCATCAAACAAGAACACGATAGCGGGAATAGGAAAGGACAGAAACTTGTGAAAAACGGTCGCAAGAAGCGAAAACCCGCCGACTGTTCCGCCTGACCGCAGGATGATTCCCAAACCGACGCCATACATAGCTCCCCCAAAGAGTGCAGCCATCATCGGGTCGTGAGTGATGAGTTTGACGTCCTTCGTGGCGAAGATCGCGAGAGGCATTGCGATAGAACCTAGGACCGACTTCATCGCGTCCCGTCGCGTTAGGAAGAGAAAACCAAGTGCGAGAGTGGGAAGGTTTATCGCGGCCTGAACAATTGCGGGATCCCAACCGAACTGCTTATTGAGAACGGTGGAAACACCGACCACACCACCCGGCACAATGCCGTTGGCGTTGGTAAACATCCTGAACGCCAAGGCCAGCACGAAACAGCCTAGAACGGTGTACGCATACTCCCAAGGATTCTTGGGTCTTGGCTTCCTTCGGGCCAAGGAGGTCATTATTCGATGCGGAGACGGCTTTGCCACGAGAAACGAAGCAATATACCACCGATGCTGAATAAGCTACAGATGTGATTTTTACGTTCGCCCTCATTCTGGCTCCATCACTCTTCGTTCCCGGACATACTGGCTACCTAATTGACAGCAAGGCGGATCGCTCAGAAGGCGAGACTCTGAAGCTAGATGGACCCAGAGCAAAGGTGTTGTGGGGTGGATATGTTTCGGCGGGCGACCTTGCGATTTCGGTCCGAAAACAAGGCGGTAAGGCCGGCAGCTTGACGGTGGATGGAAATCGTTTGCATGTGCGGATGAAAGGTAACCAGGGAGCGGTCCTGCTAAAACAGTCTGGTTGGGTGAAAATCAGTTACTCTGATCCGGGGGCTACAGTAACGGGTTTGGACCTAAGCGGCAAAGCAACCATTGACGCGAAATTTAACATGAAGACTCGCCTCAACTGCGCATCGGTCCACATCGGGTACCCACAAGCCGCTGGTAAGAATATCGATTGGTTTTATAACGAAATCAAAGCGAAGACCGACCCTGTTGCGACCTATTACATGGCTTGTGGGTTTGCTCGTGGTTACTTTGGAATGCAGGTCAATTCGACGACCGAGCGACGCGTGATTTTTTCTGTTTGGGATAGCGGTAACGAAGCGATTGATCGAAAGAAAGTCGGACGCGATGACCTTGTGCGCCTGTTGAGAAAAGGCTCTGGCGTCTTTGCAGACAGCTTTGGAAACGAAGGGACTGGGGGTCACAGCCACCTAGTCACGAATTGGGAAACCAATAAAACACAAAGGTTTTTGGTTCATGCTGAGAAGCAGGAAGAAGCCACGATCTACACCGGCTATTTTTATAGCGAAGCCGACAAGCAGTGGAACCTGATCGCATCTTTCCGAGCACCCAAAGATGGAAAGCTTCTTCGGGGCCTTTACTCGTTCAATGAGAACTTCTGGGGCGATAACGGCTATCTGAAACGAGAGGCTGAGTTCGGAACTGCATGGATTCATACAGCGGATGGCGGTTGGTCGCAGTTGACTACTGGCCGGTTTACTCATGACGGGACAGGTGGAAAAGATCGATTTGACTATGACCTGACCGCAAGGGGATCGAAATGGCTGCTTCAGAATGGCGGATTTGAGGGTTCGAGTCCAAAACTTGGGACGCTCGTCGAGGTTAAGAAAGGCTCGATGCCTGAAACTTTAGCCAAACTTCCGAAATAAGGCGGCTATTTGCCGCCCGTCGTCGCGATTCCTTGGATGAACGTCTTCTGACCAAAGAAGAACAGAATGATGATTGGCAGCGTGAAAATCGTTGAAGCCGCCATCAGCTGTGAGTAGTAGCCGCCGTAGTGCGATACGAACTGTTGCAAGCCGTAAGCGAGTGTGTACTTCGCAGGGTCATTGACATAGATCAATGGCCCGAGAAAGTCGTTCCACGTGCCGATGAATTTGAAAAGCGCACACGTTGCCAAAGCCGGTTTAGAGAGTGGAATAACGATTTGAGTGAAAATTCGCCACTCGCTTGCGCCATCCACGCGACAAGCTTCTGCCATTTCATCAGGCAGAGTTTTGAAAAACTGAGTCAGTAGAAAAATGAAATAGGCTGAACCGGTGAAGGCTGGCACGATAAGCGGGAGATAAGTTCCGTACCACCCGAGGGCGCGAAACAAGCCGAAAATGGGGATCATCGTGACTTGCCCCGGGAGCGCCATCGTGGCAATCATCAGCCCAAAAAGCAGACTCTTCCCGTCAAACTTGATCTTGGCAAAGGCATAGGCGACGATCGCGCTCGAACAAACCGTTCCGATGATGCCGAACATGCAAAGCAACAAGGTATTCCGCAAATACAGCAGAAACGGCATGTTGTTGATGGCGTCTGGATAGTTTTGGGCGTGAAGGGGCTTTGGAAAGAGGGAAGTGACCGTAAGATCACCGCCCGCGAAGATCTGCTCGTTCGTTTTGAGAGAAGTCGAGACCATCCATAGAAGCGGAAGAATAGCCGGGATCGAGAGCAAGACTAAGGCAAGGTAAATTCCGACCTTGGCTTGACGACTCAGTTTGGGGCCGGAATTACTCGTCATAACCTAACTCCTTTCTCTTCGCTTCTTCTTCGTTGAATTTCACGGCGAGATCCTGCAGTGCCTGTTCGGGGGTCATGTCGCCTGAGACTGCCCGGTTTTCTGCTCTTCCGATGAGGTCATTGAGGAATTGAACGTTAGCGATGGGGGGAGGGGCTTTACAATTTGGGCTGGCTAAGATGTCCAGAAATGCCTGGAACTGCGGGTTGTTTTTGAGCCATTTTTGGAATGTTGGTGACTTCGCGACAGCAGGAGAGAAGGGAAGCCAACCTCCTTTGTTATAGAATTTTGCCGCTCTATCGGGATTGTCCAGACCAGTCCAGAATTTCAGGAATTCCCAAGCTCCACGCTTCTCTTTTGCCGAAATCGGAACGACCATATAGTTACCACCCACAACGCCGCCACGAGGTTTTCCGTCAACCGCTGGAGGTGGAATAGGGAAGACTCGATACTCCATGTCGGGCTTGAATTTGCTCATTTCTTGAACCCGCCATTGACCGTCATAAGTAATCGAAAGGTCACCGTGCATGAAAGCCCATGATGCCGCTCCTTCGATGTCGTTCAATCCGGCTTGAAATCTTAAAACGTTATCAAAGCCGATTTTCTTTCGATAGCTGACAATCGCCTTAAGTGCTCGTAAGTTGTTCGGTGTGTCGAGAAGCATTTTTCCAGACGGATCAACGTCAAATCCGCCATCAAAAGTTTTGGCTAGATACTGAACATCGTTGAGCAAAAAGCCGAGCCGCGTCAGGTTCTTCCTCTTGTCGTACTGGTTTAGTTTTAATCCCCACTGCTCCAGTTCTTCCAATGTTTTCGGGAATCGGTCAGGGTCAAGGCCAGCTTCTCGAAGCTGCTTCACGTTCACATAAAGTGCCATCAAGTCAGCCCCTATCGTGATGCCGTAACACTTGCCACGATACATTCCGGTTTCTCGCAAAGCGGGGTAGCTGTTCTGAAAGAACGCGACCTTTTCATCTGGAGTCATGAGTGTTTCAAGGTCGGTCAGGAAGCCGTTTGCAGCCATGTTGGGGACGGCCCCGTTGAACATCGACATGAGGTCTGGAGGATCACCGCCAATGACTCCCAGGATGAGTTTGGAGTCGGCACCACCGCTAGGCACACTCACGGGCACGACTTCGTATTCGGTCTGGCTCTTGTTGAATTCATCGACAATGCTTCGAACCTCTTTTTCCCAATCTCCCTGCCAACGATGCCAAAACCGAACGATTTTTCGCTTTGGATATTCTCGGGGTGTGGTGTAGCCAGTTGCGAGAAGCACGCACATCAGCACGAACCCGGCGAAAAGCATGACCCACGCTTTAATAGGCCTATCCGCCATAGTGCACCCACTTCTTCTGAGATCGAAAAACGATGGCGGTAAGAACCACAATCACGAGGAAAAGAACCCATGCCATCGCACTGGCGTAACCCATGTCTAGATACTTCCAGGCTCGGTTATAGAGGTAAAGACTGTAGAAATAGGTGCTGTCCTGCGGTCCGCCACCCGGCGTCATCACAAACGCTTCCGTAAATGTTTGAAACGCCCCGATGATGCCCATGATGAGGTTAAAGAAGATCACCGGCGTCATCATAGGCAGGGTTACATGACGCATTTTGTTGAACGGGCTTGCTCCATCAAGGGTTGCCGCTTCGTAGAGGTGTAACGGAATGTCTTTTAGGCCAGCAAGGTAGATCACCATGCTGCCTCCGACTCCCCACAAGGACATGAAGACAAAGCTATAGAACGCCCACGGTGCCGTATTGAGCCAGGCTGGTCCTTTCACTCCGGCAAGCATCAATGCCCGATTGACGAGGCCGATGTTGGGGTTTAGAATCCAGATAAATAACGCACTTGTGGCGACAGTCGGGACGATAGATGGCAAGTAGAAAATCGTACGGAATACTGCGATCCCTTTGACGTTAGCATTGAGCAGCATGGCGAGCCCAACACCTATCGCGATTGCGCACGGAACTGAAATGCAGGCGTACTTGATCGTCACCAGCGCCGATTTGTAAAACAACTCGTCTTTGGTTAGCAGCATCTTGTAGTTGGCAAAACCAACCCACTTCGCGGGACTGACGATGTTGTAGCGAGTGAACGAAAGGTAGATGCTTTGCAGGAACGGCCAAAGGGTGAAGACGAAAAAGCCGAGTAACCAAGGACTGATAAACAGATAGGCTATTAGGTTGTTCCGGGCTCGTTCACTTCTCAGCCAAGACATGGGATGGCAAACATTATGGCCCCGGTTTTGTAAAACCAGGGCCATAACTATGTTCGCGTATGAACACTTTTGTTAACCAGACGTTCGAAGCTCGCCGGTTGTCTCGGCATGCACGACTGCTTTGAGGGCTTCAAGCGCCACCTCAATCTGTCCTTCGTTCGGCTCCTTAGTTGTGAGATATTGGGTCATCAAACCAGGCTTGAAGAGGACATTCACGATCGCCTTGCTTCTGAATTTTCCTGCTAGGCGAATTGCTTCATAGCTAATCCCCGCGATCAAAGGCAGAATCACCAGTTCGACTAGAAACCGAACAGTGACATTTAGCATCGGATGAACAGACTCTCCAAGCAAATACCTAGGCACGAATGTGAAGACAATGAATCCGACGATAAGAACCACGATTGCAAACGAGGTGCCGCATCGTGGGTGCAATCGTGTTTGCGTTTTACAGTTAGCGATCTCGAGATCCTGCTCAGCTTCCATTGTGTTAATGGCTTTGTGCTCGGCCCCGTGATACTTGAAAACTTCAGCGATATCAGGCAGGAACGAAATTCCCCAAATGTATCCAAAAAATAGAAGTGCCTTAACGACTTCGGAGATCGTGTTGGTTATTTTGTAGTCGAGCTTTGGGGGTGGCAACTGACCAGCTGCGGATGTGACCGCTTCCTTTGCACCGCCAAATTTATTGGCCAGAGCCATCGACGAGTACTCTGCAATCACGTTCGGCAGGTAATTGAAAATGCCGAAGGCTATGATGAGGCTGAACACGAGAGTAAGTCCAATCGTGATGTCTTGAACTTTCTGGCTGGGTGCTTTCTCTTTTTCTTCTGATTCAACCTGGTATTGAGGAGCCATCTGAACGTTACCAGCGAATTTCATTGCTTTTGCGCCGAGACCCATCGCATCCAATATTGCGAGCGAACCGCGAAGGAAGGGGAGTTTGAGCCATTTCTGGCGTCCAATCCAGGTCTTTTCTAGGGCTTCGGTCGTCAGGACGATTTCGCCATTAGGTGCCCGACATGCGATGGAAAAGTAATGTGGAGAGCGCATCATGACCCCTTCGAGGATCGCTTGACCGCCGTACTGCAGGTATTCGCCTTTGGGCATACAAGTTTGATTATGTGCTTCTAGCCGGCAAGATTGCAGGGGTTTCGCTCTGTGGTGTACTTTGATGCTATGGACTACCGCATTTGGGCTTTTCTTTCTGCCTTGTTTGCCGGAGGGACCGCATTACTTGCAAAGAAAGGAGTCGAGGGCGTTCCAAGCAACTTGGCTCTTGCTGTGCGTGTGGTTGTCGTACTGGTTCTTGCTTGGGCGATCGTATTGGCAAAAAACGAAGCGAAGTTTGATACATTCAACGGAAAAACGTGGCTCTTCCTGGGTTTGAGCGGACTCGCGACAGGTCTGTCCTGGCTCTGTTACTTCAAAGCCATCCAAATGGGGCCAATCAGCAAGGTTGCACCGATTGATAAGTTGAGTTTTGTGATTGCCATGACGCTCGGATTCGTTTTCTTAGGCGAAAAAGTGAGCGCGAAACTACTAATCGGGGCTGGGTTGATCGCCGCCGGGGTTGTGGTCACGATTCTATGATCTGTTTGGCAATCTTTTCTTGCGTCCAGCTTCTTCGGCAGACACCCCAAACAATCATCCTCAC
The DNA here is from genome assembly GCA_002336105.1 of Chthonomonas sp. UBA1950. GTDB lineage: Bacteria > Armatimonadota > Fimbriimonadia > Fimbriimonadales > Fimbriimonadaceae > Fimbriimonas. Next base: position 272,792 of record DDEQ01000039.1, on the reverse strand, counting down.
TTACCATGATGTGATTGAACGGCGAGATTCCTCGTCTCTTTGGTTCGATGTAACAAAAGCCGAACTCGAACAGCAAATGAGTTGGCTAAGGAAAAACGGGGCTCACTTTGTTTCACTCGGGCAAGTTGAGGCTCATTTGCTGAGAGGAGCACCGCTCCCAAGGAACCCGGTCGCGATCACATTTGCCGACAACTATGAAGGATTTATTCTTCGCGGCTATCCGATCTTAAGAAAGAATGGAATCCCGGTGACTATGTTCGTCCACACCGGTTTTGTTGGAGCAAAAAATGGTCGTCCAAAAATGTCCTGGGCACAACTGCGATCATTAGCATCAGAAGGTCTTTTCGAAGTCGGTAGTCAAACCGTCACCCACCGGAATCTTCCATCTCTGAGCGATGGCGAGGTGGAACGAGAGTTGCTTCAATCGAAAGCTACCATTGAAAAGCAGTTGGGGCGTAAGGTTCGGTACTTGGCATACCCTAACGGTCATTGGGACATTCGATGCGAAGCCACGGCTCAAAAAGCAGGCTACTCTTTAGCTTTTTCTGAAGTCACGAAACTAGCAGAACTGTCTCCCAATCCGTTTGCCATCAACCGATATGTCCACACGAAATATCGAAAAGCCTGGGCAGACGCCCATCGTTAACTGCGGTTCCAGAGTTGCTTGATGGCAGGTGCGACAACCTCAGGACCGACATTTGGATCGCCTTCAGCGATTCGAACTGCACGCACCCATCGCTCCCAACTGCGGGTCCGAAGAACCCTTTCGGCGATGAGAGGTGGATGATTTGGTGTTCTAAAATCTCTGTGGATTTGGCGGCGCATTCGCTCAGTCCATACAAGCTCGGCTTTTCGAAGCGTGATGAGCCTTACCATCTCATGGCACCACAGAATTTGCCATATGGTTTGACTAGGAAACTGTTTTGCCATTTCGACCTTGAATGCCCTATCCTCTTGATCGAGGTCCCAAATTTCTTCCCCTCGAGAATCACTGAATCGATTGAGCGTCTGATTTAGCCGGTCGTAGGTGTGATAGAACGGAACTTCGTAGATTGGGCCCTCGAAAACTCGATTGACGATGTAGTTCGTTGCGTCATGGTCCATGTGGCCTTGCTCGAACGCGCCGCACACGATGACGTCGGGGGAGATTTCGTCGATCATCGCTCGAAACTTCGGCAGAAGCGCAGGGATAGATTCCGCAATTTTCGTGTCTGGCGCACCAAAGAACCGAAGGTTTGGTTCAGGGACTCCCACTAGCTTCGCGCCATTTCGAGCCTCTTTTTCGCGTTCCTCAGCAGAATGTGTCCATGAAATGAACACATCATTTCCATTTCGAACGAGAGTTCTGATCCACGCGCAGATCGTGAGCTCGTCGTCTGGATGTGTCATGCAAAACAACCATTTGCGAGAAGGATCAAGGTCAAAAATCATCGGATTAGCCTCTTGACGGTTTCGAAAACAGCCTCAGGTGCAATATCAGCGAGACTCTTTGCGCTGTAGTGACAGTTCGAAATCTGTCCATATGGGCAAGATCGTTCCGGACGAGTAATGCTATAAAGTCCGACTGCGGGAGTGGATACCGCTGCGGCAATGTGTGTGCTACCCGTATCGCCGCCGACATGAACGGTGGCAGACTTTATGAGCGCAACAAGCTCCCCAATGCTCGTCTTGCCTAACATATTGATAGGTCTAGTCTGACAGGAAGCGGTAACCTCTTGAAACGCATCAATGTCCGATTGCGCTTTTCCTCCAATGAATACCGGTGTAATACCCAGGTTACTGACCCGATCTGCTAAGTCGGCAAATGCCTTTGCTGGCCATCTTTTGGTTGCCCAGCCTGCTCCTGCATTCATGACAACATACTCGCCGCAAACGCCTTCAGTATCCAGTTTCTCTGCAATGCTTGAAGTTACTTCCTCAGTGGGTACAAGGTTGAATTGCGCTGATTCCATTACCGCACCGGCGGCTCTGACGACGTCGACATATTGATCGACGACATGGATTGATGACTTATCTGGCAGAACACGGCTAGAGAAAAAGGCAGCGCCTTCTCGTTGCCAATGATAACCGAGCTTTTGTTTTGCTTTAGCCCTCGCCACACAAATTGAACTCTTAAGAAGCCCTTGTAGGTCGAATGCGACATCGTAGCTTTGTTCAAACGTGGGAAGCTTTGAGAAGGAAGGTTTGAGCGGAAGGACTTCGTCGACAGAACTGCACAACTTTGGAATTGCGGCAAACCGAGGATCTACGGCCCAAGTGATGTGGCAATCTGGAAAGGTCTGCTTGAGCGCGACCGCCGCTGGGAGCGAACAGACTGTGTCACCCAATGCCGATAATCGAACAATTAGGAACTTTCTTTGGGATTCTGAGGATGACATGAGACAACTTTTATAGTGGCTTCCACAATGGACTCTGGAGAAACAGAATTCGGATCTTCCGATACTTTGAGTGCAACCGATTTCGGCGAGTAAGGCTTGGCTTCTTCGGGTCTTGACGGCCCGAAAATGGTCACCGAAGGGACACCGTATGCAGCTGCCATGTGACCTGTTCCAGTGTCTGCTGAGAGATGAACTGAACTGCTAGCAACGTGAGCCATCGTCTCGGCCAGCGGCAACTTACCGACGAAACTCTCCGCGCCTTTTACATCGATGAGCGGGTCGCCTGCCGCGCCAAGAAAGGCGACCGGGAATCCTTCTTTAAGCAAGAGCTTCGCGACCTTAGCCCAATTCTCCGGTGCATAGTTCTTCGGAGGATGACTTGTCGAAACCGAAATTGTGATGACCTGCGGTTTTGACTCGACAGGGGGCATCAATGGTCGAATCGGCACTTCTGCATTCCCAAAAAGGGCTTTAACCCCGACAACGTTCTGCTCAACAATATGCCCAGGTTCGAGCGACAATAATGGATTGAGCCGAGATGCAAAAGCGTCAGTTGCTCGTACTGCAATTCGTCGTTTCGGATTTGCGAGTCGAAGCATCAATGCAGTCTTGGAATGCCCCTGGAAATCAATCCCGAAATCGATATCCTTGTTGCGGAGCGATAGGTACATCGACAACTGCTCTTGCCAAGTCTTTGGACTCCATCGGTTGCGCTTCCATTTTTGCCGTGGAACTGACAGGACTTGCTGAACAAGCAACGAACGATCAATAACCGGCTCACAACGAGTTTCTACAGCCCAAATAAGTTTTGCATCAGGCTGTACATTTCGGATTGCCGTCGCGGCCCACGCCGTCATGACGCAATCCCCAATCGCACTAAACCTTACGATTAATCCTGTCAAAGCAACCCTTTCTGACGCGCTGATTTCCACCGATCGTGGAGCCAGAGATACTGCTCTGGATATTCGCGAATCACAGACTCTAATGCTAGATTAACACGAGATGTGATCGATTCGGGAGTTTCTTCCTCCTCGGCGATAATCAAAGGCAACGCTTTAATGTGATATCGAGCCGGTCCAGTGCGAACGCAGAACGCTGGCAAAATCGGCGCTTTGGTCCGCAGATGAAGCACCGCTGGCCCGAGAACCGTCCCGCACATCTTCCCAAAGAAAGGAACAAACACTTCTGAATCGTTTTGATCTGGCATGAGGCCAATCATTTCGTTTTTTCGGAGTCTCGTTATAATTTCTCGAGCAGCGCTTCCACGAGAAAGAACTTGACTACCTGTTGCTTCACGTAGCTTGAGAACTTCGGCTTGAATGCCCTTCTGATTGGCGTCTCTTGCAACAACGGTGCAGTTAGTGCCGCTAGCAACCATCCAATGAGGAAATCGTTCCCAGTTCCCCAGATGACCGGTGATGGCGAGGATTCCTCTTCCCATGTTTTTGGCCTGCTCGAGATGCTCGTATCCTTCAACGGTAGCCGCCGCTAACACTTCCTCGTTTGATCTCGCTGGTGACCTCAAGAAATCACCCATGATCCTTCCAAAATGCTCGTAGATACTTTTTGTCGCAGCTTTCACGCGTGCTTCATCCCAATCCGGAAAAGCGATGTTTAGGTTAGATGCTGTTCGCAGACGATGCTTCTTGTCGACTATATAAGCAATCTTTCCGAGCCGTACGCCTGCTTCTTCAGCGCCAATTGCTGTCTTCTTTTGGTATTTCTTGCTTAATGAAAGCAGAAGAGAGACTGCGAGACTATCAAGCTTTTCTTTATGCCGTTCGGTCATTTAAGTTTCTCAGAAAGCCACATTCTAAATTCGGCTTGCGGCTCAACACTCACTTCGCGAGTTGCGATCAGAAAGTTTTCCGGGTTAATGTCATCCCGCTCTCGGATCTTCACCCAATCCTTACCGGTGACTACGTAAATGCCAGAGCCAAATAAGTTTGGCTCATCAAGTGGGTCGTGGTCAGGGAGACTGACTACATTTGGGTGTCGCTGAGGGAATTTTTCTTGGACGTTTTCGATAAATCGGCGCGGCTGTCCAAGCGCACACAGGATTGTGTAGTCGTCCGGCACCGATTCCTCACCTGCTGCCGAAACGAGTTTCATCGGCTTTTCCACAATCTGAAACCGACCTGGCAAGACAAGATCGGCTCGCATTCTATTCCTTCTCGGCTCACGGTACGGTCCCGCCGGCAAGCACATAGAGTTTTTAGGCGATTCCGGGTCTAAGAGAATATGAATGTGCTTTTTCAGAGGCAGGTGCTGAAAGCCATCATCCATGAGCAAAACGGCATCAGGAAATGAGAGATGAACGAGTTCAGCGGCAAGCACCCGTCGACGCCCGACAACAAGAGGTAGATCTGGGAATACAGATCGTAGCAAAGCGGGCTCATCTCCCCATTCTTTGGGTGACAACGGACCGTCTGGAGCGATAGTCGCTGCTTCTGCTCGGGGGGAGCCATACCCACTACAACCAACAACAACACGCTTTCCCATTTCCCGCATCACTTGCACCAGATGCATAGTCATCGGGGTTTTGCCCGTGCCACCGGTCGACAAATTGCCGATACAGACAACGGGGAAGTGAGGCTCAGCAGCTTTCTTTAGACCAACTTCGTAGAGCTTCAAATAGGCTTGCCAGCCCGCACCGTAGAGCCATGATAGCGGAGTTAGCGCTGCACGCCCAAAGACAGCGGATAGGTCACTGCTTTCCCACAGGTCTTGAATGTGCATACCTAAAGCGTACCGGGATCAGGTTGGGCTAAATGCAAGAAAGGCAGTGACAGCTTGGGTGAAGATGGAGCAAACTCGCTGGAAGTTGAGTCGTAATGTTGCCCTGTTTGAGTTGCCGATAAGCATCCGCTTTGTGGTCTCCGCTAACAAGCAGAAGCACCGTTTTGGCTGCCATGATGGTGCCAACGCCAGAGGTAATCCCCCTTGTCGGTTCTTGGTCTAGGTTCGCAAAGTGGCCATCAAAGACAGTTTGTTTTGATAACTTCGCTACATGGACACCGTTGGTGAGTTCTTCTGCCGGTTCATTCAAGCCAATATGACCGTTTGCACCAATGCCAAGGATGCACATGTCGACTGGAGGACGATTGGTCAAAGCCTGATCGATGCGTAAGCACTCGGCTTCTGGATCAGAGGTCAACGGATCAAAAGACAAGTATCGCTCTTTGTTTAGCTTCCATTTGGTCAAAACATGCTCGACGAGGTAACCCTCGCACGATTGAGGATGCCCTTCGGGCATATCCAGAAACTCATCAAGCTTCGTGAAGTAACAGCCCGATAAGTCGAGGTCGCGCATAAGCCTGTAAAGACCGGTGGGAGATGAACCGGTTGGGAGAATGAGATGCGATTCGGGTTTTGCTTCTATAAGCTCAGAAACAAGCTGAAAAGCTGCTAACGACATTTCTTCGTAATTTGAAAACTGAGCGAGGTGCATTCCACCACAAATCTTGACACCAGTAGTAACCTTTCGTCTCTTTTACGAAAAGTTGGAACCAAAAAGTGGTGCAGTTACATCCGTAGACATGCCAATCAACATCAACAAAAAACTTCTTGCAGGAGTGGGAATTCCGCTCGCTATTGTCGGATGGGCTGCCTTCAGACCGGAGTTGTTGTTCATCAATAGTCGCGTTAATGAGGCTGCCCCAGCAGTAAGTTCGACTGGTGCGGAAGTCTTATCAGAAGGGACATTCACGAGCTTTGCTCATGAGACCACTGGACGAGCTCAGATCATCGAATCAGCAGGTAAACGATTTCTCCGCTTCACCGGTTTTTCGACCTCTAACGGACCCGACGTCAGGGTTTATCTTGTTAAGGGAACTGACAGTTCAAAAGTCGATCAGAACTCGATTGAACTTGGAACGCTCAAAGGGAATATCGGAGACCAAAATTACACTTTGCCAGCCGATGTCAACCTGAACCAGTACCAATCAGCAACAGTCTGGTGCAAAAGATTCTCGGTCGCTTTTGGAGGTGCAAACCTGATGATGCCACATCACTCGGGAGCGACCAAGGTGTCTCAAAGAGGTGGTCGATTTTCTTTGGCAGCCTACTTTGCTCCAATTGAAGTCACGGCCGGGAAGTTGACCGGCAACCCATCAATCTCTGGTCGAGCCGCAATCGTTGAAGAGAATGGCACCCGAACTTTACAACTTGACATCAAGAAGGCACCCAATCAAACGCTTGAAGCTAAGTTAGTCAAAGTCGAAAGCGCCACCCTTGGTTCAGTTAACGAAGCGCTGCCATCAATCTCACTTGGTCTAGTCAAAGTCGGACATTCCAAGACTCAAATCTCTAAGGAGATCGATGCATGGCTCTATCGTTCTGTCATTTTTATCGACCCAAGCACGAAGAAAGTCATTGCATTTGCACATCTTCGTTCAGCACAAGAAAAGCAAACGTTGCTTTCAGCAATCTAGTCAATTCACTAAAAAAAGGAAACCACATAATGAAAACCAACAAAATCACACTCGCCCTCGCTATCGCTCTCGGGACACTCGCAATTTCCGCTCCTGTATCCGCTCAAATGCAAGACAACATGGATAAGATGGACAAGATGGGTGACATGAAAATGGCGATGAAACCCATTGCGATGACATCCACATTCAAAGGAGTTGAAGTCAATGCCGGAACGATCAGCCTTTACAAAGAAGGCATGGCATTTCACCTAAAAGTGAGCGACGACTTCACGATTCCCGCGGCTCCAGCACCACACTGGCAGGTTATTGACGGTAAAGGACACGTCTATCTCCTGAGCCGATTCACAATTGCAGGAGACAAGACGCACCGCGACATCGTGTTGCCACATTACATCAATTCAGTTAGCAAGGTGCAGGTTTACTGTTCGTATGCCGAAGTGGTACTTGGCGAGGCGCAGTTCGACAAGTCGGTGTCATTGAAGTAATGTCAAGTCAAATTGGGGCCGTTTGGCCCCAAGGCGCACAAACAAGGACAGTAGTGAAGAGCTTTTTTAGGAATCCATTAGCAAAGAAAGAGGCGTTCTCTGTTGTCATTGATCGAGAACTTTCCGTTCTGTACAGAGTCGCAAAGAGACTTACTTTGAACCCGACACACGCAGAAGATTTGGTTGGACAAACGATGTTATTAGCCGCGACTCATTGGGAAAACTTCGATGGCAGATATCCCCGAAGTTGGCTAATCCAGATCTTACGCAATGAGTGGATGAACACGGTCAGAAAGGGCAAAGTTCGGCGCGAAGTAGATATCGACGCCGTTCTTGAGCCGGCAGAAGATGATTTCTGGTGTGCAATCGATCATTCGCTTGATGCTGAAACTATTATCGCAGCCCTCGATAAGCTTCCAGAAGAATATCGATTAGCCGTCACCCTTTGCGACGTAGAAGAATTGTCTTACGATGAAGCTGCAATGGCATTGGGTGTACCTGTCGGAACAATTCGATCACGCCTTTTTCGTGGACGAAAGATTCTACGGAGTCGCTTAGTTCACCTTGACCTCGGTACACAGGATCAGTCATGAAATTCCACGCAGAAAACGAAGGACCGCCTTGCAAGAATATGGAGACCCTACTCCAAAGAGTGGCCGATGGTTCGGCGAAGGGAATCGCGAAATGGTATGCGATTGCGCACGCCGCGCGATGCAGTCATTGTGGAGCCTTTCTCGACAGAATGAAGCTCACTCTCGAGGCCGTTCGAGAGGCTAACCGCATCGAAAAAGACGATGATGCTATGCTTCGATTACGCGGCAAATTAGCAGAACTTGAAGCTCGCACGAAGTGACCGGATACAATCGATGGTGAATGTCAGCAATTGTTATTGCCATCGATGGTCCGGCAGGAGCAGGGAAGAGCACGGTTTCGAAGCTAGTTGCCAAGGAGCTTGACCTAACTTATCTTGACACTGGGGCTATGTATCGAGCCTTAGCCTATCAGTCGGTCACAAGTCAGGTTGACGCTAATGATGGTGAAGGCCTCGCCAAATTGCTCGACATAATTGAAATTAGCTTCGGCGCGGGCGATCCTCAACGCGTTTATGTTAATGGCACCGACGTTAGCGAAAGCATTAGGACTCCTCTTATGGGAGAGCTTGCCAGTGCGGTGAGCACTCATACTCCGGTTCGACGAGCCATGGTGGAGCGTCAACAGCAGATCGTTAAGAATGGCGGCGTTATTCTTGAGGGAAGAGATGCGACAACCGTGATCGCTCCGCAAGCTGAACTGAAAATTTACATGACAGCCAGCCTCGAAGAAAGGGCGAGTCGAAGATTGCGCGAGTTTGCAGATAAAGGGCTGGACTCGGATTTCAGCTCGGTGAGGAAGCAGATTGCCACCAGAGACCACCGAGACATTTCTCGGGAAGATAGCCCACTCTCTGTCGCAGAAGGCGCAGTTCAGATTGAAACGGCTGGATTAACAATTGCCGAGGTTGTAAGCAAAGTCGTGGAACTTGCCCGTGACCTAATGTAGAGCATCGGCTTGTATTAGGCTATTAAGGGCTACAGCCGAATCAGATTAGGAATCTAGACAATAATCATGTCCGATGAGCAAGCTAGACAAGTTGTCTGCGATTATCTTTAGGTACAACCTTGCCCATGGGAAGTTTTAGCGGTCCAAGAGATTGGGGCCGATTGCTCACAGCACTTGTCACGCCGTTTAATGAAGATGGTTCCGTCAACTATGCTGAGGTCGCCAAGATTGCTGCTTACTCCGTTGACGTGCAGAAAAACGACGGGCTTGTTGTCAACGGCACGACAGGCGAGTCACCGACGATCACCGAAGAAGAGAAGCTAAAACTCCTGGATGTTGTCCTCGAAACCGTTGGTGATCGAGCTGCGGTCGTGTTCGGCGCTGGGACTTATTCGACGGACGAGTCGATTCATCTCACCAGGCTGGGCGAAAAACATGGTGCCCACGGCATCATGCTTGTCAACCCATACTACAATCGGCCCGGACAAGCAGGTTTGTATTCCCACTTCAGCACAGTAGCCAAAGAAACGGGGCTACCTGTGATGCTTTACAACATTCAGCCTCGTAGCGCGATCAATCTGGAAACACCAACGCTTTTACGATTGGCGGAAATGGAGAACATTGTCGCCGTGAAAGAAGCAAGCGGAAGTATCACACAGATCAGCGAAGTAGCCTCGCTAGTACCTGCCGGTTTTCGGGTTTACAGTGGAGACGATGCGATTACCTTGCCTGTACTTAGCCTTGGAGGCTATGGCATTGTTAGTGTAATAGGGCATGTTGTTGGTGCGCAAATTAAGTCGATGATCGATGCTTTTCCTGCCGATTTCAAGACTGCGTTGAGTATTCATCAGTCACTCATTCCGGTATGTAAGAGCTTGTTTAGTGCGCCGAATCCTGTACCGGTGAAGTACGCTCTATCAAAAAAGGGCTTTGCCTGTGAAAAGGTTCGTTTACCGCTCGTTCAGCTTACAGATACTGAAATGAGCGGAATAGACAGTGCGCTGGCACAGCTCGGAGACTAGACCAGTAGTCTGGTTCACAGAGTTTTGTGTCGGAATAGTCGCTTGAGCTAGTCAGGACGCCTGGCGGCTTGGTATGGTAATTCGAAATGGCACGATCATAGTAGTTGTGCCTGGAGGGTAATGATGCAAAGATGGATCGGTTTTGGGTTGGTATGCGCCGCCCTATTCGTCGCTGGATGTAGTGGAGACAAGAGCTCAACGGACGGAGCTACATCATCGGCTCCAAATGCTGATGGTTCTAAGAAGCTAAGAATTGCTGTTATCCCAAAGGGTGCCACTCACGAGTTTTGGAAGTCGGTACACGAGGGTGCTAATAAAGCCGCAGCTGAAGACGGAGCCGAGGTTGTTTGGGCTGCTCCTCAGAAAGAAGATGACAAGGAACAGCAGGGCCAAATTATCGAAACTCAGGTCACCAATAAGGTTGACGGAATTGTTCTAGCCCCGCTTGATGCAAGTGCAATGGTCGCGCCAGTAACAAGCGCAATTGACGCGAAGGTTCCTGTTTTGATCATTGACTCGGCACTCAATGGTGCAAATACCGTCAGTTTTGTTGCAACCGATAACGAGAAGGGCGGTCATCTTGCTGGCGCAGAAATGGCGAGACTGCTTGGTGGCAAGGGACAGATTGTTGTTCTTCGATATGCCGAAGGCTCAGCCAGCACAATGGCTCGTGAAAAAGGGTTCATCGATGAGATCAAGAAGAATCCTGGAATCAAGATTGTCAGCGACAACCAGTACGCAGGTGCAACGGTAGAGACAGCGCAAAAGGCAAGTGAGAACCTTCTTTCGCCGCTGAAGAAGGGCGACGGCTTAAGCATTGATGGCATCTATACACCGAACGAGTCAAGCACCTTTGGAATGCTCCGAGTGCTTCAGGACAACAAATGGACTGGCAAAGTTAAGTTCGTTGGTTTCGACTCGAGTCCGAAGCTGATCGACGGCCTAAAAGCTAATGAGATCAATGCCTTGGTGATTCAGAACCCACGGAAAATGGGCTACGAAGGTGTCAAGACGATCATCAAGTACATCAAGGGCGATAAATCTGTTCCAAAGACTGTCGATACAGGCGCTGCGCTCGTTACAAAAGAGAACCTAACCAAGCCAGAAATCGCCGAAACAATCGCTCCTCCAAAGGAATAGTTCCGAAGAATGTCATTCTTGGAACTAACAGGAATTACCAAGCGCTTTGGAGCGACGCTCGCGCTTGATAATGTGAACCTTGCCGTTAATAGCGGCGAGGTTCACGCTTTGGTAGGAGAAAACGGCTCAGGTAAGAGCACATTGATGCGAATCTTAGCTGGCGCTTTGCGTCCAGATGAAGGGCAGCTTGTGCTGAATGGCGAGTCTTACTCGCCGACAAGCCCCCTCGACGCAAGAAAGAAGGGCGTCGCAATGATTCATCAAGAGTTATCGATCTGTGGCGACCTATCGGTTACAGAGAATGTTCTACTCGGAATGGAGGAGCATAAACTTGGGGTCTTAAGTCGCCGAAAGGCCGAGAGCATCGCACGAGATGCGCTTGCCCAACTCGGTCATGCAGATCTGGACCTAGATCAGCCAGCCAAGTATTACTCACTGGCAACTCGACAACTCATCGAGATTGCTAGAGCAATTGCCGTTGGGTGCAGAGTCGTCATTCTTGATGAGCCGACTAGCAGCTTGACCCGCGCCGATGTTGAGAATCTATTTCGCGTCGTGGAGAAGTTAAAAGCTTCAGGTCACGCTATTGTTTATATCACGCACTTTCTCGACGAGATTCACCGTATCGCTGACCGAATGACTGTTCTGCGTGACGGCAAATTCATCGGAGAAAGAAGTATGGACGGGGTCACCGATCAGGTGATCGTTTCCATGATGGTTGGTCGGGATATTGAGGAAGTTTATGTAAGGTCCAAGCGACAGACTTCTGATGTCATTTTGTCTTGTGAAGAGGTAATCGGTAATCCAAAACCCGCTAAGGTCAGTTTCGACTTAAAGAAAGGCCAAGTGCTTGGGATCGCCGGTCTCAATGGTTCAGGCAGAACTGAACTATTAAGAGTCATTTTTGGCTTAGATGCGGTGAAGTCAGGCAAGATCCGTGTGGGCTTGTTTGAGGGATATGATTCGCCGAAAAACCGATGGCGACAAGGCGTAGGCTTACTCAGCGAAAATCGTAAAGAGGAAGGTTTGGCTATCAATCTGTCGATTGCCGAGAACATCGTTCTAAGCAGCCTTCGTCCGGGCCTCGTTTTGCCAAAGGATGCCACGGTATCGGCCAAGAAGTGGATCGAACGGCTTGCGATCAAGTGTCAAGGCCCCGATCAATCTGTTCGCGCTTTGAGTGGGGGTAATCAACAGAAGGTTGCACTCGCTAGAATGCTCCACCATGGAGTTGATGTTCTTTTGATGGACGAACCCACTCGTGGGATTGATGTCGGAAGCAAAGAACAGATCTATAGACTTATTGACGAATTGGCCATTGAAGGAAAAGCGGTTCTCGTCGTAAGCAGTTATTTGCCTGAATTATTGGGCATCTGCGATCAAATTTGTGTCATGAATCGAGGCGAGCTGTCTGTGCCACTAGATGCGCGAACCTCAACTCAAGAATCTATCATGCAGGTGGCAGTCGGTTAATGGTTGATCAATCTCTCGCTAAAAAGCCAATTATCCCCAAGGGGGCCGCAAACCTCATTGGCTTGGTCATCGCTCTCCTCGTTATTTTCGGGTTCTTCTGCTGGAAGCTTCCTAACTCATTTCCGACGGCAAGAAATATAGAGACGCTAGCCCGACAAACGTGCATTGTGTCTCTTGTTGCACTCGGAATGACTTATGTGATTATTAGCGGCGCTATTGACCTGAGTGTTGGTTCGATTCTTGCGTTCGTCACGATGGTCATTGCCGCGCTTCTGATCAAAGGATACAACCCATGGATTGCTGCACTAGGTGGATTATTAGCCGGTGCACTGTGCGGGTTCATTAATGGTGCGCTTGTTACTTCGTTAAAGGTGGGTCCCTTTATCGTCACTTTGGGATCGTTGCTGATCGTTCGTGGAGTCGCAAAGTGGGTTGGTAATGAACAATCTTTGTATCCTCCCAAAACTTGGTTGAACTCGTTGCTCGCAACTCTGGACGATTCAGAGAAGTGGAAACTTCTACCAGTTGGCGTCTACATCACGATTTTATGTGCGATAGCCATGGGGTTGATGTTGAAGTACACCCGTTTTGGTCGTCACGTTGTTGCCATAGGTAGCAATGAACAAGCGGCTAGGCTTTGTGGTGTTCCGATCAACTGGACTTACATCAAGATTTTTACGCTTACCGGTCTGTTCGCAGGTCTTGGCGGAATCATGCTGTTCTCTCGCCTTACCGTAGGTGATCCGACTGTCGCCGTCGGTTTTGAGCTTGATGCAATCGCTGCTGTAGTCATTGGTGGAGCAAGCCTTGCGGGTGGCGAAGGGAATATTGCCGGGTCCATTCTTGGTGCGATGATCATGACGACAATTCGTGCTGGAGGAAGCCAAATGGGGCTTCATCAATACGTGCAGGAAATTCTCACTGGGACTATTATCGTAGTCGCCGTTGCATTAGACAGAGTTCGTGTACGCTTACAACAAAGATCGTAAGCATGCCGTGACTGAACAAGCAACAATCTCACTCAACCGTCTTCTTCTCGGGCATCAGAGGTTCATATCTGGGAGGCCTGAGAAGAAGACTTACTCGATTTCCGAGTTAGAATCGCTTTCAGAAAAGCAGGCTCCAATTGCAGGAATAGTCTGCTGTTCAGATAGTCGGGTTGGCCCTGAGATCATTTTCGACCAACCGCTTGGAACGAATTTTTCAAGTCGCGTTCCTGGAAATGTGGCGAGTGATAGCGCCAAATGGATGCTTGACATTGCTATCAATGAGTTTCACGTTCCCTTGGTTATGGTTGTTGGTCATACGGGTTGTTTGGCAGTCGGTCAGCTTCCTGATGGTGATCGCGGCGGAGCTGGGGGGGCACTGATTCGAAGTACTCAAAGCGATTTATCGAGCCAAGAACTTAACCCCTCATGACTTGTGCCGAGCGTCAGTAGAAGAGAATGTTAAACAAACGATTGAGCATCTAGTTCGTGATCTTTACTGCCTTCGGTCGGCCTTGCTTGATGGCCAAACATCGATAGCAGGTGCAGTTTACGAAATGGAGACGGGAGAGCTTCACCTACTTCCCGAACCGATGACGCCATACGGACGCTTCTAGCTTGCTTGATCAAGCTCAGCGATAGAAGCTTCTACGAAAACTGGATTTTCGATCTGACCGAGTTCAGCATAGTTGTGCAGCCGCGCAATCTGAAGGTCGCTAAGGACCTGTCCACCTTTTAGCAATAGAGTGCCATCGGACGTTTGGACATCAACCGCCAGATGGTCTCCCGCTTTAACGTCTACGGGGTTCTTTGCTATGGTGTCATTAACTTGACGAGGGTTAGACAGTTGAGCTTCTAAGATTCCAAGGATATTCCGATCATAGGCTCCTTTCTTATCCTTCATGATCGTTAAGGAAGCAAATGTAGACATGCCCTGATGTTCAAGCTCAGAAAGATCCTTCACGACGCGAAGTATCCTTGACGCCAACGGAATTTCGTTTCCAGCGACCGCGTCGTTTGGAATGCCAGTTCCATCGAAGTTCTTGTCTTGATAAAGAACGATCTTTGCTATCTCCTCAAGACGAGGAATCTTTGATATCAGAGAAGCACCAATAATCGGGATTTTTGAGAGAATATTCGACTCAGAGTTGGGCAATCTCCTCGAAGCCTGAGTCTTCACTAAAAGATTCGGCGGCATTGCCACATTGCCAATGGGTGCCAGCATAATCGCAAGTTCGAGTTGCCACATATCCCGATGCTGAAGGTTTAGGGCAATATCATGAGCACGCTTCTTCATCAACTGAGCGCGCCCAAAAAGGTCTGCATCAGACATTGACAGTATTTCGACCAGAACGCGCACGCTGCCATTTAGAGTCTTTTCAAGAAGCTCGTGTTCGGCGCTGATTAATTCGTATTGATGAAGACAATCTTTGAGAGCAGATCTTAGGTCTTCGGTTTCTATGGGTTTGTTCAGGAATCGAAACACTCGGCCATGATTGACCGCCTGAACAGCGGTATCTTGCTCAGCGTTTCCGGTCAACATCATCCGTATGGTCTCGGGTGAGTCTTCGTATACTCGAGACAAGAACTGGACTCCGTCCATGCCTGGCATCCGCATGTCGGCAACAACCACAGCAAACGGAGCCGTTTTTTCAATGAGTTTCAACCCCTCATAAGCTCCAACGGCAAACGAAAGATTGAAGTCCTCGCCAAGTTGACGATTTATGCCTTTGAGCAAGCTCTCTTCATCATCAACAAATAGGATTCGGTCATTGGTTTTCATGATCGACCTCTACGCTGCCTCCAATTGAGTCTCTCCAGAAAGCTCCGATTCGACCATAGCGATCGATTTAGCCAGAACTAGATCCACAGGTGACATGCTTTCCGGCTCGGGTGTTAGGCCGAGATTAGCGATTGCCTGTACCACTTCTAGCGGCAGACCCCAAACGGCTAATAGATGCGCGCCAAGCACTGCATGCGTTGTGTTTAACGCTTCAAGTTGAGCTTCTTTCGCTGATAAATGTCTTTTCAGTTGTAAGTGATTCTGCTTCTCCCATAGTTCAGGGCGAATCGAAACCACAACTAGCGCCCCGATATCATGGAGCAAGCCAGAAGCATATGCCGCATCGATCGATGAGGGCGGAAGGTTTTCAGATATAGCCAATGCCCTTGCGGCGCTCGCAACCTTCAAACTCTTTTGATTGAATTGCTCGATGTCAAATCTAACGGATCGGTGAACGTCAAACTGTTCAAAGGCTTTGACGCTTAGTACGAGTGCTCGTAAAATATCCCAACCAAGAACCAAAACCGCCTCGCTTGGCTTTTGGATCACTCGCGGAAGTCCGAAGAACGCGCTATTCACCAATTGGAGAAGTTTTGCCGTCATCGCAGTGTCTTTTGCGACGATCTCACAAACCTTGGCAGTCGATGGCTCAACTTTGTTAAGCTCGTTTGTGATTTCGGTGTACATGCCCGGCACACTCGGCAGCTTTGTGATCGCGTGCGCAAACTTGCCTACCGAATTTCCCGAGAGCGATTCCTTGAGGAAAAGGTGGCGGTTGACGGTACTTATAAGTGTTTCGATTTCACAAGGTTTCGCTAGAAACTGGTGTGCGACGGTAGCACTTCGAAGTGCTGTGATGGCGTCAGCTTGCCCTGACAGCACGATGCGCATGATCTGTGGATAGGCAGCTCGTACCACGTCCAAGAACTCAACGCCGTTCATGATCGGCATTCGAATGTCGGAGACGACCACGTCAACTCGATGGTTATCGAGTAACTCGATTCCTTCTTTTCCGGATCCCGCGAAATAAAGTTTCCAGTTTGTTAAGTTGCCTAATGCCCTCGACAAACCATGAAGAAGTTCGCTCTCATCGTCTACGAACAGAACGCTAACCGTTGAATCTGAGTGCAACAAAGATTGGATCACGCCGCACTCTCCTCGGCCTGTGTAAGCGGCAAACAAACCGTCATTGTTGTTCCAACTCCAATTTCACTATCCACAAGAATCTGTCCTTGATGACCGCCTACGATGACCGAATGGACTAGTGCCAAACCTTGTCCAGTGCCTCGTCCGACATCTTTTGTCGTAAAGAACGGGTCGAAAATCCTATCTTTTATTTCGGCACGGATTCCCGTTCCTGAATCCCTTATCGCAAAGTAGGCCCATTTCTCGTTGAAATACGTAGAAACTGTGATAGTTCCTTTGCGCATCTCTCCGACGCATGCATCGGCCACGGCATGGGTGGCGTTGACCAGAATATTTAGGATAACTTGGTTGATCTGTCCGGGCACGCACGGCACCATCGGCATATTGGGATCAAGCTTTAGCTCCAAATCCGCAACATACTTCCATTCGTTTCGAGCGACCGTCACGGTGCTCTCGATACATCGATTAAGATCAACCGTCGACTTTCCATCTACTCCGGGATGAGAGAAATCTTTCATCGCCCGAACGATTGTCGCAATCCTTTTTAGTCCGTCGAGAGATTCATCAAGTGCTTCAGGAACGTTCTGAAGGATCACATCACCTTTCAAACTGGCCCATTTATCACGAACAGCTTGTAGTGCATCGCGAAGCCCTTGTGCATCTAGTTTGTCGATATCGATGGACTTGCTATCTGCGACCACACCGGCAATCTTTTTGAACGAATCGCGGACATAACGGGTGTTATCTGATACGAACTGAGTAGGAGTGTTCAGTTCATGAGCTATTCCCGCCGTGAGTTCGCCAAGCGACTCCATCTTTTGTGATAACACAAGTTGTCGTTCGACCAAGCGGCGTTCAGTAATATCTGCGGCAACAATAAGCACACCCTCAACACTTCGACCAGGTACTTGCATCGGGTGAACCTTGATCGCAAAATAGCCATTTTTCCCTTCGGGAGTCTGGTAGGGAAGGTCATCAATTGAGATAAGTTGCTCAGTCAGAAGGCATTCGTTGATGGCATTTTCAACTAAGTTCGAGTCCCATGGCAGGTCGAGCGCACCTATGTGTCGATGGACAACCTCTTCGCTTGCTAGCCCAAAGGTTCGTTCGGCAGCCGGGTTCCATTGCTCGACAAACCCGAGAGTATTTGTTACTAATAGGATCGACGAAATGCTAGCAATAACCGTGCGAAGTGCATACTCCTTCTGCTCGATCATCACTGTAATCTGTTCGGCTTCAACCAAAGCTTCTTCAAACTGACGATTAGCTTCTTGGGTTTTTCTCCTTTCGCTTTCAGCCTCTTGGTGAGCTTGACGGAGCGCTGCCTCAGCTTTGCGATCCTTGCTAACATCCACGATTTCGCATAAGGTGCAACATCGAACGTTCTCCGCTTCAGAAATATTCGAAAGGCTGATCTCAATGTCAATCTCCGTACCATCAAGCTTTGTAGCTTTCGTCGATATTGAGCACCGGTTGATTGAGCCAGCCTGAAAATCTGTGAGCGAAGCATGAATCGCTCCCGCTTCATCTTCCGCGATCAGGTTGGACAACTCTAGCCTTTCAAAGTATCCTCGTGCACACCCAAAAATCCGACAAAGCGCAGGATTAACATGCTTGAACACTAAATCATGATCTAGAAACGCAAGGCCAACTGCGGCGCGCTGGAAACTTGACTGAAAGAGTGTTTCGCTCGAAAGCTCTTTTGATGGACCGGAAATTTGGTTGGTGACCTCTTGAACAATAGTAGCGAAGTGTGATATCCTTCCATCCGCATCTTTGTAGGTGACCAGATGCCATGAGCAAAGGATCTTCTTACCTTCTTTTGTTCGATTAGGAGTTACAGCGTCGTAAACTGGGTGATCGGCGAGGACAAGATCTAGTAGCTTTCTGGTTTGATCGATGTTCTCCTCACAGACCAAAAAGTCTGGTCCATCGAATTCCTGAACTTCTTCGGTGGTCCAACCAAAGATGGTTTGAGCGCTTTTGTTCCAAAACGCCACGTTACCCTGATGGTCCCATACGATGAAGCCGAACGGGCTTTCGTCCATCGCCTTGAGATACAAATCCGATATCTGAGAACAAGTGCTACGCTGCGACAACGGTCTCCTTTGAATATAGGGTTGGGGACTCTAGGAGTTCGAATATCTTTGACTGGTTGTCTTGGCAAATCTGGACGACAGCAGGGTCAAACTGTTTGCCGGAGCGCTCGGATAGAAAGGCTAGTCCTTGTTGAAAACTCCACGCTTTTCGATAAGGTCGATCAGAAGTCAACGCATCTAGGACATCCGCCACACAGACGACTCTTGCTTCAATCGGGATGTCTCTCGCGGCGAACCCATTTGGATATCCAGAACCGTCCCAAGATTCATGATGATTTAGTGCCACCGCTCTTGCCATTTGTAGCGTTGAGTCCTCTTGAAATTGCGATGGAAATTGGTGTCCGATGATCGATTCAACGAGTTCAAGAGAGTGTGACTTCGAAAGAAGATCCGCACCGATTTGACAGTGGAGTTCCATCGTCATTCTTTCTTCTGTGCTCAGCGGTCCTTGTTTCAGCAAGATACTGTCTGGGATGCCCAGCTTCCCAATATCATGTAAAGCACTGGCTGCATAAAAGCTCGTTAAGTGTTCTTCTGAAAAACCGACCACCTTTCCAATAAATGTAGATAGATTGGCTACTCGCACGACATGATGTCCGGTAGTTTGATCCCGAACCTCGCATGCCTGAGCAAGACGAATCAGAAATGAGAATTTGCTGGCTTCGAGTTCGCGATTTTTGTTTTCGGCGAGTTCACGTAGGCCCTCTGCTTGTTCAAATAGAGAGCGATGGTTTCTAGAGCGTTCAACAAGAGACTCGACCACTTGCACCGTTTCATCTATGTCGAACGGTTTCTCGATGAGATCGCTGGCTCCCAATCGAAGAGCCTTTGCTTTCCATCCCTTTTCAAGACTCCCGGTTTCGATAATGAGCGGGGTGAATGTCCTTGCTATTTCTTGACTCGTGATTTCCAAGAACTTAAAACCATCTTCGACTGGCATTCGAATGTCCAGCAAAATAGCATCATAGTTGTTCTCGCGGAACAACTTGATTCCAGTTCGTACTCCATCAGCCCAGGTCAGAGTCCACAGCGGTCGAATATTATCCAATATTCTGCCAAGGCTCTTTACTGTTTTGGGGTCGTCATCTATGACTAAGAGCTTTAACCTATCCATGTACCAAAATTAGGAATTCGACAGCCTAATAGTTTTCGGGTCGGTTTGCAATCTGTGGAAGTTAATACCTGGAGGTTGTATTTTTCAATAATCAGGTAGTTATGATAGTTGGACAAACACCGTGTCTTGGAATCTCGTTATGTTTGATGCCAAACGCGACCAATCTACGGGCGTCTGCTCAAATCTTGGAGCTGTAATCAACTAAACTATTTGAAAGGAGATTTACGGATAAATGTTAAGTGGATTAGTAGCTATATTGAGGGCAAAGAATGAAGTAGACATCCTCAAGACATCCGATGCGCTGGCAGCCGGCGGTATCAGGCAAATTGAGATCACCCTTAACACCCCTGGGGCTCTTGATGGTATCCAGTTAGTCCGTGAAAGGTTCGGCGACGATATCGTCGTTGGTGCAGGAACCGTGTTGTCCACAGACGACGCGCTAAATGCGCTCGATTCAGGTGCCCAGTTTTTGGTTACTCCTGTTTTGCTGCCTGAAGTAGTTTCGTATGCAGTATCCAAAGAAACTCCTATCTGTTGTGGAGCAATGACTCCAACTGAGATTTATACTGCGCACCAATGTGGAGCCGATTACGTGAAGCTATTTCCCGCCGGCAGTCTTGGCTTGAGCTACATCAAAACGATTTTAGGGCCGCTCCCGTTTATCAAGTTCGTGCCGACAGGAGGCGTTACATTAGAAAATGTTGGCGAGTTTCTTCAGGTTTGCCCTGCCGTTGGGGTCGGTAGTAACCTTGTGGACACCAAACTCATGTTGGACAAGGATTGGCGCGGCTTAACCCGCTTGGCAAATCAGTTTGTGGCGGCAGCGAAGACAAGATGAAACCAGTTGTGCTGTTCGGTGAGAGCCTAATCGGGCTGAATGGAAGTCAACATCGTCCGATTGACCGAGGTAGTCAGCTAGAGCTAACCTTTGCTGGCGCCGAAGTGAACGTTGCCATCGGTTTGGCAAGACTTGGACACCCTGTTCGCTGGGTATCGATGCTCGGAGACGATCACTTCGGGCGCGTGATTTTACGCGGATTAAGAGGCGAAGGTGTCGATACAACATACGTTCAATCGTCATCATCTGGACCAACTGCTCTCATGGTGAAAACGCCTCGACCAGGTGCTGAGCCTGAGGTGATCTATTACCGATCCGGCTCGGCAATGAGTCAAACGTCATCGGCAACATTCGATCAGAAGTGTTATTCAGATGCGTCCGTGCTGTTTTTGAGTGGAATCACAATGGCACTCAGTGACGGATGTCTTGATCTTGTAAATAGTCTTGTCGAACGAGCTTCAAGGTTGCAGATACCGATTTGGTTTGATCCGAACCATCGACGAAAATTGTGGACTGATGAGATCGCTCGCCGAGCAATCCTGCCTCTTCTACCCAACATAAAAGTCTTCCTTGCTGGGCTCCCCGAAGGAGAGATGTTAACCGGAAAGGCGACTCCTGCAGAGATTGGCCATGTCTTGCTTGATCACGGCGTGTGTACCGCCGTCATTAAGGATGGCGCAAACGGAGCCTGGCTTTTTGAGCGGGATTCAACTCTCCACATGGCTGGGTTTAACGTGCCAACAGTTGTCGATCCGATTGGAGCCGGCGATGCTTTCGCCGCTGGGTTATTATCCGGCTATTTGGATGGGTTAAGCTGGCCCGATTCTATGAGACGGGGAAACGCACTAGGCGCTATTTGTTGCCAAACAAAAGGAGATTGGGAGGGAAGCCCGAGCAGAGCTCAATTGGAGAACTATCTATCGAATGGCTCGGAGGCGTTGCGCTAATCATGGGTAGCTTTGAACAAACAATGCGTTGGTTTGGCCCGACCGACCCGGTGACATTGGCCGATATTAGGCAAGCTGGGGCGACAGGGGTTGTTTCAGCGCTTCATCACCTTGGCCCTGGGCAAGTGTGGTCGATTGAGGAAATAAAAACATATCAAGAGAAGATCGAAGCAGCGGGCCTCGTATGGTCAGTTGTTGAGAGTGTTCCGGTTCACGAAGATATAAAGAGACAAGCGGGGAAGTGGGAGGAATTTGTTTCCAACTACCAAAAGACGATTCGCAATCTATCGGCCTGCGGGATCAAAACAATTTGTTATAACTTCATGGCCGTCACCGATTGGACGCGTACTGAACTTGACTCCGTCCATCGAAACGGAGCTCAGGCGTTACGTTTCGATGTGACCGACTTTGCCTGTTTTGACCTTTTTATTCTGAAAAGACCGAACGCAGCAAAAGCCTTTTCGGATGCTGTCGTTGAACAGGCGACTAAGCGGTTTGAGACGATGACTGAAGCGCGAAAAGATCAGATCTCGAAAGTAGTTCTGATGGGTTTGCCTGGCACAGTTGAGGATCTAACTTTAGATGCTTTTCGAGACAGATTAGCGTGGTATGACGGTTGGGATGCCGAACGGCTACGACACTCGCTCGGAGTATTTCTTTCTGCGGTTGTCCCGATTGCTGATGAGTGCGAGATCAAATTGGCGATTCACCCAGATGACCCTCCATTTCCTATCTTCGGATTACCCCGAGTTGCTAGCACAAAGGACGACCTCGCAAGGTTGATAAACCTTGTCCCATCGAAAGCCAATGGAATCACGTTTTGTACGGGGTCACTTGGTTCGAATATGAGAAATAACCTCCCAGAAATGCTCCGAGAGTTTTCCGAGGAAATCCACTTTTTACACCTACGAAGTGTATATGTCGAGGAAGATGGGAGCTTTTTTGAGGATGATCATCTGCGTGGCTTACATAACATGGTCGAGATCGTTCAAACAGCTATTGAGATATCTGACGAGCGAAAAATCTCGCTGCCCATGCGGCCAGATCATGGTCACTTACTCTCTTCTGATCCTTACCGATCTAGTGCGTACCCTGGATATACCTACTTAGGCCGTCTCAAAGGTTTAGCGGAAATTAGAGGTCTCGAACTCGGTTTGAGAAGAAATAGAAAATATGAGCCCGTAATCCGCGACTCATGAAAAGGTTTTGGGACCAAGGCCCTATGGCGAATTCTTGAATCTGGGAGGCTCATGTTTTATTCATAAATGGCCGACACACTCAGAAACAAGGAGAAAAAAGTGACATTAAGGCTAAACCGAGGAATTCCATTGTGTGCGACATTTGTGATCGCCGCTGCATCTCAAGCCCAGACAGCTACTGAAAAACCGAAGCTTCTGAATCTAGCGCAAGCGATCAAAATTGCTATCAGTCAGCAGCCAGACTTGGCAGCAGCGAAAGCGCAAGAACTGGCAGCGCGTGCGCTTCACCAGCAGGCGCAGGCGGCCTATTGGCCCAGTTTGTCGCTTGACTTTTCGACGAACGACTCTTATTCGAACACACTTCCAAACTCGTCAACCACGATTCAAGGCACTTCAGCAACGCGACAAGCGGATGTCATTTTGTCTTACAACATCATGGACTCGGGTCAAAGGGTTGCGACCGAGCAAAACGCTAGGGCTACGAGTAAGGCATATCAGTTCAATACGGCCAATCAACGACTGGTGACAATCAGCAACGCTGCTACTTACTACTATGAAGCTCTAAAGCAAACTGAGTTAGTAAAAGTTCAGGAAGCAACAGTTGAGCGAACGAAAGCGACCTATGAGATGACGGCTGATCAAGCAAAAGAAGGTATATCTGCTCAGAAAGACATCCTACAGGCTCAGGCAGATTACGAGACGGCAAAAGTTACCCTACTGACAGCGCAGAACACTCGAAACGTCGCTTATGCGCAGCTTAAGCAAGCCTTAGGAATATCGACAGAAATCGAGTTAAGTCTGGAAGACGTTAATAGCAGTAATCCGGCCTTCGCTCAGTCTACAAGTTCATTAACAGAACTTATAAAGTCTGGGTTTACCAATCGTCCTGACGTCCTTCAGGCACAACAGACAGTCGAAGCGCTAAAAGCTAGTGTTCGTCTGGCAAAGGCAAAGAACAGTCTGACCATTTCGGTCGATTCAAATTTGTCTGCAGTATTTCTACAAAATCAGAGCAACACGAGAGCGATATCGATTAGTGCATCGCTTCCATTGTTCAATGGCGGAGCCAACACTTCGGCGATCAAGCAAGCAGAAATGAATGCTAAAGCTGCCGAAGCTCAACTCGCTTCGGCTCGGTTAACGGCAAAGCTAGAAATCGAAACTGCCTATCGAACCTTGGAAAACGCAAAAGCCTCGGTACCCGCTGCTTTGACAGCACTGACTGCTGCTGAGATCAACTATAAATCTGCGTCGGAGTCACGTAAAGAAGGGATCGGTACTGTTGTTGACGTTATTACAGCGCAAGCTCAACTAGTTCAGGCTCAGACTAATTACGTCCAAGCCCTCTACACCTTATACACCGCAGATGTTTCCCTTCAGAAATCCATCGGCAATGCGGAATCGCTACTTGGAGACAATATATGAGACCTGTACCTATCGCACTTTCGGTCCTTGGTGTTGTCGTCGTCGGATTTGCATATGTTAAACTGACGGCCGCAAAACCAGTCGGAAAAACGACTTACACAATTGCTTCGGTGTCGAAAGGAAGTGTAAAAAAGACAGTTTCAGCTACAGGAACCTTACAAGCCTGGACGACGGTTGACGTGAAGTCCAAAGCTGGCGGTCGAATCGATCTTTTAGCAGTTGATGTTGGATCGAAGGTGAAATCTGGCCAGATCATCGCGAAAATTGATCCGACGGACTCTCTTCTTACCTACAATCAGGCAAAGGCGAGTACGGATTCGGCTGAAGCAAAGGAAACTCAAAGTGGTGAAACGTATCGTCTGACCATAACACAGGCGGATATCGCAGTTCAGCAAGCTCGCGCAACGCTTGCATCCGCAAAGGCTGCGCTTGTTCAAGCAACGGCACGTAGAGTTTCTGTTCAAACAGAGAACTCAGCTCAACCGACACTTACTGACGCTGCTATTAATCAGGCGAAAGCTGTTTACGAATCAGCCGTTCAAGACCGTACGAAGCTGACGAGTACACAAACCCAAGATCGAGCTTCTGCTCAAGCCACCTATGATCAGGCAGTCGCCAACGATAAATACGCCCAAGCAAACTTGGTTCGTCAAAAAGCCCTATTGACCAAAGGTTTCGTTTCGCAATCCACGGTCGATTCGGCGGCAGCGAATGCAGGAGTGACTCGTGCAACTGTGAATTCTGCAAAGTCGAAACTGGATACGATTTCTGCCCAGCAGATAGCGGAGAAGGAGTCATCAGACGCGACCGTTCGACAAGCATTGGCTGCCTATAACACTTCAAAGGCTAATCGATACTTAGTAAAGACAAAGCAAAGCGCTTTGGAGGAATATAAGGGAGCCGAAGCTCAGGCCATTGCGGCAGTTAGCGCAGCGGAAGCTGAACTTAGAGATGCGGTTGCAGCGAAAGCAAACGGATCAATAAAGAAGTTAGACATTACTTCTTCAGCGGCAAGTGTAGCTAGTGCCAAAGCTCAACTCGCAAATGCTAAAACCACACTAGACCAAACAGTCGTAACCGCTCCTAGCGACGGAGTTGTGTTAACGAAAAGCGTCGAGCAAGGAACAATCATTACCTCGGGTCTTTCTCTAAACTCCACCGGAACTTCTATTGTCACTTTGGGGGACATTTCGCGAATGTATGTCGATGTGGCAGTCGACGAGACCGACATTGCTAGTATTCGAATTGGAGAAAAGGTTGATATCACTTTTGATGCCTATCCTGATCGTCAGTTCTCGGGCAAAGTCACAAAGATTAACCCTCAAGGTGTTGTCGAGTCAAACGTGACGACCATTCATGTTAGAGTCGAAGTTGACAACAAGGCAAAAGGCTTCTCGGACCTGAAGCCGCAGATGAATGCAACCTGCGAATTCATTGAGGGCGAGGCAAATGATGTACTAACAATTCCGTCTGAGGCTGTGACTGTGCATGGTGAAGAGGCAACCGTAGAGGTCGCAGTCGGTGGGAAGCCGGTTGTTAGTGATGGCAAGACACCGTCCGATCCAAACACCTTGACCGACGTTAAATCAGAGCAGCGCAAGGTTGTTGTTGGGTTGATAGGAACGGATATCACTGAGATCAAATCAGGCTTATCGGAAGGGGACCGAGTCATTGTATCGAAGAATGAACCCGCAGTTGACGACTCGGCGCCGAAATCTGCTTTCGCCAGTGGTCCTGGAGGGCCGCCTTCGGGAGGAAAGAAATGAGTTCTGAACGCCAGGCACTTCAACCGCCAGCATCTTGGGATTTGACAGCGCTCGCCATCAGTGTGATGATGGCGATGCGCGGAGTCTCAGCGAACAAGCTACGAGCATTCCTCACAACTCTCGGAGTCATTATCGGAGTTGGCGCTGTGATCGTCGCGATCGGCATTGGAGAAGGCTCCAAGGCAGCCGTTGCCGCGAGCCTAAAGAAAATGGGCACAAACTCGCTAACGGTAATGCCCGGACAACAAAAGAACGGCGCTATTTCGATGGGATTTGGAACTAAGAGCACACTCAAGCTTGAAGATGCCGAAGCGATCTTAAAGGAGTGCAAGGATGTTCAGGCTGTTGCTCCGCAGGTTAGCCAGTCAGCCCAGGTAAAAGCAACGAACAAGAATGATAATGTGACGGTTAACGGAGTTGGTGTTAACTACACAACGATCAACAATCACCAGATTGAGAAAGGTAGGTTTTTCACCGAAGACGAAAACAAGCACCGTCGACGAATGGTTGTCTTGGGTGCGACAACGGCAACAGATTTGTTCGGGACAAAGTCACCCATAAACCAGGTTGTTCGAGTGGCTGGACAGAGTTTTCAGGTCATCGGAGTTCTAAAAAAGAAAGGCGGTATGGGACCTCGAAACCCTGACTCAGGCGTTTATGTTCCTTTGCTCACCGCGATGAAGCGGCTGTTCGGACTGCAAAATGTTCAAAACATTACATGCCAAGCCAAGTCAACTGACGTTATGACTCAGGCTCAAAACGAGATAACCGCACTGCTAAAGAAAAGGCACAAGTTGACCGGTGAAACGCTTGACTTCATCATTTTCAACCAGGCAGACCTGATGGAAGCTCAAAACGAGCAACAAAGCACGTTCACAACGCTAATCACATGTCTTGCTATCGTCTCGCTTGGCGTTGGCGGTATCGGGATTATGAATATCATGTTGGTTTCGGTAACGGAGCGAACCCGTGAAATTGGCGTTCGAAAAGCTATTGGTGCTCGAAGGCGCGACATTCTTGCACAGTTCGTTTTCGAAGCTTTGTTCCTATCTTCTCTCGGCGGAATCTTAGGTGTGGGAACGGGATATGCGGGAGCAGCTATTGTTAGCAAAACAAACGGTTGGTCAGTTTCGATTGCACCATCTACTGTAATCCTTGCATTCGGCTTTAGCGCGATTGTTGGAGTCTTCTTTGGCTTCTACCCAGCTCTTAAAGCATCAAAACTACGACCAATCGAGGCATTGCACTATGAATAAGAACCTGATTGAAGTCAAAAACTTGGGGAAGACATACTCGTCGGGATCGACGGAAGTCGTAGCTCTCAGGGGAGTGAATCTGGAAATTCCGGAAGGGGATTTGGTGGCAATCATGGGACCGTCAGGTTCTGGAAAGTCTACTTTCATGAATAGCATTGGATGTTTGGATGTGCCGAGCACTGGTTCGTACCTTCTAGACGGTTTGGAAGTCAGCACATTGAACGATGATGAACTAGCTATGGTTCGATGCACAAAGATTGGCTTTGTTTTTCAAAACTTCAATCTGATTGCTCGAACCAGTGCCTTGGCCAATATTGAAATGCCGCGCTTCTACAACTTCCGTGGCTTGAAAGGAAGGGTAGAAGCTGCAAAGAAACGGCTTTCTCAGGTCGGTTTAGGTGATCGAAGTCATCACACTCCAACTGAGATGTCAGGCGGTCAGCAGCAAAGAGTCGCTATTGCTCGTGCATTGGTCAACGATCCCGCGTTGATCTTGGCGGACGAACCGACTGGAGCACTGGACTCGAGAACAACCGAAGAGATTATGGCGATTTTTCAACAGTTGAACTCAGAAGGGAAGACAATCGTGATCGTGACTCACGAACCGGACGTGGCAAATCACTGTAAGCGTATCGTTCGTTTTAAGGACGGCCAACTAGTTTCTGACGAGCGAGTAGAAAATCCAATTATCGCGGAAGAGGTTCTCGCCTGCACCGCCGAGGGTTTAGCCTCTGCGAATTAGCGTGCCTTTGCATGGCGAAGAAAGCCGGCAAAGGACACCACTTTTTCGGCTTTCAGACTGCCCGGTTATTGGGAGTTTTTTGGTTTGAGGAGTCCAAGTATTTTTCGAAACCTGAAGATCATATTTGGATATTCTTCTAGGCCATAAAGATGAATATTATTGTTCTAGTCGTTTTAGTCGTGGTTTGCCAAGTCATCGGGCTTCTGGGAAGTATCGCAAATATTCGGAGTATTCCAACTTGGTATGTTCAACTCCGGAAGCCGCGATGGAATCCCCCTAATTCAGTTTTTGGCCCGGTTTGGATCACGTTATATCTTTTGATCTCTATTTCAGGCTGGAGGTGTTGGCTCGCTGAGGGGGTCGGTTCTTGGTTTTTGCCATTCGTCTTGCAATTAGTCTTTAACCTTGCTTGGTCTTGGATTTTCTTTGGCTCGAAGCAAATTGGATTGGCTCTTGTCGAGATGATTGTTCTCTGGGGAGTGATCGCCTGGAATCTATCGACCGCGTATCAAGTGGATGCGATTGCAGGCGGATTACTCATTCCATACTTGCTTTGGGTCACCTATGCCCTTTCTTTGAACGCGGGATTTTGGGTACTTAACCGCAATCATTCGTGATCGAAACTGCGGCGGATTGGTTGGTTAGCAATAGAAAATAAACAAAACTTGGTGAGCATAAAGATTTTGGTCAGTGTCCACGCAGTTAGCGAGACTTTGATTTAACCTGTATGTATGTAGCTATTTTTGACTAGTCCCCATTTATTGACCAGCCTAGACCCCTAGGATTGTCTCCTTGTTCTCGTTTGTTGCTGTAAGCAATCCTTTCTTGAATCTCGCGGGGGTCATGCCTCCGAGGTCAAGATGGGGGCGCTTGTTGGTGTAGAGCTTCTGAAAGTCATCGAGCGCGGACTGGAGTTCGGCCCCGCTTGCGACGCGTTCGCAGGAGAGTAGTTCATCACGAAGCTTGCCGAAGAAGCTTTCGATATAGCCATTCTGCCACGGCTTGCCGGGCTGAATGAAGCGGCTTGCAACTCCATCAGGAAGCGTCCTCTGAACTCTGGGCCGTTGTCAGAAAGGATCGCTTCAGGTTTGCCGTGGACCAAGCATAGCCATTCGAGCTCCGTCTCGGCCACAAACGGAGGGAAGGTCGAAGCCGCCTCGACCAAAAGGTACTCCCTAGTGAAGTAATCGAGAACTCCCAGGGTGCGAACGGTTCGTCCGTTCTCAAGCCTCTCGTAGCAGAGGGCCAGGCACCAAGCCTGATTCGGTTATGCAAGGATTGGTCTCTCGGTGTTCGCTACGATGAGCTTCCTGCGCCGCTTGTGCTTGAACCCAAGGCCTTCTTCTTTCCAGATACGATGAACTGCCTTCAGGTTACTAGCTGAAGCAGCGCGTGAATGCGCCTGAACCCATAGCGTGGTGCGAACTCATGCACACGCTCTTTAAGCGCTCTCGGGGCACGTACCGGCTCCCCACGAGTCGATTTCGCCCACAAGAAACAATAACCATCGAAGGGGCGGCAATCAGACATGTATTTAATCTGTAATATGCCGCCTCATGGCTGAGCCAGTCTTCCGCACAAGGCGTGTTCTCAACGACAGTTTCTGCATCCGGGAAGATATGTAGCAAGAGTGTAGCGAAAACTTTGTCATCGGAATTCACGACACCACGAGGCTTCCGTCCAATCTCCCCACAGTGCTAGATTATTCGTAAGAATCCTTGAAGTTCGTACTGTTTCTTGGGTTCGTAGAAGCAATCCGGAGTTCGCGATTATGTTCCATCGCTTACCATCGAGAGTCCTTTTCTACGGAGAGAAGATAGAAATACGCAAGGTACCTTGGATAATGTTCTCACGTGGATGCAAACATCAGTGCAATATTTTCACATATTTGGCCACGGAGAGGATGAGCCAAACTCGAATGGAGAAATGGGCATCGAATTCGGAAGTACCTGGATATATAACTACGCCAACCCCTCCCGAATAAAAAGGTCTGACTGGTTCTTGCCAGACTTGCTAAGGACGAAGCGCCTAAAATTCGCGTGGCTTGACCGTTGCGATACGGCTGGATATGACAAGAAAAATGATTCAGGAGATTGCTGGTTTATGCAAGCCAATGCACCGCATATATACGTTTGGGCTCAGGCTATGGGCATTAATGTTTCACAAGGCGGAGGCGTGATGGGGAACAATGGGTATGGCTTCTTTTGCCATGTGTCGCAGGCCGGTTCGGCGGTTGAGAGCTGTTGGGGAAGGTTTCGTCGGAAGTTCTGGACTGCATTTGCTCGTGGGTGTACACTTGGGGATGCGTACCAAGCAGCAGCGATGAGTTCGCCAACGACCATTGAGAACCCCCCGGGGGTCGCTCCTTGGTCCTCCAAGGTGTTGGACGGGTGGTATATGGCTAAAGACAACCTATATTGGTCCAGATTGCGCTATTCGTTAGCCGTTGTGGTCTGGTTCTGCTGTGGGTGCCACGAAGCCCCTAATGGCTTTGTGGCCAACAGCCAGTTCCAATTGCGAGCTCGCTCTATTGAGATTCAGAGCGTAAATAGCTTCTCGTTTAGGGGGGACCACCTTTCCTTACCGCCCACGCATCAGTGGTCTCGATTTGGAGCCCCGCGGGTTGTTACTAATCGGGCCGAGATCAAACGCGTCGTTGAGGCGCTCAGAACTTCGTGTAGTAAGGATTGGCAGAAAGGAGCGAATATATGTGGCTTCCCCCGATATAATCGCCGTTCACACCTCGCAAAACACGGCAACGGATGGAACCTTTCGATTTGACATCGGCTGGAAGGATCTTGATGGTGACTACGGCCCAATTCTTGCGCCAGTGCTTCGTTCATTCGAACAACCGCGCGATACATGTGAGTCGAGGGACCAACGGTGAGGCCGCCAAGACGATAACCCTAGAGGTGAAGTGAGATGCTCGCAATTGCAGTTCTAGCAGTCGGAGTTTTGGGTCCTGGGCTACAAATCGTTGTGAATCATACGGTGGGTATTCGCCCTGCTGTCGAATACACGCCGATGCGTGTGGTCGGAGCTAATCACTACGTCTGCTGCCCATCAGTGCTGGTTCAATTGCCGGCAGGAGCGACGGTCCCTGATACCCTTGCGAATGTCAATGTTTCACCCGACGGCAGTTTGTCGGTCGTGATTTGCCAAGTCAAACAGCAATCCGTGTTGGCAGTTCTGGACAATCGACGGAGGAAGTTGTCTCGAACAATCGCAATCCCGCCCGCAGATCGCGCCTACTGGTCGCCGAATTCAAAGGGCCTCGTGCTGTTCAGTGTGGCACCTGACCATGGACTGCGCTGGACACTAGTGTCGATCAAGACAGGTTCGCTGCTTGAGTTGCCGCACTCTACTGAGGATGTAGTTTGGCTATCGGATTCGACCGCTGGCTATGCTGTTTCCAAGAGTTTGATCTCCTCCTTCTATCTCAGAGGGAACGCATGGCAGCTTTACCCAACTAGTTCAGCTCTATTTGCCCGAGACGTGCGACAAGATTCATGTCTGGCCTTCCTGCTGAAAAGAAACATCGAATACGGAGCTTCGAATTATAGGGTTCACCGCTCTCGGACGAGCATGATTGTCGCGCGTGACGACCAAGCGTCGGTTGGCAGACCGACGCGAAAAGACATCTGGGGTGGCAGCGGCGAAACGATGATGTGCCAAGACGTGGCCGTGGTTGGTGGAAGAAGCAACTCGTTGCCTCGCCGCATTGTCCTTACCGAGCAACCGCTATTCTTTTGCTGGATAGGTGAAAGAGAAGCAACTTTGTGCCCGGGGTCGTTGTTCTTCAGGGAAGCTATCGAGCGCCCGGAGGCGAATGTAACTGTCTTCTATCGGTTGAAAGTAGCACCGACTGGCGTTAACATCAAAGCTTTTGGAGTTACCGGCGTTCATGATATTGGCTGGATCGTCCCTCAGGCATGAATCACGTGGCGGGCCACGGTACGGCTGGGACGAAGGAAGATTGACAGAATGGAATGGCAGGGGGCAGGTAAGGGCTCTTGTTGAGTATTGCCAATAGGGAATCGACTTGTGGACGGATGGGATCGTATTTGGCAGGTGGCCCTGTTGAACTAGATGCGGCTCGATGGTCCCGATGCCCTTGGCCGGGAAGCACGAACATCTGGCTGTCAGTCGAAGATCCCGTCACCCCTGGTCGGGATGCCACCCATCCTGGGTGGTGTTTGTTCGTCCGGGCCACCTCCGTCTGGTTTGGAAGCATACAAAATTGATTCTCGCTCCACTTTTCCTAAGTTTGGCGAACGATAATCTAGCCACACTCGATTTCGCGACAACTTCGTTTGGGGACTCGGAAGTCAGGGCCACATTTGCAGCCGTTTCTAGCGGAAGGACGAAGAAACGAGCGATAACCTTGAATCTGAAGGATGAATATCAACTACTGAACGGTGGCAATGGGCCCTGCTCTGCACTATCGAGCAATGCATTCGCGATATATGCTCAGAAGCTCGGTTCTGGAAAGGATAAGGGGATTCTCGTGTTGTCCCCTGGTTCCAAATCTCAGTTCTTTAGGCTTGATCAGATCCCTTACGAGCTTGCCTTTACTGAAGGTGGAACGAAACTGGCTGTCTTCAATCAAGAACCATCCACTGGTAGAAGCGATCAACTGATTTCGCTTCAAGATGGCTTGCGTAAGATGCTTCCTTGTGGAACGCTGAGTATCACCGCTAAGCACGCTCTTGTTGCCCGTGACGGTGATTTACAAGTGATTTCACTCAAGAATCGGCCAAGCGGTGAGTTGGACAAGAAGTATAAAGCCATAGTCGCGCATCGCACGTTATGGATGAAAAGAGCAGGTAGATCGGAAACGAACCTCCTCGATAATGCCTTTGCGCTCTACGTGCAACCAGAGGTCCTCTACGAGCAAAAGACGGAGTTCAATGATTCCTACGGCTCCAAAGTGAACTCAGCCTTGTGGGGGCCGACGGGACTGGCTTGGACATGGACCACCAAATTTGGGATCGAGGGACCATTTCGAGCCGGTAAGAATCGATTGGTCTTTTATGCAAGTTCTGCTGTTCGCATGGGCGTTCCGGGGAAGACACGGGATTATATTCCCGGAACTGACGAACTGGATACACGATATTGGGCTGTAAAGGAATATCCTGCGGCCTTCGCCACGGAGGTACGGCGACTGGAGGGATTTAGTCTTGTCGATGCACATTAAGTGGATGTCCTCTTTTTGAAGTTTCCTCTGCGGGCGGTCAGAACGTGCATCATCTATGTTCCTGTATCCAACGGCTCATTTTGGCCACACCGTGGCCAGCCGACCAATGGTATTGGATGACGCAGATTGCGGACTACTCACACCGATAGCCGAAACAAAACGGACGGTATCGCATTTCAACGCTCTATCCATCTACGCGAACGCCGTCCTGTAAAGACGCATTAGTACCCGACTCAAGAGTATCATAGAGTTAGGGGTTCCAAACCATGATTGGTCCATTCCTCGTCGCCGTTCTTGTGGCATCTTGGCCCATTTCAGACGCAATCGTCTCGACCCAAATGGTCGATTCTTCGGTGGTCGTGACTCATGCGAAATTGGCCGTTCAGCATGATTCAAGCCCTGTGGCTGCTAGTCAAACCAAGACGGTCACCATCAGGCCAACACTCGCCAGCGAGTGAGCGCGGAATACATTTGTCGACATCAGGAATAAACCTCAATGACTAATACACTCTTTCTGCTCGCACTTACCAGCATTGCAGATGATGGATTGAAGAATGTTGAAATCGTGTCTGCTAGATGGGACACCGCGCACCGTTCGTGTGAGATCACTCGTTTCAAAAGCATCCACGGTACTTTGGAAATCGGATATACAAGAGCTTGGCCCGTTAGCCTTGCCGATTGAGCAGGTGGCACTAGTTGCAGCGAGTAGATCGGCGATCGCCGTCACTGGTATCCGCCATGGGAAGAACGGGGTTCTTCTCGTCAATGAGAAAGGAAATTCGCGCTTCATCGAGCGCCCTCAGGGACTTTACGGACTGGAATTTGACTCCGATGGGCGAACGCTCTTCCTATTGGGCTTTCAGACTGATCAAAGTTCAAAAAGGGTATTCACAACGACCGCCTGTGACACGAAGACGGGATTCACAACCAGGATTAACGCTTAGTTTGCGCGATCAACTAATCACAACCTGCTCCTCGTATCTAACCTGGGGAAGCAGTTCACTATAGATTTGGCTACGCAGAAAAAGACGGCCGACTCCAACGTACCGATCAATCCTGGCAACGCGGAGGATGGTACCCTTTTCGTGGATGGTATTCCTTACGGCGATGCGTCGGCAGATGATGATTACCGATCAGACACTACTTCAATTCTCGCTGAATCTGACGCTTTCTGTTGATAGCTTGGAAAAAGGCGCTCATAGTGCCGTATTTGTAGATTCGAATGGTTTTTCCAGTCAGGCTACCCCGTTTACCGTCGTCCAGCCTCAGTATAGAGTCAGTTTGGATTCTCTAAGCTCTGATGCTCGGGTCCAGTATCCTGGCATAAAAGTAGAAACTTACGACAACTATTCAACAACCATCCAACTGGTTCGTGACAGTGACGACGCTGTTCTACGGACATGGACTGGCTACAATCAGAGTGTGACGCTTGCATTGGATGGCACTGACGAAGGCGGGAATAAGGCTGCAGATGGCATTTAATACTATCGGATTATTCGAGCACTGTCGATAAGTAAGGGCAAAGGAGAATATACGATATGGCGTTGCAAGGATGATCCTGACTATTTAAGTATAGTGACTATCCCGAAGGTCAAGGCCTGGCCACAGAGGCCAGAGCTTATGCTCAACACATCCGTGACACGCTATATTCAATGAAGGCAAGCGGAAGACTGGCATCGCCAGCGGTATTGACAGTAGGCGAAAGCGCTCGACCAGGTAAGGCACTTGCGAACGCACTGAGGCAATGGTTGGGCGAATCGATTCATTACCTGCACCTTGATGGACACGGTGGTTCAGAAAATCGTAGGTTGTTAATCGGTGCTGGGAAGAATATAGCAATTTACCCTAACTCGACCAAGACTGTGCGAAGACTAGCGAAAAGAATATTGGTTATTTAGAAAAGAATAAAGTAACCCAAAAGTACTGTAGCTGTGCATTCACCGGCTATGGAGGATGATGCTGGTCGTTTCAGGAATCATTGTTAGCCTTGCTTAACTTCTGTCATCGGTAGTGCCCGTAGTCTTTGGAAAGTGGACAAGCCTGTTCATTATCGGCCAGAGCGCTCAAAGCTATATTGGCTTACTTCTGCAAAGGAATTCCCATTGGCTGGAGTCTTTTTAAGTTTGGAGTATGAACCCTTCAGTGGTGCAGTTACATGGAACCACTGACGGCTTAAACCAATCTTCCGAGTGATAACTAGTTCAAAGTGGTGACGCTTTACAACTGGAGAAACTAGCTTGCTGCAAACCTGAATTTCCGACTTAGATTTAGGGTCCGGCCAGGTGCCACGCAATGTGTCAATGCCTCTTTGAGTCTTTGCATCCCGCAACGTGCAATTGACAAATGGGCCGATAAACTGGGCCGGTTTAGAGCCAAATCCTCCCATAAGGGAAGAAGCAACCCAACTATTGGTAAAGTTGACTTCATAACCTGGATAAACCGAAAAGTTGCGCAATTGTCCGTCCTCTATTTTTCCGCAGAATCCGGTTTGGGTTCGATACAGGATAGGCGATTTCACTTTGAGTCCATATATGTTTCCATGGGGCTTTTGGTATATTTCCAACTCTCCGAGATCGACGATTTCAGTGATTTTCTTGAAGCCAATGATTTCGCCAGCAGCATGCACTTCGTCGTAGTAGTTGCTTACCGCACTCCCTTCACTAGCCTGATAGTGCCAATTAACTCCTGGAGAAACAGCTAATGAAAAAGCACCGGCGTTCTTTGGCGAATAGGACAGATTCTGAGCTATGATCTCCCATTCCAGATCACGAGTAAAAGTTCCCGCAACATCCACTCGCATGTGGTTAATAAAGCCTCCAGTCTCTGCCTCACCCCGCCATGCCTTTGCTGTTACAGCAAAGGGAGTTCCAAATGATTGCTCGACAGGTATCTGTTCTTGCGGAGAACCTGAGAAATCAGAAATTCTCCATACAGAAGTTTTCCGCCCTGGTGCGCTGACTTCAACATCGAGGTATTTCATCTTTGGAGGAATTGCTAAAGCGGATTTAATTATTTGGGCGTCGCCACTCGACCCACTCCAGCCAGCACGGATTTTTCGTCCAGAAGAGGTCACGATCTTGACGGATGGTTGTTGCATGTAATGCATACATCCATAGATTTCGATTTCAAAGGAATGTGATGTTAATCGAATGTTGCCTGGACGAAAATCACCCTGTGTCAAAACATTGACGTGTGACCTAGGTGCCGGATTGTGTAATTTATAGCCTAAGATAAAGGTAAAGACCGCGCCGACCAAGAGAGTACTAATACGCACAACAGTCTATTCTAGTTCTTGTGTCTAAAAACCCGGAAAAAATAACAATAGTTGATCACAATTGCGCAAAAATGACTAGAATTGCGTTAGCTTAACTCGGAATATCAAACTAGATATTCGGCTGACTACGGTGTCCAGTCGTTTTTCGGGGCAGGGCCGTCGATAAACCGGCTAGCAAAAAAACTTGCGTAGGCAAGGAAATGGGGCGGATGATGGGTCTTGAACCCACGACCTCCTGAGCCACAGTCAGGCGCTCTAACCCCTGAGCTACATCCGCCGCGTAGGGAACATTATTGTGGCTGATTTTTGATCCGTAGGGCAAGGATTAGGGTCAAGTGACCTGTTTTTTATTTCGCGGAACGACAGAAAGACGCGTAATCGTATAAGCTCCCTGGGAAGGACATATCTGTCCGTCACCATTTGGAGGAATACGTTTGATCACTTCTTTGTTTGCCGCCTCGCTGCTCATGCAAACGACTGTTGAGCCAAGGCTGTTGCACTATCCCGCGATCTCTGGGGATACCGTTATTTTCACTTACGCTGGAGACCTTTGGGCATCGAATACCGCACCGGGTTCCATTGCACGCCGACTTACCTCTAGCCCTGGACCTGAGGTAGCTCCAAAAGTTTCTCCTGATGGAAAGACTATAGCCTTTAGCGCTGCATACGATGGAGCGCTGAATGTCTACATGATGCCGATTGAGGGCGGAGAACCAGTTCGTCTTACTTTTGATGCAAACCAAGATCTCGTTGCAGGATGGACACCTGACGGGCGAATAGCTTACACCTCATCAGGCGGAAACTACACTAATCGTGATCAGAGACTCTGGTTTGTCTCGCCAAAGGGCGGTTTGCCAACAACTCTCCCTCTCGTTGAGGTTGATCAGGTTTCATTTTTGGGAAGCGCCGATAACCTGGTCTACCAACGTTCTGGTTCGGAAAGGTTTAACTGGCGCCGCTATCGAGGCGGAACGCAAGGTCGGATCAGTTTTTATAACGTGACGACCAACACATACTCAGAGTTACCAAGCAAACGTGAGCAGAGTTACTACCCAATGGCGGTTGGCGACAGTGTGCTTTATATAAGTGATAAGCAAGAAGGCACTCTGAACTTGTTTAGGTACGACTTGAAGTCTAAGAAGGATGTTCAGCTCACCCATTATGCTGACGCCGATATCAAAAGGCCAAGCACCGATGGAAAGTCAGTCGTGTTTGAGCGAGACGGCTATCTTGTCAAATATGACATCGCCACAGGTAAAGAAGCGAAGTTATCACCTCGAATTCTCAGCGATAATTTGCGAACAAGACCCTCAATCAGAAACCTGGCTCGAAACATCAGTGATCTTTCAATCAATCCATCCGGGACGCGTGTTGCCGTAGAGGCGCGAGGAGACATTTTCTCAGTTCCAACCGGCGAAGGCGACACAAAGCTTATTGCTGGCGGTACAGGTAGAGAGCGATTTCCAACCTACTCGCCAGACGGAAAAACTATCGCCTACATGAGTGACGAATCGGGAGAGTATGAGGTTTACACTCGATCGGCTAAAGGTGGTGAAGGCACTAAGCTGACGACGGGTGCTCCCAAATCGCCAACGAGCATAACTTACTCTCCCGACGGCAAACTAATCGCGATAACTTGCCGTGGTGGTGAAATAGGTCTCTATGATTCTGTGACCAAGACGCTGAAATCAATTCAGACGAACCTTCCGCAAACTCGTGCACTCAGCTTCTCCGCTGATAGTAAGTACATCGCATATCTGTCGATGGCGCCCAACCAACAATCAAAGGTTTCTGTATACGAAATTCAAAGTGGCGTGGTTAAGGATGTAACTGATGGCTTCTACAGTGAATCAGACGTTACATTCGATCAGAACGGCAAATATCTATACATCATTTCGCAGCGAACGTTTAATCAAAATGGCACTCCGGAAGGAGCACTCGATCTCAACGTTTCTGGCGGAAGTCGGGTCTACGTTATTCCCCTCAAGAAAGATACAGCAAATCCGTTGATTAAGGCTGTTGACGAAGATTCTTCCGACGAAGTGAAGAAGCCAGAAGAAAAGAAACCTGAAGAAAAGAAACCGGAAGAGAAAAAGCCCGAAGACAAGAAAGCTGAAGAAAAGAAATCAGACGACAAGAAACCTGAGGAAAAGAAGCCTGTAGTTCCATCTATCGATTTCGATGGCATCGCAGAGAGAGTGATCCCACTTCCTTGGGAAGCCGGGCAATATTCAGGATTGGTATCAGCAAAAGACGGAGTCTTTGTGTTCACGCCTAGTGGGCTCAAGAAGTTTGATTTGAACACACAATCCTCCGTTCAAATTTCTGGTCCGGTACCTCCAGTTTTAATTTCGTTCAACGAAACGAGAACAAAGCTCGGCTACGTCATGGCTGGAAGAGTTGCTGTCGTTGAGGTTCGACCTGGATTACAGTTTGCTCCGGGCTCCGTTGACGTATCCGGAGTCGAGGGCGTTATCGATCCAAAAGCGGAGTGGAAGCAAATCTTCTGGGAAGCTTGGCGATGGGAGAGAGATAACTACTACGATCCGAACATGCGTGGTCTCGATTGGAAAGCCATCGGCGACCGCTATGCAAAATACCTCGAGTTCGCTAGTTCAAGAGGCGACCTAAACGAGATCATCGGTTTGATGATTGGAGAACTCGGCACTGGGCACTCGTACGTTGGCGGCGGCGACGCAGGTGTCGGGGCTACCGGTGTCTCGGTTGGAATGCTTGGAGCCGACTACGTTTCAAATAACGGCAAGATTCAGTTTAAGAAGATCTATAAAGGTCGCTCTTTTGATGAATCGGAAACTGGACCTCTTGGTGACCCAACACTTAATTTGAAAGACGGTGACTATCTACTGTCTGTCGACGGTAAATCGCTTGACGGTAACACGGCACCTGGCTCATTGTTGTTGAACAAAGTTGGGCGAACAGTCGTGCTTAAAGTGAATAGCAAACCGACAGAAGAAGGCGCAAGAATCGTCCGAGTGAAGCCGATTGCTGATGAGACTGAAGTTCGCTATGCCGAATGGGTCGAGCAAAGACGAAAGCTGGTCGATCAACTTTCGGGTGGAAAGATCGGCTACATGCACGTTCCGAACACCTCGGAAGAAGGAGCATCAGGTTTTGCACGTGCATTTTATGGTGTGCTCGATAAGCAAGCTCTTATCGTTGACGAACGAAACAACGGCGGCGGAAATCTTCCTTGGTACTTCACCGAAAGGTTGGCAAGAATGTCGCAGACGATGTTACAGCCTCGACATGGTGTTGACAGCCCAGACCGACCGGCATTTGAAGGTCCAAAGGCGATGTTGATCAACCAGAACGCTGGATCGGGTGGAGACATGTTCCCATACCTGTTCCGAAAGACCAATCTTGGGCCTCTTGTAGGAAAACGAACTTGGGGTGGTTTGGTTGGAATAGGAGGCAGCGCGCCACTCGTTGACGGTGGATTCTTAACTGCTCCGGAGTTCTCAATCTATGATCCTGAAACTAACGAGATCGTTGCTGAGAACCAGGGAATTGATCCTGATGTCGACATCGACAATCGCCCGGACTTAGTTGCTTTGGGAAGAGATCCGCAGATTGAGAAGGCCGTTGAAATCTTGCTTGAGCAGATTAAGAAAATGCCAAAGAAGAAGACCCGAACAGGAATTCCTTCAGTCGGCAAAAACGGAAAAATCGAAAACAAATAATCTGTAAAGTAGATTGTTTGAAGGCGGTAGCACAAGAGCTACCGCCTTTTTGTTTATGACTTTTCTGTATTCTCGGTTTCGGTTTTGCGCTTGTTTACCGCGTAAAAATGCGCACCTACCAAGCAAACATCGACAACAAGGGATAGGAATGCAAGCATAACGCTGAGGCTGTCTCCATCGAGGGCTTTTGATGCATAGAAGAGCAACAGAATCAGTCCGAAAACTGAAGAGGCAATCCGTCCTGGTCGTGGATTAGTTTGTGCTAGGGCGACAGCAGCTATCGAGAGTGCGCCGAACAATCCGGCGAAGACTGGGACAGAAAGACCTGCCTTCGAACCAAAAGATTGAATGGCAATAACGATGTTGATGATGCCGTAAGTCAGAAGGAGCACATTAAGCCAGCGCATGTTGCATAGGTTACCGGCAAAAAGAAAAAGGGCTGTCAGGCTTGCTTGTACCCGACAGCCGATGCCACTTCCTACCGTATTTGGCAGGGGCGGCCCGTCATCTCCGCGACGGTGCCATTTGTGTTTGGACCAAATTCATGGCCCACATATGTAACGGAATGTGAGGCCCCGAACGTTTGCGATCAGGGCCGTTTTTTTGGGCTTTGAGCCAAAAAGAAAGTTATTTAGACAAACCTAGCGCTTCTCTCAGGGGGCTTCCGATGTTGCCCGTGGGATATTCGATTCCAAGCTTTTGACAGAGTGTGCTCGCAATATCATGAGTGCTTACTCGTCGAAAAACTTGCTGCGCGGTTTGGCCACCCCATCTTGTGAGGATTGGAATATGCGAATCATAAGACCAAGCTGAGCCATGCCCAGTTCCCGTACCGCCGCCAAGGTAGACGCCTGGGGCTTCCAGCACAAGAAGGTCGCCGCCGATTGAAGGCATATATGCCTGAAGTGCGAAAGTCGCCCAATCGGTTCTTGGCAAACCGTTATTCATTAATTGCTCTTTAGTGACAGCAGAGTAGATACCAGGGACCGTGATGGCAATATCAGCGGCTGACTTAATGACCTCATTCAAGTTGAGGCCCTTCGCTGCAACTACATCGTGGTCGATGTATAGGTTTTGCTCGAAGAGAGCGTTCATCGAGACATATTGTCCAGGACCATATTTCTTCTCTAGACCGTTGTTTATCTGCTTGCCGACGCTCTCGCTAACTCGGATAAACGGGCTCTTGTATTGTTTGGCCGCTTCTTCTGGAATAGGGCAAACTCCATGATCTGCCGTGACAACGATTGCAACGTTATCAATTCCACCAGGGACTTGCTTGTTCAGCGAGTTGAAGAGTTGACTCAAAAGCCTATCCGTTCGGACGCTGATGTCCATCACTTCAGGGCTGTTTGGACCGTATCGGTGGCCCACATAGTCGTTAGTAGCGAGGTTCACAACGAGGATATCAGGAACTGAATGAGTGCCCAATTGCTCTGCGGAAATGGCTCTTTCAACGGTGTCGAACAAGAAGGATTGTCCAAAACCACTGGTTGTCATATCGCCGTAATAGCCCTTATCGGGTTTGCCAGATTTGCCAAGTACGTGTGAGAAAACCTTTCCTGCCGGAGGATTCGCCTCACCCGGAGCCTTTCGCGTGAGCGTGTAGGCATCGTTTGACAGAAGCGGTTCCCAAGCTTTTCCGACGGACTGGTCGATGAGTCGCTCAGAATTGATCTTGGTCGCCCAAGAGGGAAGTGCACCATACCAACTGCTGGTAACCCAGTTTCCCGTTCCTGAATCCAGCCAAACGACGTAGTCTGCGGCATGTCCTGCCATGAGGATTGCTGCTCGGTCTTTAAATGAAATTCCGATGACCTTCGATTTGCCTCCGGTGGCCATCTTTAATTCGTCGCCAACCGTCGTGACCTTAAGGTTTTTCGGGCTCATTGGCTTGCTGGTTCCGCCAACCGTTTCTACAGAGGCATCATCAACGCAGTACACCGATTTTTTGGTGTCGCGATCAAACCAGTCATTACCAATGATTCCATTGATAAATGGCTCTGAGCCTGTCATCAAAATGCTATGACCAGGACCAGTTGCGGTTGGCAAATGGTCGTGGTGCGCATCGCGATACCTTACGCCTGTTTCAGATAGAAATCTAAAGCCGCCGAGAACATTGCCTTTCTTGGCTGGCAGATAGTGGGGAGCAAATCGGTCGATATAATCGGCTCGGCATTGGTCAATGCTCACCAAAACCACTAACTTAGGTGGATTTACGCCAATTTGCGATCCACTTTGAGCGGTTAAGGCGAGTGAGATGAGTGCTAGACACGCCTGCATCTAAGTACATTACCGGGTTTGATTGTTAAGAATCCCTCCAAAACCAGTAATACGAGACTATCCGGCAGTTGTGTTTTCACCGATATATTAGGTCTACAGCTCGCAATTTGCGGAGTTTTGGGAAAGAGGTTTTGGTTAGCACTGAGTTTGCGAATGGGGTATGCCTATCAAGAAGGCCGATTTATGATCGGCGGATGCGGGTCTGTGCTTTCCACCTTATCCATGGCGTTATTCCGATTTCAGGAGAAGACCCTAGTGAAAAAGATCTCATCCGAACGCTCATTGATTTCGGATTCGAAAGAATGACCGCAGGGCGTCAGGTATATCTCGATTTCCCGAAGACGATCAAAGATATTGATCACTTGACGCATCTTCCTCTGAGCCAAACTCTGATGTTTGTTGATCGCCTCATTCGCGAGAGCGATGACGATGCGGAACGATTCAAAGAGCTTGCGAAAACAGGGTGCAAGTTCGTTGTAGAGTCTGCCCAGTTTCCAATCTTCATGGAAGATATTCGACAGAACACAAAAGTGGCGGTGATCAACGTTGGTGTTCTTGACATATCGAGTGTCAAATCAAGAGTAACCGAAGCTAAGAG
The DNA here is from genome assembly GCA_002336105.1 of Chthonomonas sp. UBA1950. Classification (GTDB taxonomy): domain Bacteria; phylum Armatimonadota; class Fimbriimonadia; order Fimbriimonadales; family Fimbriimonadaceae; genus Fimbriimonas. The sequence continues at coordinate 229,971 of DDEQ01000039.1, read as the reverse complement.
CAACAGACTCCGAACTCTTGCAATCGGGGTTGATTCGGTTTCGCTCTATCACCAGTGTGTAGCACTAGGCTTCGACTACTTCGAAGGTTCGTTCGATATGAAACCGGCGTACCACCCCGGGCGCGAAGTTCCTCTTAACAGAGCGGTTTTGATTCACCTGATGACGCGATTGCAAGATCCTCGGGTCACAATTGACGAACTTGAGGTTTTGGTATCGAGCGACGTTGGACTCTCGTTTAGGTTACTCAGGTTAGTGAATTCTGCCTGTGCTGCCGTTAGTGAACGCGTCGAGTCAATCAGGTCTGCGTTGCTGATCCTTGGGATCAAGAAAGTAGTCTCCCTCGTATCACTTCTTGCCATTTCGGGCATCGAGGATAAACCCGCTCAATTGCTTGTTACCGCGATGATTCGAGCAAGGATGTGTGAGCTTATCGCTGAGTCGATGGACTATGAAATCCCAGAAAAGTACTTTACCGCCGGGTTGTTATCGATTTTAGATGCGCTTTTTGATTTGCCTATGGAGACAATACTTCAGCAGATGCCGTTAACATCTGAGTTGAATGATGCTCTTCTGAATCCGGCGAAGTCTAACACTATAGGTAAGGTCGTCGATCTGGTTGTTCGATATGAATCCGGTGACTGGAGCATTTTCGAACAAGATTCGACTCTATCGGGAACAATGCTCGCGAGCTACGTGACTTCCATAGCTTGGGCAGAAGAAGCGATGGAAGTCACTAGAATCTAGTTCCGAGTTAGCTGGCTTTTTCGAGTTGAACGTGAGTCAGAAGAGCCGAAGCGATATGGTCGAGCGGTTTTATTTCATCAACACCGTGTAGCTGGATTGCGGCTTTTGGCATCCCGAATACGACGCATGTCGATTCGTCCTGAGCGACAGTCCAAGCGCCTGCGTCTCGCATTCGTTTTAGTCCTTCGGCTCCATCTGCGCCCATGCCGGTGAGTATCGCAGCGACTGCATTACAGCCTACGTTTCGCGCGAACGAATCAAACAATACATCTACTGACGGTCGATGTCGATTGACCGGTGGTGCCTGGAAAACTCGAACGCGATACTCCGCACCCGAGCGTACGATTTCCATATGGTGATCTCCTGGAGCGATGAGAACCTGACCAGGTACTGCTCGATCTCCGTCTTCAGCCTCTTTAACTCTGACCTGACAAAGACCATCGAGTCTTGCTGCGAAAGAGGCAGTGAATCCGGGAGGCATGTGCTGAACGATGAGGGTAGCCGGTGCATTAGATGGAAAGCGAATAAGAACATCCTTAATAGCTTCGGTTCCGCCCGTCGATGCACCTATAGCGATCAGTTGGTGGGTGAGCTTAAAACTATTGACTGCAATCGTAGGCGGTGAAACCGCTTTTGCACTGGTCGAACCGCGAATCTTTGCCTTAGCTGCTGTCTTTACTTTAGCAACAATCTCCTCTTTCGCTTCATCAACACCTCTTAAAGTATCTAGTGTCGGTTTGGCTACGAAATCAACTGCTCCAATTTCGAGGGCTTTCAGCGTGATGTCCGCGCCTTTTTGAGTGAGTGTCGAAACCATAACGACGGGCATTGGGTGTCCCTTCATCAGCTTCTCCAAAAAGGTCAAGCCGTCCATTCGTGGCATCTCAACATCGAGAGTCAAAACATCAGGATTTAGCTTTTTGATTTTTTCTCGAGCGTCGAAAGGGTCGGTAGCTACACCAATGACATCGATCTCTGGATCACTACTAAGGATGGTTTTTAGAAGTTGTCGGATTGCGGCGCTGTCGTCAACGATTAGAACGTTAATTTTGGATTTGGTTGGCATTATGCTGCCTCCATTTGATTGCTAGGTATTAGCTGGTATCCGGTATGCGTTACGGATTTGAATGAATTGTTCGATACCATCAACGTTTCCGAATGTCCTAAGAACAAGATTCCACCTGGCTTGAGTTTTCGCATTAGGCGATTTGTCAGGTTGATTTGCGTTGAACGATCAAAGTAGATCATTACATTTCGGCAAAAAACGATGTCAAAGCGTACGTCTTCGCGGATTGGCCAGATTGGTCCCACGAGATTGATCTGTCTATATATGATTCTCTCTCTAAGCGAATCCTTTGCAACAAAATGATTCTGATTAGGTGGCATGCCCCGGCTAAAGTACCTTTGGCGCAAGTCTTGCGGCACAGGATTTAGCTTTTCTTCCTCGTAAATGCCAGCCTTCGCTTTCATGAGCACTTCGGTATCGATATCTGAGGCAAGTTGCTTAATGTCCCAACCTGTCTCAGGAAAGCACTCAGACAAGACAACACCCATAGTGTAGGGTTCTTCGCCGGTCGAACATCCTGCATGCCATATACGAAGTCGTCGAGGGATCTGACCGGACTTCGCTTTTGCCTTGAGGTCTGGAAGATAGGTGTCACGAAGAAACGTGAAGTGATGTTGTTCCCTGAAAAAGTCTGTTTTATTGGTTGTGAGAGCGTTGATGAATTCGCGTAACTCGGTCGGATCACTTTGTAAGCGGTTGTAATAGTCATCGAAAGTCGAAACGCCGATTTGGCTCAGCCTTCGGATGAGGCGAGACTTCATGAGGTGAGACTTGCTGTCACCGAGAGTGATACCTGCCTCAGATTTGATCAGGTTCCGCAGGCTATCAAAAGCGGATTCTGTTAGGTTTATAGACTGGTCACTGCTCATCTTGAATCTGCTTTCGTGAAAATTAATAAGAGAGAGTAAATCTGCCTTCTACAAGTCCCATGATGCGTAGAAGGCAGATTTAACAGAATTTAGAACTCTTCGAAGTCGTCCTTAGAGACAACAGTGAGCTGTTTCTTGTCTCGGCGAGTTGAGGACACTTCAGGTCCGTCGGTGCCAGTAGCAGCCAATCTATGGATGCTTACACCGGAATTCTCAACAGTCATCAGGTACCTAGGGTCAACACGGAACTCCTGAACAGTGCGCTGAAGCTCGCGTGCCTGGGCGCTCATAGAGTGGCTGGCCGCCGAGACCTCTTCCACCAGAGCTGCATTTTGTTGTGTCGTCTGATCCATCAACATGACGGCCTTGTTGACTTGCTCCACGCCAGCGGCTTGCTCTTGTGAGGCAGCCGAGATCTCGGCAATGACGTCGGCAACCTTCTTTACAGAGGCGACTATCTCAGTCAGTCTTTCGCCACTAGCATTGACAAGATCCGCTCCTGTTTCAACTTTTCCGACACTGTCTTGAACCAGCGCCTTGATCTCACGTGCTGCAGTTGCGCTTCGCTGTGCGAGACTCCTGACTTCAGCCGCAACAACCGCAAACCCGCGTCCCTGTTCACCAACGCGAGCTGCCTCATCTGCTGCGTTTAGGGCTAGTAGGTTGGTCTGGAATGCGATTTCGTCGATAACGGTGATGATCTCAGCGATCTTTCGACTACCCTCGTTGATCTCGCTCATGGCTGAAACTGCTTGAACGACAACCTGACCACCTGTCTCAGCTACTTCGCGAGCCTGAGTAGCGAGACTGTTCGCTAGATTCGCGTTGTCAGCATTTTGGCGGATGGTCGAAGTCATCTCTTCCATGCTGGACGCCGTTTCTTCCAAGCTAGCTGCCTGCTCCTCCGTTCTTTGAGAAAGATCTGTATTCCCGTTCGTGACTTCAGTCGTACCGGCAGCGATAGAGTTTGTCGCACCTTGAACTTTGCCAACAAGACGGCTGAGTGCCTCTTGTGCTGATTGGAACGATTGAACGGTTCCTTGCGTATTCAGGATGATCTTGTCGATGTCAGAAGCCATCTGGCCAAGCTCGTCCTTTTGCTTGGAATTGATCAGCGTTGTGCCCGTTTGAATTTCTGCGGTCAAATCTCCGTTTGCTAGTGACTTGACTGCCGCCCCGAGATTTGTGATACAAATGCTGGCCAATGAGTTAAGGCGTTGATTGATTTGCGTCACGATATTCGTAATCGACTTTGTTGTCAGGATACTTACACCAAATATTGTAAAGATCAGAACTAGGAACATTGTGTACATCGAGTTTCTTCCCGATGAATCGGCCGCTTCAGCTTCCTTGTGAAGCTGATTCGCGCGCTGTTTATTCCAGTCAGCCATCTTCACTAAGTTATCAGAGATCTTGTCAAATTTTGGCTTGAGCGAAAGTATGAAAGTAGTTCCTTGAGTTTCCTGCTTTCTCTCCATAAACCCGCTGAATTTTTCGAATTCGGAGTTATAGCTGTCCCAAGCCTCATGCAAGTTGTTGATGTTCTTTTTATCATCCGGTTGTCGAACAAGCTTGATATAGTCGTCGATTTGGGAATCAACCGTCTTTGACGTCTCAATGGCTTTTGATACCGAAGACATTCGAGCATCTTGATCTTGCTGGGCGAGCGCGTTGAACTGAAAGAGCCTAACCAAACGCATGTTGTTTGTCAACTCAACCAACAACTGGGTGCGTGCCACAACGCCTGACACGATTTGCTGGGACTTCTGGTTAACCGCATCCAAGCTCTTAACTGATGTAACTACGAGTAGTGCCGAAATCGCTAAGCATACGCCAAATGCGAAGGCTAGCTTTTTTGCGATCTTTAGATTGTTGAACCAATTCATCTTATAATCCTTCGCCCTAGGCGGCGATTTCCGAGACATCGATATCTAGAAGCACAGCTTCAACTTCGAGGAGAATGACCAGCTTTTCTGCGACCTTGCCTAAACCTTGCAAATACTTGTTGGGTTGGCCGCCTTTTGTTTCGGTCGGAGGTTGAATGTCAACGAGAGGAATGCTTAGAACTTCAGAAACACGATCGACGATCATTCCCATCGTTCTGCCTTGGACGACGACAACCACAATGGCTGTGAAGGCATCGTAGTCCCCTGGAGGTAATCCAAATTTCCGCCTCAGATCGACAATCGGGACTATTGTGCCTCTTAAGTTGAGCACCCCGACCACATCCTCTGGAGAGTTTGGAACTCGGGTTGTTTTACTGTAACCCTTGATTTCCTGAACCTTCAGGATATCTACACCGTATTCCTCCCCGGCGAGCAGGAAAGTCAGAAATTGTCCGTCCTTGCTAGTCGAGGAGAAATCTGCAGTATTTTCTTCTAATGAACTCATCATTTTCACCTATGCAGCTCGGGCGGCGGCATCTGCACACCTTACGAGCTCTGGAACATCAAGAATGAGAGCGACACGACCATCGCCGAGGATCGTCGCACCTGCAACTCCCTCAACCTTTCTGTAGTTAGCTTCCATGCTCTTGATAACAACTTGGTTTTGTCCAATCAACTCGTCAACCAACAACGCAACCTTTCTCTCATCGTCTGAGACGATGACTAACAGCCCTTTCGAAGGATCTGAGATGTAGCTAGGAGAGTTGAACAGTTGATGTAATCGAACAACAGGGAGAACTTCCCCCCGAACTCGAACGACCTCTTCATCGCCAGTGATGGTGACGAGGTCTTCCTTTTTGGGCTGGATACTTTCGACAATGGCAGTCAAAGGAAGAACGTATATTTCTTCGCCAATGCTGAGCGAAAGCCCTTCGAGAATCGCCATTGTCAACGGCAACCTAATTCGCACTCGAGTTCCCTGTCCTGGGTTCGAGTAGACCGACACATTTCCGTTTAGGTTGTCAATCGTGCTACGAACGATATCCATGCCGACGCCTCGACCAGAAACGTCAGTAATAGCATCTGCTGTGGAAAAGCCTGGAGCAAAGATGAGTGCATGAATCGCTTCGTCCGTCATCGCGGTACCAGCTTGGACGAGGCCCCGATCAATTGCTTTGGCAAGGATCTTGTCCTTGTCTAGGCCTTTGCCATCATCGGTTACCTCAAGCATCACGCTTCCACCTTCGTGAGAAGCGTTGACATGCAGGTGACCAACCGGAGATTTACCTGTCGCCACTCGCTCCGATTCGCTTTCCAGTCCGTGGTCTACAGAGTTACGAATTAGGTGGGTTAGCGGATCACAAATTGCCTCGACCAGAGCTTTGTCAAGTTCGGTGTCTTCTCCACTCATTGTGAGTTCGACCTGCTTGCCTAGGCTATTTGATAAGTCGTGTACAACTCTCGGAAACCGGCCAAAAGCTTGACGAAGGGGAACAAGCCTAATCGACATGACTCGTTCTTGCAATTCGCGGCATGCTCTTGCCATCGAAGCGACCGCGTCGATGAGATTTCCCATTTGATTGGGAGTGAAGTCAGCCACTACCGCATCAAGAATCGATTGGTTGATCACTAATTCGCCGATCAGGTTTACCAAGCGGTCCATCTTGTCCGAGGAAACCCGAATGATTCCAGCATCCGGTCGGAACGATGGATTTGTACTTCCACCAGAATTTCCTGTGACCTCTTTCTGGGCCGTATGGACATTTTGCTGGATCGGGAAGAGGTCGATGTCTTCGGTGTCAGCAACAAAATCAAAGATCTCTCGAATTTCATTCGCGGAGTGTTCGGTTGCAATTTGTCCTTTCCAACTCAGGTAACACTGCTCTGGATCAAAATCTTCGAGGCTAGGAACCCTGCTGGTATCGGCTTTGACCGAATAGTTTGTACAGACCTCTTCTAGTTCAAGTAGAGGCAGGAACGGATCGCAACCTCTCGCCAAAATGTCTGCTTTTGGCTGAAACAGAAACTCGTATTCTAGCAATCCAGAAGCTGCTTCAAGTTGGACTGATGAAGCCTCATCTGAAGAGTAGTTAGAAGCAATCTGAAGTTGGCTCACTAGGTTCTTGGCAGAGTCCGATAGTTCCGGAACAGCGCCATTTGGTGAGGCGAGCAGTAAACGAATCTCATCTAGACATTGAAAGAGCAGTCTAGAAATCGTGGTCGTAAGCTGGATTTTTCCCGCGCGAATATCATCTAGGAGTGTTTCCACATGATGGGTGAATCCGGCAACACCAGGAAGTCCAAAGGTTGCGGCACCACCTTTTATGGAGTGAGCGCACCTGAAAATCGTATTTAGCTGCTCCCTGTTGCTAGGATCATCTTCCACGGCAAGCAGGGTTGATTCGAAAACTTCGATGTGTTCTTGAGCTTCGACAAGAAATGCCGACAAGAACTGATCCATATCAACGTTCATGCTGGTAACACCTTTGAAATGACCTTGAGAAGTTGATCGGGTTGAAATGGTTTTACGATCCAACCTGTCGCGCCAGCAGCTTTCCCTTCTGCTTTTCGTGCGTCACTACTTTCAGTCGTAAGCATCAAGATTGGAGTGAACCGACAACTCGACTTAGTACGAGCCTGCTTAATAAACGATAAGCCGTCCATAACGGGCATGTTTAAGTCCGTTATAATGAGATCAACCTTTCCGTTAGGTGCCGAGTCAATACGACTTAAAGCCTCTTGGCCATTCGATCCTTCAATTACTTGAAAACCAGCACCTTTCAGGGTGAAACTCACCATCTGTCGCATCGAGACAGAGTCATCAACAATTAGAACAGTTTTACTCAAATTATTACACCGCTAGAATAGGGTTACATTGTCGTCGTCGGACGTGTAGTCAACTACAATCGCGTCTGGTGTAGCACCAACCGCTAGAGACTTATGAAGTTCATCCGGACTTAAGCCGGCATCAGTAGCTATCTTTCTTAATGGATCGTGGATATGTTCGAGTCGCTGACGAAGCAAGTCCTGAAATTGTAGGGCAACGACGACCCTACAGACTTCTTGAGACACGTTGGTGCTCGCTTCTGTAAGTTCGATCAACTTGGCAGCATTTTTACGTTCGCTTTCACGAATCGTAGACATCATTTTGATTAAGCGACCTTGAGCATCACAGGCTGCGTCCCTACTTAGCATTGCAGAGGTTCCCATGTCTCTACATAATTCATTGCTGTTTTCGTACAACCTTTCTATAAGTTCTTTCGTTCGTTCGGAGGTATTCGTTGACCGGTCTGCTAGCTTTTTAACTTCCGAAGCAACTACTGCGAATCCTTTTCCAGCATCACCAGCCCGTGCCGCCTCGATGCTGGCATTGAGTGACAATAAGCCTGTTTGACTAGCAACGTTCTCGATTTCATTTAGAAGCGTATGTAAGTCTTTACATATAGAAACGACCTGCTGCATTTTATGCGCGGAATTTGCCATGCTCGAAGCGGTCGAAATCATTTGGTTGACTAAATGGTTGAGTGCATCTGTAGCTAAAGAAACTGTGTCAACTTCACCTGTTTCACTCCTTACACGTACGGCTTCCGCCGCTGCGGAACTAAGCTGATCTGACTCGGCCGCGAGTCTTTGGAAAGAGCTAATCGCCGAATCAACTGCCGCAGACGATTCGTCGATTGCTACCGTCACCTGGTCCGCTAATTCAGCTGCCGTAAGTCCAGTTTGTTGAGTGTGTTGACTGGATAAACTCGAGGCAGTTTCCAGTTCGTGGATCTTTTCTTCCAGTTGTCTGATTGAGTACGCCGAACGTTCTAATACTTCTTGGTGGCGTTCGATATCGGTAAATCGGAGCTTCTGCTCTCTATCAACTGTTTCGTGAAGAGACAATATCGTTGACTTCAATTCGTTGGCTTCTTCTGACAACAACTTATGTTCTGCATCTTTCGAAAGGCATCGATAACCGATTGCGCCACAAAAAAGCACTGCGATTGTCGTCCCAAGAAACGGTCCGCAAATGAACGGAACGATTCCCAAACCAATAAGTGCCAAAGTGAGTCGACCAGAGCCAGGAGGGAAGCTTAGATGCATACCCCTCCTAATTCAAGTCTTCTTACAATTTGCGGAGTCCCTTCAGAAAAGACGCAAGGTCGTACCCGGCTCAAGGCAACTAGTACCTGTACAGCGGATGTGTCGATGCTCTCGAGTGCTTTGATCGAGATGACGATCTTCGACGCATTGCTGTCGTTGGCTGCTTTACGTGATTCATGAAGCAAGTCCTTTACATCGACGATGCTTAAGCTTCCAGCTAATTGCAGCGTTCCAGTCTGTGCCTTCCTTAGGTACTTGCATCCGTTTTTATCCATGGGTATTTCTGATCGACGTGTCGCCGACCCTCTTCATGGATATGGGTATATTTTGGGCAGTTACCCGGTAATGTTTTTTGCGAACTTTATCGCAAGTCGAATCAGTAGAAACTAGAAATAGCTCGACGTACCACTAGGGACAAAGTTTAACTATATGCTAGCTGTAAATATAATAACTTGGATTAAAGTTGCAAAAAACAATGCGTGCAACGTTGAAAGTTTATCAGTTTTGAATATGTAATCTCTTTGAAAAATCAAGTCGACGGCTAGGCTATGAGTTTTTCAAATGGTGTTAATAGTAGTATTTACTAGGCAGATTATTTACTTCTTGCTTTATTTCAAATGTTTTAACCTTAAAGGGGATTAGTACTGTTTCACGTTCACGCTCATCTTAGAAAATTTGGCCAATTGCGACTTGAAAGGCAAAATCTACAGTTTCTGGGGGATTAAACCAGTTACATTGCAAAACATGCCAACGATATCCGGATAGGCTCTTTTTTGTTGGGATGCGTGTATGGATGAGCAATCGAACTTTAACGTTCCACTGATAGAAACACTTCAGGCATTAGGGTTCGTGGCCGTCATTGTCGATTCTTCTGGAGTAGTGGCAGCCCTCTCTTCACTTGCTGAAGATCAGTTTGGTCTTCGTACCGGCCTGGCTTTCACTGATCAGATCGCTACAATTGTGCCCGTAGCTGTCAGAGAAGAGGTTAACGAAGCACTGTTTAGCAAGACTAATCGATTAGAGCCTAAACTCGTCGGTCAGAGGTTCTTGCTTAATGAACTAAACAAAGAGTTTCGTTTCAGGATCTGTTCGATACCTTCACACGAAGGAGCATCTTTAGTCTTAGCTGAGGAGTCTCCGGGGCTTGTTCACGTGACGCGCGAGCATTCTTTAGCTAAATGCTCAGTGCTTGACCACCTAACAGATGTGGTTTTTCAACTGGACGATGAGTGTCGCTGCAAGTATATTAATAGCTCCTGGGAGAGATTTACCGGTCGCTCAACTTCAGCTTGTCTTGGTCACCCATTTACCGATTTCATCTCAATAGAAGATCAGATTCAGTTCAAAATGGCTTTCCTCGCCCTAAAGCGGCGAATGAATGATGTAGTCCAATTGAGAGTGAAGTTTGTTGGTTCAGAAGATGAACTCAAGTTTGCTGAGCTGCACTGCCAAGCTATTCGAGATTCTAAGGGAACTCTCATCGGCATCTCAGGCACTGCGATTGATGTTTCGGACCGGCGCCTTGCAGTTGAGGCTCAAAGAAACCAGACCCGTTTTGAACAGGAGATCACTAAGCTTTCAACTGAGTTCATTCACGTAGATGTGCTTGACATGGCTTCGGTTACGGACCGGGCATTGCGAAGAATATGTACGCTTACTGAGTTTGATCGCGCCTATATCTATTTGGCAAATCACGACACGGACAAGTTCAGTTGCTTTTCATTTGGGAAGAAGAGAGGTCTTGAAACAAAACTGGATGATTTCTCTGGCGACGAATTTGTTCAAAAATGGCTTTCGCGACGGATTTCATCTACGCTACCGACCATAGTGATTGATGCTAATTCACCTGAATCAATAGGTTCGACGGAAGCTGAGGTTTTGGCGCGGCGGGGGTACTGCTCGATGGTTGCAATTCCGCTTATCGCTGGCGGGCTGCCAATAGGAGTGTTTTACGCTGAAAGCCATAAACCTCTTGAGAGGAACATTCTAGAGATGACAAGCCTTGTTCGGTTAGCGAGCAACATTTTCTCAGGTGGTCTTGCAAGACGTGAAGCCGAACTTCAGGTTCGTAAACTAGGAGAACTGAGACTAGCCGAGGCTGAGAGCCAATTGTCGATCATCCTGGGGAACCTTCCCATTTTGCTCTGTAGCATTTCGCGTGATGGTGCAATTCAAATCGTTCAAGGGCGATATCCAGAGACCCTCGGTATCGGATCCGGTAGCGCAACTGGAGAAGCGTATGAGACCTACTTTGCAAATACCCCAGAAATTGTGCGGGATATCCGAGCAAGTTTCCGGGGAGAATCGATTCAGAGAGAGTACGAGATCGGCCCCAATTCGTACGTCTTCAGAATCGTGCCAAGCGAGGATGGAGGTGTTGTAATAATTGGCTTGGACAACACCGAGCATAGGCGATTCGAGCAAGCCTTGACTCAAACGAGGCATCTAGAAACGATAGGTCAACTGGCTGCGGGAATATCCCATGAAATCAACACGCCAATCCAGTTCATTGGTGACAATCTTGAGTTTCTCCGAACTTCAATCGATGATATGCGTGCATATCATGAAAGTTGTAATAATCTGATTCGAAGGGCTAAGGAACTTTCAGTGTGTTTGCCCGAATTATCTCTCATTGAAGAAACAGCAAAACTAATCAACTTAGATTTTGCAGAAGAAGAGTCGGTTCTTGCGGCGCAGCAGGGTATTGAAGGCGTCAATCGAGTTGCCCAGATCGTTAAGGCGATGAAACTACTTTCACATCCGGGTAGCGCAGATCGAGTTGATATTGATATCAACAAAGCTGTCGAAAGCACTGTAATCGTTTCCCGCAATGTTCACAAGTATGTTGCGAAAGTCGAAATGAATCTTGATGATCGTTCGCCTCGGGTCAAAGCTTACGGTGATGAACTCAATCAAGTAATCATGAACCTTGTAGTTAACGCTACTGATGCAGTCGCAGAGCATTTTAAAGGAACCGAAGACTTAGGCGCTATCAAAATATCGACTTTGCAGCTGGGGGACGATGTGGAGATTAGAGTGACTGATAACGGTGGTGGCATACCCGACGCAGTTATTTCTCGCGTATTTGATCCGTTTTTTACAACGAAAGAGCCTGGGAAAGGGTCCGGGCAAGGGCTGGCCATCTGCCACTCGATCGTTGCAAGACATGGCGGCAAAATAATGATCGAAACTGACGGGGTAACTGAAACCACTATGAGGGTGATATTGCCACTATCTCAACCGATTTCGGGTGCTGAGGCAGCCTGATATCTCCGATAACTATATTGATATGTCTGCTCGAGTGTTGATCGTTGACGACGAACCGTTCGTGGTACAAGGTATCGTTCGTTTAATTGGAAGAGATTTCAATATTGAAACGGCAACCAGCGGTCGAGAAGCACTCGACTTGTTAAGTTGCGGCGACTTTCAAGTGATCATGACTGATATGCGAATGCCTGGCATGAGCGGTTTGGAACTTCTTGACCAAGTTCAACAGAAGTATCCCAGAGTTGTCCGAATGATGTTGACGGGTTTTGATGAACAGCAAGTTGCTTTTACCGCCGTCGAGAAGAATCAGATCTTTCACTTCCTAACAAAACCTTGTGACAAGGCGACGCTTATCACTGCCATCAAGTCAGCCGTTGACCTGTATCAGCTTCACGTAAAAATTGAGCAGATCTCAACATTCATCGTTCCTCAGGCAGAAGCGAGCTAGTACGGCATTGGTTAACGACTTCTTATTAGCCATTCCTTGCCTCAATGAACGCAAAAGACCGCTTCAAAGTCATCGATTCGGGTATTCCCTTTAGTGGGATCGCGTGTTCCTAACCAAAACACACGTAATTGAGAGAACGATGGCAGCCACCGCAACCGCAAGCAAGATTCGACTGAAGGTTCTTCGACAAGAGAGCCAGAACAGCAGCAGTTACTGGGAAGAGTACGAGATACCATTCCAGGAAAAGGCTAATGTCATTTCCGCCTTAATGGCCGTTCAGAAGAACCCTGTGACCACTCAAGGCAAAGCAATTAAGCCCCCGTCATGGGATGCCGTATGTTTAGAAGAAGTCTGCGGCATGTGCACAATGAACATTAATGGGATGATTCGCCAGGCTTGCACGGCTTTGATCGAAGAAGTCGGAGAGTTACAGGGAGATACCTATTTTGTGACTCTTGAGCCGATGAAGAAGTTTCCGGTTATGAGAGACCTCTCGGTAGACCGATCCAAGATGTTTAATAACCTAAAAAAGGTTAAGGCTTGGGTTCCTATCGACGGTTCCTATGATTTAGGAATGGCTCAACCTCAAGACGACAGCATCCGACATCTGCGCTACGCGCTGTCGCGATGTATGACTTGCGGGTGCTGTGTCGAAGCCTGTCCACAGGTCAATGAGAAAACAACGTTTGTTGGTCCTGCCGCACTAGGTCAAGCTCTGTTGTTCAACCTACATCCGATTGGTAAAACGCTTGAAAAAGAGCGACTAGATTTCCTTTCGAGTGAAGAAGGGATCACCAACTGTGGCAATGCTCAGAATTGTGTCAAGGTTTGCCCTAAATCTGTACCGCTCACGAGAGTCATTGCGCATCTTAACCGGGATACGACAGTTTATCGACTGAAGCGATGGATCGGTATCGCCTAAAACGGATACAAGACCAGAAGGGAAAACAGGCTCAGCATACGCTGGGCCTGTTTTTTGTTTTACACATGTTTAGAGATTAGGCGTGTTTAAAACTAGTTAGGTGTTGAATTACCCTTAACTAGTTCTTTTAGTTGATTCAGTTCTTCAAGGTTTTTCCGGGATAACTTCTCAACAATTTCTTCGCCATGATTGGTGAGCGAAATTCGAACTTGTCGCTTATCTTCAGAATCAGGTTCTCGCTCGACCAGCCCTGCAAGAACGGATCGGTCAACCAACCCGACGACGGTATGATGCTTTAGTTGCAAGCTATCTGCGAGTTCAGCGATGCTCATCCAATCCCTACTTGCGTTTCCCTTGAGCGCCAGGATTATTTGATGTTGTTGTGGCGTGATGCCAACTTCCCGAGCGGATTCTTCGCTGTACCGTAAAAATCGTCGGATCTCGCGACGTAACTCAGCTAGTACAACATAGTCTGCCTTTGATGGTCTTTGAGCCAATAGATTCACTCCTTGATCTTTGAATTGATTTGAAAATGTACTACGTTTTGAAATGTAGCTGTAAATATTAATCGAAAATGTCATGCGATTGTAACAGCAGAATTATTTTCATGCAAGTTCGCACGTCGTCGAATTACGAAACGTCTTCAATATCATGAAACCTACAATCCTTGGAGTAACCATTGTCTTGGTCGTGTTAGTGGGCCTGAAGGTAGGTCTCTCAGTTGGTGGGTCGGACGATAAACAGCAAATCAGGACCGCACTAAAAGAAGCCATTGAAGCTGGCAAAGATGGCAAGGCAGGCGGAGTTATTGATTTGCTCAGTAAACATATCAAAGTGAACTCACAGGAGGCTCCGGGAGGTATGTCAGATATTGCCGATTTTGTAAAAAAACAGAAGCCAGATGTGGAAGTAGAAAACCAGGAACCTATCGTGACCGGTGAGGAGGCTCGAATTACCTCGCCTGTCACGCTCACTGTCAACTTTCTTGGACAAACAAGACGAATTCGCTACCAAACTGTCACATTAACCTTCTCGAAAGAAGGCGGTATGAAGTGGTTAGTATTTCCTTCGAAGGTGTGGAAGCTAAGTGAAGTTCAATTGCCCGCCGATCAGTTACCCGATATCGTTAACTAGGTCATTAGGCCCATATCGCAATATACTTTGAACGAATGGTATCATTAAGGTGCACGTAACTCTGCGGGTTCAGAACTCTGAGTTACCGCATTCAACTAGGAGATACGAAATGAAAAAGATTTTATCGCTTATCATCGTTAGCGCAGTTGCCTTTGCTGTGATCGGTTGCAGCAAGCCAGAAGAAACAACAACTCCTGACGCAACCAAGACTGAGACCAAGGATGCTCCTGCAGCCACAGAGGCTCCTAAGACCGACGCCACCGCTCCTGCAGCTGGTACAGAGGCTCCTAAGACCGAAGCCACCGCTCCTGCAGCTGGTACAGAGGCTCCTAAGACCGAAGCTAAGCCAGGCGCAGAGGCTCCTAAGACCGAAGCCGGTAAGTAATCTAGGTTAAACTTAAAAAGCTCTATAGCCACACACGAACAAGAGCGTGTGTGGCTATTTTGCATGTCATGGTTGACCGTAGAATTACGGTCTTACGTGCAACGATTTATAATCTGTTCCGATCGAGTTAGGTGAACGAGATCAGGATCTTCAGAAAAGCGTTTGATCATGCCGATACAAACCCGTGTTCGACGACACTCTACGGAACCATAGAGTGGGCAGGTACATTCACGATGGCGTTCTTCTAGCGCCGCCATAGTTGAATCGACTGCTGCTGTGAGCTTGTTCAGAACTGCACCCAAGCAAACTTGGTCTCCAAGAAGAAGTGTTCGGGCAAGGTCGAGTTGCTCAGTCAATTTGTGAACAAGCCGAGCTTCCTGGTTTTCAAATTCTTCTACGTTTATGGCCATAATGTCTCTCACAATTGGTTTGCCATCCTATGACTATATATTCGGCTCTATCAACAAAAATCCAACGCATAAATCTGTGAGATTTTTAATAGTGCCCCTTACTGGTAAGAGTGCGTGGTCGTTTATCAATAAAGTAGCATAACCTGTAGAATGGTACTGAAGGTGTGATCGACGTTTTTCGATGTTTTGAGGATTGAATATGTCAATAAGAAGCAGAATTCGCACGGCTGGAGCTATCTTCGTAGTCATCCTGGGAGTATCGATTTGGATCATTTTCGGTTTGCCTTACGATTCGTTACTTGAAAAACCGCGACTCTTTCCGTCGAGTCATCGTCCAAACTAGAACAAAGCAAAAAAGAGGAGCTTCGATACTTGCTCGAAGCTCCATATTTGGCAACCAATCAACGGTCTACTTTTTAAAAGCTTTGTATCGAACCACGTCGTTTTTGTCGAATCCTGATCCTGAAGTGGGCTTCAAAATGGCCAGTTTTGATGTTACTGATTCAACGACGGCTGTACCGACCAACGAATCTTTTGTTCGTCCGATGACTTGCTTCGATTCATCGTCGATAATATCTCGTCCTGGGTGAAGGATTTCGAGTTCGTCTCCAACTTTGACACCCATAACAGATCCAGCATTCATGTATAGATTTGTAACGGTGTCGCCGTCCTTGTCGAGTTCGGAAATCCTTGCTTCCCAAGGAAGCTTCTCCATTCTCGCGCAGATACCTTTCACTGCCGACTCAATGGCTTTTCTAGCAGCTTCTGCCAACGGCTCAGACTGGCTACTGTTCTGACCGAGGTCTACATCACCAACTTTGATGGCTACCTTCTGTGCCGATGCCTTAGCACGTCCTTCTGCTTTAACTGAGTCAAGGACTTGTCCGGTTTGTGTATCGAGAATTCTAAAATCGATGACGACAACCGCTTCGTTCTTGGCTCCTTGAATGCCGCCAATTTTGTCCAGGAGGCCGGCGCCGCTCGTGGACGATTTATGGAAGCTATATTCAGTCACGACGCCGTGGATCACAACTTGCGCACCAAGGAGGCGACCGCTTTTTGCGCTGGTTGTTGGGTCGAATCCTGCACCATTGTTCGTGTTTTGCTCGGTTGTAACGTCAGTTAGGGCTTTTCGTTCAAGAACGACAAACCGTTTACTGTCAACTAAGGCAGTCGTCAACATTTCGGTCATACCGGTTCCGAAGTCTGTCAGTATAGGAGCGTCAACACCCGAATCAGTCGAAGTTCCGACCGAGCCCGGGGGAGATACTTTTATTTCAATGTCGAGAACAGCTAACCGCTTTTTGGGGCCAGTATAAGGTGGAAGATCAACGCTGACCTTTTGCTTTGGTTTGCTCGCCTTGTTATCCTGAATTGCTTTTGCAAAAGAAATTCCCAGACAGGTTAAGCCGACGATTAAAGTGGAGAGCCGCAAGAAATATTTATTTGCTAGCATAGTTCAACTCGGTTGGATCCAGTTTGGAAGAATCCTATTGTAGTGCGTAACGCCTAGCGAATGTAATGTTGCCCGATATGTTCACCTACATAGCTGACCAGTCTCGGGCCTTTTTGGGGTTATCTCCGGTTTAAATTGGACAACCAGGAACGATCATCGAAAATTCTCACAGAGTTGTTAATTCAGCTTGAACAGTCTTGCGCTATGCGGTTTGAGTGTCATTTCAAGCTTCCCTGATAACTTTCCGATTTTTACTCCGGACCATAGATCCAAAACCGACACTGTTCCCTTAAATCCGAGGGTTGACAGGTCCATTTTGACTATTTGTTCCGGGCGATCAGAGGCGTTAAACAAGGCTACGTATTTAGCGTTCTTTGGCCCGTCCGAGGCCCATACAATCAAATCGTCTTGATTAGAGATCTGTCTTGGGTTTTTCGCCTTCTGGTTGACTTCTAGTACTTGCTGGTTGGTCAGCAGTTGGCGTGTCCAGTCGTCGAGTTTAGTAAGGTCAGAACCGAGAATGAGAGGTGATTGAGCTATGCACCAAAGCGTCATACACAAAATTTGCTCGTCCTGAGTAAACCGTGTATCTCGGCCGAACGATACTTTGCCGAAAGGAAGCATATCGGCATCGGGCCATGCACCTGGCTTGCGAAATGGAGTCCACTTATTCAGACGTCCGAACATTCCGTGTAATGGTGGCCACTGATCCCAGAAGTCATCCGAAATCCGCCACATATTTGCATGATCATAAACATGCGCTCCTTTTTCGATAGGTGTATCGCCAGGTGAAAGGCTCAGAATGATCGGTCTTTTTGTCTTGTCAATCGCTTTGCGAATAGCTTCTATTTCTGCCTGCTGAACGGCATCATAAGGGCGAGCAATGTCATCGACTTTGACGAAGTCGATTCCCCACTGGGCATATAGCTTGAACAAAGAATCGTAATACTCCTGTGCTCCTTCTTTTGACATGTCCACGCCATACATGTCTGGATTCCAGGCGCAGGTGCTAGTTCTGAGTCCGATGTCGGCAGCCCTCTTTGATGTCCCTAGAATTGGTGTATTAGCCTCAACCGCCTGTCGGGGAATCCCACGCATGATGTGAATTCCAAACTTCAATCCTTTTGCGTGAACATAATCGGCTAAATGCTTGAAGCCACTACCGTCGACCGAAGAAGGGAACTTCGTCGATGCGGGAATCAAACGACTGAATTCGTCCATCGCGAGTTTGGCGCCTGGTTTGTAATCGTGACCTTTTGAGTTAGGCTCGTACCACTGGATATCCACAGTGAAATACTTCCAGCCGAACTTGAGAAGATCCGCTGCCATGACATCTGCCTGAGCTTTTGCCTGGTCTTCAGTAATCGTCGTTCCGAAACTGTCCCAACTATTCCAACCCATGGGAGGCGTTTTCGCCCAGCCGTGGTAAGTCATGGATAGTGCGACCGCTAAAATGCTCATCATCGAAATCATTCTATTCCTGTTATGGAATAAGCATGCTTCATTAAGCACCACTAAAATCAAAAAGCCATTGCTGAAGTGCAATGGCTTTTTATGTTGTTAAAGAGTGCCTTAGCCTTTTTTCTTTGGACCGGGCGCTCCCGTAGGAGGAACACCACCTGGACGGCCAGCGCCAGGAGCGCCGAAACCGCCAGGGCCAGCACCCATGCGCTGTTGGAGTCTCATACGTCGCTCTTTTTCGTCTTCCTGGTACTTTTTATATTGAGCGGCTGTCAAGACTTTTTTGAGTTTGGCGCTAGTAGTCTCTTGAATCTTCTCCATTTTTGGACGGAGTTTGGCAAAATCCGGTCGTCCGCTACCAGGAGTAAAGAGTTTGCCTCTCTCCGTTGCGGCTGACTCGATGATCGCCTTAACCTGAGGGATCTGTTTTGGAGTTAATTTGAGGTCCTTTGTGAGACGATCAAGCTGTCGCTTTGCCATCTCTTTAGGATCAAACCTTCTACCACTCGGTCCTCCTTGACCACGAGGACCACCGGGGCCGCCAGGTCCGCGAGGGCCGCCGGGACCCTGCGCAATAGCACTGGCGACGAGCAACGAAAGAATAAGAGCAGTAACGTTCCTCATTGACATGCCCAGACGTTAGCACAATTGCCTGCTAGATGCAAACCAAGAAAGATGAAAAACTTATGAGGATTGAGCGATCCGTTTATATGTTTCATATCTGTGTCGATTGATCTCGCCAAGGTCAGCTGCTTCACGTACAGCACACTCCGGTTCGATGAGGTGTGTGCAATCCCGAAATCTGCATTCATCTCGGTACTCCTCAAACTCTGGGAAATACCATTGGAGTGATTCGGGAGTCATGTCGGGCAATCCGAAGGCGCGAACACCTGGTGTGTCGATAATCTTGGCTCCGTTGTCAAGCTCGTACATCCTAGAAGCAGTCGTTGTGTGTTTACCTTTGTTTGTCATTTCGCTCACTTCCTGGGTAGCCGCGGTCTGACTAGAACCAATTGCATTCACTAATGACGACTTTCCGACGCCTGATTTGCCGACCAGAACGCACGTTTTGCCTGCGATGAATTCACGGATTTCGTCGATTCCCTGGTTGCTAGATGTTGAGCACATGAGCACAGGCATGAGATGGTAATAGGGAGCTATTTTGCCCATTTCCTCGTCGCGATTGGATTCATCGAGCAAGTCTGTTTTGTTCAAACAGAGGATTGGTTTAGCTCCACCACGCTGTACCGCGACCATATATCGATCAATCATTCTTTGTCGAAGTGGGGGAGCAATGAGGGCCATGACAATGAGCACGTAGTCGATATTCGCTGCGATGACAAGTTCTTTTCGTCCGTCGGGATCAGGCCGTGAAAGAACGGTTTCGCGTTCGAAGACATCCGTAACCTCCATACGGTCGACATTTAATTCGTAATGGATTCGGTCTCCAACGGCAATCGATCCGATTGATCTGCCTTTAGGGAAGTTACAGACAACATCCTCGTTTTTTGACCGAACGACACACGAATCTTTACCTTTCCAAATCACCGTCCCATTAGGGGGACCAATGTGTTTCTTAGGCTTCTGCTTCCGATCTTCGAGCAAGGTAAGGGCTATGTTTTCCAGAGATCGATGAGCCTGGGGACCAACTCCTCGCCTGCTCACCTTTCGAATCGAGCTGGCGTGACTAAGGATCTTGTTGAGTTCTTCGTTTTCGAGCGACATAAGGCGCTCGTTCAGGTTTTTTCTGTGCTTTTTAGGCATTGCTGGATGTTCTTAGGCTGACAAGAGGCGTTAGGACGCCTTGGTTCAAGAAATATCAACAGCCGTGTGCAACACTCAGCGTGGGATCGATGTTTAGAATTGCATCGACAGTGAGGCGCACACGGTTAAAAAGAGTTCTCGTTGTTTCATTTCGTTGTGCACCTCCTCGAAAGGATTGACGGGTTTCGTCAAAGGGAAGTATAGCCTAAGTTTTCAAAAAATCAAAAAGAGGTCCTAGTTATCAAATGGGTCTACCGCCATTTCACGGGCTCTTCGATTTCTCTCGATGATCTGTAAGGCATCTGAGGCGGCAGATTGCTCCGCTTCTTTCTTTGATCGGCCAGTACCTTCTCCAAGGCTTTCATCACCGATCAAAACCTCAACATGGAATCGCTTGTCATGAGCCATGCCGTGCTCATGGATAACGCGATATTGAGGCGTCTGACGCCACAATTGTTGTGCCGTTTCTTGCAGTTTGGACTTGTAGTCGTCCGGATTAACGTCGCCGGTACTAATACGCATCAAGTCTGAGTCAAGTTGTTCGAGCACAAACCATCGTGCGACCTCAAGGCCACTTTCAAGGTAAATCCCACCGATGATGGCTTCGACAACGTCGGCAAGAATTGAGGGACGTTGGCGACCGCCAGTAGCTTCTTCGCTAGGACTAAGCTCAAGGTGTTGGTCGAGTCCAAGCCGTAAGGCGACGCGTGCAAGAGGGTTTTCTTGCACGACGCTTGATTTTGCCTTCGAAAGCATTCCTTGGTCCCAGTTTGGATGGTGCTCGTATAAATACTGGGCTACCACCAAACCAAGCACGGAATCCCCGAAGAACTCCAGGCGCTCATAACTATCGACGACAGGATTAGCTGCCGCCGATGAGTGCCTCATAGCGAGTCGAAAAATCTCTTCGCTACGAAGCGGAATTGCCTTGGGAATAATGCTCAGAGACGTGAAAGAGCCTCCCGAATTCGAGAAACACCTTTCTCAATGTCTGCTCGGCTACAGGCATAGCTGAGTCTAAGATGTCCTGGACCTTCGAAAACGGATCCTGGAACAGTAGCCGCCATCGCTTCTTCCAAGAGGTAAGCGGCGAGGTCTACATCGGTTTTGATCTTTCCTCCAATATAGGTCGAAACGTCTGGGAAGATATAGAAAGCACCCGAGGGTTTTGGCACAACCAAATTAGGGATGTCGGAGAGCATCTGATAGATCAGGTTTCTTCGTTCCTCGAACTCTGCGCGCATAGCCTCGACGGTTTCGGAAGGTAAGTTGAACGCTACGACTGCACCTTTCTGGGCAAATGAAGTCGGATTGCTCGTAACTTGGTCCTGAAGGTTGCTCAGGGCTGAAGCCACCTTTGCTGGTGCGGCTGCGAAACCAATTCGCCAGCCGGTCATGCTGTAGCTCTTACTGCAACCGCCAATGGTGATTGTTTGTTCAGCAACTTCCGGGCTTAATGTCGCAAACGAAACATGAGTTTGCTTATCGTAGATGAGTCTCTCGTAAATTTCATCGGCGATGACCCAAAAGCCATGCTTGACTGCCAAGCTTGCAATCGCTTCAAGAGTTGGTTTTGGCAAAACAGCTCCGGTCGGATTGCTTGGGCTATTGATGATAATTGCCTTAGTTTTCGGTGAGATAGCCGCTTGCAGTTGCTCGATAGTTGGAACAAATCCAGAAGCAGCTGATGCATGCACAACGACGGGATTGCCGCCGGCAAGCCTAATTTGTTCGGCATAGGTCATCCAGTAAGGGGCAATCAGGATGACTTCATCGCCAGGATTTACCAGTATCTGGAGAGACTGATAAACAGACTGCTTTGCACCACAACTCGTTACGATCTGTGAAGGAGCAACATTAACTCCATTTTCGCGCTCTAGTTTTGCGGCGATCGCATCTTTTAGATCTTTGATTCCGCTGCTTGGTGTGTATTTTGTAAATCCAGCACGAAGAGCGTCGATAGCAGCGTTGCAGATGGGTTCTGGCGTAGCAAAGTCTGGTTCGCCAGCAGCAAAAGCTACAATGTCCTTGCCCTCTGCTTTCATAGCATTGGCTTTGGCGGTAATGGCAAGGGTTGGAGAGGGTTTGAGTAGGTCCGCCTTTGCGGACAGGCTAAGGGTATTCACCTTATTCAAAATTATAGCCGTAGCGCGGCCTTTTCGTGTTATTTCCAGGGACTCCTGCCAGGTTCTTGTCAGATTCTTTGGTATTGGCATGCGCCTTGCGTATAAGAGATCACGAGGTATCCATCCATGAAGAAAGTTAACCGAGTCGTCATCATCGTCGCAGTTTTGGCTCTTGTAGCATTAGTTAGTGCAGGCTCCCAGGCAGTTGCCGCAAGTAATCAAACTCCTTGCCCAACCACGGACTGCATCTAAGCGAGCTATCAAAAGCTACAATCAAGAGTGGCATCACGAACTCCCGCGCGCATCCTTGCCTTCATTGGCGCGGCGACGTTCGTGATGCTTCTTTTGCATATCGGTATCGGAAGTTATAAACCGATCAGCCCAATCGACGTTTTAAGGGAGTTGTTTGCAGGTCCAGGGCATCTGTCTGAGAACAATTCCATCGTTTGGGATCTGCGTCTGCCACGAGCGGTCATGTGCCTCTGTGTTGGAGGACTACTAGGAGTCGTTGGATCGTCTTTTCAGGCTTTACTGCGAAATCCTCTCGCTGATCCGTACATTGTGGGTGTTTCTTCAGGTTCTGCTGTCGGAGGCTCACTTGCAATTGTTCTTGGACTAGGAAGCCTATTTGGGGGTCTTGGCGTGGCCGTGTTTGGCTTCGTGACGGGGATTCTCACGTTAGCTCTGGTCTACTCGCTGTCCTATAAGCGAGGGGCTATCGATGTCAGAACTCTGTTGTTGGCTGGCGTTGTCGCAGGCTCGTTGCTTTCTGCAATTCAATCCCTCATTTTGCTAGCAGCAGGAAAGGATGAGAGTCAGGTGTTGCGATGGTTATTGGGTAACACTTCAGTGGCAGACTGGCCGAAATGCGCCGTCGTAGGATTTGCACTCATTTGTGGATCTGCTGTTTTGTTGAAGAACGCGAAAGTTTTGAATGCTTTCGCTTACGGCGGTGATACTGCTCAAAGATTGGGTGTAAATGTTCCGAGATTGACCAAGATCATCTTGGTGACCGGGGCGGGCATGACGGCTGCGGCAGTGAGTTCGGTCGGCATCATAGGATTCCTTGGACTTGTCGCGCCGCACATTGCCAGACGAATCCTCGGAATAGATTGGCGATGGTCATTACCTGGCTCATTGGCGATGGGTTCCTGTTTGTTGCTTATCTCTGACCTAATCGCTCAAAGAGGCTTAAGTAGTCTTCAATCGAGCGCAGGTATCGAGATTCCAGTTGGAGTCGTGACTGCCATACTTGGCGCTCCTGCGCTCCTCGTATTGCTTAAGAAGGTTGGCTAGTGAAGATAAACGGAAAATACGAACTCAGTAGGGAAGTTGAGCTTAAGCTAAGAAACACGGTTCTTAAAGGAATCGGTGCGGTTGTCGTGATCTTCGCTTTGATCATTGTTTCGGCTTTCATCAGTCAGTCAAAAACGGGTGATACGATTGCCACGATTCTGGATATGATTTACATGCTCCTGTTACTGGCAACAATCCAGACCTATTCGAGGGCAACAGCGCAAATACGCATGGAACACGCGAGGCAAGCTCACAAGTTGCATCAGTACGAACAAGTTATTGCAGCGCTCAAGCCGTTTGTAGGCCGTCAGTCCAGGTTTGATATCAAGGGAGAGGCACACTATCTGCTTGCCTACGCCGCAAAACAACGAAAAGAAGACGAGTTACTCGCCTACTGCAAAACATTCCTGGTTCGCTTTAGAAAAGGCGAGTGGGCTAAGAAAGCCACTCGCCTTTAAGGGTCTTGAGTTTAGTGCTCTGTTTCGTGAGCAGCGCGAATTTTGGCGTACTCTTCAACAAGCTTTTGTTGCTCAGGATGAGGGAGTTCCTCATAAGTCGCAACTGACTGTCTGAAACGGCCTCGACCCTTAGTGATCGAACGCAGGTCGAGAGCGTATCGTGTCATGGTTGCCATTGGCACGGTTGCATTGATTCTCGTTTTGCCAGGGGCGACAGGATCCATTCCCGCCAACCGTCCTCGTCTGCCGTTGAGGTCACCTACAACGTCTCCGACTGTGTCATCGGGAACGTCCACCTGAACCTCAAGCATTGGTTCGAGAATGACGGCTTGCGCTTTTTCAGCGGCTGCCTTTAGTGCGAGTGCCCCAGCGGTTTTGAAAGCCATTTCCGATGAATCGACATCATGATAGCTACCGTCATAAACCGTCACCTTGATATCCTGAACGGGATAGCCTGCTACCAGGCCACGATCCATTGCCTCAACGATTCCTTTTTCGATTGCAGGAATGAAGTTCTTGGGTATAGCCCCGCCAACGACCTTGTTCTCGAACTGAAATCCGCTGCCACGCGGTAGTGGGTCTAGCTCAATCCAGCAATCGCCAAATTGTCCTTTACCACCCGTTTGTCTCTTGTGCCTCCCCTGGGCTTTGGCGCTGATTCGAACGGTCTCGCGGTAGGGAACACGCGCCTCTTCGATACCGACGTTCACTCCAAACTTGCTTTTGAGCTTTTCTATAATCGTGTCGAGGTGAATGTCGCCCATCCCTTCCAGAATCTCCTGATGGGTGGCAGGGTCTCGATAGTTCTTGAACGTTGGGTCCTCGTCACGGAGCCTGGTAAGAGCTGTACCGAGTTTGTCTTCGTCCGCCTTCGTCATCGGTTTGATGGCGATGCGATAAATCGGCTCGGGATACTCAATCGCGGGAATTTCGATTCTATCTTTAGCTGAAGTCAGGGTGTCGCCTGTGCTGGTGCTGACGAGTTTCGCGATTGCGCAAATATCACCCGCAACGACTTCCGAAGCAGTCTCTTGGCCTTTGCCATGGGCAACAAACAGGTTGTGAATTCGCTCCTCTGCGTCTTTTCCAATGTTGAGAACATGCTGATCTGCTTTCAAAGTCCCGCTCATGACGCGAACGTAGTTGATTTTTCCAACATACGGGTCGGCTGTGGTTTTGAAGCAGAAAGCTGCAAAAGGTCCGTTTACCTTTGGCTCGAGTGGCTGCTCGTTGATGGTCTTCGGAACATCGACTGGTGAGGGTAGTTCGCCGACGATTCGGTCGAGCAATGTGGCAACGCCAATACCACTAGCCGCTGATCCGAGTAGAACCGGAACGACACGACCAGTCTCGATTCCGACGAGCATGCCATGTTCAATTTCGGCTTCTGTGAGAGATTCCCCATCAAGGTATTTCAGCGCGAGGTCGTCATCGCCCTCTGCCGCAGAATCCATCATCTTGTCTCGAAGTCTGGCGGCTTCGTCGGAATAGCCATTCGGTACTTCGTCAATTTCGACGCCTCTGTCGCGGCCCTTGTACACCTTCATGTTAAGGAGATCCAAGACGCCGCTGAACGCTGCTTGGTGACCGATAGGGATTTGGCAGTCAACTACTTTACGGCCATATCGCTCGTGAAGAGTTTCCATCAATCCACTAAAATCTGCGTTGTCTCTTTCAAGTTTATTGACGAAGATGCAGGTGGCGAGACCGTGCTGCTCTGCTATTTCCCAAGCTAACTCAAAACCAACATCGAGATCGCGCTTTGCTTCGGTCACGATGATCATCGCTTCTACGACTCGGGCGACACCGTGAAGGTCTCCAATGAAGTCTGGATATCCTGGAACGTCGATCAAGTTGATCTTCGTATCGTGCCATTCAAGTGGAAGAACTGTAGCGTTAAGCGAGATCTTTCGCCGAATCTCTAGGGGATCGAAGTCGCTCTGTGTGTTTCCAGCGTCTACGCTACCTACGCGGTCGGTGGCACCAGCGGTGTAGAGCATGTGCTCTACAAGCATCGTTTTTCCAGCACCACCGTGGCCTACAATGGCCACGTTACGAATCTTGTCTGGACTGTATTGTTTCACCTAATCACCCTCCTTTGGGGTTTGGCAGGTCCTTTCCTGGACCGTCAACATTAAGAATAACTAAATCGATTGTATTTAGGTGCCTTCATACCTGTCGATGCCTATTTCTTAGCTAATTCGGCAAGGGTAGAAGGAATAGAGAGACGTTTTGACGCCATCTAGAGGGAGGGAAGTGTCTGGAGCCGACTATCGGAATCGAACCGATGACCATCCGCTTACAAGGCGGGCGCTCTACCGCTGAGCTAAGTCGGCTAAATATAAGACAGCCAGAATGATGACTCATTCTGGCGCTTCGTCGCAAGCTATCTTGATTGAAATCAGGAAGCTTTGCTTCGTTTTCTTGCTCGGACGAGCTTGGGCGAACCGTCTAAGTTGTATCCGAGTTTGTAACCGTTAGGAATGTTGCGAAGTGCTTCAGCAAGCTCCTTTGGCATGTCGAGGCCTGAACGTCGACGTCTAGCTTTCTTTCCTGGGTTTAAAACATCGAATGCTTCTCGAGCATCTTCATCTTTACCCATTGGAGTTAAGCCGTTGTTATCCGTGCGATAGAGTTCTGACGAGGCGGGAAATGATAAGAATAGGTAATCCCCGTTACTAAGCATTCTGACTGAAATAGGCAGTTCGTATTTGCGGACTCCGATTCGAACTGATAGCGCGCCTTGCTTTTCTTGGGCCTTAAATTTTAGTGAGTTCTTGACGCTTTGGACTGTCTTCATTGATACTGCTCCGAATCGAAACAATCTCGTTCAGTATGGCATGATCAGTTCCAAATCACTTACTAGTAAATAGAAGATATATGCTTATTACCTAGCAAATACCTGGATATTGTCGATTAGTCGTGTTTTCCCTAATTTGGCTGCAACGACAAGAAATGCTTGTCCGTTTTCAGTATCGAGCGGTTGCATAGCCGGGAAACTAACAATATCAAGGTAGTCAACAGCAAATCCAACGGAAGCTAGCTCTTCAATCGAATTTGTTAGTACCGGGTTGATAGTGGCTCTTTTAACTTCTGAAAGACCTAAAATTGCTAACCTAGTTTTATTCAGAACACGATATAGTTCGGGTGCAGTGTGCCGCTCTTCTGGGCTCAAATAGGCATTTCGGCTTGATAGTGCTAATCCTGTAGTTTCTCTTCGTGTTTCCACAAATACCAAATCAACTGGAACGTTTAAGTCAGTAACCATTTGCTCGACTACTGCGCATTGTTGTAGATCCTTACGACCGAAAAAGGCGCGTTGGGGCTGAACGCAATTCAAGAGCTTTAAGACGATAGTTGCGACTCCATCAAAATGAGTTGGTCGAAATGCCCCTTCGTACAAAGAAGTTAGTTCGCTTATGTGAACAGATGTCTTAGAGTTTGAGTACATCTCATCCACGGTTGGTGCAAAGACATAATCCGCTCCGACAGAGGCTACTAGCTCTGCATCTTTTTCAAGGGTCCGAGGGTATTTGTTGTAGTCTTCGCCGGGGCCAAACTGGGTTGGGTTTACGAAAATCGATACAATGACCGTATCGCACAGCGTTCTAGCTTCCCTGACTAGGTCAAGATGACCTTCATGCAGCGCCCCCATCGTAGGAACAAGACCGATATTGACGTTTGGGATTACCTTTAGTTCTTTAATGGAATGAATGATCTTCAAAAGCTGTGTTCCTCGGCGGGAAATGCGCTACCGCGAACTTCTTCTGCATAAGCCTTTAGAGCTTCTTTTACGAGTTCATTGCCGTTCATATAGGCCTTTGCGTGCTTAAACGTTTGTGCGCTGAGGCCGAGCACATCGTTTAATACTTGTATTTGTCCATCGCAAAACGGCCCAGCTCCGATGCCAATCGTCGCACAAGGACTCGATTCAGTAATTCGCTTAGCCAAATTGGCTGGAACCAACTCGAGTACGATGCCAAATGCCCCAGCTTCGGATATTCGATCCGCAATTGCAATGATCTCGTCCCCGGCTTCTCCTTTACCTTGGACTCTTGGGCCGCCAAAGGAAAAGACCGACTGAGGGGTCATTCCGAGGTGCCCCATAACTGGGATCCCTGCCTTGACGATGGCTCGTACACATTCGGGATAGTCGCCTTCAAGCTTTACACCTTCAGCTCCAGCTTTCATCAGGGCAACTGCGCTGTCGACTGCTTTTTCAACACTGCTTTGATAAGAACCAAAGGGGAGATCGGCAATGAGTAACGCTTTTGAAACTCCGCTCCTAACGGCCTTTGTGTGGTGAATCATGTCTTCTAAGTTCACCGGGACCGTTGTAGAGTGCCCTAAAACTACGTTGCCCAGAGAGTCGCCTACTAAAATTAGGTCGACTCCTGATGAATCAGCAAGTTCCCCAAAAGCAGTGTCATAGGCCGTGACACAAACGATCCGCTGACCAGACGCCTTAAGCTTAAGAATCTGCGGCGCAGTGATTTTTGACGCCATGTAGTTAGTTTACTAGGGGAGGGAAGCTAGGACTTCTTTGGCGTGTCCTTCTGGCTTAACTTTTGAAAAGACTTTGAAGATGACGCCATTTTCGTCGAGCAAGTAGGTTGTGCGCTCGATTCCCATGTATTTTTTGCCGTACATCGACTTCTCGACCCATATGCCGCAGGATTCAGCTAACTGATGATCAGCATCGGCAAGAAGGGTGAAGTTAAGCCCGAACTTGTCGACGAATTTCCTATGACTCTTCGAGTTATCTGGACTAATGCCAACGACTTTCACATTAGGAATATGTGGAAACATGTCTCGAAAATCACATGCTTCTACCGTGCACCCGGGGGTGTCATCTTTTGGATAGAAGTAAATAACCACTTTTTGCCCCGCCAAATCACTTAGCGAAACGGTGTTTCCGTCTTGGTCGTGAAGAGAAAAAGTTGGAAAAGGCTGTCCAGCTTGTAACACAGTAGTCTCTATGCGAGAAGTCTTGTTGTCGTTAGCACGAAGCGTCCATCAGCAGAGCTTGCATCAGATCACAGCGTAAGACGATGCCAGCTAAGTTTCCATCTTCGACAACAGGCAAAATCGTTAAGCCACTGCTCAACATGCGGTGAAAGGCATCGCCAATTTCCTCATCTGGGGTGGCGCACGTTGGATCTTTAGTGGCAAATGCGAGTGCGGGTTCGGTACCGATTACCGACAAGCTATCACGAACGGAGACGCCTCTACAGACATCTCCTTCGGTAAGCACTGCCACTGGCAATCTGTCCTCGTTTACAACAACAAGAGCCGGAAATTGATAGATGTCCATTTTGTCGACAGCGTCCCTCACCGAGCTGGTTTCGGTGAGGACCGGAATATGGGCATGCATCACTTCGCGAAGTCTCATTCAATCAAAGTATGTCATCCGCCGAGGCGTTGTAAAGCACCGTTTGCGTTGTCGCGGACAAAAGAGAGCGGGTGATCTTTGAAAGGTTGCACATACGGAATCGCGATCTTGTCTCCATATTCACCTAGAGCATCGAGAGCTGTCCGAATCGGGTTTACGCTTCG
Source organism: Chthonomonas sp. UBA1950 (assembly GCA_002336105.1). GTDB lineage: Bacteria > Armatimonadota > Fimbriimonadia > Fimbriimonadales > Fimbriimonadaceae > Fimbriimonas. The sequence continues at coordinate 200,633 of DDEQ01000039.1, read as the reverse complement.
TTCGTTGAGAACGCCAAGTAATGCGTTCAATCCAACCTTTGAACCTTCCTTGTCCTTGATTCTGCCGATAACACGCATCGCTTCCATTCGAATCGGGGAATGAGAGTGATTCAAAATCGCATTGACAGCCAGTAGTCGTGCCTTGTCTGGGTCGTTATGGGAATACCAGTCAAGGGCAAAGGTTCTGAATTGTTCACGGAAACCATCAGTCTTCCATGCGGTATCGACAATCGCTCGATCATTGGTGTGCTTGACGAGTGCAGACATTGCGGCAAATTTCACTAGCTCATTGTCTGATTTTATGAGTTCTTGCAACCGGGTAATAATCGCGTCCGACTTCGGCAGGTTCTTAAGTGTATTTGCTGCAGACTCCTGAAGTTTCGTGTCGCTCGACTCGGACAACTCCAACTGGAAAGTCTCATCGGCGATCTTCGAAACCATTCGTTGGTAAAGCTCAGAGGTTCGATATTTTTTCGCTAGGGAAATTCTTTCAGCCAGACTTAAGGCGTTAAAAGTCTTGTCGAGAAGCCGAGCCCTCTCGCCAGAGTTTGTAGCGGCATCAAATATCTGAATCCATTCCTTGGCAGAGTAGCCCACATAGTCAATCTGAGCCATCAGCCATGCTCCCGGATCGACGATCACCAGATCGGTTGAGTCTAGGGATGTCGTTTCTTTGGTGATTTCAACGTTCTTTTCATCAGACCGTTTTGAATCTTTGACTGTTACGAATTCGGTCTTGAAAACATAGCCGTTTGAGCCTGAAATTGTCGTTTTGCCATCTGTTCGCTCGACGGTAATCTTAGGAACGCCGGATGTGTAAAACCATTGCTGACGGAATGCATCGAGGTCTTTACCAGATGATGTTGAAAATGAATTAAAGAACTGCTCTGTATCGACGTTCTTAAAGCCGTATTGCTTGAAATATTTTTTGGTTGCTGCCCAAAAAACTGGTTCGCCCAACTGGTGCATCAGCATATGCATCCTAGCTGCTCCGCCAGCGTAAGCAAAGCCATCAAACATGTCAATGGGACGCTTGAAATCTTTGTAGATCATCGGTCGATTGGGGTTCCCCTGCATTGCCCCCAGACCGCCATTCAAAGTGTCAGCTCGCTCGATGTCATATGCTTCCTGTCCGCGACTTTCTCGCGTGAAAAAGCTTGGCAAAAAGGAAGCCCAACCTTCATTGATCCAAATGTGGGACCAGTTTGGCGTTGTCACGAGGTCACCTGTCCACTGATGAGCAAGCTCGTGCGCTGCCAATCCTGTGTTGAAAAGATGCGACTTGAGGTTTGGTGGGAATAACGCGCCAATGGTTTGCGTCGTGCATGTGACGTTTTCCATTCCACCAAACATGAAATCAGGGACTGCAGACTGGCTGTATTTGACCCAAGGGTATGGCGTGCCAGTGATTTTTCCATAGAGTTCTACAATCTTGTTCGTCCCGGAAAAAGTAGCGTCCCCCCAAGCTTCCAAGCCCTTAGGAGTCCATGTAGAAACTGGAACAGATGCTGGGCCATCTGGAACTTCTGAGTAGGGGCCTGCGACAAACGAGATGAGGTAAGTCGCATGAGGTTGGGTCATCTTCCAGTGCCAGGTGGCAGTTTTGCCATCGTCAGACTTTCCAATAAGTTTCCCATTACTTAGGACGCTCCAACCACTTGGAACATGGATTGTTCCCTCGGAGGTAGCTTTATTGTCTGGAAAGTCATAGGTTGGCAACCAGTTGCGGTTGTCCTCCATTTCCCCTTGCGTGTAAATGACGTCTGTGGTTGCGGGAAAAGCATCCTCTTTAGGAATGAAATACAAGCCAGCCCTTGGCGCACCCGAGTAGACGATCTTTACTGGAACTGATTTGCCTGCTTCATAGGATTCGACGGGTTGGACGATGAGCGCATTTCCGCTCCGTTCGAATCTTGCAGGTTTCCCCGAAACGGTGACTGACTTGATTGAGAGTTCGCCTGCGTCAAAGAGCAATGGAACGTTGGGCTTAAGGACGCGGAGAAGGTTCGTGACCGTACCTTCAATTGCTCGCTTACCGAAGTTGAGAGAGACCTCCCACTTAACATCGACCAAGTTATAGGCTCTTTGAGCTCTTACTTGGTCGATATCAAAGTGGATGGGATGAGAAATAGCGGCCAAAACAAGCGCCCAATTCATGCGCTATACGATACACCGGTTCTCCGTATATCTAGAAAACAAAATGGCTAGCTTTGAGTCTTGGACTCGTTGAGTGATTCACGTAGGACTTGGATTCCAGCTCCAATTAAGGACACAAACCTAGGAAAGAGCGCCTCGAAGTCAGAGATGTTGTTGAGAATCGATTCGGTGGTCAAGAAGATAACGTCGCCGGCGACACAAACTTTTACGACTTTGACCCGAGCGTTGACCGCATTGATCGCTTCCCAAGAATCGTTTGTGGACTTCGGGTCCCACATATGATAGTAAGTTAGCTTAAAGTAGCCAGGGTCCTCTTCAGCTGGAGTAAGAACCAGTGTTTCGCCCTGAACCTTAAAGCGGATGTCTCCAGTTTCTAGAACATCAGGTACGTACCCCTCTCGCTTAAGGTAATCAACATAGAGTTCGGTCTTTGTCGCCATCGAAATGCGAGTATATCGTTCATGCACGAGAAAATTGCAAATTTAGGAAAACTACTTGCGTAGTAGACAAAGTATGGCTATACTATGAATCAATCATGTTGACAAGAGCTGAAGAACAAGCCCTAAGTGCCTTACGTGTGATATCGAAGAGCAACGCTCCTATCGCTCGCCAGGCTGCAGAAACGTTAAGGATTTGGCCCCTTCTTCGCATTGAAGATAAGCTGAATAAGGTCGAATCTCTTGTCAAAAACGCCTCCAGCTATATATCTCAGATGCCATGGTTAGCGGAAGTTCGAGACGCTTACGAGGCACAGTCGCGTTTATATCTTCTGTAGATAGAATTACGTAGACAAAAGCGGCCTGCTGGATGAACCAGCAGGCCGCTTTTGTCGTTTTTAAGAGTTTAAGTTACTGAATCTGTGCCAGAACGTCTTTCAGAGACTGTGCTGATTTGTGCAGAAGCTCAACTTCCTCGGGTGTAACTGCTGGTGCAATAACTTCGACGACGCCTTTTCGTCCAACCTTGGTTGGCAAGGAGAGAGCGATATCGGAGATTCCGAGAGTTCCTGTTTGAACGCTACTGACTGGAAGAATGGATTCTGTGTTCAATGCAATCGCTTCAACGACTTCTTTGATTGAGACACCGACTGCTCGGCCAGCGCCACCTTTCAAGCGAATAACCTCAGCACCTGACTTTCGAGTGAAGTCAAATACTCCTGCAACCTGCTCAGAATATCCCTTGATCGAAGCAAGAGGAACTCCACCAATGGTTGCTGACGAATAGATCGGTACCATCGAATCACCATGCTCGCCGAGGATAAGAGCCTTGACGTCGAGCGCGTTGACGTTAAAATGGTCTGCCAAGAGAGATCTGAATCGGCAGGTATCGAGGACGGTGCCGAGACCAATAACTTGGCTCTCGGGCACGATGCCTGACTTAGCCGCAAGGTAGGTAAGGATGTCAACTGGGTTGCTAACAACAACAATTGTTGCGCCCTCGTTGAGTTTGGCTCCCTTGATGCTCTCTAGGATTTGCTTGAAAAGGCTGACATTTCTGTTAACTAGTTCAAGTCGGGTCTCGTCTGGCTTGCGTCGAAGACCAGCTGTGATGACTACACAGTCTGAGCCGTCAACAACCGAATAGTCGCTGGCACTCGTGAACTTCTGGTTTGAAGTCAACGCTGCGCCGTGACGTAAGTCAAGCGCTTCGCCTGCTGCCATCTCGCCGTTCATATCAACGAGGGCAATTTCACGAACTTTGCCGCCGAGTTGTAGTGCATATGCCGCATCTGAACCGACACGGCCGCCGCCACCAATAATGCTAACCTTCATCGCATCCTTAAGTATGCCTACCAGCAGGGTGAAGTAGGAGGAGATTGTTATCGGTACCGCAACTACGGCTCGTAACTTTAACTATCGCTTAAAGGCGTCAGAAACAGCCCAACCGGCAAGCGCGCCAATGTAAACAAGATTTCCACCCCACAGCATGGTTTGTACGAATGAAATCCCAATGAAGACCTCGGTGATGGCAAAGAGAAAGGTCACGACGGCTACTGACACAAACAATCTATTCGTGACCTGGTCTAAGGCTCGTTGGGCTAAGCCGAGAACGAGGTAGATAATGGCTGCCCCAGGCAAACTGATGAAAGCGATTAAGCCTAGTATCACACTCGGCGAACTCGTTCCTTGTGAAGAGCGGGTGACTTCTTCCATCGGTGGCAAAACTTGGGCCGAACCTAACGATGAACCAAGAATTGTTCCTCCAAAAAGAAGGCCTAAAACAATCGTCAAGTTCCAAGTCGAGATGAAAGGAATTGGACCAAAGATCGCTGACCCGCCAACGATCGCAGTTCCCAAACAGACGATGGTTAGAGCGATTAATCCGATGAATATCGGGGCCTTCTTCGGCTCGTTTGCTAACAAGAAGGCTCGATCTTTGGGGTCAAGAATCATCTGACTTCGGGCTAAAACTGCCTCGTAACGATCGAGATAGAGCTTGTTGTGCGGGTCCATCTGTAGCGCAGTCGCATAGTGTTTTGCAGCTCCGCTAAAGTCGTTTCGGCGGCGTGCAAGATCACCAAGAATCGCGTAAGGAATTGGTTGCCGCGAATCCTTCGTCAGGATGGATCTGGCTAGATTTTCACAATCGCGATATCTGCCCGTTGAGAAGAGAGCAGATAACCTTGCGACATCTGAACTAACCGTGTTTCGGGTCGCGGTTGTTGTAGTAGCAGTTGTCGTTTTGGTTCTTTGGTAGGAAGTGTTTGGGCTTGCTTGCCCTGCCTGGGTGGTTTTCGTCGCCTGGTGAACGCTGCGAAGTTTTCCGTCGTAACTCTTTCGCTTTTCGGGATCTGAGAGGACCTGATACGCTTCGGTTGCAGACATAAATATGGCTTTCGACTTCGGATCTTTTGACCGATCCGGATGATGTTGCAACACCAGCTTTCGGTAAGCAGACTTAATCTCTACCGCGGTAGCCTTTTCCAATATTCCCAAGGTCTGGTAGTGAGTTCGCGCCATCTAGATAGGGTCAAGTGTTCTCCACGGCGTTCGTAATCTGTGGGCCATAGTTCGTTGTCCAGAAGGTGATAACAACATAACCAATATAGATCGCAACTGCCAAACCAATGAGGACACCGATGACGTATCCAAGTTGAGTCGATCTTGTTTCGGCCTCCTGCGAATAAAAGTCAGACATCTTGTTCAGCATATGATCGAGATTTCCGGTTCGCTCTCCGGTTGAAACCATGTCAAGAACGATCGGAGAGAATGCTCCAGTCTCGATCAGTGTGTCTGTAATGCCAACACCCTGTTCTAACCGACCTGCAACCGGGTGAATTCGAGCTCTAAGGTATTCGTTTCCGCAGGCATCGGCAGAAAGGACCAACGCTCTTGTCATGGGTACGCCGCCGTGATAAAGTGCACCAAAAGCCCTGCCAAATCGAGCCATAGCGAGCTGCCGAAAAGTTGTTCCAACGAAAGGGATGCAGCTCACGAAAAGATCCCAGTTGTATTTGACACGGGGATTCGCTAGTCCGACACGTAAGAAAAGGAAGATTCCTATAATAAGCGGCGTCAGAAACACCCATGTAATTGGGTTTGTCAAAGGCGATTCGAGACCTTTCGCGCCTGGCTTAACGACCCCTAAGATGAGGTTCGTGGCAATGACGATGATGATCGAGAACCCCAGTTCGAGCTTAGGATAGAAAGTCACTCGCCGATAGAGGTTTCTGATCTTGATATCTGAGTCGAGGTAATCCGCTACTGACTCAAGCGCAGAGTCAAGAAATCCTCCCTCTTCTCCGGCGCGCACCATCGAAAGAATGATTGAGGAGAACACCTCTGGATATCGCTGCATTCCGTAGCTTATCGGGCGACCTGCCTCAACATGCTGAGCAAGCTCTGTCACAACGGCTTGGAACTTTGCATTCTTTGCTTGTTTTGCCAAAGTATTTAGCGACTGTACGATCGGTACACCAGCTTTCAACATCGTGGATGACTGTCGAAAGAAAAAAGCCAAAACGGTGAGTGGTACTTGTCCTACAAGAGGTCCAACAACCGAAGTAGCGACATAGCTTCTCTGGCCCAAGATGGCTTCTTCGCTTTTTGAGCCTTCGGTAGGGCTCGCTACATCGTATGGATTCGACGCAGCGTAAACCTGTTGAGCTGACGGTTTTTCAACTGGAGTGGAAGCAGAAGGTTTAGAATACTGACTCAGGGGATCGTTCGCATTTGTTGCAAGCCCGATTCGAAGGACTTGCAGTCCCTTTCCCGCAAGATCAGACACAACACTATCCAAGGAACTGCTAATTGCGGTTCCATTTTCAATAGTGCCATCTGGCTTTTGAACTTGATATTCGAAGGTGGGCATCTTGCTTTAGTTTAGGTTGGACTCTAACACGAAAAAGAACAGGATTGTTCCGATGATTAAGTTATAAGTTGCGTGGGCCATCGTTGATCTAGAAACACCACCCTTGAAATAATGAAAGGTAAACCACATGCCGGGTATTGCCAAAAATAGCCCGACCCAAAGCGGTACGCCCACGATCATATGCATCAGACCAAACTTAAGGCTTCGAGGAATCGCATCTAGCCAATCCTTAGTTCCTTCTCTGAACACATCCTCTTCGATATGAGCGAGCCTAGGCAAATTGAGGATTAACAAAACCACGAAGAACAAGCCAAAGACTGGAACACTCGCACCGCTCAAGTTGAGATTTGTGCCTTCCTTAGACGAATCAAGCAGTTGAGTCCAGGAAAACCGAATCCAATGAGGGAATTGGGAGGAGTTTTCGGCCAGGATCATAACCGAAGAAAGAATAAAGATGGCGCCAAAGATCATCGAGCACCAGTCGCCGAACTTCCTTCCTTTAAACACCGCAAAATCTTCTTTTAAGCCATTTGACAGAATATGGCGTCCACACGAGATGGTCACCATCGCGGTAAATGCAAGGCTCACAACTGTCATCAAAGAAAACTTCATTGGGTGTTAGTTGGCAAATGGCAACTTTTAGTCTCCGCCCAAAATCTTTGCGGGTAGTTGGTGATACAAGGTGTAAGCCAGAATCATGAACATGATCGCACTGGTGACGAAGCAACCGAGGGCACCCCAACAACCAGCGCGCATTTTTACGTAGTTCTGCGCGGATTGGAACTCGCCATTGCTGATACTGGCAAGCTTGTCCATCGCACCTGTAACATCGCCGGTGTATTCAGCGGTGGCAACCATCGGGGCATACTCCTGGGGAAACATGCCGGACTGGTGAACGAGGTCAGATAGCTTTTCTGAGCCGCGAAGTTGCTGTCCAATGCTCGCGAGATTATCGCGCATAACGAGGTTAGGTACGGACTCAGCAGCCAATTGCCAAGCACGTGCCGGTGCCACTCCCGACTTAGCAACGCGAGACATCGTCCAGCTAAATCGACTCAGGTTCTCGTGTTTGGCCCGTGCTCCAAATATCGGATATCGTAATCCGAGCCTATGCCTGAACCTTTTGGCCATCCGAGATCCGAAGTATCGTCGCAACAGGTAAACGCCAAACCAGAACAACAGCGTGATTGGGCCCCAGGGCCAGATGAGCTGTTTTCCGAAGACAGAGGCATATTGCCCCAATGCCTCTCCCATACCCATCGTGTTTCCGTCTGCGCTAGTTCCGCCAGCTTTGTCAATACGGTCCCACATGCCGAGAAGGCTCTGCATGGCGATCCACATGCCTGGAATAGACAAAAGTGCATTAATGGCTAAGAACCAAACCCAGAAAAACCACCGTTTAAACTTGTGAGCCGATTCTGCTTGAAGTGAAATCTCTTCAAATGCGTCGGGGAGGAACCCAGCTTCTTCTCCTGCCCGGGTCATTCCACCAACACTTTCTGGATACAGATCAGGATAGCGATCAAAAACTTTGCTCACCGAAATTCCTTCGGCGGCGGCTTGAGATGCTTCTTCAAGCGATTGCTTGAAGTGACCGGGGCACCTTCTAGAAATGTCTCCAAACGCTTCGGCAGGGTTTATTCCCGCGCGATAGGCGCTAGCCAACTGGGCGAAAATAAAGAAGCGGTCCTTGTCTGTTCCAAGAGCAGTGTGGACTTGATCAGTTGCAGGATTGTTAATCGTATTAACGTGTACCGGGCGTTGCTGGACAGGCGATATTTTGGGCTGCGGATTGACCGGATTGGTTTGTGGCAGCGAAGGTGCCGTGTTCCTTTGAACAGGTGCAGGCTTTTGGGCTTGCGGTTGAGGACTCTGCGGCGAGGAAGGCTGATTTGCCAGACGCTCCTGCAAGGAAACAACAGTGAGACCATGTCCTTTTAGTGCTTGGATTGCGGCGTCGGTTGATGCAGCTTGAAAGGTGCCTTCTACTACACGGCCATTGATATCAGTTGCTCGGTATTGAAAGAACCTCATTCTTAATCTTTAGGACGCTGTCGATCTGTGATTTGGTTTGATCTATTAACTCTGAGACAATACCAAGTCCTGGTAAAAATAGCGATGGTGCGATGTCCATAAGTGGCGCGAGTACAAATCGTCTCTCAACAATTCTAGGGTGAGGCACTTGCAGTTTTATCTGTCCATATTCATCTGTAAATCGATAAGTCAGCGAACCGTAGCTGATAAGGTCAAGATCAATTTCTCTGGGACCATTTCTTGGTCGAGTCTCTCTTCCAAGGTCCTGTTCAAGCGATTTCAAAAGCCTGAGTAGATCGAGTGGAGATAGATTTGTCTCAGCGAGTAAGGCGCCATTGATAAAATCTGGCTGGTCGATCAAATACATCGGTGTGGTTTGATAGAGTGGGCTGATCGACAATATACTTATGTGATTCGCAAGGTTTTCGGTTGCTTTGACGACGTTTTGAATTGGGTTTCCAACGTTTGAGCCGAGAGCGATGACGACACGAGTCACTTCTTCATTGTGTCGAAATTGAACTTATCGTTTCAGTAATCCGACAGCCGAATGTGGAAATGTGTAATAATATGTGCTTCGGAGGCAATCCACAGGCTTGATTTACGTAACTGTACAACCCAATGAGTCGATCGACAGCGCCCTCAAGCGCTTCAACATGAAGCTCCAGCAGAGCGGGGTGCTGCGCCAACTCAAGGAGCATGCACACTACGAGAAGCCGAGTGAAAAGCGACGCCGTCTAAAGCGACGCAGAATCTCGCGCCAGTAGTCATCCAATATCGTTTTCGCTCAAGTTTTGAGCCTAGATCAACGAATTTGCAGAGTATTTGAAAGGGAAGTGGAAACTTCCCGCTCTGTATTTCGTCCTTTATGGCAATGTGGTGAGTTCAATGTCGAACTGCAGAAACCGCCTTGCCGCTCTTATGGAACCCCCCAGTAGCTACCGCATCAGCGTAATTAACGAGACAGACCGACGAATACCTTCGTCGGCAATTCGTCGGGGTGTTTCTGCTGTTCTCAGCTCCTACCGTCCAGCAGGTTTATCCGTTTGCGTTTGCGTTGTAGACGAATTCGCGATTCGAAGTCTCAATTCTGAGCACCGAGGCATCGACGAATCGACTGATGTTCTCACCTTTCCTGCACTTGGAATCGACAACAATGTCGGAGACATAGCGATTTGCTTCCCATATGCCGAAAAGCAAGCTAAGGTGCGCAAAGTGAGCACCACTCAAGAAATGGCGTTCTTAGCCATACACGGCGCGCTTCACCTTTGCGGTCAAGATGACGAAACGGAAGTTGATCGTCTTGAAATGGTGCGTAAAATGAATATTGCTGCAGAACAGGCGGGTTTCAAGCCTGATGCTGAGTGGTATAGCGTTTTGCATGAGGTAGCTACGAGTTGAGACGAGGCAGAGATATTTGGGGCCCATTTCGGGTTGCAATGAATGGCTTGGTGTTCACTTTTCGAACCCAACGTCATATGCGATTTCACGTCTACACCGTGATTGTCGTCTTACTGATTTCGTTTATCGCAGGGTTGGCCTTGCGTGAGATGCTGATTTTACTTTTCACAGTGTCTCTCGTTTTGGTTGCGGAAATGTTCAACTCAGCCATTGAGGCAACTGTTGATTTAGTTTCGCCCAACTATCACCCTCTTGCTAAGTTCGCGAAGGATATTGCAGCAGGTGCGGTACTCGTCACAACCGTGACGGCCCTAATTATTGGCGCACTGCTCATACTTGGCGATCGTCGTTTTGAGTCTATTCGGCTGGGTCTTACTCAAGAAGGACTCGGGCTGCCCGTCTACACGCGCCTCATTTTAGGCGCGTTAGCGATCTTCTTTATTGTAGTCATTGGTAAAGGACTCGGAGGGCGAGGTCAGGTTTTGCGCGGTGGTTTGGTGAGTGGTCACGCCGCTTACGGATTCTTCTTCGCGGTCTCTACGATTTTTCTAACAGACAGTTCTGTAGCGGCAGCACTTGCGATCCTTCTTGCTTGCATCGTTGCTCAAAGTAGGTGGGAAGCTCAGATTCACTCTGTCTTCGAGTTAACCCTTGGAGCCGGCGTTGGATCCGTAGTCGCTGTTTTAGCCTTTGGCCTTATTCCTAGATGAGTAATCCCGAGCCCAACCCCTTGCCTGCGTATAAGCAATCGATGTTTCATCGAGGAGAGATTCATCTCCTCGGTACCCTGCTCTTGTCTGTCCTTGCCGTTGTTGTATTAGCGCAACAAGGATCTAGTAGCCAAGGTGGTCTTGCCGGAGATGCGGCTAATGTCGCTGTTCCTGGCTGGGTTGCAGTTCTGGGCCTTTGTGGCTTTATTATCATCAACGCCGCTTATGTGGCCGGTGAAACGGCAGTTGATTCGCTTCGTTCTTTGCATGTTCGCCACGTTCGCGATGAAGCCCCGCTAAAAGCAGCAAAACTCCAGACCTTGCTGGATGGACGTATCCGCTATGCGACGGCTTGTTCGCTGGCAAATCGTGTCGCTAGAATCGGCATTCTTCTTCACATCTTGCTCCTGACGGATGCAGTTGCTCCCGGACTGGAATTTCAACTGGGATGGAAGCAATCTGACTGGACATTCCTTGGTTGTGTCGCAATCGTTGCATTGCCAACAGCGATCATCAATATGGTTCTGGGTGAGCTTGTTCCGAAAAGTTACGCTGCCCTCTATCCGCACAAAGTTTGCTTGAAGCTTTTCCGTATTTTGCAGATAGGCACTTTGGTGTTTTGGGTTCCGGCAAAGTTCTTGGTTCGTTTTGCAGACCTCTTCGCTGCCCGTTTCGGAGGCAAAGCGACCCTCATCGCAAACGTCGCTGAAGAAGAGATCAAGGATCTTGCAGAGTCTGCTGAGACGACGGGCGAGATTCAAGCCGACGAACGCGAGCTAATTCATAGTGTCTTCGAGTTTAACGATACGGTCGCTCGGCAAATCATGACTCCAAGGGTCTACCTGGACGCCATGCCGCTCAAGAGCGCCCCTGCCGACATCATGAAAGTTATTCGAGAAACCGGCCACTCTCGGATACCGATCTACGAAGAAACTGACGACCAGATCGTTGGCATCATTCACGCTAAAGATTTATTAATGGCGATGGTTGACGGTGGCCGAGTCACGTTACGTCGACTATTACGCCCCGCGACATTCGTTCCAGAAGGGAAAAAGCTCCACGAATTACTAAGCGAAATGCGACAATCCAGGTCGCAGATGGCAATTGTTCAGGACGAATTTGGAGGCACCGCTGGCGTTGTAACGATCGAGGACATCGTTGAAGAACTCGTCGGAGATATCGTTGACGAATACGATAATGAAGTCCCGGATTTGGTTACAGAGTCGACGGGGTGGCTCGTTCAAGGCAAGATGTCTATCGACGACGTAAATGAGGCTATAGGTGCCGAGTTTGATAGCGAAGAATTCGATACGATTGGCGGCTTTATTTTCGGCGAATTTGGTCGTCAGCCGAAGCTCGAAGAATCAATCGACTTAGGCGGATATAGGTTTACGGTAACCGCCACAGATGGCAGAAGGATTGAGCAACTGAGAGTGCAGAAAGAATCTCGAGAGGAAGTTCCTCAAGAGGCGTGATGCCACAGCGTGACGGCAAGAGTTAGCCATCCCAACATAAATAGCACTCCTCCAATCGGAGTAATCATAGCGAAAGCGGTTGTGCCTGTTGTTGCGTAGGCATACAAGCTTCCGCTGAATACGACGATTCCACCCAGGATTGAACCGGCAGCAAACTTGACGGATTTTGTCTTGACCTGACCAGCAATCAAACCTATCAAAATCAAAGCTAAGGCGTGCCCGAAATGATATTCGACGCCAGTGTGCCAGATCGCAAGCATCTCCGGTGTTAGCTTCGTCTTGAGTGCATGGGCCCCGAATGCGCCGAGAGCGACACCCAGGCATCCTAGAAAGGCTCCGATAGAGATGATTTTTGAGTTCATTGAGTTAACCGTACCCGGCGCCTTCTGGGTGGAACCATACGAATGATCAGTTCCTTGCTCGAAACCTGGCTTGCGCCTAATTCAATCGCTAACTCCCGTAATAAAGGTTTAAGGTCATAGTGATCGCCCTGAAACCAAGCTCGCTTAAGTCCAAGATAAAGCGCAAAGAAATGAAGTTCGTCGATGCTCACATCCGAAACAAGATGGCACCACATCCCTGGACCACCTGGTCCAGAGTCGTGGTGCCTCAACCTATCAACTAACAGCGCCAAACTACTCTTTCTTTCCCTCACCTCGAAGAGCTTTGTTAGGAAATGCTGGACGCGTTGGATAGACGACCGGTTTCTCTTTGATCTGCTTGAGCAAGACTTCAATTGCCTTGTCTAGTTGCATGTCGTTGCCTGCTGCAAAAGCAGCAGGGTCGTTTTCTACTTCGATATCAGGGATTACTCCAGTTCCTTCTATGACCCATCCTTCCTTTGGATTCCAACCGCCATAGTGAGATACTGAAACACTACTGCCATCTACTAGCGGCCAACCTGGCCAAGAACCGACATATCCTCCCCAAGTTCGCTTGCCAATAATCGGGCCAAGTTTAGCTGCTCTGAAGTAGTAAGGGAAGCCTTCGCCTTCGGAATAACTATGCTCGTTGACCATACACGCAAGATGACCGAGGAATGCATCTGAGTCTCTGCCTTTGTAGTCTCCTGCCGTTCGAAGATAGCCCCACATCTTGACCGTTCTTGCAAGAATCTCTGTAATCGGTCCAGCAAGATTGCCACCGCCGTTGTATCGGATGTCTATGATCATCCCTTCGAGATGATCCTGAGCGTAATACTGCTTAATGAAGTCAGCAAAGTCTTCGTTGCCCATTGCGGCTAGGTGTATGTATCCGATTTTGCCGCCAGATTTCTTCTTTACATACTCTCGTTGTCGGTCCGTCCAGTCCTGAGTTCGTAGTTCGCGTTCGCTTTCGATTGGTTGGACTACGATAGTTTTCGCTCCCTCACGAGTTGGTTTTGTATTAACGACGATCTCGACCGTTTTGCCGGCTCGACCTCGAATGCCTTGGTACGGATCGGAAGTTGTCGAAACATCGACACCAGCGATGGACAATATGTAGTCACCCACGCTAACCCCTAAGCCGACCTGAGCAAACGGGGACGCTTTCGAAAAATGGTCACCTTTCAGAATGTTCGTGATCTTGAGGAAGCCTTGATCAGGTTTGGTGTCAATCCCTAGATAGGCTGCGGTCTGAGGACGATAAGTGGAACGAGTGTCGCCGCCGCCGTTGTACATGTGTCCGGTGTTGACCTCAGATTCGAGCCATTTGATGATATAGGTGAGGTCTGTTCGATTTCTGACGAGCCGAACGTAAGGAGCGTATTTATCCTTGATCGCTGGCCAATTTATCCCATGCATATTTGGATCATAGAAATAGGTTCGAATGTATCTCCAGCTTTCATTGAACATCTGGTTCCATTCAGATTTGGGGTCAACTTCAATTCGAATTCCGCCAAAGTTGACTTTGCCCGAATCGGGTGTGACGGCTGATTCATTGGTGGCGATGACACGAGGCTTTGAATCAATAATCAGTAGTTTGCTTGCATCAGGCGATAGCTCGAAAACCCTGGATTCCCATTCCGGAACAACCCACATCGGGCTGATCGGTCCAAATGATCCACCTTTCTTCGTCTTGATATCGAAGTATTTCAGCTCCTTATCAGTCGGAGCGATGATTCGATCACCTGCAACAATTGCTTCAGAATACAGATCTTCTGGCAACGGAACGGATATCAATCGAGATTCGAGCCCTTCGACGTCGATTTTTGTATCTTTTGGTGCTTCGGGCTTCTTTTCTTCTGCGCTTGGCTTTTCTTCCGTATCGTCTGATTTTGTAAGGAAGGGAGACTTAGTGTCTTTGCTTAATGCCAACAGGAAAACCGTCGATTTTCCGTTTGAGTTCATCTGATTGATGATTGGATCCCAATCTGGTGCGACGACCTGTGAGTTGATGAACGAGATGAACTTACCATCGGTGCTGAAGGCTGGCATTTTGGCCTCTAGGTTGCCAAGAGCAATTGGGTATGCCTGCTTCTTTTCGATGTTGTAAAGAACAATCGAAGAAAACCCGGTTTGTGGGTTTTGGCTATCTGTTACCAACCACTTACTATCGGGCGAGAAACTAAAAACCGGGACTTTACTGAACGCAAAACGATTCACTTCAACTTTGGATGCTTTTACAGCGTCGATCAAAGTGATTTGGTAGCTATCGTCAGAAATGCCAATCAGTTTGCTGTCTGGTGACCACTTCACATAGACGAAATTGCGCTCACCAGATTTGGTCCAAGCAACCGGATTTGATCCGTCTGCGTTTGCTACGTAGAGTTGTTCTTCACCTGTCTCATCGCTAATGTAGGCAAGTTGCTTCTTGTCTGGTGAGTACGATGCCCAGCGATATCGAACACCCGGCTTGTGTAACACGATTCGTGCAGCGCCATCCTTAACCGGGACCGATACGATTTGTCCGCGTGACTCGACCAAAACCCGATTTCCATCAGGTGCCAAACTCATGTTTTGAACCCATGATTCGGCTGGAGCATAAAATGGTCGTGATTTTGGCTGATCAGATTCAAGGTGAAAGTTGAGTTCCGTGATCTTGCCTGTAGAAAGGTCGATAGATTCTAGACCGGCACCTTTCATATAAACCAACTTGGTGCCGTAAGAATGCAATTGCTGCAACTGGACATCATACGGACCTGCGACAGTCTTAAGTGCCGATCCATCAAACTTCACGCTTCGGATATAGAAGAAGCCATTATCGTCTTGGCAAAAATAGATCCGATCGCCCGAAATCGCTGGGTACTCGTTACTACCTTTTGAAGCGTAAACCCGCTTGAACTTCATTGTCTTGGGGTCGCCATACCAAATCGGGTTAACCTGCCCACCTTGATACCCAAACCAGTTTTGCCAAGTCTGTGCAACTCGTGTTAACGCAATGTGCCCGGTTTCTGGGTTAACTGCACTAAACGAAGCCATCTCAAAGGGCAATGGGTCGACAACTTTTGTTTTAAGGTCCAACCAACCCAATGTGGAAGTGAATGGATTATTTGTTGGATAACTAACAAGTCCCTTTTTCCCATCTGGAGAGAAATCCATCAAGGATCGAGATGGCACCACGTCGTAAGTTAACTGTTCTGGTGCGCCACCATCGACACTTATTCGATATAGAGCATTCGTGCCGTCGTAGTTTCCTGAAAAGTAAATCTGTTTGCCATCAGGTGAGAAACGAGCATGATCTTCGGTGCCCACGTCAGACGTAAGTCGTTTTGCTGTCAGAGTTGACGTGTCTCCAATCCAAAGATCACCCTCGGCGGTAAAAACCACCTTAGAACCATGGATATCGGGCCAGCTCATGAAAGCTTCAGGAAGGTTTGACTGCTTCTGAAGCATCGATGTTAGGGCTATGTAGGCAATGAACATAAGAATTTTTTACCGCGAAAAGGCTGAGATCTTTGACAGGCAGTTTTCCTTAAAGAAGCACTGATTAGGTATTCGATCAGGATAATTTTGCTAAAAGAGCTTCACGATGGACCCAAAAACGCCTCATGTCCCTGGCTTGTTTTGAACCTCGGATCTGCGTCTTTTGCCTCAAGAAGTATCTTTCAAGACTAGGCTTGAAGGTTTTTCAGATTCTATTCATATTCCAAACCGCCTAGCACTGTACACTTCTCTCAAGATCATAACAAAGGTGTTTCAAGGTAACAAAACCTAACAATATTAGTGAACTTGAGCAAACTTGTTTCGTCCGGTCGTAGCGTTCTCTTTACAGAAGCAATCCATGAGCATCAACATGTCCTCAGATAAGTCATCAACATCTAACGGAGCCAACAAAGCTGGGCTTCGATTTGAGACCGTTGATCTACTCATTACCAAGCCAGATCCTGAAGTGATGGCACTCGCGCCAGGTGAATTCGCGCTAAAGAACCAAGTTCTCCCAATGTTCATTCGGGATGGTGTATTGGTTGTTGCCATGAGTTCCATCGAGTCCTTAACCTATGTCGATGACCTTGGTGTTCTTCTGCAGAAGCCTGTCGAGCCGGTGATCGCAGAGGCTGGACAGATTCGTGAAAAGATTGAATCCTTCTTCCTCGAAAGGATTCTTGAAGGAGTGTCGGGTGACGACGCTGGTGCGGAAGTCGATGATGTAACTGACCTTGCCGACCTCACGAAGATGGCTGGTGACGCGGCTGTCGTTCGAATGATCAACGGCATTTTCGCACAGGCCGCACGAGACGGTGCCAGCGACATTCACATTGAACCTTACGAGAAGGAAGTCAAAATTCGGTACCGAATTGATGGCATGCTCAGCGACATGATGCGCCCGCCTAAGCGTATGCATGCTGCGCTCATTAGCCGACTAAAGATTCTTTCGGAATTGAATATTGCCGAGCGCCGATTGCCGCAAGATGGTCGTATAAAGCTCACGATTGCCGGTCGACAGATGGACGTTCGTCTTTCGATTGTCCCTACGGTTTACGGTGAAAGAGCTGTTATGCGTCTCCTCGATAAAGGCACCGCATTGCTTGGTTTGGCGGAGCTTGGTTTTCAGGAAGACGTTCTTGTTAAGTTTAGAAAGCTGATCGGATTGCCTCACGGCATCATCCTTGCGACTGGCCCTACCGGTTCCGGTAAATCGACGACACTGTATGCCTCCCTCCAAGAGATCTGGTCGCCAACGACGAACATTCTTACGATCGAAGATCCTGTCGAATATCAGGTTCCTGGAATTAGCCAAGTTCAGGTACGACCAAACATCGGTCTCACCTTTGCCTCTGGTCTGCGATCGTTCTTGCGACAAGACCCCGACATCATCATGGTTGGTGAAATGCGTGACCTTGAAACGGCGGAAATCGCGATTGAAGCATCGCTTACGGGCCACTTGGTTCTTTCAACGCTACACACTGTTGACGCAGCCCAGACCATTGACCGCATTGTGGACGTTTTCTCGCCAGAACAGCAGCCTCAGATTCGAACTCAGTTAAGTGTTACGTTGCAGGCAGTTATATCGCAAACGCTGTTGCCGACAACCGATGGTGCTGGTCGCGTCGCAGCATTTGAGGTTATGACAGCAACGCCAGCAATTCGAACTCTCGTCCGAGACGGTAAGACGCATCAACTCTATATGGACATCCAAACGGGCGGCGACCTTGGTATGCAAACCTTGGATGGCTGCCTACTAGACCTTCTTAAGCGCGGGCAAATCGACTTCGAGCATGCCATGTCAAAGACATCAAACCCTCAAGACTTTGTGCGCCGAGCACAAAACGCTGGTGTTGCAGGAGTTTCGGAGGTAGCAGCAAATGCAGTCCATTGATTACTTCCTCACCAAGTGCGTTGAAATGCACGGGTCAGACCTTCACTTCAAGAGCGATACCGGACATGCCTATGTGCGTGTTCATGGTGACCTTGTTGAATTGGAAGCACCTATCTTTACGAGCGACGAGTTTGCAGAAGAACTGTTTAAGTTTCTCAATCCGCAACAGGTTGCTAAGTTCAAGAAGGATCTCGAACTTGACTTTGCGCTCGAAGTTCCTGGCCTGTCTCGGTTCCGAGGTAACGCTTATCAGCAGAGAAATAGCGTCCAAGCCGCTTTCCGTGTCATTCCATACATGATTACCACGATGGAAGACTTGCAACTTCCAGGAGCATGTTATGACTTCATTGAAAAACCTCGCGGTCTTGTTTTGGTGACAGGTCCTGCTGGTTCAGGTAAATCAACGTCATTGGCGGCAATGCTCTCGCGTCTGAATGAAAAACAGCCGGTTCACATCATGACTGTCGAGGACCCAATCGAATTTGTTCATGACGACAAGATGGCACTCGTTAATCAACGCGAGTTGGATGTGGATACGCTCAGCTTTGCGAATGCGCTGAAGTACGTGCTTCGCCAAGATCCAGATGTCATTCTCGTTGGCGAAATGCGCGACCTGGAGACAATCCATCTGGCCATCACCGCGGCAGAAACCGGCCACCTCGTCTTTGCGACTCTCCACACGGTAGATGCGGTTCAAACCGTTGACCGAATTGTCGACGTCTTCCCCATGTACCAGCAGCAGCAGATACGCATGCAGCTCTCGGTGAACCTCGTGGGTGTTTTGTCGCAAACTCTTATTCGCAGAAAAGACGGAAGGGGACGTGCAGCCGCTTTTGAGGTCTTGGTTGCCACACATGCAGTTCGCAACCTTATTCGCGAGAACAAAACCTACCAAATTGGTTCGCTGATTCAGACTGGCGCTCGCCAGAAGATGCAAACCCTCGACCAGAGCTTAGTCACTCTCACCGAAAAGGGGATTATTTCGAACGAGGAAGCCAGGAGCCGCGCTAAAGACCCATTCGAGTTTGACCGCCTCCTGCAACTGATGGAAGAGTCTGATTCCCATAAAAAAGGGGATGTTCCTCCACCCAACGCTGGTCCCGGTTCACCTAACGGTCCGACAGTTCCTCCGCCCAATGCTGGCCCAGGAGCACAAACACCTCCTCCGCCTCAACATGGCGCTGGCAGGGTTGCGGTCCGTGACATGTTCAAGAAACCAGGACAGTAAAAGATAAAGGAAGCCCTTCCGAATCTCGGAAGGGCTTCCTTAACTGTCCGCTAGGAACTTATTACTTGGTTGCCTTCGGAGCTTGTGGGGTTTGGCCAGAGCTGGTGCTCGTCGAAGCATTCGCATCATCTGCGGTAAAGCTCTTCATGAACTGATCCCATGGCTCTTTAAGCTGAGCAAGTTGAACCGTAATCTTTGCCGTTTTAAGCTTCTCACGAATTCGCTTGTTAAGGTCAACAGCTTGAGCCCCTCGGGCCATCAGTAATTGTCTGCCCACAAAGGTCTTCATCGTGTCGTCAACTTTTACTTCCTTTGCGGCGATCTTCTTGTCGATGTAGAAAATCAAGTTCTGATCTCGATCTTTAATCCACCCGGAAGCTTTACCTTCAGCATTTCCGTGTACGAAATCTTGAAGTTGCTTAGGCATCTGATCGACAACCGTCAGCGGGAACTGGCCCTGGGATTGCTTGAGATTCGGAGCCTGGCTATACTTCTGCGCTACAGCACGGAAGGCTTTACCGGTTGAAAGCTCTGCATCAACCTTCGATTTAGTTTCCGCGTCTTTCGCCAAGATAAAGAGAAGAGATGCCTGCTCAGGCTGTTGAAACTGCTTGGGATTGTCCTTGATATACTTATCAACTTCGCCAGGCTCTAGCTTGAGACCTTTGGTGAGGATGTGCTCTTTTGCGAGGTCAACGGTTAAGTCCTGCTTGATCTGCTCGAGAGTCAAACCAGCAAGGGTGAGTGATCGCACAAAATCTGGTCGTCGCTTCATTTGAAAGGCAAGCTCTGCGTCGATATCCTTTGCATCGGGAAATACGCCTTCATCTTTCGCAACCTGCAACAAGACTCGACGAGTGATTAGGTCTCGAAGTCCTTGATAGGCGATTGAACCAACAACTTGACCTTCAAGAACGCCTGCATTCTGCAAATTGGGGATGACTACTTGAACAGACTGCTTTCGCTCGATGTAGCTATCGAGCTCACTTTGGGTAAGTGGTTCGTCATTAACCACTGCGGCAAGTGTGCCGCCGCTCTTTCCACAACCAATAATTGCAATAAGCGGGACGACAGCCAAGACTGCGTGCTTCTTCAGATTGAACAACATATTTCCTTTGTTAACGTTGAATTCGTCTATGGTACCCGGTTCAATTTTGGGGCTATAGTGCGAAATCGGTCTGAAGAACCTAACGCATAATCCGGGCCAATCGTGCCCATTGATTACTAGTTTTAGTGAACTTGAACTCCGCCCTCTTGTCGCATAAAGTTACGAAGCCTAGTCATCGCCTGCGTATGCAACTGATAGACACGAGATTCGCTAACGCCTAGTACCTTGCCAATTTCTTTGAAGGTGAGTCCCTCAAAGTAATACAAAGCAACAACTAATCGCTCGCGTTCAGGGAGTTTATCAACACCAAGAGTCAGAACCCTGCGAAGTTCACGGCCTTCAAGTTCGCCAGATGGGTTCGCGTTTTCGTCAACAATGAGCTCGACGAAATGAATGTGATCTTCACCATCGTTGCCACCAAGGATATCGTCTAATGAATAAACGTTGGTTCGCCCCATTCGGACGAGTAATTCGTTAATCTCCTGAACACTGACGCCCATTTTCTCGGCAATTTCGAGCTCAGTAGCTGGCCTACCCAGTGCCGTTTCTAGCTGCATGATGGTGCGGTCTAGAAGTTTAAGCTTTTCGCGAATAGATCGAGGAACCCAATCTTCGTCGCGAAGCATTTCCAGAATCGCTCCACGAATAAGCGCGATCGCGTAAGTCTCGAATTTCACGTCGCGAGTGGGATCAAACTGATCGACACTCTTAACCAAACCAACAACACCAGCACCAATGAGGTCTTCACGATCCATACCTCCGGGGAGACTCGTTACAAGTCTGCCGGCTGTGATCTTAACCAGATAGCTGTAGTGGTTTATGATCTCGACACGAGCATTCGGATTCTTATAAACCTTGAAATCTTCCCAAGCTCTTCGCAGCTGTTCAGGTGATAAAGCCATCAATCTTCCCCAATAGTGTTACTCTCAAACGTGGCTTCCTCTACAGGCACAAACTCAACATGCTTTGCTGAAGATACCGAAAGTAAAGTTTGCCAAATATAACCACACATTGCGCCCAACGCCAGTGCCAGAGCAGCTCGTTCGAGACAAACCCAAGAATCTACTTTTGCAAAGATACCTGTGATGAGTGCGACAAGTGCTGTAACTCCTCCCACAATCTTCGGCATGTCCCAACCCAACGGCCCCTGCTGGATACCCTTATGGATATCGGTGGTTTTTCTGCAGACCTTTAGTCGTAACTTCGGTAGATTTATCAGGTTTTTTGCTGGGATTTCTAAAGCCCAGCATGAGTTTTGCCTCAAAACGCTATTTCTAATCCATCATATGCCAGATCTACTCCGTCTGGCAAGTTCCTTCTTGTTACATCATGGTCATAATCATGACTGAGGTGGGTTAGGTAAGCGCGTTTTGGCTTCAGCTTAGCAATACACTCTAGCGCTTGGTCGAAATTAAAGTGATTAGGGTGCGGCTTATACCGGACGCCATCAACCACAAACGCATCAAGCCCATACAGCAGTTCTTCCGCTTCTGGTGGGATATAGCTAACGTCAGTGATGTAAGCAAAATCGTTAACTCGGACGCCGACGACCTTCATTTTGCCGTGGTCAACCACAAACGTCCTGATCTCCATACCGCCGACATTCAAAAGCTCGGGGACTTCGATAAGGTCAAACCTTGGAACAACGACGCCAGGCGGAAACTCGCGAAATGCGTATTCAAAAATCCTCTTGATATCAACCTGATGATCCGACCGTGCGTAAACCGTGATCGGCTTCCCTGTCACCATACAGATGGATCGCAAGTCGTCCATTCCCATCACATGATCCGCATGGGTATGGCTGATCAAGACAGCTTCAATGTCATAAATTCCCGCGTCTGTTAGTTGCAGTCTAAGTTCGGGTGGACAGTCAATCAGCAAGTTCCCGGTTGGGCCTTGCAAAAGGATGCTCGCTCTACGACGATGATTTTTAGGGTTGTCAAGGTATCCCGGGGGATAGACATGTCCTAACATCGGAACGCCGTTGCTTGTGCCGGAACCAAGGATGACAGCCGTGCCGATTCCCACGGCTTACAGCTCGCCTGCTTTCTTCAAAACGGCTACGCCGACAAGGGTGCTTGGAATTTCGGTGTACTGAGACAGTCGTTCGAGACAACGAGCAAAGTTTCGCTCTTGCAACTCGTCGAAGTTATCAATCGCCTTTCTAGCTTCTGCGATCAATTCCGAACCTTCCTCAAAGAAGCGAGCGCGGTTCTGCGGCAAGCTTTTATTCGGAACAGCAGCCCAACGACGGCTAAGTTGCTCGTAAACGGAGTCCCAACTGGTACGGGCGGTGAGTTCCGCACGCATTTTCGCCATCTCGGCGTCTTGCATACGTCGCCGTTCAGCATCTCGCCGCTTAACGACTTCCCAGTCTTCGAGAGTAGTGCCATCAATGACGCGCACGCGATACTGCTGACCTGCGGCAGTAGATACGTTGACCTCTAAAAGTCGATGCGTCTGCGGCAAGCGAAGGTGACCCGCAAGTTCGGTTTCGCCACTTGGCATGCCCAGCACCAGGACACCATCTTCAATGGTGACGGGGCGGGCGGCATTTAGGGCCGTCCAAACTCCTCTACCGGTGACCGCTGACAAAACTTTCGGTAATGCTTCGGCCCAAATATCTGCTAGCTCAGGCATGAGACACTCGCATTATAGCCCTCGATAGATACTTCATTTTCTATGGTTGCGGCGAATCTTCATCTCATCACGTTAAAATTGGCAGGATGCCACCAACAAGCGCGCTAATTGTCATCGATGGAGGTCACGGAGAAGGTGGCGGAGCATTGCTACGCACTGCCCTCTCAATGGCTGCGATCACGCAGCAGCCTCTTCGAATAACAAACATCAGGGGCAATACGAGATTTCAGGGAATTGATGCCGAAGACCTTACGATCATTAAGGCGTTAGCGACATCTTGTGCCGCCGAAATGGTCGGAGCTGAACTCGGCTCGAAATCGCTTAGCTTCTTACCGACAAGAAAAGCGACAAACCTCAACGGCCCTTTGGATTCGGTGCGAACAGACAATAACCGTGGCCCGAATTCACTGGTTGTACTGACGACCTTGCTTCCTGTCTTGGCCCGAACAGGAGCATTCTCGTCGGTGTCTGTAGCAGGCGAAACGTATGGCCACAATGCGCTCGGATTTGAGGCGTTTTCTAAATTAACGCTTCACGTTCTTCGAAGAATGGGGATTTACGCTTATCCGCAACTTAACACGGCAGGATTTGGGCGTGAGTCTTCTGGTGAGGTATCGCTCGACGTCGAGCCAAGCGTTATACGTGGACTGCAGTGGACTGATCGCGGTAGTTTCAAGGGGCTCTATGCGACGATCACTTCGGCTGGGATTCCTGGGAATGTCGCCGCGAGGGCTGAAACTCACCTGCACCTGCTGGCGAACAACAACGGTCAGAAGATCGAAGTGGAGCGAATCCCGGTGGAGTCCAACCAGGCGAACATTTATATCAACGTTTGGGCCGAATATGAGAATGGCATTGGCGGTGGAGCCAGCATCGGGGCAAGGGGGCTACGAGTAGAGAGCTTAGCGCAATCAGCATACGAAGAAACTGTCGATTGGATGACAGGAGACGCGACCCTAGATCCATTCCTTCCCGACCAAATTCTGCTTCCCGTTGTGCTAAGCGACGAGCCTTCTTCGTTCAAGATTTCGCGTTTAACAAGTCGATTCTTAACGACGGTTTGGGTGATCAAACAGTTCTTACCCATTCATATAACAGTGAGAGGATCGGAGGGTAACCCTGGGTCCGTGACGGTGCAACGCTAGATCGGGTACTCTCTATATCCCAAAACGTGGGAGGCTATTGCCGACTGCACCACGAGGTGAAACATTGAGAAAGAACGTTAAAGGTCAAAACCGAAAGCACTCGCTTCGTTTCGAAGCACTTCTTGCCAAAATTGATTCCGAAAAGATGTACGAGATCGCAGAAGCGGTCAAGCTCGTCAAGGAAACAGCGTCCACGAAGATGGTCGAAAGCGTTGACCTCTCGGTGAAGCTAGGAATCGACACCCGAAAGGGCGACCAAAACGTTCGCGGAATCACCACCCTTCCTCACGGAACCGGAAAGGTCAAGAAGGTTGCTGTTCTCGCTAAGGGTGACCTCGCTGCCGCTGCAGAGGCTGCCGGTGCAGACCTCGTTGGTGCCGACGAGCTCATCTCAAAGATTCAAGCCGGCGAAAAGGATTTCGATGTCCTCCTCGCTACCGAAGAGATGGCTCCTCAGATCGGTAAGATCGGTCGTATCCTCGGCCCCCGAACTCCTAACAAGAGAAACGGAACCGTAACCAACAACATCGCCGCCGCAGTCAAGGAAATCAAAGGCGCGACCCGTGTCGAATACCGAGCAGACAAAGCCGGCGTCGTCAACATGGGCATCGGTAAGGTCAACTTCACCGAAGAGCAGATCACCGAGAACTTGATGGCCGCACTTGGCGCACTCATCAAGGCTAAGCCGCAGAGCGCAAAGGGCAAATATGTGATCACGATTACGCTTAGCGCTTCGATGGGACCTGGTATCCACATCGAGACTTCGACAGCTGTTAAGTCGGCTAGCTAAGACTAGAGTTTGCAAACTTAAAATGGCTTTGGCTTTATGCCAAAGCCATTTTAAGTTATCTGAGTAGTATTCGGATCGGAGTTGCGTTCTTCACCTGCATTCGCTTTGCCGTTAGCGCGTAAAGGAACTGCCCGCCCTGACCGGAGTGCCCCACAAGTAAGACGCTACCGCGCGCTATGGTTGAGAACTCTTTGACACTAGCCTGAACTTGGGCGAGTCCTGCTGAGTAGTCCGGCGAAACAGGAAGTCGTTCCCACCCTTGCTTAATAACAAAGTAAGGCAAAAAAGTTTCAGGAACTGAGATTTTTTCACCCCAACTAAATTTGGTCGCTTTCGCATCACCGCGACGACCAGTGCAGCACTCGTAAAGCAACGGCCAAATCGTGGCTTTTTGATTTGTCGCCTTGAGGTATGGATAGATGGTTTTCATTGCCCGCAGCGAAGGCGACACATATATCGCGTCAAACCTCGGGGTAGCTTTGAGCTTGGCTGTAAGCTCTTCGACCTGCTTCTTCCCCAATTCCGAAAGCTCGTTGAGCGTTCTAGAGTTGTACTTTCCAGTAGCATTGGCGACCGTTTCGCCGTGTCGAACAAATGTGAATTCCGAAACAAACGCGGATACCGCTAACACAGTCAGGATCATTTCTTCTTAGAGTTTATCTTGCTATCGACAATGACGGCTCAAACCCCGTATGATCAGCAAATGCCCTTTGGGATGTCGCCAGAACGGTCAGTTTGGGAATTGGCAATTGAGCGTTACGAAGTAGATGAAGTACTTGATGCCAGATCGATAATCGAGACCGTTGGAGTCGGCGACTTGGGCAACATGGTTAGGTGGTATCGCCTGATCGAATACGAAGCACTCACTCGACAAAGGAGCGTTTATAGCGAGATAAACAAATGGCTCACCATCGAGTATATCGAGGGTGAAGCAGGCGACATCATCGAAATCACCGGTGAGCGGGTTTTGTCTGCTTGCGACACCGCAGCGAAGATTCTCGGGTACGAGCACTCGAACCCAGTTCTCATCACTATTCTTGTCGATGAAGCAGAAGGACCTTGGGAATCTAGTCCCTATGGCTACTTCTATCATAAGGAGCCTTACGACAAGATTTGCTTGCCACTCTGCCTCATTCAAGATCCCGAAGAGGTCTGCAAATCAGTTATGCACGAGTACTCGCATGTCATCACTGATTCGATGTCCGACGGATACGCTCCCCGCTGGCTAGAAGAGGCCATTTCGGTGATGATCGAAGAAAGTGCTGAAGACAAGCCTCTCGATATTGCTCAATGGCTCACAGCACCAGAGCTTGAGTGGTGTTTGGAGAACCCTCAGTCAACCGACGACGATCTGTATCATGCTTATCAGCAATGCGGAGCTATTGGGAGATATCTGGTATCTGAATATGGAGTAGGCTCGATCTCGAAGCTGCTACTAGAGCATGCGAACGAAGGGCGGTTGCATAACCTTTTGAGGCTTGCTCGCAACAAGACCCGTAGTGAAGAAGCTATCAGACGCACTTTCCGACAAACAATTGCGAAGTTATTTGAGAAAGCGAGTCGATATTCAGAAAGCGCCCTCAAGGATTAACCTTGAAGGCGCCCAAATTTAACGGGGGAAGTCAGATTACTGCTTCTTTCGTCTGCGAAGACCCACGAGACCCGCAATGGCGAATGCCGTCATGGTTGTAGGTTCGGGAACCGGATTAGCAAAGGTCTTGGTTCCTATCGATCCACTGGTTGTACCGGCGCCAGCTGGGATTCCTTGAATATCCGCAGCTGATAGCCAACCTGATGTTTGGCTGCCGCCCGCTCGAATCGCCCCTACCGGACTGGAGCCTATAAGGAATGAGCTTACGGTCAGTCCGGTTCCTGTTAAGTCATAAACGCTACTGGTTCCAGCAGAAAGCCGGCCTCCGCCTGAGTTTGAAGTCGCAAAAGAAAACTGGACATCAAAGTAACCAGCTTTGACACTGTTCCCGCCTGTATATCCGTCCTGAAGGTACGTCGCCGACTGTGCGGCCACGCCAGACACTTGTGCAAACGAAACACTTCGATCAACATTGAACAGCCATGTGCTCACAAAGTCGCTCGATGAGTAATTGTTGTTCATCGAAACACGAACCGTGTTGGTCGCGATTTGAGTCAATGTCGCTGAGATGTATGGGCTACCAGGATCGACGCCGTTGATCGATGTGTCGAGTACTAAAGTTGTTGCGGATGAGATAACCGGAAGCGAAAGCGAAGCAATCGGAATCAATAATTTACGCAAGATCATGAAGGAATTCTCTCCTGAGAAATCCTAGACGTAAATCAACAGAAATAGATCAGTGGTTTTTGAAAACCTGGTTATCTTGCCTAAGGAATGCACGAAAACCTAGTCAATTCATGGGAAAAGTAAGACTAGAAGAGCCTCTAGAATCTATCGCCCTAGAAGCTCTTCCCTGTCCAGTTTACATATGCGCAATGATTGCATCGCCAAAGGCGCTGCACTTGATCTCAGTCGCGCCATCCATCAAGCGAGCAAAATCATAGGTGACCGTCTTCGCAGCGATAGCCCCTTCAACGCCTTTCAGAATGAGATCTGCAACTTCAGTCCATCCTAGGTAGCGGAACATCATTTCGCCGCTCAAAATGACGGAGGAAGGGTTCACCACATCCTTGTCAGCATACTTCGGCGCGGTGCCGTGTGTCGCTTCAAAGATGGCGTGACCAGTGATGTAGTTGATGTTTGCACCTGGTGCAATACCGATGCCGCCTACTTGTGCCGCAAGAGCGTCGCTCAAATAGTCTCCGTTCAGGTTCAACGTCGCGATGACGTCGAATTCCTTCGGACGAGTAAGAACTTGCTGCAAGGTGATGTCTGCAATTGAATCTTTTATCACGAGGCCAGCACCTGGCTTGCCTTCTGGAATCTGGCACCAAGGCCCACCATCAATCTCGACAGCACCAAAGACTTCCTTCGCAAGTTCATAGCCCCAATCACGAAAAGCGCCTTCGGTGAACTTCATAATGTTGCCCTTATGGACCAAGTTCACCGACTTTCGATTGTTCTCAATTGCATATTGAATCGCAGAATAGACGAGGCGCTGACTGCCTTGTTTGCTCACAGGCTTGATGCCGACGCCTACCAAGACCTCGGGCTCACCAGCCTGATAAGTTGCGTCCATGAATGCTTTGGTCTTTTCCAAAGTTCCAAATCGAACCTTCTCGAACATCTTCGGAAATGCACTCCTCAAGAACTCAAGCGCCTTCTCCGACTCTTCGGTACCGGCTGCAAACTCGATGCCCGCATAGA
Source organism: Chthonomonas sp. UBA1950 (assembly GCA_002336105.1). GTDB lineage: Bacteria > Armatimonadota > Fimbriimonadia > Fimbriimonadales > Fimbriimonadaceae > Fimbriimonas. The sequence continues at coordinate 172,600 of DDEQ01000039.1, read as the reverse complement.
TATCCTCCGTGTTCTCGCGGAAAATGACCATATCCACTGCGCCTGGATCTTTCACCGGCGATGGCACACCTTCAAACCAGCGAACTGGGCGTAAGCAAACGTAAAGATCGAGGATTTGTCGAAGAGCAACGTTCAGTGATCGAATACCGCCGCCGACCGGAGTAGTCAAAGGCCCCTTGATGCCGATCAGATAATCGTTAAAAGCTTTAAGCGTGTCGTCAGGTAGCCAACTCCCCGTCTCGTTGAACGCTTTTTCGCCTGCGAGTACTTCTTGCCAAGCGACCTTCTTCTCGCCGCCGTAAGCCTTCTCAACCGCCGCATCAAAGACACGAACGCTGGCTCGCCAAATGTCTCTGCCAGTGCCATCGCCCTCGATGAACGGAATAATCGGATCGTTAGGAACGATAAGTCCCTTGCCAGTCATTGTGATTGCGGTTGCCATAGTGGACAGCGATATTACCGTGTAGACGGCCTTCCGTACCAAGCCCGTGTGATAGTCTTTGCAGAATGCCGGATTTCCGGACAGTGGCTGCCGATTTCGAATCACGCCGAGCAAGAACAGCGGGCCAGACAAAGGTATAGCTACTGCACGATTTCCTGCTACGACATCTTCGGACACCCCGATGCCCCAGGTCCCGCAAGTAAAAGTCCGGAGCACTGCGTCCGGTTGGAGTGCGCTAAGCTCTTAGCGCTTTGTTTCTGCGCGGAGCGCTGCTACTCTTCAGCGCAACAGGTTGCGCTGACAAAAGCGGTGACAGGTCACCGCAGTCCAAGGTTGGTTTCGGTTTCGACTACAACTCTTTTAGTATCTACAGCAAAGTCAAAGCGCGGTCAAGCCCGCGCACTCCACATTGCAATTACCCCTCACTCGGAGTAAACGGCACGTTCAAAGCTACCGAGCTAACTGCAAAGACAAAGATCTGCCAGGTCCCCACAGAAAGTGCCAAGCAATGCAAACGTTTGGCCTTGCAGGAACGTTGCATCGACACACATTATCATCGCACACTTGGTGATGCCGCAAGCAACTCGGGTTTACATAGGTTCCTATGTGCCTATACTGCACTTCTTGCGAGATGACCGTATCGGGACGTAGCGCCACGCCGTCTATTAGCCGAGTCATGAATGGATTCGCTTTTCGCCTTGTGTCCACGCTTGCCGCAACGACCTTCGCTGCTGCATACGCGCAAGCATCGACCGTTATCATCGACATCGACCGTACACCTTTCAAGGCCGATGGATTTGACATCATCGTTCACTCGCAAGTCGGTAAACACGGCTATACTGACTTTGCGATAACCATTCGCCCTGGCCTAACGGGCTTCCCACGACTCCTTTCTGCGACCCTCGTCAATGTCGATCGGAAGCCGAGTCAGTTCTCAAGTAAGATCGTTCGCAGACTTCCGATCAACACGACCCACCTCAACGGAGGCATTACGTTCAGCGTGAGCAAGGCCGACCTCAGACAACTCACCTTTGAGCTTGATCAGGCGGTTGAGATGTATGGTCGCCCGGTGCCAAGTGTGACGTCGTACATGTTTCCGCTGAGCAAGCCGCCACTCAAACGGAAATGAGGTTTGCTGCTAGCAGACCGATCGAGGCTGACAGGTCAACCGAGTCCAAATCAGGCTCCGGCTTTGGGCTCTTAGCGCTTTGTTTTTGCGCGGAGCGCTGATACACTTCAGCGCAACAGGTTACGCTGACAAAAGCGGTGACAGGTCACCGCAGTCCAAAGTAGGTTTCGGTTTCGACTATAACTCTATCGGCTGTTGTAGATAGTCTCGTGTGCGATCATGTTGGTGTAGTTTAGTTAGGGTTCCAGCATTTGGAGTGCGCTAAGCTCTTACCGCTTTGTTTCTGCGCGGAGCGCGGCTACGCTTCAGCGCAACAAGTTGCGCGGACAAAAGCGGTGACAGGTCACCGCAGTCCAAAGCAGGTTTCGGTTTCCGCTAAAACTCTTTTTGCGTCTACAGCCAAGCCAAAGCGGCGATAAATCGCCGCAGTCCCAAATCGACTGCCATTGTATCTGCCACTTGCCCACCAACTACAGCCAAGCCAGCGCCGAATAGCGCTCATCCAGGGCAAAATGCGGTTCCGGGCATTTGCGTTTCCGACTCAATCGGTTTTTGCGAGAATCTTCACCAAGAAAAGCATGCGCCACATATCACAAGGCCGAGAAGGAGCGAGCGGGTACGATCCAGTCTGATGATCGCATTTGTGTTTCCGGGTCAGGGCTCACAGAAGCCTGGAATGGGCAAAGACCTGGCCGAGACTTTCCCTATCGCTTCTCAGATTTTCGACCGAGTGAGCCGAACCGTCGGCACTGACATGAAGGCCCTCTGCTGGGAGACGGACGACGACACTCTGCGACAAACTCAGAACGCTCAGCTTGCTCTCTACACCTCTGGGCTTGCGGCGTATCATGCGCTCACCAGTCAACTCTCAGACTCAAAACTAGACAACGTGGCCGCCGTTGCCGGGCACAGCGTGGGCGAATATGCCGCGCTCGCGGCAGCGGGAGTGATGACCGTTGAGCAGGGCGCCAAGCTTGTGCAACTTCGCGGTCAAGTCATGGCAAAGAGCGGCGAAGAGTGGCCGGGAACCATGGCTGCCGTCCTCGGACTGGATCGCGCTGCGCTCGAAGAGGTCTGTACGTCGGTGGACGGAGTTGTGGTTGTCGCCAACGATAATTGCCCCGGACAGTTAGTTATCAGCGGCGAAGTGGAAGCCGTCAAACTGACGGGCGAAGCCGCTTCTGCCAAAGGTGCGAAGAGGGTTCTTCCGCTCAATGTGAGCGGCGCATTTCATAGCCCTCTGATGGAAAAGCCAGCCGAAGGCATGCGCCTTGCACTGCAAGGTGGCGAATTCTACAATTCGCCAGTCAAGGTTTACTCCAACGTCACCTCGGAGCCGGTAGCCGACCCGAAGCTCTGGCCGACCCTTCTTGAAGAGCAGTTGCGCAACCCTGTTCGATGGTCAGAGAGCATTCAGCACATGCTCCGCGACGGCATCAATAAGTACATTGAGTGCGGCGGCGGCGAGGTTTTGAGCGGTTTGGTACGCCGAATTGACAAGAGTGCAACCACTTTGAAAGTCGGTGATAGTGCCAGCCTAGCCGAAACTCTCGCAACACTGAACGCTTGAGCTCGCAATACGGTCATAATCGACCTGATGCGAGTCATCATGCTGTCGTGGGAGTACCCTCCCCGTATCGTAGGTGGAATTAGTCCGCACGTTTATGAGTTGTCGCAACAACTCCAAGCGAAAGGAATAGAAGTCCATGTGGTGACCAAAGCCACTCCAAATGCACCCGATGAGGAGACTGAACCAAGCGGTGTGCAAGTGCATCGTGTGCATTTGGACGAAAAGCCGAACGACTTTCTACACGAAATCCAGCTGTTAAATATTGCAACCGACTTGCGCGTTCGGCAGTTGCTGGAAGACTGGCGTCCGGGGGGCCAACCGACCCTGTTCCACGCGCACGACTGGCTTTCGCTCGATTCGGCTCGTGAGCTGAAGTACGAATACAAGCTGCCGATGATCGCAACTGTTCACGCCACCGAGTCGGGGCGCCACGGCGGCATCTATAACGACACCTCGAAGTACATTCACGAGCAAGAGTATTGGCTGACCTACGAGGCGTGGCGCATCATCGTCTGTTCTGAGTTTATGAAAGGCGAGGTCGTTCGTCTTTTCAACTCGCCCAGCGACAAGGTGGACGTCATTTTCAACGGTGTCAACGCGGAGAAATTCCACTTTGAGTGGACGGACAAAGAGCGAATGGAGCAGCGCAACAAGCTTGCTCTGCCTGACGAAAAGATCATTATGTTCGTCGGTCGGTTCGTTCGCGAGAAGGGCATTCAGGTACTGCTCAATGCGGCCAACGCCATTCTTGCCGAGGAGCCAAAGGTGAAGTTCATGATTGTTGGCGGCGGCAATCGTGAGAGGCTCGAACGATTTGTCGAGTGGTCAGGGCTGAAAGACAAGGTTCTGTTCACCGGCTTTATGGCGAACCGTTCTCTACACCAGCTTTACCGCGTGGCGGATGTCGCAGTCTTCCCCAGTTTGTACGAACCGTTCGGCATTGTTGCTCTTGAGGGTATGGCGGCAGGCGCTCCGGTCGTGGCGAGCGATGCAGGCGGCTTGAAGGAAGTTGTCTCTCACGATAAGACCGGCACGCTGAGCTTTGCTGGCGACCCCGGCTCGTTGGCATGGGCGATTTTGCACGTACTCCGTAACCCGGAGAAGGCAAAGAAGATGAACACCGAAGCTCAGGTCCGCCTCAAAACAGACTTCAACTGGGCGAACATTGCCGACAAAACCATCAAAGTTTACGAGCAAGTGTGGGAAGAATTCCTTCACAGCTATTGGGCGGAAGGCACGGTTTGGCCGGTCAGCGAGGGTGCCGAAGAGCGCGCCACGCAGTTGGGTCTCACCGAGAAAGCCAGGGTTGGTGTTGTGACCGACCGACCGCGACCACGAGTTACTTTGACGGCTCATCAGGTGATCGAGCATGAGCAAGATGAGATCGACGAAGAGGACGAGGTTACGCTATAAGCCGCTTCCTTGAGATCTGCTACGAGCTTGACGCACTAGAAAAGGCGCGCAGCCTGATGCATTGGGACCAATCGGTGCTGATGCCAGCCGGCGGTGCCGAAGCGCGGTCTGCACACTTGGCGACGTTGACGCGGTTGCATCACGAGAAACTGACGAGCGATGAGTTAGCCCGGTCGGTAGAAGAGACCCTTTCGCAGAACGCGCCCGACTCCGACGAAGCAGCGATGGCGCGGGTGATGAGTCGCGAAATCGCCTCCGCAACAAAGCTACCCATCGCGCTGGTTGAACGCAAGAGCAAGCTTTCGAGCGAGGCCTATTCGGTGTGGCGAAAAGCGAAGCCAGCCAACGATTTTGCTTCCCTCGCCCCGTACCTTCTGGGCCTATTTGACCTTGCTGGTGAGACGGCGACCTGCCTTGGCTACACCGACCACATTTACGATCCGCTGATTGATCTGTACGAAGAAGGCGCAACTTATGCCGATGCGCGCGGAATGTTCGATGCGATCAAAGACCCGATTGTGAGCCTCGTGAGCGAGATTCAACACGGTTCGGTTCAGATCGATTCTTCGGCTTTGACCGGCGATTGGGATCAGAATGCCTTGCGAGGATTTACGCAGCGAACGGCAAGCAAAATCGGATTCCGTTTCGATCAGGGACGGCTGGATCTCTCGGCGAATGCGTTTTGCTCGAACATGTCTTATAGCGACGTTCGCATGACGACTCGCCCGAGCGAGCACATCAAAGGCGTTGTTTCTTCGTCACTTCACGAAATGGGCCACGCGCTGTATGAGCAGAATTCGAACCCGATTTGGGATCGTTCGCCGCTGGCAGGTGGCACGTCTTTGGCGGTTCACGAGAGTCAGTCGCGCTTGTGGGAGAATATCATCGGTCGTTCGCAGGCGTTCTGGCAGCAGTTCTTCCCCGATCTTGCCTCCAGTGTTCCATCTTTGGCGCACCTTGGGGCCGACGGATTTTGGCGGGCGTTTACCAAGATTGACCCCACGTTTGTACGTGTTGGCTCTGACGAGTTGACCTACAATCTGCACATTCTGGTTCGATTTGAACTTGAAGTCGAGATTCTCACTGGCAAGGTCGCGATTAAGGATTTGCCGGAAGCGTGGAACGACAAATACACGCGCTATCTGGGAATCACGCCGCCGACAGACACGCTCGGCTGCTTGCAAGACGTGCATTGGTCGCATGGTAGCGTCGGCTACTTCCCTACTTACGCCATGGGCAACCTAATCGGCGGGCAGATTTGGAAGGTGCTCCGCGCTGATTTAGGCGACATTGATCGCCAAATGGCATCGGGCGATTTCGGCGCGATCCTCGGCTGGCTAACGGAAAAGCTGTATTGCAAAGGCAGGAAATATCCGCCTCGCGAACTCGTTACCCAGGTCACTGGCCGCCCGATGGAAGCGGCTGATTGGCTGGCGTATGCGACCGACAAATACCGCCGCTTATACGCTTTGTAGTCTGGCGAGAGTGGTTGGGCTGAGTGTGTCCCTGGGTGTGCTTTGACTTCCTCGCTGATCTGCAAAGGATCTTGCTGGGCTCTTGCTTGCTTTTGTCCTACACTAAACAGGTTTTTAAGCCCTCGCTGTTCCAAATGGGCTTCAGCGGCTTAAGTCTTCTATGCGGCTAGGTAGCCTGAGGCGATTGTGTTTTTGTTGGGCTTCGTTCTTAGTTGACTAGCAGCCGCCGCAATCCCCTTCCTGAAGACCAGGAAATGCTGATCCGGGTACCTTTTAAGTGTGTTTGAATGGGTATCCGATCCGAAAGCTTGGATCGGTCTGATCACCCTGACTTTTCTTCAGATCGTACTTGGGGTCGACAACATCGTGTTGCTGACTATTCTGTCCGGGCAACTGAAGGGTCATGAGCAGGTGCGCGCACGACATTGGGGACTCCTTGTCGCTATGGTGTCGCGTCTCATTTTGCTTGTGAGTCTTTTGTGGATTACGGGCTTTTTGGAGCATGACTTCTTCGCTCTATTTGGTAACGGCTTTTCTGGCAAGGATCTCATCCTGATTGCTGGAGGCTTATTCCTCATTTCGAAGGCGACTCATGAGATCCATCTCAAGATGGAAGGTGTAGAAGATTCTGCTTCGGTTAAAGCTGCACCTTCTCTCACTGCGGTTCTCGCACAAATCTTTGTGCTCGACATCATCTTTTCGCTTGATTCCGTCATCACCGCAATCGGCATGGTGAAGACGATGTCGATTCAAATCCTCAGCGTCATCTTCGCTTCCTTGGTGATGCTTATTGGCATCAATTCTCTTGCTAAATTCATCAATCGCTACCCTTCTGTAAAGATGCTGGCGCTATCATTCCTTATCCTTATCGGCGTCAACCTTGTGGCAGAGGGATTTGGAGTAGATATCCCGCGCGGATACACCTATTTTGCTATGGCTTGGTCAGTTGGAGTGGAAATTATGAATATACGCATCCGCCATTTGCGAGCGAAGCACGACAAGAAAAGCCACACAAACACGAGTCCGCAGAGTGAAAACTAATGCCCTACTGGATTTATAGCCCAGCCGCCTGGATGTCGCTTGTCACCCTTACGGTGCTTGAGATTGTCCTTGGTGTCGACAACATCATTTTTATCTCGATTCTGTCTAATAAGCTGCCCACTAAGCAGCAAAAGCCGGCTCGCCAGTGGGGTTTGATGCTGGCGCTCATTTCGAGAATCGCGCTGTTGGTGACGATCAACTGGGTCAAGAGCGCAACCAAACCGGTTTTGACCCTCCCGTTTACGATTCTTTCGATGGAGAGTCGAGAAGTCTCTTTCCGTGACCTCATTCTCTTCTTTGGAGGCTTGTTCCTGATCTATAAATCGGTTAAGGAGATTCACGAAAAGGTTGAAGGCGGCGACCATGGGGAACGAAAGATTTCTGCACCAAGCCTTGGCGCTGTTCTCATCCAAATCATGATTCTGGACATCGTCTTCTCGCTTGACTCTGTCATCACGGCAGTTGGCATGGCAGATCATCTGGAGCTTATGATTGCGGCAGTCGTGCTTGCTGTTGGCTTTATGCTTTTTGCCGCGGGAGCAATCGCCGGGTTCGTCGAGAGACACCCCACCATCAAGATTCTTGCTTTAGCTTTTCTTGTTCTCATCGGCGTCAATCTGATGGTCGATGCGGCAGGTCATGAAATCGATAAGGGATACACCTATTTTGCGATGGCTTTTGCTGTCGCAGTTGAAGCCGTCAACCTGAAGATTCGGAAACAAGACACACGAACTTCCTAGGTTGATCTAGGGGTAAATTGCGTTGTGGTTACGGTTCTAGCTCCTATTGTTCTGGGCTCATTGTGGGTCCAGACAACTCCTCCTCCCGTAGTTAAAAAGCCCCTCGACCACTCGGTCTACGATTCGTGGAACAGTATTCGAGGTAGTTCTCTCAGCGATGATGGGAATTGGTTGCTCTACACGATAGCGCCTCAAGAAGGCGACGGAACAACCTTCATTCGTAGCGTAAAAGACGGACACATTATCAGCATTCCAAGAGGCGCTGGGCTCCAGTTCTCTCATGATAATAAGTTCATTGTTGGATTGGTTACACCAACAGCCGCCGAGTTAAAGAAGGCTCGACGGGACAAAGTGAAGCCAGATGACATGCCAAAGTCGTCGCTTATTATTGTCGAGTTGGCTTCTGGCAATAAAACAACGATTGAGAAAGTCAGCAACGTCTCACTGCCAGAAGAGGACAGCGGTTGGATCGTCTATAAGGTTGAACCGCCGAAGCCTGCAGCGCCTGCAAAGCCAGCCGAAACGAAGCCGGTTGAACCTGCCGAAACGAAGCCGGTTGAACCTGCCAAAACAGAGGCTGTGAAAGCTGAAGTTCCAAAAGCTGAAGCCACAAAGCAGGAAGAAAAGAAGCCGGAACCGCCGAAGAAGAAGGCTGACCACAAAGCAGGAGACACTTACGTTTTACGGCAGCTAACGACCGGCAAAGAGGAAAAACTCGAAAACGTCGTGTCGCTCAAGTTCAACAAAAGCGGCACCATTTTAGTCAGCGCTCTCTCGACAAAAGATGGCTCTGGCGACGGCATTGAGGAGTACTTCGTTGGCACAGGAAAGAAGACGACAGTCGTTAAAGCGATGGGGCACTATCCACGTTTTGACTTCACTAAAGATGGTAAGTACATCGCTTATACAACTGATAAGGACGACTACGCAGCCAAGAAACCGACTTTCAAGCTCTATCTGTATGATGGCAAAGCCGAAGCCAAAGTCGTCGGCGCCGACTCCCTTCCAAAAGACTGGGTTGTCCCGGAGAGTTCGAGTGTTTCATTCACCGAAAACGAGAAACGCCTGATCTATACCACCGCACCGAAACCAAAACCAGACCCTGAAGAAAAGCCTGATGACGAAAAGGTAAGCGTCGACATCTGGAACTACAAGGATCCCGTGCTCATGCCGGCGCAGTTGTTGCGTGTCGCTGCGGATCGTAACCGTAGCTACATGGCAATGTATGACATGAAGTCGGGCAAGTCGAAACAACTCGCCAACGAGTCGATGAAGTATGTCAGCATCAGCGACCGAAGTGAAGGAAAGTTCGCGCTGTATGTCGATAGCGATCCGTACGCGATTGAGTCGGCATGGGATCCTGGCATTGAGGATCTTTATATCGTCAACGTCGAAACTGGCGAAAAGAAGCAGATTTTCAAACGAGTCAAAGGAAGCTACAGCCTAAGCAACACTGGCAAGTACACGCTGGCATTCTTGGGTGAAGAAAAATCTTGCAAGCTCATAGATAACGAGTCCGGAAAAATCACGCCTGTTACCCTCCCTTATCCATTGTTTGATGAGGAAGATGACCATCCAGATGTACCAGGCGCCTACGGGCTTGTCGGATGGACAAAAGATGACTCGGGATTCGTCATCAAAGACGCATACGACGAATGGCTGGTCGACTCTACAGGCCGAAAGGCAAGCGTCAATTTGACCAAAGGCAGAGAGGCGGGCCTTCATTTCACGCGAACTGCTGTCGTTTCGAAGGACGAGCCGGGTGTCGATCTCGACGACGTGTATTACACCGTCCTGAAAGAGGATGACAAGCAAGGCGGCATCTATCACAAGAAAGACGGCAAGATGTCAAAGGTGTTCTTAGCCGAAAAGCTCTTTGCCGGGCTACGAAAAGCAAAGAATGCGGATACCTTTATCTATACGCAGTCGGACTTTGTCGAATACCCCGATATCTGGCTCACGAACACATCCTTCAATAGCCCGCAAAAGGTGACGGATACAAATCCTCAGCAGAAGAACTACAACTGGGGCAAAGCTGAGTTGGTCAGTTGGACGAGTCTCGACGGAGTGAAACTCCAAGGCATTCTGATCAAACCAGAGGACTTCGATTACTCGAAGAAATATCCGATGATCACATACTTCTATGAGAAGAATAGCGATCAGCTTTATCGATACTATGCGCCCTCACCCAGCGCTAGCACGATCAACTTCCCTCTCTTTGCAAGCAACGGCTACTGCATCTTCATCCCAGACATCCCTTACAAGATTGGATACCCAGGAAACTCGGCGCTGTCCGCAATCGTTCCCGGCGTTTTGAACATCGTGAATCGCGGATACGTTGATCCGAAGCGTCTTGGTATTCAGGGTCAGAGTTGGGGAGGCTATCAGACCGCTTTCCTCGTCACTCAAACTGATATGTTTGCGGCGGCAGAGGCGGGTGCTCCGGTAACGAACATGTTCAGCGCATACGGCGGCATTCGCTATGGCTCTGGTCTCGTTCGCCAAATGCAATACGAGCACCAACAATCGCGAATTGGTGGCACCCCGTGGGATGCAACTCTCAAGTACATCGAGAACTCGCCGCAGTTCTGGCTTGATCGCGTGAAGACCCCGCTGATGATCATGAGCAACGACAAAGACGGTGCCGTGCCTCACACGCAGGGAATTGAGCTGTTCACCGGCCTGCGAAGACTTGGTAAGCCTTCATGGCTCGTTGTCTACAATGGCGAAGACCACAACCTGATGGAAAGAAAGAACCGGAAGGACCTTTCTGTCCGACTGAGCCAGTTCTTCGACCACTATCTGAAAGGTGCGCCAATGCCGAAATGGATGGCTGACGGCGTTCCTGCAACCGAGAAGGGCCGCACCATGGGCCTGGAACTCGTCAACAAGAACTAGCTGGATTGTGTTCACCAGATGCCCAAAAGCTTCTGGTGAACGCTCTTGATCGGGTATATTTTCTCACGCGCCGACATAGCTCAGTGGTAGAGCAGCTGTTTCGTAAACAGCAGGTCACCGGTTCGAGTCCGGCTGTCGGCTCCATTTTTTGAACCTGAAATTCTGATTTCGGATCGTTGCTAAAAATTCTTGGTGCAGTTCATGGTGATGTTTTTGCACATGAACCGTGTATCGACAACAAATTACACAAAGAGGTCCTTGCCGAATCATCGGCAAGGACCTCTTTGTGTTTTAGAAAGAACAGCTTACGCTTTCTTCTGAAGCTTCACGGTTGAGTCGATGGCTCCACCCATATCCATTGATACACCCATATCAACCATTTCCATTGTGCTCTTGGTCTTGGTCTTGGTAGTTAGTTGCAGAGTTTTGCCAGAAGCTTTGTCAATGTAACCTTCGCCGGTAATATCGGCAGTTCCCTTAATGAGCATCTTGAACTGTGCCATCGGGTTGTTACCGTCTTTATCGCCTGCAGCAAGCTTTGAAGTGTCAACTTTCATCTTCATCTGGCCAGAGACAGAGACAACCCAGACCTGGGTGCCTTCAAATTCCTTTTCGCCAGTGAGCTTAACCGTCAACTTCTGATCTTCATCCGAAGTCATTGGCCCTTTCGGAATGACAGAATCCCAACTATCTCCAACCTTGACCGGCTTCTCGGGGAGCTCCACCAAAATCGAGGATCGGCTACCGCCCGACATGCTCGCCATCATCGCAGCCATAGGGTCGCCTGCCTTGGGAGTTTCCAACGTCAATCGATTCAGCGAATCAAGCTTTCCGGAGACTGTCACAGGTGCGGGTTTCTGATTAGCCATTGCAGCAGCAGGACCATCCATATCCAACTTGTCAACTGTCACGGTAGCTGATACAGCAGCCGTACCTTGCTCATCGACCTTGCCGTATTTGAGTTCGTAGGTGTTTTCAGTGTTGAAATTGATTTCCTGCTCACCTGTCATAGCTGAACTAATCGTTTGTTTGCCCTTTCCAACAATCTTGTAGACATCGGTCGAGTCTGCTTGAATTTTGTGGCGCAACAGAACGCCAGCGTCCTGAGCGGCAACCGCAATCGATGTAATGACGAGTCCCGCCAAAATAATGCGCTTTGAAATGTTCATGATTTAAAGAATCCTGCTCCATCCGATCATACGTCTTAGGTTGTGTCTGGGTTACGCTCGTTGGAGAATTGGATGAGTCTACTGCTATCTGTTGTCGTTGCTGGGCCTTTGCGACTGGCTTTTGGTGGAGACATCATGTTAAACGCTGTTTCGCCGAAAGCCAAACCTCTAGCGGCTGTTGCACCTTTTTTCAAGAAGGTAGATCTATCTTTCGCGAACTTGGAAATTCCATTAACTGATCTGGGGACCGTCACGAGCCGAAAAACCGCAAAAGAGTTACGTGAGCGCAACCAGTTTGTCCTGAGAGCAAGTCCCCTCCACGCGCCGAATATCGCTGCATCTGGCATTGGAATGGTTAGCCTCGCAAACAACCATTGCATGGATTACGGTGCGCTTGGCCTTAGCAAAATGCTATCGGTTCTTACGCTACCGCACGCTGGCGCCGGTAGCAATTGGAAAGAGGCGACCCAGGTCACAGTAAAAGTATTGCCTGACGGCAGAAAAGTCGGACTACTATCTGCTCTTTGTTTTGTGGGGAGAAACGCGATCCTAAAAACGACACCAGCCACAAAAAACCAACCAGGAATCAGCGTGCTTTCCTTCAATGGAGTCCTCAACAAAAAAGCTAAAGAACAGCTCTCAAACTGGATTGGAAACGCGAAAAAGCAATGCGATTATCTGGTCGTAGCTACCCACTGGGGAATTGAAAGAAAGTCTCTACCCTCAAGTTATCAGGTCTCGCTCGGACGTGCACTCGCAGACGCAGGAGCAGATGTCGTTTGGGGACATCATCCTCACGTACTGGAGGGAGCAGAGATCTACCACGGGGTTCCAATTCTATACTCAATGGGCAATCTAGTCTCACCGACGCCAGCCAAAACTGGCATCGTCTACGTAACCTTGGACGATCAGAAGAAACCAAAGCTTAGCTTCCTGGCCTGCACAGTATCAGGGGGAAAGGTCACGCCAGACAAGAAACAAGCTGCCGGATTGAAGACATTCAGTTCGCTTTGCGAAATGTTGAGGCGGAAGTATCCTCAGCCAAAGGCAACCGGCTAGAATCGGTTCATGGCTTTTGAGAAGGTCGAACAGTTAGTTGCCGATGCCGTCAAGTCCGGGGTTTTTCCGGGTGCCGCATTTGCTGTCTCGCATAAAGGCAAAGTGTGGAACGGGTCTGTCGGTCAGTTCACCTATTGCCCAGAATCGCCACATACAACCGTCGAAACGATCTTCGATATGGCCAGTTGCACCAAGGTCGTCGCCGGGACGACGATGGCGATGAAATTGTGGCAAGAAGGTGTACTTGATATCGATAAGCCGGTTGTTTCCGTGATTCCCGAGTTTGGGCAAAACGGCAAAGAGAAGATCACTTTTCGAAATCTCTTGGTGCATAACAGCGGTTTGATCGCCGGGCGCGCTTATCACAATCGAATCACGGATCACGACAAGCTGCTCGAAGCAGTCTGGGCAGAGAAACTCGTCTATCCAACCGGAACAAAATCAATTTACAGCGACCTCAGCCTGATTACGCTTGGCATCGCAATGGAGAGACTCTCGGGGATAAAGCTCGACGCTTGGTTCGATGCGCATGTCGCCAAACCGACGAAGATGACGCGGTCGGGCTATTTCAATGGTTTAGGGAAACAAGTTGCAGACCTCAAACCACAGGATTGCGCTCCAACTGAAAATGTGGAGCCTTGGCGAACCAATCTAAGAAAGCTTCGAAAGGGGTACCTTGCCGTGGAAGCGCTAAGCCATGTTCGTGTCGACGGTCCCCATGATCCAGACGCAGGACATTGGATTCAAGGTGAAGTACATGACCCAACGGCAATGCTCATGGGTGGCGTCTCCGGGAATGCAGGCTTGTTTTCTTGCGTAAACGATGTCGTCCGGTTTATGTCTTCCCTTCTTGACGGCAAGATCGTGAAACCTGAAACTGTCGCGTTCTTCACGAAGAAAGAAAGCGATCTTAGCAGCCGAGCTTTAGGCTGGGATACCGCCAGCGAAAAATGTAGCGCGGGAAGCAAGTTTAGCAAAATATCGTTTGGTCACACGGGTTACACGGGAACTTGCATTTGGTGCGATCCAACACGAGATCTCTTCGCAACGCTGTTAACGAACCGAGTTCACCCCACTGCATCGAATACGGCGATTATCGAGTTTCGACCCAAGTTTCATAACGCAATAATCGAGGCAATCGAAGCCTAACTGATCTTTGCAACCCAACTGGATGGTGCAAAGTACATATGATACGGCGGATAAGAGTTTAACGTTCCGCCAAGGACAAATGGCAACAATATGCTGATTGCACAAACGAGCGCCCCAGAAGAAATTCTGAAGTATTGGTGGGTGCTCATTCCTATTCTCTGCATCGTCTTTTTCAAGCCGATATTACGCTTGGTTTTGGGCATGGTAATCGTGCCAGAAAACCGAATCGGACTCGTCACGAAGAAATTCGTCTTGCTTGGCAAGTTCAAGAAACTTCCCGATGGGCGCATTTTGGCGACAAAAGGCGAGGCTGGTATTCAGGCTTCGACACTTGCACCTGGCCTCTACTGGATGATGTGGCCGTGGCAGTTTTCGGTCACGATGCAACCTTTTACCGTCGTTCCCGAAGGAAAAGTGGGCTTGGTTCTCGCTAACGATGGTGCCGAACTACCGACGGGAAACATCCTCGGTCGCAGAGTCGAATGCGACAACTTCCAAGACGCCGGATTATTTCTTGAAGCAGGTGGCCAGAAAGGTCGCCAAACAAGAATCCTCACAAGCGGTACATATCGTATCAACACCTTAGCGTTCAACGTCACCATGACCGATATCACGGTGGTTAAAGAGAACATGATCGGTATTGTTACGGCGCTCGACGGGCATCCGATCAGGCCAGGGCAAATTGCTGGTGAGAACGTTGAGGGGCATAACAACTTCCAAGACGTCGATGGATTCCTTCAAGCCGGAGGAAACCGAGGTCTTCAGCCACGCGTCATGCTGGCAGGTAGTTACTTCATCAACCCTTGGGCATTTCAGATTGAAACAATCCCGATGACCGACGTTCCAATCGGCCACGTTGGAGTTGTCATCTCCTACATTGGTGAAGATGGCAAAGACCTAACAGGCGAACAGTTCAAACACGGAAACATTGTCGAGAAAGGCTTCCGAGGCGTTTGGATGGAACCACTTGGCCCGGGCAAATATCCGATCAACATCTATACGATGAAGGTTGAGCTTGTCCCAACGACCAACCTCGTTTTGAACTGGGCGAACGCTCGAAGCGAAGCGCATAACCTCGATAAGAACCTCAGCACGATCACGGTTCGTTCGAAAGACGGCTTCCCGTTCAACCTAGACGTTGCGCAGATTATTCACATTCCAGCAACCGAAGCTCCGAAGGTGATCGCTCGATTTGGCAGTATGACCAACCTTGTTTCGCAGGTTCTTGAACCGACTATCGGCAACTATTTCCGAAACTCGGCCCAGGATAGCGACGTCATTAGCTTCCTTTCGACCCGTAAGGAACGACAGTCGGCGGCAAAAGATCATATTCGAGAAGTGCTTGATGAGTACAACGTGAACGCGGTTGATACGCTCATCGGCGACATCGTTCCGCCGGAAGCTCTGATGAAGACCCTGACCGACCGAAAGATCGCTCAAGAAGAAGAGAAGACCTACGAGAATCAGCGAATGGCGCAAGAAAAGCGCCAAGGCGTAGAAAAGGAAACGGCTATTGCTGACATGCAACGAGAGATCGTTAAAGCTCAGCAGAGTGTCGAAATCTCTCAACGCACAGCGGACGCAACCGTTAAAAAGGCAGAAGGTGATGCTGCTAGCTTGAAACTTCAAGTCAACGCCGAATCTGAAGCGATGAAGATGCGCGCCAATGCCGAAGCTGAAGCAACGAAGGCAAAGGGTGCCGCTCAGGCGGAATACACCAAGATGAACGCCGTTGCAGAAGCCGAGCGTATCTCGAAGACCGGTCTTGCCGAAGCTGAAAAGATCATGGCTATTGGTAAATCCACAGCTGAAGCTTATGAACTTCAGGTGAAGGCAATGGGCATGGACAACTTTACCAAGTACAAGATCACCGAGGAGATTGCCAAGGGCAAAATCAAGGTCATCCCAGACCTTGTCGTCAACGGTGGCGACGCGGCGGAAGCTAGCTTGACAGGTTTGATGGGTATGCAGTTACTGCAAATGATTCAATCTCGAAAGCCAGAGGAACCAAAGACGCCTAGTTCGTCAGCGGCTCCGACGCCAACCCCGGAAGTCTAACAATCGACCACTAGAGTGACCGGGCCGTCATTGGAAAGCTTGACTTCCATGTCGGCCCCAAACACACCGGTCTCAACTTTCCGAACCTTCTTTTGAAGCGCAGCCACAAACGCTTCAAAGAGGGTTTTTCCTTTTTCATAAGGCGCAGATGCCGTAAAGCTGGGCCTCCTGCTTGAAGCATCGCCAAAAACCGTGAAGTTGGAGATCGCGAGGACCTCGCCATTGACATCCAGAAGCGAAAGATTCATCTTCCCTGCCTCGTCATTGAAGATTCGTAGATTCGCTAATCGTTCTGCGAGTTTCTCACCGTTCGTTTCAGTGTCGTCTCGGTGAATACCCACCAGCAAGACGAGCCCTTTTCCACAGGCTCCAACAACCTCACCATCAACGATGACCTCACCCGAAGTCACTCGCTGGACTATAGCGCGCATTCGAACAGTTTGAACGATTTCAGCCTATTGAGAGCTAAGCCAAAGCGTGATTGGCGAGGTTAACTGATCTTTCAATTCGATATTTAACTCCTTCAACTCAGCACGCATAGAACTCAATTTGCTTTCGGGAAGCTGTATCACAAGCTTGACCGGCGAGCCTTTTCCTGAATCTCGGAAAATATATTGACCACCGCTTTTCAGGACGAAGCTTTCAATTCTCTCGCACGTTTGGCTGAGATCAGAAACATAGAAGATAACCGGCTTTGCATCGCTAAGAGCGGGTTTGGCAGAAACTACCTTTTGGCGGTATCGCGCAGACTTTTCCGTAACAACAGCTTTATCTTTCGAATGGCTGAACTCGATGAGAGGTGCAGAAGCAGATGCTGCTTCAGGAGCCTTGGCCCTTTCCAGGCTCTCAAATGATGCGTTCGTAGCCTGCAGCCTAGCATTCGTTCCCTGATTCGGCATCATCGTAACAAGCGTCAGGGCAAGAGCGCAAAGCCCGCCTGCCCAAGCAAATCCGAGTCCGAGTCGCCCTTTCCAATTCGCACGTCGAGACTGAATTGCTTTTAACGTCTTTTCATAGCCTATGACTTCGATAGATTCTAACCGACGAATCGAATCCCCTAACTCGCGAATTTGCTCTAGTTCTTCAGATAAGAGTGGGTCTTCCCGAAGCGCAGCCTCAACCGTACGAGCTTCAGAAGTAGTCAGCTCGCCATCTATATAGGCTTTTAACTCGTCTTTCATCGGATTCATGCTTCTAAACCTAGGGGATAAAGCGCACGGCGGAGATTCTGAAATGCGTGGTGAATACGCGATTTCACAGTGCCCGGCGGGACATTCAGGATCAGAGCCGCTTCTTCGTAGGTCAACCCCTCTAACTCATGAAGATAAATCACCTCACGATGTTCCGGAGACAACGATTCCATCGCGATACGGAGTGCTTCGCGATCAACCATGTCTCTTTCGCCTATTCCGTGATAAGGTACATCGATCTGTAAGGTACACGGTTCTAGCTTCTCCTTACGGCAAACTCTTCGACATTCGTTATGGGCGATACCCAGAATCCACGACGTCACAGAGGAGTCACCGCGAAATTTTGGTAAGACTTTTTGAACGGTCAAAAAGGTTTCTTGGGCGGCGTCTTCAGCTCGATCTTTGCCAATTCGCCTGACACAAAATTTGTAGACCAACGCATAGTGATCTCGGACAAGCTTATCAATACTTGCTCGCTCTTCATCAATGCGTTGCATATCGCCCTCTAAAACCAAGACCCAAATAGGTGATCCGCTCTCGATTTTTCGTTCAACTAGTTTCCTAAAGTCACCGAAATTCTTTGAGATCTTGGAGAAGTCATCACAACCTGTTCTTGGGTTGATATCTGACGATCTAGATCTTTGATTACCGGCGCATCGGGATAAAAGTCCACCAAAAGCTTGGCGCGTTCCACCCTGAGATCGTTCAGTTTCTTTTTTGATTGAGTCGCAACAGCGTTGTCAGAATCCGAGTCGTATGGCTCAGATATATTGCCAAGCGGGCCAACCAAATTCCGCATCTTAGAGACAAGAGAAGATGCTTTCGACTCGTCAACAACCAAAGTCAAAACGCGCCGACCTTTTCCAGCGTTTGTCACAGTTGGGATACGAGCATCGTAGTCAGACGCCAGCTTGCGAACATCATTTTCAAGCTTGATCATCGAGTTGGCATCCGCAGAAGTGATCACTCCCGGGGACATAGGTGGCAAACTCCCCGATATGTTTGGCAGAGGCGGCAGACTATTGATTTGCGCATCACTCGGAACCTTTGGATTCTCCTTGGCTTTTGGATCTTCCTGCGGTTTAGCCAGTGGAATTGAGGGTTTCGCCTCATTCGGATTAGTCTCAGTCGCCTCTTTTGGCTTGTCCGTTTTGGCTAGCAAATGAGGATTGTTTAGGTTCGACTCTTGAATAGTTTGAGGAGTAACCTTCAGATTCGGAGGTGGTAAAAGTGGTTGAGGCTGGGCCTGCCGCTTTAATAAAACAACCGCAAGAATGGTGACAACCACCCCTGCCATTCCGAGCGGCAAACCGAATTGCTGCCAAAACGATTCCTTCGGTTCAAATGCCTCTGGCTGAGGTTCTAACTCTTGACTCATTTGTTCTCCTGTTGAAACGGCCCCTCTTTTCAGGTAGTTCCCCAATCCCCTGCTCAGCAGTGTAACCTACGCAAATGCGCCTCAATTCATCTTTGCCAAAAGACTACGACCTCTCGGTCTATGCAGGTGTTCTTGGAAAGATCATTGGCGTGTATCTCGGTCGACCTTTCGAAGGGTGGCCCTATCGAGAGATACTTGAAAAGCTCGGCGAAGTCAATTACTACGTACACGACCGATTGGGTCACCCCCTGGTGGTCACTGACGACGATATCTCGGGCACTTTCACCTTTTTAAGGGCCCTTGAGGATAACGATTACGATCCCGATATCACCGCTCGTCAAATAGGCGAGACATGGATGAACTACCTCATCGAAGAACGAACCGTCCTTTGGTGGGGCGGGCTCGGAATGTCTACGGAGCACACCGCCTATCTGCGAATGAAGAACGGGATACCTGCGCCGCAAAGTGGTTCTGCTGAAGTGAACAGCAAAGTGGTGTCGGAGCAAATCGGCAGCCAAATTTTCATTGATGGCTGGGGCATGATTTGTCCCGATGACCCCGAATCAGCCGTTGATTTTGCGAAACGTGCCGCCAGCGTCAGTCATGATGGCGAAGCGATCTACGGAGCGCAGATCATTGCCGCAATAGAGGCCCTCGCCTTTTCAGAAAAGAACCTTGACCTCATTCTTGATGCTGCCATTCAGTTCATTCCGAAAGATTCGGTGACCTATGAGCTGATTCAGGATCTCAGAGATTGGTATGCAGAAGGACTGTCCTGGCAAGACGGATTCCACAAGATTGAGGCAAAGTATGGATATGACAAGTACGGCGGAAACTGTCACATCATCCCAAACCATGCAATTGTGATCCATGCTCTTCTGCACTCGAACGGAAACTTCCAGCGCGGCCTAATGATCGCAAACACTTGCGGCTGGGACACAGACTGCAACTCTGGAAATGTTGGGTGTATTCTCGGCATTCTGCTTGGGATGGAAGGGATTCTGGCAGGACCAGATTGGCTTGGGCCAATCGCTGACAGACTCTACATCCCGACCGCAGATGGTGGTAGGTGCGTTTCAGACGCCGTCACCGAGACTCTTGAGATCGTCAAAGCTGCTCGGAAGATTCGCGGCTTTGAGTACTTGACACCTAAGAATGGAGCGAAATTCAACTTCGCATTTCCTCACTCAGTTCAAGGTTTCCAATCGACAGCAAAGCTGAGTAACTCTAGCGGCGAACTCCTCATTGAGGCTCCAACAGGACAGACGACAGTGTTGACGGAGACTTTCCCTGCGGAGGCTGCAACACACAAGACGCAAGGTTACGGCTTATATGCTTCCCCGACTTTGTACCCAGGACAGACAGTCACAGCGACTATTCAAGCATCCAAAGCCGTGAAAGCTAGTCTGTGTATTCAGGTTCTGACCTCTGAAGTGGAAACAAAACTCATTTGTGGGCCGCTCAAGTCTCTACCTGCAAACGAATCAATCAACCTTTCGTGGGACATCCCGGATGTAGGCGGTGCGCCAATTTGTTCGGTTGGTCTACAGATTCAGGCAGAAATCGATAGTTCTGTATCGCTGGACCGGCTGACCTGGGACGGAACTCCGACCGTCACCTTCAATAGGCTCCCGTCGCCAATCTATCGAGAAGCCTGGGTCAAGGGTATTAGTGACATCATCCCTTGGGGCGAAGATGAGTATCGACTTGTTCAAAACGAAGGAACCGGGCTCTTCATTCAGGGAACGAGAAACTGGACTAACTATACATTTGAAGCGGAAGTGACCCCACACATGGCGTCTCGCGCCGGGATCGCTGTCCGTGTGCAAGGAATGCGTAGATACTACGCCCTGCTTCTCTGTCGCGATAAAGGCTTACAGATCGTCAAATGTCTGAATCAAGAGGCCATTCTTGCAGAAGCCCCCATTGACTGGAAACTCGGTGAAACACACAACCTTCGTTTAGCCATCGAAGACAACCAATTGCTTGCCTATCTTGATGGTGTTTTGTGTCTTTCTACCATAGACAATGAGACACCGCTACGTAATGGAGCGGTTGGACTCATCTTAACCGAGGGCCGTGCGGCCTACGATAGCGTTTCAGTAGGCGAAATCCGGTAGGATTCATTCGGTGACCGAATGAATCCTACCGATGATTTGGCAAACTCGATTTCAGCCCAGGCGAGTCTGGTCAATGAGCTGCTCACCGAGGCAGTTCGGCCCCATCTTGTGAGTGCTGGTCTCACATTGTCGATGTTTGATCTTCTCTCCGCTGTTAGAGCATCCGGGGGCCGCTCGACGCAGATCGAGGTCGCAAGACGACTCGGAATTGCGGCAGCATCACTTTCAGAGGCCGTCCGCCAAGCGGTAACCGATGGATTACTCGAACAAATACCGGATCAAACGGACCGTCGATCCAAGCTCTTGAGACTATCGGAGAAAGGATCAAAGACACTAGTAAAAATACTGCGGACCATTAAAGCTGTTGAGCGAGATATGATCGCTGACATTCCGCAAGTAGAGCTCGATGCGGCGCAAGCGGTCCTCAAAAAGGTGATTCGTAACCTTGCGCGGTTATCTGAAGATTAACTTCGCACAATATATACGTCTTCTGACAACTTTCCCCTTGCAACTACGTCTTTTTAGACACATAATCGGCTAATTCATCCGGGTGGGAAAGATGATACGCATTGTGGGAATCCAGCGCCATACGAACCCAGAGCAGGAATTCATCCTGCTACAAAATCACGGCAACATGAGGGTCAATATTCGTGGCCACGTCTTGTTGGCGGAAGATGCGATCATCTCAGGAGATTTGTCTGAGTTCGCTTTCGCAATCCCTGATGAAGCCCTTATTCCACCGGGAATGTACTTACTCGTTCGAACAGGCATCGGAGACCCCAAATGGTCGAAGACCAAAGACGGTGCTCTTGTCTTCACAAGCTTTATGAACCGCGAGGAAATAGTGTGGAGTAAAACATCTGGCGCGATTCATGTATTAAAAGCGCATCACTCCTACGTAGATCGATCCGTTTCACTTGCCCTTTGCTAAGCCTTTGTGGAGTAACATTACATTTGCCAGGAGGGCACGTCTGTGAAACCTGTAGGGATTCTATTAGCATTAGGCTTTGTCGGCTCGGTTGGAGCGCAACTCAACGAAGTTATTCCTATCGATAAGCAGCAGGTAATGGCTTTCTGGGCGATGCCGAATCGGCTAACGGTAAGCAACCCTTCCGACACAATGGAAAAAGGTGTCTGGCAAGTTCGCCTCACCACCACGGGTTCACTCTGGCTCTGGACCTATAACAAAGGCAAGAAGACTTGGCTCATTCCAGCATCAGAGCAAGCTCCCCAAACGGATGAGCAAAAATCATGGGACGCGTGGATTCAAGCAAAACTTGAACGAGATCGGTGGGAAGCTCTTCAGATCGCCCAGAAGTCAAACATGGCTCTTGTGGGCAAACTTGTTCCGGTCGCTGACAAGACGTTTGCAATGACAGAACCCCCGCTACCTGGCCCAATTCCCCCGGGTTTGCTTTCGGCAGTCGGTAATCCGCCGAAGTTTGCAGAAGTCGTTGTGCCGATGTGTTATGACATCCAGTTCGACGACATGACGCTTCACTACACAGATAACGTAAAGCTCGGGAGCCCAAAGAGTGCCTACTATCGATTTGCTAACGGCACTCGTTCCGAAGGTAAATCGGTCAAGAGCTTTGATCCCGACCAAATCAATAAGCTTTTCAAGCTTGCTGGATGCTCTGACAGCGAAATGAAGATCATGCGCGCCGTTTCGTCTTTGGAAGGTGGATTCGATGCGGTGAACACCTACGACACGGGGTTTGTGTCGATCGGCTTCATCCAGTTTGCCTCGCTAAAAGATGGAGCCGGATCGCTTGGATCCATGCTTCAGGAATACAAGTCCATCAACCCAACTGCATTCCATGATGATTTCCAGAAGTTTGGGATAGACGTCAACTATTTTGGATCTCTTGACGTCGTCGATCCTACTACGGGAGCTGAACTCATTGGCGCAGATGCAAACCTCAAGATCATCGATGACAAAAGGCTAATAGCTGTTTTTCAGCGAGCAGGCATCGTGAGCGAGAACTTTCAAGCGGCCCAAATCCGTTCCGCTAAAAAACTCTACTATCCAATCGACGAAGCCGTAAACTTTGACTTAGCTGGAACACCGGCAACTATCCGAATCGGCGATATTATCAAATCGGAAGCTGGCATCGCAACGCTGATGGATCGCAAGGTGAACACGGGCAAGCTGGACCCAATTTCCGAGGTTCTAGCAAGAATCGCCGTTGCCCACGCTGTCTCAGAGCCACAAGAATTAGCTAAATTCGAGCAAGAGATCGTTGCAGCGATGAAGTATCGTAAAGACTATCTATCCGATCAGAATCTGACTCAGCCTACTCCTCCACCCGTTGGAAAGAGGTTGGCATCTGGAGCTAGTCGAGGCGGACTAAGACGCAAGAGATCTTCAAAATCAAAGAGCACTAAATCTCTGAGAACAAGTCAATTACGTTCCCATCAGGGTCTTTGATCTGAGCATAGCGTTGCCCCCAAAACGCATTCCAAGGCGCTTTAGCGCCTTTGTAACCTTCGGAGACAAGAGATTCAAAAGTCGCGTCAACTTCGGCGGGGGTATCGAAATGAAATCCGAGCCCAATCGCCTGTCCACCCATCGGAGCAGTCCAAGTGGGATCGAACGAGTGGATCACTTCAACAGTATCAAGCATGATGCTGATGCCACTCGGAAGTTCTGCGGTCATATGGTCGTCGATTTCGCTGGGAAACGGCAACCCTAGCTTTTGGTAGAAACCAACCGAAGCAGCCATGTCTCGAACGACGATTCCAATAACCTTAAACTGAGCACCCATAATGTGTCACCTCAGTCAAAGTGTGACACATTATGGATCATTTGTCTACCTGTAAACGCGCACGTAGTCTACTAAAAATTGACAAGGAAAGATTGAGTCATCAATTCCCTTTGCGCCGCCCCAGAAGCCTCCAATAGCCATATTAAGGATCATATAGATAGGCTTATCAAAGGGCCAAGCTTCCTCGCCTGTATGATCATTCGCATACGTGTAAACCTTTTTCCCATCGAAGTAGAAGTCAATCACGTTTGGCTTCCAATCCAAACCGTAGGTATGGAAACCCTCACTAGCTTTGGGAACGGTGATTGTGTGCGTTTTCTGGGTGCCTTGAATATGGTTGTACTTCTTGGTATGGATTGAGAAGTGAATTTGATCGGGATCGTAACCAACATTCTCCATCAGGTCGATTTCGCCACACAACGGCCATCCCCGAGAGGCACTTCCCTTTTCTCGAAGTGATTGTCCTAAGAACCATATCGCTGGCCAAGTGCCGCGACCAGTAGGAACTTTTGCCCGAACCTCAAAATATCCGTAAAGGAAGGACTGATTTGACTCGAGTGCAGCAGAAGTGATATCCGCACCTTTAAACTTTTCTTTTCGTCCCTCAATGACCAGATTGCCTTTCGCTTTCCGACAGTTTTCGAGGCGGTTCTCAGTATAGTATTGCGGCTCGCCATTCTTATTCGGCACGCCAACTTCGTACTTCCATTTCTTCTTGTCAGGCAATCCAGTTCCGGAGAACTCGTCTCGAAAAACAATCTTTTTCCCAACCTTCGGATCAAGATCTTCTACTAACACAGTAGCAAGTATCATGGACGCCAATGTCGTAATCACCATGCCTCACTTTGGCATATTACGCCCCGGGGATTGAAGGTTCACGCGCGACCTAAATGCGTGAGTTATCGCAACCGCAATTGCATCCGCAACGTCATCAGGTTTTGGCGATTCAGCCAATCCAAGAATTCTTTGCACCATGAACTGAATCTGCTTCTTTTCGGCATTGCCGTTTCCGACGATACTCTGTTTGACTTCTGGTGGGCTGTACTCGGTCCACGGCAAACCTCGAACGCTTGTCGCAAGCAGAATGACGCCCAAGGCCTTTGCTACGTCCAAACCCGTGGTCTTGTTCACCGTGAAAAGTAATCGCTCAGTCGCAATGGCTTCAGGCTCATGCTTATCGATGATCTGCAGGATCTCTTCATAGATGAGACGCACACGATCCGGGAGGTCAATTCGTGGAGTCTGAATTAAGCCATAAGCAATCGCCTTGAGCTGTGAGCCGTTCCGTTCAATAACGGCATAGCCCACACGCTCAAGTCCAGGATCAATCCCAAGGATCGTCATTAATTCGTCTTAAAGAGTTCTTCAGCGAGACCAGTGTTGACTCGAATTAAGTCGTAACGTGTCACACCTGCGACCGCACCTTCCACGTTCTTGACAGTCAACAGGGTCGGCAGCCAAACCCCAGACACATTCTTGGGTGACTCGTAATAGAAAGTAGCTTTGAGGCGACCACCCTGGCTATACCACTCTCGCTTTGTAACGTACTTTTTCTCTGGGCTTACCCAAATGCGATGTCGACTCGTGTCAACTGGATCGCTGTAGGATACGTCAAATACGGCATCCCCGGTAGCTCGGTCCATGCGAACGAATTTTGCGACAAAGAAATTCTTGAAGAGCGAGTCAGTGATTAGCCCGAAGTCAAGCCATGTTTGCCGACGCCCGGGGTCATGAGAGAGATCAGTAGGAATCTTGCCTCCCTTTACTCGCCAAACCTGCTTAACACCATTCAGGATATAGACGATGTCCGTATCTTCAACCCGCGTGTCGACTCGGACCATGAATGGATCTTTGGCCTGGATCGTCGTCTCCTCAAATTCATACGAACGACCATAGTCTTTGTTAATCTTGACGAGTTCACGGGTGCTTTTCTTCACGACGTGGGCGGTCAGACGAAGATCCCTCAAGTTGGTCTGTGTGTAATGCGAGATATTCGGGCTCTGAGTAACAATAGCGACTCCGGCGATTGCGGCAAGCAAACTCATTCTTTTATCTTTCCTTTTTTTGAATACAAAAGCCTAGCATTTTGGCTTTGCTTACTTCTTGGATAAACTAAAACTAGTGACGTCTGATCCTGTCGCCCGTTACCTTGCAAATCGAGCCGCCAAACTAGACCGGCGGTCACGTTTGCGGCCGTTGTCATTTGGTGAAATCCTTGACTACGCGTTGCGAATCTATCGATCTCTAGGTTGGACGTTACTTCGATTAACCGTAGTACCAGCTTTTCTTTGCCTCGTCTCGTTTGAATTTGTGAATATGTTTACGCTGAAGTCTCTTTTCGAGACCAGCCATCCAAACGATCTGACCGGGCAATATGTCGAGATGATGCTCGGTCTTTGCTTGGGGCTTCTCCTTGGCGGGCCGCTGGTTCTACTCGGCGTTAGCTACGCTTCTAACCTCTCCATCACAATCGTTAGCGATTACTTCGTGGGAGGACAAGTCGATGCTGGCAAGGCCCAAATTTTGGCTCGAAAGAACCTTTGGCAAATGGTAAAGGTTAACCTCTGGCAACTGTTGATGTCGAGCGCCTCGATCATTGCGAGCGGAATTATCCTGCTCTTTGGAGGCTGGCTGGCACAAGCTACGCCTGAGAGTAATGTGTGGGCAGGAATCTTGACCGTTATAGGTGGGATAGGAATATTCTGCGGATCGGTTATTTTCCTATTCGTTTTTGCCAAGTATAGCCTTGCTCCAGCCGTGTCAATACTTGAGAACGTCAAGCCTCGAGCATCCCTGAAACGAAGTAGTGAGCTACTCAAGGCGCAGGGGTTTCATTCTTCAGCAACATTCACTGTGATCGGGCTGTGCTTTGTGCTCTACATCATCGCGAGTTTGTTAGGCGGTGGAATCGAAATCACGCTTGCTCTCTTTGATGTGCAAGAGAAAATCAGATTCTATACGGTCGGTCTTCCGTTCTCTGGAATAATCACCGAGGTTGTCGATCTTGTACCAACATTCCTCATGATTTGGTTGCTGATTCCGGTGTGGTCAGTGGCTAATGTCCTCGTCTACTTCGATCGCCGAATCCGGCTCGAAGGCTATGACATCCAAGCGTTATCGAATGAGATTGTCGTTGGAGGTCGGCACCGATTTGAAGTTTAGAACTCTGATTACGCATTGCTTTCTGATCTTAGTGCTGTCTCAAGCTCAAGCAGGACCATACGCAAAGCTTGATTCAAAACTGAAAGGAAAAACGGTTCCAGAAGCCCGTTCCATTATCGAGCAATCCGAAGAGGGACGCCAGCTCGCAAATAACGATGATAGCGATGCCCCACTGTCACCATCCGAAATTGATGAGATTCGCCATGAAGTTCACCTTCGTGGCTTAGCCGAGTCCGCCCCTCAACTGCATGACTACTCCACTAAGGCAAAGGAGATTAAACGGTCTCCACTCTATAGTGACAAGATATCCGAGTCGAATAACTGGTTATCAAGAGCGATTGCTCGGCTAAAGGACCTTATTCCGAAGTTCAACAGCCCAAAGGCACCCAACTGGAATGTGCCGCAGCTAGGACTGGCTTGGCTCACGCCACTCATGTGGGGCCTGTTAATAATCGCAGTGCTTGCCTTTGCCGTCTTTGCTTTCAGACACATTTCCTGGAAATTCAACTTGCGCCGTTCAGCGAAAGCTCTGCTTGAAGACGATGAGCCGGAACGCACTCTGGACGAGTGGCTGACGCAAGCTGATTTGCTCGTTTCTCAAGGAAAATACCGAGAGGCAGTGAGGTGCCTCTATCTCGCATGCCTTCTCCGGTTCGATGAAGCTCGCATCGCAAAATTTGACCGAGGCCAAACCAACTGGGAACACTTGGCAAGAATTGAAGCTAGTCAGCGGATGCCCGATGGTCTAGATTTCAGAACCCCGACTCTTGCATTTGATAACATCTGGTACGGCTTTCGATGCCGTGGACTTGAGGATGTTTCTCAGTTTAAAGAGTGGTACCGAGAGATAACCGCCAAAGTGAGTGAGGACAAAGCTGCATGAAAAAGGGGCTGCCGGTTATCACGTGGATTCTGCTTGGGTTAATGCTTGTTGCTGGCGGAGCCCTATCGTTGGGAAGCAACAAGGGCCAGGTTAATCCAGTAACTGACGAGTATGGCCCCAGCGGGCTCGCGGCATTGTTTCATCTACTACTCGATGCCGGATACAACGTTCGGATAGACACCAAAACGAGGCCGAAGCTTACTGACGGCGAAGTCGCCGTTGTACCTTTCGAGAATATTGATCAGCAAGATAACTTTGACAGAGGTAAAACCGAGTCAACGACGATGACGACGTTGAAATCAGCCATCACAAAGGGTCAGAAGGCTGTGTTTCTGTCTATACGGGCAGATACCTTTGAGAAGACGATTCGTGAAAAACGCCCCCCTGTTCAGACAGAACGCCTAAATGGCACGCAAAAATCGATTTCGAATAGCGATAGCCCGGTTGATTGGTCAGATGAGTTCCCATCCCCTTCCTCAGAAACCATTCCACCAGCGCTCTGGAAAACAACACCGGACGCCGTGGCGTCTCTCATCAAATTAGGAGAGGGAGAGTACATCCTTTTTCACAATGGAGATTTAGCCACCAACTACTATCTTGATAAAGTCGATAATGCTACTGTCGTGATGGACTCGATCGCGACAATCGCCCCGCCTGGGACCCCACTTGTCATCGTCGAAGGAAACATCAAAGGCGAGGAAATGGGCTTCCTTGAACAAATCGGGAAATGGGTTGAAACTGCTTGGTATCAATGTCTGTTTGTGGTTGCCGTCCTCATCTTTTCCCTCGGCTTTCGTTTCGGGCTACCAGAGGTGACCCGTTACAAGCAGAAAGGAGCAAGAGAGCTTGTTGACGCAATGGGGGACACTTTTATGCGTGCAAAGGCAGTGAAAGTGGCCTTGGATGGAGCCGTAATCGAAGCGGATGCTCGCATCAGAATGCACTTAAAACTTCCTCGTGATGCATCTCCTGGAGAACGAAACCGTTTACAACCTGCTACATTGAGTCTTGCTTTGGCCGAAGCGACAACAGCTGCAAATAATCCCAAGACTCCGCCGAATGAAGCCCTAAAGCTGATTCAAAGGCTAGATACAGAAGTGAATAGTTTCTTGAAGACCTCGAATAAGGGCTCGAAAAGAAGTTGAACGAAAGTTTCAAGGATTTACAGGCAGAGCTGATTTCGTGTCAGAAATGCCCGCGCCTAGTTGCCTGGAGAGAGCAAGTAGCACAGGAAAAGCGAAAGTCGTTTCAGGAAGATGCGTACTGGGGGCGCCCCGTTCCCTATTTTGGCGATCCTAATTCATCGCATCTAATATTGGGATTAGCTCCTGCGGCACACGGTGCCAACCGTACAGGAAGAATGTTCACGGGTGATCGAAGCGGCGACTTTCTATTTGCTGCTTTACATAGAGCTGGGGTTGCCAACCAACCGCTAAGCGTTTCGATTGATGATGGACTTGAGTTAAAAGGTGTCCTCATCGCCGCAACATGCCATTGTGCTCCCCCGGCAAACAAGCCGCTCCCGATTGAGATCGATAAATGCTCCAACTACTTGCAACGACTGCTCACGATCACTCAGTGCCGCTCTGTTTTATGTTTGGGAGGAATTGCTTGGAACCACCTGCATTCGGTTTGCGGTCAAAAAAAGCCCATATTTGGGCACGGAACCGTTTCCAAAATTGGCGAAACTACTTGGGCCTTTGGCTCCTACCATCCTAGCCAACAAAATACATTCACAGGCAGACTCACCGAGGCCATGATCGACGAGGTTATTGATGCTTGGCTCAAGGTTTAGGAGAACCCGTTTTCCGACGGCGACGTCCTCGACGTGATCTTTCAGATTCAAAAATCTTCTGATGAGGCTCAAATATGGAAGCGAACTTACGAGGAATGGAACGGTAAGACTCTAACCCAACTCGATCTTGGACTAGAATCGCGGAGACAACCCAGTTGTTTAGGACTAAACCGGCAAAGATTAGAACGCTAACCCATCTAAACGCCGCCGCGGCAAAATCGCGACTGGCATCAATCGATAGAAAAAGATCGTTCTCCATTTTGAGCACCCCTTTTAAAACGTTAATTCATGGGTTCTTCAAAACAAGATACATGAATCTCTCCGTTATGCTGTGTTAAAGATTGCTAAATTCGCCTTCGGAAGGCGAATTCGACACGCAAACATCCCCTAAAAGAGACGTTACCGATACTTCTTATAAAACAAATATTTATACTGGTCTACCAGAAACAGAAATAAAAAACGGTGTTAGTGGTTAGCCACTAACACCGTTTCGAGTAACTAGGATCGTCAGTTCTTGAGGGCTTCGGCACCGCCAACAACTTCGAGAATCTCCGTTGTGATTGCCGCTTGTCGCTCTCGGTTAGCCGTCAAGGTGAGATTGTGGATCATCTTGCCAGCATTATCGGTCGCCGAAGTCATCGCCGTCATTCTCGCGCCAAACTCAGAAGCGGTCGCTTCAAGCATAGACTGCCAAACAAGAGTCTGGAAATATCGAGGCAGAAGCGTCTCAAGGAGTCCAGCTGGTGAAGGCTCAAACTCGAAAGGAATTCCTGTAGTCGTCTGCTCTTCTGTCACCGGTGCTTCGATTGGCAGAAGTTGTACGACCTGAGGGACCTGTCTGATTGCGGAGTAGAACTTCGAGTAACAGACGTAGATCGCATCGACCTCTCCTGACTCGAACATCTCTCGTGCCTTCTTGCTTACAGTGATAGCGTCTTCAAGTCGTGCTCCAGCAGAAGGAACTGTAAGAGTTGCAACGACGTTGTAGTTTCGCTTACTGAAGAACTGTGTTCCTTTCTTTCCAACCGTATAGAGCTGAACATCAGCATCACAATCGCGGATGAACTCAGCTGATTTTCGGATCAATGCTGTGTTATAAGCACCAGCAAGACCACGGTCAGAAGTGAGCAAGATGACACAGATGCGCTTGATCGGGCGCTTCTCCATGAGCGGATGGGATGGAAGTTCACCTGCCGAGGCAAGAGACTCCATCAATCCTTTCATTCGCTCTGCATATGGACGCGCGTCAAGCACACGGTCGGTTGCCTTTTTAAGACGAGCCGCCGCAACCAGCTTCATCGCTTTCGTGATTTGCTGGATGTTTTTTGCCGCTTTAATGCGTCCACGTATCTGCTTAAGGGTTGCCATAGACTGCTAAGAACTTATCCTTTAAACTGTGCTGCAAACTCGTTGACAGCCTTTTTGAGAGTGTCTTCGATGTCATCAGAGAGTTTCTTCGTTGCCCTCAGTTTCTCGACGACGTCTGGATACTTCTCATGAACGTGCTTGAGCAATCCAGCTTCGAACGCCTTGACTTCGTCGTTCTTGATGTTATCGAGTACACCCATACCACCTGCATAGATGGCGATGACCTGATCAAGAGCATCCATTGGCGAAGCAAGATCCTGCTTGAGCAACTCGGTAAGCCTTTGGCCTCGAACCAGCTGTCTCTGAGTTGCAACGTCAAGGTCCGAAGCAAACTGCGAGAACGCAGCGACGTCGCGGTATTGAGCCATTTCTAGCTTCAACTTACCGGCAACTTTCTTCATCGCGCCGACTTGTGCGTTTCCACCAACACGGCTAACTGAGATACCGACGTTAACTGCTGGGCGTACACCAGCAAAGAAGAGGTCTGGCTCAAGATAGATCTGACCGTCCGTGATCGAAATAACGTTGGTCGGAATATATGCCGAAACGTCGCCGCTCTGTGTCTCGATGATCGGGAGAGCCGTTAATGAACCGCCACCCTTTTCGTCTGAAAGCTTTGCGGCGCGCTCCAATAGGCGGCTGTGCAGATAGAAAACGTCTCCAGGATAAGCTTCACGTCCTGGTGGGCGGCGAAGAAGCAATGATAGAGCTCGGTAAGCCTGAGCGTGCTTCGACAGGTCATCATAAATGACCAACGCGTGCATGCCGTTATCACGGAAATACTCGCCGATTGCCGCACCTGCGAACGGTGCAAGATATTGCATCGCGTTCGAGTCAGAAGCAGTAGCAACCACGATTGTCGTGTATTCCATGGCGCCGTACTCGGTAAGAGTCTGAACAACGCGAGCAACGTTGGACATCTTTTGACCGCAAGCAACATAGATACAGTAAACCGGGCTTTGGCCGGGTTGGTGGGTGTATTTCTGGTTTAGGATCGTGTCAACGCAGATCGAAGACTTTCCTGTTTGTCGGTCACCAATAACGAGTTCTCGTTGGCCCCGGCCAATCGGAATCATCGCATCGATTGCCTTAATACCGGTCTGAAGCGGCTCGGTAACGGGCTGTCGATCGACAACGCCTGGAGCGATAGTCTCAAGTCTCTGGAACTGTTCGCTATGGATTTCGCCTTTGTTATCAATTGGCTCACCTAGAGCGTTGACAACTCGTCCGAGCATTCCCTTTCCAACCGGAATTTCGATGATTCGACCTGATTGGCGAACCGTATCGCCTTCTTTGATCTGGGTGTCATCACCAATGAGAACTGCACCAATTGAGTCCTCTTCAAGGTTGAGGGCAAGGCCCATAACGCCATGAGGGAACTCTAGAAGTTCTCCCATTTTGCACTGGGACAAGCCGTAGATGCGGGCGATACCGTCTCCAACTTGGAGAACAGTGCCTACATTTTCGGTCTCTATCTTGCGATCGTACTGCTCAAGTTCACGTCGCAGGATGTCGGTAATTTCTTCGGGTCTAATGCTGGCCATAGGGGTCTCAGATATTGGATTAAACTTGTTTTAATAGGTCGTAGCGCAGGCGCTCGCGCATCTTTTCGATAGCACCGAGTGCTGATCCATCCAGAACGAAATTCTCATAGGTGACCTTCACACCACCGATCAGTGTTGTGTCGATCTTAAACTCGGCTTCCACAGTCTTTCCGAGGGACTTCATCAAAGCAGCTATCAGGCTCTTCTTCTGTGCTTCATCAATTAGGACAGCCGAGTGGATCGTTGCATAAACAATTCCGGCGTCGTTGCGTCTTAGCGCGACGTAGGCATGAAAAATAGCTTCTAGCTCAGCCTCACGTCCCTTATCGAGAATCACTCGTAGAGCTTGCATCGTAAGGGATGTGACTCGGTCCGAGAAGATCTTTGTAAGAATCTTAGCCTTCTCTTCCCGGCTCATGTATGGCGCCAGAATGAAATGCTTGAAGGTCGGATCGAGCTTCATCTGCTTAACGATGATGTCCAAATCCTCTTCGACGCCACGCACAAGGTCGGCACCCTTTGCTGCTCCAAAAAGAGCTTTCGCATATCTTCGGGCTACGCGACCGTCTTGCATTTAGCGAGCCACCTCAACTTGGCTGATAAAATCTTCGACGAGCTTGCGATTGCGCTCGGTGTTCATGTTCTCAGCAATCACCTTCTCGGCGGCGCTAAGAGCTAGATCGACGACTTGAGTTCGAATGCTGGTCAGAACTCGATTTCTTTCAGCTTCGATCTCTTGAGTAGCACGGGCGACTAGTTCATCAGCTCTTTGAGCGGCTTCACTCATGAGGGTTTGCCGCAAAGCCTGAGCTTCTTTGATCTGAGCTTCGATCTTCTGTCGAGCATCAGCTTCAGTCTCAACCAGCCGAGCTTCGTATTCACTGCGCATTTTTTGCATCTGAACCTTAAGGTCTTCTGCTTCGCCGAATGTTTGCTCTAAAGTGCTGTTCCTCTCACCGATGGCGTCAGCCAGCGGCTTGATAAAGAAGATGTTGACCAGCGGGAAAATGATGAGAAATACACCGAAGGTCGCAACCGTCTTTCCAAGATCAACCGGCACGCCGTACTGATGCGAAATCTGTTCAAATACCTCTTGGTAGTTCTTCGACACATAGCTGCCGCCGAACATAAGGACCAAGCCCAAGACGGTTCGAACTGGGAGATTATTGAAGATCAGCTCAAATGGGCCGCTCTTCGTTTCGTGGTGCGATTCGCTCATGTTTTTTACAGGTTGATCAGCCCTATCCAGGGCTGATCAAGACGATTTTGCCGTTATTACTTGGTGACGGAGCCGAGGATAACGAAGGTCAAGAGGAGCATGACAACTTCGATAAATGCCATGCCGATAAGCATTGCAGTCTGCATCTTACCAATAGCCTCTGGCTGGCGCGACATACCTTGCATAGCCGAGAAGCCGATCAGACCGAGGCCGATAGCAATTCCCAAAACAGCGATTCCAATTCCAATTGCGTTCATTTCTTTATTAGGTTCTCCTAGTTGTTTACTTATTCAGTTAAAAAATCTTAGTGAATCATTGCCTCTGCAATCTTCCCGCTTTCCCATCGCTCTTTCTCGTCTGCGCTTTCGTGGTCAACTTCAGGCTCATCATGATGGGTAACTAGCGAAATGTAAACGCTTAGCAGAAGCGTAAAAATGAGTGCCTGAACCACGCAGGTAAGCAGCTTGATAGGAATGAGGAACGCTCCGAACGGAACATAGATCCCCTCGCCCAATTTATTCATGGCAGATGCTGCAAGGTGACCGCCTTCAATATTTCCGTAAAGCCTAAGCGAGAGGCTGACGTTTTTTAGAACCTCGGAAACGATCTCGATCAGGAAGATTAATGGGTTGATAAGGATTGCCAGGAGAACGTTTCCTAGATTTGGTCCACCAAAGTGCCGAAGGTGACCGAAGAAGCCGTTTGTCTTGATTCCCTCATATTGAACGTAACCAATAGCGATTAAAGCCATGCCAAGGTTAAATCCAACATCGGCAGTCGGGGCAGCAGGGAAAAATAGCGAGCAGACATTAGATGCAAATATGACCATCCAGAAGGTCATAAGGATCGAAACGTATTTGCGTCCATGACTACCGATGGTTCCAACGCACATTTTTTCGATGAACAGATAGAGTTGCTCAAAGCAATTGAGAATAGGATTCTTAAAAACTCGAAGATTCATCCCCTTCTTTGCGTATGCCATCAGACAAAAGATGACAATCAACACAAAAATGGCGTATGTAAGGATTCCAACGAACCCAACGTGCTCCTCACCCTTTTCCGCACTCGCAATAAAGGGCGCCAAATTACCTGCTAGGAATTCCATACGAGACCAAGACGTGGATCTTAACGCCTAAGCGCTACCCACCCAATGGTCAGGGAGTATACCAGCCCTATTGCGCATAAAAAAGCATTGAGCGCTATGTTTCCGAGCGGCTTTATTACTAAATAGCCGACGCCATAGACAGGAACCTTTGCGGCGATTGCAAAAACCACCAAACATCCAATCAAGCCCGATGCTTTCTCATCTTGCATTGCTCTGCCGGTGAAGTGGGTAGCCAAGTAAAGAAGCCCCATATTGAAGCTTGCAAAGACCAAACCCACAATGCCGCCCGACAATCCAGTTGATCCTGCAAGACCATAACAAAGGGCTAGAAACACCCCAGCAAAACCTGCCATCAGATACTTCATCGAGTCTGAACTTTATTGAGTGTTTTAACTGCCATCCATAGGCCAAGACACATTCCTACGATACATCCGAGGGCCTTACCGTTGGTCCCAGCTTTTTGTGTCATGTCGTAGAGGTGTCCGATACCTATCCCCAGAAGCGGTAGTCCCATCAAAACATAAGCTACAGATAAGCCAAGACCAAGACCTTTCATCGCATCGTTGTCTCGCTTTTCTTCAAGAGCCTTTGCTTTAAACGGGTTTATCGGGGGATTCCAATCTGGAACTGGTGGCAACTCAGTCGAACCCGAACTGGAGAGTTGACGCTTCTTCGCATCAACTTCATCGTCTCGAAGTTCGGGAAGTTGGATCTCAGATAACTCCTCTTTTAGCTTTCGAATTCGGCTTGATAGATCACTTTCTGGCTCTTCGGACATAAAGATAGAGTACCGAGAAAAAAGAAAACCCGCGAGACAAAGTCTCGCAGGTCTTCTCTTGACGGTCACTGTACGCTTAGGCTTCGCCGCGCATGTGGCCGAAAGTCGGCTCGAATGGAATCAAACCAAGTCGCGTTGCTGCGCGGAAGGCTTGAACCCGGTTGCTCACTTCGAGCTTGTCGTATATGTTCGCAAGGTGAAAATCAACGGTCCTCTTGGAAACGACCAAGACATCTGCTGCTTCCTTGCTGCTGTGACCCTGAGCGATAAGGCTCAGAACCTGAATCTCCCTATTGGTTAACCGAACCGCTCTATGTGCGTGTTCTGGTCTAGACGTAACTTGTATTGGCATTACCCACCCCTCACTTTTCTAACCGCCTGAGTAATGTTTTCCATGTCCGTCGTCGTTTTTAACATGGGTTTATCCACTTTCTTGTCTAAACGTCCAAACCCCAGCTGTCGTGATGCACGTTTAAGAATTTCCTAAACGAATCGTAGCCTAATTGGCAGTTTTGATTAAGCGTTTTCAACACGCGTTTCGTTTGTTGCTCCTAATTTAGCCCCGCTCTGTCGTCACAAAAGAACCCTAGCCCCTTCCACTACACCGCAAACCATCGCCTCGCCGACTTTTCCAGTTAACTTTTTGTATCCAGCCAGGGTCGCAGATTCGAAATCAGCCACCTGGTCTTTGTCAACAAGTGCAACACATGCGCCTCCAAAACCGGCTCCCGTCATTCGAGCACCAACGCATCCAGGTGCATCCCATGCAGCCTCAGCCATTTTGTCCAGTTCATCACAACTGACCTCATAGTCATATTGCAAACTGACGTGACTCGCTTTCATCAATTCGCCAATCAATTCCAAATCGTTCGCCTCTAGCGCGGCTTTGAAAGCCACGCAACGATCATTTTCTGTAATCACATGCTTGGCTCGTCGGTACGTCACTTCGCTGAGCTTGTCTTTATGCTCATCAAGCATAGAGATCGTGGCGTCACGCAAGGCTTTCACCCCCATGATTGCCGCAGCTTCCTCGCATTGGCTCCTGCGTTCGTTATAAGCCGAAGTCGTCAAAGCTCGCTCTTTCTTTGTGTCGCACAAGACGATTCGAAGATTGGAAGAGATCGAGGCATATTCAATTTCTAGACTACGAGTGTCGAGAAACATCGCTCGGTTTTCATGACCCATTGCACTTGCCATCTGGTCCATGATCCCGCTGTTAACACCGACGAACTGGTTTTCGCAGACCTTACCAAGCTTGGCTAAATCAGAGTTGGAATACCCCATGCTGTTGAGGTGATTCCAAGTCACTCCAAATGCCATTTCGAGCGCAGCGCTGCTGCTAACGCCACTACCCATAGGAATCGTGCTGCTCACAACGGCCCTGAGGTTGACAGGTGATCTGCCGTCTTGTCGCAATGCCCAAGCCATTCCTGCCGGATACTTTGCCCATCCGTTAAGCTGCTTTGGTTCTATGTTTGCGGCATCAAAGAGCTCGCCCTCGTTGACCTGTGCTGACCAAAGCTCGGTCTCGCCGTCAGTCGGGGCAGCCGCCAGGACGGTAACCCGGTCGATCGCTGCGGGAAAAACGAATCCGTCGTTATAGTCGGTATGTTCGCCAATTAGGTTCACGCGTCCAGGTGCGATGGCGATAACGGTCGGTTCGAAGCCAAATCGTTGTCGAAATAGGCTGGCGATTTGCTCAGAAGGCATGAAAACGGTTTACCTCAGAGGCGGCTCCCCAGCAATTGTCCAATGCTGGAAGCCGCAATATGTTGTGTTGTGTTATTTCCCGTCTGAGATAGTGTAGTAGACGTATTGTCCTTTGTCGTTTCTCCCGGACACTGTTATCTTCCCGGACACTGATTCCTTTTGGAATCGAATATCCTTGGTCACTCCTTACTTCTTCATCAAATCTAGGGCTTTCTGACACTGATAACCATCTAGAACAATCTCCCCTTTCTCACTATGGACATTCAAATTCTTGGCGGTTGTGTGAGTGTCAATGAGCACAACTGATAGCTCCGAAAGATTAAGATTCTTTACTTCTGCGTTGTCCGAGGGTTTCTGCAGCTTTGGCTTATCTTCTTTCGCCGTATCATTCGCTCTTGAAACGCCTGCTTTGTACTCAACAATTTTGCCGTTGGCATCCTTTATTGGCTCCAGTTTAAGTGATCTAGACTTCATCCCTTCGATCGCTTTGACTCGCGCCAAGTAAGCAGTTACGCTCTCCTTTCGATCAAGTTTGATGTAGTATTTATTGCCAGCGATGACTTGCGAGATCACTTTATCTAGGTGACCATTCTTCATGTCGGCGAGCGACTGGTTCCGATTCTTATCATTTTGGGTTTTCGCGATCGCTGCCAACCTAACTCGGCGGGCTTTCGTCTTGTTTTCAGAACCACTGCCCCCAGCAGCCAGAGTGTTAGCTTTCGAATTGATCGCCGCAGATTCTGTTTTCTTTTCAGCCGTCTGAGCTGAAACCAAGCGGGTCGGCACGATGAGTAACGCGCCAAGGACGAAGAGGCCGATCACGGATTGCGATCGAAGTGGTGGATGGATAGTCTTCATAGCTATTAGCCTTCGCTTTAACTGACTTTTGCCCACCCAAGGGGTGCCAGCCATGGAATAGGCACCTGCTTGGTTTGGGCTAGTTGTGGCAAGCGCCACTAACATCCCACCGTACTGATGGGATGAGAGATGCTTTGACCGAAGCGCGCGTTGGTCGCAATCCATCTCTATCTGCGCCATGTATTCGCGAATCGCGAACCACATGGGCAATACGAACCAGAACAAGCACATCGTAAAGAAGACAAGAATCCCAAAAAACGGATCTAGCCTCGCGCGATGGGCTTCTTCATGAGCAATCGCCATGTTGAGCTCTTCTTGGCGATTGGGGCGGAAGAGAACTTCTGGCAACAAAATAAGGCCTCTCCAAAAACCGATGACAAACGGGACCGATATCTGTTCTGATGCTCTTATATGTTTGTCGATTGACCTATCAGAATGGGCTAAAAGCAACAACTTGATGAATCTCGACACTCCAAGAACAAAGAGCCCAAACATCGGAACAACCCAAACCAGAAACCAAGTTGGTGTTGAATGCGGCTCGACGATTACAGGCATCGGCGTAAGTGCTAGAGTCTCTATTTGTAATGTGTTCTGCGGGGCAGTCGGCAAAATCGGAGCTTGCCACTCGAAAGTAAGCGCTACCAAGAACCTCAAGATCGCCAATCGCCACACCCAACTCTTTGTCGAGCTGGGCATGCGTGAAAAGACAGCGCAGACAAGTGCCGCGATCACCAACCCGATAACCCCTTGAACGGTAGCAAATAGCATGCGATCCCATAGCTCAGTCATTCGTTACCTCTCAGCTGCTCCAGCAACTCGGCTAGTTCCTTCTGGTCCGCCTCAGATAACTTCTGTTGCTCTACCAAATAGCTCACGAGCGGAGTCAACGACCCGCCCAAAGCTTGGTTAACAAAGGTATGAATGGCCGATCTCTCAACTGCGTCGGGCTTTTCCGTTGCGATATAGAGAAAGCCGTCCGAACTATCTGTTCGGACAAGGAGCCCTTTCTTTCGGAGACGCTCCATCATCTGCTGAGTGGTTGTTCGTACAAGCCCCAGAGGTTCCCCGTACCCTTCGTGGGCTGCGCGAACGGTGATCGGGCCGTTCTCAGCAATATAGCGAAGAAGCCGTAATTCAGATGAGCCGATTGATGTTTCCATAGTTGACGACGCCTGTCGTCAACTATCATACGACAACTGTCGTCAAAAATGATCCCAAATTTTGTTTTTCTTCTAGAGGGAACATAAAATGGTCGCGGTAACCTTTATCAGATGCTCTCCGAGACAACCATCAAGATCGTTCTCTGGGTTGCATCGGCGGTCAGTTTGCTCTTCGTCATTCGGTCAATGGGAGAGTCGATGAAGACTCGGCGAGAGTCTGGTCATGTACTCATGCGAAAGCATGCCGGGCTAGCTGGTCTCATTCCGGCGATTCTCTTCTGCTCCTCATTTGCGGTCGAACCTTTGATGAAGGCAAGCGAATCAAACTCACTGCCAACATGCTGGGCACGAGTCCGCACAATATCTACGGCATGCCTCATGTATGCCCAAGATTCTGATGGTCGATTTCCTGCCGCAGAAGGTTGGACGACCGCTCTTGCCGGATATTCGCAGACGTTGAACACCAAATGCCCCGCTGCAAAAAGTCCAGCTGGCTATCTGATTAACTCGGGGATTGCAAGCCAAACAAATGAAGAAATCGAAAAGCCATCCGAAACGGTTTCGTTCTTTGAAGGCGTTGGAACGCTAGAAGGTACCGCTGGAACTCAAGAAAACCTTTCAAAAGAAAACCGCCATGGAGACGCGCTGATCTTCGCGACGTGTGATGGTGCAGCTCGCCCGAAGACAAAGAAACGTCAGGCAAGGCTGCTCTGGATTCCGAAAAAGCACGCCGAAGACGCGACGAAATCGCTACCCCAATCGGAATAGGACTTCGCCGGCATGAGGGACATATAGAATCCCTTCCTCTTCTTTGTTCATGAAATCTTCTGGATTGATTGAAGCTGGATCTCGATATCCCAAATTGATTTTTCGACAAGTTTCCTCGGGAATTCCAGTGGCAAGTGTGACTCGTACTCTTGGAATCTCGACGCCATTTTCGTAGGTTCCTCCACCTCGGACGTGTGTCGAATGCGCAAGAACTCCCCAAGGCTCATCCTTGAACTTGTCCCATTGTTTTACGAAGTAATCCCTGACGTGATAGCCAATGCGCTCGATATGTTCGCCATGAGTGATCGAGATCTCGTGAATATGTGGAGCGTAAATGATGAGCTCCCCTCCATCGGCGACAACGGGTTCGAGCTTATACATGCACTTCCCGCCAACCCAAAGCTCATCGTACATTTCGGGGGCGCAAGACAAAACCGTATGGAATGGCTTCGATTTACGCTCGATATGATGCTTTGCGCTGATGTCTGCGGCTCGGGACCACGCTTCGACACTCTTTCCAAATTCGACCCCGTGCAATTCCTCGCCAGAAACTACCAGACAGAAAGCATGACAAGGAGTCGAGACCATACTCGCGGCTTTCTCGATCACGCTTCGGACCGGTGTCGACTTTGTCCCGATGATTTCAGCATTCGTAATGATCGCCCCGAGCCAGTGAAAGAAGTTCAGAACCTCTGGGCCACTGATTCCAGGAAACAGATATTTCGAACCACCGGAAAAGCCGACCACTTCATGCGGGAAGACCGGCCCAACAATCAAAAGTTGATCGTATGCTAGTGCCACTTTGTTGATGCGTACGACCACGTCCATCGAAAATAAGCCACCCGTCAGTTCACTAATCTCCGATTCGGGAATCGTTCCCAGGGTGGTCAGAGCATCAGGATCTTGCCAAGCGTGGTTGAGCAATCCAACTTCCGGGTATTCGCCGGGCTGAATCTCAAGGCGGTTATGCATCTGCTCATCCGTCATCGGCGGATGCGTACCAAGTGCGAACATCACGTCGAGTTGCTTCACTTTCGAACCGATCTCGCTATGGATATGCTT
Organism: Chthonomonas sp. UBA1950; assembly: GCA_002336105.1. Taxonomy (GTDB): domain Bacteria; phylum Armatimonadota; class Fimbriimonadia; order Fimbriimonadales; family Fimbriimonadaceae; genus Fimbriimonas. The sequence goes on along the minus strand of DDEQ01000039.1, from coordinate 131,589 downwards.
AAAAAACTGGCCAATCGGCGCTGTTCGCGTTCCGTCTGGAACGATCATCAGTAACCGCTTCCCTTCTAGTTCGAGTGAAGCCAGCGACTCTCGAATGATCGTTTGGACTTCGAAGTCTGAAATCAAATGGTCACCACAGAAAAACCGCCATCGACGACTATGTTCTGCCCAGTCACAAACCTTGCTTCGCTGGAAGCCAACCAGACGATGGCACCACCAAGTTCATCGGCATCTCCAAATCGCTTCATCGGCGTATGGTTGATAATCAGGTTTCCGCGCTCGGTTAGTGTTCCATCTGGGTTCTGGAGAAGGGCGCGGTTTTGCTCAGCAGGAAAGAAACCGGGGGTTAGCGCGTTTACGCGGATGTTCACTGGAGCCCACTCCCGCGCTAAGAACTCGGTTAGGTTGACGACAGCTGCCTTTGCCGCCGAATATGCGACGACGCGGCTGACCGGCTTAAGCGATGCAATCGAAGCTATGTTGATGATCGATCCCTTCTGATTTGCGACCATCGACTCACCGAAAACCTGGCAAGGAAGTAATGCACCTCCGACTAAGTTAAGCTCAAACACCCCATTCCAAGCCTCCAGAGGTAGTTTGCAAAAGTCTGCGCCAGGAGGCAAAGTAGCGTCGGGTCGGTTACCGCCGGCAGCATTTACGAGAACCGTTGGAGTGCCAATCTGAGCGATAATCTTGTCTCGACAAGCTTCGAGGGAATCGCGTGAGCAAGCGTCCGCAGAGACAAAAATAGCCTTTCCGCCTGCTGTCTGAATCGAATCAGTTGTTGCGATACCGCGCTCTTCACTACGCCCCACAACAGCGACCGTCGCCCCTGCCGCGCCAAGCGCACGAGCCATCGCCCCACCTAAAACACCGGTGCCGCCAACGACAACCGCAACTTCACCATCTAGCTGAAAACTCATGCGACCTCCAAACCGAGATAATCATGGGCATTTTGGTAGCAAATATCTCGCACCATATTCCCGATCAAACTGAAATCTTTAGGCAACTCACCACGCTCCATTTCTTTGCCTAATAGGTTACAGAGAACCCTTCGGAAATACTCGTGCCGAGTGAATGACATGAACGAACGCGAGTCGGTGAGCATGCCGACGAAGCGAGAAAGCAGGCCCGTATTCGACAACGTGTTGAGCTGCCACTCAATGCCTTCTTTGGTGTCGAGGTACCACCATCCCGCTCCAAACTGCATTTTGCCAGGAACAGATCCGTCTTGGAAGTTGCCCACCATCGTGGCGAAACTGTAGTTCCATACCGGATTGTTGTTGTAGACGATCGTCTTAGGAAGGGCGTTGTTTCGGTCAAGTCGGTCGAGATATTTGCCCAAATTTTCAACTTGTAGTTCATCACCAATGCTATCAAGTCCAACATCAGGCCCAAGCTTCTCAAAGGCTGCTGAACGTACATTTCGAACGGGTCCGATATGCAGTTGCTTGGTCCAACCCTTCGCTGCATCAAGGCATCCGAAGAAAAGCATCAAATACGAAGCGAACTGTTCTTGCTCCTTAGGCTCGGGAATAAAGCCGCCGCGAACTTTCGTGAAGATTGCGTTAGCCTCTGCTTCTGTGGGAAAGTCGGCGTAGCAGTGGGGCATCCCATGGTCACTCAACCGACATCCGATCGCATGGAAGTCGTTGTGTCGTTTCTCAATGGCATCCAACAGGTCCTTCACCGAGTTAATCTCGATTCCAGACGTGCCGCCCAACTTATTCAACCAAGCATTGTAGGCGGTTGGATTAGCGAGACCGAACGCTTTATCGGGGCGAAATGCCGGATAAACCTTTGTCTTTAGGTCGCTGGCAGCGATCTGTTCGTGGTAGTTCAGAGGATCAGCGGGATCATCGGTCGTACACAATGCCGCTACTTTGAACTCCTCCAGAATTCCGTGAACGGAGAGTCGATAGTCGGTCAATTGCTCGTTTGCGCGATCCCATACAGAATCTGCATTCGTCTCATCTAAGAGCTCGTTGATGCCAAAGTAGCGACTAAGCTCAAGATGCGTCCAATGATAAAGTGGGTTTCGAAGCGTCTTGGGAACGGTTGCCGCCCAGGCTAAAAACTTCGATTTTGGCGAAGCATCGCCCGTAATCAACTCTTCCGAGATGCCGTTTGCTCGAAGAGCTCGCCACTTATAATGGTCTCCTGCTATCCAAATATCCGAGAGGTTTTCAAACCGCCTATTCTCGGCAATTTCATTGGGCGGAAGATGATTGTGGTAGTCGAGGATCGGCTCATTTTTGGCAAACTCAACAAAGAGTCGCTCGGCCGCCTCTGTGTGCAGCAGGAATCTATCGTTTATGAAAGACATAGCAGGACACCAAGGTCTTGCTATGTTTTAGCTGATTCGGAGCCTCCCAATAGCTCCGATTGCGATCAGTTTGTGACTAGACACCCTCAGTTTCTGGTTCTGGCAGTTCTTCTGAAGATTCATCAGTCTTTTTTTCTCTGCCAGCTTCCATCCACCAAGAGATGATCAACATGATCGTCGCGACCGTGATACAAGAGTCCGCGATGTTGAAGACAGGAAAGTTGATCAGACGGAAATAGAGCATGTCTGTGACACGCCCCATCAGAACTCGATCAATCAAGTTTCCGATCGCACCCGCCGCTAACAACCCAAAAGCGCAGTGATTCCAACGCGTTTCCTCTGGGTGTCGATAAACGTAAACGGCTGCGACAATGGAGATAACGATGGCGATAGGCGCGAGCGCGGGTCCAAAACCGCCCAACATCCCAAAGGCAATTCCCTTGTTGTAGGTCAGTGTGAGTTCGAAAACACCAGGAAAAGGAAGCCCGTGGTAGGAACCCCCTTCCGGGAATGCGCCTCTCACCCAAGCCTTGACGGCTTGGTCGATGAGGATGAAGAGGACAAACATGCCCCAGAAAAGGGCACGTTTGCCCGCGGCTGATCTCACAGACCGAGCGCCCTCCGATCTCGAGCACTAAGTGCAACTTCCTCGCCTGCGAAGGTCACTTTCTGCACGTCTGGTCGGCGTAAACGCGATCTTTCGCACTTCTCAAATTCGCTTCGGGCAAATGACACCGCAGATTCGCCTTCAATTAGGTTCACCCAACTTACTCTCAGAAGGGTAGAAAGCTCTGCTGTTTCAAAGCCAGCCAAGACTTTGTAGTTTTCACCACTTTCGCTGATCGTAGCGACCACATCCTGACTATCTTTGATTCCGTCGGTTCCTTTGTAAGCTTCGAACGCGGCATTGAGACCGGATCGAACCATAAGCAACGTCGAAAACTTCAATTGAAGCTGTGAGCCCTCAATCTCCTGTAGTCTGTCCTCCGTCGGCGTATCGAAAAGTTGAGAGTGAATCGTTTGTAGTGTTCCAAGCGACGGGACAACCTCATGCAGCTTGGTCCAAGTCTCTTCGGCGGTGTGCGATAGGACCGGCGCAACGAGTTTGACCAGCCGAGTGAGCACTTCAAAACAAGCTTTCTGGCCGCTTAGTCGGGTCGGCCAATCAGTTCCATCGCAATACATTCGGTCCTTGATGACGTCCATGTAGAAGCCGGAAAGATCCCTGCAGAAGTTGTGGATGCTTGTGATGACTGAGTTGAATTCGTATCGGTCATAAGCTCCGACAACATCAGCTACTAGCAAGTCGGTTTGCTCAATCACCCATTCATCGATCGGCAACAGATCGACCGGCGTCGAAGGATCGAAACCAGCCAAGTTCCCCATAAGGAACCTGAGAGCGTTACGAACGTTTCGATACGTTTCAGCAAACTGCTTCAGGATGTTCTCGCTACATGGAACGTCGTTAGAATAGTCAACACTGGCAACCCAGTATCGAACGACATCGGCGCCGTGGCGCTGGCAAGCATCGATTGGCTCGATGACATTCCCCAGACGCTTCGACTGCTTTATTCCCTTCTCGTCGGTAACGAAACCATGGGTCAAGACCGTATCGTACGGGGCTCGTCCGTTAAGGCCAACACCGATGATAAGAGAAGTATTAAACCAGCCGCGATGCTGGTCGGAACCTTCAAGATACAGGTCCGCTGGCCAACGGTTTACCCATTCAGAGTGAACATTGCCTTCGAGCGTACAAATCGAGGAGCAACCAGAGTCAAACCAAACGTCCAACGTATCGGTCTCTTTCTCGAATTCCGTTTCGCCAGTTTCGGGGTGAGCATATCCGGCCGGCAAGAATGCCGAAGCTGGCTTCTCGAACCAAACTCCTGCGCCTTCCTTCTCTACGGCTTGAGCAACGAACTCGATGACTTCAGGATCAAGCAACGGGGTTCGAGAGGGCATCGCGTAGAAAACGGGAATTCCAACACCCCAGGGGCGCTGACGAGAAACGCACCAGTCCGGTCGATTCCGCACCATCGAGTCGATTCTGTTGAAGCCTGATTCTGGAATCCACTGAACTCGCTTAATCTCTTCCAGCATTTTTGGACGCAGCGGATCAATGGAGATAAACCACTGTTCTGTGGCGCGGAAGATGACCGGTTTGCCATCGCGCTCGGCGTGCGGATAACTGTGCGAGTAGTCGTAAGACTTTAGCAACGAACCGTTCTCTTCGAGTCTTTCTACGATCACCTTATCGCAGTCTTTGTAGAACGTTCCTGCAAACTCACCTGCTTCAGCCGTCAGATAGCCTCTTTCATCAACCGTATTAGGAACTGGCAGTCCGTATTTCTGCCCAGTGATGAAGTCTTCTCGACCGTGGCTAGGTGCAGTATGAACCACGCCAGTACCGTCTTCAGTCGTGACGTAATCAGCCATCACCGCGATAGAAGGTCGATCAAAGATAGGGTGAGTAAAGCTAGCTTTCTCAAAGTTGACGCCTTCGAACTTCGCGACTATCTCGTAATTGCTCCAACCGAGTTGCTCGGCAACCTTCGGAACTAGACCCTCGAACAGCACGTAATGCGCGTCATCCACTTTTACAACTGCATACTCAAAGTCTGGATGATAAGCAACCGCTAGGTTCGCTGGAATCGTCCATGGCGTCGTCGTCCAAATGATCGTATAGAGGTTTGGAAACTGTTCAAACAGTCGGTTTGGATCTTCACGCAGGGCAAACCGAACAAAGATCGCCTTTGAAACATGGTCGTGATAAACGATTTCAGTATCGGCAAGCGCGGTCCGCGACGTCGGACTCCAGAGCGTAGGCCGAAGACCCTTGTAGATCAGTCCGTTTTCGACGAGTCTCTTGAAGACCCGAAGTAGCTGAGCCTCATACACGAACTCCATCGTTTTATATGGCAGTTCCCAAAGGCCAAGCACGCCAAGTCTTCTAAACTGTTCGGACTGGACATCTATGAACTGTTGAGCGTGTTCGCGGCAAGCTTTGATGAGGGTCGATCTGTCGTACTGAACTTTTGCCTCGTTAAGCTTCTTTGTCACCGCAAGCTCAATCGGCAAACCGTGGTTATCGAAACCAGGGATGTACGGGCACTGGAAACCCATCATCGTTTTGCTCTTGACGATGAAGTCTTTCAGAATCTTGTTCATCGCCGTTCCAAGGTGAATTGGCGAGTTTGTGTACGGTGGACCATCGTGGAGGACAAACATCGGCTTGCCTTCACGCGATTTCTGAATCTCGTGGTAAATCGCCTTCTCGTCCCAAATAGCCTGAATTGCAGGCTCCATTGAAGGCAAATTGGCCTTCATCGGGATCGTTGCATTTGCGTCTGGAAGGTGTAACGTCTCCTTGAGATTCATGGGACTTAAAAGTTTACCGCCCGGCGTCCCCATTCGTCCCCTTCTGGGGCATTCTGCAGCAGTTCATTCCCCGCGACTGGCTCAATTACCTTTTGTTAGGAATGACAGAACCAGACATTTGAAGGTTTGATTTCACTGCTTCGATATCTGAATCGAATGCTCTCTTACATTTCTTCGAGGCCAGTGATCACACACATAAATGGTGAAACCGGTACCCTTTAGTTAATGAAGCTTTGTCGATTTGAACTCCGCGACGAGCCAGGCACGATTCGTTCGGGCATGGTGTTCAGCGGAAAGGTGTACGAGACGAACGGTGGAGAGGCGATTGGTGTTCACGAAGTCGACCAAGTCCGTCCGTTGGCGCCCATCAAACATGCCCCCTCTATCCGGGTTTACAGAACCGACCTACAAGAAGAGGAGCAACTCGACCCCAAATACTTCTTTTCGAACCCGTCTAACTTGGTGGGTTCAAACCATTACGTCGGGTCACCCGAGATCTCGCAGGAATTCACTTTCTTGCCCATGATTGCCGCCATCGCGGTTTCTGACGCACATCAGATTGAAACATTGCAGTCCGATGAAATCGTTCTCGGCGTCACGCTCATCAACTTGCTTGTTTCCACCGATCAGTTCCGATCCGAAAAGCGAATTGGAAGTGTGGGTGGTTCGCACGATTTCGGAGGCGTCATTGGACCGGTTATCACCACTCCAGACGAACTTGACGATAACCTCGAGAGTGAAGAAAACGGCAGGAAATATTCGCTCGAAGCCGTAGCAAGAATCGGGGGCGTTGAAGTTGCCCGAGGAAACATCAATAACCTTCCGTTCACTTTTGCCCAAGCTATTTCAGCGGCAAGTCAAAACGGTCCGATCCGAGAAGGCGATGTCTTTGCATTCGGTCCTATCGTCGACTTTGAAAGTCCAATCACGCTCTCCCCTGGCGATGAAGTGCAAATTGCAGTAGAGAAACTTGGGACTCTTTCCTTTAAACTGGCATCAGAGAATCTATGAGTGAAGTTGTAAAGTACACGCTGGATAACGGCGTTCGTCTCGTCGTCGAACCTGTCGGCCATGTTCAGTCGGCCGCCATTGGTTTATGGTGCAAAACCGGTAGCCGCCACGAGTTTGATAACGAAGCCGGTATCACTCACCTGATTGAGCACATGCTGTTCAAAGGCACAGAGAAGCGAACGGCCAAGCAGATTGCCGAATCCATTGAAGGACAAGGCGGTTCGCTCAACGCTTTCACAGACAAAGAGTCGACCTGCTACTACTGTCGTGTGCTCGCTGACGATGTCGCAAACGGCGTCGATGTCTTGAGCGACATGATGCTCCACTCTCTGATGGACCCGGAAGAGCTTTCAAGAGAGAAAGGCGTTGTTCTAGAGGAGATCAAGCGAAGTGAAGACGAGCCGAGCGACCAGGTTCATGAGCTTCACTTGGGTTACCGATGGGGAGACCATCCCCTTGGCAAGCCCATTATTGGTACTCCAGAGTCGGTTGCATCTTTCACGCGCGAAGACATCTTGCGATATATGGATCGTCGCTATCGAGCAGAAAACGTTCTCCTAACCGTCGCTGGAAATGTTGATCCTGAGGCAGTTCGAAAAGCTGCCGAAGCGAATCTGGGCAAAATCGCTCACACCGTCACAGATGAACAGCCAAGCCGGCCTTCGGGGTCAGCCTCCGTACACTTCGAAGAGAAAGATGTCGAGCAGGTCCATTTCTGCATTGGAACCGATGGAGTTTCGCTTTACGATGCGGACCTCTATACGCTTGTTGTTCTGGATGCGGCGCTGGGCGGAAGCATGTCTTCTCGACTGTTCCAGGAAGTCCGCGAGAAGCGCGGGTTGGTTTATGCAATCGGTTCTTACTCCCTCACCTATGGGGCTGGCGGCGCATACACTGTTTACGGTGGCACAAGCCCGCAAAACTGGCCGCTCGTGCAAGAGATTGTGCGAGTGGAGTTTGACAAGCTGATGAAAGAAGGACTTGAGGCCGACGAGCTCGCTCGCACTAAGCGCAACATCTGCGGGAACACTGTTCTCGCCCTCGAAGGGATGAGCGGTCGCATGATGCGCATGAGCCGAAACGAACTCCATCATGGTCGAGACATTCCACTTTCTGAAACACTTGGAAAAATCAATAACGTCACGAATGAACAAGTCATCAGCCTTGCCAACAAGATGCTCGGTCTGGACAAAGTAAGCACCACTGCTATCGGCCCCATCAGCGAAGCCTAGAAATGAAGCCAACTCTTGATTCCGTCAATCTACAGTTCCTCGAAGCAATGACTCGGGCGGGGACGAAAGACGATCTGCTGTCTGAATACGTTTGGATTTGCAAAGGCGTCTTCGATTGCGACTCGTGCGACATCTTGTACCGAGAGCCAGGTGACGGGCTCGGGCTCCGAGCGAGCACGATGGTTCCAGAGTTGGTTCATCGACTTAGAATGGGGAAGGGAGTCGGCATCACGGGTCAATGCCTTCTCACTGGTGAACCATTCTTCATTCGCAAAGGCGCTCAAGACCACAAGCTGTTTGCGAACTATCCAGGAGTCGAAGGTTCCGATTGTGAGTCGCTAGCTTCACTCCCTTTAATCGACCGCAACAAGCATGTTTACGGGGTACTGCTCCTCGCGAGTTCACAACAGTGGAACTTCCATGCTTCCGAAAGGAAGCGCTTGATTGACCTCACAAATCTTTTGTCGTTGAGTGTTCAAGGGTATGTCGGAGCATTCCAAGCTGGCAACCAGAGCAATCGTCTTGGCGCTCTTAGCGAAGTGAGCAAGACGATCGCGACCAGCCCGTATGTCGAAGAGATTCTGCAATTGTTGGTAAATCTCACCGCGCAACAGTTTGACTACCGCGTTTGTACCGTTCGACTTCTCGATGAGAACCGAGGCGAGCTTGTTTTGCGTGCCACACAGGCACCGGCAAAAGCCTATCAACGCAAGCGAGCAATCAAATTGGGCGAGTCCATTGCTGGACGGGCCATCGAAGAAAACCGCCCCATCATTGTTCGCGACGTTTTGACCGACCCAGAATATGTAGGTCACGATCTTGCCGAAGAACAGGGACTTCGAAGCATGATCTGTGTGCCACTCACCCTTCAAGAGCGTCCGATTGGTGTCCTTAGCTGCTACACCAGCGAAGTCAGAACGTTCCAACCCGACGAGATCAAGGCCCTTGAAACCTTGGCGAAACAAGCGGCAGTATCCATTGAGCACGCAAAGCTTCAGGTTCGAAACACCTTGATGCAAGAGATGCATCACCGCGTAAAGAACAATCTGCAACAGGTGGCTTCACTTCTAAGGCTCCAAATGCGGATGAGTTCATACGACACCGTCGAACAAGCTCTTTCAGACACGCTCAACCGAATTCTTGCAATTGCTTCCGTTCACGACTTACTTAGTCGTGAAGACCTCGACCACGTCGGCATTAAGAGCATCGCCGAAACACTGGTTCACCACCAGCAATCATCGCTCCTGTTGCCGGACCGAAAGATCAAATTTGAAGTACGTGGCGAAGACGTAACCCTAAGCATGAATCATGCAACCCAGGTTGCTCTCGTTCTCAACGAACTTATACAAAACGCGATTGAACACGGTTTTGAAGTGACCCTACAAGGCGAGATTCATGTGAATATTGAGGCTCATGATGAAGAAGTCAGCCTCTGGGTGTCCAACAGCGGTGACTCTTTACCGCCAGATTTTGACCCTTCGGTCAAGAGCAACCTTGGACTAAAGATCGTCGATAATCTAGCGCGAGCGCTTGCTGGTAAGTTCACCATGCGAGACGTTCTGGGTTGGACCGTGGCGGAGATCAAGTTTCCCCGTCACTCAGGGGAATAAGCTCAGCAGTAAAGCTACGGGTTTATGCAACCCGTAACTTTACTGCTGAGTCTGTAGTTCGGAACTTCGCGAGTTCACTATCAAGCGCCTCAGACTCTGACGTAAGCAACTTGGCTGAGTTCGTCAGCTCGCTTGACGTCGCGCTGAGTTGTTGGGCACCAGCAGCACTCTCCTCGCTAAACGCAGCCACATTTTGGATCGTTTCAGCGACCTGCTCAACTTGCTGACTCATCTCTCGCGAAAGTTGGGCATTACCAGTGGCGGCATCTCGAATTCCAGCCACTAATTCCGAGGACATTTCACAGGACGAAGCCATTCCTCGGGCATCCTTTGCGACCGTCGTGATCGAGTTGACGATATTTTGAAGCGCCGAGTTCACGTCATCGGCTTTGGAGGAACTGGACGCGACCAACGGAACCGTTTGGTCAATTGCTTGAACGGTCGCATCCACATTTGTTCGTAATAGCTGCACAAGGTCAAAGATTTGCTTCGTCTGCGAATTAGCTTGTTCAGCCAGCTTTCGAACTTCATCGGCAACAACCGCAAAGCCCCGCCCGTGTTCACCTGCTCGGGCTGCCTCTATAGCCGCATTCAAAGCGAGCAAATTCGTCTGCTCGGAGATGTTCTCAATGGACTTTACAATCAGATCGATTTGCTTGACCGAAGTTTCCAGCTCGGAGACTCGTTTTGATGATTCAGCGACGTGTTGGGTCACAACTTCGTTGCTCTTCACAACATCGTTAGCCTGTTCTCGACTCTTGAGTGCGATGTTGACGACATTGTCTGCCGAAACGGCCACACCATTTGCAACCGATGCGCACTCCACAATGCTGGTATTTGCGGCCTCCACCGACTTCAACTGAGCCTGACTTGCAGACTCGACTGATTTCACTGAAGTCACCAAATTCGACATCGTAGATGCGACCTCTGATGCTGATTCCGCAAGCTTTTCACTTCCCTCAGCGATCTCGTTTGTTGCGGATCCAACTTGGACAGTCGAAGCTTGTATCTCATTTGATACGTACGAAACTTGCTGACTACAGCTTGAGACTTTTGAAACAAGCTCGCGAAGACCTAAGATCATTGTTTCAAGCGCATGACCCAGCATGTCTTTGTCCGAAGTCGCAACCTTGTCACGGGTCAGGTTGCCTCCGGCAATCTCTCTAGCGACATCAATCTTAGTCTTCGCCGAATCCACCATTTCCCTAAACGAGCTTGCCAGAGCGCCAACCTCATCTGTCCCGCTGTCAGGTAAATCCACCTCATAGTTACCATGGGCGATTTCACTTGAGGCGAGTCTTAAAGAGTTGAGTTTCTTCGAAATGGAGACGACGGTCTGGATACCGAGAATAACCATGAAGAAAACGACAGCCAAGCCGACTGTCCAGGCCTGTGTTCGAGCAGCAACGATTTGTTGATTAAATGCGACATCTGCCGCCTTCGCTCTTGCACGGATGTGTGCTGCAACCTCGTCACCGGCATCAGCCATCTTTTGTTTTTCGTCGTCGATTTCGCCGTCGAACATCCGCATCTCCTTCGTCAGCTCGGTTGTCTTCTCGGCGGCAGGGCGCATCTTTGTGTTTCGAAGTTCGAGCAGCTTGTTGTACGCAACAAAATACTTCTCAAACGCTTTTTTCTCGGAATCACCAGATAAGAGCTCTTTGAAGTGCTTGATTTTCGAGCCTGACTGCTCGACAATCTTCGCCCAATCTTCTTCATCAGCCTTCAGATCTCGATTGATCTGTAGATCCGCGACAATTGAGTACATATCAAAGCCAATTTTCGAGACCCTCGTTGCTTCTTCCGCATCTCTTGAAAGCTTGTAACATCTGTCTTGCTCACTAGACAACGTTGCTTGGGAAACCATCTGCATTGCACTTAGGACAATGCAAGCAAAAATGCCGAGGCCTACTAAGAGCCCTACACGACGCTTAATTGAAAGATTCTTAAACATACAGAAACCCGATGCGCACTCGCTTAGTGACTTATCGGCATTTCAGATCCAAATACTTGAGAGCAGTAATAGTGCTAGTTTTGAATAACTCTGGCATTAACAAGTTGAACTCTCAATCTCTCCCACGTACTTTCGATGGCTGGTCCGACGGCTACGACTTGGATTTGGGGGAAATACGCAAAGGTTGAGAGCACTTCGTAAGGCACATCAAGGGAGAGTCCCTCAACAAAAACTGGCTCAAGAATAAATGCCTCCGCGTCGCGGCGCATTTGCCCAGTCCACCGTTCGGCACTCAGCACCAATTTGGGAACGAGACCTTCACTCGTTAGAAGCGCCTTCCACCGCCCCATCTCTCGCAAGTGAGCCGGAGAAACGGGCCAACCGATCACCCCAACCGAAATCTCTCTTAGAGATTCGATATTAATCTCGATTAACACTGGGTTCGACTAGATCTCCTTTGAAAGGATTGAGTCCATTTTTGAGATGGTTGTGTCGTCAAATCCGGCGCTAAAAAACTTGACGGTTCCGTCTTTACCCACGATGATCAGGGTAGGCAAGGCATTCACTTTGAGAGCAGCACTTGCCCCACCTAACGGGTCAACAAAGACTGAGATTTTGTGAGGCGTCTTGGCTTCGAAAGCAGCAATATCCTGTTGCGGTTCGCTGGAAACAGCCATGAACTGAACCCCCTTGGCCGCGTACTTATCAGCTAATCCTTCGACTAGCGGCGAGAACATTCTGCAAGGGCCGCACCAAGTTGCCCAGAAATCCATCACGATAACTTTGCCCTTCAACGAATCTGACGTCACTTTGGATTTCGAATCTTTCAGGGGTTGCAGGCTGAATTCCGGTAGCGCATCACCAACCATCGGCTCGGATGGTTGACAACCGATGAATAGTGCATTTGAGATTATCGTTGTCGCAAGACATTTTGCGAGGCGTGACGAATCAAGCGCAAATTTCATAATAAGGTCTCGATTTAGGAATCAACATTCATCAAACTAATCGGGGTAAATAATCAGCCTAGACGGTTTTGTTCACGCAATTCTCGCTAAGGTTCGCAAACAGCTTCATCATGGCATGTCAACCCGACTCATCAGGGCCAAAATCGTTCGGACCCGTCGCACCTTACTACGACGAACTGATGAAGGCAGTGCCCTACAGAATGTGGTCAAGCTACTACTTGCTCCTGTTAGCACATCAGGATGTACATCCGAAATCGTTACTTGATGTCTGCTGTGGGACTGGCTCAATGTCGGAACTACTTCTGAGAGAAGGCTTCGAAGTCGCCGGATTTGATCTTTCCGAAGGAATGATTCGCGAAGCTAAACGAAAGGCTAAATCAAGGAAAATGCCCATCGATTACTGGGTAGCCGACGCGACAAACTTCGAACTTGGCCGTCGATTTGACGCCGCGTTTAGCTTTTTCGATAGTCTTAACAACATTCTGGAACCTGAGTTACTGCAAAACGCTTTTCATTCCGTCGCCCGACATTTGCCCGCAGGAGCAAGTTGGATTTTCGATTTGAACACTGCTTATGCCTTTAGAGAGCAAATGTTTGACCAAGAAAGCTCGCGTGCAAATTCCAAGCTTCGCTACAAGTGGGTTGGCGAATGGAACGAATCCACGAAAAAGATCGTTGTGAGAATGAAATTCTGGTTTCGTGATCAAGAGTTCATGGAGATTCATGAACAACGCGCTTACGATCACGATGATGTTGTAGCGATGCTAGAAAAGGCCGGTTTTGGTTCTATTCGGGCATTTCACAGTTACACTCTGAATCCTCCAAGACACAAATCAGATCGAATACACTACACTGCGATCAGACTCTAAGCGCCTTCTATCCTATAATTTGGACTTTTTTTAAGCCTACTCGCACTTGTGCCAGACAAAATCCGTCTATGAGGTGAGTTTCACGCGCCTCACGATTTAAACTATAGGCAAGCGTTCAATCAAAGTTGCTAGCTTAGCTAAGAGTGTAACGAAGAAGCGACAAAAAGATAATTATCGAGCCACCATGAAAACCAAGTCATCTCGTGCCCTAATTCAGGCTGGAATGAACCCACGTGCATGCTTCGTGATAAGCGTCCTTGCACTGTCCGGTGTCCAGGCATTTGCTCAAACAATGACGACGCTTCGTGCCGAGATGCCAAGCGTCATGTCGAACTCGGCGATCATTAACCACAAAGATCCCAATTCGAGAATTAGCTTTAGTGTCTCGATGACGCCTCCTTCAATCGCTGCACTTGAGCAATTTGCTACATCTGTCAGCGATCCAAAGAGTGAAAACTACCAGAACTTCCTGACGCCCGCACAGGTTGGCAACAAATTTGGCGCCTCACAGACTGATATCAATAAGGTCACGTCTTATCTAAAAAGCAAGGGCATCAAGATTGAGTTGGTTCCCAATAACCGACTGACTGTTCTCGCCTCCGGAACTGTCAAACAGATTGAGTCGGCGTTCGGCACCAAGATCAATAACTACCGTTCGCTCAAATTTACCGAGCCAGTTCGACGAGACTACTATTCGTTCTCATCAGACCTGAAACTACCATCGAATATTTCGAGTTCCGTTTATACAGTTTCTGGCCTTCAGAACTACTCAAGGGCTATTCCCCGAGCACTGACAGTCACCCAAACCCGAGTTCTGTACAGCACCGCAGGCTTCTTTTCGGACGGCTTTCATGGAGAAGGAAGAACGATCGCCATTTCTAACTGGGATGGATTTAGATTGTCCAACCTCCCCCTTTTCTACACCCAGTACAGCCTCCCAACTCCCACGGGTGGTGTTGGATCGAACGTTAGGGTGGTAGCCATTAGCGGCGGCTCTGGCAGCGGCACAGCGGGAGGCGAGGGCGATCTTGACATCCAGATGGTGCTCGGTATGGCTCCAAAGTGCAACTTCATCATTTACGATGGAGGAGGCGACCTCACTAGCGTCCTTACAGTTGAAGCAAACGATAATAAGGCAGATATCATTAGCGAAAGTTGGGGCTGGAATCTAACGTCATCTGAGGCTAACTCGGCCCATCTGTTACACTTGGCGATGACAGCCCAAGGTATCACCTACATGGCGGCAACAGGTGACTATGGCACCACCCTTGAACCTTATTCATATCCAAACTATGAGCCAGAGGTTCTCCAAATTGGCGGCACCATTGCAACCGTAGACTCAATTGGCAACCGTCTATCTGAGGTTGGTTGGAGTGGAAGCGGTGGTGGTTGGTCAACCAACTCGTCAAGCTTCAACAAGCGCCCTTCATGGCAGACAGGAACAGGCGTTCCGACTTCGGTTAATTACCGAATGTGCCCCGACATTAGCTATAACGCTGCGGGTAACAACACTGGCGCTTATGAGTTCGTTTATAACGGATCGGTTAATGGCAATTTCAACGGAACCAGTTTCGCAAGCCCGATGTTTGCTGGCCTACTAGGAATCGCACAGCAAAAGCTGATCGATGACGGTAGCATGGCTCAGGACACCAACGGTAATTACCGAATGGGTCGCCTCCAAGACTGGATTTACGAACAAAACGGCTCAGCACCCCTGTTTGTCGACATCACATCTGGAGCTAATGGAACTCTTCCTAACGGAAATCAGAGCATCGCCGGCACTGGTTGGGATAGCGTAACTGGTTGGGGCGTTATGGACATGACGGAGTTCGTAAAACTGAAATCACAGAAGCCCGTGACCTTCGGGCCTACAGATGCTGTGGTCTATCAGTATGGAACTAATACCAGTGGTTCGTATGATAATCTGTCCGCGACGGATGGCACCTACTATGCAGTTCGATCAGCCAATATCAGGAATGTCGGTGATAAGACGCAAGAAGTGATCACCATCACGGCCGCGCCGAACATCACAACGGCCAAATCGGTCACCTTCACCATAAGCGGATACGCTCCTAAGACGACCACTCGTTTCGTTTATGCGTATAACACGTTGACACACGCTTATGACTTGCTAGGATCTATCCAAATGACCGGTTCTTCCGTGACATCAACGTTCACGACTAAGACTCCGGCCAAGTACTACGATGGATCATACAATTTGAAGTTGCTCGTGATGCACCTAGCTCCAACACGATTGAGCAAGGGACAGTACATCAGCTACGTTGACCAATCTACGGCCACTTACGTGCCTAAGAACGTAATCAACTAGACTGCCTGAAAGACGGCTAAAAGTGACGGATCAGATCGATCCGTCACTTTTCTTTTTTAATGGAAACTCCCAGCTCTGAATCTCGTTATGAAGTTCATGAGAATTGGACTCTTCGCACTCGTAGCACTCGTCGCCGTTGGAATGGTGAGCTATTCTTACTCGCAGAACCCGTCGGATAAGGTCGTCGTCGAGCAAGGTAGTCCAAAGCGCAAAGACAAGATGCTTCTCTCCGATGCAGAATGGAAGAAGCGCCTTACAGCAAAGCAGTACGCGATCTTGCGTGGTAAAGGAACGGAGGCAGCCTTCTGTGGTGTTTTCTATGACAATCACAAGGAAGGAACCTACTATTGCGCGGCGTGCGGACTAGCACTCTTCAAATCTTCAGCCAAATTCGACTCAGGCACTGGCTGGCCCTCTTTCTTTCAACCCGCTGCGAAGGACTCCACCTGGACTCGTGTTGACCACAGCTACGGAATGACTCGTGACGAAGTGCTATGTGCAAGATGCGACGGGCACCTGGGCCATGTCTTCGACGATGGCCCGAGCAATAAAGGCGGAAAACGCTTTTGCATCAACAGTGATGCGCTGATTTTCAAAGGAAAGTGAGGCCGACTAAAACCACCGAAAAAACTCTGCAAAGAAGGCGTCCACTTGAACAGTATCCGCAACCAGATCGCTGCCAGCACCTTCTATAAAAGTGGTCCAACCACCCAGATTTCTATCTTCGCTTGGATTTACAGTCAACTCTCCGCGTTTGTAGGTACAGAGTTCAGGCTCAAACACGATGGCGGCTGCCAATGGATCATGAAAAGTCATCAGCGAGACATGATCAAACCATTCAGCCGCCAGTTTTTTCACAGTCGAAAGAGGTTCGCCTACGAATTTGTCGCTGACCTGCTGCGCGTTCATCGTCACCTTCGTGGTCACGTCGAGCCCGACAGAAACATGATCGGGACGCATTTGCGCGTATGTGATGGCGCTAGCAACTGGATCACACTCCGAGTTCCACTCCAAATTTCGGTCCGAAAAGAATCGACCAAACATGCTCACAATCGAACGACAAAGGAATGGAATTTCTGGGTCGAGTGAGAAAAGCAATGCTAAGTTGCTCATCGGCCCGACTGACAAAAGTGTGATTTCGCCTGGTCGGGATCTGATCACATCCCTCATAAACCCGACGGCAGTATTCTCTGGTCGATCTAGTCTGTGCTGCAAATCGCGGATTGCGTTGTATTGCTTGACTGTGGGCTGCCCTGGACCGTGAAGCAGTACGTCACGGCGACCGCAGTGGATAGGGACATCTTCCCTTCCCGCCGCTCGACAAACAACCTCGGCGAGAGCTGCTCTTTGTTGAACGTCTCCGGTGACCGTTGTAATACCTACGAGTTCACACCGAGGGTGCTTTAGGAGATACGCCAAGGCGACGGCGTCATCAATATCCGTCCCGATATCGGTGTCAAACAATACAGGAATCGTGGGTTCCACATGCGAAGTCTAGCAGGGTTCACCGGTAAAGTTCGCTTTACAATTTCTCCTCGTTAGTGCAACACTATTCGACTTTCACTAGAAAACCAATAATAATGAAAATGAACGAAGCGAGGGATCAACTCGTTCGTTTTGATACCAGTCTGGTTACAAACCAACGGAGTTTTATGTTTTTGAACGCAAGAGGTCTCTTCGCAGGGATCGCATCACTATTTGTCTTGTCTTTGTCGGTTAAGACATTTGCCGCAGATTTCACTGAAGAAGATTTGACCAAAATGGTCAACGAGTTGGACAAGGTCATCCCCGAGAATAAAGATTACAAATATCCAATCAAGTGCTCGATTGTGAATAAAGACGAGCTGAACGCTTACGCTACTCTGACCAAAGAAGGCTCAGATATGCGCGCAACTATGGTTGTTTTCACTGGGCTCGTCAAGGCTACCGGCGGAGACATCCACATGATTCGAGCAGTCGTTGCACATGAACTATCACATTTGTCGTGTGGACATCCTTTGGACGTGAATCCTGCCGCTCGTGACCTGAGGAACCTTTGGACCAGGCAACAAGAGTTTGAGGCGGACAAAGTGGGTGCGAATGCGCTCGTTAAGGCCGGGTACCCGCGAGCTGACATGGTCAATATGCTTCTATTTTTGGATAAACAGCAAGGAAGACGCGGCAACTGGCTAGAAAAGCTAACCGCCGATCATGCAGATCCCAAAGCACGTGCCGCAGAAGTCTCTGAGAATCCTGCCGCCCTAAAAGCCCTCCTGCAGTTCGATATTGCTTTGGCTTATGAAGACGCCAGAAGTCATCTTTACGCTCGTCGACTTTTCGAAGCTTCGGTTGGGCAGTGGCCGGAACTGACCGATGCGTACATTAACGCAGGCAAAGCCACTCTGCTGTTCTATTACGATAACCTTCCGAAAGCTGTAAGAGCATCGTGGTGGAGGCCAGATTTTGGTGCACTTATCACAAATCCACATGCCCCGGCTCCACAGGCTGTCGAAGTCACGGATCAGGATCGAGAAGCGTGGAAAGAAGCATCTTCGGCAGCCCAAGTTGCCGTAGAGAAGAACAAGGGAAGCGTCCTGGCAGAAGAGCTAATGGCTTTGTGCCAGGTGCTAGAACCAGATGCGAAGAAGGAAGTTGTTGAACAAGGCATCGACTGGTTCAAATCTCATGCGCTCAAAGAGGCTGATCAGTCAACAAAGCTTCGATACGCTAATAACGCGGGTGTTGGATTACAACGTATTGGCGATCTTGCTGGTGGCTATCACTTCATCATGGATGAGCAAAAAACCAGTGACGTTTTCAACTCAGCGATTGGTGAAAACCTCGGGCTTGTCAAAGTTACCGGCCGAAGTAAAGACGATGATATTCTTGCTGCAAATGTGTTGTTCACTTGGCTGAGTAACACGCCTCCAGCGAGTCCTAGGTACGGCACTGTAAAGAACACATTCGAAGAGATTTGTAAGTCAGCAGGCATTACTGCAAAGGAAATCAAGCAGAAGCCAGCATATCTCTGCCAGGTCGTCACGATGGTGACCGGTTCTAAGGAAGTCGGAATTCTCTTACCCTGGTCGAACATTAAGAACTTCATGGGCGATCCTGAGAAACTGACGTCATTCAACGAGAATTGGCCGGATCTGCTCGAAGCAAGTTGGTCAGGCGGACAAGTTTCGATGTGGACCGAGCGAAACAAAGTGATGCGAATCACTAGCTACAAAGATGGCGATTACCTTCAGCTCAAGCCAACTGATCCGACGAGCCAGTACACCCTGACGGTCAAAGTCGGAATGCCGAAGGATGAGCTTTTTGCAGTTCTAAATGAGAAGGCATCGGTTCAGAAGCCTCTCGCCAAAGGCGGAAAAGTTGAAACCTGGAACTATTACCCAGATCTCAACATGGGCGTTCTGATCGAGGGTGACAAGATCAAAGCAATCACTGTCACCCCGGTCGTTTACGAAGCCGACGAGTAAGCCTAGGGCCGCGCTAAGAGCACGAGTCTGTATCCATCTGGGTCGATCAGCTGTAAAGCCTGACCGACCCTTTTTAGGTTTTCATCTACCGAATATAGATTGGGAGGGGCGATCTTGCCGCTCAACTTAAGGGGCAGAATTCCGATGGTGCCAGTGCCCGTCAAGTTACCGAACCCATCGATCTTGCCACTTAAGCTGATCGCCTCGTTTGAACCGTCTTCGAGGAATTGTCCAGCAAATTTGCCGTCGGTAGCTATAGTGAAACTAAGCACTCCGGGCGAATAAATCGAACCATCTGGTTGACCATTCATCTTGACTAGCTGACGGTCGGTCATCGCTAAGCCTTTCATCTTGATCGAACCGGCAAACTGTTTCACTCCGGGCGATGGCGTAAAACTGTACCGAAAGAACAACGGATTTCCTGGCTGAGAGATAAGAGCTGAATGAGCAAGAATCCGTGAGCCAGGATAAAACTTCTGAGATCGATAATGTTCATCAAGGACCCTCATGGCGTACTCCTGAACGAAGAGGAATGTCCAGACTCGATCTTTAGCCTGTGTAAGAAGCAACGGTTCTGCCTTCTTCCAGTTCCCCAATGCCGCCCAGGTCAAGCCGGTCAAACCTTTTGAAACGATGTCTGTTGGAGCCTTTACGAGTCTTTTCTTTGCCTGAGCTACCTTTCCGGTTTTAGCCAATAACAGAGTCTTAAAGGACTCGATTTGACTCGCAAAGTCAGCACTCGGAGAACCTAGCGTGGCGGCAAGCTTTGCCGCTTTCTCTGGTTGTCCCGAGACCATAAGCATCATCGAGCGAAACCAGCCAGGATCACTCTTCTCGGTGGGCTCAAAATGACTACTGAATATGGAAATAGCTGAAGAGAAATCTCCTTCATTCAGTGCTAGGAGCATCAGGGATGGTCTCAGAGAGGCAGGAACCTGAGTCTTGTTGAACGGCAGATATTTCTTGACCACTTGCGAGACTTGAGCTGTCCGTTCGTTGAACATTCCGTAACGAATGAACTGCCCCCATATGTCCGCATCATAACCAAACTTCGGAGCGAATTCCAATAATGATAGAAAGTAGAAATCGAGTTGCTCACGATAGGTTTCAGGTTTGAGGGTTCCTAGTTCTACCGCTTCGCTCATGAACGAGTCCATGAGGTCAAAGAAGCTACACGCGAAATTCAGAGGGTCGTCGATATATCTGTCTGATGCAAGCGCGTCTTGTTCAGAGGCTTTCGAGTCTCCCTGCATCTTCCGCACGAATGACATCACCACTCGAGCTCTCCATGAATACGGATGCTTCTCGGCGGCAGCTTTGAACTCGTCTTGTAGTTGCCCAATGTAAGGTCCAGCGATTCTTACGGCTAACCATAACTGAGATGGATCGAGGTTGGACCCCAAGGCTTGCTTGAGGAGAGACAGTCTTTGATCAAGCTTCTTAAGCCCTTTAGCGGTCATTGCGCGGTGTAAGAGTAAGAAACCTCTGGTCTCCGGAGAAGCCAAACTCATCTTTGATAATCGATCAAAAGCCGAGTTTGTTCCTAATGCAATCGCCGACTGTACGGCTGAATAAAACACCATCTCCGACGTCGGGCTTTCGCCCGAAGCATTGTACGACTTCTCAAATAGGCTGAGAGAATTTGCCCAATCACCTTCTAGGTCGGCTAAGCACCCGCTCGCAAAATACTTCTGTCGCTCTCCTTCTGCTTTCGAAACCAGAAGTGCAGCAGCGACTAGTTTCTCTTCATAGCTCCCCCAAGTATTAACAGACGCCCATCCATACATTTTCTCAGACCAACTCGGGCTAGTCTTCAGCATCCTCATCGCAGCTTCGACACGAACTCCTGGTTTCAGTTGCTTTGATGAGCTACCGCACACGGCTAGGTCTCGATAATACGAAGGGGGTTGCGACTCGAATCGTTTGTAGATGCGTTCCGCTTCTCCTACTCGCCCCGAAAACAAAAGCGAAGAGGCCAACAAATATTCGTTCTTTGGCGTCGACTCTTCGAGGTGATCGGCGACGGTAAGCAATTCAATTGCCTTGTCGTACCGGTCAGCCATGAATAGTTCTTCAGCGTAGTTCGAAAGCGCGACCGCGTACTCACGCTTGCTAAGTGATTGAGCTTTCTTCTGGAAAACGTTGATTGCTTCGTCTGAAACCGGTGGTTGAGGATAAGTTGCCAGCAATACATCAAGCGTGGTTTGCTCGGCCCAAACAGAAGGAACTTGTGCGTATTTGCCGTAATCCGGTTCCGTGTAATCATGGACGGACTTCTGAACAGCACTACCAATTTTCGATGCCCACACGCTACCACTCGCGTCCCGGAGTTTCGAGTCTTTGATTGACTCAAGGAGGAAGTGTGTGAATGCTCCTTGCTTCAACTCGCGATATTCATAAGATCGTTTTCCGGGAGAACACCCCAAAATCACAGCGATGTTCGCATCGTGACAAAGCGCAGTCAGCTCCTGTCCAAATCCATTTTCGGTGCCGGCGCGACAGGCGTCCGCAATGAACAGAACATTCTTCAAACCAGCTTGAACAATCCGAGTGATGACTTCGCGGACAGGAATGCCCATCTGTTCGATACGGTCTTTGGTCGTATCTGCGGGAAGTAGGTAGTCGCCGGATTTCGTCCCGACTCCGTGACCGGAAAAGTAGAAAACAAAGAGATTGGCTTTGTCGAGTCGTTGGTCCTTGAGTAGGGCATCTAGCGAGGCAAGCACATTTGCAGAGGTCGGCTTGGCGTCTTCAGACTGACCATCTCGCAGAAGTTTGATGTTTTCCTTTTCGAAACCTAGATTCGTCTCTAGGCACTCTGCAAACTGTTTGGCTTCGGACGAAGTGTATTTGAGCTTTCCAATTTCGTCAAGATATTGCGAGACCCCGACCACTAAGGCCCATCGATTCTTAGGCACGAACGGCTTCTCTGGAACCCCCTCGGATCCAAAAGCAAATGAAGCAATCGCCAAGAGTGATATAAGGCAATATCTAAGCAAATGAAGACGCATAGCTGTTTTCATTAGTATGAATCTTGCTAGTCGTCGTGAGGGTCAATGCTCGGCGTCTGAGAACCCATCATCCCGTCCATCGTGGCCATCATCATCGTCGGAACGTTTATTGAACCGGCGTCAGAAACAGAAGCGCGGCTGGGATCGAGCGCCGCACATGGAGTTCCGAACTTAGGCAAGGCGAAAGCTAGGTGCGTATTGCCTCGAGCGAGAATATGGTTCTTATTTCCGCCACCCCAAGGGGTAAAGCTACGGGCGTTGCAATAGTGATTCACGAAACTTCTTCGATATCGGTCTTCGGACCGATTCTTAAGCGAACGATGAAACACACGGCCGCCGAAGAAGACAACGTCGCCAGGGTTTAGAATAGCAGGGATCTCAACCTGCCCATAGTTTTCCGCGATTGGTTTCAGTGTGTTCGCAGGATCTTCATCAGAGTTACTATGACCACCTACATTTTCAACATGGTGGATGTCTTTCAACGAGATATTGCCATATCCATATCCGTGCGATGGCGGGTAGATCGGTTCGGCCTGCGAACCTGTAGACATCCACAGACAGCCGTTTTCCTCGTCTGCTCGGTCTATCGCGATCCATGCGCCAATGAGCGAATCTGGAAACGTTGGAATATAGTAGCTGTCTTGGTGAAATCCTTGACCATTTGAACCAGGCGCTTTCGTAAACAACATGGTCTGCATCGCCGAAATATCTGGACCATGTAATGCGGCAACCACATCGAGAACTCTCGGATATAGTAGATACCGCTCCCATAGTTCAATTTTCTCATGCCCCATGTGAATCCGATGAATGGCGTCTCGCCGATCAAACGGTCGGTCAGTAGGTATGTGAACGAACGGCGATACATCGAACTCACCTGAAATGAGAGCCTCGGTATGCCTCAAGAGTTCGTCGACGTGCTCTGCGAGGAGTAATCCTCTCACAATCAAGAATCCATTGCGCCTGAACGAGACATATTCGTCCACTGTCACAGAATATTTGGGAACCGATAGCCAAGGGTGGGAAAAGGCGGCAATCGTCATTAGTTTGCTCTTCATCGTTGAAAAACGCTAGTTTGAGGATTGTAAGGGAAAACTGCTGTTGTTCCAACTCTAAACATGAAAAGGCTTGTTGACAGCCCATCGAGTAGCGTCTAACATAAAGGTAGTTCTATGACAGCACGCATTCATTCCCTTGCCGCATTGGCGATGGCAAGCATTTCCGCTCTTAGTTGCCAAGCTCAAGTCAATTACACAATCACAGTGAAACTCGATGTTCAGAAGTCGATTTCACCTTATGTCTATGGGGCGAACTTCCCCGACTGGAAAGCGATAGGACTAAGCTTCCCTGCCGTTCGACAAGGCGGAAACCGAATGACCGCTTACAACTGGGAGAACAATGCCAGTAACGCTGGAAACGACTACTTCCACCAGAACGATAACTACTTGGGGGAAACAAGCGAACCTGGCTGGAATATCCGAACCTTCCTGGAAGAATCTCAAGCCCATAAAGCCGCAGTTTTGCTAACGATTCCGATGGCAGGGTACGTCGCTGCCGATAAAGCGCCCGCTGGCGACGTCAATAAGACGCCGAACTACTTGGAAAAACGCTTTGTAAAGACCGCAGCAAGGAAAGGCGCTGCCTTTGTTTATCCGCCAAACACTCAAGATAAGGTTGTTTACGAGGACGAGCTAGTTCACTTTCTCGAGACAAAAAAGAAGTCAATATCACCCGTTTGGTATGCACTGGATAACGAACCCGACCTTTGGGGAAGCACACACGCCCGAATTTGGCCCACTGCTCCTACCTACGCAGGCATCCTCTCGCGTTCGATTGAATATGCCTCAGCAATCAAAGACGTCGCCCCAAAGAGCCTGATCTTCGGGCCGTGTAGCTATGGATATAACGGGTACCGCACTTTTCAGAACGCTACGGACCAAAACGGACGCGACTTCCTTGACTTCTATCTTGCAGGAATGAAGCAGGCGGAAATAAAAGCTAAAAAGAGAATTCTTGACGTTCTTGACTTACATTGGTATCCAGAGGCTCAAGGAGGTGGAGTTCGCATCTGCTTTGGCGAAGATAAGCCTGGGACACCCGCAGCCCGAATTCAAGCTCCGCGCTCGCTTTGGGATCCGACTTACGTCGAGAAAAGCTGGATCACCGACTCAAACGGACATAAACCGATTGCGATCATCCCTGACACTTATAAAAGGATTCAAGCCAACTACCCTGGAACCAAACTCGCGTTTACCGAATACGATTTCGGCGGAGGCAAGGTCATTAGTGGCGCGCTTGCAGAAGCAGATGTGCTTGGCATATTCGGTCGTTACGGAATATTCATGGCTTCCCACTGGGTACCGAGCGCCGAAAACTTCGCGATCATCGCTGGTTTCCGCGCATTCATGAACTACGACGCAAAAGGAAGCCGATTCGGCGACGTCGGATTGGGGGTCAGCGGAGAGAAAGCCTCTGATAACTCGGTTTATGCCTCGCTCGATTCGAAAAAACCCGGCAAACTGACTCTCGTGGTCATTAACAAAACCAATGCGCCTCAAACCTACCAAATCAGGATTCCAGGATTTCAAGCGAAAAGCGCCACGGGTTACTTGATCGACTCAGGAAACTTAAAAACGTCGAGAAAAACGCAGGTTTCCGCGACTGGCAATTCTGTGTTAGCCAAACTTCCGGCAGAAAGTATTTTGACCGTCGAAGTTGCAAATCGCTAGAAATACTTTCTCCTAGCGACAAAAGAGGCGGAGGCACTGTATGCCACCGCCTCTTTTCACATCTGTTCGAAGCGATTTACTTCGCTTCGTCGTAGCGAAGATGAACTTTCACGATTTCGTCAGCCATCTTAACGACGGTTGAATCTGGATTAGCTCGCAGATCTGCAATGAGCTTGTCCACATATGCCTCATCGACAGGGCCGTGGTAGGTATCGCCAACCTGAATGACCGGAGCACGATCACAAGCATCAAGGCACTCAACCTCTTCGACTGTAAAGAGCCCGTCCTCAGTCGTTTCTCCATGACCGATTCCAAGCTTTTGTTTGATGTAGTCTCGAATGCGGTAGGTTCCACAAAGGTGACAGCTAAGGCACGTACAAAGCTCGATCTTGTGCTTACCTGGTTTGTGAGCAGTGTTATACATCGAGTAGAACGTCGCAACACCCTCGACCTCGGCATAACTTCGCTTTAACCGAAAGGCTACTTCAGCGATAGCGTCGCCGCTAAGGAATCCACCATATTCACGCTGCGCAATCCACAATCCAGGAAGAACGCATGCCTTCAAGGTTGGATAGTGGGTTTTCAGTGCCTCCAACTCAGCAATCGCTTTCTCCGAAAACTGTAATTTCAGATCTTCGGGTCGCGGAGGCTTCGGGCGTCCATTTGTGGTGTCGAGTTGGAGAAGTTCGCTCACTTCCTGATTTTACTCATTCGTTCAGCTTTCCGCGTCGGATCTGCGTGTAGCTTGTAGACCATTACGCCCGCATAGCCACCCAATTTTGCATTTTGATGGCAATTGAGACACTGTTTGTCAGTGAAAATGATTGGTTTAGCAGCCACAAACCAATCTCCTTCCGTTTTAACAACCGCTTTCTTTTTTGTGACGACAATCTTAGCCAAATCGATAGCTTGTTCGCTGGTTGGATATTGCTTGCTTGGGACGCCTTTCAATATTTGCCCCCACCCCATCGACTTCGAAACATTCATCAATTCCGGTTTCACAGGCCCAGTTTTATTTCCGACTAGATAGATCCACTCCCGCCATCCCGTCAAAGCATCTGACGCTTGTCTTCTGGTTGCTTCATGTCCAATAACCACGTTGAGCAGGCCGTGCCCCCCTTCGAGCAGACGAACTCTCGCCATCCGATTCGAACCAAACATTTCTTTGCGGATGATGACCTTTGGAGGTTTTCCAGGAATCGTTTCCTCGTATTTCGAAGGAACGGTTAGGCTCAGATCGGCAAATACGGCCTGGTAATGCTTGTCGAGCAAGTCAATAACCTTCTTCGCCGGAAGCTTATCGGAAAAGCCAATAGCAAGCAGAAAGAGCGGTCCCATGTTCATAGGAACGCTCTTCCTTGATCGCCGTTATTCTATTTTTGCTGTTGTTCTATTTTGGAAGCGCGTAGAGTTGAGCACCAGTGATGCGATCACCATTTCCATCGGGCCGCGCAACATATTCAAGAACATTTCCTTTGGATTTGAGCCAGCACTCAGGCAAATAGAAAGCGCGTTGGGGACCGACCTGCCAAAACCTTCCAAGGTCATGGCCATTGAGCTTCAGGAATCCGTCTCCACCCGCATCAAGAATCATCTCCCAGGCATAGTCGTTCAACTTCTCGACATCAAACCGAATCGTAGATTTGATCAGCGGCCCCATTGCTTGAGCGGCGAGATTTCGAACATTTGGTCGAATCAATCTCGGTAGTTCAGATGTAGTCAACAGATATCGAGATCGACTTCCTGAATCGACAAACTTATCAGTCCATTCCAGGCCAACTGGTGGAATCTTCATCTCAGTGGCTATCTCAACTTTGGCGTCCTCGTCGATTCCGCCGTCTCCCTCGCCATTTCGAACAACGATGACCAGTTCATTCTTGCCAGCAAGCGCCGCGCCGCCAAGTTCCAACGATACAGGTTCGTCCCACTTGTGGCTCTCGCCGATCTTTTGTCCATTGAGGAAAATCCATCCCTCGTCGTCAATGGAGCCTATCTCTAACCTCCAAGCTCCGGACTTAGGCAGATTGAACGACGTTCGAAACATCCTCGATTGGCGTTGCGGCACCTCTAAGATGTTGGTATGGTTCCAAAGCCCGCTTGAAATCTCACCTCCAAGCTGATTAGGGTCTGTTAGATTGAAATCGCTTCGCACCTCCCAACCTTGTAGCTCAACTGAGCCAGCGATTTTCGACTGAGCGCCGACGTTCACCAAGCCATGTTTTGCCTCCATGCCCGATCCACCGTTCGGCCAGCCTGGATTGAAGTAAATTAAGCTCGCTTTTGTAAGATCTGGTGTTTTGTAAACAGATCCTCGACGCGAGACCTGTGAAGCCTCAAGGAACTTGCCGTTGCTCCAAGCGGTAATGTCGCCGTTGTTGACCCTCACCAACAGATTTGCTGCGCTCGGTGTTGAAGAAGAAGCGACGCGATATGCAATCGGTCTTGAATCAAAAACACCAAGCGCTTGTACCGTTGACTCCGATTTGACGGGTAGCCAACCTTTCGGCTGGAGAGCAACAGCTTCGGCTTCGCGAATGGTGAACCTGGGCAAAGCGCCTTGACTATTCAACTTGCTGGCATAGTTTCCAAGAAACGTTGGTTTGGCGCCTTCAAGACGCAAGATCGTGCTTCCAAAAGGCGATAGAGTCACGTTTGAGATAGCCACATTCGGCCCAGTGATCGAAACTTGGGCTGGGCTCTTTCTGTCTTTGTTGTGAATGAAGATATACCGTCCACCCGAGGCACCTTCGCGAACAAGAACTTCGACGTTTGCATTGTCGGTCGAGTACGTTTCGGTCGAAGCTTTCGACCGCGCGATATCGCCACCGAACTGATTAAGAAATTGCCCTATGGATTTTACGGCTTCAAACTTAGCTCCACCACCACCCCATTCTCGAATGGGTGAAAAGTAATCATAGCTAGTCGTGATTCCCTGACCGGCCCAATCTCCGAAGTTCGTGCCCCCAAAAAGCATGTAGTAGTTCAGACCGGTGAAACCATGCGCGATGGCGTTTATCGTCAAAGCGTTGATCTGAGCGTCATCAATGCCGTCCTGCTCTTCGGACGCGAGCCCACCCACTTGACCGAACCATCCTCCTTGGAACTCGGTAACCATCTTCGGCTTATTCTCTTGGTTCTTGTGCTGATTGTCGCCCGCCCAAATGACCGAGTTGATATCCCAGCGTGGATAAAGGTTCGGACAGTCGAATATCTGCGACAAGATCGGATCAGTCGATCCACGAACGGGTCTCGTCCAACACGTGAAGAGCGGCACATCGATTCCGCCGTCCCAGGAATACTTCGCTAATGCTCGAACGTGGTTCGACATAATATCGGCGGGAAGTCCTGCGAAATCGTATTCGTTCTCAAGCTGGAACATAATAACGCCTTTCTCGCCTGGTTTTCGCCTAGTGATTTGGTGTGGGGCTACAACCTTGCAAACGGCGTCAAACCAGTGCTTCGACCACGCCTGATAGACCGGATCATCCGTCCGAACCCATAACTGAGGAAGCTTCGGTTTCTCGGGCTTGAAATTCATCAGCCACTGTGGATAGCCACCACTTGCCCACTCAGCGCAGATGTATGGACCGGGCCTGATAATCGTATAAAGCCCGAATTCCTTCTCAGCCATATTGAGCCAATCTTCGAGATCCTTCAGGTCAATTTGAGAGAAATCATCAAGCCCCTTCGGCTGATTCTTCTCATGCCAGTTCCAAGGAACGTAAGTCTCGACTGCGTTGAATCCAGCCTCTTTGATCTTCTTGAATCGGGCTCGCCACAGCGGTTTAGGACATCGAAAATAGTGAAAAGCACCACTATACAAAAAAGTATCTTTGCCTTCGATCGTGAAGCACTGTCCGTCGTAACGGATTCGGTCGGGGTGAGAAAAATTCACCTGTGCAGAGGAGAAGGCAGTAACAGCAAGCGCTGCGACCATAGCCCAATAACGCATATCGCTAGTCTAGCCAAAACAACCCAGAAGATGAATACGATTTGTCTTCATCGTATGATTTGTGATTGCGAACCGTCCGATTCAAAGTCTCGTTGAATAGATCGTGTTGAATCTTCGTGCTGCCCTGCAAAGCCTTCGAGAGCAGTGGCATCGCGCTGTTCTGAGTGCCACCGGAATCATGGTTGGCAGTCTAGCCATCGTGTTGCTGGTCAGTATTGCAACAGGTGTTCGGGCGGATATCACCGGACAAGTTCATGAATTAGGCGTTAACACCCTCGTTGTGATTCCAGGTCGAATTGAAGACGGCACATTCAACCCTAACTTGGGCGGGGCTAGTTACCTAAAGGAGGTCGATGCTCAACGATTATCTAAAGTGCCAGGAGTCGTTCGTGCTGAACCTTTTTCTTTCGTCGGGGGCGGAATTCGGCGCGGAAACAAGACGGCGACTCCGATGCTAGCCGCTTGCACTGAAGGGTGGTTTCAGATGCGGCCTGTTCGGATGCAAGAAGGACATACCTTTGCAGGACCAGAAGAAAAGCAAGATGTTGTGGTTCTAGGCTCAATCGCCAAAGATCAACTCTTCGGAAAGGCGAACTCGGTCGGCGAGAAGGTGCAAATCAATGGCAGATCATATACGGTGATCGGCGTCACCGAGGACAAAAAGCAAGAACAGAGCTTGTTCTCGTTTGGAAGTTTGCAAAACCTTGTGTACGTGCCTTACCATCGGCTTAAGACCATAGAGCCAGACCTACCAACAAGCCGAATCATGGTTCAGGCGGCAACCGACGCAGAGCCGAAACAACTCCTCAAAACGCTTGATGCTTCACTTGGAGAACGGCTCGACCGTCAGATGTTTCAGGTCCTAACCCAGGAGGATCTGCTCGGCCTCGTGTTCAAATTGATGGGGATCTTGACCTGGCTACTGACCGGCTTGACATCCATTGCGTTGTTTGTGGGCGGTGTCGGAATCATGACCGTTATGCTGATGTCCGTCAACGAACGAGCCAAGGAGATCGGGATTAGGAAGACGGTTGGTGCAAGACGCAAAGATATCTTTCAACAGTTCTTGTTCGAAGCAATCGTCCTTGCGATCATGGGATGCCTTGCGGGGCTACTGCTAAGCTGGGTTGTCTCGATTCTGCTGACCCAATTCACGCCGATCAAGCCGATGATCACGCCACAAATAATAACCTTGGCATTCGCCGTTTGCCTCGGAGTTGGGTGCGTGTTTGGCCTACTTCCAGCCGCAAGCGCGGCACGAAAAGATCCCGTTGCCGCCTTGCGAATGGAGTAGCTACATCAGGGTGATCTCTTGGCCCGGTTGCGTCCGAACAGTCGCAACCTTGTCGCCGTACCGCCAGCGCAAATCGTTTCCGTTGTGCGAAATCACTTTCGCTGAAACAATCTTGTGATCTCTCCATTTCAATGCTACGGTAAAACCACCGCGAGCGCGCAATCCTGAAACGGAACCATCTTTCCAAGAAGGCGGCAAAGCTGGTAGCAACTCGATGTCACCCATATGACTTTGCACCAGCATTTCAGCAATCGCTGCGCACGCACCGAAGTTGCCGTCGATTTGGAATGGCGGGTGATTATCAAATAGATTCGGCAGAGTACATTTCGAGAAAAGTTCGTGAAGATGGAATTGAGCGCGCGCTCCGTCCCCGAACCTAGCAAAGAAATTGACCACCCAAGCCCGACTCCAACCTGTGCCGCCGCCGCCATGCGATAGACGATACTCAAGCGACTTAAGGAGCGCAGCCGATAGCTCGGGCTGTCTTCTTGGGCCGATCTGATGTCCAGGATGCAATGCATAAAAGTGCGACATATGACGATGCCCGGGCTCTGGCTCGTCATACGGCTCGATCCATTCCTGTAGCCGACCATCTGGCTGTACCTGTAACGGAGCTAATTGTGTAAGCGCAGACTCAATCTCGCTGGCAAGAGATGGCTCAGTGAGGTTGAGCACGCGAATAGCTTCCCGACAGTTCTCAAGTAGATCACGAATGATCATCAGGTCCATCGTGGCCCCGTATGTCTGAGTAGCAACGGTGCCATCCTGCTTCTTGTAAGAGTTCTCAGGCGAATGCGACGGAGCCGTAACGAGCTTGCCCGCCATCCGGCTGGTTTCTGGCGCGGTTATCAAATAGTCGAGGATGAAGCGGGCGGCACCTTTCATCAAGGGCCACGCCGTCTCTTTCAGAAACGTTCGATCTTCTCCGAACAGATAATGCTCCCAAAGATGACGCGCCATCCAGGCACTTCCCATCGGCCAGACACCCCAAGCACCATCCACAGCGGCGGTCCCTCGCCAAAGGTCTGAGTTGTGATGCAGAACCCAACCGCGACATCGATAGTAGGCTTTAGCCGTCTCTGAGCCAGTTTCCGAAAGGTCTCGCAGAAAGTCGAACAACGGTAGATGGCACTCAGCCAAGTTCGTGACTTCGGCTGGCCAGTAGTTCATCTGCGTGTTAATGTTCGTAGTCCACTTACTTCCCCAAGCTGGCTTTGTATCTTTGTTCCAGATGCCCTGAAGGTTTGCGGGCTGGGTTCCTGGACGCGAGGAAGAAACGAGTAAATAACGTCCGTATTGAAAATAGAGCGCGGCCAGGTTGGGATCATTCGCCCCCGATTTGATCGCAACTAGTCGTTCATCGGTCGGAAGATTTGTGTGATCTGATCCGAGGTCAATATCGACCCGCTTCATTAACGAAGTGAAGTCTTCGATGTGCCGTCGTTTGAGTTTGTCGAACCCGAGCCTGAGAGCCTTTGTGATCCTCTCGTGGCAAATAGAAACTGGGTCAGCCGATAGATCCTTGTAACTCTTGTGGGTTGTCGCAGCGGCAAGGATCAAAACAAACTCTGAACAACCTTTCAGTCGAACACCATCTTCTGTGGCCTCCATAGTGCCTCCACGACGTTGGACGGCACAGGACACACCGAAACGCAGTCCAGCTCGCTCTGGTTTTGCATCCCAATCTCCTACTGGCGCATTGGGGTCTGGAGCACCTTCGACTTCAATGCTTTCTTCGAGAATCCTAACCGTATGAGGGTGCTCGCATCGTATGGATACTTCGCTGTCGGGACAACCTAGACAACGTACAACGAGCACCTGATCCGGATTTGACGAGAACGCTTCTCTGATCCATCCGTCGGCACTGACGATTGCGATGCCGTGCTCAATATCAAGTTCGCGACGATACTGAGAAGAGCTCAATTCTTCTGAATTGATGAACAAATCTATGAGAGGTTGATAGGCATGCTGTGTGCGTGGAGCACCCATCATGGAGTTCCAGAGTAGCGCCTCTGCCTCCTTCTCCTTTCCCGCAAAGATTAATCTCCGAACTTCGTCAAGATCCTGTCCCGCGTTTGGGGCGATGTAACTTCTCGGATGACCAGCCCACAGAGTGTCTTCGTTGAGCTGTAGCCGCTCAGCCGATATGCCACCGAAAACCATCGCTCCCAGTCGACCATTGCCAAGTGGCAATGCTTCATTCCAGTCTTTCGCCGGCTGGCGGTACCACAGCTTCATGAAAGAAGATTAGCAGGTTTCATTTAACCGTAAATGCAGAAAATGCAACCTGCCAAATCTTTCGCGATGGGTTAGCTACTTAGTGTTTGATCAATTGATCAAGGACGGGACTTGACACGCCAGCAATCACTGGTTTAGACGTCTTCAACTGTTCAAAAACGACGACCTTATTGACACCTTTCTTAAGCCAGCACGATGGCAGGTACAGGGTCTGCTGGGGTCCAATTGACCAATAACGCCCCAGATGATGTCCGTTTACCCACACTATTCCCTTGCCCCAGTTGCTCATGTCGAGCAACACTTCACCCACAGAGGAAACTTCAAACGTTCCTTCATAAAAGGTCGGTCCGTCTACTGCGCCTTGTCCTGTTAACTTAGGCGGTTTTGCTAAGGGTAGGGATGTAACACTCCAATTCTTTACTTCTTCACCATTCAGTGTTGGGTTTTTGATCAAACCTTTGTTGTTATTCGTCAAACGATGACCGTAGTTGATGCGACCACAGTTCTCGATAAGCAGTTCCAATTCGCCCCCTTCTTTGAGTTCAATGGACGTCTGTTTCAAGTGTCTATCGATTGTTCCTACAGGTTTGCCATTAAGCGAAACGACGGCGTAGTCCCGTACATCACCTAGTTCGAACTTGCCACCTTTTGCGATTGTCGTTTTGTAAAGAACGTATCCATAATCCTGATCCAAACTCTCCATCGTAGGTGCATCGATAAACCGTTTACTTCTTGTGCCGAGTTCTGCGATTCCGCCGCGAGGCTTAAGTTCAAACTCTGGAACAGTAACGACCTTAGGTGACTCTGGAACCTTAGGCAATGAACGGCCAAATTGATCTTCGATCACTTTTCGGAATCCGAAGTACTTCTCGCGAGGTCGTCCTAACTCGTCAAGAGGTGCATCGTAGTCATAGCTCGTCAAGTCAGGCTGATAGTTATCGCCGTAGTTTGCACCGGCCATGAATCCGAAGTTTGTTCCGCCGTGAAACATGTAAAGCCCAACAGACGCCCCATTTGCGATCAAGTCCTTGAATTCAGCAACGCCTCCGTCGGTCTTCGATTTCGGTTCATCCCAGTGATCGAGCCAACCTGGATAGAACTCTGGAACGAAATACGGACCGCCAGGTGTGTATTTGTCGGCGAACTCCTTCGTGTTGGTCCAGGCTCCTCCGTTCACGCCCGCAACGGTCCCAGAGACGTAGGCGTTCGCAAGTTGGTTTCCACCTTCTGCTACGTAAAGTGGGACATCATAGCCGACCTCTTTCAGCATGTCTCGGCAAGAAGTCATGAACTTCTTGTCTTTGCCGTAAGAGCCGTACTCGTTTTCAACCTGCACCATCAGGATCGGCCCACCCTTTGTGACCTGCAACGACAAAGTCTGCTTCGCCAAAGCCGAAAGGTAGGCTTTGCTGAGTTCCATGAACTTTGGATCATTGGCCCGAATCGTCATGTTTTTCTCGTTCAACAGCCAGTACGGATACCCACCGAAATCCCACTCTGCGCAGGCGTATGGACCGGGGCGAAATAACACCCACATCCCTTCTTCGGCGCATAACCTGATGAATTTCGCGACATCGGCATCGCCGGAAAAATTGAACTTCCCTTTCTTCGGCTCATGAACGTTCCAAAAAATATAGGTTGAAATGGTGTTCATCCCCATACCCTTGGCCATTCGAATTCGTTGACGCCATAGTTGCCGGGGAATACGGGCGTAGTGAAGCTCAGCCGCAAGAATTTGAAACGGCTTTCCATCAAGTAAAAACTGTCCGCCTCGGACATCGAAGGTGTGATTTCCAGAAATCGATACGGCTGCTGCTAAGAGGGTCGAGATCATGACTATGGGGGCCAGTTTACGTGACAAACTGGCTGGTCACGCTACGGGATTGGCTAATGAACCCCTCATTTGGCACGTAGACGGTGGTATAACTTCGGGGGTCCCTAACTTATTTCCAATGCTGGCAATATGGGGCTATCCCCTTGTATCCAAACCAGTTCCG
The DNA here is from genome assembly GCA_002336105.1 of Chthonomonas sp. UBA1950. GTDB lineage: Bacteria > Armatimonadota > Fimbriimonadia > Fimbriimonadales > Fimbriimonadaceae > Fimbriimonas. The sequence goes on along the minus strand of DDEQ01000039.1, from coordinate 97,233 downwards.
AGGATGACGCGTGGCAAATAAAGTCGAAGAAAATTCCCTATTAACAACTGCCGAATTAGAGCAGTACTACCGCGAAATGCTCTTCATCCGACACTTCGAAGAGAAGTGTAACGTCGCATACCGCCAGGGCAAAGCCGGCGGCTACATGCACGTTTACATCGGCATGGAAGCACTTGCGGTCGCCTTCATCAACTCGATCCGAAAAGGCCACGACTATGTCATTACGGCTTATCGCGACCATGCTCATGCGTTGATGCTCGGCACGGACCCAGTTGCTGTCATGGCTGAAATCATGGGAAGATCGGCTGGAACCGCTGGTGGTAAGGGCGGCTCAATGCACATCTATGACCCCAAGAACGGCTTCTATGGTGGTTGGGGAATCGTGGGTGGACACATCCCTCTAGGAGCAGGTTTGGCTTTCGCAGCTAAGTATCGCGGCGAAGATCGAGTGACTCTCAACTTCATGGGTGATGGCGCTTCAAACCAAGGTGTCGTTTTCGAGACACTCAACATGTCCGGACTATGGGATCTTCCTTGTCTGTACATCGTCGAGAATAACGAGTTCGCGATGGGAACTAGACTTGAGTACCACGCAGCCGACATGGAACTCTGGAAGCGCGGTCAGGCATTCGGCATCCGATCCGAGCGAATCGACGGCATGGACATTATCGAGCTGAAGAAGAACGCTCAAGAAGCGATCGACTACGTTCGAAATGAAGGAAAGCCGATGTGGCTGGAAATCATGACCTACCGCTTTGCTGGTCACGGCGCGGCAGACAACGACAGACAGCTATATCGAACGAAAGAAGAAGAGCAGAAGAACTTCGAACGCGATCCCGTCAAGCGACTGGCTACATACCTGATCGAAAACAAGATCGCCACGGTTGAAAAGCTTGACGCTATCGACGCAGACACGCACGAGCAGGTCGAGCGAATTTACGAACTTGCTGATGCTTCACCATTCCCCAACAAGGACGAGGTTTATCACAACATCTACTCCGACATGACGCCGGAGGTTGGTCACTAAGACATGGCAACATCCACATCCCACGAACTCACCTTCCGAGACGCAATTCAAAAAAGCCTTTACGAAGAGATGGACAAGAACGCAGACGTGTTCTTGATCGGTGAAGATATTGGACGATATGAAGGAACCTTCAAAGTCACCAAAGGATTCTTCCCGAAATATGGTCACCGCCGTGTCGTTGACGCCCCTATCACCGAAGCCGGATTTGCTGGCATCGCTACCGGCGCCGCAATGGCTGGTCTCAGACCTGTTGTTGAGTTCATGACCATGAGCTTTTCTATTCTCGCTTTGGACCAAATTATCAACCATAGCGCGAAGGTTCATTACATGACCAACGGAGAGGTTAAGTGTCCAATCGTGTTCCGTGGCCCAGGTGGCGCGGCGAAGCAGCTTTCAGCTCAGCACTCGCACAGCATGGAAGGCTGGTACGCCCACGTACCCGGTCTCAAAGTCATCTGCCCAGCTACTCCTGCAGACGCTTATGGCCTTCTTAAGACGGCAATCGCTGATGACAATCCAGTCATTTTCTATGAGAATCCGGGATTGTACGGCGTAAAAGGTTTGGTTCCAGACGATCCAAATTATATGGTTCCCCTGGGTAAAGCGCAGATCCTTCGCGAAGGCAAAGACATCTCGCTTATCGGCTACAGCCGAATGACACAAGTCAACCTCGCCGCAGCCGAGCTACTTGCCAAAGACGGAATAGATGCAGAAGTCGTTGATGTTCGATCACTTTTGCCTCTCGATACCGAAACGATTTACGCTAGCGTTCGAAAAACGCACCGAGCCGTTGTTGTGTACGAAGACTGGCGAAGTGGCGGCTTTGGCGCCGAGATCGTTTCGCGAATCCAAGAGGACTGTTTCGACAGTCTCGACGCTCCTGTCGGTCGCGTCGGAGGATTGAACGTCCCCATGCCTTATGCTCGCGTTCTTGAGTTGGAGTGCATTCCAGACGAGAATGATGTTGTCGCGATGGTCCGAAAGCTAGACTTCTAGGAACTAGACCTTTTTGTTTCAAAGAAAGCTCGGTAAGCACCTGTTTATTGAGCTTTTTTTGTTGTCAAACTTCCAATCTGGACTCAAAGTCTATAATGAAATGCTTGGGCTTTTTGTCGTTGGTATCGGCGCTAGGCTCAATCATCAATAGCGCTATGTCTGAATCTTCCGCCGCCGATCAATTTAGTTCGGCCTCTTTCTCTTACTCATGGAGGAAGGCATTAGGAGTAATGCTCAGATGAAACCAATAATTGTCACGGGCGCTGCTGGTTTTATCGGCTTCTACGTCTCAAAACAGCTTATAGAGTCTGGTCATGAAGTGGTTGGTATAGACAACCTCAATGACTATTACGATCCTTCGCTTAAGGAAGCCCGTCTAGCTCAACTCCATACTCACCCCAATTTTCGCTTTTTAAAACAGGATGTGTCTGACTACGACCGTTTGTTTTCTCTGACGAAAAGTATTAAACCAACGAGGTTTATCCACCTCGCAGCTCAAGCCGGAGTGCGGTATTCGAAGGAGAACCCAAGAGTTTATGCAACTTCGAATCTCGACGGATTCCTAAACGTACTTGAGGTTTGTCGTCATCTTGAAGTCGAGCACCTCGTCTATAGCTCCTCCAGTAGCGTTTATGGAGTTGACGCGCAACTTCCGCTTGTCGAATCAGCGGCGGTTGATAAGCCTGCAAGCTTCTATGCAGCGACAAAAAGAGCAAACGAATTGATGGCATTCAGTTACAGTCATTTGTATGGTTTGCCAACTTCAGGCTTAAGATTCTTCACCGTTTACGGTCCGTGGGGACGCCCAGACATGGCGCCAATTCTGTTCACGAAAGCGATGCTTGCTGGCGAGACAATAAAGCTTTTCGGTGAGGGAAGACCCATTCGCGACTTTACCTTCGCCACCGACATATCCGAAGCCGTGGTTCGAATGATGGAGGCGATTCCCTCCTCGGGTGGTTCCGCACCTCACCAAATCGTAAACGTTGGCAACGGTAGCCCTATCACAGTTGTCGAATTTGTCCGCGCTCTAGAAAACGCACTTGGCGTCAAAGCCAATGTTGAACTTGTCGGTATGCAATCAGGAGACATGGAAGCTACGCTCGCCGACACGACCCTCCTGCACACCTTAACCGGTTTTCGACCGAACACCTCTATCGAGACTGGCTTATCCAGGTTAGCTTCTTGGTATCGCGAATACTTCAAATAAAGAAAAGGCGCGATTCGGTGTAAACACTCGGTTCGCGCCTTATTTGAAAGCATGCCGGTTAAACTTGCCTTCAATTCTTCGACTTTTGGCCGCAAAGATCGGATGTACACCCTGTCCTCGCCTACGCGGAGCAATCTAGATGGCCACCTAAATTGCCCTGGGAGCAAAAGCCTAAACCTTCCGTTGCGATCTTGCCCGCCTTGGGGGCTACTTCGCTACGCTCTTCAAGTTCTGGTCCAAGTCACTTTTAGAGGTTGCAGTCGGTCTTCCGCTTGGGTTCGCTTTTTCAAACGATCGCTTCAATTTCTCAATGCCCCTTACGGGCGATTTGATTCTAGCCGAGTATCGGGTTCGCTTCCGCTACATCGCTTCTCTGCTATTTCACTTCGCACATTTGTTATACGACTTATCACGACAGAGACCAACCATTTTCATAGCGAGTTATCCACCGCTTTTTGTGCATAACTTATACTGATCATGTTTCATAGAACGATCATAAACTTGTAGTCGTATAAATTACAAGAGCTATGAAATCAGACACCAGATTTTCAATCGCAGTTCACGTTCTGACATTGGTTGGAACGGAGTGCGGAGTTGATGCTACTTCTGAATTCATTGCTGGGAGCGTTGGGGTAAATCCTGTGACGATCAGGAATATCGCCTCGATGCTACGCAAGGCTGGTCTTGTCAGCACGTCTCAAGGCAAGGCAGGAATTGTTCTAGAGAGGAATCTGGACAATATCAGCTTGCTGGAAGTGCTACGAGCTGTCGAAGACGATGTGGACATCTTTGGACTTCATCAGAATCCCAATCCAGCCTGTCCAGTTGGCCGCCATATCCAACATGCCCTTGATGAGGTTTATCAGCGGGCACAGCAAGCCATGTACACCCAACTCTCCAACACCAAAGTCTCTGACATTCTCGACGGAATCTACTCGATGCTTTGAGTATCGACAACGATCAACTTGTAACACGTACAGCTACAACATTAGGAAATCAAAATGAAAATTGGAATTACAGCATCTACTGGACAACTCGGAGCTCTCGTTATCGAAAAGCTCAAACTAAAGACTGATTCAGCAAATATCGTTGCTCTCGCTCGCACTCCTGAGAGGGCGAAAGGCTACGGGGTTGAAGTTCGTCAAGCTGATTACGCTGATCCATCGACTCTCGAAACGGCATTCGAAGGAATCGACACTTTGCTGCTCATCTCCTCAAATGAGATTGGCCAACGACAAGCACAACACGAAAACGCGATAGAAGCGGCCAAGATATCTGGCGTCAAACGCATTGTCTACACGAGCCTGCTCAGAACGGATTCGACGCCTCTCATGTTAGGAGCGGAGCATTTGGCGACAGAAAAAGCACTCGTCAAGTCTGGTATCCCGTATACGATTCTTCGAAATGGTTGGTACACCGAAAACTACGCAGCGTCGGTTACGGGAGCTGCCCAAAACGGAGTTATTATCGGCGCTGCGGGAGATGCAAAAATCTCGTCGGCTGCTAGGGCAGATTACGCGGAAGCTGCGGCAGTTGCTCTGACTCAATCTGGTCACGAAGGCAAGACTTACGAGCTTGCTGGAGATGAGGCTTATACCTTAGCCGAACTCGCAGCCGAAGTTGGAAAGCAACTAGGAAAGCCAATCAGTTACATCAACCTGACTGAGGATGAATATGCCGCTAAATTGGCAGGATTTGGTCTTCCGGAGCCAGTAGCTAAGGTCTATGCGCACTTTGACGCTGCTACCGCAGAAGGTGCGCTCTTCGATGATGGAAAGGCACTCTCCAAGCTCATTGGCCACCCGACGACTTCACTCGCTGCGGTTGTTAGCCAAATATTGAGCGCCAACAGTTAATCGTTCAATGTGTAAAACTCCGATTCAAATGTAGGGTTCATCCTGTTAATTTCACCGCCCAGTATGGAATAGCAATACTGGTGGTGGGTGGACCCTAATGTTTGTAATCATCGGCATCGTCGTCACAATGGTCGGGATCATGGTGGGATACATCATGCATCATGGCAACATTGGTGTTCTTATCCAGATCAACGAGTTCATCATTCTTGGGGCTTGCGGCTTCGGTTCATTCTTGGCCGCAAATGGAATGAAGAATCTCACCGGCGCAATCAAAGGTGTTCTGGGGCTATTGAAACCCGACCCATTCACAAGCACAGCGTACAACGATCTGCTCAAGATGATGTACCAACTGTTTAATGTCGCTCGTAAAGAAGGACTCCTCGGGCTGGAAAAGCACATCGAGAAGCCAGAAGAAAGCGACATCATGAAGAACTATCCGGGGTTCTTGGCTAACCATCATGCCTCGGCTTTCCTTTGCGACACGCTCAAGGTGATTCTCACTGGCTCGGTTGGTCCGCATGACCTTTCCGAAATGATGGAGCTCGACCTTGAAGCAGCACACAAAGAGGCTGGAATTCCCGCTGAAGCCATTCAGACCGTCGGAGACGCAATGCCCGGTTTCGGAATTGTCGCTTGCGTTTTAGGCGTTATCATCACGATGGGCAAAATCGGTGGCGAAGCCGCCGAAATCGGTCACTCGGTTGCTGCAGCAATGGTTGGAACATTCCTCGGAATTCTCCTTGCCTACGGAATCTTCGCTCCAATGGCTCGTGCCATGCAGCTTAGGCTCGCGGCAGAAGGCCAATACATGAACTGCATCCGATTTGCACTGTTCAGTTTTGCTCGCGGTGAAAGTCCAATCACTTGCGTCGAGTTTGCAAGAAGAAACATTGAACCCAGCGTTCGACCCGGTTTTGCCGAAATGGAAGCAGCCGTTAAGGACAACAAAGCAGCCTAGGTAACCCGGTGTAGACATGGCAGAACATCAGCCGATTATCATCAAGAAGGTCAAGGGAGGCCACGGTGGTGGCCACCATGGTGGTTCATGGAAAGTTGCTTACGCTGACTTTGTCACGGCAATGATGACCTTCTTTATCGTTATGTGGATCATGGGCTTGTCTGCGGACAACAAAGCCATCATCCAAGGCTATTTTAACGATCCTCTTGGCTTTTCAAAGAACGAGCCAAGATCAAAGTCGATAATCGCGATGCCAGGCGCTAATCCTGGTACGAAGCCTGGTAATCGCAAGGTCGGAGAAGAAGCGAAATCGATTGAAGACAAGGTGATGCAAGAGCTTGAAACCAAGATTCGGAAGGGGTTTGCGAGTGAAGCAGAAGTTCACGCAGACATAAAGTCCCTCCTCAAAGACATCACCATATCGATTACTGATGAAGGGTTGTTGATCGAACTCACCGAGAAGTCTGGCACCTTGTTCTTCGAAAGTGGAAGTTGGACCATTCGCCCAGAAGGTCACCGACTTATCCAAAGGTTAGCTCCTATTCTGAGGCTCTCCGGTAAGAAAATGATCATCGAGGGTCATACAGATGCTCAGCCCTACTCCCGTGGAGACATGAATAACTGGAAGCTGAGTTCTATGCGTGCTCTTGCTCTGCAAACCGAGCTATCAGCAAAAGGCATTCCAGACAGCCAATTTGCTGGGGTCAGAGGATGGGCAGATACTCACCTTAAGCTCCCCGACAAGCCACTTGACAGCGAGAATAGACGAGTTTCGATTTTGCTTCCAAGAACTTATAAAGAAGGAGATAAAGAAGCTCTTCCAGCAGACGAATTGAAGATGGCGCAGTCAGAAGAGATGTCGACTCATGTAGGTGTAAAGCCTGAACCACTAAATCTGCGTCAAAAAGGAAAAGTTTCGAGCGGCAAACATAGCGAGTGATTCGTCATTTGATGCAGAGGAGCTTCAAATGGCAGATATCGCACCAAACCTTTGGGAATTCAATCTGACGCGGGTAATCATTGTTGATGTCAGTGATGATTACCGACTGATGCAACCTCCGCTACCTAGCGACTGCTACCCAGTGTTGCTGGAAGCGTGGTTGCCTAGCCATAACTTGTCTAGATCCCTGCCTACTAAAAGCCTAGTGGATGGCTACCTATACGACTGGCACGAGAAGGCTGAAGAAGTTACAGGAAGTTGGTATGTAGGTGTCGTGAGCGCTGAATTAGCAAAGTCGTTCGAAATTCAGGCGTGAAAACTAACCGCTTGAGCTGCGAATGATTAGGTCTACTGGAAGCTGAATATCCTCAGATTCGTTGTGCCCGAATAAACCTCCTTCACTAAGTCTTCTCATCATTAGTTCGCCGGCTCGAACACCTACATCCACGAATGGTTGACGAACACTTGTCAGCTCGAGGGCCTCAGTCATGTTCGGCAATAAGTCGCCGTAGCCGGTGACCGCTACGTCAAGCGGCACCCGGTATCCGAGCCGTCGAAGCATTGTCAGAATAGTCGAGGCTAGACTGTCGTTCGAACAAACTAACGCGGTCACTTTCGGCGTGGTATTGCTTAGCAGTGCAGAAACGATTGGCTCAAAAACTGACTTATTAGCACTCATACAACTGACGAACATCGAATCATTCACTTCAAGACCTCGATCGTGATGTGCCAATGCGTACCCCCACCAACGATTGCGAACTGTCTCCACAAACGGATCATCTGAAATGAAGGCAATCCCACGGTGCCCTTTATCAAGCAGGTGCTCTGTCACCATTTTGCCGCCTGCAATATCATTCGTCCGAACCACATCCGATTCCAAACCTGGAACTCGACGGTCAATAAGCACGACAGGCAATTTCCCTTTGAGATACGATAGGTCTTCGGCTACAGATCCGCTATGCGCCCATAGGATCAATCCGCATACTTCATCCTTCTCGATCATCTCCAGCGAAGGCAAAACATAGTTCGGCATTCCGTTCGTTGGGTTTGAGTTGAACCTCAAAATCGATACACCAGTCCCTTTAACACTTTCAGTCAAACCGTTCGCGATTTGCGTCATCGCGGTTGAAGCGCTGTTCCACGGGTTTATGAGAAGAACACGTCCCGAAACCGGTAAATCAGGGGTGGTGGATTGTGGTAATTCCGATTTTAATGCGACATACGATCCACGCTTGAGTTCGGTTTGCACCAATCCTTCATTCTCAAGAAGCGCGATAGCTTGCCTGATTGTGTTGCGATGGACGCCATATTTAGTCATCAATTGCCGTTCTGACGGAAGACGTTGCCCAAACTGAATCTCGGCCCCAATAATCGCGAGTTTGAGATCTTCTGCAATTGTCTGATATCTTCGTAAAGGTGGAAGTTTTTTCAAATCTGGTCTACTTAATATATACCAATAGTGAAATTATGTTAACATTTCATACGAAAAATCGCATCACTATCGAATTTTGGTACATGATGGAGTTGGACGTTTTGGATGCGTGGTATACCAGATTGGCCAACACAACGAGGTGTTCCCAGCAGAATTTTGTCTGTCCTCTCTGAAGACTTGGCGTTTCTAGGCAATCGAACCACTTGTTCAGTGTCGCATATTTGTGAATCACATGCCTAACAGCTTCTTCGCTAAAAAAAAGCACACCGGTGCTTTCACTCTAATTGAATTACTCGTAGTCATCGCAATTATTGCGATCTTGGCCGCCATCCTATTCCCTGTTTTTGCACAGGCTAAAGAAGCTGCCAAAAAGACAGCTTGTCTTAGCAACATGAAGCAGAATTCAATCGGTTTGAATCTGTATTTGAACGACAATGACGACGCATACCCAGGGGCGTTGCCGTTTATTTATGATGTGAACAACCAGCATCCGAGCAATTCAGCTGGCAGCCGAATGCCCATCGACATGCAACTGATGCCATACACCAAGAATGCGAACATCTGGAGTTGCGGAAGTGACGGAAAATCGAGACCCGCTTCCACAGATCCTGATCTTGAGTGGTGGGACAAGACTTACATTTCCAAAGCGATTCCACGCTCATACGCCTATGTAGCCGAGATCAGAACTGTCGAAGGAGATGCTCGAGGTGAAAACCCTGACCGTAATACCGGACTCAGCACCTATAACAACGCTCCGTCCAGAACTGGCAAGAGTGGGTCTCTCATCGAGGAACCTTCAAACACAATTGGACTAGTGGAGAGCTACACAGAAGGTGGAGACAAATATTCAGGAGGCTACGTCGGCAGCTCACACGGTTCCGCTTTCACCGGTTGTGACGCGTACAAACTCGCCGGTCGAGATCCAAGTTCTACTGCAGGAGGAAACTCGCTAACCCCATGCGGTTCCAATACCACAAAGCCAACTAAGGGACACAACAAGGGTTCGAACTACGTAATGTGCGATAGTTCGGCTAAGTACCGAACATGGTCTCAAGTTCGAGGGAACGACTTCCAGATGTTTAAACTGCGAAAGTCAACCACAACCTACACACCTTAGGCTTACACAACAATCATGCGGCAGCGTTAGGCTCCAACGCTGCCGCCTTGTCCGACCTTATTTCAAAATGCGTTTTATGGCTCTCGGCGCTGTCCTTCTCAGTCTTCATTCCGCTTCCAAAGCTAACGACATCACTCAACAACCGACGCTTTACGTTGTTAGCTATTCTCACCTCGATACCGAGTGGTGCTGGACATATAAGCACTCGATTCTTGATTACATCCCAACGACGTTCAAAGAGAACTTCGATCTGATCGACAAGAATCCCCACTATATCTTTAACTGGACAGGCGCAACCCGATACAAAATCCTGAAGGAATACTATCCAGACCTGTTTGGGAAGCTCAAAGGGTATGTTGCCAGAGGTCGTTGGAACCCAACGGGTTCGGCCTGGGACGAATGCGACTTGATGGCACCAAGCCACGAGTCAATCATCCGACAGATTCTTTACGGAAACGAGTTCTTCAAACAAGAATTCGGAAAAACGAGCAACCAGTTTATGCTCCCGGACGCCTTTGGCTTCCCGGCCTCCTTACCGACGATCCTAACTCACTGCGGCTTAATCGGATTTTCTACAAAGAAGCTGAATTATGGGGCCGGATGCGCTGTCGGAATCCCGTTTAACTTTGGCCGCTGGATCGGGCCAGATGGCACCTCAGTGTTCGCTGCCTTTAACCCGAGCGACTACCGCACAAGAGTCAAAGAAGACCTGAGTAACAGCCAGGAATGGCTCAAGCGATTGAACGGAAATGGGACTGGATCGGGCGTCTTTGCAGACTACATGTACCACGGAAACGGCGATACGGGTGGTTCACCGGGACAACCATCGGCTGGGTGGCTAGAAAAGAGCGTCACCGGTGACGGACCTACACGAATTCTGAGCGCAGGGGCAGATGACCTGTTTACGGATGCGGCGAAGCTGAAGAAGGTGCACCTTCCTGAATACAAGGGCGATCTACTTCTCATTGAGCACTCTGCCGGTTCGATAACGTCAAGTGAGTACACCAAGAAGTTCAACCGCGAAGGTGAGTTACTCGCGTTTCAGGCGGAAGGGAGCGCCGTAGCCGCCGAAATGATCGGAGGCGTGCCGTACCCTCGCACTCGGTTAACGGATGCCTGGCAACGGCTTCTGAACGGCCAGATGCACGACATTCTCCCCGGAACATCCATTCCGCAGGCGTATGACTTAGCCTGGAACGACCAAGGCGTTGCGATCAACCAATTCAAGGATGTTCTCAACACCTCACAGTACATCATCTCATCCAAGCTCAACACGGTAACCAAAGGGATTCCGGTAGTTGTTTCCAATAGCCTCGCAGTCGAAAGGGACGATGTAGCTCAGGTGACATTGCCTCACAGTTCAACTGGTTGGGTAGCTACCGGGCCTGATGGAAAAATCCGTCCCGTGCAGATCCTTAACAGCTCACCAACGGAAGACAAGGTCATCTTCACGGCAAAGGTGCCGTCCGTGGGATATGCAGTCTACGATTTACAAAAGCGAACAGCCTTAGCGCAACTCAAATTCAGCCAGAACTCGCTTGAAAACCATCGGTACCTTGTTAAGCTCAATGCGGCGGGGGATGTTAACAGCATTTTCGACAAGATGCTAAACCGGGAGTTGCTCAGCGGCCCCAAAAGAACGGTCTTTCAAGCCGAGAAGCCGCCAAGGCATCCCGCCTGGAACATGGTTTGGGAAGATCGTCAGAAGCCGCCTTACGCCGTCCTTTCGGGAACTCCGAAGGTGACGATCTTGGAGAAAGGCCCCGTTCGCGTGGCGCTAAAAGTTGACCGTGAGGCCGAAGGCTCGAAGTTCTCACAAATCATCCGTTTATCTTCCGGCGAAGCTGGCAATCGTGTCGAATTTGTCGACAACATCGACTGGCGTTCGACCGGTTGCAGCCTCAAGGCCGAATTCCCGCTCACGGCGAACAATCCAAACGCCACCTATAATTGGGGCGTCGGAACCGTTGAACGAGGGAATAATGACCCAAAGAAATTTGAAGTCCCGTCACACTCCTGGTTTGATCTTTCCGACATCGATGGGAAGTTCGGAGTGCGAGTTCTCACTGGAATGAAACTCGGGAGCGATAAACCAGCCGATAACTTGGTTCGTTTGACGCTCCTTTACACCCCTACTACCGGAAATTCATACCAATATCAGGCATCGCAAGATTGGGGCAAGCATTCGATTTCCTACGGCCTTGAAGGTCATACTGGAAATTGGAAATCAACGCTTGCTTCTGGGCAAGCTGAGCAACTCGAGCAACCACTTCAAGCTTGGGTCGCCGAACGTCATCCTGGCAGCATCGGTAAAGAGTTCTCACTTCTTAAAATCAGTAACCCTTCGATAAAACTCTCCGCCATCAAGCGATCCGAGTCGACCGGCGAGGTCATCGTTCGACTCATTGAAAGTAAGAGCGAACCAGCCAAGGCAGTCAAGCTAACCTTTGCTAAACCGGTCCAATCCATTCGTGAGGTCAACGGACAGGAAGAATCAATTCGAACAAATCAGCCTATAGACGAGTTCCGGCCAAATCAGATAAGGGCATTTGCAGTCAAGTTCGCACCCACAAACTCGGTCGAGCTATCTCAGCCGGTAAAGTTTGGTCGTTCGCTTGCTTTGCAGACTCTTGGGTTCCCAACCGAATTGGTTCCCCAGACAATTCAATCAGGTCTTTACACGTTTAGCTTGTCTGGAAATATGGCGCGGTGCGAGGGACAAACGATTAGCATTCCAAAATCACGCAAATTGTCTATCCTTGCTGCGGCATCTGGTGATGTTCTGGCTACATTCAAAGTCGGACATCTCAGTCAAAAACTGGCCATTCAGTCTGCGTACGGAATGATCAACAAAGCTGATTCTAGGATTTGGGAAGGAACCGTGCCTGATGCCTCGTCGAATTGGCCAAATAAGGTTGCAGGGATCAGCCCTGGTTATATGAAACCCGCGCCGATTGCGTGGTACTCCGACCACATCCGGGTTGATGGCGTCAACAAGCCGTATGAGTTTGGCTACCTGTTTAGGTATGAGTTGCAAGTTCCCGAAGGAGCTACTTCGCTGACCTTGCCGAAAGATAAGCGCATCGTAATCGCCGCCATTTCTGCCCAATAATCTTAAAAAGAGGTGCTTGCTAGCTTATAGCATGCACCTCTTTTTTGCTATTTCTTCAAGTTTTTACGACGATGGCTGAATCTGACACGTCCGTTAAGTGAGTTTCACCATGATCAGCATCATCGTTTGTGTCGCTCTTACTCCGAATCAAATCAATCTCCCAAGAGTTGAATTTGAAGCACCATGGATCAGCCGACGAGAAGTAATCGTAGGTATGCGGCCTTCAAAAAAGAATACGCTTGCCGTGATCTTCCTTAAGGACAACTCACAAAGACTTCTCGATCTCGGCTTGGGAAGCGATCAGATTGCCGGCGGAAATAACGTTGATTCATATGCTGTCGGATTCACATCCTACGAGGTGGTTGACGCCGAACTCGACGAGAAGCCTTGCCGCAGGCTTACCCTTGAGTGCCTTACAAAGCAAAAGACGAGGATTGGTGAGATCTCAAACGGAACAACGACCAGTTTCTGGACTACGTTGGAAGGGAAAATCCTTCTACAGAAGCAAGTCGAAATCCATGACAACCAAGTCAGCTCTGCAACGTGTGTCTTTAGCGGCGAGGAGATCGAAATCACTACGATATCACCCAACGGGAAAGAAGCCAAAACGACCATGCATGTCGCGAAGCCCGAACTCCTGGACGCTCAATTCAAACCCATGTATGTCGATGACAAGGTTCTTCTAGATGAAAAGGAATTCGATGTTGTCAATCCATTCAAAGGCACAATTGACCACTTCAAGACGTCTATCACAGGTTCGTTTAACGGCAAAATACTCGATATGACGTTCAAGGGAAAGGTATTTCAGATCGAAGGGAACGGTCGAAACAGTTACACCTTCGTTTCGGTAGAAAACGATCTCATCAAGATGTCCCTAACAAACAACCGCTACGCAATCCTACAAACACCACCCGAGTCACGGACTAACGGGCACTGGAAAGTTGGCGGAAATTAGCGAGTTTTACCAATTCGATTGAATGGTAACCAGATGAACTCTGACCGACCGATGATTTGATCTCGAGGCACGAGACCCCAAACTCTGCCATCGGAAGAGTTATTTCGGTTATCACCCATCATAAGATAATAGCCAGCCGGAATCTTTGCTGGTGGCAACTTCTTAGCCATTTCCATCGTTGCAGGGTCGCTAATCTGGAACTTATCGATGACCCCGTAAGGTTGTCGCATGGTCATTGATTGCGGCGATGCAGCGTTTGCGTCGAAATCCGTGTAGTTTAACGGAATCGGCGTTTTGCTACCAGGCATCACAACCAACTTAAAGGACGGCAATTCCGGTTGAAAATCTCCTGGCGCGATCTCATTGAATGTCACGCCATCCTGAGTGTCTGAGTAATGCGTATATGTCTCGGCGACTTTCTGGCCATTCCGATAAAGCTGTCCTTTTTTGAGCTCAACAACATCACCGGGAGTTCCGATACATCGCTTGATATAGTCAACCTTGACGTTTCCTTCAGCATCCAGATCTTCTGCCAACCGGGGACCAAAAACGGCGTCCTTTGGTGGTCTAAATACTACGATATCGCCAGCTTTCGGGTTGCTGTATCGATAAACAGCTTTATTTGCAACGATGAAATCATTAACATAAAGCGTCGACCACATCGAACCGCTTGGGATAAGGAATGCTTGTACGCCGAATGGTCGGATGACCATAAAGACGAAAACAGCGGCATAGACTACTGCATCCAAAAGTTCATTGAAGAACTTAGCCACTGGATAGGCTCCAGTTCGCAAATGCGGTGCCGTCTTTTTAAGATAAGGAACCAGCGCAAGTCGCAAAAGCGTGAGAACCACGACTAGCATCACCACTTGACTTAGCGGTGTTCTTGCTAAGCTATCAATTGTATCGCGCAGACCCTTTTGTTGGGCCTGAGCGATGGGCAATGCTAGATCGAATAGGTTCACGACTACTTAGCGGCGCTCTTTGATTCGAGCTTCCTTACCAACCTTATATCGGAGGTAGTAAAGCTTGGCTCGGCGGACCTTACCGCGTCGTGTGACTTCAAACTTGGCAATGTTTGGTGAGTGAACAGGGAAAGTTCTCTCGACACCAACACCGTTGGTGATCTTTCGGATGGTGATGGTTTCGGCGATGCCACCGTGCTTGATAGCAATGCACACACCTTCGAAAAGCTGAATTCGCTCTTTACCACCTTCACGGACCTTTACGGAAGCCTTCACGGTGTCACCGGGGCGAATGTCGGGGAGATCCTTCTTAAGAAGGTCCTGCACCACACTGTTTAAGATTGCAGACTTTGACATGTTTTATGTTTCCGTTAACAGAACTCAGATTCTCTAAGTTCCGGTGAAAACCTTATAGGTCTTCAATACTTGACTCAGCGGCACGACGGAATAACCGTGCATGAGCACGAATGGATATTGTTGCATATTTTGAGTTGGCTACGCCTTCATTCCCGAAATTAGGCTTGTAACAGTCGATACTCCACGTATTTTTGTTAAATTCAGTAAAAGTCATGACAGTTGGCCTAGTTTTTGCGTCTATGCTTAATGGAAGCACCGCATAAGGAGGGCTGCATGTCCATGGGAAATCCCAACGGGCTAACGCTCACCGAAGAGGAGGCGTACGCGCTACTAGGAATGGCATTGACCAGTCCAAATAAGCTCGATCCGACCTCCGAACGGGCGCTAAAGAAACTAGCGGAATATTGTACTAACGGAAGCAATTCTAGGGATCATCATTTGAGCTGCGGTCCGCAAAGTTTCGTCTGGCGCGAGAGCTAGGCAAAAGGCGGGGGTCGAAAGACTCCCGCTCTTTTACTTTATCGAGCTTGTTTTCGACAGGCCGTTCACCCTCAATAAACTACAGTCCACACCCTGTTCAGCTCATTTTTGGTCATTACACGTTAGGTGGGCTTCATGAAACTCCGACTAGTGCAATGTGCCTGGTGTTATTGCCAGCATTGGTCGAACGAACATGAGCATAAACCCCATCTCAACCTCAGCAACTAGTTCTACATCTGACACCCGAAGTGAACGAGCAACTGCATTTAACTCTCTCGCAACCGCACTCAAGAACGGTGACCTTTCTGGTGCTCAGAAAGCTTTTGCTACGTTGCAATCCTATGCGCCTAAAAAGAAAGCCAACGACAACGACGGCGACGAATCCAATGGTTCGGACCCCGTTAAGTCCGGTTTCGATTCACTTGGATCTGCCCTTAAGAGCGGTGATCTCTCGGCAGCTCAACAAGCATTTTCATCCATTCAGTCGAATCTTAGGTCTGGGCATCATCGACACCATGCCAGTACGACAGACGCAAATGGCTCGGAATCACCTTCGTTCGAGTCACCCTCTGTGATAGGTTCAACCATCAGCGTTGCCGCTTAACGCTTTCAGCCAAAGCACCCCAAAAAAACAAAAGGGCCGACAAGTCGGCCCTCCAAACTCAGCACTGACAATGAGCGTGGTTTAAGCTTCTACTTCTACCTCTACCTCTGGCTCGGCAACTTCTGCCTCTGGTTCAGCAGCAACGACTTTCTTGCTCGTACGCTTCTTGGTTCCAGCCAAGCCAATCTCAACTCCGACAGCGCCTTCGGTGAACGTCGCCTTGATTCGGATTCGACGACTGATTTCTTGACCGGCAACGGTATTCCAGTTCACGCGATCAAGTGCCCACTGCCAATAGATATCCGTTGGTGCGTAGGCAAACTCAACACCCTCTTGGAGAACATCGCTCAATTTTGCTTTGAGGTCATCTCGATTGTCGAGTAAGCGCTCTCCCGCTGAAAAGTTGGGCATTAGTCCAACCGAAACCATAACCGGCTCTTCCTCAGGCGTGTTCTTGGTAACTCGCTTTGGAGCATTTGCCTCAACAGCTTCCTGAATTTGCCTCATTTGTGGGACCATGGCTGCCGAAAGTCGCTCGTAATCTTCGGGCCAAACATACTGCTCACCCTCGTAAAGAGCGATAGCCTGGCGTCCAGAAAGGGTGAGGGCGGAGGCCAAGAGGGCAGCATCGGCGGGAACGAGATTGGTATAGGTCTTCTTAACCGTATCGAGAGCGGCTTCTAGCTTAGTTAGTTGGCAGGTGATCAAACGATTCTCCTTCGAGGTCGGAACGCACAAGAATTACCTTTTCGAGGCATATTCATGCGCCATAATCCAACAGTTTACCTTGGGGCACACGGAGTCGTTATGTTGAGGATTTCACGATCAGTTTGGGCAGCTACTGCTGCGATCGCTCTCGTCGGTTGTAATAGCTCGTCTGGCACGCAGACCACGACCGATAATTCGGGCGGTGGAGCAACTAAAGTTGACGGCAAAGCACTAAAAGTTGGCATCGTTTTTGATAGCGGTGGTCGAGGCGATAAGTCGTTCAATGACAGCGCTTGGGATGGCATAAGCCTAGCAAAGAAAGACTTTGGAATTGAAGAAAAGTCTGTCGATAGCAAAGCAGAAAAAGACTACGAAGGCAATATCTCTACGCTTGCTGAACAAGGTTGTGATCTTATTTTTGCAGTTGGGTTCGCTCAGGCCAGAGCCGTCACCACCGTCAGCAAGAAATTCCCGAACATCAAGTTTGCCATTATCGACGCAGAAGTGAAGGCAGACAATGTTAGGTCTCTTCTATTCAGCGAAGAGCAAGGAAGCTTCTTAGCCGGATACCTTGGTGCGCTGACATCGAAGACTGGCAAGCTCGGATTCGTCGGTGGCAAAAAGATTCCTCTGATCGAGAAATTTGAGAGCGGATACATTGCTGGGGCGAAGACCGCCAACGAAAAGGTTGAGGTTCTACCGAGCAAGTACACCGAAAGTTGGGACGACACCAACCTAGGAAAACAGATGGCTAGCGTTTTGTTCACTCAGGGCGCGGATGTTGTTTATCACGCTGCTGGTCGTTGTGGTCTTGGTGTGATCAATGCGGCGAAAGAAAGCGGCAAGTTTGCGATAGGCGTTGACAGCAATCAGGATGATCAAGCTCCTGGCTTTGTGTTGACCAGCATGATTAAGCGAGTTGATACCGCTGTTTACAGCACGATAAAAGACGTCAAGGACGGAAAGTTCACCGCTGGAGCCAAGGTCTACGACCTCAAATCGGGTGGAGTGGGTCTTTCTGATTTCAAGTACACCAAAGAGAAGATTAGCCCCGACGCACTTAAGAAACTCGATGTCGTCAAACAAGAGATCATTGACGGGAAGATCGTGGTTCCGGCCACAAGCGCCGACCTCGCTAAATTCAAACCAACCAAATAATCTTTGAGTTGTTTGAAGATCATCGGCTCATCACACAAGTTCGTGTGGTGAGCCGATTCCTGTTTTGGGTTCAATCTTTGAATGGAACGGCTGGATTCGAAGACGGTCTACAAGAACCGATGGATGGAGGTTGTCGAAGACAAAGTTCTAAGACAGGATGGGTCTGAGGGCATCTATGCCTACATAAGGAAACCTCCGTTCTCGCTTATCATTCCGTTTGACGGAGTGCATTTGACGCTTGTGCAACAACTGCGGTATCCCGTCGGAAAGCGATATTGGGAGTTTCCTCAAGGTTCGTTGGAGACCTCGGTTGAAGCGTCTTATGAGGAAATTGCTCGCCAAGAATTAGCAGAAGAGACAGGCTTGGTTGCCTCGAAGGTAACGATCCTCGGAAAGCTCTACAATGCCTACGGCATGTCAAACCAAGAGTTTGCGATCTTTCTCGCTGAAGAGTTATCTGAAACCGAAGCTAAACTTGAGCCGACTGAGCTTGATCTAGTATCGGGCAAGTTCTCTCTGAGCGAGGTCCACAAAATGATTGATAATGCCGAGATACGCGACGCGGCAACCGTGGCAGCACTCTACCTATGGCAAACGAAAAACCAAGTCTGAACCCATGCGAAACTAACTTGCTTGCTTGGTTTCGGGCTAAGTATTCGCTCGATGGTCACACCTCTTTCGAGAATGATCGCGCCTTATGGGGTTACTCCTCCCGAAAGGCTGGATTATGCACAATTGCGAAATGTCACTTTGAAGAGGAATCCGTCCGACAAGATATTGACGATATTTTGCGAAGCTACCAACAGGAAAATAGCTTTGCAAACATCCTCTACGGCCCGTCGTCGACTCCAATCAATCTCAAAGATATTCTTCGAAAAGAGCGACATTGCATGGGTCCCCGGTTTCTACCGGGAATGGTCCTAGAACTCAGGAATCTACAGTTAGTAGGCTGGGTCGGGGAACGCATATCGGACGCGTCGGTGATAAGAGAAAAGGGGTATCCAGCCGCACTTTGGCAACCCAAAGATTCGAGGAAGGACGCAACAGACATCATTACCGAGCTCATGTCTAAGGGTCTCGCTCACACATTTGGGGCTTTCATCGAAGGTGAGTTGGCAAGCTCGGCAACGCTTTGTATTTCCGATGGGATTGCTGGAATTTACGAAGTTGTGACAAAAAAGGAATTCCGAAAACGTGGCGGCGCACGTGCGGCCGTCAATGCAGCGCTTGGCTTCGCTAAGGATCTGAATTGCGATTCCTCCGTGTTACACAGCTATTCCAAAGTTACGGGGCTTTACGAAAAACTTGGCTATCAAAACATTGGCAACTTCACGTCGATGTACTATTCCCGAACCAGAATGGAATCGGATCGTGAAACGGGTACCGTTCCAGCATGAAACTCGATAAGGTGATGGATGGCTTGGTCTTTCCAGAAGGACCCTCATGGGATGGGAAGGGACATTTGTTCGTCTCGAATTGTCATGCCGACTACGTCACCAAAGTGGACCTTGACGGACATCACGAGATCGTATATAGAGCGACTGATCCAGGTTCAAAATTCCTAAAAACGAACGGAATGACCGTTTATAAAGACGGCTCGTTATTTGCCTGCGATTTTGGAAAGAAAGCCATTATTCGATTCTTCCCTGATGGCCAACAAGAGATACTCACCACCAAAGAACTTCGTGGACCGAATGATTTAGCTTTCTCGCCTTTCGGTGATCTCTATTTCACGGATCCTGCTGGAACCGGGAAGGCCAACCCTGTTGGAGAGGTTTACCGGCTTAACATCACGTCTGGTGAACTAAAAATCGTCGCAAAAGGTTTGGCATTTCCTAATGGACTTGCCTTCACTCCTGACGGCAAAGGATTGATTCTTGCCGAGTCTCAAACGCACCAGTTGCATCGTTTTGATCTACAAACAGATGGTGCCCTAACAAATAAGCGGTTGTTCTTCCAACTTGAAGATGGCATCGAGCCAGACGGTATGGGTTTTGATGCGGAAGGACACCTATGGGTTGCGCCTTATGGGGCGACCGATTTGCTTTGCTTAAGCCCGACCGGAGATGTCGTCTACAAGGTCGCATCGCCTGGCAAGCAAACAACAAACGTAGAATTTGCTGGACCCAACCTAGAATGGCTTTACGTCACTGAGGCTCAAACAGGCGGGCTGTATCGGATGAGTGCACCGACCCCAGGAATGAAGCTGTTCTGCGCACCATGAAAAGAATCTATCTCGACCATGCGGCAACTTCTCCGTTGCTCCCTCAAGCGAAAAAAGCCATGCTCAAGTGGCTGGATTGCGGAAACGCCTCCAGTCTTTACCAAGAGGGTCGGCAAGCGAAAGCAGCGATTGACGAGGCGCGTGAAAGGGTCTCAGCTTTGCTCGGTTGTGACTTCGGAGAAGTTGTTTTCACCTCAGGAGGCAGTGAAGCCGTCAATACTGCTCTCCTCGGAGTTGCTCGAGCCAATGTTGACCCATGTAAAAACACCATTCTCATTGGAGTAGCAGACCACCACTGTGGCATTCACTGCCAAGAGCCTCTAGAGCGACTCGGATATAAAGTTGAGTTCATCTCGGTTGATCAGTTCGGCTGCGCTAATCTTGACCATCTCAAGCATTTACTCACCGAAAAGGTGCTTGTTGTCAGCACGCTCCACGCGAATAACGAGCTAGGCACTCTGCAATCGGCCAGCGAGATTGGCTCGATATGTCATGAAGTCGGAGCTTTGTTCCATTGCGATGCCGTCCAAACCTTTGGGAAATCAGGCTATTGGACAAAAGTCGAAGATTTGCGTGCAGACCTCGTGTCGGTCTCTGCGCATAAATTGGGTGGTCCAAAAGGGGCTGGGGCACTGTATGTGAAAGCTGGAACCAAACCGAAGCAATTGATTGTCGGAGGTGGCCAAGAGCGAGAGATGCGAGCAGGGACCGAAAATGTTGCCGCAATTGCTGGGTTCGGAGTTGTCGCCATGGCGTCGAGGACACCAAATGAACCGGCTGAAGCATTACGCAAGCTATTGACGGAGTGCGGAGCAGTGCCGACAGTGCCCAAGAATGTGCCTTCACTTCATACCCATATTCACATTCGTTTTCCCGGACTTGTTGCCGAAACCGTCCTAATCAAGCTAGACCAAGTCGGGATCTCCGCTGGGAGTGGTGCTGCATGCTCAAGCGGTAGCCTGGAACCTAGCCATGTGCTGAGAGCATGTGGGTATTCGGAAGCCGAGTGTAAAGAAGGAATTCGCTTCACACTCGGACCCGAAACCACGCTCGATGAGGCAATAGAAGCTGGCCGCCGCATCAAGGTAGCAACGGCCGAAATGCGAGAAAGAAGAACCGTTTAGCTCTTCTTTCTTCGCTTAAGGATCGCGACCAACCCTAGACCGAGTACAGCAATCGACGTTGGTTCTGGAACTGGGTTAACTCCAAAGTTCCCACCGTTGAACGAGAAGCTGTTGGCAGTCAGGCCAAGTCTTGGGTCGAGCTCGTAGTGAGCAAACGAGCCTAGGAATGAACCTGCGGTGAAGAGGTTATAGTGCTTGGCAGGATCAAACGTTCCTGAACCTAGACCAACCAACTTGAGCGTACCGCCCATAGTGAACTGCCCAGTGATGGTAATAGAGTCGTAACTGGTCGGATTGTTCAGGTCGATCTCCATGTATAGAACGCCGTTATTGATTAGGTCCCCATTGATGGTCAAATGACCTGGGCTGTGTCCTGGAGAGATCGTTCCGTTGTTTATCACCGAGGTTGGGACCGCCGAACCCGATCCAAAGGAAACGCCATTCAATGAACCGTCGCCTTTCAAAGTACTGTTGCTACCGATGTAGATGGTTTTAGCGTTCAAAGACGAGTTCCACATTTCGAGCATCGTTTGCCCGCCGTTGCCAATAAGAATTTGCCCCGGGGTCGTTGTTGTTGCGATGTCTCGTAAAGCTGTAACAGATGAATCATGGAGCTGAGCATTGACCATGTCTGTTGAACTGCTACCGAATCGAACAACCCATGCTTGAAGCTGTGCGTTCGTGAGATTCACTCGGGCAGCGTTCACTGCCGCTACTGTGTCTGTCCCAAAGTTAACCACGTTCACATCCGTCGTATTGTCGGCAAAGCGGAAAGTGCCGTTTGAGAATGTGGTTGTTGAACCATTCGCCGAGCTGAATGATCCGTGACCAATCAAGTCGGTATTACTGATCTCGATATTTCCATTCGTGTTTGACCAAAGGGTGAAATAGTTTCCTTGGGATTGATGCGTATCGATATACGAATGAGAAATTTGAAGAGAACTCCCCGCGCCAACCGAGATATAACTCGTTCCACTTGACGTGTCAGGCTTGAGATTAATCGTAGAGTTGAGGACTTGAAGTGAAGCAGCTTGCTCGCTTGATCCATAGAACGGACCGACGAGCATCTGGGTGACATCAACGGTCGAGCCATCGTAGATGAGCGCTCGCGCATTGTTAGTGATTTGGAATGACGTACCGTGCAGATAGGAATTATCAACGACCAACGTTGCTTCGTTTGAGCTATCACCGCGAAGGTACAAGCTGTCAGCACCGAGTTCCCCCTGGTTGTTCACGGAAATCGATGAAGCTCCACCGGCGCTCGACTGAATGGAGAGATTCCTAGTTCGAAGAATGGCGTTATCGATGCTTACAGACGCAGCAGACTGTCCCGTGTTATTCCAATCTAGACCGTAAACTCCATCTGAAACAACGAGTCCCCCGGAACTAATGTTGAGGGAACCGACACCAGAACCGTACGTCTCGCCTGACGCAGAACCGTAACGAGCGTATCCGCCCAGTGTGATCTGCTTGGCGTAAAGATTGCCTGAATTACTGACATTAACAGATCCGTTTCCAACCAGAGAGACTACGTTCCCGTTGGAATCGTAATAATAGTTCCCTTCTCCTACCCTGAGTTCTCCACCAAAAGAGACTCCACCCTCATCAACATTGAGAACGCCTGTCCCGCCGAAGCCGATTGAAACTACGGAGCCCGAAGTATCGGTCCAATTGCCGTCCGCCCCAAGGATATTAACTGTGCTATTGGCAGAAGTCCCGAAGAATGTGTTCCCGATGCTAGCACCATTTGTAAAAAGCTGGCCATGGTTGCTCAGCGTGCCGTTAACCATGACAAGGGACTCGTTATAGATATCGGTGTAGCCGTTGTCAGCAGTAAACGTCGAAGTAGAGTCTAGATTAACCGTTCCACTAAAGGTCGCATAGTTTGTGCGAACGTAGGAAGAGCTTAGGTTAAGAAGGGTACTCGTGTTGGTCAGGTCTAGATAGAGCGAATCACTGTAACTACTAACCCCTGTGAAGTAATTCTGCGAACCGTTATAGAAGTTCAGGCTTCCCGTTGAGACGTCCAGGTAACTGTTTGAAAGTTGGTTTGTGTTTCCAAAAGACCCGACATCAAACGTCGCGATTTGACCGTTGAGGTTAACGTCATGGATGTTCGAGTTGTTGATTTCAAAATTGCTGACTACCCCAAAAGTGTTTCCACCGCCGGCAAACTCAATATCACTAAGGTGCATCGAGTTGACATACAGACCGGTATCTCCGTCAGCTCGAGGCGTAGCCATGAAGTAGCTATTGAAGAAGACGTCATCGTTGTTCGACGGTAGGAATCCGGTGATGGAACCGCCTGAACTCCAGTTGTTGCCATCACTCAAGTAAGTAGAGTTCAAACCTGTAAAGTAGTAATAGTCAGCCTGACTGATCGTCGCTGCGACGACCAGCGCAGCAACAAATGACAACCGTTTGATGGGAGAAGACTCAATCATCTTTCAATAACTTCAAAATTCAAATAAATCTCGCAGATGCTATCAGATCCACATTGGAAAAGCAACACCCTTAAAGTGAATCTGCTTTGATATTCTTAGTTGCACCTATTTCTGGCAGAAACCGGCGATAAACGGTCCAGGCAAATACGAGGGATAGGAGTAAAATTTCGTTTAGATGGACCTGATTCAGCTTGAAAACGAGTTCGAATATGATCGATGGGCAACGCTAAGGTGGATTGATTATCTCGGCGAAGATCACCCGGATCTTAGTGTCATCAGGCACATGCTTGGCGCGCATAAGATTTGGCTTCTAAGGTGCCAAGGGGTATCGGTAACAGAACGTCCAGAGATCGTTCCATCTACAGAAACCTGCAATGATCTCATTGATGAATGGATGAAATTGCTTCGCGGCGACCGCAATGATCGAATCATTGAGTATCAGATGATGAATGGAACGCCGCACCAACTTCCCTTCAGCGACCTTGTTCGCCATATTCTCAACCACAGAACGTACCATCGCGGAGAGTTGAGAGGTCTATGCAAGGCAAGATCGGCCGATGATTTTCCAGAGACCGACTACTACCTTTTCGCATTCGACAAGCAAAAATGATTTGAACAGATCGGGGTCTGAGCTGCACCAAAAGTTATGCCCCGCTTTTCCAAGCTTGGTCCGCCTATTTGCGTGACTGCCTTTCTCCTTTTCGGCTCGGGTTGCCGCCAGCAGACAATTGATATCGAACAAGCTCCTAGTCGCGAAATTAACTTGGTGGTCTACTCAGAGAATTTCGGCCAAGTTAGGGAATCTCGGAAAGTGGATCTTCATTCGGGGTTAACCAGCATCGATCTTGCAGAAATCAGTAAGCAGCTTGATCCCAGTTCCGTCTACATCCGGTTTCCTAACCAACCCGATGTCGAGACTGTTTCCAATACCTACAACAGTGGAACTTCCGATACTCGACAACTGCTCAGTCGATTTCTTGGCAAACCAATCACCTTACGCTATTACGATCAAGCCGGCTCAATTCAGCATAAAGAGTCTGGAATTCTGCAAGTAGCAGATGGAAACCAAGTGGTTGTGTTGGTCCACGGAAAGTACTTGGTAAATCCTCCCGCAACCATAGAAGTCGCAGATGATCAAAGCGTTCTCGCAACGCCTCACCTCAGCATTGATACGAAGTGCTCCACGGCTAAGCCTGGCTCCGTCGAGCTGAATTACCTCACCGAAGGTTTATCCTGGCACGCTGACTACACAGCGATTCTGCTTAAGTCTGGAGACAGCATGAACCTTGAACTTTGGGCTTCAGTCTCGAATGAAACTGGCACTGCCTTTCCAAAAGCCCATCTGACCTTCGTTTCGGGAACTCCTAATCGTGCGGCGCGATCCAGATTTCAGAAGAATCTCGCGGACCAGTCTGGATTCAGACCAGAACCAATGGGCAAATCATATGAAGTACACATGAAAGAGATGGTTGTTGGAGAGCTTTATGCCTTCCCATTTCAATCGACCGCTTCCATTGAACCGGGGCAAACGAACCGAGTCAAAATGAGCCCTTCGAAGGAGATTCGAATTCGAAAAGACTATGCAATTCGATTACCAGCCGTGAGTTTCGATGGCCTGTATTCATCGGTCAACGAAAAGATCAAAGCTACACTTAGTGTGAACTGGAACAACACCAACACTGACAGCACGAGTACGCCGCTCCCATCTGGAACGGTGCGGTTCTATGAGAAAGACGCAAATGATTCTCTAACCTACATTGGTGCTTCGACCATCGAGAACACCCCGCTTGGTGCACGGGTGTCGCAAACACTCTCAGAGGTTTTCGATGTCTCGGCGACGGCAAAAACAGTGAAACGCGAAAAGGTTGGAAAGAGCCAAATCAAGCAAACGGTTGAAATTGAAGTCACCAACAGCAAGCAAAGCTCGGTCGAAGTACGTTTGGTTCAATCGTTCGAAGATCGTGCAAGTATCATCAACGAAAGTATCAAGGGCAAAAACCTGGACTCCCAAAATCGCGAATGGACGGTCACGGTTCCCGCTGGCGCAAAGCAAAAGTTAGCCTACGTTGCCACGTTATCTCGTTAGTTTCTAATTGGCTTATTCGTGTCGACCATATGCTTGAGACGAGCTAAGCTATGCGGCTTCTTACATAGTTCGATAAACTCTTCCCTCTCTAGGCGAAGCGCGTGCTCGTAGGAAGTCGCTTTTGCATAGACCGCCTTAATTGCGTGGCCAATTGTTTGGTCATATTCGGTCAATTCTCCGGCACCTTTCGCCTCATCAAGCGCGCGGTCGATCATGCCACCGACTGGTCCGACACTCGGTTGCCACGCCGTCCTCTGTTTGGGCTCAACCGTCCCGACAAGCTGTTTCGCGGTGTAAAGAAGGCGGTCTGGGTTGTACTCCGTCACGTCAGTTTGCCGTACATAACCAAGCACTCGGCCCATATCAGCGTTTGGAGCAATCAAACCTGCGGCAAGATGAACCGCAACCTCAGCGAGGCGTTTTGAATTTGCCTGAGCCATCAACCGAGTCAAAGTGGTTCCCCTTCCTGCAGGCATCAAGCCCACTTTAGCTTCGGGCAACCCGATCTGACACTCAGCGGCGAGCACCATTTTCGGAGCTGAAATAGCCAGTTCGTATCCGCCTCCCAAACAATATCCGTAGACGGCAGAAACGCACTGCTTTTGTTCTAACCTCTCTCCGAGAAGTTGGATGCTGTCCAAGATGCCTAACATCGCATCAAACTCCTTCTCTACTGCCATTTGCAAGAAAAGACGAAGGTCGAATCCAACCGAAAACACCTTGGCTTCCGAGGTTAGGACAAATCGATCTAGCCCTTTGTCCATTTGTTCATTAAGCTCTTGAGCAACATTAGGATCGATGATCCCCATTTTGTTGGTTAAGCAATATGCTCGTACACCGTCGCCGAGGTCTCTAAGCTTAAACGTCTTGCCTTCGGCGACCACTGGAAAATCGACCGTAGATTTGAACTCGACATTCTTAGGAATTGGCACACAAGTCCCAGAATAAGCTCGATAAGCGTCGCCCTCATAAAATGGCTTTGCGACGATCTCGACGACCTCAGTCCCAAGCTCGTCAATGATCTCGAAGGGGCCTTTTTCCCAACCATAACCCCACTTCAACACATTGTCAAAATCTAGGACCGAAAGGCAAACCTCTTCTCGAATGCTAAAGGCATACCGTAAGGTTGGGAGCAAGTAATTTCGAAGAAACTTGCCCAGCGTTCCTTTATCGGCAACTCCCTTTCTTATGCGCTCACCTAGTGGCAATCGAGACAACTCGAAAAGGTTGGGGAAATTCGGCTCAATCTGTGCACGGTAGGTCTGCGTTCTTAGGTCAAGGACGAGGGCATCTTTCGCCTCGGGTCGATAATAGCCTTGGCCGGTCTTCTCGCCTAACCATCCTTTATCTAGAAGGTAATGCAAGCTTCGGGGCAGATCGAGAGTGAGAGACGCCCCTTCCGATGGGCAATTCGCTCGTACCGACATGGCAAGATCGCGAAGAAGGTCAAGACCAACGCTATCGCACAATCCAAATGTTCCTGAGTGCGGACGACCGAGAAACTGACCCGTAATAGCATCCACTTCCTCGATGCTCAGGTCCAACTCTTCTGCAACATGGATCGCTTTCAGCTTTGACCAGACACTGAATCGACTTGCGATGAATCCCGGACTGTCTTTAGCGACAACAACGCGACGTGCGACACGCTCCTCCAGAAATGTCGTGATCTGATGAATCACAGATGGATGCATCACTTCATTTGGAATGAGCTCGACTAACTTCACGTATCTAGGAGCATTCAAAAAATGTACACCCGCAAAGTGCTCTCGCATTGATTGAGACAAGCTAGCTCCCAAGCTCTTTATCGAGAAACAACTCGTGGTTGTCGTGACTAACGTTCCTGGACGCAATAAAGGCTCTAGCTTCGCCAACAATTCCAGCTTCGATTCTAAGTGTTCGGCAACTGCCTCGACTACCCAATCCGCTGATGAAACCCAAGCCAAGTGATCATTGATATTTCCTAAGCGGATATTGCTTGCCTTGTCAGTCACATAAAAATGTGGTGGTTTTATCACCTTAAATCGGTCGAAATTCGTGACGACAACTTCCTGGCTGATATCCAGCAAAGCAACTGAAAAGCCTAGGTTTGCCAGGTGGGCGGCGATCCCGCATCCGATCGTGCCAGACCCGATTACACAAACATTTTTGATCGATGGATATCTCATGTTGCGACACGCTGTTGCGGGATTATGGCCCCAAAAGCGTTAAACTCTGTGAATGCTTCACCGATTAACTCGAGAAGGTTCTTCGCCTCTCATTATTCTCCTACATGGGTTAGGAAGTGATGAACGCGATTTGCTTGGGTTAGCTCCGGCACTTGATCCGAGTTGGACGGTCTTGACTCTTCGCGCACCAAAGCCCTATGAAATGGGCGGATACGCTTGGTTTGATATTGATTGGACAGAAGAAGGAATCGCAGTTGATATCGAAGGAGTTGCTAGAAGCCTAGAGATCCTAGAGGCGGAGGTTTCGGCGATTGTTGCTGATCGAGAAGGCCCGGTAGTTCTCGGAGGGTTTAGTCAAGGCGCGATTATGTCGCTCGCATTATCGTTTGTTCGACCTGCACTATTTCAAGGTGTCTGGCTCATGAGCGGCGCGGCAGTTCCAGCCCTGTTCCCAAGCGAAGCTCCAAGACCTACGGCAAGCTACCTTGTCCAACATGGCACCGACGACATGGTTTTATCCGTCGAACTCGGTCGAGAAGTCGCCTACGAACTAGACCGCCGTAGTGCAAACACTCAATACATCGAGTACCCGATGGGACATGAAGTCAGTCCAGCCTCTATTAGAGATGCAGATAGCTGGCTTGCAACTTTTCTAGTTGTTTAGTGAAAGCTCAGTAGACGCCTGGGATG
Organism: Chthonomonas sp. UBA1950; assembly: GCA_002336105.1. Taxonomy (GTDB): domain Bacteria; phylum Armatimonadota; class Fimbriimonadia; order Fimbriimonadales; family Fimbriimonadaceae; genus Fimbriimonas. Next base: position 68,625 of record DDEQ01000039.1, on the reverse strand, counting down.
AAACGATATCTGACCTTCTTGCAGTACTCCACGTAATCTGGGTCTTCAAGCAAGTGTCTCTCTTCCGTCATAGCGCGAAGGAAGTAAACGAAGTTCCAGAACAGGATCGTGAACAATGCAGCCAAGCTTCCTGTCAGGATCATAGGCAGAGCCATGATTAACCATGCTGCATTTTTCGTGATGTACGCCGGATGCCGCACGATGGCGTAAGGACCTCGGGCGACAATTCCACGGTTGGTCAGATTGCTTGCTTTGAACCCTAGGGCAACTGATGCCCAAACGTAGATGACGTACAGCAAAATGCAAGTTGAAAGCCCAATTCCGGTTAGCACTTGATTATCGAAAAAAAACGTAAAGTCCGGTATCTGGGAAGGCATGAAACCTGCGACCACTCCGTTGAAGGGTGGATAGCACATCAGTGCGACCATCCATCCAAATGCGGTGTGCTCCACCGACCGGATTTTACTTTTGCCTGGAATCTCAAACAAATATCCAAAGACAAAGACCGCGACATCCACAAAAAACAGAGAATTCAAAGTCCGCAGATACAGAATCTGTTGAACACCTTTCCAATTATCCGGTTCGGGCATTGGAGATTGGAAATAGTTGATCACGTTGTTGACGTTCGCAAACAACACCCCAAACATCATTGGGAAATAGAAAAACTTGAGCAGAAAGTAGAGCATGTTGACGAGCTCATCTTTCGTCAATGAAGGCTTTTCAGGCACTCCAGAGGTTCCCCGTAGAAACCTAGCGTTGTTCTTGATGATCTTCCCTAACGACATCCAAAACCGATAAGGACGTTCAGGTTGCATGTGCGCATAGGGAGAAACGAATAGTTCTATCACCATTCGCACCACGTAAAAAACGTATATTGCTCGCAACCCAACGGCTGGGCTTCGAAGCGTCAGATCAAAAATCTGAGTAAGAAATCGGTGAAAACTATCCGATTGATCGGAGTAACCGAAGACTGGTCCGCCAATCATTTTTTGCAGATACGGACTGGTTACCAGTGCGGCGTATCCCAAGGAATAGAGTGATATGCCTGCAATAAAATTGCGGACAGGCATGTTTTTGGGGTTTGTGTCTTCAACGACTGACGATTCTTGCGAACTCTTCTTCATGGATATGCGACTTGGCAAGTATGCCCCTTTCTAGTCTTTGCTTGCTCACTCAACTTGACGGGAACTTATTCGGATATAACGCTAAGTAATCTCTAGCAGGGTTCTATCATGACTTCCAGCATCCTCTTTTCATTGTTGCTCGCCCCAACGTTTGCGGCACCGAATGCTCATCGAGCAGAACTGATTACGTACACGACGAAAGGCCAGTCGATTCGTCAAGTGCTTAAAGAGTTAAGTAAGCAAGCCAACATGAGCCTGGAAGCGACGACAGCAATCTCTGATGAACCCATTATCCTAAAACTTACGGATGCGCCGCTCCGTGATGTGTTAGCACGAATCTCCGAAGTCATGGGGGCGGAGTGGCAAATGCAGGGCAAGGTTTATCGGTTGGTACGACCAAGTGATTTGGTCCGCAAGCAAGATTTGGATGATCGAAAGCAAACAGGAGAAGCACTTTCCAAGGCCATCCAGGGCCTCGTTTCCGAAAACGACAAACCATTCACTGATGAAGACGCCCGAAAAATGGCAGAAAGCATGCGTCCCCCAGCAAATGGATCGGTCAACACCAGAACCATCCGCGGTTTCCGAAATCAGCCAGTTGCGGCATCGATTTTCAAAATGTTGGCTGCCATCAAGCCTGAAGAATTGGTGCTCGAAGAAGGCAAGCGTAAAGTATTTGCTACGAATCCAACGCAGATGCAAAAGCTCCTGCCGTCAAACGCCGTCAAGTTCGTAAGTGAATATGTTCGCGTTCAAAAAATGATTGCGGATGCGAACGCAAAGTACACGTCAAACGACGGCACCCGAAGCTTCGTTATCGGTGGGCTGACTCCGCAGCTTGGTAAGGGCAATGCCAACTCGATTGGCAAAGTTTATCTTGCGGTCACTCGAAACCAAATCAATGGAATCTCCGCAGAGCTTATAGTGACCGACACGAGCGGTCTGCTCGTCGCCCGAGGTTCAGCCACCGTTTCAATACCTTCCGTACCATCCTTCGTCCCAGACGCACAGGAGAAAACTAAGCCACTATCGCCGTTGGCTTCCGAATTCGCAAATCTCGAGGGAATGAACGTAAGTTCCGTCGCGCGAAGCGTGATGGTCATGACGACGAGTACGGGCGGCTCGGCAATGCCGGTTACAGCTTCGATCGACTTGAGTTCGCTTTCGAGACCAAAGCGAAAAATCGCGTCTCAAGAGTTGCTCAACTTGATGTCCCACCCAGAAACATACGATCCCATTGGCTATGTCGCCGGAGAATCGATGATTGAGTCAACCGGTGATGCTCAATTGGTTGCCACAATTCCGGATAGTCAGCTTCTTGTCCTCACCCGGTCTCTTGCAAAGGGAATCCCTACCGAGACACTGTTTAAGAAGCTTACAAAGTTATCGAAACTATCCGTGAGTGAAGTTAACGGCTGGACAATTGTAAAACCATCCTCGTTTACTGAAGTCCGAAGATCTCACATCAACAGAATAGCTCTGGGGCAAGTCGCTCGATCAATTGTTAACACTTCGACTCTTTCCTTAGTTGATATTGGAACTTATGCGGCCAATCAAGTGAAGCCGTTGCGTCAATTCGATCTCGACGGCGTCTTTCTCTCTAACCTAGATCAAAACGTAGGACCAGATGATGTCGGAAGCTATGCACAGACCAACTGGAACACCCTTCGTGTTTACGGAATGATGTCGAGCATGCAAAGATCGCGTCTGGGAAGTGGCGGATCGGTCAATTTCAATGATCTCTTGCCGCTACAAAGAGAAGCGATTGCCGATGATTACTATGGCTCGTCCGATGGTGGAATCTTCCCTGGTGCGATGGGATTAAGGGAGGTCCGAGGCGGATTTGGAGTTGCTTCTCAGGATGGCGGAATCAAAGAACCGACCGACATCATGCCCAACGGGCTTCCCAATGGCATGATCACCCTTAACGCGAATCAAACCATGGCAGTTCGAGCAAAGGATAGTATTAGCGGCGCTGTTCGATTCCTCAATATCGCTTCGATGGCTCTGTACAACTCGTTCAAGAAAAACCCGATGCAGATGAATGGCGATTTTCAGCTTCCAAACTACGATCAATTTCAAGGCGCCGTCGAGGGTGAGTACACGTTCAAGTATTCATTGGCACCTCAAATCGACTTTAGCCGCACGATGAAGGACCATTCATTGATTCCAGGCAGCAGGCCCGGCCCGTGGGAGGGGCTTCCCGATGATGTCAAAAAGCAGTACAACGACTACGCTGAGCGCCTAATGCCTAAGAATGGCTAACGTGCCGATGACCCTTTTAGAATCCTAGTAGAATCGCTTAATCATGAAAGGGATTGGGTTCTTTGGGTTTGCCGGAGTTGCGGCCGTTTTTGCCTGCTTGCCAGGCGCGGTTCCTCATGCCAAGGCAACAAACGTTACGAAGTTGTACGAAGACACTTGCGCCAAGTGCCACGGCTCACGGGCAGAAGGTGGCGGTGCTGGAACGAGATCGCTGATCTCGAAAGATAAGTTCGACCAGAAGTGGGATAAGCCGTTCTTCAACACCATTAAGAACGGCGACACCAACAGTGGTATGGAGCCGTATGGCAATACGCTTTCGGACGAAGAGGTGTGGGCGCTCGTTGTACACATCCGAGAGCTGCAGCTAAAGGGTCTTCGCGAATCCACCCCGAGCCCAAAGCCCGAAAACGGAATTGTGCGTACTAAGCTCCACAACTACCGAATTTCCGATGTTGTGACGACCGGCCTGAACACTCCTTGGGCCATTGATTGGCTTGCTGATCAAACGCTGCTTGTTACAAACCGGTCTGGCTACATGACGGCTTATCGCGGAAGCCGTGCTGTCAAAGTGAAAGGCCTCCCTGCGAGCCGGGAAATCGGCCAAGGCGGACTCATGCAGGTCAAGGTCCATCCGAATGGATGGGTTTATCTTTCATTTACGGACCCTTCGACAACAGACGCCCATGCGGGGATGACAAAACTCGTACGGGGGCACTTGGTTTTCAACGGCTCTGTTTACCAATGGACGGACCAACAGACGATTTTCGCGGCGAACCCATCCGTCTACAACGGGTCTGGAATTCACTTTGGAGCAAAGATCGTGTTCGATAACAAAGGGCACGTTTTCTTTGGCATCGGCGAGCGCGGTAGCTCCGAATTCGCTCAAAACGTCACCCGCCCGAACGGCAAAATCTATCGGGTTATGGAAGACGGAAGCATTCCAGCGGATAACCCATTTGTTAAAACCGAGGGCGCTATCGGGCAAATCTGGTCGATTGGCCATCGGAACCCGCAAGGATTAACTATCGACAACGAAGGAAATCTTTGGGATACGGAACACGGACCAAGAGGTGGCGACGAACTCAATTTCATCCAGAAGGGCAACAATTACGGGTGGCCAGATGTCGGGTATGGCATCAACTACAATGATTCGCCCTTCCACACTCCATTCCCAACGAGTCAACAAAAGGTGACTATGCCCGTGCTTCGCTGGGTGCCTTCCATCGCAGCTTCGGGGCTGACTACCGTCAAAGGAAATGCCTTCACTCATTGGCGAGGTGACCTTCTTGCTGGCGGTCTCGCTGGAAACACAATTCAGCGAATACGTGTCAAAGCGGGCAAATTAGTCGATACAGAAGAAATCCTGTTCGGCATCGGGAGAATTCGCGACGTCGCCATGGGACCTGACGGAATGGTTTATGTTGTGGTCAATCAGCCCGACAAAGTCATCCAACTATCGCCAATTCGCTAAAAGTGCAACCTTTCGGCCAGTTCCCTGCGTCTACAACGCATGGGACTGGCTTTTACTCTTCTAGCTTTGGTTGCGACTCAGACCTCGCAGTCCCCAAGTTACTTTAAGCAAATGGTTCCCGTCCTAACTGGCCAGAATGCTTACGAGGAGTATTACCAGGCTCAAGAACTCCTTTCGAAAAAAAACCTGAGCATTTACTACACCTGGACCCCGAAACTCTACGACCAACTTGTCGAGAACAAACGCACCACAGCAGAGTATTTGAAGGGATTACCGAAAGATCAGGCGGCGCTCGAAGCAGATAACCTGAAACTAACATCGGAAGAGTTAGCTCGAGAGAGGATTATCTACGACCTTCGGGGCAGTGATTACATCAAAGTCTACAAGTTAGTTCATGACAACATTCAAGACGTCCATGCCATCGTAAGACGCGGCAACGAAAAGCCTTATTACGGCTTTCGAGACAAGGTATCGCTGAGCTCACTTTTTCCAGATCTCGCTGGCTACAAAGCCATCGCTAAAGCCACACTCGCAGATTCCTACTATCTATTCGCGATTGGGAGAAGTGGCGAAGCCACTGATGTTCTCCTCGACACCATGACCTTTGGTTCGCGAATCGGCGAGGGACTTCTTATTGATCGACTAGTATCCATCGCGATTAGCGCGATTGTTAACTCTGGATTTGAAGCTAATCTCGATCACCTTAGTGAAACCGATTGTAAGAAGATCGAGCGATACGTTTCTCACTATCTCTCTCAGCCGACTGCGTACTCCAAAGTGATGTACACCGAGTGGCAGTCCTCTCGAAAAGCATTCGATCAAATACAGTCGGCTTCGGAAATTCACGAAATGGGTCGACTTTTCGGAGGGGATGTTGATGCTCAAGCCGAGCCGTCATCCATAGATTCGGAAGTCACCGCGAAATGGGGAATGCCAGAGTTCAATCGATTTCGAGACTCGTTCCAACGAGCCATCGATCGCTACTACGGGTCACTCGTTTCTGGATACCAAGGCACTGAGGAGACCTGGCAGGACGTCAAAGGGGTTGTTCCGACCGTGGTTCCAAACTCAACCGACAAAAGCCCGGAAGCTCTTGGAGAGCAAATGGTGCTGATCATGATTCCAGCATTTTCGAATGCTGTCACAGCAGAACTCAAAGCTCGTGCACAGGTTAGGTTGCTTGGCCTCCATGCACGCATTTTGCAATACAAGTGGCATAACCGAAACTTACCCAAACAGTTAAGAGACGCCGTTCCCGCGAACCTCATTCACGACCCGATGTCCGGAGAAGAGTTCGTTTACGAACTCCATGACGGAACATACAAGCTGTTTAGTCGTGGTAACAAGCTGACGGGAGAGATAGCTTTGAAATACAAGCGCGATCCAAACCGCAAGACCGAAGAGGATCCGGGCTCGCCGATACCCTAGCGCTGCTTCAGATAAACTATCTGTGTGCCGCGCTACCGCATCTGTAAGTCTTTCACGATTGAATCCGGCCACATGCTCAGTAAACATCCTGAGATGTGCCGCTTCCCTCATGGGCACACTCGGCAGGTCGATGTTGTCGTCTCATCCGAAAAACTAGATGCAAACGACATGGTGCTTGATTTCAAGGCCCTGAAGCTGGCTGTTCAGGACCACATCGAATCGTACGATCACCGCATGGCGATCAACGCGAACGACCCACTGCTTGAGCAGATCAAGGCAGTCCATCCCGACAGTCTCGTGGTGTTTCCTGTGGACCCAACCACGGAAGTCATGGCGAAGGAAATCTTCGATTTCATCTCAAAAACTCTTCAAATTGGCTTTGAAGGAGTGTCGTCAAACGGAATATCTTACGTTATTGCTCCAGGATCGGTGACCCTAGAGCGAGTGCGTGTATCGGAGACGCCAAGCAGTTGGGCTGAGTACGGAAAGTAAACACTTTTATTGCGCACGACTAAGCAAGAAGTTAGCGAATAGTACGCTCCGTATTCTCGTCTTAAAATGAGCTACGATCTATTTCACATTTGTACAGGGTGAATTGACTCCGCTTGCTTGTTGCGATATCCGCAAAGAAGTCTTTTCGCAGTCAGAATTCACTATTTTCAGCTTGAAAGCGAGGATAAATAGAGGTGTTATGCCATTGGTCGCACAAAAGACCATATTGCTGATCGAAGACTCTGCTGATGACGAGCAACTGACTATTCGTGCCATAACAAAGAGTCAACTAGGTGTTTCTGCAGTTGTGGCTCATGATGGCGAAGAAGGGTTGACGTTGCTTGGAGTAGAGTCAAAAGAGCCGTGCCACAACATGCCAGTTGCTGTGTTGTGTGACCTTAAGCTGCCCAAGGTTTCTGGAACCGAAGTCGTCAAGCGAATGCGGCAGAACAAGCGTACCGAGAACATTCCAGTCATTATTTTTACATCAAGTAGTGAATCTAATGACGTCAACGCTTGCTATGAGAATGGTGCAAGTAGCTTCGTCAAAAAGCCGATTGGATATCAGGAGTATATTGATACAGTTAAAGCTGTTATCCATTACTGGACGAAGGATGAACGAAATGGGGAAAGACCTTTCTGCATTTTTGAGAACATCGAGCACAAGCGCTTTGACGGCTAAAGCCTAGTGCTTTTTGTTTCCTTAAAACTTAATTCAAGTTCATGCAAATTCTTTGAGAATGAATGCACATAGAAGATTGCATGAACGCACACACAATCCATCATGTAACAGCAGTTTCGTCCCAAATCCAAAACAATCTTGAGTTCTACACTCAGGTTTTGGGGCTTCGACTCGTGAAGAAGAGCGTAAACCAAGATGACGTGTCTGCGTACCACCTCTTCTACGCCGATTCCGTGGGTAGCCCCGGTACTGACCTCACTTTCTTTGACTGGCCAAACATCGGTTCGACCGTGCCTGGTCCCGGAACTGTTAGCTTAACCAGTTTTAGAATTCCTTCATCCTCTATTGGCTGGTGGGCTGAGCGACTTGAAAAGGCTGGTCTATCGCCGGAAGTTGACGAGAATGCGATCACATTTGCAGACCCCGAGGGGCAGAGACTTGAGCTTGTTGCCCACGATGACAAGCCGAATACCAGTGTGCCTTGGGGCAAAGTAGTCGAAGCGAATCATGCAATTCAAGGCATTGCCGGAGTTTCCCTAGAGAGTGCCCGCCCCGCAAGCACAATCCGCGTTTTGACCGAGTTACTGGGTTACGAACAGAAAGGTGACAACACATTCGAAACCGCAGACGAGGGACATTTCGCAAGGCTTCGCGTGACCGCCGACCCGACGAAATCATTCGGTAGAGTCGGAGCAGGCGGTGTCCACCATGTGGCGTTCCGAGTCAAGGATGACGCCGCGTTAACCGAACTGAAAGAAAAAATCGAGGCTTGGGGAATTCAAACTTCCGGCGAGATCAACCGGTTTTGGTTCAGAAGCGTGTACTTCCGCGAGCCAGGAGGTGTGTTGTTCGAGCTCGCAACTGATGGCCCCGGCTTCGGAGTCGACGAGGACATGGAGCATCTAGGAGAGACGCTCGTGTTGCCTCCATTTCTTGAAGGGCAACGCGAGCAAATCGAGCAAGACTTGAAGCCGCTCAGTCCTGTCGCCGCACAAATTTAAGTGCAGTGTGCGATTCTGAGTAACGACAAACCTTGACGTCTGCGAGACCCAGCGAACGTCCGGCAGCGAGCACTCCCGCTTGCCGGATATCGCTCACGCCCTTCGGGTAGACGATCCACAACATTCCCTTCTGAGCAATGCTAGGCAATAGTTGACGTAACGATCTAAGGCCATGACTATGCTGTACAAACACGATAATTGCGTCATACAGGACCCCTTCGATCAGCGAGAAATCCGACTCAACCTCGCTCAAATCCGAGAAGTCACCGGAACCTAGCAGCGCGATGCGGGGCGTCTTTTTGAGTCCAAGCTTATCAAGCAAGGTTGGCGGACTTTGAATGTACTTTGCCCAACTCAAAGCAGGTTTCACACCGAGGTTGAGCCTAACTTCGTAGTCCCCAACCACGAAGTGCAGCCAGTCATTCTCAACACGCAAGTCTTGGATCTGGGACAACTGGCAATCGACCTTCTTGTCCCCACGAAGCTTCATCCCTGTCTCCTCCAACGACGCTCTTAGCTCGACGGATTTCCCGTTGATAACGGCAAGACACTTCGCTTCCTTTCCCATGAGTTAAGCGACCTCGGGCGGCGATACTTTAACCATTCGTCCTTCTCCACGAAACGCGATCTCAATTCGCCAACACTCGGTCGGAACAACCAAATCTTCCGCTCGATCGGGCCACTCAATCAAACATAAGTGGTCGACAAAGTAGTCATCAATGCCGGTTCCACGCGTGCTTTTCAGCCGATACAAATCTGCATGCATTACAGGCGGGTCAGTTGGAAAGGTCTGAATGAGGTTGAACGTTGGAGACCGAACCGGGCCATCAAAGCCGAGAGACAGCAACAACCCGCGCACGAGGGTTGTCTTCCCCGCCCCCAATGGTCCCTCAAGCAACACGACGTCTCCCGCAAATAGCTCCTCTTTGAAGCTTGCGGCGAAAGCCATCATCTCAGCTTCGTTCGCGATCTCAAAGGTGCCAGAAATCATGCGTTTCGTTGCATTGCTTGCAATTGGTTACCGTCTGGGTCACAAAACAGGATAATCTTCCCTGCTGGTACTTCGTGATCTGGGCTGACCTCGCACCCGCCCTCTTCCAGGCGTGAGCGAAGCGCATCCAGATCATCTACATCCAACACGACCGTCCAACCCGTCCCCTTTGGGCTCTCGCTCATCGGCGTGTGCAAACCAATCGACACTTGCCCGGCTTGGACGGTAGACCATGCCTCCGATTCGTACATCAGAGGCAAGCCAACCACATCTCGATAGAACCGAACTGATCGAGACATATCGGTCACCTCAGCGATCACAAGCGAAATTCCATGAATCATGGCTTGCCCAGCAGCGTCTCCTTGAACCACGTCAGTACCTTGAGCGCTTGATTCATCACGAGCTTTCCATCATGGCCAAACCCCTTGGCAACGACCAATTCATGCTTAATCCCTTGTTTGCCCAGTGCGGCGTCAAACAGCTGAGACTGCTGAAGAGGCACCAATGTATCTTGATTGCCGTGCAAAAGCAGAGTTGGAGGAAACTTCGCGTTGACGTAGGTGATCGGCGACGTTTCTTTGGCAACTTCGATCAGCTTTTCCTTTGTCGTTGACTTCGTGACACCAAACGCTGGAATGAATACCTGCATCTGCGGGGCGTCAAAAGGCATGTAATCTGCCTTCCCGTAGTTCAAAAAGTCAGTTGGTGGGAAGAACGCGGCGACGGAGTTCACTCGACTCGATTCGCGCTCGATGGGATCAGTTGCCGATGGGTCACCGTCATCTCCCATTCCAGCGATCATCAGCGAAAGGTGCCCGCCTGCGCTGCCACCAGAGACGCCAATCTTGTTTGGGTCGTATCCGTACTCCTTTGCCTTCGCGTGGGCAAATCGGACCGCCCTTCGAACTTGCTTGACGATTTCGGGAATGGCATAACGCGGTTGGCTGCCGTGAACAACCTCGATCAGGGTGAATCCTTGCGCGTTGAAATACTGGGCCAAACCATCGTTGATCTGATCGTGGAGCGAGACCCAACCACCGCTGACCATCCAGATGACAGCAGCACCATTCGGGGTTTTAGGCTTATAGACATCCATAGTAAATGCCGCGCCGCCGGACTTCATATAGATCACATCGCGGATGTGTTCTTGTGCAGCTGAAATCGCAGCTGTGCAGATCGCTAAGAGAACGAGAACGCGTCGCATGGAGACCAGTTTAGCCGCATAAGATCGGGTACAACGACGTATGACCCATCAGGTTGTCCTCGTTGTTGACTTTGGAGGCCAATACACCCAGCTCATCGTTCGCCGAGTCCGCGAACAAGGTGTCTACTCCGAAATGGTCCCTTGGACAACGGCAGCCGAAAAGATTCGAGAAGTAAAGCCGACCGCAGTCATTCTTAGTGGCGGTCCTCGGTCCGTTCTAGAAGAGAACGCTCCCACCCTCGACATGTCTATGCTCGAAGGCATTCCCACCCTTGGCATCTGTTATGGGCAACAACTCATGGCGCTTCGCCTAGGTGGAGTCGTGTCCAATGCAGACCATAAGGAATACGGCAAGCGAGCCATCACTCCGGTTGGTTCAGCTAACTACCTGAGCGGTCTGGATAGTTATGAAGTTTGGATGAGCCACGGCGACCAAGTTCAACAGGTCCCGCCAGGCTTCAGCGTGATCGCCTCCACAGATTCGTGCCCGGTCGCGGCGATGGCAAACCCAGAGGCTAAGAAGTTTGGCGTCCAGTTCCATCCCGAAGTCACTCACACCTTGGCAGGAAAAGAGATTCTACGAAGGTTCCTGAAGGATGAAGCGGGGCTTGTCGGAGACTGGACCACCGAGAACTTTATTGAAGAAGAAGTCGCCAAAATACGCGAAGAAGTGGGCGACGGCAAGGTGCTCTGCGCGGTAAGCGGCGGAGTCGATAGTAGCGTTATGGCCGCACTACTGATTCGAGCTATCGGCGACCGAGCCGTATGCGTCTTTGTAGATCACGGACTTTTGCGCAAAGGCGAAGCAGAGCAGGTCATCGAAACGTTTGGCACGCACTTTCAGGGCAACCTGAAAGCGTTCAAAGAGCACGACCGATTCTTCGGCGTTTTAGCAGGCAAGAAGGACCCCGAAGAGAAACGCAAAGCAGTTGGTGCGCAATTCGTGCAGGTGTTCGAAGACCACGCCGCCGAACTTCAGGGCTGCGAGTTTCTTGCTCAGGGCACCCTCTACCCCGACGTCATCGAATCAGGTTCGGCGACCTCCGCCAAAATCAAGAGCCACCACAATGTAGGAGGCCTCCCCGACTGGATGACCATGAAGCTGGTCGAGCCGCTACGTTGGTTGTTCAAAGACGAGGTTCGTGCAGTCGGTCGGTCGCTTGGCTTGCCCGATGATATGGTCGACCGAGAGCCATTCCCTGGACCGGGGCTGGCAGTTCGCGTGCTTGGCGAGGTCACTCCTGACCGAGTCAAGATGACTCAAGACGCAGACTACATCTTCCGTTCTGAACTCCGCGCACGAGGACTCAACAAGGGCATCTGGCAAAGCTACGCCGCGCTTTTGGATGTCCGAAGCGTCGGCGTGATGGGCGATGAGCGCACCTACGAGCAACCAATCGTTCTCCGCGCCGTGGAAAGCGAAGACGCGATGACCGCGCGCGCCGTCCCCCTACCGTTTGACGTTCTCGAACATATCGCCACCCGCATCGTGAACGAGGTCGATGGCGTCAACCGCGTGTTTTACGACCTGACCAGCAAGCCCCCAGCTACAATCGAGCTGGAATAGAGGTTCAGCGCCTTTGCTAGGACAGGTGCTTCTTTGGACTGCGCTGAGCTCTCAGCGCTTTGTTCTGCGCGACCTGTCGCGCTGTGGGCTACGCATGAATGGTGAAAAGTGAGTATTGAATGGGCGTTTCGCCTGCTCCAATAAACGTCTTCCTAGCGATGGGTCTCGCGCAACAGGTTGCGCTATCGAAAGCGGTGACAGGTCACCGCAGTCCATAGAGGCTCCTTCTGGCTACACATCATCTCCAACTCACCTTTCACCCTAAGCCCCGAAAACAAACTTGACCACCCCCAAAGAGGCCCCGACATATGGACTGCGCTGAGCTCTCAGCGCTTTGTTCTGCGCGAGCTCTCGCGCTGCAGAAAGTGACTCATCAACCGCGAATAGGCTTACTGGTTACTCACAATTCACTTTTCACCATTCACGCGAAGCCCCATCAGCGCTTTGTCCTGCGCGAGCTCTCGCGCTGACCTTCGCGCAACAGGTTGCGCGGTCGAAAGCGGCTACAGGTCACCGCACTCCAAAGTATGATGTCATCTATGAAAAGTTGGCCTCATGCTCCTGCAAGGTTGCATATGTGCAAGGGAATTTACTGTGTTACAGGCGGTACCTACCAAAAAGCACAACTCTTCAATACTCCAAGCAGGCTACTTCTTTTAGAGGAAACGCTACTATCAGAAGCAAAAATGGCTGGATGGCAACTTCATGCTTGGGCGATTCTAAATAACCACTATCACTTCATCGGATTGGCCCCAGAAGAAGAGGACTCCCTGCAAAAGTTGGTTCACAAGGTTCATTCATGCACAGCGCGCGCAATCAATCGTGAAGACCAAGCAGAAGGGCGCAGGGTTTGGTATCAGTACTGGGACTCACGAATCACTTACGAGAAGTCATATTTGGCAAGACTAGCTTACGTGCACCGTAACCCAGTGCATCATGGCTTGGTTGCTGTGCCCGAGCAATACGAATGGTGCTCGGCATCGTGGTTCAAGAACAATGCAGACGCGCCGTTCTATGAAACAGTGATGTCATTCAAAACCGACCTAGTTCAGATAAAAGACGACTTTTGACATGGCCTTTGGACTGCGCTGAGCTCTCAGCGCTTTGTCCTGCGCGGCCTGCCGCGCTGCACTGAGATTCCCAAGAGCAATGGTTGATTTCAAGTTGAGAGAATCTTTGACCTAATAGTTGAATACGGGCTTTGCGCTTTAAAAAGTCGGAGTTCTAGATTGGTTCTAGCTATATGGACTGCGCTGAGCTCTCAGCGCTTTGTCCTGCGCGAGCTCTCGCGCTGACCTTCGCGCAACAGGTTGCGCGGTCGAAAGCGGTGACAGGTCACCGCACTCCAAAATAGGTGTCAAGTGATCGACACAATCTCCAATTCAATCACCCCCGACGACTGCCCGGTAGAAGGATTCACAAACCGAACAGCCGTCGCGTAGGCTCCGGCGGGTTTCAGAATGGACGTCGATAAGCCACCTGCCACAAACCGAAAGAACCCCGACGTGCGATAGTCGCGAACCTGCGGCGTTCGTCCCGCGTAGCTCAGGGGTTGAACCAGCAACTCGCACACCGCATGCGGACCGTTCGGCGCATCGGCGGCAAAAATGAGGCTACCGTTTAAGCCTGGCGACGGTGAAGGAACGGCGTGAACGGTCACGGAGATCGCGTCACCGGCAAAGGCTTGCAACGGCGGATCAAGCGGAATGGTCCCGCCGGGCGTGACCTGAAGAAACTTGAGAGCGAGGCGAATGAACGTGGCTCGGGCCTTGCTCGGACTCCCTCCGCAGGTTCGTTTCCATGCTTGTACCTGGGTCGCAGAAAGACTTCGCCATGCCGCAGCCGCCAGCGCCATTCGGTCGCGAGCCGCCAACTGTGCGGGGGTTCGAGGATCGCGCGGCTTCTGAAACTCGCGCATCGCAACACCGGTTCCGTTTCGAAAAAAGACGACGTTGCCGATTCTTCCCGACGGCGCGCCGATCACTGCCCCTTGATTCACTTTTGCCATTTGCTGTCTTTATCGGCAGATCAAGGTGAAAACACCATGTTTTCACGATGTAACGACGGTGTTTCGACGATGAGAAATGAGGATTGCGTCGGCGTTGGCTAGGATTTCCTTGGAGTGCACCGGCTTGACCGCGCTTTATCTGCTGGCAACGCTTGAGAATGTTTGAACTGGATGCTTCTTTGATCGGAGGGGCTGGATTAGAGTGCGGCAGTTCACTGTCGCTTTAGATACAGCACGATTCACCGCGTCGGTTTGTAGCTTGAATGAGAACAGAGTTGCTATTTGACGCGAGTCGAGCCTCGCTACTAAAAGCGGTGATGAATCACTGCGCTCCAAATGAGAGGTCACTGAATGTTAGGTGAAGGAGAGCTAGAACGGCAAACTTTTTGGACTGCGCTGACCTGTCGGCGCTTTTGACTGCGCGGCCCGCCGCGCTGGGTTTGCGGCTAAAGGAATGATGGTCGATTGTTGAGAGGATTCTTGCAGCGCGAGAGCTCGCGCAGGACAAAGCGGCAAGAGCTTGCCGCACTCCAAATCAGGCTTCAGCGGATGAACAGCAATTGACTGCTTACAAGAACAACTTTTTGGACTCCGCTGACCTGTCAGCGCTTTCAACTGCGCGGCCCGCCGCGCTGCTTTTGCGGCTAAATGAATGTTGGTCGATTGCTGAAAGGTGTCTTGCAGCGCGAGAGCTCGCGCAGGACAAAGCGGCAAGAGCTTGCCGCACTCCAAATCAGGCTTCAGCGGATGAACAGCAATTGACTGCTTACAGGAACAACTTTTTGGACTGCGCTGACCTGTCAGCGCTTTTGACTGCGCGGCCCGCCGCGCTGGGTTTGCGGCTAAATGAATGAGGGTCGATTGCTGAAAGCTGTCTTGCAGCGCGAGAGCTCGCGCAGGACAAAGCGGCAAGAGCTTGCCGCACTCCAAATCAGGCTTCAGCGGATGAACAGCAATTGACTGCTTACAAGAACAACTTTTTGGACTGCGCTGACCTGTCAGCGCTTTCAGCAGCGCGGCCTGCCGCGCTGCTTTTGCGGCTAAAGGAATGTTGGTCGATTGCTGAAAGGTGTCTTGCAGCGCGAGAACTCGCGCAGGACAAAGCGGCAAGAGCTTGCCGCACTCAAAAGAACCAGATCGTAAATGGCTCAGTTTCCCTTTACCCATGCCACCACACAACTCAAACTCGGGTGCCACGGATATAGCTGGATGCCTCGTGCCAGTATTGGACCGCCTGGCCAATCAACTACTCTTTTTTAGTTAACAGTCAAGAATTGAGCAAACGCGATCAATGTTTTTAGCTAGTTTCTCGATACGATGCACTGTAAAAGGCCCTCTTACCTCGGCAACGATATTAATTGTTAAGTTTTGACTCTTATGTTCAAGAACTTGCCAACCTTCTTGCTTCAAGTGAGCACGTGCTTCCTGAATAGCTTGAGCAACCCGCCTATTAACCCCTTTGCGTGAGACAGCAGACTGTTTGTAGGTAAATGTCACGCGTTCCTTGGACTCATTTGCGCGAAGATTCAAATGCAGACCGGAGGGCCGATCAACGGTCGCGGTTGACTCGTCAGTGTTCCATTGGTAAGCAAGAAACTTATCTGATCTAAAGGCAATTTCTTCGGCTACTAGGTCCAGACAGCCTTCGCTAACTGGCTTGCCAGAAGTGACGGTCGCGAGACGGCGTATTTCAAAGTTCATGGCCGTCATGTCTGGCCGCCTGACCTGTTCATCCTGTGTGGCGGCGATGATTAACCGAGTAATTCGTTCTGGCAGGGTCTTCCATTGAGCACTTCTCCGCGCATTGGCAGCATCCAATACACAGTCTTCCCAGTCGCGGTGTTTGTGTTGATCAGGTAGCGGATCATGTCCGCTGACCATAAAGAACATGGTCATTCCAAGCCCAAATGAATCAACTGAAGAATGCCTTGTAGAAACTCCCGGGATTACCTGAATCTGCTCAGGCGCAAGGTAACCAGTCGTGCCCGCCTGATGCACAACAGTTCTGTCATTGGCGCCCCTATGCCAAGATAGGTCGAAGTCCAAAACCTTTACATGCCAATCAGGAGTCTGATGAAATCCTTCCAGCATGATATTGGCTGGTCTCAAATCTCTGTGCAGTACGCGCTCGGGAAGTTTGTGCGCCTCTAACAAGATTGTAGATAGCTCAGTGGCAACTTTTAGTAAATCAAGCCAATCATCGAGATCTCTGCTAGCGATTGCCTTTCGAAGATCAGCACCATTAACCCATTCCATCACGACCATGGCGGGTATTTCATAGGCTTCAAGATATTCGACCATTCCTGCGACGCCTCGCTGTTTCAGGATTCTCATAGAGCTGACACCGCGGCGAAAGCAAGAAAGTGCCTCGCGGTTACCGCGAATTTCCTGCAATAGAATCTTGACAGCAACCTCATTGCCTTTTGAATCTCTAGCTTTGTAGACTTTGCCAAACGCGCCTTGCGCCTCTTGGTGAAGGACCTCGTAGTTCAAAACTACGTTCTTTGGAGGTTTACCGACATACCACGCATGATGGATTGCAAGGTCATACTCGTCCGTAAACATGGCGTATTTCTTGTAGGCCTCGTCCGAATCGTCAGATAGGAGCCTTTGAGCGTGAGTGTTTAAGAAGATGCGAGCCATTTCAGGTTCGTATCTGGTGAAATCATCCGCCGGAGGTAGATCATCTTGAGGATCGAATTCCTGCAAAGGTCGGATCGGATTTGCCTGAATGGGCTCATCGTTTGGTCGAAACTCTAGGAGGTCATTGAAGAGGTCCTCTAGCCCTTGGTGATTATCTCCCTCAGACTCATATCTGATAATACGGACGTGGTTTCGCTCGGCCCAACTATCGGTAGCTGGATCAAACCTATCCGTTATCCAGTAATGGCTGCCGACGCTGATACCTGCATCTTTAAGTGCTTTCAAGTGGCCACCGGCTGCTTGATCCTCAGCGCTAATGCCGACAAAAAGAACCGTGAATGAACTCAATACAGTGCTAATAAAATTGACATACTCTCTACGGCTTGTCAGATGAGCTAACTCTTCCTTGGTAAACACCCAGCTACTAACATCGTCATCAATTCCGTGAGCATTGTAAATAAAGAAATTCGTTGGGTGGACAAGCACGTGTGTGTGGTCACCCACGCTCTTGCTGTTGAACTCCGATATAGATCGCGTACCAGAGAACGCTTCGGCAAATGCCCTTGACGCAAACCTGTCAAGGTTAAGATTAATGATGCCTTGGGGACTAAGACGCCATATGTGACCATACAGGCTAGGTATGGACTGAGTTTGCGCTGGACGCAGACACTTTCTTATCGTCTCTGTATAAGTGGTCTCGCCGAGGCTCGTTTTCAATATCTTAAAGGCATCCCAGTGGTTTCTTGCATTCTGCACATTCAGCATGTATGACGTGAGCGTTTTTCGCTGGGCTTCGTCTCGAGCTTGCTTCAACTTTCGGTCTAGTTCATCGACGAGCTTCGATCTGAGACCGCTCCAAGAAGGGATGCCAGCGGGAATGCTTGCACCAGCTCCTACCCAGACAACCAATCTTTGTGTTCTCTCAGAAACGACTGATCGAAGGTCCTCGTAGGATGACTGCTGTTTGTCAAAAGACATGAAGTGAGTATATCAAGCGAACAAGCAGACGTGTCGTTTAACCGTCGCGAACATACCAGCCCTAGCTGCTAGTGCACGTCGCTCGTGATTATTGACTAGGCACACCTGCTGACCGGAATAAGGACGACGTGAAACGGATATTCCAGCGCCATGAGAACTCATGCCTTATGAAAGCTTAATCACAAATATCTTTCCGGGGCAACATTTGCGGAAAACGAGAGCGACCAATCAATTAAAACCCTAAAGAAAATCTATTGCCTTTCCGACATGACCTGGTAGGAGCCGCGGCGAAGGTACCACCTGACGGCGGACGTCCTATATGGAGGTTAACAATGGCCAAAGCCAAGCTATCAGGTTATCTTGCCGGACTGAAAGGTAAGTCTGGCCGCGCCGTTTACGTTGAAACGGAGTTTGGGACTGTATTACGAGAGTGGTCAGTACCCCGTAACCCGCAGACGGCAGCTCAGCAGTCCGTTCGGTTGAACTTTCGGCAAGCGGTCCAGCTGTTTCAAACATTGACTGCCGCACAGCGTCAACAGTGGAACGACTATGCGAGCAAGCTGATGATTCGCGATCCGGAGACGGGCAAGTCGCGTCGGCGACGCGGATTTCAGGTGTATGCCGGACTTTCGTCGAAGTTCTTGCAGGTGAACCCGGTTGGGACTGTTCCGAACACTCCGCCGACGACGCCACTGGTGAAGGACGCCATCACGATTACGGTTGCAGGGGCCGTTGGTAAGATCACTTACACTGCGTCTGCCGCCAACACGACCAATGTGACGACTGAGTTTTGCGTGCAAAAGTTGGCGAATTCGGCTCGAAAAGCGGGCAGGCAATTCACCAGCAAAGGGTTCTTTCAGTTTGTAGTAGGGACTCTGACGCGTGACATTACGCTGACTCCGGGTTCGTACGTTTGCGCCTATCGGTTTGTGAACAAACTGACCGGGCAAGAGCTTCCTTTGGTGAACCTCGGCACATTCACCGTCTCTTAGGGCCGGCTTATGCAAGCACTGCTTTTTTGCCTGCGAGACTGCGGATGAGACGCGCTTACCGAACCGGGTAGGCGCGTTTGACCGAGGTGGTGAACACTACATTTTGACGCCGGGCAGTTGGCTCGCCTGTTTTACCCACTCGACGAACAGAGCCTCGTCGGTGAGTCCTTCTTCGCGGACATCCAGGTAGCGCACGTCGGGTTGTTTGGACGCGCCAGGTGGCATCGGTTGCAGTTGCACACCTCGAAAAAAGGCGATTTTGACGAAATGGGTGTAGCAATGCAGGCCAAGGAACCATGTTCCATCGGTAAAACCGTAGAGTGGCGAGTTCCATTTCACCGCTTTTGAGACGTCTGGAAAAGCTTCGGTGATGAGTCGGTCGAGCAGGCGACCGACTTCTGATTTCCAGCCGGGCATGGCTGCAATGTGGGCTTGTACGGGCTCTTCGCCGTACCCTTTTGCGATCTGTGGATTGCCGCCTGAGAGCAGTTTGACCGGTTCTGAGATTAGGACACCTTCTTCTTCTTTTTCGCTTGACTGCTTTCGATATTGAGCTTAACGGCGGCTCGAATTAGGTCTTGAAAGGCGGTGGCGTTCAGCTCTTCATTTTGCCGAATATCAATCGCGCGGCGAACATTACCTTCGAGACTTGAATTGAAAAGTTGCGTTGGGTCGAGCAGCGACGCGCCCTTTGCGAAGGTGAGTTTGACGACGGCTTTGTACGATTCTCCGGTGCATAGGATACCGTTGCGCTCCCATACCGGAACACCACGCCACTTGACGGCTTCTGTGATTTCGCTATCTGTTTCTAAGATGAGCGCGCGCACCTTTGACAGCGTTTCTGCGCGCCAATCAGCGAGGTTTCGAATAACGTCGTCGATCTGCGCTGATCCGCTTTGACCTTCTACAGCGTCGGACATGCCTCACAGGATAACTCAAGAATTGCCGTCTTTACTTTGACTAATGGCTGAGCCGTTGCAGCAGATAAAGGAACGTCGGGATGGTGATGGCCGAGAAGCAGGTGGACAAAAAGACGCTTTTTACGCCGAACTTGCCGCCAAGCGCGTATTGATGAGCGAGGACACTGGACAAAACACTGGCGGGCATCGCCGCTTGAAGCACCAAAACAGTGCGGCGATCACCTTGAATACCGAGCAGCATCGCGATTCCGATGGCGAGTACAGGAATGAGAATCAGCTTGGTCGCAAGGGTCAGATAAAGCTGAGCCGGAACGGAGTCGCCGCCTTTCGGCTCTAGCGAAAGGCCAAGCGCAGTGAGGATCACCGGCGTGGTTGCCTGCGAGAGAAGTTCGAGGCTATGACTGAGCGCGGTACCCACATGCTGCACCCAAGATTGAGTGACGAAACTTTCGGGCAACGAGATCGATTTGAGCACGATTCCGAGCACGATGGAGATGAATAGGGGTCCCCTGAAGAAACGAAGGAGAGCTTGCCAGACCGAGACGCGCTTACCATGGGACGAGTTCAGAACTGACCCGAGCACTTCTGCCACCGGATATATCATGATCATCATGCCAAATTCGTCTACCAGAACCGCTAACGGGAACTGAGCCGGGACGATGGCCTGCGCGATGGGGTAGCCCAGAAACGCCGTGTTTCCGAATGCGCCGGTGAGAAGTGACGCGCCGAGATTAGGTTGGCTGGCTTTGATTCGCTTTTGCGCCAGATACAGGAATCCAAGTCCGAGGGCATTCACCACCAGCATGGCGGCGGGAACTTCGATCACGCTTAGCGTTAGGGCGGGGGCTTTGATCAACGCCCTTGTGATCGTCGCGGGAAGGAATACGTTGATGACGAGCGAGTTGAGGATCGGAACGTGCTCGTGGTGCATGATCGACCACTTTTTGAGGCCGTAACCGATGCAGATCAGGATAAAAAGCGGTGCGAGAGCACTCAAAGTGAGCGTGAAGACGTCTTCCATCGCTACCACTTCCCTCCCGACACACTGAACAGCACTTGGATTGCTTTGCCGTGAGTGTCGCCTGTATTGACGAGGCGATGCTGCCCTTCGGAATCGAAAACGAGGGTGTCGCCGGGGAGCAAATCGTACGATTCAGATTCGAACTCAAGCCGAAATGTGCCTTCGAGAATCATGAGCCATTCACGACCGCTGTGCGAAAGCCATTCGGTCCCCGATGCGCCTCCAGCGGGATAATCGACTTCTAGGAACTCAATTCCCGACTCTGGTCCGGGGGTTAAGCGGGTCCAACCTGCGCCTGATGCGGTCTCCAACCGAGTTCTTTGCGCCGTCGAAAGTTTCTTGGCCGACGCAGATGGCTCGGCGAGGAGTGCGGCAATCGGAACTCCGAGGGCTTTGGCGAGGGCGTACAAGGTGTCGATGGAGGGTTTCGACTTCCCCGTTTCTACTTCGGAAAGGAGACTTACGCTGATTTCGGCGAGCTGAGCTAACTGCTTGAGGCTCAACTCTTGCTTCTTGCGTAGCCCTCTAATTCGACTTCCAAAGTCGATGTTCACGTCTATAGATCGTACCGGAAACTTCGAATTAAACGAAATAGTTTCGGTGATATCGAAACTAAAAATTACCTGTTAAGGTTTTGTTAGCGTCAGTAAACTTCCGATCGATGACTCGACGAGAACTCATTCAGGCTAGTTTAGCCACTGCCGCTTCGATGGCCCTACCGAGCTTTGTTTTAGCTGATACAAAGAAGCAGGTTCAGGTCGTGCGAAAGGCAAACGACCATTTTGAGCTGCTGTTGCCCAACAAACCGAAGCTCAGAATTATGCAAATTGCCGACACGCACTTTGGCAGTGCTAACGACCTGGCGCGAGCCAAGGATGCTCATTCCCATCGCTTAATTCGCGAGTTGATTGAGACTCATCAGCCCGACTATATTTTCCACACTGGCGACTTCATCAATAACGACCAGGACTACCCCGAATACGGGTCGATTGATTTTATGAACGAGCTCGGTATTCCCTGGTCAGTCGTCTTCGGCAACCATGACCATCCAGATGGCAGCCCGGGTCAAAAGAGCCTCGACCAATACTATTCGTCGCTTGGCAAAGCCAACGTCGGGTTCGCCGAGAAGCAAAACGGCGGG
>DDEQ01000039.1:0-46657 GCA_002336105.1 Chthonomonas sp. UBA1950 | reverse complement strand
AACACCGACGAGGCAAGCCGGTTGCATCACTCTTTGCATTCAACACGGGTAACCACGACTCTGGAATGAAAGTGAGCGATACGCAGTCGCTTTGGTTTGATCACCAGATCGAAGCCGATAAATCTGCGGCAAGCGAATCACCCATTTACGTCATGCAACACATCCCAATGATTGAATATCGGGACCTGTTTGCACAGAAGTTGGCGATTGGTCGACAAGGCGAAGGCGTTTGTTTCGAGCAAGACAAAGGGGAGATCTTTGCTAAGTATGTAGCTTCGAAGCGGGTGAAAGCAGTGTTCTGCGGACACGACCATGTCAACGACTACCTTGGACAGATGAGCGGCGTCTCGCTGATATACGGTCGGTGCAGCGGTTACAGCGGTTACGGCGACTGGGAGCGGGGTGCTCGATTGATTGATATCGACACTAAGACTGGACACGCCACCTCTCGCGTCGTGCTTGGCAAAGCTCAACACGAAAAACCGGAATGGGCTAAGACGCTAACCGAATCAACCATCGGCTAGTCAAAACCCGATATAGAAATGTTAAGGCTTAAACAGTTTTAGGTCATTCGTGACTCGAAACTGTTAAAACCACGCTTATAATGTTCGCTTGGAAAAACCCACCCACCAAGCGAACAATCACGGTTCAGATCAAGATCGCGACATGTTGCACTCTATGGGATATGCCCAAGAGTTGCTGCGAGGCATGCGCACTTTTCAGAACTTTGCCATCTCATTTTCTATCATCTGCATTCTTGCGGGTGGAATTAACTCTTTCGGTCAGGGCCTAAGCAGCGTTGGTGGGGCTTCGATTGGCATTGGTTGGCCGATCGCGACCGGAATCTCCCTTCTTTTTGCTCTTGCCATGGGGCAAATCGGTTCGGCTTATCCGACCGCTGGCGGATTGTATCATTGGGGGTCGATCCTCGGCGGTCGTGCACTTGGCTGGGTAACGGCTTGGGCAAATCTCTTGGGACTTGTCGCCGTTTTGGCAGCAATCAACGTCGGCACCTACGTCTTCGTGGTGGCCTCAGTGCTTCCCGGATTTGGAATAGATACTTCTGCGCTCACTCCGGCTACCCCAACCAGCTACAGCATTGTCATGCAGACCGTTTTCATGGCGCTGATCACGGTTTCTCAGGCTCTCTTTAACCATTTCGGGATCAAGCTCACCACGAAACTGACAGATTTCTCGGGCTACCTTATCTTCTTCACTTCGGTGGCGCTCTCGATTACTTTGCTCGTCTGTTCGAAGCAACACGACTTGTCTCGACTATGGACGTTCCACAACTATAGCGGCGACGCTGGCGGAGGAGTTTGGCCAAAAACCGAAAGCATGGGATACCTGTTTCTTCTCGGCCTCTTGCTTCCCGCTTATACCATCACCGGATTTGATGCTTCTGCACACACGGCAGAAGAGACGATTGATGCTGGTCGCACAATCCCGCGCGGCATGACGCACTCGGTTCTGTGGTCAGGAGTCTTTGGTTTTGTCATGCTTGCCTCGATTGTTCTCGCGGCACCTGATCTTGGCGTAGCGGCTTCGAAAGGCGCCGGTAGTTTTGGATACATTCTTGAGCAGACTGTTCCGCAAACACCTAGATTGGCTCTTCTCGTTCTGATCGCAGCTTGTCAATACCTTTGCGGACTGGCGACCGTCACTTCGACGAGCCGAATGACCTTTGCCTTTGCTCGTGATGGCGGGCTTCCTTGTTCGAAGAACCTACGTTCCATCAGCCCGAAATACCGCACTCCGGTGCTCGCCATCTGGGTTGTTGCCATTCTCTCCGTCGCGTTGACGATCTACTCGCCGGTGTACACCACGCTCGCTGCGGTTTGCGCGATTCTGCTCTATGTTTCATACATGCTGCCCATCGCTGCGGGCTTCTTTGCGTACCAACGCTCCTGGACTCGCATGGGAGTTTTCAACCTCGGGGGTTGGTTCAGACCGATTGCTATTGTGTGTGTCCTGGCGTCACTCGTTTTAG
Source organism: Chthonomonas sp. UBA1950 (assembly GCA_002336105.1). GTDB lineage: Bacteria > Armatimonadota > Fimbriimonadia > Fimbriimonadales > Fimbriimonadaceae > Fimbriimonas. The sequence goes on along the minus strand of DDEQ01000039.1, from coordinate 44,667 downwards.
TCTTTATCGGCGTTCAGCCACCGAATGATCTCGCAATCAAAGTCCTTCTTGGCGCAACCGGCTTGGCATTTGCTTTCTGGTTTGGTCTAGAACGAAAAAGGTTTGCTGGACCGCCTATCGGCAAGGCGGTCATTGAGCGACAGGCTCAGATCGAGCAGCAAGAACAAGTGCTGGAATCGTAGATTCCAGCCGCTATTTACCAGTCAATCCCTCTCGAAGAAAGGCGACCACAAATCGCTTTTCTTCGGGGGTGAAGTTCGTGGCCCTTATCTTCTTCTGATCTCCACCACGACTATAGAAATCGACGACTTCCTCAAGTGTTTTCAGACTTCCGTTGTGCATGTAGGGCGCAGATTTACCGATCCCACGCAATGAAGGAACTTTGAAAGCGCCGACAAATATCTTGCGCTGTTTGTCCTTTTCCTCTGTGAGAACGGCATATCGACCGATATCAACAGGATCACCGGGAAGCGGAGTGACGCCGATATTTATGAATGGATTACCGAACTTGTGAGATGCATTGGTAAAGTTCGGGCCAGAATGACACGCGATACATCGCCCACTCGACATGAAGATCATCAGGCCACGGGTCGCTTCATAAGAGAGCGCACGCTTATCCCCTTTCATCCATCGGTCAAAAGGGGTGTCATTGTCGTTGAGGGTTCTCTCGAAAGTGGCTAAAGCCTTCGCAATCCGGTCAAGGGTGATTTCTGGCGTTCCAAATGCCTTTTCGAACAGAGGTCCATATTTCAGTGTCTCCAGTTCGCTCGGAAGCGTTTCAAGGTTCTGATTCATCTCGTCCGGATTCTTGACAGGCATCAGAGCTTGCTCTTCAACCGTCGCGGCTCGTCCGTCCCAAAACTGAACCAAGTTGTAACCGATGTTCAGTAGGCTAGGGGTGTGACGCCCAAGCGTCTTACCGTGTTGACCGTCACCAACCGAAAGCCTAACGGTGTCAGCGTATCCATGATCTGGCTTGTGACAAGTGCTACAAGCCATCTTGTTCGAACCACTCAATGCAGTTTCAAAGAACAGCCTCTTTCCCAAAGCCACCTTTTCCGAAGTAATCGGGTTATCGCTCGGAACGGGAACAGCACCCAGAGGCATCAACCTTCGCGCCTCGCTTGCCTGGTCAGCATTGGACTTCGTTGTTTGCTCTTGTTGGACCGCCACGGCTAGCCCAATCAAGCCAAGAGCAAAAACGCCAGCATAGATTTTCTTCATTAACGTGGACATCTCTTCATCTCGATCCAACCCGCGTGTGAGTCGGCATACATCGTGTTGTAGCCACGTCCACCCTTCGCCGTGCAATTGTAATTCACGCCAGTGCTCGCTTCAACTTTCGGCGTCACGACCGGTTTCAGTGCTCCAGAACTGTTGATCGTAATACCGGTGGCTGGGGAAGCCACATTGAAAGCATCCCAAAGGACCATAAGGCTGGAAGTGCCACCCGTTGTATCGAGTAGGTCAATGTCCACCGCGCTACGCACCGAGGAGGCTGAAGTCCAGCAGTATCCGACTTTGTATGGCTTCAATGAAGGCTTAGCATTCGGTGAATACCAAATGTCGAGTGACTTGGTGTAACCCTTAATCACCTGCGGCAGACTGTATGGGTCATCAATGGCACGAATGTAGGTTCCACCCAGTGAATCGCTACTTGGCCAACAGTTGTCGTAATCCATTGCATACATGCGTTCGGCTGTTGCAATCTGCCTCATATTCGACAGGTTGGTCATATTCTTCGCCGCTGCCTTAGCCTGGGCAAAGACAGGAAATAAGATCGCAGCCAAGATTGCAATGATCGCAATAACGACGAGCAACTCAATGAGCGTAAAGGCGGATTTCTTCATACTGGACAAAAAAGTATAGAATCATTCAGGGGGCGTTTCGCAACCTTTTGTGCCTGAATGTTAGCGTTATGCTGAATGTGAACGAATTTGACAGCCGTATAAACTAATATTCGACTGAATATATATAGTATTTGATCTATACACGAGATTCCCTGTTTGACAAACGAATCGTGAAAGGAATACGAGAAATTCGATGGTTTCTTTTGCTTTACGACGAAACGAGCCCGCCGGCGTTTTCTTTTAGAGCGATACCCGAATAGCCGAGCTTCCTCGATTGAGAAAGCAACCATTCTGCTTTTTGCGCGGCAGTCTCAACAGAGAGGCCGTTAGCGTGAACGTTGCTGATGCAGTTCCGCTCAGAATCAGCGCGCCCCGGTCTTGGAGCGTGGGTGATGTATATCCCGAGACTATCTGAAACAGTTAATCCCGGTCGCTCCCCAATTAGAACAGCAACGACTTGAGCCCCGAGCGCCTGTCCAATGTCGTCGCCGATGGCTACTCGTCCATTGCTCACCAGGACTATGGGAGCGATTTTCCATTGGCTTAGTCTTTGAAGGAGCGACTTGGCAACACCGACCGAGTGTCGATTAACAGCAGTTGCCGATAAGCCATCCGCAATTACGAGAGCCAGATCGTATTCGCCCCTCACTAACGTGTGTTGAGCAAGCTGCCGTCCTAAGTCGGGCCGTAACAGATACTCCGCACGATCTTTGGCTTGACTCGAAACATGAACGGCCTCTTGAGGTGCTAGTTCAGATGCGATTCGGTCAAAGTCTGCTAACCCGTGGACGGCATCCCTGGCTTTGGCATGTCCAAGCTGAAACTCAAGAAGGGCCTTGGTAGGCAGAGCATCTCCTGCTCGCCCAAGACCAATTCTTGCTTGGGTGTGCTCGCGCAACCTAGACCAAGGATCCATTTGCCTCCAAAAGCCTAAGCCCAGTTACCGACTCGATCGACGACATTCTCCCATCCATCATGAATCCAATTCGTTCGAGCCATGCCTCAAACTCTGGCGCAGGTCTCTTGTTAAGCAGATGCCGTAAACCCATGACGTCATGGTTCGAGAGGCTCTGGTAGTTCAGCATAACGTCATCTGCCCCTGGGACGGCGATCAAGAAATTCACGCCAGCCACACCAAGCAGGGTCATCAGCACATCCATATCATCTTGATCAGCCTCAGCATGATTGGTGTAACAAACATCCACGCCCATCGGAAGACCGAGTAGCTTCCCACAGAAGTGATCTTCTAGTCCAGCTCTAGTGATCTGTTTAGAATCATATAGGTACTCCGGCCCGATGAAGCCAACGACAGTATTTACCAATAAAGGCTTAAACTCCCGACATACGGCATAGGCGCGGGCTTCCAGAGTTTGTTGATCGACCCCATGATGTGCAGCCGCAGAAAGCGCGCTCCCCTGGCCAGTTTCGAAGTACATCACGTTGCGCCCTACTGTTCCTCTGTTCAAAGAAAGCGTCGCCTCGCGCGCCTCACGAATCATCGAAAGGTTGATTCCAAAACCTTCGTTTGCCGCTTGAGTTCCCGCAACAGACTGAAAGGCGAGGTCCACTGGCGCATTGAGCTGAATGGCTTCTAGAGTCGTCGTGATGTGGGAGAGCACACACGACTGTGTTGGAATTTCAAGCTTAGTTCGCAACTCATCCAAGAGCTTCAAGATTTCAACACAGCCCTGAACATTGTCACCCGCAGGGTTCACCCCGATGACTGCATCGCCAACCCCAAACAAGAGCCCATCCAATGTTGATGCCCAAATTCCGGCAAGATGATCTGTCGGATGGTTGGGCTGAAGCCGGGTTCCAAGTCGCCCCGGGAGTCCCTGTGTGTTGCGAAAAGCCGTGACCACGCTTATCTTTGCCGCTACGGATATCAGTTCAAAGTTCCGCATCAACTTCGAAACTGCCGCCGCCATTTCAGGCGTGATTCCCTGATTAGCGCGACTGATCTCGTCACCGGTTGACCTCAACAACCACTCGCGAAATTCTCCCATCGTTAACGCGGCAATTGGTTCGAAGGCGATCTTGTCGTGAGTATCGATGATTAGCCGGGTGACCTCATCTGCCTCGTACGGAACGAGGGTCTCGGATAAAAACTGTTGCAAAGGTAGGTCTGCCAGAGCCATTCGCGCAGCAACCCGTTCTTCATCGGTCGATGCGGCGATTCCAGCTAGCTGGTCCCCCGACCGCAGAGGGGTCGCTCGCGCCATAAGGGTTTTGAGGTCAGGAAAAACGTATTTCTTGTTCCCTAACTGACACGCGTAACGCGACATGCCAGTAAGTGTAGATCAACCTTCTGTAAACTGCGCAATGATGAAGACTCTTCAACTTGGCACTTCGGGCATTGTTGCTTCTGAATTCTCACTGGGTTGCATGCGCACCGGAGGTATGACGGCGGACGCGCTCGATGAATTAATCGCGACCTCTCTCGAGGTAGGAGTCAACTTCTTTGATCATGCAGATATTTATGGCGCCGGGAAATGCGAAGAAGTCTTTGCCGCTTCGATCAAGCGGCTGAAAATTGATCGATCCTCGATCTATCTTCAGAGCAAATGTGGGATCAGGCAGGGCTTCTTTGACTTCTCGAAAGAGCACATCTTGAATTCAGTCGACGGGATCCTTAGTCGCCTCAATACGGATTACTTGGACGTATTGTTGCTCCACCGACCTGACACCTTAATGGAGCCAGAAGAGGTCGCTGAGGCGTTCAACCATCTGCAAACTATTGGCAAAGTGCGTAACTTTGGCGTCAGCAACTTTAACCCCTCTCAGATCGAGCTTTTACAGGCTTCGCTTCCGATGAAGCTACAAGCCAATCAACTCCAATTTGGGATCATGCACACCCCACTTGTGGACCACGGAGTGACGGTGAACATGAAGCATACGAATTCGGTTGACCGCGACGGAAGCGACCTTGAGTATTGCCGGTTGAAGCAGATCACTATTCAGCCTTGGTCGCCTTTCCAATTTGGATTCTTTGAAGGCGTGTTTATCGATCATCCAAAGTTCCCAGAACTGAATGCCGTCCTTGATAAGCTTTGCGCAGAATACGGCGTGACCAAAACTGGCATGGCGATTGCTTGGATTCAAAGACATCCGGCGAAGATGCAATCCGTCGTGGGAAGCACAAACCCAGGTCGGATCAAAGAAGTTGCGGAAGCCTGCAAGATCGATCTATCTCGCCCACACTGGTATGAAATCTACCGAGCGGCTGGAAACATCCTTCCGTAATGTTCGGTTCTGATGCCCGATGATCAGGCATCAGAACTACCCTTCGGGAACAGCGTAATGGATCTTTACTTTCGCCGTACGGACTGGTTCATTTAGCGAAATTGCAATTCGCGTGGGTTTAACTGGTGCGTCCTCAATAATCTTTGAGTCGGAGATTGTGAAGGGGATTCCGCCTGTATCGATGGTGACAAGCAGTGTCTTGTTGTCTTTGGTCAACGTGATCTGATGATCGTTGATCTGCTTCCACTCGGCCAAAGTGATGATAGCTGTCTCGAAACGAATTTCTGACTTACCGTCTAAGGTGTCCTGAACTACGAAAGAGTCTTTGTGTCCGTAGGTGAAGGTCCGTTCGAGCTGCAAGAGTTCCCTCTCTGCGTAGCAGGAAAGGTAGTTAAACGAAACCGTATCTAGTTCATCAGAAAACGAACTCTGTAAAATCTCACCTCTCGCATCGGCACCCGTAGACTGCAATTTGTGATTGATCACCGGGACGCTGTGACCAAACGAGTTCAATAAGTTGCTGTCGTATCGAGGCGATGAGAATGTCCTTGCGGTGTAGGTCTCGCGACCTGGATCAACGACCATGGCGGTCGTCCCGAGAGCAACAACGTAGCTGCCGACGTCATTGTGATTGTGGTGTTCGTTATTGTTTCCGCCTTTGAACGCTACCGACAGGGTGTTTCCCGGTGATGGGTGCCCGACATAGACTCCCGCAGAAGAAAACCAGAAATGGTTTTCGGGCTTGCTCTCTTCTTTTTTCGGTTCGCCGAATTTCGGCGCAAAGGCAAAGGTAGTGAATTCATAAAGGTCGGAGATTCCAGGCACAACCTTCTGATCGGCTGGACCTGCCCATGACCACTTCCTCGCCAACCGAGAAAGATAGAGTGGACTCGGAACCGAAGTGAGATCGCAATCAGCAAAGGCAGGCGCAAGTCCGCGCGTCATTTCAATGCGGGTGGCATATCTCCCAGCAACCTCAGCCCCCGGGAGAGCAAGATAGTCGAGTTTCCCCTTTGTGGCTTGCTCCACCGCTTCAGAAAGGCGAAGAAAATTGCCGTAGCCGTAATTCCAGTAGGACAAACCTTCCGAGCAATACCCATCCTTGGTAAACCCTTTGAGGAAGTTCTTGATAAGAACCTCACTGGAAGCAACGACCTTTGCACGGGTCTCAATCGACGGTTCGGAGGAAAGAGCGGCACCAACGACTCCTGCCAAGCAGACGGCGTTCCAGTTGTTTGTCGTGTCCATCCACCACATGCGGGCAGTCTTTCCGTCTACCGCTTTCAGATACGGATCAATCACTCTTCGATGAATCTCACCAGTCACTAACCTAACGACATCAGGAGAGAGCTTTGCCCGGAGAATATAAACCGCTAACCCAAGCTGTGCGCCAATATCTGAAGAGCGCAAATCGACGAACATATCCTTGCCATCGAAAGTTTTGTGCCCACCATCGTGTGCCGGCAAAATCCAAGATTTGAGCTTACAGATGGCTATCAAAGTCTCTTCCAGAGCTGGAATGTACTTGCCCTTATCTGTCGCAGCCTCCGCAAGGGTTAGCGCTGGCAACCGACTCGTCAACTTGCCAAACGCATCTTGATAATGAGTTCGGTTGCCGTTTTTGTAGTATTCCAAGTAAAGCGTGGCTGGCAACTCAGGCAAAGGACTCTTCAGCATCCCATTTGCTCGTTTGATCGCTGGTTCGACCATGGCTTGAACAGACGCACTTGACCAGAATTCTCGGTTTGCGGCACTCGGAAACGAACCGCCCGGTTCAATCGGTAGCATCGACTGAATCTGCGTCGTCCGCTTCGAGTTGAGAGGAACCGGCTTTCCAACGTTTTGCCCAATTAGCCCACTGGCAAAGGCAATCGCGATGAGTGGCGAAGCGACCATGCCCGATTCTATCCCTTATTGAAGCGACAGATCGTCATCAAAAAGACCGCAATTCGAGACACACACAAAGATTCATTCGCAACTGGTTTCCTGATACTCTGTTAGTTACCTATCTCTTGACCGGTTAAGAACGATGAGTACAAGACCCCGAACGATGCTGTTTGTTTGCGCCGTAGCTTTGGTGACAATGCCAATGAGTGCCGTCGCTGACGCCCTCACTCAGAAGAACTACATGCGCCTAATGGCGCCCGGCTGGAACCTCGGCAATACGCTCGAAGCGATACCAAGTGAGACATCCTGGGGTAATCCCATTCCCAACGAAGCGCTGATGAAAGGAGTCAAGACTGCTGGGTTCAAGAGTATTCGCATTCCAATTGCCTGGTCTCAATATGCCGACAAAGACAACAACATCAAGCCAACATGGATGAAGCATGTTACCGACGTCGTGAAGACGGCTAGAAAGGCTGGGCTTGTTGTGGTGTTGAACGTCCACTGGGATGGTGGATGGCTTGTTCCAACTGCCGAAAAGAAGGAGGCCGGCAACAAGAAGTTAGCAAAGTTCTGGAAGCAAATTGCTTCAAACTTCCGCAACTTCGACGACAAAGTGTTGTTTGCGGGCACAAACGAAGTCATGGTCCCAGGCGATTATTCAGCTCCAAAGGACGAATACGCTGACGCGCAGAATAGCTTCAACCAAACCTTTGTCGAGGTAGTTCGGGCAACAGGCGGAAAGAACCTCAATCGATGGCTCGTCGTTCAGGGGTTCAACACGGATATCGATCACACACTTAAGCGAAATGTGACATTGCCAAAAGACTCTGCCAAAAACAAGCTGATGATGGAGGTTCATTACTACTCGCCTTACAACTTCACCTTGAACGAGAAGAGCGATATTTGGCAGTGGGGTAAGACTGCAACCGACCCCAAAGCGACTGAGACTTGGGCTAACGAATCGTATGTTGATGCGCAGTTCGCCAAGATGAAAGCAGCGTTTGTCTTAAAAGGCGTCCCCGTCATTCTTGGCGAATTTGCCACCCACATGAAGCCAAAGTTTCCTGGCATGGTGGGATTCCGAACCCTTTGGGATGGCTATATCACTCAAGCCGCTGTCAAGAACGGGATGGTTCCGATGTATTGGGATAACGGAACAACAGAGGGGCTGTTCTACCGGCAGACTGGGAAAGTTAAGGACCGCGCTGTGATCAACGCGATCATGTCTGCTTCGAAGAAATAGTGATTTACTCGTTAGTGCCAATCTCTACTTGAGGAATCGGGCAGAGCTCTTCAGCAATTCGCGACCTGGTCAAAAATCGTTTACCAAGCGGGGCTTCGAGTGAGAAACCAGAACCCCGCCCACTGACCACATCGATAATGAGGTGCGTGTGCTTCCAGCGTTCATATTGAGCGCCGCCAATGTAGAAGGGCTGGCCACCGATGTCACCCAGTAGGACATCGTGTTGACCAACCTTGAACTCGCCACGCAGGTAGCACATCGGCGCGCTGCCATCGCAGCAACCCCCAGACTGATGAAACATCAGAGGGCCATGTGCTTCCACAAGCTGTTCAATGAGGGCTAAAGCGGCTTCCGTCGCTTCAACCCCTACTTGACTAGAAGAATCCGAGTTTGTTTGCATCGTAACTGACGAGCAGGCTCTTGGTCTGCTGATAATGATCAAGCATCATTTTGTGGGTTTCGCGGCCAATGCCCGATTGCTTATATCCACCGAATGCGGCATGGGCTGGGTAGAGGTGATAGCAGTTCGTCCAAACTCTTCCTGCCTGAATACCTCTTCCCATTCGGAAGGCAATGGCGATATCGCGAGTCCAAACACCTGCTCCTAACCCATACAGGGTGTCATTCGCGATCAAGAGCGCCTCCGCCTCATCAGAGAATGAAGTCACAGAGACTACCGGCCCAAAGATCTCTTCTTGGAAGATTCGAGCGCGATTATTCCCCTCGAAAACGGTGGGTTCAACGTAGTAACCGTCCGCTAATCCTGCGCCGAGCGATGCACGATTGCCGCCTAGTCGGACCTTCGCTCCTTCCTGCTTACCAATGTCGATATAGGAAAGGATCTTCTCAAGTTGATCGTTAGAAGCCTGTGCCCCAACCATCGTTTCGGTGTCGAGTGGGTTTCCCTGCTTAAAGGTAGCAACGCGGGCCACAGCCTTATCCATAAACTGATCATAGAAAGACTTTTGAACTAGCGCGCGCGAAGGGCATGTGCAGACTTCGCCCTGGTTTAGAGCAAAAAGCCCAAAGCCCTCCAGCGACTTGTCGGCAAAAGCATCATCCTTTGCGAAGCAGTCTTCGAAGAAGATATTTGGCGACTTGCCTCCGAGTTCCAGCGTGACCGGAATGAGGTTCTCGGATGCATACTGCATGATTAATCGACCGGTTGTCGTCTCTCCGGTAAATGCAATCTTTGAGATTCGATTGCTACTCGCAAGAGGCTTTCCGGCTTCAAGTCCGAACCCGTTGACAACGTTCAATACGCCCGCGGGCAGCAGATCTTTTATCAAGTCGACGAGAAGCAGGATGCTCCACGGAGTCTGTTCTGCAGGTTTCAGCACGACGCAGTTACCGGCGGCAAGAGCAGGTGCAACCTTCCACGCCGCCATGAGTATCGGGAAGTTCCAAGGAATGATCTGTCCAACCACGCCAAGCGGCTCATGAAACTGATACGAAACGGTGTTGTGATCGATCTCGCCGATAGAACCCTCTTGGGCTCGAATGCACCCGGCAAAGTACCGGAAATGGTCGATTGCCAATGGAATATCTGCGGCAAGCGTTTCTCGGACAGGTTTTCCATTGTCCCACGTTTCCGCAATCGCGAGGTATTCCAAATTGGCTTCCATTCGATCAGCAATCTTGAGCAAGATGTTGGATCGAACAGTTACCGACGACTTGCCCCACGCCTCTTTTGCCGCATGAGCGGCATCAAGAGCAAGTTCGACATCTTCAAAGGTCGAGCGCGGAATTTCGCAAAACTCTTTGCCGACGACGGGCGAAATATTGGAGAAGTACTGCCCTTTAACGGGTGGTTTCCATTCGCCACCGATAAAGTTGGCGTAACGAGACTGTACTTTGACGACGGAATCTGGGTGACCGGGCTGGGGATATACCATCTGTTCTTTGATCCTCTGTGATCGGAAGCATCGTTGCTACGCAGAGCCTGCGCGTTGAGAGCGATAGATATATGAATGGCGTTCAAATTGCCAGACTTTACTAATAGGGATTCAAAACGAGTAATAACCCCTGGTGGTTCCATCAATTCCACGAAAAAGTGCCAACAAATTGCGTTTCCGCAGAGAATTCTCTAGAACTTCTAAGAGAAAACTTATAAATATGCCAAACGCAATTGTTTGCGGGCATCGCCTCCAGCACTAACGCTTTGGTAGCTAATCATCCCCGTTGGGCAACGATTCCCAGCCTCTCCAATGCCGAACCCCAAACCTGATATCCGTTTTCGTTGGGGTGCGTTCCATCCGAAAAGAGACCCTTCTTCACCCCGCCCTCTCGATTCCCAAGTTCAGTTCGTAAATCGCAAAAGAGAGTATTCGGACTTGTCCTAAACTGTGCTTTCAGAATCTCGTTGAGCCTTGCAATGTCGCGATCCAAAGGATTACCCGGCTCATCACCACGAGGGAAAACCCCCATCACAAGTAACTTCGCCTGCGGGCATCTATCGCGTAGTAACTCTGCGATTTTTCGTATCCCAACCGCGATTTCCTCCGGCGAGTTAGTACGTGCCGTTTCATCCCCTACAAGGTTGTTCGTCCCGATATTCAGCACGACCCATCTTGGGTTAACGCCCACGAGTTCACCGTGTTGTAGTCGCCAGAGTACATTTTGAGTGCGATCCCAGCCACATCCCATGTTCATCACGGGGATAGTTGAAAAGGTTTTGCTCCATGTTTTGGGGCCGTTCTTCTGCCCCGTCGAGGGATCGCCGCCCCAGAAGTGCGTAATTGAATCACCAATGAGCACAATCTCCGGATTAACTTTCGTCGGGTAGTCAATGATATCGCGGTGCCGATGTAACCAATCGTATGAGTCGCGCTCCGAATTCACCTCGGGAGCAATCGCACTGTTTTGCATCGGATCTTCAAGTGGATCGACGAACCGTTTACGATATGCTGCTTCCCAGGCTTTAGCCAGGACCAGGTGCCCCGAATAAGTTGGATGAATGCCATCCCACACCCAGTGCTTAGGCGTTGCAAGCTTGGCAGCATCGTCAAACGCCCTTTGACACGGCACAAAAGCCGCTTTATGCTTGGTAGCTAACCGCTGAACTATCTCATCGAGCTTTTTCACGGCTGACCGTCGCTTTAGATACACGGCAGGATCTCCGGTATCAATCGTAAAGGGCTCACATAGGACTAGGCGAATATCCGGCAGAGCCTTCTGAGTATTGGTGAGTAAGGCGTCATACCGGGATTCAATATCTTGAAAATCCAGTTCTTTACCGGTCACGAGATACTGGTGAACATCGTTGATTCCCACCATGATGCTCAACACCGTAGGTTTGAGCGCAATCGTATCCTCCTTCCAACGCGCCTCTAGGTCGGCTAGTGTGTTGCCACTGATTCCGCGATTAAGGAAAGTGAGTCCGGAAGTCGGATACGTTCCACCGTATTTACTGGCTATCGAGAACACATAACCGTGCCCGAGGATGTGGTTCGGATCCTCCGATCTGCCGCGATTGCCGTCAGTAATTGAATCCCCCTGGAAAAGAACCACATCTCCCCCCCGAAATAGGTTCAGAGGAATCTCTTCATTGGTTATCAGCATCGTCGCAAGCCCCAGAGCCATGAGCATCATTCACCCGATGCTACCAGGCATTCTAGCTACCTTCGCGACCTAATTAACACATTGGCAATAACTAGTTATCGACGGTTTCGTGACCCAGTAAGTGCCTGACCGAATAGATTTGTCCTGTGTGATAGGCAACATGAAACCCTTGGTATTCCAGGATCTGCCCCCAGGTCCATCCTTCTCGATGAGGGTTCGGATCTTCAGATTCGTGCGGATTAGCTTCCCATGAATCTAATACAGCTTGATGAATTCGCTTTATCTCGGCGTAAACCGCCTCAGATCCCATCTCAAGCCGGACTTCCTCTTCAATATTTACCGAGTAATAGCGAGACGCCAAAAGCATAAAAGGGCTTTCGAAATCGACGCCAAGAAACGCGTGTGCCTCACCCATTCCAACATGACGGGCTATTTCTCCGATACTCAGCAATCTCGGATGTGGGCGAACCCAAACGTCCTTATCCTCCAGACCGGTGAAGGCTTCCCCCATCTCCCAGATAGCTGCGCTAAGGGCTTTCACTAACCAATTCAACTGAGCCATTCCTCATCATAACACGATTGGCAGACGTGCGTCTACTTTTGTGACAAATATCAAATGCGCAGAACGACTTATCTGGATTGGTTGAGCTGTAACGGCTTAAGTAATTCAATAAATTGCAATATTTATCAATTAAGAGCACTACCAACTTGATGGCTGATTAAGAACCACTACTATTTCTTCACGTTTTAGAAAAGCTGAAGTATAATGATGATTATCGACAATTGTTGCGTAATTTAGGCATATGAATTCGACTATTCAAGTTGCCTGAATAGCACAACCATTTCGACTCTAAAACCATAGAGTGTCGCAATCATGCACATTCTCAACGACCAGACGCATAAGGAGGTGTATTTATGCGGACGCCGGTAAACGCTGAGCAATCATTTAAGTCTCAGCTTGTGGAGAACATGAAACGACTGGTCAAGAATGACAGTCTGTCGTTAGCGCAAAAAGTTGCGACTATTCGCAATGCGGTTAAACAGAACTCAGCGGAGATAACATCACTCAAATCTTCGTTCGAAACCGCCGAAGACGACGGGAAGAAAACTCATCTGCTAAGGCTGATCACTCTGCGGGAAAACGCCACAAAATATATGACAGCGACCGAGAATTGGCTACTTCAAACAGACAAGGATTCTCTGTCTTTTAGACAACCACCTCAAACGTACGCTGTCCCGGATTGGCAGACTACGCATGGGACGATCGCCTCTAAACAATAGAATTCTCTTCAGACGCGATCATGACCGTTAGCTTGCTAGAGGATCAGATCTCTATTCGGCTATCGAGTAAATAGCCTAGACTAGGTTTTTACTTCTGAGTCTAGGCTATTATTGCCTGGAGACTATCTCTTTTATCCAGATCGGAGCGAATGGAGATGTGCATCCTTTGGAGACAGGATAATCTCGATATAGCCCTAGACTTTCTCCGATGGAAATGGCTCGCTCACGGTGCTCTGGATATCGAATCCCAATTTCAGCAAGGCAGTAATTCATCGTCCACTGTGCGGCTTCAGGCTTGGAGAGTAGTTGAGACTCAATGGTATTAAGTAGAGCTGAGAGGTTGAGACCATCTGCTTTTTTTGAAACTCTTTCTGTGGTCAAACTCCAGGCGGCACGTTGCAAGTAGGGCGATTCCTCGTCTAGCCATTTCATGCGCAGAACTTCCTTGGCTGGATGATTCTTGACAATATATGAATTCAGCCAGTCCGCTAAAGCGCCGAAATTCACGGATGCCACCATCAACTCAAGCTCAGATTCTTCCAGTTGCTTCGGTTTGAGAATTAGGATCGCCAGAAACCTAGCGTCAAGATTTTCAGTTGCCCAAAGTAGCCTGCCAAGATCATGGTCCATTTTGATCGCCTTAGCAAGCGCTCGAATATCGCCCATCTTAACGCCAAATTGAGGCCCAGAAGCGCCATGACGAATATTCTGATCACGCATCTTTTGCGTTCCGAATGCTTCGAGGGAATCCATGGCTTCTTTCAAAGTCATGGATTCATTTTAGTCCGAGTCCGGTCTCATCACAGAGGTAACTTTGCGAGCACTCATCGCGACGATCACCAGCAAAACCGACACAACCAGGATGGCGCTCTTAAGCGTTGTCCACGTTGCAACATAACCAATGATCGCTGGCCCCATCAAGATGCCTGCATATCCCATAGTCGTTACCGACGCTACAGCAAGGTTTGTCGGCATAACTTTCTGATTTCCAGCAGCGGTGAATAGCACGGGCACAACATTGGAAGCTCCAATCCCGACAAGGGCAAAGCCAACGAGAGCTGCGAATGGACTTGGAACAAACGCGGCAATAGCAAAGCCGGTTGCCGCACAAACTCCTCCGAGAACGAGAATCCGAAATGCTCCAAGCCTACTCACGATAATGTCGCCAAGTAGCCGTCCGGTAGTCATGGCAATGGAGAATGCGACGTAGCCGAACCCAGCTTGATTCGTAGCTACCTTATGAATCTTCGCCAATATAACGGCGCTCCAGTCTAAGACCGAACCTTCCGCCAAGAACATAATGAAACAAAGAGCTCCCAGCAGTAAGACGAAGCCGCGAGGCACCGCGAAAGCCGCTGCTTCTTCCTCGCTGCCGTATGACAACAGCCCTTTTCGCACAAAAATAAGCATAAAGGCGGCAGTGACCGACACGGTTAGCGTCGCCTGAAGCGGTAAGAAGCCAACAGACATTAATCCTGTAACAGCGCCGGCACCGCAAATCCCTCCCGCACTGAACAGCCCGTGAAAGCCGGACATCATCGGACGATTACTTGCCTTCTCAACTAGCACAGCTTGGATGTTCATCGTGACGTCGATCGTTCCGATGCTTGCCCCAAAGACGAGCAAGCTAGCCGCCAGAGAAGCTGCGCTAGAGGCCGTCGCCATAAACGGAAGTGCCCCCAGCGTAAAGGCGCCAGCAGTCAAAATGGTTCTTCGACAACCGAACTTAGCCGCCCACCCGCCCGAAAATGGCATACAGATTACTGACCCAAGGCCTAAGCATAAGAGCAAGCTTCCAAGTTGTCCTTCGTCAAGACCAATGCGGGCCTTGGCAAGCGGAACCAGCGGCGCCCAACTTGCCATTGCCAAACCGGCCATCAGGAACGCAACCCTTGTTGCGATCTGCTCAAACCGACCCGGAATTTGGTTCATCAGAGGTCTGCTATCGGAGCCGGATGATCTACCCAATTGAACTCACTATCCTGAAGAAAGTCTTGGCAGTGCACTCGATAATCTATCGTCCAACCGCCCCAAGCGTTCATCGTATCGATGACGTCTTTAATTGATTCTGGTGTCTTCGACTCCACCATCAAGAGAATCTTTTCGATAATAGCTTCCGGCTTGTTTGGCGTCTCGCGAACCATCTGGGTCACCCATTTATGATAGGGATAGATTCTCTTGTTCACAGCGAGGATCAGTCTCATGGCGTAAAAACCAATCTCGCTTACCGATTTCGAAAGCAAATACGAGTCTTGTCGTTTGAAAGCCTCGCCGGTATACCAACCCCAAATAACAAGCTGACTATGGAATCGACGAATGCGCTCTTCTAGCCCCTCTTCGGGATAAGTAAGAATGCGGTCAACGAGTTCTTGTACCTCACCTGTTTTGTCGAACAGTACTCTAGCTCCCAAGAACATTGACCTGGAAGGTTCACTTCCCCGTTCTGCGATGAGGCGAATGAAAGGTAGGGTAATCACTTTTCCGTCTACATATCCGCCTTCGTAGTCCGTCAGGTCTCCTCGGTACAGCGTAAGCTGGTTTGCAGCCTCTGCATCAGCATGTTTTTCCTCGGTGGTCACAAGAAGGATATCGACATCTGAGTTTTCTTTCGCCCAACCTTTTGCGACCGATCCACCAATGATCACCGAAAGCGCATTCGGGTCATTGATATAAGCTTCTTTGATTTGATTTATCGTTTTATCGTGATGGGGATACATCAACCGAATGTTACAGCGGCAAAAAACATTCGGTTCCGTATTGCGAGACTGTATGCGCTATTTGCGACGAATTGGGCACCGTTTAGGACAGTACGTGCCCGATCATGATGCGATGGCCTTCTGGAGTTCGAAGCCCAAACTCGCGCATATTCCATGGTTTCGAAGCGAGCTTCATCGAAACCTCCGTTCCGGTTGCAAGAACCTGCTCATAAAGTTCATCGGCATTATCTACAAGCAGGTAAGCAAAATAACTATGGTCGCCGAGATCAGCTGCAGGCAATGAGTCTGCGCACCATCCAAGCATGATCATGCAATTATCGCGTTTGACAAAAATCCAGCCTGGTGGCTCGTTACAGATTTCAAACCCAAGTGTGTTCACAAACCATCTAGCAGACTCTTCGAGGTTGTGGACTGCAAGCACATAGTGGTTGGCAACGATCTTCGACATAGAACCCAGTATGCTCAAAACGACTAGATACCGTCTTCCTAAGTAAAAAACACTGGCGTAACCAGAAGCTGTTGCCATTGATTCCGGTCTCTTGCGAGCAAATAAGTTATCGACGATGAATGAATGGACCAAGGCACAGTCAGTCGCACAATCGCGTACCGTCCGTTTCTAGAGTAGCTCGGCATATATGCCTGGGCGGTTAGGGCAGACGAACCTTTGCCGAACTTACGTCCATACTCGTCACTGACAACAATTTTCTTCCCCCATTGAAGCTTGGTTAAGGGCACAGCCTTCCCTAATGTTAACCCCATGCCAGACATTGATTCCTTTTGGACGTATAAAAGCACCCCCAGTTTCTGTTTCGCTTCTTCTACAAATCCTCTCGTGACTTTCTTTGGGTTCGCTTTTGCCCAATCAAGATCGGATTGAACCAGAGTTTCCATATTGGTAATCGCGACACCAAAGTCCAACCGTGACTTATCCGCGTAGGTTGGTCTCAGCACGACGAAATCCTTCGGCTTCCAATCGGGGGAATACCACTTCTCGTGCTTGAAAAAGCTAAGTAGAACTGTTCTAATCACGTCACGATCGTCGGTCACCGTCGACGATTGGGTCAATAGCAGTGAAGCGGCGACAGTAGCAATCATCGTTCCTTACTATACGGCCTGAGAAGCTAGCGAGTGGATTTGGGCCTACTCACTGAGATTTTCGAGTATAATTATGTAAACGTCGAATCTGATGATTCCATCAGAGCGGGGGACCCACCTTTTGGGGTGTATCCTATCACAGGAAGAGTACTTTCGGCTCTAACCCGGCAGCTAACCTCGTAGACACATCGAAAGAGAATATGGGTTTGCCAATTCTCACTGACCTGACGCATAGGAGGGGTTTATGTCGTCAATGACTAGCGCTGAACAAGCATTTCAATTTCAGTTGGTTGAGAACACTCGGAAGTTGATCCAAGATCCAAAGCTTTCAAAAAGGCAAAAAATGATGGCGATTCAGAATGCCGTCAAGGATAATTCAGAACGACTCGAAGTGCTCGTTCATGCTCGCAATCTCGCTGATTCTGAACAACAATTTTTCTTCTGCGAAAGATGGATTCAACTCCGTTCAAGGGCCACGTCTTATCTTATGGCTACGTTCAAATGGGTTTCCCGATTAGACGAGGCAATCTTGAAGAAGAACCCATTACGGCCAGTCCAGCGTCCGCGTGTCGTCGTGCCCGAACCGGAAACAGAGCACCCGTTCATGGAGTATTCCTCCTAAGCTTCGACCAAGCATTAGAAAACTCTAGATGAGCATTGGATCAAACAAAGTCGTTTAGACCAATGCTCATTTAAGGCATTTTGCCCCCGCAGGTCGCCTATTGAGTTCGGTGCTTAACGGCGTCTCTTTTTATTTTTGCAGGGCTCAGGAGCGCTAAAGAACAGCGCTATTTCCAAATCGAGCAGGTTTGCACTCCCCCAATCCAACAATTTGTTAGCTAACGCTCAATGTCGCAGGGATTGAAACATCGAGACGAAAGGAGTCTCAAAGAAATTAACACAATCCTATTGCGATTTCAGCATATATAACGTAGACTTCTGTCTATGTATTCCGATCTTCTAGGCGCTATCCTTGACTCTTGGGACCGACAAGCGCGAATCGTAAGTAAAGTGGCTTCGATTATCAACGCAGACACATCAGGTTTACGCCCGGCGGCTGATAGCGGTACGGTTTTCGAGCAACTTGAGCACGTTGTGAAAACACGGATTTACTTTCTGGGCCAGGTAGATCCCGAGATCAAAAAGACTCTTCTTGAGTCGCTCAAAACGGGAGATTCCAACAAGAAGGAGGCACTCGATCACATACAGGAACTTCTGAGTTCAAGCGCAAAGGCAGTACGAGATGCTGTCGAAGCAGCCCTTCGCGGTGGCGTCAATAAAGCGGGTTGGTACGACAATCCTTTGCTCTATATTCAGCATCTGATTTGGCATGAGGGCTGGCACGTTGGGCAGATTTTGCTAGCTCTTCGGCTGGCTGGCCTTGAGCCAACCGAAGAGTGGGAAGAAGAGAATGTTTGGGGCGAGTGGCGCACTGAAGTCTGGGAGGCTTAAACCCGCTTGATCCTCTCGACCTCAGCAAGCGCTGCCTTAAACGTGGTGAGGAATCTGTCAATCGCTGGAATTGGCGCCCCTGCATACGGCCATATCACCGATTCGCGTGTTGCATAGCATTCTCGATTCTTCTTGCCAAGAATCGAGATCGCCATTGGCGGAATCGTGCTTCGATCAGTGAACTGAATCGAAATCCTGCCTTGTCGGGCATCAAGTTTGTTGATGCCCAATTCTCTAGCTTGCAACCTTAACGACATGATCGCAAAAGCTTGAGTGACCTCTAACATCGCTCGGCCGTATCTATCTTCAATCTCAGACTGAACTTCCCCAAGACGAGTCTGGTTTCGAGCCGACATCATCTGTTGGTAATAGAACAGCCGCTGAGCTTGGTCTTTAATGTATGACTCTGGCAACAGAGCAACTACTGGGACCTCAAACTGCGGCAGAGGCTCAAGCGATTCCAGCGGGTCGCGCACTTCGTCCGCGAGTTCGGCAGGGGTTCCATCGACTGAGTTTTTCAGCATGGCAACTGCTTCGTTGATCAGTTGCGTGTAAAGCTCGTAGCCGACTGTGACCATTGTGCCGCTTTGTTTGGCCCCGAGGAGTTCACCAGCTCCGCGAATTTGCAAGTCGCGAAACGCAAGCGAGTATCCAGATCCAAGCGAAGAGAACTCTTGAAGTGCTTGAAGTCGAGCCATAGCGCCTTCGGTAACCGACCCAAAGCGCTTTTTCACCTTCAGCCCGGATGCTTGTCGTTGGGCTTCTTCCACCGTCAGCGGCTTTTCTTCCATCTTGCCTTGGTACAGGAAGTAGCCGTAGGCCTGACGGTCAGAACGACCAACACGTCCTCTTAACTGATATAGCTGAGCGAGACCCAATCGATCCGCGTTCTCGACAATCAGCGTATTCGCATTTGGAATGTCAATTCCGCTCTCAACAATCGTTGTCGAGAGAAGTATGTCGATTTCACCTTTTACAAACCCAACCATGATCGGTTCGAGTTCCTTCTCGTTCATCTGACCATGCCCGACTCCGATTCGCGCAGACGGAATCATCTTGCGTAGCTTCTCGGCAACGTGGTGAATGCCCTCAACTCGGTTGTAAACGTAGAAAATCTGTCCCCCACGTGATAGCTCCCGGAAGATCGCTTCGCGGACCACCTCATTTGCATAAGGGCGGACAAAGGTTCGAATCGGCAGTCGTCCCGGGGGCGGGTCGTTGATCAGCGACATCTGACGGATATCCATCAGGGCCATGCTGAGCGTTCGAGGAATAGGGGTTGCAGAGAGCGTCAAAACATCGACCTCGGTGCGCAAGTTCTTGAGCATCTCTTTTTGCTTGACACCAAAGCGCTGCTCCTCGTCGATAATCACCATTCCCAACTGCTTGAACTCGACGCCAACCCCAAGGAGCGAGTGTGTACCGATAATCATTTCAAGCTCACCGGACTTCAGAGCTTTCATGATGCGGTGCTTCTCTTGAGTGTGCGTAAATCGATTGATGAGTCCAATCTGAGTTCCAAACGAACCTAACCTATCTAGAAAGTTTCGGTAGTGTTGTTCGCTCAGAATCGTTGTTGGACACAAGACGGCAACTTGGCGACCTGATTGAACGGCCTTAAATGCGGCGCGTATCGCGATCTCGGTTTTCCCAAATCCAACGTCTCCGCACACAAGTCGGTCCATCGGATATTCCATCCGCATATCGACCTTTACATCTCGAATTGCGGTGAGCTGACTCGGGGTTTCAACCCAAGGGAAGGTCTGCTCCATTTCCTGCTGGAATGGGGTATCGGGTCCGTATTCCTGGCGGGTAACTCGCTTGCGTTCGGCGTAGAGTTTGACCAAATCTCTGGCAAATGCCTTTGCCTCTTCCTTGGCTTTGCTCAGCGTACGAGTCCACTCGTTACCAGTGAGTTTGTTCAGCTTCGGGTTTTCGTCGCTGGGGTTCAGATACTTCTGAATTCGATCGAGCTGGTCCGCCGGGACGAATAGCTTGTCGGGAGCCTGGTATTCGATAAATAAGAACTCACGTTCCACCCCGTCGACTTCCTTCTTAGTTAGTCCTCTAAAGATGCCAATTCCAAAGTGAATGTGAACAACGTAGTCACCGGGTTTGAGGTCAAGCACCGTGTTAACCGGCGCACCTTCCATGAAGCGTTTCTGCGGTAGACGAAGCCGCGCGACACCAAACAGCTCCGCGTCAGAAATAACTGCTGTATTGAAGTGGCTAAGGACAAATCCACCACCGAGGTTGCCTTGAACAACCGTAGGTGTGCCAGGGCCAAACTCTTCTGCCGAAGCGAAAATCTCTGCACCAGCAAGAACGTTCGTCGCACGATTGGGCTGGTCGGTTGTAAATGTGACCTCATATCCGTCTTTGAGGTAGGTCTTCAGCGTCAGCGTGAGCGTCTCGGATCTGCCTCGATATGCCTCAAGACTAACGGCCGAAATTTCTCTTTGACGCGTGATGTCTAGCCAATCGGGCAAAGCGTCGAAGGCACATAGGGCAAGAGTTCGTGGGTGATACGAAACCTGTTCGATGGGAACGCAAAAGTCGTTCGCCATGCTCGCAAGAATTTCACCACGATGATGCCTTGCCTGAAGCGCCTGCGATAAGTCCTCAGAAGTGCGGTTAGCAATGGTTTCGAGTTCTAGGGGTTCGTCGAGGACAAGCAACTCGTTCTCTTCCAGCAAGTCCACAGCACACCCTGAATCTGGGTGCAAAAGCGGCCGGTACAAATCAAGCCGGTTGAAGAAAACTCGGTTGACCAGGCCTTCGGCATCTTCGGAAATCGTTTCGAGGAGGCGCTCAGCCGCGTCGTGATCAAGCAAGCCGGATTCACGCTCAGCCGAATCTAGAATCATCTCTTGATACCCTTCTTCTTGCCCAGTAAACAAAGTTTCCCGGCTCGGAGAAAGGGACAGCTCCGGAATGGTATCGACCGACCTTTGCGTGTTCGGATCGAACATGCGTATTGATTCGATTTCGTCTCCGAAAAGCTCGATTCGAACGGGAAGATCGCGCCCCGTCGCAAAAATGTCGATGATCCCACCTCGGCGACTGAATTGGCCCGGCAACCGAACCGGTTCCTGAGGCTCATACCCGAGGCTCACAAGCTGTCGAAGCAGTTTATCTGGACTGATTTCATCGCCTGGCTTTATCGTGATGTATGCATCGAGCAAAACATCCTTCGGGATGGTTCGTTCAAGAGCACTCTGGACCGTTGCGATGACGATGTTCGGCGCATCTTGAGCGAGCATTCGCAATGCCCCTAGGCGGTCAGAAAGGGCAATATGTTCCGGGGCCGCGTCCTCAAAAAGGGCGGACGAACCACTTGGAAGTTGGCTAATCGACTCTTTTGGAATGCCACAAATCTGTAATTTTGCTTGCCAAGCTAAAGCACGATCATAGCTGGTTGTGACGATCAGTGTTTTTGTGGGCTTGCTTAAATAAGAAGCGGCAAGCAGCACCGGACGGGCCTCGTAGCAAATGGAGCGCCATTCCACGCTCTGCTGGAGGTCTAGAAGTTCAGAAAGCTCGCTATTTTCAGAAAAGCGTCGCGCCAAGTCGGCCGTGCGCATAGACCCTCAAAGAATACCAGTGAACGGCATAAGTTCACCGCCTGGAGCGTCTGCAAGATTCTAGCCGCTAAAGCAGTGTATTCAGGAATTTCAATAAACGAACCCATCTTGCTTTCCGTCTACCAGATGTCATGTTCCGGGCTATTTTTGGCGTCGTTGCTTTCGGCTTTGTAATTAGTGCAAATGCTCAACTAGATAGCGACACTCGGTTCAGCAAGAAGCTAACGTTTGATGAGCGTTATCTGCCACTAGAACTTTTCTTCTCACGAGTCTCGCAGTCGTCAAGCGTCCCATTTCGAGTTGATAAGGCGATCAAGGAACGCAAGATTGCCCTCTTTTGCGAGGAAATATCAACCAAAACCTTGTTAGAGAAAGTCAAGGAGACGATGTTTGTAGACATCGATCTGGAGGACCCGAAAAAGCCAGAACTCGGCTATCACGTCCACCTCAACGAAGACTTTGCCCGAGAAGAGCGACTAATCACCTCTGCTTTTAATAGCGCCAGCCGAGCAGCCTGTGTTAAACGAATTCATGACATGGCGTCTTTGGCAAGCACTCCGTTGGAACAACTTCAGCAAGAGGCAAGATCCCTAAATGAACGCAAAAAACAACTGAATCAAGATACTTCGGAAGGAGGCAAGCAACAACTTGCGGAGGTCCAGCGCAGGCTTTCCTTGATCGGTGATCTTAATGAAGACAGACGCGACTATGACCTCGGGGTGATCGCAAGCCACCTTACGAACCAGGATATCGATCGAGTGATGAACGGCGACATTGTCGTCGCAACGAACTACAACCTGCCTGGGTCGATTAGGATCCCTGAAGAAGCCCTCAAAGAGTCGAAGTTCGCTGCAAACTCGCAGGGATCGACTCCATTTGATGGGTTAGTTTCTGTTTGGCAGTTTGATCCCTATAAGCGGGCTCTGAAAACATCGTGGCGACTCATTCGAAGAAGCGAAGGAGGTGGTGTTTCGATGACGCCAACCTTCGACTCGATCTCCAGTTTGGAAGTGCAAAGTGCGCTCTCTAAATCAGACTACACAAAACGAATGGCCGAATGGGAAAAGGCAAAGGACGATTCTGTACTTCAGACAAAACTCGCGAGCAAAGCGGAGTGGCCAAAAAGCACCGAGTACAACACCCTCAGTCTCGCCGACAACCTGCAATGGCTCCACAAGAAGAGTGGCGTACCGATCATTTCTGACTCCTTTCGCATCCCCATGAATATCGCCAAGCAACAGACGGCGACGGATATCGGCGAATGGTTAAAGCGGCACAATGGGTGGAGTTCGCCTTATATCAGCTGGAATAACGCCCGAGTTAGGTCAGCTAAAGGATGGCTTATGCTTCGGCATCGGCGAGCATGGCTTCTCAACGAAACCGAGATCAATGAGTCCTTGTTTTCGATGATGGAAAAACGGATGAAACTAAGGCCACTGACCATCATGGATTATGCCGAGTTCGCGAACGGTATTACCGATCAGCAGGGCACGAACATCGATAGAACAACAGTCGTTTCAAGCTTTCCGATCAACCCTCTAGTAGCGAACACTGGCGCGCTCAAACTTTGGTTCAACTTGGGTCCAAACGGAAGATCTGCCGCAGCATCCAGGGGCCTTTTCGTCGGAGACATGTTCCCTAATCAGCGGGAAATGTATGTGTATGAGCTGTTTCGAAACTTACGAGATCGGTTCCCCTCTTTCGAGCAGCTCATGTATCTGCTTCCAGGCGCCCCGGCTCTACCAAGGAATATGGGTCTATTTTATGTAGACACCTCATCTTCACCTTATCGAATGGCAGCACTGGAGACAAACCGAATTTATGATTACGATGAGCAATGGAATGGAATTCGAGTGCGGGATGCCGAAGGAGCGACCATCAACTTTGGAACGAAAAAAGATTCCGGAGTTCGGTTCGACATCGTACTAAGAGTGAAGCCTGCGGAAAAGTAGGCGCGGTACCCTTTTGAGGTGATGTCGCCAGATGTGGTCGTGGTTGGAGCAGGGGCAGCGGGAATCATAGCTGCCTGGCGCGCCGCCACTCTCGGAGCCAACGTTCTGCTGATCGAAAAGACGAACCGGATCGGCACGAAGATCATGATCAGCGGAGGCGGTAAATGCAACATCACCCATGACGGTCCGATTGAAGCTGTCCTCAAGGCGTTCCGCCAACCCGAAGCGAGGTTTCTCCGTCCCAGCTTTTACCGGTACACGAACCAGCAAGTTCTTGACCTTCTGCATGATCGTGGGCTGGAAACAATGGTCCGGCCCGATGGGCGTGTCTTCCCCGTCAACGGCACCGCGAAAGACGTGGTTGGCATCCTGATTTCTTACTTGGAAGAGGCTGGGGTCGAAGTTTGGAAAGACTCCCAGGTCACCAAAATCTCCAAGCACGATGACCACTTCACCATTCACTTAGCGCAAACTGAATCGAAGCAGAGGCAAGCAGAACATCGGTTCGGATCGCAGGCATTGTTGCAGGAAGTTCTAGCTCAAGATCAGTGCGCCGAAGGTCCACAACTCGACCAGATCGATTGTGCCAACGTCATCATTGCGACGGGTGGTAGTAGCTACCCGAACAGCGGGACAACAGGCGATGGCTGGCCCTGGATGCGGGAAATGGGACATACGGTAACCCCAATTCGTGCCGCTCTCGCGCCGATCAACCTCACTCACAAGCGGACCGATTGGTCTGGAGTGGCGCTTCGAGACATCATTTTGCGGGCTCGGAAGGAGAATAGGGAGATCGCAAAGTGGCGTGGTGATGTCCTGTTCACGCACACCGGAATCAGTGGTCCATGTGCACTCGGAATCAGCCGGATCGTGGCTGAAAGCATGATCGGCGGCAAAGTCATTCTGGAAGTGGACTTACAGCCAAATACCTACTTTGAGCAACTCAACGACGATCTGCTGAAAACGGCATCGCAGAACCCTCGTCGTCAGATTCGGCAAGCAGTCCACTCAATGGCACCAGAAAGAGTCATTGAGGACATCCTTGACCAATGTGGTATTCGCGATGAAACCGTGGGCTCAAACTTCACGAAACCACAAAGGTCAAAGCTTGTTCAATTGCTCAAAGCTTATCCCCTCGGTCCGGTTAGTGGAGTTCCACTCGAAAAGGGAGAGGTGGTTGCTGGTGGAGTTTCGCTCGATGAAGTTGATCCCAAAACCATGGCTTCTCTAAAGTGCGAAGGACTCTATTTATGCGGCGAAATTCTGGACATCGCTGGCCCGGTTGGAGGCTATAACCTGCAAGCGGCCTTCTCAACCGGATTCGTTGCGGCAGAGTCGGTAGCCCAGCGCCTAAACAAGATTTGACTCATAATATCGGGATGACCGATCACGTTCTCGTCTTCGATACCACTCTTCGCGATGGTGAGCAGAGTCCAGGCGTGCATCTCTCTCTTGCTGAAAAGCTCGAGATTGGCCGCCAATTGGTTCTCCTTGGCGTCGACATTCTTGAAGCTGGCTTCCCAATCAGCTCTCCAGGCGACTTTGAAAGTGTCCATACTCTCTCGAAAGAGCTGAAAGGCGTCACGATTTGCGGCCTCACTCGGGCTCGAGCAAAGGATATCGAAGTCGCCGCCGAAGCCTTGAAACCTGCCGAGCGACGAAGAATTCACACCGGATTAGGCGTCAGCGAAAACCATTTGCAGCATAAGCTGCGCATGTCTCGTGAAGAGGCCCTCGAAGTTGGAGTCGCCGCCGTCAAGTGCGCGCGACAGTTTACCGACGACGTCGAATACTTTATGGAAGACAGCGGTCGTGCCGACCTTGAGTATGTCTACCGTGTAGTCGAAGCAGTCATCAACGCCGGAGCAACGACCATCAATGTGCCGGACACCACTGGATTCACCTATCCAAACGAATATTTCAAGCTAATTCAGGGCATCATCGAGCACGTCCCGAACAGCGACAAGGCAATCTTTTCCTGTCACTGCCATAACGACTTAGGCATGGCAACCGCGAACACCTTGGCGGGTGTAATCGCAGGAGCAAGACAAGTGGAGGTCACGGTCAACGGCATTGGCGAGCGGGCCGGAAACACCTCACTTGAAGAGGTGGTCATGGCGCTATATATCAGGAAGGATAAGTTCGCGCTCGGAACAAAGATCGACACAACCCAACTGCTCCCAACTTCCAGGCTCGTTTCCAAACTCACGGGCATGGTGGTTCAGCGCAACAAAGCAGTCGTCGGGGCGAACGCGTATGCGCACAGCAGCGGAATCCACCAAGACGGCGTTCTCAAAGAGCGATCAACCTACGAGATCATCGACCCCAAGCTAGTTGGCGCGGAGAAAAGCGAGATCATATTGACGGCAAGATCGGGGCGTCACGGATTGAAACACAGACTAGCAGAGATTGGCTACAACTTCACCGACGAGCGATTCGAAGAAATCTACGATGCCTTCCTCGTCATGGCAGATTCACGGCGGGAAGTCGATGAGGATGGGCTTCGCGAACTCGTTCAATAACGAGACCTAGGACCTAGTGGAAAGCCGACAGCGACTGGGTAAGATTCGATCTCTGTTGCGGTTGCTGTCGGCGGGCTTTTAATAGCCGTACAGAAAATGAAGCATGTGTGTCCCTTGGCATTCAGTCAAGGTTGAAGCACAATGTTTGCGTTTAGCGGATTGTTCCGCGCGACCGATCATCGCTGAATAAGCACCTAACCAGTCGCCTACCAGCTCAGACATCGAAACGACCCGAGGGAGGGATCGTATGAGTTCAGTTATCACTACGACCGCGGTAGTCAAAATGCCCGGTTTAGAGAAGATATTAATTAGTTTGCCTGCAGATTTTGCGCGGGATGGCCGTTTTGGTAAGCAAACGCTTGAGGTCACAGCGACGGTCGTCCGTGCGCTTGATGCCCAGGGAAACCTTTCTGTATCGATTCCGATCTCCGAAATCAGGTCGGCGCGAAACGAGCCGCTAGTTGGCGGCGGACGGATGGAGGTCGAGACCAAGACCGGAAACATCATTCCGCTGATCACCTACTCGCTCACCGTTGCGGCAAAGTTCAGCGAAGCCGCCCGGGGAATTGAACAGCTCGCCAAAGGCGAAGATCTGATGATCAATTTGAAGGAGGAAAAGGTCCGCTGTCCAAAGTGCGACCGTTTGCTTCCAGAGAAAGACGGCATTTGTCCTGCCTGCGTGAACCGTGGCAAAACACTGCTTCGAATCCTCCGCTTCCTAAAGCCCTATAAATACCAAGCCATTTTTCTAGCGCTGGCTTCTCTCACGACGACACTGCTGAACCTTGTACCACCGCTGATTCAGGGCCGATTGCTCGACACGGTATTTCGAACGCACCGTAATTTGCCAGAACTGTTCAACCTGATGGTTATTTGGTTTGGCATCTTGGTTTTCAGTTCGGTGCTACAGATTTTGAACGGTCGAACGATTGCCTACCTAGCCGGAAACATCGCGGCCGATCTGCGCTCAGCGGTTTACCGATCCATCGAGTTTTTGCAACTCACCTTCTTTGACAAGAAGCAGGTCGGGGCCATTGCCTCGCGTGTGACCAGCGACACGGACCGCGTTTGGGGATTCCTAGTGGAAGGTGTTCCGTACTTGCTATTGAACGGACTCACGCTTATCGGCGTTTCCGTCATGCTCTTTTGGCTGCAGCCGATGCTCGCTATTTGCATCTTGGCACCCGTTCCGCTGGTGTTCGGAATCGGCGCTTTTTTCTGGAAGCCGATGTCGCAAATGTTTCACAAGGTGGGTCAGAAGTGGGCACGCTTCCACACGCATCTGAACGAATCTTTGCACGGTATCCGTGTTGTGAAAGCATTCGCCAAGGAAGACACAGAATATTCCAAGTTCAAAGCGCGTAACAACGAGCTTCGAGATGCTGGCGTTAGCGTTGACCGACGCTGGTACACGATCTTTGGTGCCATGAGTTTCTTTACAACTCTCGGCAACCTAATCTGTTGGTTGGTCGGCGGTTACTTGGTCTACAAGGGTGAACTGACGATTGGCAAATTCTGGCAAATCAATGCCTACTTGATGCTTGTGTACGGTCCACTTCAGTGGTTCTCAGCCGTCAACCAATGGTTCAGCCGAGCCATGGCAGGTGCCGAACGCATCTTTGAGATCATGGACACGGATGCGGAGCAGTACGGCGACCGAGGCATACATAAAGCCATAGTTGGAGAGGTTCAGTTCGAAAATGTACGGTTTGGGTACGACAAATCGAACCCGGTATTGAAGGGAATCAACTTCACCGCCGCACCAGGCGAAATGATCGGTCTTGTTGGAAAGTCGGGTGCAGGAAAGTCGACCACGATTAACCTCATTTGCCGTTTCTACGAGCCTGATGTGGGAACCCTCAAGATTGATGGGATCGATTACCGGGAGATTGCTCTTCAGGATCTTCGCGAACAAATCGGCATCGTTTTACAAGAACCGTTCCTGTTCAACGGCACGATCGGCGAGAACATTGCCTACGGAAAGCCAGGAGCTTCGATGGATGAAGTCATCGAAGCGGCGAGAGCGGCAAACGCTCACACCTTCATCTTGTCCAAGCCGGATGGTTACGACACTATGGTCGGCGAGCGCGGATCGAAGCTGTCTGGTGGCGAACGCCAGCGCATCTCGATAGCCCGTGCAATCCTGCATAATCCGCGAATCTTGATTCTTGACGAAGCGACCTCCTCGGTGGATGTCGAAACGGAGAAGCAGATTCAAGAGGCCCTTGGTCGGCTTGTGCAAGGACGTACGACGTTCGCGATTGCCCACCGCCTCTCCACCTTGCGAAATGCCTCGCGGCTGATCGTTCTCGATAAAGGCCAGATCGCTGAGATTGGCACCCACGAGGAGCTGATGGAGAAACAAGGCGCATTCTACAACCTTGTGCAGTCTCAGACCGCGATCAACGAAATCATCGGCGTTGGTCTAGGTTCTTAGTCAACTCGCCCTTCGCTCGATTTCGTCGGGTGAAGGGAGATTGCCGGTGATAGACTAATATCTGTGTTGACTCGCCATGCGATCCCAATTCTGACCTGCATGTTTTCCTGCATGGCATCTGCAGACATCCTCTACACGGTCACACCGTCGGCACAGCTCGACCAAATCAACGTCGAGATTCGTTTGCAGCCAAAGGGCAGGGTCACAAGCTATCAGATGCCGAGTTGGTCTCCGGGACTCTACGTCAAGGAAGACTATTGGAAGGCGGTCGCTTCGGTCTCGGCAAAAGATGAGTTAGGGAGACCCGTTCCAGTTGAGCACCTGCGCGACGACACATGGCAGGTCGAAAATGGCAACCATAAGTTCATATCACTCTCATATCAACGCCCCGCCGAGCGATCACAAGACCGATTAGGCATGTTTTCCGGCGACGAAATGGTCGTTCATTACAGCGGCCCCACCGTCTACATGTACGTCGTTGACCGAAAGCAAGAAAAGTGCCAACTTCGGTTTGAAACTAAACCGGACCAAAAAGTTGCAGTGAGCCTCAAGCCAGTTGAAAGCGGTTTCGAAGCCCACGATTACGACGAGCTGGCGGATTGCCCGGTGACGCTTGGAAAGTTTATCGAAGACAGTTACACGCTCGAAGGCAAGAAGTACACCATCGCGCTACGCGGTCCAGCCCAAAACAAGATCAATCAGGGCAAGTTAAAGCAAATCCTGCAGAACGTTTCCGAGACGGAAACGAAGTACTTCGGCGGCGCTCCGTTTGACCGATACGTGTGGCACGTTCAAGCTATTTCATTTATTCCTGATGGAGGAGGAGGCGTGGAGCACTCTTCTTCGACTCAGGTTTTTGCGAGTACAGGCATGGGACCTGGAATGGTCTCAGGAATGGCTCACGAGTTCTTTCATCTTTGGAACGTGAAGCGAATTCGGTCCCAGCAGCTTGGGCCGTTCGATTACACAAAACTCCCCCGTTCTGGCGATCTTTGGTGGCTCGAAGGAGTGACTGACTACTATGCATACACGCTTCCGTTTCGGGCGGGTTACGGCACTCGGCAGTTGTACTTCCAAGAAATACAAAACCAATTGGTACGGATTGAAGGTAATCCAGCCCGCCGAGAGGTCAGCCCTTGGGAGAGCGGATACAAAACTCCGGAAGCCAACAACTCGCACAGCAGTGGGTACAAGGTGGACTACTATCCGACAGGCTGGATCCTTGGGCTGATGTTCGACATCGAGCTTCGCTCTCGAACCGAAGGCAAATCGACCCTTGATGATGTTGAGCTTGCCCTTTGGGAGCAGTGCAAGGGAGGTTCTGCCTTCAAAGATGGAGCAATAAGAAAGCTCCTCGTTCGGTTTGGCGGACAACCTCTCGGCAAGCTTTACGATACGTGGGTGATGCACCCCGGGCAACTTCCCTACAACGAGGTCCTTGCGAAAGCAGCTCTCATTTACGAGAACGGACAGGTCAAGGAAAAAAGTGATTCAACCCCCGAACAGGTCCAACTGAGAGAAACGTTACTCAAGCAAGGGACTACCTGGAAAAGCAGCGAATAGACACCGTGGGGTAGCTTTATGTTGGCTTGACCATTCTAGCGCTCACCATTTTTCTCGTTCTAGCCGGGGTTTTGGCAGGGTTTGTCGGAGCACTTACTGGGCTCGGTGGTGGGATAATTCTAACCCCCGCCCTGACACTTCTCCTCGGAATTGACATCAAATATGCCATTGGGGCAGCTCTCGTAGCCACCATCGCAACCTCTTCCGGTTCTGCGGCGGCATACGTTCGTGACGGACTGTCCAACATTCGTTTAGGAATGCTGCTTGAAATCGGCACGGTAAGCGGAGCGTTATTCGGAGCCTATTTAGGTAGCGTCATTTCCACCAAGTTGCTTTCGATCATTTTTGGGTTGGTGATGCTTCAAACTGCGTATAACTCCTCTCGCGGTCCTAAGCAGACGAGCGCCGAAGCGGATGTTGATCCACTTAGCGATAAACTCGGCTTGAGCGGAGTGTACAAGTTACCAAACGGTAATGTTGAGCCTTACAAAGTCCAGCGAGTGAAGCTCGGAGTTCTGTTGATGTTCGGTGCCGGAACCTTCTCTGGTTTGCTCGGGATCGGCTCCGGGTCTCTGAAAGTCCCCGCGATGGACATCGCCATGCGAATACCCTTTCGCGTTTCAACGGCGACAAGCAACTTTATGATCGGCGTCACCGCAGCCGCAAGTGCAGGTGTCTACTTGGGTCGTGGCCAGTTGGAGCCCAATATCACATTGCCGGTCATGCTTGGGGTCGTTGTTGGGTCGCTCGTCGGCGCACGAGTGATGCCCAAAATGCCGGTGAAGCTCTTGCGCCAATTATTCGCCGTGCTAGTTGCATTCGTCGCGGTCACCATGATCGCTAAAGGAGTCTCAGCCAAATGAATCGAGATACCGAAGGCTCCATGCAACATGTCGTTAGCTTCGTCCTGCGTGTCGGCGTTTTGACTTCTGCTGCAGTCGGCATTGTCGGGCTCATTTTCAATGCTATTGCTAACCGAACCACCTCCACGTCGTACAGTCAGTTTCTAGGAACCCCAGAAGCAGACCGTCATGTGCCATCAATTATCGAAGGCGTCCTGCATTTGCAGCCGAGAGCGATCATGATGTTCTCGATTTTGCTGCTTCTGCTAACCCCGATCACACGAGTGGCCGTTTCACTACTCGGCTTCATCAAAGAGAAAGATCGTGTGTACGTGGCCATCACTTCCGCAGTGCTGTTGACGCTGTTAGCCAGCCTATTCTTCGGTGGGGCAACGGAGTGAATGATCTAGGCGTTGTTTGAACCAACGCTTTGAAGCGCGCTACGGAACTGCTCTTCGTATAAATCCTTGTAAATCCCTTCTCGCTCGACCAGTTCAGCGTGGGTGCCGATGTCGACGATCTTGCCTTCATCGAATACCACAATTCGGTCGGCATCGACGACACTGGAAAGCCGGTGGGCAATGATGAAAGTCGTTCTGCCTTGCATCACTTGAGCGAGAGCATCTTGCACCCGTGCTTCCGTCTCTCCATCAAGCGCGCTGGTGACGTCATCGAGGATGAGAATCTTCGGGTCGGTAACCAAAGCACGAGCGAGAGCAAGTCGCTGTTTCTGACCACCACTCAGCTTGATGCCTTCTTCGCCGATCATGGTTTCGTACCCATCGGGGAGCGACTCGACAAATTCGTGAAGGTCAGCCGCTTTGCTCGATGCGATGACCTGATCTAGCGTAGCGTCACGATTTCCGTACCGAATGTTCTCAAGGATGCTCACGCTAAAGAGGACGTTCTCTTGGGCAACCATGCTCACTTGACGTCTGAGTGTTTCAAGTCTCGCCTCTTTCAGATTGATACCATCCACCAGAACACGCCCTTGGGTTGGATCATAAAAGCGCATCAGCAAGTTCATCAAGGTCGTCTTGCCAGCACCGCTGTGCCCAACCAAGGCAAGTTTTTCACCCGCTGAGACCTTTAGGTTGATGTTGTCTAGCGTTTTGATCTCTTCGACATAGCTAAAGCTAACGTGGTCAAATAGGACTTCGCCTTTCAGATCAGGCAATGGGAGGGCATTCACTGAGTCTTCGATTTCGGGTCGTGTATCCAACGTTTGGAAGACACGCTCCATAGCTGTGACTGCCCATTGGAGAGCATTATTGAAGTCGATAACTCTCACAGCTGGGTTAAAAATAAACCCGATGTAGAAGGTCATGGCGACCAACTTTCCTGGAGTCATCTCCCCGATTTGCACCAGGTGACCGCCATAGGAATAGACGGCACCGGTTCCTAACGCACTGACAACTCCCGAAACGAGTCCTAACCTTCGGTTCAGGTGGACCTGGATCATGTCCACTCGGAATTTGGAACGAACCGAGTTCATAAAGCTCTCGCGCTCGTAATCTTCTCGAACGAATGCTTTCACAACGGCAATGCCAGAAAACTTCTCAGCAAGTTTTCCAAGCATCTCGTCGTACAGTCGTCGTTGCTCATTGCTCACCTCGCGAATCCGTTTCAGGAATGCAAGATAGCCGATGACGTAAAAGGGAACCAGCGCGATAATAATCCAAGCCAATCTCCATTCTAGGAAGAACAGCATGGAGAGCACGGCCAGAAGCGTGACGAGGTCGGTGATGAACTGAACTAACTGACCTTGAATCAGTTGCTGGATCAGCTCAATGTCGGCAGTAGCGCGCGCCATGATCTTGCCAGTCTGAGTTTGGTTGTGGTACGCAAGATCGAGTCTTTGTAAATGTCTCCAGGTTGCAAAGCGAAGGTCAAAAACAAAGCGATGACCGATCCATGTCATCGTGTACGAGTTCACATAGCTGAACATATTTCGAAACACAATGACGAGTACAAGCGCTCCAGAAATCCAGAACAACACGTTCGGAGCAGAGTCACGAGTTTTCTCAAGCTCCTGTTTCTTAACCGCGTCGATAGGTTGACCCGATAACTTGGCTTCCTCGTTTAGCTTGGTGAGCGACTGCTGAGCCGCTAATCCGGGGCGAATCGCTGTATCAATCGCCGCTTGATAGATTCGCGGAGGCAAGATCTGAAGCAACGTGACGAGCAGCGTCATGATGACGGCTAACGTCACCCGCGCTCGGTATGGCTTCAGAAACAAAAGAGTGCGTCGGAATGCTCGCACGCCCTAGTTTGTCTTATCTGGACCCGGAAGACAACCCTAATCCAGACAAAAAAAAGCGGCTCCACTATATCTCATGGAGCCGCTTTCTGGAGTGAGGAGGATCGGCGTTGCGTTCAGAGAAAGCCGCCTGCTCGTACTTTGCTGACGTTAGGGTTTTGATGCAGCTTTGAGGGAATCATGAAGAAGCCCGATGGCTCCCATGACCGCTGTAACTGCAACGACGACAACAATGGCGGTGTACATAGCTTGCTTCTTTCCTGTTCGGTTGTGGGTTCTCAACCGACAAGTATCGTTTGCCGTACATTGCACTATCTTGTGCTGTGTTTCATACCGGGGATGAGCGAACTCCGGCACCGTTGCTGATAGTGAGGATGCGGGGAAACCCGCAATTTCTCGGAGATTCAGCTGTGATATTGACCAGCAAAGACCCACTTGATCACTAACAAAAAAACAGTATCTCAGACGCGTGACAACATGCGGAACGTAGCAATTGCCCTATAAACTGCAGTAAAGCCCGCCATGTTCACACCACTAATCGCTACGTGTATGCTTATCCCGCCGATGGAAAACTTGATCAGAGAGTTCGTTGCTGACGAATCAGCTATTCGACGCGCCTATGCGGTGCGGTTGAGCAAAAGGCAATCCAGTCGTTTACGTGAACTTTATCAAGATTGGCAGTTGCGGCAGAGTCAGGTGAACTTCAGTTCCCTTGATGAAGAATCCAAGGTCGATTTCGTGCTGTTGAAGAACCTCCTTACGAAGCGGTTACGAGAACTCGACCTGCAAGCGACGAAGGACGCCGAAACCCAGCCACTCCATCCGTTTGCAGAAAAGCTCGCTGCGCTTGAGGAATCACGTCGCAATATCGAGGACATCAACCCCGAAGGCATTGCCAAGACTCTCACAGATGTAACCGAAGAAGTAAAAAGCCTAAAAAGTCAGATCGGCAAGAAGCTAAAGGCGCCAAAGGTCGTTGCCAACCGGGCTACCCGCGAGATTCAGGAACTCCGAACGATCCTCCAAGAATGGGACAAGTTTTACTCTGGCTATGACCCAATGTTCAACTGGTGGGTCACTGATGCCTACAAAAAGCTAGATCAGGAGCTTAGTTCCTACGCTGCCGACTTAAGACAGGAGCTGGCCGGACTCAAACCAGACGATGAGGACGCGATTGTGGGAAGCCCTGTGGGTCGAGACGCCTTATTGGCAGACCTCGACGCCGAGATGATTCCTTACTCACCGGAAGATCTCATCAAAATCGCGGATACCGAGTTTGCATGGTGCGAGAAGGAGATGAAAAAGGCCTCTCAAGAATTAGGTTTTGGTGATAACTGGAAGCAAGCACTAGAGCATGTGAAGGGTTTGCATGTTGCCCCCGGCGAACAGCCATCGCTCGTCCGAAAACTGGCTGTAGAAGCCGTCAAGTTCCTAGAAGATCGTGATTTGCTGACAGTGCCGCCGATAGCCAAAGAAACGTGGCGCATTAGCATGATGTCGCCACAGGCACAAAAAACTAACCCATTCTTTCTTGGCGGCGAAATGATCATCGTCAGCTATCCCACCGACACAATGAGTTATGACGAAAAGCTCATGAGCATGCGCGGCAACAATCAGTTTTTTTCACGCGCAACGGTTCAGCACGAGCTGATCCCGGGTCACGGTCTGCAGGAGTATTACGAAACAAGATACCGTCCGTATCGAAACGCCTTCTGGACGCCATTCTGGGTCGAAGGTTGGGCGCTTTACTGGGAGATGGTGCTTTGGGATCTGGGCTTTGCTCAGAAACCGGAAGAGAAGATCGGAATGCTTTTTTGGCGAATGCACCGATGCGCCCGTATTATTTTCTCTCTCAAATTCCACCTTGGTGAAATGACCCCGGAGCAGTGTATTGACTTCCTCGTGGACCGAGTAGGACATGAGCGCGCAAACGCAGAAGGTGAGGTGCGTCGCTCCTTCTCAGGCGATTATCCGCCCCTCTATCAACTGGCTTACATGATTGGCGGCCTTCAGTTCCGAGCGTTACATCATGAACTCGTGGATTCAGGAAAGATGTCGAATCGCGACTTCCACGACGCGATCTTAAAAGAAAATCAAATGCCTGTGGAGATGGTTCGAGCGATTCTAACCCACCAGCCAATCAGTAAGGACTTTCAGTCGGCGTGGAAGTTTAGCCATTAGTTAAGAGCCATAAAAAAATATAATTTTATTTGTTTTTATATTGTATTATTGACTCGTGCTTAAAAGTAGTTTCATTGCAACATTAGTCGTTACTCTCTCGTTGTTAGGAATCAAATCTGCTCATGCTGCCGGATCGGATGTAGTCATCATTTCAGGATCAGAGTTGTTAGCTAAAGGTTTTAGTTTTCGCAACCAGCCACAATCTGCACCAGCTACTTCAAACGCGATCAACAAGGATCATCCTATCGTTGTCCCTGCGGATGAATTTACAAAGCTTAAAAACAAGAAAAACGAACGAACCAGTGACTGGAGCGATTATGCTGGAATCTATGCATCAGTTCTTGGTACCGCCCACTCCCTTCAACCAGCGTTCTTAGCCCATATCACGTCGGGAAGACGTCAAGTCAAGTTTAAGCAGCAAGACTCTCAAAACACGCTTGACTTCCCTTATACCCGTAAGATCCTAAAGGATTACTGGTCGGAGATTAGGACCGACGACCATCCATCGGCTTACGACTGGCTCATGGACAACCCAAGACTAACAATCGCACTCGGTTTCACAACTGGAAGTATCAAAACAGGTGCCGATGATGTGTCAAATGATTCCAGTATGTATGTCGGTTTGGGAGTTGCACTCAATCAATACGTACACTTCGACGTAGGAATGCTGTCTAGCATAGTTGGTGGAAGCGGCGCATCCCAACGGTTAGCCGTCGGATTCTCATTCGACCCACAGATCATCGGTCAGATCTTTAAGTAGGTCAAACGCGTTCAGGAAACGAGTCGATTTCGTTTCCTGAGCCCTTACTTATTGCAACGCGCTGTCGCCGCGTTCGCCGGTCCGGATGCGAACAGCGTTCTCGATTTTCCAGTAGAAAATCTTCCCATCTCCGACTTCCTCGGTCGAAGCCGTTTGCTGTATCGTCGTGATGACCTCTTCAAGCTCATCATCCGAAACAACCAGAGATAGCATCACCTTCGGAGTTAGCGACAAAGTGTATTGACTGCCCCTGTAGGTGTGTGTCACTCCCTTCTGACGGCCCATGCCTTTGACTTCGATGACGGTCAAACCGGACACATGAATCGCTTCAAGAGCTTCTTGAACATCTTCGAGTTTGTTGGAACGAATAACTGCTTCGATTTTATACATGACAGCTCCTAGAAGTTGTAACCCGATTCACCATGAAGAGCAAGGTCTAAACCTTCGACTTCTTCTTCTTTCGAGACCCTGATGCCGGTCGTGAATTTCACAAGAAAGAGAATGATTGTTGAGATGACAGCTGCATAGATTCCCACAACAACAACCGCCATTACCTGAGTCAGGATCAGACCGCTACGTCCTCCCTCCTTCATCACATCGCCGACGACCGGATTGACTGCCGAACTCGCGAAGACTCCAGTCAGAATCGCACCTAATAGTCCACCAACGCCGTGAACACCGACGACATCAAGCGAGTCGTCGTACCCAAATTTCGACTTCAACGACACCGCGCCAAAACAAACGGCACCAGCCAAAAAGCCGATCAGGACGGATTCAGGCAGACCGACAAACCCCGCGCCAGGCGTGATTCCGACCAGACCAGCGACCAGACCAGAAGCCGCACCAAGAGCCGTCGGCTTTCCGTAACGTACTTTCTCAAAAATTAGCCAGGATATCATTCCGGCGGCGGCAGCGAAGTGAGTCGTCGAAAACGCAACTAAAGCCAGATCACCCACGGCAAGGGCAGAGCCGGCGTTGAACCCAAACCAACCGACCCAAAGGAGGCCAGCGCCCAGCAAAGTCGTAGTAAGGTTATTGGGCAAAATCGGCTCGTGATTGAGAGCCTTTCGTTTTCCAAGGAAAATACAAGCAACAAGGGCAGAAACGCCGCTCGCCAAGTGAACTACGGTTCCCCCCGCAAAATCGAGCGCACCTTTCTTACAAAGCCACCCATCGGGGTTCCAAACCCAACACGCCACTGGAACATAAACCAGCAGAATCCATAAGGTCGTAAAGAGTAAATATCCGCTGAACTTCATTCGCTCGGCAATCGCGCCTGAAATGAGTGCCGGGGTGATGATGGCAAACATCATCTGAAACAGCATGAACGCCCCCGCAGGCACTGTATGCGGCGCATAAGGGTAGGCGTCTTTCATCGAGATTCCACTACCGAACAGGAAGTCAAATCCCCCGATAAAACCGTTCGCGGTCTTACCAAAGGCAAGCGTATAGCCTAGGAACAGCCAGATGATACTGACAACACCCATCATGATGAAGCTGTGCATCATCGTGCTGAGCACGTTCTTTCGACGGACCATGCCGCCATAAAACAATGCAAGCCCCGGGGTCATCAGCAAAACTAGAGCTGATGCTACGATCAACCATAGGGTATCCGCTTTGTCGATGGCCGTAGCTGTTGCGTCAGCAGCAAATGCGCCGACACTCAGTGCCCCTAGGGACAATGTTGCCCAGATTCTCGAAAGGTTCATTTAGCGTAGCATTCTGCCACTCTATCTACCAAAATGGCAAGCTAATTCTATTGTTAAGCGCCCAATAGATGGTTTGTCAACTTTTCCAGAGGAGACAAGGGACTTATCTATTTGTGTGGATTTCAGTCGCAAAAGGGGTAGATGAAGAGTTTAGCCCCTTTGTCGGGCCAGCTACTTTCACAATCCATTCACTAACAGTCACGAGGTGTTTCCAAGCAAAAGCTTGCATCATCTCTTCAGCAGGAATGCCGGGTCGAACGGTTTCTTTCCCATCAATCATCGCTGAACCCTGTAAGCGTAATGAAAGCAATTCACCTCGATGCCCCTGACCAACGGTGATTTTCCCACTATCCGGCCCAGTCTGAGTGAACGTAATCCACTTCGGAGCATCCACCAGCTTAAGCTTGACACTGCCTGAAAAACCGTCTCGAGGAATCACCTGCACATTCACCTTTGCCGCCCCGTTAGGCGTCACGGTGAGGGCAGAAGGCAGAATTCTGAGCACAAAATCTGGCCGTGGTTTGCTGACCCTCAGAACATAGGAGTAGGTCGGCCCGTACCCGCCTTGAGTATCTCGAACCATAAGCTTATAGGGCGGAACGCTCGACTGCGGCAACTTCAGAGATAGATATGAGTCGGCTTGGTGAACAGTCAACCCAGCAGCCGGGTCTTTTGAATCGTCGTTTGAAGCGATGACGACGCCCTTAGAATCCAGTAGCAACAGAGACGAATCGACAGGTGATCCCGCTCGTCGAGCAGTGATCTCAGCGACTAAACTTTGTCCGGGCTTCGCGATGATCTGATAGGAGTCGATCTGCTTTGGCTTAGACAACAACCCCGAGACTAGGCAATCTCTATCAATTCTTGTCCCCTTCAGTAGCGGAAGATCAGGAACAAACGGGGCGACTGGAATTCCGAATTTCGGCAGGGTCGAGGAGTTGAGGTTCCAACCGACCAACTGTTGTGAATGGCCATTAATAAGTGAGGAAACCCCAGTCAAATACGGCACGTTACCGATTGTTAACCGGTAAACGAAATCTTCTCGCCCTCGGTACAGAGCATCGTGAATACGAACCGTATATTTCCCGTCTTTTGGAACAATCAGGTGACAAGCCGGGTCTTGGTTATAGAAGCAGTGATCGGCATAGGCAACTTCCCTCCCCGCCTCGTCGGTCACTTGCATGACCGCTTGAAACCATCCAGGTACGGCATCTGCCATGTACGGAGTTACAGCCCGGGCATCGAGCGCCAATGTAAGTGAATCACCTTTTTTGGCGCTAAAAGTCACGTAATCGACTGCGCCTGGAAGAACCTGCCCGTTAGCTACGGCTGGCAAATTTGACCCGAGATCAACGGGTTTGACACTATCATCAAGTACGGAAATCGTTTCTGATGCTTCACGATATTCGCCAACAAAAAACCGAACTGGATTTGATATTCCATTTGGCATCACCAATCGTAGTTCGTGCCATCCGGGGTCTGCATGTTTGTCGATTGCAACCTTGATCGTCGCCGTTTCAGCAATCTGAACATTTTGCTGGCGCTTTGGGTTCTGGCGATCTCGGCGTTGCTTCATCAGATCTTCTATCTGCATTTCCGTCAATCCGGCTTCCTTGGCTAAAGCTTGGTTGATTTCAGAGGCAGAGAGCCCTTTTAGCGAAATGCGTTGCCTGGCTTCTTTCAGCTTTTGAGTGATCTCGGTGCGTTCCTTCCCATTCATCGGGCGATAGGTTCTTTCAACTTCAGCGCTCACTCCTTTGCCACTAAACAGGACTCCATCGGTCCGGTGAATATACTGACCGCCGACTACCACTTCGACTGTTTGTCCTGCCTGCCCCCCAGCCGGATAGGCGTACCCGATATGCGGTCCTGCGGCATATGCGGTGGAAACAAGGAAAGTCAAACCCAACAGGGCTTTCATCACATGATCTCCTTCAACAAGCCACCGGTAGTTTTAGGGTCCCATTGTCCTGGAACGATGGGAATCTGACCGCCATTTCCATCAGGAAGAGTTCCATTAGGATCAATTCCGAGAAGTGTATAGACACTGGCAAGGAGGTCATTTGGATAAACGGGGCGATGAGCGACTTGTTCACCTTTCGCATCGGATGCACCAACAACCTGGCCACCTTTGAATCCGCCGCCTGCTACTACGCTACTGAAACACGACCCCCAGTGTCCTCGCCCCCCGTTCCAAGGAGAGTTCCAATCTACTTTCGGTGTACGCCCAAATTCGCCGCCCCAAACAATGACCGTTTGATCCAACAAGCCAGAAGCGGCAAGATCCTGTAGCAGGGCAGCAAATCCCATGTCTAGTTCAGGGATTTTCCGCTTCATCGCCGGGAAATTCTCTTTATGAGTGTCCCAACCGCCATTATTAATGCTCACAAACGGCACCCCTCGCTCGACTAACCGTCGGGCCAACAAGCAAGACTGACCGAACGTGTTCCGTCCGTATCGGTCTCGGACTTCGGATTTCTCCTGCGACAGGTCAAACACCTTGCCCGCATCCCCCAGAATCAGCTCATATGCCTGTGACTCTGCGTCTGCCATGGCCTTCAACTGCGGATCATCGTGAAGCACAGAGCGTAACGAATCTAAGTCATGCATTAACTGACGACGCGCCATTTGTCGCTCATCGCTGACTCCTTCGGCAACAACACCTTCAACAAGAAAAC
The DNA here is from genome assembly GCA_002336105.1 of Chthonomonas sp. UBA1950. Classification (GTDB taxonomy): domain Bacteria; phylum Armatimonadota; class Fimbriimonadia; order Fimbriimonadales; family Fimbriimonadaceae; genus Fimbriimonas. The sequence goes on along the minus strand of DDEQ01000039.1, from coordinate 3,850 downwards.
GTGCCGCATTTGGATCGCCACCGGTCGCAAAAGGCTTTGCTTTACTACCCAAGAATCCGCTTTCGGAAAATCTTCCGAGCAATTGCGAGAGCACTATGTAGGGAGGAATTAACCCTTTATAACCCTGCCCTTTGAGATAAGAAACGACGGCCCCCATGCCCGGGTGTACAGTCCCGTCTCCCGGATGGTGCCCGGTTTGAACCATGTAAGCCGCAGTTTCGTGACCGAAATTGCCGTGAGTCATGCTCCGAATGACTGAGAACTTATCTGCCTGTTTCGACAAGTTAGGCATGAGTTCACTAATCATCAGACCGTCAACATTCGTTCTCATCGGATGATTGAGCGGTCCCGAATAATCTGATCCAGCATCAGGTTTCGGATCAAACGTATCTGTGTGAGGTGGTCCGCCCCACATCCAGAGCTGAATGACAGATTTAGCTTTACCACCATTCGGCAGCAACGGCATCTCCGGTGCCGCCATGGCGATACGTGGCAATCCATTGAATAAGAGCAATCCTGCTGTTCCGTATACTCCGCACCGAATAAACTCTCGGCGACTGAGTTGAACTATGACTTCGGTGGTGTTTTCGTTTTCCATGACAAATGCTCTAGTGGCGGTATAAGAACTCCGAACTGTTGACCAATGCCCAGACAACATCCTGAAATGCGGTTTGTCTCACCTTTTGCTTCGAGACATAGCTCTTAATCTTCTGAACTTCATCCGCCGAGGGATAACGAGACAAAACAGTTAGATAAACTCTCTGGGCGAACTGCTCGGGATTGATTGCTGTTCGGTACAGATCTTTCAGGGCTGGTCCTAGATTCAACTTCCTTTGGATATGAGTCGAGTTCAGCAGGTGTAAACGTTGCATCACAGAGACCTGCTGATTTCGTTCAGATTCGTATCCTGCATCTCTCGTAGGTCGTCCAAACATCTCAAGAAACGAGCTGGTTATGCTCCCGTCAGCAAGTTCAATACTTCGATGCTCTTCTGGAATGAAGGTGTACGGTTCTGGCGCCGCGCTTGAGTACCCATCTTGGGTTCCTGAGATTTGATCGATTGCATCGAGCAGCACTTCAGCTCCTAGCGGTCGAATCTGGTAGTACGCAAAGAATCGAGCGGCATCTTTCTGCGGCGACGCTGGAATTGAGGACTGCTGATAGGTTTGTGATTCGAAGATTGACAGCATCATCTGCTTCGTGTCGAATCTCTCTCGAACCAGTTCTTGGGTCAATATCTGAGTTAATGCAGGATTGGTAGAAGCATTCTGAGGATTGAGGTCATCCGCCGGATTGATGACACCGCTTCCAAAGATCCAGCTCCAAATTCGGTTGGATATGTTCTTAGCGAACCAAGGATTCTTGGGTGATGTGAGCCATGCAGCGAATGCAATTCGAGGATCAGCCTCCGCAGAAATTGTCATTTTTTGACCATCTGGCAAAGAGATTTCAGACGGTTTTGCAGTCGCAAGTGGGTTCCAGAAGACGATTTCTTCCTTCCACTCTCCTGTCGGCTTGAATGCAACAGAGGAAAAAACGGGTGTCAACTCCCGTGAAACCTTACCGGGTCTTAAGCCCATCCAGGTCAGAGTAACAGCCTCCGATATCCCCTCGGGTGTCTTTGCTGTCACTGCGCGGTAGAAATTCGCTGGCCCTACTCGAAAGTTACTTCCTTCCGAGGTCAGTAGACTGCGCGCAAACTGATCAATTGGCGTGTTGCGATCAAGTTGGGTTCGAATCCAGCGATGGTATTCCTGCGCCGCCATTGGCCAAAGGTTGATTGGAAACTCTGACTTGACCCGTAGAAGTTCTGCCCATTTCATCGCCCAGTAGGTTGCGAACTCTGGTCTGTCGAGTAGCTGCCGAATGAGCAGGTTCCTGTCCGGCCTCTGCAAGAAACTTCTGCTTTCATCGGCGGTTGGAAGAGTTCCAATTGCATCAAGATAGACTCGCCGAAGAAAAACCGAGTCGGAACAAGGCTCCGAAGGTGAAATCCCTTTTTGCCGCAGTTTCTGGTGAACAACCTTATCAATCGCACTCTCGGAGCCCAAATTTAACGATTTCGGCTTCTCGTAGAGTGTCGCATTAGAAACACTCATATCCATCGCGCCTTACAGCCGGCTGGACGATTCAAAGTCTTTACTGTTTATTAAAAAGGACAAATTGCTCTTAGAGAGATAGATTTACACCTTTTGCCGGTTCAGGATCGTTTCTTCAATGCCGAAATCAACTCGAACTTAGGTGCTAGGTGATCACATCGAATCCGAAAAGTGATCAGAAACCAAAAGTAAATCCACTTGCTATTTAGCAAACGACTTTACGGAGTGCCTAACTCATTGTGCATGCTCAGATCTCACTGGACAGGCCCAGGCGAGAGCAGGACAAGAAGCATTTGTTATCAAGGCTTCAACCTGGCAAGGTTCATATCCTGCCGGGCGCATAAACACTGACTACTCCCACCGCTGCCTCAGGCTTAACTGCTCGCCAGTGTTCGGAGTTGTGGGATGGGAACTGGTGTATCTGCACTAGCAAGCAGTTTAGACGAGTCTCAATACCTTGATAAACAACAAAACCCTAGGCTAAAAGCGTGAAGCTTGTTTAGAATTCTATCGAGCAGCGTACATATGTGGCTGAGCCGCATCAAAACCGTCTACTTGCACCGCTGCCTCAGGCTTACCTGCTCGCCAGTATTCGGAGTTGTGGGATGGGAACGGGTGTTTCTGCACTAGCAAGCAGGTTTCACGTGTCTGAAGACCTTGATAAACAACAAAACCCTACGCTAAAAGCGTGAAGCTTGTTTAGGATTCAATCGAGCAGCGTACATCTGTGGCTGAGCCGCATCAAGACCGTCTACTTCCACCGCTGCCTCAGGCTTAACTGCTCGCCAGTGTTCGGAGCTGTGGGATGGGAANNTTGATAAACAACAAAGCCCCACGCTAAAAGCGTGAGGCTTGTTTAGATTTCAACCGGGCAGCGTGCATATCTGGCGGGCCCTTTCGGACCGACTACTTCCGCCGCAAAGAGGCTTAACTGCCGTGTTCGGGATGGGAACGGGTGTTTCCCTCTCGCCATGGCCACCCGGAAAGTGTTGTGGCATATTCCCAGAGATCGTAGACAAGCTACAAACCTCTGGCTGACTTTTATCCACCAAGAAACGCACCGAACTAAGATGAAACCTTTTTAAGGACCGAATAGTCGAGCCCTCGGCCTAATTAGTATCGCTAACCTCAGAACATTACTGCCCTCACAGCCGCGACCTATCAACCTGGTGGTCTTCCAGGGGCCTTACTTCTTGCGAAAGGGAAATCTGGTCTTGGGGTGTGCTTGGCGCTTAGATGCTTTCAGCGCTTATCACTGCCCGACGTGGCTACCCAGCGTATGCTCCTGGCGGAACAACTGGTACACCGGAGGTCGGTTCGCTCCGGTCCTCTCGTACTAAGAGCGACTCCCCTCAAATTTCCTACGCGCGCAGTGGATAGGGACCGAACTGGCTCACGCCGTTCTGAACCCAGCTCGCGTGCCGCTTTAATCCGTGAACTCCGGAACCCTTGGGACCTTGTACAGCCCCAGGATGCGATGAGCCGACATCGAGGTGCCGAGCGAAGTCGTCGATGTGAACTCTTGGACTTCACCAGCCTGTTATCCCCGGGGTAGCTTTTGTCTGATAAGCCACGGCCATTCCACACTGAACCGTGGGATCACTAAGCCCGACTTTCGTCTCTGCTCGGCTCGTTGGCCTCGCAGTCAAGCTGGCTTTTGCCTTTACACGCATCAGCGGGTTTCCATTCCGCCTGAGCCAACCTTTGGGCGCCTCCGTTACTTTTTAGGAGGCGACCGCCCCAGTCAAACT